>CAYMEN010000139.1:0-1505 GCA_964389325.1 uncultured bacterium | reverse complement strand
TCAAACTACAACCTTTTGCTTCTGTAAAGACGATTCTTCAACTGAAATGTGTATATATTGAAAAAAAAGCTTTGGAGATTTACTCCATGTATCCTAGTAAGATAGAATATATACACATCTTAGTTGAAGAATCGGCTTGACAATCGCCGACAGCCCATATTTTGAATCCTGCTGTATCGCCCATAGTATACTATGGGCTGCTTCGCAGAATTCAAACTATGGGCGCCGGCTTCTGTCAATTTCGATTCTTCAACTAAGATGTGTACAGTATCTAGTTTGGGGGAAAAAAGAACGAAATGCAAACAAAAAAATGGAGTGTATCGGGGTCGAACCGATGACCTCAACAATGCCATTGTTGCGCTCTACCAACTGAGCTAACACCCCTAAAAGAA
This sequence comes from uncultured bacterium, assembly GCA_964389325.1. Taxonomy (GTDB): domain Bacteria; phylum Muiribacteriota; class Ozemobacteria; order Ozemobacterales; family Ozemobacteraceae; genus MWAR01. The sequence continues at coordinate 1,113 of CAYMEN010000139.1, read as the reverse complement.
AAGATAATGGTAGATAAGGAAACCCTTTTGCTACAAGAAAATCTGCTTCTTCACACACAATAGTAGAAGCTTGAGGCTTTTGCAAAACTAACCAAAAGCCTCCTCTACCACTTTTATGGCAGGAAAACAATGTCTCGTTACTTATTTTTACTTACAGCTCTTTCCTTTCTTGTTGTCTCCTTTCCTGAAGGATATAGGTCGATCATTACCCAGACAGGGACCTTTATGCTTTCCTCTCTTTTTGCAACCAATTCAGCTAGCATAGACCCTTCTCTAAACAATGAAGAGTGGAAGGAATGGACTCTTTCAGCTGAAGAGGAGCTGCGAAGCGTCATAGACTATAGCGCTCGTGCAATCAAAGAAAAGTATGCTGCAATCATTGCACAGGTATCTTTTCAAACTTCTTCTCCCTGGACGCATGTTCTTTGGATTGATAAAGGGTCAAAAACTCCTGATCTTCCTTTCCAATTACAACGAAATGCTCCTGTTCTTGTTGGAAGCACCCTTGTAGGGCTTGTCGACTTTGTCGGGAATTATTCAAGCAGAATACGCCTCATCTCAGATCCTTCCATACATCCCTCTGTAAGGGTTGCTCGAGGAGGATATGTGCCGCGGCAAACCGTTTTTATGGCACAAGGGCTTCATAAAATGCTCCAAAAAAACCCCTCCATAATGCCAAGCGAACCGCTTGCGCACAAGCTCTCTGCTCTCCTCGAAATTCTGATTGAAAACACCAAACAAGAAACAACTCTTCGTCTTGCAAAAGGAGAGCTTCAAGGCTGCGAATCCCCCAACGATCCTTTTCTTTTAAAAGGAATTAGATTCAATTATAAATACCCAGACGAGAAAGGTTTGTGAAGGGATTTGAGAACCGGACGGCGTGATGAAAATGATCAAGTCCTTCCTCTTATAAAGACAGGGGACATCCTTGAAACAAGCGGCTTAGACGGTCTTTTTCCAAAAGGGCTCGAGGTAGCAACCGTATCTAAGGTTTTTCCGCTGGAGGAGGGCGCTGTTTCCTATTCCATTCTGGCAAAAAGCTTAACACCTGAGTTTTCTGCTTTAGAATATGTCACCATCATCCCTGCTCAAAGCAGTGAACCATTGCATCCG
>CAYMEN010000138.1:0-1517 GCA_964389325.1 uncultured bacterium | reverse complement strand
GATCCGGGAGTAGTAGTGCATGATGTCGGTGTATTCCCAGCGCAGGTACATGATCTGGCCGTCCTCGCGAACGGTCGGATACCAGTCGGCATCCTGCTCGAAGGTCAGCTGGCGCGGCGTCTCGCCGTTCGGCCCCATCAGGTAGAGGTTGGGCACCGTGGTGCTCCCGCCGATGCAGGGCACGCCGACCATCGGCGCGGTCGAGCTGAAGACGATCTTGTCGTCAGGCAGATAAATGCCGCCGTAATTGTGAACGTATTCGCCGACGATGGAGGAGACCTTGCGCGGATTGGAGCCGTCGACGCCGACTTCCATCACCTGGAACATGTTGTTCGTGTCGGTGGAGGTGAAGAGCAGCTTCTTCCCGTCGAAATACACATCCGGCTCGCCCACGTAGGCGCCGTCCTTGGGCTCGTAGACATCGGCGAGGGCGCCGGTCCGGAAGTTGAAGCGCGCGATCTTGTTTTTATACCCTTTGGCGGCCATCGTGTGCGTCCCGACCCAGTTCGCCTTCACCGCGACCTTGTCGGAGAGCACCACCAGCGCCTCGTCGAAATCGAGGTAGGGGTTTTCTGCGACCAGCGCCTGGAACTTGAGCTTGCCGTAGGCGTCCAGCACCTGCGCCGCCTGCGGGTCCCCCGCCTGAAGCTTCTCCTGAAGCCCGGGCATCGTCTTCACGAACTCCTCGGCCTGCTTCAGCAGGGCGCGGCCGTTTTTATAGGCGCGCGGTTTGGTCTTGAGAATGTGCCGGATGGAGCGCACCAGGGCCTCGGGCGGGGAGAGTTTGATCAGCGCCACTTGCGCCTCGGCGGCGGCGCGCTCACGCGCCTTCTGTTCCTCGGCCGCGATACGCTGAAGCGCCTGCTCGCGGAGCGCGCCGAAATCCTGGCGCTGGCTGCTGGGGGTGCAGGCCGACGCCAGATCGACCTCTTGGCCGCCGGGCGCCTTCACCGTGGCTTTGAGCACGTGGTCGCCCGATTGGTTGAAGTAGACCAGATTGACCGGGTGCTTGCCGGCCGCCAATTCGACCGTCGCTTTCTTGCCCGACGGCCCGTGCGGACCGTCGTTCATGATCACGGACTTGCCGTCAACGAACAGCGCGCTGCCGTCATCGGAAGTCACGGAAAACTCGTGTTTGCCGGCCGCGGACACGTTCAGCTCGCCGGAGAAATGAATGTTCCACGAGTCGCCGAATTTCCGGGCTCCCATCGAATCGATTTTCGCCACCGTTCCCGTCGCGAGCTGCTTTCCCTCGCCCACAAGAACCACGGTCTGCACTTTGCCCTGATGCGCAAAGTAGGTCATCTCGGCACGCACAAACAACATGGGCAGAACCGAACAGAAAACAAATCCCCATCCCCCTTTACCCGACATAACGCCTCCGCTCAAATAATGGCTTATTTCTTCAAAACATGAATAGGGTATATTATCTTAATACGGGCGTTGCGGTCAAGCCCGGAAACCGACCCGGCCTGACGCATCAAATTTTTGCCTTTACGGCCTTTCACCCTCTTGCT
>CAYMEN010000137.1:0-1522 GCA_964389325.1 uncultured bacterium | reverse complement strand
GAATGCCGAGGCCGTAATGATCGGGTTGGCGGCAACACCGGTCGCCTCGTCGGCGGGAGAGACAATGGTCGGCTTGGCCGGCGGCGCAGGCACGTTGGTGGTGGTAAAACTCACCGTCGGGCTCCAATTGCTATACAGGCCGTTGTTGTCGCTGTAGCGCACACGGACCCAGTATTGGGTGTCATACCCCAGACCGTTCTGCCCGGCCCGGCTGTTTTCGAAGGTGCCGTTGGACGTATTGGCAACGATCTGCGTCAGAAACTGCTGATCGGTCAGAGAATACCAGACACGACTTCCGCTGGCCAGGCTGGCTTCGTCGTATATTTCCCAATCGGAGAAGGCGTGGGTGTTCGACGTATCGATATCTGCGAAGGCTGAACCGGCCAAAGATGCGGTAACAGCGATCTCTGTGGCATTCTCCGAAGGCTGTGTCAGGCTGGGGGCGTTCGGGGGGTTCATCCCGTCGGTGGTGAAAGTCGCATCCGCGGACAGGCCTTCGTTGCCGCTGTTGTCCTTCGATGATACCTGGAAATGATGGAGCGTCCCGGGCGTCAGGCCCGTTATCATGACAGAATGGTCATTGCGATACTCGAGATCGATTGTCGTCTGATCGGTGTAGGATGCGGTCAGGCCATAGTTGACCTGGGACGTCGAGAATTCGTTGGTATGCCAGGTGATCACGGCCATGGTCGTGGAAGCCAGTTGAACCGTCACGTTGGAAATGAGGGGCGCGGTCGTATCGGAAGAAGCCGTTCCCGACTCGAGCAGGATGCTCCAGGCCGAGCCATCCCAGATGTAGGCCTTTTTGTCACTCGTGTTGTAATAGGCCCAGTTAACCTGAGGACTTGGCGGGGGCGTTGCCAACTGTCCCTTCCAAATCAAAGGCGAGGAGACAGAGGTGTCAGCCGCAAGAGTGGAGACCGGCATGGTCGTGACCTCTCCAGGTTTGACTTGAACCTGGCTGGCGGTATAGGTCTGGAGGCCCCTTCCCGTAAAGGAAACCGAATAGGTGCCAATCGGAATTCCCGTAATGAGGAAGCTTCCGCTGGCATCCGTAAAGGCCGAGAACGATGTACCAGGAACAAAAGCTGCGAGCCCGAGGGGACTATACTCAGCAGGAACAGCGGCCCGGCCGGCAATTTGCCCCGTTGCCGTTAACGTCAGGGTCAGCGTTACCGTATTGGCAAAAACGGTCACATTCCTCTCGATGGCACTATGAAATCGGTCACGCTGGGCAATGACGTTGTACATTCCGTCAGGGACCTGCAAGAATTGAAAAGGGCCATTGGCATCGGTCTGTGTCACATAGTTTGAGCTTGCCCCGTCCGTCTGTATGGATGCGGCTGCGGGCGGAAAATACGCGGCCCCCTCTCGGACAAGGAAGACGGGGACATCCGACAGAAGGCCCTCACCGAGAAGGTTTCCCGAAACACTTCCTGTCGCTGCGGAAAAGGTCTCGGGGCTTGTTGGTGAACCGCCGCTCCCACCGCCGCCGCAGGCTACAAGAAGAGAAATACCCGCA
>CAYMEN010000136.1:960-1534 GCA_964389325.1 uncultured bacterium | reverse complement strand
GTCTTCGATCCGGTCGGCCCATTGGGTCCCGAAGTTCACGTCGCGCAGCGTGAGGGGGGTAATGGTCATGGGTCTGGCTCCTGGTGGGCTATGTTCTGGGCTTAGACAATCCGGCGGCCTGAGGCCGCGTCAAAAAAGCGCAGCCGGTCGGGCCGGAACGCCAGCTCGACGGTCTCGTCCAGCGCAAGGCGCCGATGCGGATCCACCGTGGCGATGAAGGCGTGCGGGCCGGTCGAGAGATGCAGGTGCGTCTCGGCGCCGATCGGCTCGACGATGTCGACGCGCGCCCGGACGGTCGGGGCGTCCGGCGCGTCCGCCGCCGGGACCATATGCTCCGGGCGGATGCCCAGCACGACCGGCCTGTTCAGGTACGGGGCCACATGGGCGCGGGCCGGCTCGGGCACGGACAGGCCGAGCGGCGGGGCGTCGAACCGCGGGCCGGCGCCGGCCTCGCGCAGCACGCCCCGGAACAGGTTCATGGGCGGCGCGCCGATAAACCCCGCCACGAACAGGGTGGCGGGGTTGTCGTACAAATCGAGCGGCGCGGCCGTCTGCTGAATGACGCCGTCGTTCA
>CAYMEN010000136.1:0-950 GCA_964389325.1 uncultured bacterium | reverse complement strand
GTGCAGCATGCGGAGCTCGGTGCGCATCTGGACGCGCATCTTGGCGTCGAGATTCGAGAGCGGCTCGTCGAACAGGAAGGCCTTGGGCTGGCGCACGATGGCGCGGCCCACGGCCACGCGCTGGCGCTGTCCGCCCGAGAGCGCCTTCGGGCGCCGGTCGAGGAACTCCGTCAGGCCGAGAATCGCGGCCGCCTCGGCCACGCGCTGGGCGATCTCCGCGCGCGGGGCCTTGCGGAGCGTGAGCCCGAAGGCCAGGTTCTCACGGACCGTCATGTGCGGGTAGAGGGCGTAATTCTGGAACACCATGGCGATGTCGCGGTCCTTGGGCGGCACGTGGTTGACCACGCGTCCTCCAATCGCGATCGTGCCCGCGGTGAGCTCCTCGAGCCCGGCGATGAGGCGCAGGGTGGTGGACTTGCCGCAGCCCGACGGCCCCACGAACACCATGAACTCGCGGTCGCGCACGGCGAGCGAAAAGTCCCGCACCGCCGTCACCGGGCCGGGATACACCTTGGACACCTGGTTGAGGATGACGTCCGCCATGCACGGTCCTTTGCGGCCGGCCCGCTCATTTCTCCGAGGGCACGACGATACCCCGCATGATGACCTGTTGGCAACCCGCGAAAATCAGGAGCGTCGGCACGGCCGCCACGATCAGGGCGGCGTAGCGGACGCCCGGCCCGCTGGTCTGCTGGAGCTGGTAGAGCCAGACCATGAGCGTCCACATGCGCTCGTCCTGGCAGGTGATGAACGCGAACATGAAATTCGAGTAGGCGGCGGTAAAGGCCTGGAGGGCGATGACCGCCAGGATCGGCTTCGAAAGGCTCATGGCGATCTGCCAGAACAGCGTCCACTCGCCGGCCCCGTCGAGCGCGGCGCTCTCGTAGAGCTCGCGCGGCTGCGAATCGAAGACCCCCTTGAGCAGGAAGATGGCGTAGCCGTTGGCCAGG
>CAYMEN010000135.1:0-1537 GCA_964389325.1 uncultured bacterium | reverse complement strand
TCCATTCGCCCGCCGGTTGCACGGACGCGGCCGGTGGGCTTTGCAGGGAGCGCAGGCGTGGCACGCTACAGGAAGATCGAGACTCGAATCTGGAACGACGAGAAGTTCGCCGCCTTGTCCGACCGGGCGAAGCTCGTCTTCCTGTTTATCTTGACGCACCCCCACATGACCTCTCTGGGTGCGATGCGTGCGACGATACCCGGTATGGCATCAGAACTTGGATGGTCTGAGAAAGCCTTTCGGGAAGCCTTTGGGGAAGCCTTTCGAAAGGCTTTGCTGGAGCATGACGAACAGGCGTGTTTTGTGAGCCTGCCGAACTTCCTGAAATACAACAAGCCCGAGTCGCCAAACGTCGTCAAGTCATGGGCGGACATCGTTGACCTTCTTCCGGAGTGCAGCCTCAAAAGCCAATTACTGCAACGAGTTAAAGCCTTTGTGGAAGGCTTAGGGGAAAGCTATGCCGAAAGCCTTTCGAAAGCCTTCCCGAAAGCCTTTCGAAAGCCTTCCCTTAATCCCGAGCCCGAGCCCGAGCCCGAGCCCGAGCCCGAGCAAGAACCCGAACCCGAGCAGGAAGTGGCTACACCAAGCGGCGCGGTGGCTTTTCCCGCCTTCATGGCTCGCTGGAACTCAACCCCTGGAGTGACCCCCTGCAAGACGGCCACCACCAAACGGCGGAACGCTTACCGCCTTCGCATCCGTGATCCGTGGTGGTGCCAGCACTTCGAAGCGGCGTTGTCGCGGGTCGCCGTGAGCGACTTCTGCCAGGGCGCCGGGGACCGTGGGTGGGTTGCGGACATCGAGTGGTTTCTCCGGCCAGACACAGTGGCCAAGCTTATCGAGGGCAAGTACGACAACCGCAACGGCAAGGCGGCCGACCCGCGCGGCAACCTGGCGGTGATGAACCGCATCCTGAAGGAGTGCGACGATGCAGACGCAAGAGATTCGGCGGTTGACGATGGCGCTGACCGCGCTGGCGGAGACGTTCCGCGAGAAGATCAGCGAGACAACGGTCGCGGCCTATTCGATGGCATTGGACGACTTGCCGATTGACGCGATCGAGAAGGCGGCCAAGCGTGCCATGCGGGAGAAGACCTTCTTCCCCGCCGCCCACGAACTCCGCGCCCTCGCCGGCGACATCCCGCCCGACCAGCGAGCGGTGATTGCCTGGCAGGCGGTTCTGAAGGCCCTGCGTCGCCACGGCTACACGGCAACGGTGGACTTCGACGACCGGGCCATCAACGCGGCGATTCGCACAATGGGCGGCTGGGAGGCCCTAAGTGACCGCCTGGACACGGACGAAACGCAGTGGGTGCGGAAGGAATTCGAGGCGACCTACAAGGTGTTCTGCCAGCGGGGCGTGACGGCGGAAGAGGCTCGGCCGCTGGCTGGATTCTTCGACCGCACGAATCACGGCAACGGGCACGAGGTGCAACGGCCGGTGGCGCTCATTGAAACGACGTTGACGCCAGCGAAGCAGATTGGTGGACCTGCGAGGCGCGTGGCCTTGCCGGCGCCGGAGGCAGCCAGAATCGGCGTA
>CAYMEN010000134.1:553-1541 GCA_964389325.1 uncultured bacterium | reverse complement strand
CCGGCGCGCTGACCGCCGCCGCGGTCGCGTCCGGAATCGTTACCTCGACGACCGCCGCGGCCGTCACCGGAACGCTCCCGACGGGAACCGTTCTTGACGCCGCGTTCAACATGGACATCGGCGAATCGATCGACTTCTCGGTTATCGCGACCGGCGCGAACGCGTTCACGGTTGCGGTCGCCACCGGCGTAACCGCGGTCGGAACGCTGGTCGTCGCGACCACCACTTCGGGACTCTTCAGGCTCAGGAAGACCGCCGCCGAAACGTACATCATTTACCGGCTGTCGTAAAAACTCAGGCGGGGGCGAAAGCTCCCGCCTTCAAGGAGAACGCATGAAAGATTTCCCGCGATTTGTTTTCACTTCCCCCGGCCCGTGCGCCTGTCAGGGCGGAACGTATGGCGCCGAGCTTGTCCAGAACGAGAAAGAGCTAGACGCGGCGATATCCGCGGGGTTCTTCGAAACGGTCCCCGAGGCGCTCGCCGGGATCGCGAAAACCGCACCGGAAGACGGAGCCCCCGTGGCGAAGCCGAAAGGCCGCCCGAGGAAAGACGCATCGGAGTCGTTATGATAACCGAAATCAAGACCAAGGCACGGAAAGAAAAAGAGGCGCGAATTTCGGGCGGCGAAAAGCCGATCAAGGTCGCCGTCGTTTCCGAGCCGGAAGAGAAAGACGAAAAAGAGGATATGTGGCAGGCTGAAAACGACGCACGGACGCTCATGGAGGCCGAAGTCATTCGCGCCGACAAGGGACGTTTCGCCAAGGCGCAGAAAATAGCGAAAGAAAAAGCCGCCGCGTTCTCGAGGATCGCAAAATGAGCTATACCAAGCGCGACTTGGTAACCGCCGCGCTCGCGGAAATCGGGCTATCAAGTTACGCGTTTGACCTTTCAACCGATCAACTCAACCAGGCGCTGATTCGCCTTGACGCGATGATGGCCGAATGGAACGCGCGCGGGGTCCGGCTTGGGTATTCTGTTCCCGCCGAC
>CAYMEN010000134.1:0-542 GCA_964389325.1 uncultured bacterium | reverse complement strand
GGATGATTCCGGGCTTCCCGATTCCGCGTGGACGGCGGCAATTACTAACCTTGCTATACAGATCGCGCCGTCATACGGAAAAACTGTGAGTAACCAAACGCTTACGGTCGCCCGACAGGCATGGAATACGCTTTTGTCGCGCGCCGCTGTTCCGCCCGAAATGAAGCTTGGAATGGTCCCTGCAGGGGCAGGAAATAAAAATGCCTTTGGTACGCTAGTCGTTCCCGAGAATATCGATCAAACCGAACGGCCTGAAGAGTCCGTATCTTTTCAATAAGGGGAGTCTATGGGTGGTAAATTAACGCAGGCAAGTACGGTTTCTTCCGGGGACTGGGTTGTTTTTTGGAAGACCGATCAGGGCGACTATCGCGGCGTGTCGTTCACGGATTTCACCGCGGCGCTTCAAAGCGCTCTGTCGATCGGACGGCCCGAAGCGGACACGCAGTATTCCGCTCCGGCCGCTACCGGATTCTCGGTCAATATTTCCGGGATCGTCGCGAATCACGACGTTCATTTGATTCTCACGCCAGCCGCGGGATACG
>CAYMEN010000133.1:0-1564 GCA_964389325.1 uncultured bacterium | reverse complement strand
GCACTTCCTCCACCGCGACGGTTCTCTAAGAACTTTGTGAGGGTTTCATTGAGCTTGCTGAACCCCATATCTTCAGTTGCCACAAGGATGAGGCCGCCCTCCTCTTCGGCAATAATCTCAAGGCCAAAGGCCGAGCGGAGAAAATCAACATCATCATCTTCTTCAATGAGTAGGACAAATGGACGGCCCGCCGGCAGGTCGGGCAATCCCTGAGCGGACCTTTCTCGTTGTATGTTGTTCCACCGCGTAGCGAGAGATTGTGCGGCGATTCTAAGTCTTTCTGCGTGGGGAGGACGGTTCGCTATATTTTCCAGTGCGCGTCTTCCGGTTTTACCACCACCGTGCAAGCGAGCCCGGCCTTGATGAACGACTTGGAAGGTTAGATGCGGGTATGAATTATCGTTGGGCACCGGCGTTGCCCCCTTGCTGCCGGATGCGGTAAATGCGTGTTATTGCTTTCTGAATGTCTTCGCTGAAGAGGACTTCTTGACCAGCGAGAACAACACACTTCGCTGCATCCTGCGCGACCTGAACCACCGTTGCTGCGGACATGCCCATCAGCTCATCAGCCAGTTTTGGCCAATAAATATGCCGGTCGAGGGGAATCGAGGAGAGTGTCATTGTGAGCAAATCAATAATCTGTTTCTTGCCTGGGAGAGGAATGCAGAAGACGTCATCGAAACGTCGGAAAATGGCATGGTCCAACATGTCATCGAGATTGGTCGCGGCCAGAAGTAGCCCTGAGGCATTATAGTCTTCTAGAAGTTGCAGGAGAGTGTTGGCGATTCGAGATACTTCTCCCACATCTTTGCTGTCGCCGCGCCTCTTCGCCACGTAATCGCATTCGTCAAGGAAGAGAATACAGGGTTCGCGATGAGCAATTTCAAAAACACGTCTCAAACTCGTGGCGGACTCTCCTAAATACGAGGAAATGAGGGTGTCAAAATGGACTTTTAGGAGAGGTAATCCCGTATTCCAGGCTAATCGTTCTGCCCCTAAAGTCTTACCGCAGCCTGGCGGGCCGTAAAGCAAAATTCTGCGAGCATATTTCAGCCCGTGCTTAGCTAAGCGTTCTCGGGCCGCATACTCACGTTCTATGCGCCTAAATCGATTCTCTATCTCCTCATCAAGAACCATTTCGTGGCGTGCTTGCTCCGGGTTTAGACGAATGAGCTGTGGCTCAGAAGTCTCTTTTGTCCGAAGGCGCGTATTCAGTTGGCGGGAGGTCGAGGCTTCATCTGCACGGCGTCGCGCGCGTGTATCAATCAGGGTCCGCTCAAGTTGGGCCGCAAGAACCCCATGGCCTTTTTCCTGTTCTTCTCGGATTACCGATTCGCACAGGCCGCTAAGGTCGCGGTCGTTAACTTCCGCCATCGCTCTGATACAGCGTTTTAAGAGGTCTGCTTTCATAAAGCGTGCATTTCTATTGTACGATTTGAAGCTTGCGAAATGTCAAAAGTCTAATATTAATTTAATTATATCATATGCCCGCTTAAGCTATTCTTATGTGGGTGGTTTGATGTGGCATGAGTAATGGAGCTGGTTAAGGCGGGCCAGGGCCAGG
>CAYMEN010000132.1:0-1565 GCA_964389325.1 uncultured bacterium | reverse complement strand
CCCACGTGCCCGTGAGCTTCACCCCCTTGCGCGCGCCCGCCGGGAAGGTGTAATCCCCTTCTGGCGTCACGGCCAGCGTTGTGTAGGGCTGGTCACCGTCAGCGGCGTTGTAGGGCTCCAGGTCATAATCGGTGGCGGTCCAGGTCGTCTCGTAGGTTCGGTCGCCGTCGTCGTCGGTTTCCACCGCTGTGAGCGAAACGCAATCGTCGATGTACAGGATATCGGAGCGCGTTGCCGTGTAATAGCGCACCGTGCCCGCATCGGTCTGGTAGAAGAACCGCCCGAGATGCCCGTCAATATCCGAGCACGCCTCGTCGAGGCAGTATGCCAGCAGCGTGTCGTCTGTAGCATCGGTGATGCCCAGCCATGCCTTGAGCTCTGCTACCGTCGCATAGCGGTGCGCATCGCTGCTGACCGCGGTTCCGGTTCCGCTGCCCGTGTCTGTACTCATGCGTTACCCCTTATGACTGGCTGCCCACAACGGTGCCATCGGTTTCTGATGACGGCGCGCTCCCTTTGATGTATAGTTTCCCGCCAGACGACACCCATAGCCGATAGCTGCCCAGAAGCAACGGCGCGTCATAGGTGCCAGGACAACGCAGCGTGCCATTGGCCACACCGATCACGTTTGCCCCATAGCGCCCAAAGGTGGCCGTATCCTGAGTAGTTCCGTTGCCCCATTTCATCGCTCCGGTAGAACCAGTGATCGCCAGGCGGGCCGTCGCGTCTGCCGTCGCCTTGAATTCGGTTGTGTTTGGACTGACCATCATGGTCCACAGATCAAGGCTGGCCAGCGCCGCAAAGCCCCCGGTTGTGTTTGGATACACGGCCAGCGCCTTGTAAGCGTTGCTTGAGCGCGACATGAGACGGAGAATCGGATTCGCGTTGCTGTCTGGTTGCTGCCAGTGGCTCGTGATGATGGCGTTGGCGTTTCTCGTGTTGCCAGCGTCGGCCGTAGCGACGATGTTTTTCGACCCGTAGCCGTACAGAACTTGGTTGAAACCCGCCATCGTCGTGCCATTTCCCCAATGCACTTTTGGGAGAATGCCGCCAGATGTTTCCCAGCGGCAGTTGACGAACATGTTGTAAGTCCCGTAACACAGAACGTGATACTGGGCGGTATTGCCTTCCAAGCTCAACCCGACAAAAGTGTTGTTGTTTGGCGCGCTTTCGTCGGCGTCGTTGAGCCGCACCTGGATATAGCCGGTGACCTCTTCCCCGTTGGCCGAGTCCATCTGGCAGCGCCCGCCCATGAACAAGTTCTGGTTGACGTAGCAGGATATTCCCGGACTGAGGTCCAGATTGACCTTGTTGTTGTTGAGGTAGCCGAGTTGAAACGTGTTGTACACCGCCCCCAGCGAATTGGCCCCGGCCACCTGTAGCCCGATACCGAAATCCTCGATGTAGGGCACGGAGATGTACGACGTCCCCACCTGTCCAATCTGGACCCCAATGTCGGTAGAGTGTTCCTGCGTCACCTTGACCACGCGCGGCAGATTGATCCGCTTGGCGATAAGGTTGGAGGTCGTGCCAACAACTACCGCCGTGCCAGAGCCGGTGTACTG
>CAYMEN010000131.1:0-1566 GCA_964389325.1 uncultured bacterium | reverse complement strand
GCAGCTGCGGCGTGTAGCTGTCGAGATCGTGGATCGGCATGCGTTGCTTGATCACGCGCTCCATGCGGGAGAGGGAAATGCGGAACTGGTTCTGGAGCAGCTCACCGCAGCAGCGGATGCGGCGGTTCGACAGGTGGTCAATGTCGTCGAGGCGGCCGATACCGTTCGAGAGGTCGATCAGATATCGGATGACGCCGATGATGTCCTCGTAGCACAGAACGCGGTCTTTCACGACCGGCACGGAGGAGACGCCCAGATCCTGGAGTTGTTTCTCGGCGTCCTCGGTGATCGTCGTGTTCTTCTCGATGACGATCTCGCCGCTTTTCTTGTCGATGACGGACTCGTAGGCGGTGCGACCGGCAAGCATCGTGAGGCTTCCGGTGACGTCGCGGAGGCGGACATCGGTATAGCCCATGTTATACATGATGCGATATCCCTTGAGGGCGTCGCCGAGCTCGATGAAGATCGGCAGCATCATGGTTTCGAGCATGTCGGCAAGGCGCTTCGAGACCTTCTCGCCGGCCTTCACGATGACTTCCTTGTTCGCCGGGTTCACGACATCCTTGAACGCGATCTGGTCAGACAGGCGGTCGGCGAGGCGGAGCTTCTTGTCCATCTTGTAGCGGCCGACGAAGCCCAGGTCGTATTTCTTCGGATCGAAGAACAAGCTGCGGATGAGGGTGCGGGCGTTCTCCTCGACGAACAGGTCGCCCTGGCGGAGCTTCGAGAAGATGACCTTGAGCGATTCGGTGACGGCCTTGGCCACTTTGTCGGGGCCTTCGGAGGCGCCGATCGCCTGTTTGTCGAACTTGAGGGAGCTGGCGATCGTCTCGTTCCGGTCGAACAGGTCGAGAATCTCCTCGTCGGTGCTGAAACCGAGAGCTCGCAGGAAGGTGGTGATCGGGATCTTGCGCTTCCGGTCGAGGCGAACGAAGATCGCGTCCTTCATCAGGTCGAGTTCGAACTCCATCCAGGCGCCGCGATACGGCACGATCTTGGCGGAGTAGATCTTCTTGGCGCGGTTGAAGCTGAAATACACGCCGGGGGAACGATGCAGCTGGCTGACCACGACGCGCTCGGCACCATTGATGATGAAGGTGCCGCGCTCGGTCATGCAAGGGAGATTGACCAGGAAGATCTCCTGCTCTTTCACCTCACCCGTCTGCTGCATGATCAGCTGGACCTTGATGTTCAGCGGGATCGAGTAGGTCAGATCGCGCTTGCGGCACTGGTCGGGGCTGTGCTTGACGCGGAACGGTGTGTCGCCGATGAACGCGATCTCGCAATCCTTTTCCGTGAAGCTGCAGTCGTCGTAGAGGCACTTTTTGTTGAGCTTGAGCTGGGGACAGTTCTTGCACATCGGCAAGCCCAGGCCGTATTCGCTGTACTCAAGGCAGAGATTTCCGACGTAATCCTGGATGGGGAACACCTCGAGGAAAACCTCCTGGAGACCGTGATTCTTGCGGTCTGCGGGAGAAACGCCGGGCTGGAGAAACCATTCGAACGACTTCAACTGGATGTCGATCAGGTTCGGGATGTCCCGGAACGTCCGATCTTCAGCCATCA
>CAYMEN010000130.1:0-1571 GCA_964389325.1 uncultured bacterium | reverse complement strand
CCGTTGGGTGCAATACTAAGAAACAGACAGACTGCAAGTTCGTTAGTAACTTTTGAAAACTAAAAAGTAATGACAGAAGGATTTTAAGTACCTTTGCAAAAAAAAACAGGACATTTTGATGAAAAAAATAATAGCAGATAAGGCGATAAAAAACAGACAATATTGGATTGAAGAAATCCGAAAATTGAGTGGTAATTTTGGAGATGACTCCGACAAATTAGAAAAAGAATTAGAAGCAGAAATCAAAAAAAATGGAATATCATCTTTGATTGACCATTTACGCCTTTGTGGTAATATCCCTGAAAGTTATGGACACGATACGAGTGAAGAAAAACTTTACTCAAAATATACAGATTGTTTGCTTTCCTTAGCTTATTCTTCATTAGGGCTAAAAAGTTTAGTGTTAAAAGAGAGAGCAGATGCCGCAGATGTTGAGGCTTTCGCTAAAGATTACTGTTTTGTAGCAGACGCAAAGGCATTTAGACTTAGTAGGACTGCTAAAAATCAAAAAGACTTTAAAGTGCAAGCAATGCACGGCTGGAAACGTGGAAAACCTTATGCAATGGTTGTTTGTCCTATATATCAACTGCCAACCTCTTCAAGTCAAATTTATCAGCAAGCTACAACACAAAATGTGTGTATTTTTACATATTCACATTTAGCATTACTTCTTTCATTTTCGCAAGTTGAAGGACAAGCAAAAGCACAGCAACTTTTAAAGAAAATTTTTGAAACAATAAAAGCTCTTAATCCCTCTAAAAATGCAACTGATTACTGGTTGGCGGTCAATAAAACAATTCTTTCTTTTTCAAAGAAAATTCAACCAATATGGGATATAGAGAAAGGAGTAGCAACTGAAAGTATTTCAATCGCAAAAGAAGAAGCACTAACATTTTTAGCTCAAGAAAGAGAAAAAATAATGCGAATGACCCATAAAGAGGCATTGAAAGAGCTTATAAAAGTTCACAAAATTGAAAGCAGAATTAAAACAATCAATGCTATTTCGGACAATGGTTTGTTTACATTAAAATAAGGAAATACAACATGGACAAATATTTAAATAAAATAGTAGAAGGTAATTGTATTGAAGTTATGCGACAGTTTGATGACAATGTAATTGACCTTACAGTTACTTCACCCCCTTATGACGATTTGCGGAATTACAAAGGATTTGTTTTTCCTTTTGAAGATATTGCAAAAGAACTTTACAGAGTTACAAAAGAAGGTGGTGTAGTAGTTTGGGTTGTCAATGATGCAACGATTAACGGCAACGAAACAGGGACAAGTTTTAAACAAGCATTATATTTTCAGGAAATTGGTTTTAATCTTCACGATACAATGATATTTAAGAAGGCGAACCCAATTCCTCAAATCTATCGCAAACGATATAATAACGAATTTGAGTTTATGTTTGTGTTTAGTAAAGGAACTGTTAAAACACATAATCCCTTGATGGTTGATTGTTTACATGCAGGTTTGGAACTTAACGGAACGACTTATAAAAACTTCTCTAAAAACGAACAGACCAGAGAAAAAATGGCAAAGCCAGTTAAAGACAAAAAAATTAAAGG
>CAYMEN010000129.1:0-1580 GCA_964389325.1 uncultured bacterium | reverse complement strand
CTCTCCGGCCTGCTCCTGCCGCCGCGGAGGAGCATGTGGCCGAGCGTGGTGGCGGTGCCCTCTACTGGAAACCGAAGACGGCGTGTCATCTGTGCTAGCTAGGAGATACTTATGAACATCCGACAAGCAACAGCCCGCACAGTCACCATCGGCCCAATCCTCGACGCTGACGGCGTAGCGAAGACAGATGAAGTTGTCGCTAGTATCCTAGCATCAAAGAACGGCGGGGTAGCAGCGGCCCTGGACTCCGTTACCCTCACGCACTCACAGACAGGGTACTACCGATTGGCGTTGACAGCGGTGGATACAGATACGCTGGGCACGCTGGAACTGAGTCTAAACAGTGGCACGAATACGATGCCCATAAAAGAGATGAACGTTGCAACTGCGGAGGCATGGGATGCACTGTACGCTGAGAGTGGTGGAGCATTACCTGCGAAAGCTACTTCCATAAGAACGGCAGTTGGAATGGATGCTGCTAATCTTGATACACAACTAGCGGCAATCCTTTCTAATGCCGGTACTGGTGCTCGAACCCTAACTATCACAGTTAACGACGGAACGGATCCACTTGAGAGTGCTAAGGTACGCTTCACTAAGGGAGCAGAAAGCTACGTTCAAACGACTAACGCTAGCGGCATTTGTACTTTTGGCTTAGACGAGGGCACGTGGACAGTAACCATTACGTTAATAGGGTACTCGTTTACTCCAACGACTAAGGTAGTGTCTGCTACGGGTTCGCAAACTTACTCCATGTCTGCAATATCTATTACTGCGAGCGACCCAGAACTTACCACTGGCTACTTGTTTGCATACGACGAAGACGGTAATATTGAGCAGGGAGTAGAGTTCGGGTTGCAGATGACTGGAGTAGCGGATAGTGAGGGATACGCTTATGACGGTGCGATTCGTACTGCCACGAGCGACAGCGACGGACTCGTTGAGTTCACGAATCTGTTTAAGGGCGGCACCTACTCTATCAGAAGAGGAACGCGTGGAAAGTCTTACTCATTTACTATCCCCGCTAATGAAGAAAGTACCTTTCCTATCTCTTCCGTGATTGGTAGAGCGTAATGGCCGAGAAGATCCAAAACTTGGATAGGCTCCTTAAGAAGTTAGCTAAACTTCAGAAACAGTACGATGAGTTGGGAAGTATTGATTGCGAAGTTAGCTATGAAAGCTGCGAGTATGCTGTTTACGTTCACGAGGACATGCACGCTAAGCATACAAACGGTCAAGCTAAGTTTCTTGAACAACCTGCCCGTACTATGCGAAGTGAACTAGCTCAGATCTTCGCAGACAACTTCAAAAGAACAGGAGACTTCAAGCAATCTCTATTAGCAGCTGGGTTAGCTTTGCAGGAAGCTAGTCAAGCCCTTTGCCCCGTTAAGACCGGAACTTTGAAAGGTAGTGCTGTAACAAGGATCGTCACGAAATGAGCGGAGCGTTAAACCACTCACCTGCGGATATCATTAGGCGACTCCTTGTAACTTTAGGCAAGGGAGTCTTGCCTAGTGTAGGAACCGCAAGTAACTGGCCTATCGGTTTAGTGGAATCCGACAAGCCAGATAATTGCATTA
>CAYMEN010000128.1:0-1587 GCA_964389325.1 uncultured bacterium | reverse complement strand
GCGGACAAAAGAACGACAAGATAGCGTTGTGGCTGGTGAACTTGCTTGTGCTGACATTCCTTGCGCTTTTGACGTGGAACGCGAACAAGCTCTGCGCTGACGTGGACGTGCATTCGGCCAGCATCGGGAAGCTACAGCAGGAGTCGGTGCGCTGGCAGATCATGGCGGAGGACGTGCGGGAAATAAAGATGGACATGAAACGGCTGCTTCAAAAGCCGTAAAACAAAACAGGGGAGGGGCGATGACGAAAGAACAGGCATTAGCGTTAGTGGCAAAGCACGGTTCGCAAAAGGCGGCTGCGCTGGCGGCGGGGGTTACGAGGCATGTCATTTATCACGCAATCAAGCGCAGTGAAAACAGGAAACGCGATAAATACAGTCAAAGCTCTTTGCCTGAAAAAGAACTTTCTGCACGTTCATTGCAGGAGTTCCGAAACACTTTTGACCTTGAGACCATTGTTCCAAAGAAAATCAATGTGGCCTTAAAACATCTTGGCTCAGGCTGGCTTTACGAGATGGAGTTTTGCAAATCTGCCGATATAACATCAACGCAAATATCGAACTTCCGCGATCGTTATTCCGATCATATTGTTTGCATTCGAGACAGACGGAGGATATGGGTTGGCAAGAAAAACGTTGCAGAAGAAATGCGGAGGATGCTTTAATGAAAACCAAAACACGCACAATACTTGAGTTTGAGCAGTCCTTTGGTCAACCTAAGTTGAAACAGTTGCAGCGAGATTTGGCCGTAGAACGCGAGAAAGTTGACATGCTGGCCGGAACACGCGATAAGGTTTATGTCGAAAAGCAGACCGACAAAAACACGTTGCGCTTTGCTTTGTTCGGGGATACCCAGATCGGCAATGCCTATGCTTGCCCTGAGAACTTAGAGGCGTTCTTCAAGATTGCCATTGATCGCGGCTGCGAGGTTGCTTTCCATACCGGCGACGTTCTTGATGGATGGAAGGTTTACAAAGGACAAGAATTTGAACTTCGGGATATAGGGTTCGAGGCGCAACTAAAGCGTCTTGAGTCTGACGTTCCTAAAGGAATTTCCGTGAAATTCATTACCGGCAACCACGATGCCAGTTTTAAGAATCTGGCTGGTATTTCGGTAGGCAAGGCGATTGAGAAGGTTCGGCCTGACTGGGAGTTTGTTGGTGAAGATCAAGGATATGTCGAGTTGCAGACAGCGAGCGGCAGGCCATACCTTGTCGGTCTTTACCACATGGGCGGCGGAACAGCGTATGCCGTTAGCTACAGGCCGCAGAAGGCAGTTGAGCAGATGGAAGGGGGGCGCAAGCCGAACATGGCGGCGTTCGGGCATTTCCATAAAGCCGAACTTTTGCCGAGCTACCGGAATGTTTGCGTGTGCCAGTCTGGGTGTTTTGAATGGCAGACACCATTTATGCAGAGGCTCCCAACTGCGGCGCATGTCGGAGGATGGATGGTAGAGGTTCAGCCATGCGACAACTGCAACATCGTCAAGGCGGAGTTTATCGCATTCTATCGAGACAGAAAATGAGCGAGGCGCTAACATGGGGCGTATTTTTTACAGCGACTTTTGCCTATCTGGCCAGTGTATTTT
>CAYMEN010000127.1:0-1602 GCA_964389325.1 uncultured bacterium | reverse complement strand
TCTGATGAAAAAAAGTCGATCGAGAATATCTTTGACAATTGGAAAACTAAGACTGATCAAGAGGTTGTCTCTTGACGACCACGATGATCGGTGTTAGACTGTTCTAGCCAGAAACCCTTTTGGGTAGTGCCTGAAGTGGCGAATCGTCCTTGTGTGCTCTGCGGGGTGCATGGGGTAAAAACGTTACGCTTTCTGGCGGCAATCCAGCTCTTTTTCAAATTAACCAGCCACCCTAATTGCGCCGAGTGATGCGAGCGGTGAAGTGGTTCACGATCCATGGGGATCGCTCGCACAGCATGAAATGTGCTGTCTACGCATTGTCCACAAGAACAAGTGTCCTGTGGATAAACAGTGGATAGCTAAGGTGCTCGCAAGCCGGTCCCTAACCGTTAGAAAATATTGCGGTTATGGTTGGTGAGGTTAAGTGGCTGAGAATTCTCTGGATTGTCGGCACCGGGGCATGCCCACCATCGCCGCCCCGCCCCCGAGCAGGGTTAAGTGGCTGAGAATTCTCTGGATTGTCGGCACTGATAACGCCGGTTCCGGTTATTGTTCCAATTAAGAGGGTTAAGTGGCTGAGAATTCTCTGGATTGTCGGCACGGTGACGGTAGTAATCGTGAACGCTGACCATGCGTCACGGTTAAGTGGCTGAGAATTCTCTGGATTGTCGGCACCTATTAGAGCGTGATTACGGCATGTTTGGCCGGAGTAGGTTAAGTGGCTGAGAATTCTCTGGATTGTCGGCACACCAACTGCGCCGGTGCCTGCCCCGAGTAGACCGCCGAGGGTTAAGTGGCTGAGAATTCTCTGGATTGTCGGCACGCGGGCATGGGTGATTATTTGCCGGGGATTTGGTAGGTTAAGTGGCTGAGAATTCTCTGGATTGTCGGCACCTCCTCGGATTCGTTAACTAGAGCGGCCCCTATTGGGGTTAAGTGGCTGAGAATTCTTTGGATTGTTGGCACATTAATGGTGAATCCCCTCCCCCTCCGGATTCCTAGGTTAAGTGGCTGAGAATTCTTAGGATTGTTGGCACACCCCGGCCCCCTCCCCAAAACGCTCTCTCGGCCCAGGTTAGGTGGCTGAGAATTCTTAGGATTGTTGGCACCTGCCCGTGTATGTTATAGTCACACGGTAACAATATTCCCGGGTTAGGTGGCTGAGAATTCTTAGGATTGTTAGCACCCCAATCGGGGAGATCCTCCTCGGTATGCCTTGGCTCCGGTTAAGTGGCTGAGAATTCTCTGGATTGTCGGCACCAGGAAATGCGCATGGTCAGCGGGGATTGTTGGCACACCTCCATCGTGGCGTTCACCGTTTGTTCTCAGTCAAGTGGCTGAGAATTTTTTGGATTATTAGCACGGCGGATTGCTTGGCCAGGGAGAGCCACTTGGGATTGTTTGGCACCGCGTCAGCCGCCGATGGTGTTGAGATAAGGATTGTCAATACTGGCACACGGACACACCATGCCGCGCAATAAAAGGTAGCTGGGCACCTTATAAGCCCAGACAAATGGATCCAGCATCCTTATCAATATCTTACCATTCTTTTATGATCCTCCACAAATTATCCTCTTATTTTATTCAAAAATATGGCCAATT
>CAYMEN010000126.1:969-1609 GCA_964389325.1 uncultured bacterium | reverse complement strand
ATGGGCGGCTCCTTGCGTTCTCGATTGCCTTCAGGCTCTTATCCAGGGGGGATCCCAGCCTTCTGGCGCTCTTATCCATAACCAGCCAGTCTTCCTCGATCCTCATTCCGCCGTTATTTTTCCATAAGCGGAGTTGGTCGTAATCGATGAAGGATGCATGGAGGGATTCAGCCTCCCATTTATCTATAAGCGCTGGAATAAAATATATGCCTGGCTCAACGGAGTGGACCATTCCGGGCTTGAGGGGCTTGGCCAGGCGCAGGGCGGAAAGACCAAACTGCGAGCTTCTAGGCTGGCTTGAGTAACCCACCCTGTCCTCGCCCAGGAGTTCCATATCGTGAACATCCAAGCCAATCATATGGCCAATTCCATGGGGAAAGAAAAGCGCGTGAGCTCCCTCTTCCACTGCCTCCTCGAGGTCTCCTTTCATAATCCCCAATTCCTTCAAGCCACGGCTGAGATCAAGACAGGCCGTCCTGTGGACAAGAGAAAAAGGCACATCAGGCTTTATAACCGCAGCGGCACCTTCGAAAACCCTTAAAAGCAGTGAATAGATATCCGCTTGCCTGGGGCTGAACGAAGGCCCAACGGGAAATGTAGTGGTGAGGTCGCCTGCGTAGCCTGATTGGACTTCAGCCCC
>CAYMEN010000126.1:0-959 GCA_964389325.1 uncultured bacterium | reverse complement strand
TTTTCGTCGCATATAGCCTTACTGCCATGATTATGGAGTACTTCGCCGCTCAACGTAGCGATACAGGGAAAACTGAGGGAGCAGCCTCTTCGCTCTGCCTCGTGGCGCACCCAGGCCGCGGCTTCTGCCTCGGTCCATCCGGGCTTCAAAGCGCTCATAAGGCTTTTGTGCATAAGCACGGTGAGTTCAACGGCCTTTTCAATCTCCGCAATTTCCCGGGTTTCCTTGATTTCCCTCATGGCGATAATCGAACTGACCAGAGCATCATTTTTAGCTTCATTTAGGACTTTTCGAGGTATATCAAGAAGCCCTTCCAGTCTATCCTGGGTTTCGGATCTGCAACTGGGCGGAATGTGGAGATTTTCTATAGATCCTGAAGATGGTCTTTTTTTAAGGAGAGTATTCAGGGTTGAACCCAGCCGGGAGATCGGCAGGCTTTTCCAGGCTCCCGTGGCGGCGGCCATCTCTTCCAAAGAGGGACGCGGCCCCGTCCAGATAAGATCATCCATGGAGAGGTCTTCGCCGAACAGCCAGGTTTCTCCGCCTTGAATATCTACAAGAGCCACCATGTCGGGCTCATTCAGACCGATATAGTAAAGCCAATTGGAGTCCTGCCTGAAAGGATAGCAGTTAGCTTTGTAATTTATTGGGCTCTGTGAGTGGGCGGCTAAAAGCACGAATCCGTGCTCTCCTCTAGCCATCATCAGCGCACAGAGTCTTTGCCTTCGTTCAATATAAACCGGGGTTTCAAACATGGGCCCATACTATGCCCATGGGAGGACCTGGTCAACAAAGAATAAAGCGCTGATTGTCTTGAGTAAGTGACACTCTCTATTACAAAGCGAAATACTTTCCAACAGTAAATGGATAAAACCTGCGTATAGGATATGGTAAAGGCGATGGATTATATCCGTGAATGCCTGGCTCTCAACCTGCGGATGCGCAGGGCTTACCATCAT
>CAYMEN010000125.1:0-1623 GCA_964389325.1 uncultured bacterium | reverse complement strand
ACGGTCCGGGCCGGAACAGGTGATGATATCCGCGAAGTCTGCCCGGAACACGTGATGGGAGCGTCCCGGCCCGGACGTAAGATTGTCTACACCGGGGATACGCGGGCAATCCACAGTACCATTCTGGATATGGCCCATGACCCGGATCTCCTGATCCACGATGCCACCTACGATGAGACGGAAGCCGTGCGGGCAACGGAGTTCTACCATGCGACCGCAGCACAGGCGGGGGAAGCTGCCGCAGCACTCAATGCACGGACGCTTGTACTGGTCCACACCAGTTCGCGGTACACGGATACCCGGGCACATGTGGCAGATGCCCAGAAGAAGTTTACCGGCCCCATCCTCATCCCCGAGGATCTGACCATGGTTGAAGTTGCATTCCGCGACTGATTTTTTTTAGCTCAACATTCGCACCATGGGGTGTCGATACCAAGTAAATTAAACATCCGGACACCCATTGGTACGTATACACGGATGATCCTATCCGCGGAGCGTTGACGATACGATATAAATATCGCAACAATATGCCCGTACGCTTGTGTGTGGTGAGAAAACTTATGCAGAATACCGATGCTGACGATGTCCTCGTGTACCGGCTCGGCACAGGCTGTGACCTTGCCGATATCGAGGAAGGAAACGTATACCAGGGAAAAGTGCAGGGATTTGCCACTTTTGGGATGTTTGTCCAGTTAAATGACCGGATCAAAGGGCTGGTTCACAAGAGCAATGTCAAGGCCGAGCACAAGGAACGTGACTCGATCCTTGTCCGCGTCCGCCAGGTTCGCCCGAATGGCAACATTGACTTGGAAGAGATCCAGATCCAGGTCTATCAGGTGCAGAATATCGAGCGGAAATCGACCACCGTAAGGATTGCCGATCTCTCCTCGAAAGTCGGAAAGACCGTTGCGATCGAGGGTGAGATCGCCCAGATCAAGCAGACCAGCGGACCCACCATCTTCACGATCATCGACGAGACCGGCACCCAGAACGCTGCGGCGTTCGTAGAAGCCGGAGTCCGGGCATACCCGGAAGTGGAGCTTGAGAATATCGTCAAGGTCATCGGCGAAGTGATGATGCGCAACAACCAGCTCCAGATCGAGGTGGATGCCATATCCGTGCTCACCGGCGATGATGAGGCTGCAGTCAAGGCACGAATCGAGAAAGCCCTGGACCTCCGCTCCGAACCGGAAGATATCCCTCTCCTTGTCAAGAGCGAGGTGATAGAGAAACTCCGCCCGGAGATGAAAAAGGTTGCAAAACTGATACGGAAAGCCGTGTTCACGTCACAGCCCATCATCCTCCGCCACCATGCGGATGCGGATGGCATCTGCTCGGCCGTTGCCATCGAGCAGGCGGTCGTTGCCCTGATCCGCGAATCCGGCGGGGACTTCGATGCCGACTATTTCCTCTTCAAGCGTGCCCCGTCCAAAGCCCCGTTCTACGAGATCGAGGACATCACCCGGGACCTTGACTTCTCGTTAAAGGACCATGCCCGCTACGGCCAGAAGATGCCCCTAGTCCTTCTGACCGATAACGGCTCACCGGAAGAGGAGGAGACGGCCTACGAGATCGCGAGCGTATACGATATCCCGTTCGTGGTCATCGATCACCACCACCCGG
>CAYMEN010000124.1:763-1626 GCA_964389325.1 uncultured bacterium | reverse complement strand
TGGCAGCGTGGACGCTTTCGGCGGCGATCGCCTGGGCAGCCGACGCCCCGCAGGCCGAGACCAGCCAGCAGCGGGACAAGCGGATGGGATGGTGGCGCGACGCCCGCTTCGGCATGTTCATCCACTGGGGCCTGTACGCGATCCCCGCAGGCGAGTGGAAGGGCAAGAAGATCCCCGGCATCGGCGAATGGATCATGGAACGCGGAAAGATCCCCGTCGACGAGTACCAGCCGCTGGCCCAGCAGTTCAACCCCGTCAAGTTTGACGCCCGCGCATGGGTCCGCATCGCCAAAGATGCCGGCATGAAGTACGTCGTCATCACCTCCAAGCACCACGACGGCTTCTGCCTGTGGGACTCCGCCGTCAGCGACTACGACATCATGGCCGGACCGTTCAGGCGAGACATCCTCAAGGAGCTGGCCGACGCGTGCAAGGCCGAGGGCGTGACCCTCTGCTTCTACCACTCCATCATGGACTGGCACCACCCGGACTACCTCCCGCGCCGCCCCTGGGACAAGCGACCGGCGGACAAGGCCGACCTCGAGCGGTACATCGACACCTACCTCAAGCCCCAGCTCAAGGAGTTGGTCACCCGCTACGACCCCGGCGTGCTGTGGTTCGACGGCGAGTGGGAGAAGACCTGGACCCACCAGCACGGCATCATGCTCTACGACTACGTCCGCTCCCTCAAGCCCTCCATCCTCATCAACAACCGCGTGGACAAGGGCCGAAAAGGCATGCAGGGCATGAACAAGGAGGGCGACTTCCGCGGCGACTTCGGCACGCCCGAGCAGGAGATCCCCCCCACCGGCATCCCCGGCGCCGACTGGGAAACCTGCATGACCATGAACGACACCTGGGGC
>CAYMEN010000124.1:0-753 GCA_964389325.1 uncultured bacterium | reverse complement strand
ACTCGATGCCAATGCCGTCATCGTGGTCAAAGACCTCATCCGCAAACTCGCCGACATCGCCTCCAAGGGCGGCAATTTCCTGCTCAACGTCGGGCCCACCGCCCAGGGCGAGATCCCCGCGCCCAGCGTCGAGCGTCTGGCCGCCATGGGCAAGTGGATGGCCGTCAACAGCGAGTCGATCTACGGCACGTCCGCCAGTCCGTTCAAGAGTCTCGCTTTCGGCCGCTGCACGCAAAAGCCCGGCAAGCTCTACCTGCACGTGTTCACCTGGCCCGCCGACGGCAAGCTCACCGTCCCCGGCCTGAAGAACAAGGTGAGCAAGGCCTACCTGCTGGCCGACCGCGACAAGGCCCTTCAGGTCTCCGCCGACAACGGCGTGACCGTCTCGCTGCCCGCCCAGGCCCCCGACAAGATCGACAGCGTCGTCGTGCTGGAGATCGAGGGCCAGGTGAAGGTGGAGTGACCTTCGTTGTTGGTTGTTCATTTGCTGGTTATTGGTTCGCGCCGCCGAATGACAAGCCCTCCGATGGCGGATTGGGCTGATCGAAGGGCTTGCCGTTCGGCGATGTTCTTATCTTCTTCAACTGACCTCGCCGTAGAGGATCCGATCCTGGGGGACCCTTCTTCGCCATCGCAGGCCCAGTCCGACCCATACGACCCGTGGGACCCATAAGACCGGTGGGACGCATGTGAAGACAGTAATGGGTCAGTTACGGGGGCGAGCGCTCGTAGCCTGCCTGCCGGCAGGCAGGT
>CAYMEN010000123.1:670-1670 GCA_964389325.1 uncultured bacterium | reverse complement strand
TACCGCTGACCTCGGAGCAGGTGAAATACGTGATGCATACCCACCTCTTCTCCTGCGGGTGCACGGCCGTGGATACCATTGTGTCGTGCGGCGAGGACACCGCAATTCCCCATATGACCGGGACCGGCCCACTCCTTGCGAATGAACCCATCATCATCGATCTCTTTCCGGTCGAAGAGGCCAGCGGGTATTATGCCGATATGACAAGAACTGTGGTCAAAGGCAAGCCGGCAAAGGAGATCCGCGCAATGTATGATACCCTCTGTGAAGCAAAACACCTGGCAATGAACCTCCAGAAACCCGGGGTTCCCGGATCGGAAGTGTACCAGGCTGTCGTCGACTTTTTTGCAGAGCACGGGTACGAGAGCGACACGCGCGGGTTCGTGCATAACCTCGGCCATGGTGTCGGCCTGCAGGTACATGAGCTCCCCACCGTAG
The DNA here is from genome assembly GCA_964389325.1 of uncultured bacterium. Taxonomy (GTDB): domain Bacteria; phylum Muiribacteriota; class Ozemobacteria; order Ozemobacterales; family Ozemobacteraceae; genus MWAR01. The sequence goes on along the minus strand of CAYMEN010000123.1, from coordinate 1,232 downwards.
GCCCGTCAGGAAAGGCACTGGTTGCGGGCAACGTGATCACCGTTGAACCGGGCCTGTACTACCCGGGCACCGGGGGAGTCAGGATCGAGGATATAGGTGTCGTCACTGCAAAGGGCTTTGACAACTTCACGAATTTCCCCGAGGAGCTGGTCCTGTGAAGGACGATATCCTGGAGAGATACCGCACCGCCGGTTCCCTTGCCGCGCGGATCCTCAAGGACGGTGCACAACAGATTCGCGTGGGGTCCTCGTACCTCGAACTCGTCGAGTCGATAGAAGCGCGGGTGAACGAAGAGGGTGCAGAACTCGCGTTCCCGCTCAACCTCTCCCTGAACGAGGATGCCGCACACGACACCGCATCCTGGAGCGATGAGCGCATCCTGAGAAAAGGCGATGTGGTCAAGCTCGACCTTGGCGTCCAGATCGACGGGTACATCGCAGACACCGCAACCACGGTGGATCTCGGCACCAACTCCCTCCTCCTCGATGCTTCGCGCGAAGCACTGGACGCGGCAATCCGGACCGTCAGGCCCGGCGCAACCGCAGGCGATCTCGGGGCCGCA
>CAYMEN010000123.1:0-660 GCA_964389325.1 uncultured bacterium | reverse complement strand
CTCGGGGGGAGGGGCTACCGCCCCATCGCAAACCTTCCCGGTCACGGGCTGGGCCAGTACGTTCTCCACCAGTCCCCGACCATTCCCAACATCGCCGTCAACGGAGGGGTTGTCCTTGAGGAGGGGATGGTCTTTGCGATCGAACCGTTCGCCACCACGGGCAGCGGTCACGTGCGAGAGAAGTCCAAGATCGAGATCTACTCCCAGCTCTCCACAAAACCCGTCCGCATCCCGGCGGGCCGTACAATCCTCGAAAAGATACAGGACCGTCATGGACTGCCCTTCTCCCGCCGCTGGCTGGGGGAGAGAAGACTGGACCTGGCCCTGCCGGCCCTGATCCGGTCGGGCAACCTCCACGGGTACCCGGTCCTTGCCGATGTGCCCGGGTCGCTGGTCTCCCAGCACGAACATACCGTCATCGTTACCGGTGACGGGTGTATCGTGACAACGAGATGAGATAGGCTTATGCAGCCTGAGGCAGAATAATTAAGGTTACAGCCATGTCCGGAGATTCTGAAACACTGCGCATCATGGAGGTCGTTCTGACCGCCGAAATATTCAACCAGCACCCGGAACTCGATATCAATGACCTCACCCCTTCCTGCCGCGAGATCTTCGGGGCATCCGGGGCGACCGACATCAAACGCCCGGTCTACATCA
>CAYMEN010000122.1:0-1677 GCA_964389325.1 uncultured bacterium | reverse complement strand
GATTGGGGAGACGGAACAACAAGGTCAACATCCACATCAAGCGGAAGTCAGGATATTTCGCATACATATGCTTCCACGGGGTCTTATAATATAAGAATCAGTTCTGCGGGAACTTATTATTTTGACAGTTATATTTTGGGAAGCGTTTCATATAATACATATTTGACAGACATAGTTTTCGATGCAAACATTACAAGATTTGGAGAATACAGTTTCAGATCTTGCGTTCAATTGACGGAATTTAGTGTGCCGGATACGGTTACACAAATAGATTATTGTGCTTTTTATGGTTGCGAAAATCTTGAAACCTTAACGATGACAGACAGTGTGACAAGTTTGGGAGCGATGCCGTTTTACAATTGTCCGAAACTAACGACCATTGATGTGGATTCTGCAAACACCTCATATTGTGATGTTGACGGTATTATGTTCAATGAAGCACAAACTGAACTTATATGTGTGCCTGCACTTAATAAGAGCGGAACATATGAAATACCGACCGGTGTCACAAGCATTTCTCAAGGAGCATTTGTAAATTGTGAAAGTCTAACGAATATCGATATTCCCGACAGTGTTACAAGTATTGGGAGTTATGCATTTACTTTCTGTGCAGGGCTCACAAGCATAGTGATTCCTGATGGTGTGACGAGTATCAGCGCATATACTTTTTATGATTGTTACAATTTGCCCGGATTAACGATACCTGAAGGAATAACCGATATAGGAGATTACGCTTTTTATGGTTGTTCTTCAATTATAACCATGTTGATGCTTCCGACGACTCCACCTACACTTGCGGGTCCAAATGCTTTGGATTACGGGCATGACAACAGAAAAATATATGTTCCAACAGGAACTGCTGCCACTTATAAAGCGGCAACCAATTGGTCGGAATACGCTTCTCAAATATATGAAGGCACGGTTATCACGGTTAATTTGTCTAATGCTTCATATTTGTCTCCTGTACTTAATATTCTTAAAGGTGATACACAATCAACAACTATTGATTGGGGAGATGGTACGGCAGCGACGGAAACCACAACGAGTGGTACTCAGGACATATCGCACACTTATTCATCAACAGGTACATACACTATAATGGTACTAAGTGTCGGTCCGTACTATTTCGACGATTATTGTCTCGGCAACAGCACTTATAACGGATTTGTAACTGTTGTTTCGATTGACGGTTCAACTACCGTAATAGGCGACAACGCATTCAGAGATTGTTCGGCAATTACTTCATTAATAATACCCGCAAATATTGCTTCTATAGGAACAATGGCGTTCTATGGTTGCTCAAATATTTCGAGTTTTGATGTAAGCAATTCCAATACAACATTCTCGGATGTTGACGGAGTAATTTTCAATGATGCAATGACTGAATTGGTTGCATATCCGCCTGCAAAAAGCGGAACAACGTATGTTGTTCCGGATGGAATAGTATCAATAAATAACTCAGCGTTTTCTTATGCCGATACACTAACAGGAATTACTTTACCGTCCGGACTTACAAGTATTGATGATTATGCATTTGCAAGATGTACCGCTCTTACGGGTATTGATATTCCGGATGCGGTTACAAGTATAGGTGATTATGCATTTAATCTTGACACCGCACTCTCTCAAATATTGATTCCTGAAACATTAACAGATATTGGAGATTATTCATTTAAC
>CAYMEN010000121.1:0-1696 GCA_964389325.1 uncultured bacterium | reverse complement strand
GCGGTCACTGAGTCCGATTGGATAGATCGGCCCTAATAATTACAAATGAAATAGCGGGGTTGCATGACGGATTTAACCAAACGCTTAGATGATCTTCCTGCCACGATTGAGGAGCTTTCGGCATTTGTACTGATCGGAAAAGAACGCCTAAAGGCGCACCAGGCGAAAATAAACGCCATTAAAAAAGTAGGCATGGCCGACGCCGCACGGCGCGTCGCTTTGCAGGACGGCCAGGACGCCGGCAGGGCCGTCATCTATGCCGAGGCCAAGCTTGGCGAGCTGCTTAAGGCAATACCACCAAATAGAGACAAGCAAAGTTCATCTAAGAAAACTTCCCTTACATCCCTTCCACCAACCATCAACAAACGCGCCTCCCACGTTGCGCAGACCATCGCGGCGAACCCGGGCGTGGTGGAGGCGGTGATCGCCGCCGCCGTCGAGCGGGACGACATACCGACGCCGGACAAAGTTTACAAGGCGGTCAAGGTAGAGGCCGTAAAAGAGCGCAACAAGGATCTGCGCGCTAAGGCAGCGTCACTTCCTACAGGCAAATTTTCCGTAATCCTTGCCGATCCGCCGTGGCAGTACAGAAACTCAGGTTTTGCCGAGTCTGCGGAATCCAATTACCCGACCATGCCGACAGACGAAATCTGCGGAATGGCAAAGACAGTTAACGCATTGTCTACATCAGAGACCGTGCTTTTTTTGTGGGCGACGAACCCGCTTTTGCCTGACGCTTTCTCCGTTATGAAGGCATGGGGGTTCGAGTACAAAACGAACATGGCCTGGATCAAGGACAAGGCGCGTGGAAAGGGGTGGTTCCTGAAATCAAAGCACGAGCTGCTTTTGATCGGGACACGCGAAAACACGCCCCATCCGAAGTTCCGCCCTGATTCCTGTTTCGAGGCTGACAGGGGTCAGGTGCACAGTCGGAAGCCGGAGGCTGTCTACGGCATCATAGAGTCAATGTACGACGGATCTAAAATCGAAATGTTTTGCAGAAAAGAACGCACTGGATGGGCTTCGCATGGAAATGAGTTGCAGGGCGCTACCGAGCAGCAATAATGATCGTTCGTATAACGGCCACTACATGGCTGCAGGCCGGAATGCCGAGACGATTGTTTTAAGCTGGCTCAAAGAAATGCCAGGCGTGATCGGGATCGAAGATCTGCGCAACCTTAGGCAGATGCGCGAGGCCGATGTCGATTGCTCGCTGACGCTTTATGATGGACGTGTGGCGCTCGCTGAAATTAAATCGGATTGGCATTTAGGCGTCAGTGGAAACGTAATTTTCGAGGTGCTAAGGATTAACCACACCTGCCGTACAGACAGGTCATGCGTCCTTGGATGGTCTGCGCGTTCTCCCGCCCAATACGTTCTGTTTTACGCACCACAAATCAATAGCATCTACAAAATTTCATTTGATGATTATAGGGCCGGAATGCAGGTGGCCACGCAGAAAAATAACCCAGTAGTCAAGGTAGTCCGCACCGATAAAATCAAGACGACGATCAATTTAATGATCCCAGAATCTATCATAAAAGGCATTACGAAATATGACCTCACAGCACCTTAGCGACGGCACCATCAGTTGGCTGATCGGGCATTTTTCGTGCCGGCTCCAGGCCGACCGCAGCGTCAACGCGAAAACGTGGGAAGAGGTGATCGCGGCCCTGCTTGAACTCAAGCAGCGGCG
>CAYMEN010000120.1:648-1727 GCA_964389325.1 uncultured bacterium | reverse complement strand
GGGGAGCGACCCGCTCGGCATCAGGCTGAAAAACGCACTGAGGGCGGGGGACAGGTTCCCGTACGGACAGGTGCTTAAGGAGAAAAACAACGCGGTCGCCGTGCTTGAAAAGGCAGCCGAGATGTCGGACTACAGGGCGAAAAAGGAACTTTACGCGTCCCAGCCAAAGGGAAGGATGAGGAAGGGGATAGGGATCGCTGCGGCGCTCCACGGAGGAGGCTTTACGGGAGCCGGGGAGGACAAGATGGGCACGAAAGCCAGAGTCTGCTTCGACGGCTGCAGATTTGCTCTCTATGTCAGCAGCACTGAGATCGGGCAGGGTTCTTCAACGGTGCTGCGGATGGCGGCGGCCGAAGAACTTGGAGCCGGAATGGAAGATGTTGTATATATGGCGCCGGATACTTCAAAGGCTCCCAATACCGGGCCGACAGTGGCCTCGAGGACGACGATGTACGCCTCTAAGGCAGTCAGGGACGCATGTGCCAACATAAGAAGAAAGCTTGAAGAGTGGAGGACTGCGGAGGGGCTGCCGGCAAATACGCCCATGACTGCTCTTGCGGCCGGATACATGAAGGAAAAAGGGATGCCGGATGAGTTCGGATACAACATATTCGATGACGACAGCTGCTTGGGCGAGGAAAAATTCGAAGGAGACGCCTACAGGGGCTACGCATGGATCGCGAACGTGATCGAGGTCGAGGTCGAGACGGACACATACGAGGTCTCGGCAGAGATTGTCTGTGGGGCCGCTGAAGTGGGCAGGTCGATAAACCCGATGCAGCTCAAAGGGCAGCTGACGGGCGGGATGCTCCAGGCTATAGGCTGGTCGCACCTGGAAGATATGCGAACAGACGATAAGGGCAGGTACACGGCTTCTCACATGAACGCCTATCTTGTGCCGACGACCCTTGACACACCCGAGTGGGAGATAGAGCTGCTGGAGGATCCCTGCGTCCAGGGATGCTTCGGCGCGAAGGGCATAGGGGAACTTCCGATGAACGCGGCGGGGCCTGCCTTTGTATCAGCGGTGGACAACGCGGTGGATGTTTTCTGCGATTCGATCCCCTGCACCGGGGAGA
>CAYMEN010000120.1:0-638 GCA_964389325.1 uncultured bacterium | reverse complement strand
GGACGAAAAGAAGTCATAAGGGGGAGGAAGATAATAATGAGGATAGAAATGACGATAAATGGAGCCCTTTATTACACCGACGTTCCTCCCATGAAACCGCTTCTGGCAGTGCTCAGGGAAGATCTGGGCTTTGCCGGGCCGAAGGAAGGCTGCGGCGAGGGCGAGTGCGGAGCGTGTTCTGTCATCATAGATGGAAAACTTGTCAATGCATGCCTCGTGCCTGCAGTACAGGCATCGGGAAGCGAGATACTGACCGTCGAGGGTCTTGGAGACCCCGATGATATGGATCTGCTCCAGAGGGCATTCGTATCGGAGGGCGCGGTCCAGTGCGGCTTCTGTACCCCGGGAATGGGAATGGCTGCGAGGGCGTTGCTTGAAGAAAACCCTACACCGACAAGGGACGAGATAAAGGTCGCCTTGTCGGGAAATATCTGCCGGTGCACCGGCTACGAGAAGATATACGACGCAGTGGAGAAGGCCGTCAGCGAAGGATACTGCGATACCTTCAGGGTCCGCGAAAACCTCTGCAGCGGACAGGCTCCCACTCCCACATCGGAGAGCGACATGAACTGCCTTACGCCCGAAAATCTGGACGATGTGTTTGAGATACTGGAGAAAAACAGCGGAGTGTGCATCCT
>CAYMEN010000119.1:0-1836 GCA_964389325.1 uncultured bacterium | reverse complement strand
CCCATCGAGGAAGGCTGGAACAACAAATTCTCGCTGTTGCTGGCAAACACCTTCTCCCGGCTCGGGTATTACAGCAGGACTTTTTATTACACGCTCGGATGTAACACCGCGTTCCGGAAGGAGGCTTTTGTGAAAGCCGGCATGTACCGCTGCATCGATGCGGGCGATGACCTTGAGATCGCAATGCGGATGGTCGAACTCGGAGCGATCCGGTTTGACGGGAAATTAAAGGTGGGTTTCTCGATGCGGCGCTACCAGAAGTTCGGCGCCATCCAGTCACTCTACGAGTGGGCCTACATTGTTGCAAATGGCGGTGAGAGCGGAAAATATTCCTATTCCCAGAAGAACTACAAGTGAGCGAGCGACCCCTTGTTACAGAGATCACATTTTTTATGACTCACGCCCCCGGTATCAGCACCCCCGCGATGGGTAAGACCCTGACGGAGATCATCGCGGAGTTCAACGAAAGCGAGTTTGCCCGGCTGCTCGGTATGACCATCACCGATGCGCATGACGGGTATGCCCGCGTCACCATGGATTGCATTGGCAAGATGAACCCGTCGGGTGTGGCTCACGGGGGGGCCATCTTCGCGCTTGCCGACCACGCGTTTGGCATTGCCTCGAACTGCGGCAGCACGCACCGGGTCGCGGTCTCGGTGAGCATACAGTACCTGGTGCCGGCAACGGGGATGCTTGTCGCCGAAGCCCGTCAGATAGCAGATACGGGCAGGTATGCCAGCTACCAGGTGGTGGTGTACGCAGGAGAACGCGTGATTGCCACATTCGACGGGGTCGCGTTTGCGCTCCTGTCATAAGTTCCCGTAATCGAACCAATAATTTTTTCGCTTCAGGCTCTCCTTCATCTCGTCGAAGCAGCACATCAGCATACCAGCCGGGCCCACCCGATCCCAGCCGCCGTCCTTGGGGGGGATCCTGGAGGTCATCAAGGCTCTCGAAGGCGCGATGGCAGTTGGTGTCATCAACAACCCAATTCACATGGCCGTCATAGTGAACCCGCCCATTCCCGGGAATGGGGTAAGCGCACCCCTCATGGCAGTCTTCACCATCAATGGTATCACCAGATTCAACCGAACGGTCACGACAACACCCCCATCAAACCAGCCGATCCTGACTGATGACGGTGTGGATGAATGACCCCGTCCATCAGTTCTTTATTTATTGACCGGTTCCCTACCTTCCCGTATGACGCCCGAGCAGAATGCCGTGCTGGCGGTTGCTGACCTGATGGCGCTTGCCGCCCGGACCAGCCCCAAGGGAAAAGGAATCGATACGCTGGAGATCCGCGTGCTCGCCAAGAACGCATGCAAAAAACTCTCAGAGCATCTTGAGGCCATGGGAAACAAGCGCGGGATTGGGTTCTTCATCAGGGATGCCCGGAATATTGCGGATGCCGATGCCTGTCTCCTCATCGGGTCCCGGGCCGGCATGATCGCAGGTATCAACTGCGGCGGGTGCGGCTATCCTGCCTGTGCAGACTTTGAGAAGGCCGTACGCAGAAAAAAACCTGCAACCCTATATGGCGGACCGAACTGCGTGATCCGGGTGACTGACCTTGGAATTGCAGTCGGTTCTGCGGTAAAGACCGCACAGATCCACAATGCAGACAACCGGATCATGTATTCCGGCGGAGTGGCGGCACTCGATATGGGCCTCCTCCCCGGTGAATGCACCGTTGCCTATGCAATCCCGCTCGCGGGAACCGGGAAGAATATCTTCTTTGACCGGCCCTCCTCGCGGTGAGTGTAAAGGAACCGGTGTGGATTCAGTTCAACTGCCGGGTCTGCGGGGCTCGGGATCTGCTTAATCAGGGCCTGC
>CAYMEN010000118.1:0-1857 GCA_964389325.1 uncultured bacterium | reverse complement strand
CTAAGTTTGAGGTTACACCAGAAGGGTATTTGAAGGGCCGTGCGGCAGTAACCAATATAGGTGTTTTTACATATAAGTATGGGGATGGGCAGGTTATTAGGGAGTTACGTACTCCTGATGAAGTATTTAAAGCAGAGTCTATAGAAACTATTAAAAACAAGCCTATTACTATTGACCATCCTAAAGAGTTTGTTACTGTAGACAATATGGAGACGGTTGCTGTAGGTATGTCTGGTAATGAAGTAAGAACGGATAACATTTATCTGTCTGTAGATTTACTTATCGAAAAACCAGAAGCTATACAGGTAGTTAAAGAAGGTAAGAATTTCCTTTCTTGTGGGTATAGTTGTGATGTTGAATATAGCCCCGGTCGTTGGCTTGGTGTTGAATATGATGCCGTACAGAAGAACATTTCCTATAATCACGTGGCATTATGTAGTGCGCCGAGGGCTGGTGAGACGGCTAAAATCAATGTGGATCATATGGATGCGGCTGATGCTGTATTAGTTGAAAAGATAGAGGAGGATATTATGGCTGATAAGGTTGATGAACTTAATCAGAAGTTGGATGAGGTAGAGAAACTCAATTCAACACTGAATAAGGATAAGACCGATCTTCAGACTAAACTCGATGCTTTGGTGGCTGAAAAGACTGCACTTGAAGCAGAAAGGGATACACTGAAAGATAAGGTTGATGGTCTTGAGACTAAGGTTAAGGAAGTTGAGGCTAAGGTTTTGGATGATGCTACTATCACTGCTAAGGTAGTGGCTAAGGTTGCTCTTATTGAGCAGGCCAAGGCTTTGGAAGTTGAAGCTAAGGCTGACATGGCAGATGGTGACATTAAGAAAGCCGTTATTGTAAAAGTATTCCCCAAAGCTAACCTTGAAGGGAAATCTGATGCCTATATTGATGCACGATATGATGCCGCTGTTGAATACAAGGCGGAATCTGTTGATGCGTCTGTACGTGAACTGAATCAGGACAGTGGTTCTGAGAAAATAGATGTAGTTGCTGAAGCTAAGGCAAAGTATATTGCCCAGCTTCGGAAGAAAGAATAAGGAGGCTTCCATGAGTGCGTATGGTACGATGGATTCCGCCATTCTTGGTCTACAGTATGGCTTCGATAATACTATCGAATCGTTCCCCGCTTCTGCGGATGTAACACCGGGTCGGCCTGTTTACCAGACTCCTGGAACGCCTACTACTGTTCATCAGACCTACGTAAATGGCGATGTGTTTGTTGGTGTTGCTGTAGTTTCACAGAAGTCCAATGTGGCTGATGTGGGGTACTACAAGAAATATGAAGTTGTGAACGTACTTACCGATGGTAAAGTATGGGTGCAGGCTGGTGCGGCTATTTCTACCGCCCCCGTTGCCGCCTATGCTGATTCAAATGGTATGTTTACTCCAACTGCTTCAGGCAACTATAATGTTGGTGCTATGTTCATTGGCAATCAGGCGACCGTTTCTGGTCTGGTCGTGATTGAAGTCAATGGCCGTAAGCTAGTAGCGTAAGGGAGGAGGTATATTATGGAAGCTAATAAGTTTGATGCCTTCAACCTTGATGCGAATGAGTCTGTGTTTTTCAAGAGGGAGCTTGAGTACGTAAAGGCTAAGACCTACGATGTCAAGTACGCTCCCAACAAAGCGTTGGGGCTTTTCCCTGTTTCGACTGAACCTGGCCCTGCCGCCACAGAGATCACCTACCGTTCGTATGACAAGGTTGGTATGGCCAAGATGATTGCTGACTACGCAACCGATTTCCCCAGGGTAGACCTGTACGGTTCGGAGTCAACAGTTAAGGTTCACGCTCTTGGTGATTCTTATGGATACTCTATTGCGGAAATTCGTAGGGCA
>CAYMEN010000117.1:0-1857 GCA_964389325.1 uncultured bacterium | reverse complement strand
ACATATTATATACCTATGAACACTATAGCCGATTTTGGGATGTTGTCTCTGGTGCCGGCGGCCGTGACGATCCTTGCCGCGGTATTGTCGCATCGCGTCGCGCTGGCGCTGTTTCTCGGCATCGTGGCCGGGGCCTTCACGGTGGCCCATGGCGCCGTCGGTGCCGGCATCTTTGCGTGCCTGCGGTATCTGAAACTGTCGTTCACCGATCTCGAGCGTCTGAAGATTTCCCTGTTCATCCTGCTCGTCGGCGGCCTGCTCGAGCTCATTTCGAGAAGCGGTGCCTATGTTCGTTTTTCCGAATTCATCGCGGCCCGGCTCGACTCGGCAAGAAAGACCCGCGTCGCGACGTTCCTGCTGAGCCTGTGCGTGTTCTTCGACGACTACGCCAACGTGCTCATCTGCGGGGCCTCGATGCGAACGATGTGCCCGAAGCATCGGATTTCCCCGGCGCTGCTCGCGTATATCGTCGACCAGACCGCCGTCGTCGTGTCGGTCGTTCTCATCTCGACCTGGGCCGGCTTCGAAGCGTCGCTGCTGGTGAGCTCCGCGGAGCCCCTCGGGGTGAAGCTCGGCTCCTCGACGTTGTTCCTGGGCTCGTTCCCGTATCATGCCGTGACGTTTTTCGGTATATTCCTCGCCGGTCTCACCGCCTGGTCCGGCCGCTGGATCGGCGCCCGTCTCGACGACGGTTCGTCGGCGTCTTCCGCGCAAGCCTCGATTCAGCCGAAAGAGGAAACACGTCTCCGGCACCTTCTCGTCCCGCTCGGAAGTCTGGTTCTCCTCGCGATTCTCGGATTGGCCGGCTTCACGATCAGAAACGGTCTCAACTCCTGGAGCGAGGGTCTGACGCTGATCAGCGTTTTTTCGGATCTTCCGACGGTCGATATTCTGAACGCGGCCGTCATGATTTCTATTTTGGCCGCTATCATTCTCTTCCGCCGCGACAGAGTCCTCGGTTGGACTGATATCCGCCAGGGGATGTTCAAGGGAGTGAAGTCGATGGTTTCGACCGGGCTCGTCATTCTCCTCGCGAAAGGGCTTTCCGCCGTGTCCACCGATCTCGGCACCGGCGTCTGGCTCACGTCGCTTCTCGGGGACAAGTTGTCTCCCGCGATGGTCCCGGTCGCGACGATGTTCGTTTCTTTCCTCATCACCGTTGCCACCGGGTTCAGCTGGAGTTCGATGGCGATCGTGATGCCGATCGGCTTCCAGATGGCGATGTCGACAGGCGGGGAAGGCTTCATTCCGATCGTCGCGGGGGCCGTGATTTCAGGCTCGATCGCGGGCGGGTTGATGATTCCCTATTCAGACACGACGGTGATCACCGCGGCGGGGTTTGGCATTTCGCCGCTCTATCATGCGAAGACGCAGGCTTTACAGATTCTTCCGCTCGTTCCGGTAGCTGCACTTTCCCTCTGGCTTCTCGGTTCCGGCTGGGGAATCCTTGCGTCATATATCCTTCCCGGCCTGATTCTTGTCGCCATTCATTCCCTGTTATCACGCCCCTCCGCGTAAATACGGGATGTGATTGCTCCACCGGGGCGGTTCGCGAACCGCCCCTACGTGCAATTCGGGCATATCATATCCGTTCTATATCTGTGGAATCTGCGTCATCTGCGGATTCCTTCTCTGTGTCTGGCATGGTGAAAGTTCATGAAATCACCACAATGGCACAAAGACACAAAGGTTCCATTAGTATCGGTCTATCGCCGTTCTTCGTGCCTTGGTGTCTTTGTGGTGAAACAATCTCTGTATCTCTGTGGTGCGTTGTGTTATTCGGCTAAAGACAGAACCGCCCAGGGCTTTTGGCCCCAGGCGGTTCATAACCCTGGCATCAACCTACTCTCCCACACA
>CAYMEN010000116.1:308-1861 GCA_964389325.1 uncultured bacterium | reverse complement strand
TGTTCGATTGACTTAGCCTGGCAGCCCGACCCCCTACGCGAACACCCTCACCTAAGGCGTGAGCTTTTCGAGCTTTATGAACAAGAGCTCTTAAAATTAGGATGGCATTATGTGGTAGTTAGCGGGCAAGGACACAAGCGTACCAATCTGGCACTCGAAAGCGTAAATTTCCTACTTTTGGACAAATGAAGAAAGAGGCGCAAAACATCCTTTTTTTAGCCCGCTGGTATCCCAACCGCTACGACCCCATGCCCGGCCTGTTTATCAGGCGCCATGCCCAGGCCTTGGCATTAAAACGCAATGTGGCTGTTATTTATCTACATTCCGTGGATGAGCCAAAAGCTCCCAAAACCGAAACTGTGATCGAAAAATCGCCTCAGCTAGTCGAAATAAAGGTGTATTATCGGCAACGAAAGGCCGCAAACAACGCTATTTTCAGGCTTTTGAGCGCCTTTGATTTTGCGCACGCCATGCTTGTTGCAAACAAAGAACTGAAGAAAGAAGGCTTCCGCCCCGATTTTGTTCATGTGCATGTACTTACGCGCTTGGCAATTTTTGCCCTCGGCTATAAAATTTTCAAGAAAGTTCCATACGGAATTACCGAACACTGGTCGCGTTATCTGCCATTGCGCAACGAATTTGGCGGAAAACTTCGGGTGTTCGCCACACGGCTTGTTGTGAAGCACAGCGCTTTTGTTACCACTGTAACCCGCAATCTGGCCGAAGCCATGAAGGCTCACGGGCTGCACAACAAGCATTATGTCATCCTGCCCAATGTGGTGGACACCACGCTTTTCAGGCCTATCGAACATAGCGTGGGTGAGCCTTTTACCTTTGTTCACATCAGTTGTTTTGAAGACCGCTCGAAAAACACTTCCGGTTTGCTGCGAGGCATCGCCGAGTTGCAAAAGCAACGCAGCGATTTTCGTTTTGTAATGATTGGCGAGGGGCAGGACGAAGCTGCAATGCATCAATTAGCCTCCAACTTAGGCATAGCGCCGCCTTTGCTTGTTTTCACCGGCCTGCTTCAGGGCCAAGAGTTGGCAAGCCGGATGCAGCAAGCCAACTGCCTTGTTTTGTTCAGCAATTATGAAAACCTGCCTGTTGTAATTCCCGAAGCCTTTGCCTGTGGAATTCCTGTTATAGCCACCCGGGTGGGAGGCATCCCCGAAATCGTAAACCAGAGCAACGGACTGCTGATCGAAGCAAAAGACGAAGCTGCACTTGTTGAAGCAATGAAGCATTTGATAGACAAACAGCTGCAATTCAACAGCAAAGCCATCCGCCAACACATGCTTGACACCAACAGCATGGAAGCCGTTAGCCGTGTGCTCTGTGTGCTTTATGACGGCTTTATTCCGGAATACGGAATGTAAACATGGGGATCCCCAGTTTGAAAAAGTCGTCTTTGCCCACTTTATCCTTAAAAATATAGTCGAGCCAACTGCGTTTGTGGGCAATAAATGCGCATAAGCTTACCTGATGTTCTTCGCAAAAAAGTTTCATGGCTTCGCGCGGCGATCCGGTATAAATCAACTCAAAACGCATTTTGC
>CAYMEN010000116.1:0-298 GCA_964389325.1 uncultured bacterium | reverse complement strand
TTATTGACTTCGGCTTGAAAAGCCTGTTTCAACTCTTCGATTGACAATACAGCCTTGTTGTCGCGATCGCCAAGAACAAAATGCACCACATGAATCACCGGTTGATGATGCTTTGTGAGGGTAATCAACTGATTGATAACACTAACCTCGTGGGGGCTAAAATTGGTTGCATACATCACCTGATTGCTGGCAGCCCATTGGTAGCCAACAGGAATGGCCAAAAGGGGCACGTTTACCTTCGACATAAGGCTCTTTGCCATGCTCCCCTCCAGAAAACCCTTTTTCCCTTTGCCCGAAG
>CAYMEN010000115.1:1601-1912 GCA_964389325.1 uncultured bacterium | reverse complement strand
ACGATCCAGGCCAGGGCAGGGCCCCACCCGAAGGCTGCGGCGGCAATAATCGGCCCGATCACCGGGCCGGCCCCGGCGATGGACGAAAAGTGGTGCCCAAACAGCACCGGCGCGGGCGCCGGCGCCCAGTCCACGCCGTCATACTCGCTGTGGGCCGGCGTCGGGCGCGCGTCGTCGGCCTCGAGGCGCCGTTCGAGGAATCGGCCGTAATACCGGTAGGCGGCCAGGAACAGGAAGACCACCGCGATGAAGAGCGCCGTCAACATGAACGCGAAATCCCCGCGGAGCCGCCGGACCGCGCGCCGGCGTCC
>CAYMEN010000115.1:0-1591 GCA_964389325.1 uncultured bacterium | reverse complement strand
GTGCGCCGCATCCGCGCGCGGCGCGGTCCGGGCGCCGGCTTTCGCCGGACCCCAACATACCGGAAAGCCGCATGCCAGGCAAGCGGCGAACGAACTTCCACGCGCGGCCGGGATGAGGTTACCCGGGCTGCGGTACGGGCCAGACACAAGCCACAACGGCGAAAAGGCGGAATGAGATTTCTCCGCTCCGGGAAACAGCGGCATTGCGACGCGATTTCGAGCGCGATCCCGAATTTGGATGTTCGTCTTCCCCGGCTATCGCGCGGGTTCTTCTGGAGCCGGCCCGACCTCTGGCTGGCTGTCAAAAGCCGCCACCGGCCGGTACACAGGTCCGGTAGGGCCCAGCTCACGGCCGCGCCTCCCCCTCCGTTCGCGCTCCCCGACGCATACGCGATATCTGTTCGCGAACCAGGGGCGTAATTCTCGCGTCCGCGCACCCCTGCGCGGCGAACGCCATGCAGACGTTCCCCTCGGGGTCGGGATCGGAATCGGTATCGGGGTCGTTCTTCTTTCTTCCCGGCTCGCTGCCGTTGAACGAGGGATTCGATCCTGATCCCGATAGCGAGAGCGACCCCGAGCAGGCTGGCTTCCCGCCGTCTGTGCGCATGCGCTGCGCGGCGAACGGGAACGGAGCCTTGCGCCGACCCGTCGCGGCCGGGATGAGGTTACCCCGGCTCCAGGGCCCGTGCCCTCGTCCACCGTTCTCGTCGCGCGCGATCGTCAAGTCAGGCGTGATTGCGCAACTGCAGTTCAAGCGGATGCGGCTGCAGGTACACCTGGCCGTCGAGGTAGGGGTCCGGGTACAGGCGCGCGTAATGGGCGACCAGCGTGACGGGCACGATCAGGGGCAGCAGGCCGCGCCGGTACTGATCCAGCCGCTCCAGCAGCGCCGCTTTTTCCACCGCCGAGAGGCGCTCCTTGAAGAACCCCAGGATATGCATCAACACGTTGACATGCTTGCCGGGCGTCGCCGTGCGCCGCAGCGCCTCGAGCAGCAGCGCCTGGTAGGCGTCGGCCAGGTCGGCGGCGCGGCTGCGGCCGGCGCCGGCCACCAGCCGGCCCAGCCGGCGGTAGTGGTCGGGGCTGTGCGCCAGGATCAGGAACTTGTGTTGGCTGTGAAACGCCACCACGGCCGCGCGCCGTTTCGGCGCGGACAGGGCCGCCCGCCAGCGGGCCAGGGTGAAGATCGCCTCGATGAACGCCTCGCGCAGCCGCGGATCGTTCAGCCGGCCTTCCTCCTCGACCGGCACGAGCGGGAACCGGTCCATGAACGCGCGCGCGAACAGGCCCACGCCCGTCTTGGACGGCATGCCCGTGTCCGAATAGACCTTGACGCGCTCCATGCCGCTGCTGGGCGAGCCGCTCTTGAACACGAATCCGCACAGGCCCTCCTTCTCGAGCGCCTCGAGCTTGACCCGGATCCAGGTTTGCATCCGGGCCGTCTGGTCCACGCCGGTATGCGTCGTGACCAGCCGGGGCGCGGCCGGGTCGCCGACCAGCCGCATGGGCTCGCGGGGCACGCCGAGCCCGCACTCGGTTTCCGGGCAGACGGGCACGTAGCGCACGGTGCGGCCCAGGGTGTCCACCAGGA
>CAYMEN010000114.1:0-1912 GCA_964389325.1 uncultured bacterium | reverse complement strand
ATCGAGCTGGTCTTTTCGCAATTCGCTGAGATCTTGCATGGAAAGACACTCCCCCCCTTGGGTTATTGGTTTGATCATATCAGACCCCCAAAGGGTTTGCAAGGCAGGTTCCCGTCAGAGAGCGGGGGGGGGATCGGTATAGAGTTTCGCGTTGAATCTGTTCATCGCCCTGCCGCCCATCCCGATCAGCCACATCGTCGCCAGTTCGGGAATGTCGGCCATCACCCGCGCGAGAATCGTTTCTTCGTCGGGGGTGAAGGGGCCCAGAACATGATCCACCAGCCCGGCGCCGCTGGGCATGCCCACGCCGATCCGCAGCCGCCAGAACTGCTGGCCGATATGGCCGATGATCGATTTGAGCCCGTTGTGCCCGCCGTCTGCGCCGGAACTTCTGAGCCGAATTTTTCCCGATGGGAGGTTGATATCGTCGACGATGACCAGCACCGACTGCGGGGTGAGTTGTTCGGCCGCGATGAAGGCGGCAACCGATTCGCCCGAGAGATTCATATACGTCTGCGGCTTGATCAGGAGGTGCGACTCGCCCTTGAAACTGAACGTGGCTTCACGCGCATGGTGGCGCGAGCGGTCGAACCGCGTCCGAAACCGCTCCGCAAGCACATCCGCCGCCCGAAATCCGACGTTGTGCCGCGTATTCTCATACTCGCTTCCCGGATTCCCAAGCCCGACGATCAACATAGCGCCCGATTCTAAAAGCTTCCCCCCCATCTGTCAATCGCCAGGGATTTCAGAAAGACGAGACCCGATCCGCCGATACCGCAGATGCGTTTCAACCTTCGAACTTCAAACTTCAAAATTCCCACCCCGCCCCCCTCCCGCATAAACGGTTCTGCGACCCTCGCCCATTTGACACAGCAAGGCAGGGTGGGTATAATCCGCCATTCATTTTCACCGGCCATGCCAGGCCCATAAAGGATGTCAAACCCATGGATGCACAACCCAAGGTTCTTCTCGTCATTCTCGACGGCTTCGGCATCTCGGATCGCGCGGACGGCAACGCCATTCGCCTCGCCGCCCCCGAATTCATCGATCGCCTGTTCCGGGAACGCCCCTTCACCAGCCTTTCCGCATCGGGCCTGAGCGTCGGCCTGCCCGAAGGCCAGATGGGGAACTCCGAAGTCGGTCACCTCAACATCGGCGCCGGCCGCGTCGTCTACCAGGACATCACCCGCATCGACCGCTCGATCGCCGACGGCTCGTTCTTCGAAAATCCCGTCCTGACTCGCCTCGTCGACGAGGTGCGCGATGCCGGGAAGGCCTTGCACCTGCTCGGCCTCCTTTCCGACGGCGGCGTCCACAGCCGGAACGACCAAGTGTATGCCTGCCTGAAACTCGCCGCGAAGCGCGGTCTCAAGAATGTTTTCGTCCACGCCTTCATGGACGGCCGCGACACGTCGCCGACCAGCGGCGCCGGCTTCATGCGCGAGCTGGTCGAGCAGATGAAGAAGATCGGCGTCGGCCGGGTCGCGACCGTCGGCGGCAGATACTATGCCATGGATCGCGATCTCCGCTGGGAGCGCGTCGAAAAGGCCTACCAGGCGCTCGTGCACGGCACGGGCAACCGCGCGGCCGATCCCGTCACGGCGGTCGAAGCCTCGTATGCGGCCGGCGTGACCGATGAGTTCATCGTCCCCGTCGTCATCGAAACCGATGGGAAGCCCACGGCCGTGATTTCCGACGGCGACGGCATCCTGGCGTTCAACTTCCGCGCCGACCGCATGCGCCAGCTCACGCGCGTCTTCACCGAGGACGGATTTGCCGATTTTCCCCGCAAGGAGATGAAGCTCAGATACGTGAGCTTCACGCAGTATGCGGAGAAGTTCAACGTGCCGGTCGTGTTCCCGCCCCAGCGGCTTCCTGACACGCTCGGTGAAGTCCTCTCGCAGCGCGGCAT
>CAYMEN010000113.1:0-1981 GCA_964389325.1 uncultured bacterium | reverse complement strand
GGCTGCATCTCTCGTCACCGGCGACGGTTCACAAGCATCTGCACATGCTCGTCGAAAAAGGGCATCTCGACGCGCTTCCTCGACGTTCGCGCGGTCTGCAGGTGAAGACCGCGGCGCCGGCCGCGGGCGGAGTCGATGTCCCGCTTCTGGGAACGGTCACGGCCGGCCGGCCGATCGAGATGTCGGACTGGAACGAAACGATCACGCTTCCCGAGTGCATGATCGGCCGAGGCGAGACGTTTGTTCTGCGGGTGCGGGGCGAGTCGATGATCGACGAGGCAATCCGGGACGGCGATCTTGTCGTTGTAGAGAAGCGTGACACGGCTCCGAATGGCGAGATGGTCATTGCGTGCCTCGATCACGAGCAGGTGACGCTCAAACGGCTGTATCACGAAGGGCGCCGGGTCCGGCTGCAGCCGTCGAATCCGGCGATGCCGCCGATCATCGTCGAGGGGTGCGAGGTCACGATCAAAGGTGTCGTGATCGGCATCCTGCGGCGCTATCGGCCGATGTGACGAGGGAGGCTCCGAGTGATTGCATGCTTGTCTGAACATATTTCATGCTATTCATTTGCAGAGGTGAAATCCGTGTATGCGCACCGTATGGAGCTCGCCGATGACACCCCCCGGGAGGCCGTGACGACGGCACGCCTTCTTCGCGAGGCACTTCTGCTGAAACTGGCCGAAATCGATGCGCAGATCGAAGCGTGCCGACGCCGGGTGGGGGTAATAGAGGGAAGTTTCGGCCTCACCCAGGATGAACTCGACTCCGCGCTCGCGCGGCATAGCCTCGTGATTTCGCAGACAGAGGCCGAGACCTGGCATGCCGAACTCGAACGGCTCGCTTCGCTGGCGACCGACAGAAGGCATCTGCTGGCAATCCTGGGTTAGCGCCCCGGGGCATTCTCAGCACATGATGGCGCGGAGCCTTTCCGCCAGTTCCATCGGCGAAACAGGCTTATGGAGCAACATGACATTGTCGTCGATGATCCCGTGGCGGGCGATGATGTCGTCGGTATATCCCGACATATAGACGATTTTCATTCCGGGCCGTGTCGGCGCAAGGATTTCAGCCAGTTTCCGCCCATTCATTTCGGGCATGATCACGTCGGTGAGAAGCACGTCGATCCGATCCTGATGCCGGTCGCTCAGTTCGATGGCCTCGCGGGGGCCCGGGGCGAGCAGGATGGTGTAGCCGAGCGGCTGCAGCGCGTCGGACAGGAGTTTTCCAATCGTCTGATCGTCATCCACGACGAGAATCGTTCCCTGCCCGCGGATTTCCTTCTGCTGGGGAACAGCCGGGTGAGAAGCTTCTTCAATGGTCGTCGGCAGGAAAACGATGAACGAAGAGCCCTTGCCCGTCTCGCTCGTCAGGTCGACATGGCCGCCATGCTGCTTGACGATACCATACACCGTCGAGAGGCCCAATCCGGTTCCCTTGCCCGGTTGTTTGGTCGTGAAAAAGGGTTCGAATATCTTGCTTTGTATATTATCTGGTATTCCAATTCCCGTGTCCGTCACCGTAAGCGTCACGAATTCGCCCGATCTGGAAAGCCTATGTGCCTGCACCATCTCCGGGGTCACGACGACGGACCGGGTTTCGATCGTCAGCCTACCTCCGTCGGGCATGGCATCCCGGGCGTTCACGACGAGATTCATGATGATCTGCTCTATCTGCGTTCTGTCGGCGAGAACGTTTTTCACGGGGCCTTCCTCGCGGATACCCAGTTCGATGTCTTCGCGCAGGATCCTCTTGAGGATGGGCTGAATTTCTCTGATGACGCCCCGCAGAGCGAGCGGCTTCACATGAAGAGCCTGTTTGCGGCTGAACGCCAGGAGCTGGCTGGTGAGCCGGGCGGCTTTCGCTGCCGCCGACTTGATGTTCTTCAGATACTCCTTCAGCCGCGAATCGTCTTTCGAAAGAGTGGAAGAGAGTTCGGCATATCCTATGATACTCATCAGAATATTATTGAAGTCGTGTG
>CAYMEN010000112.1:0-2010 GCA_964389325.1 uncultured bacterium | reverse complement strand
ACTGAAATATCTACCCAATCACCATTGGGTTTTATATTAATTGTAGCTCCCCCTATTCTTGAAGGTGGAAATCCCATAGTCTCTTCCCAAGTTGTAGTACTATCTACACTTAGGGATTTCTTATAAGAGCCACAAATAACCAAAACTTTAGGTTTACTAATAAGCCTATTTCCAGCAATTCCAAGCCTTGGAACTTCATCAAATTGTAATTTATGCGTATGTCCGTAGATGAACACATCAGCATCATAGTAGGACATATCTTTGGAAAACTTTGTTAAATCTGCTCCTTGGGTTCTGCTTCCCCCACCATAACCATGATGTCCTTTAATAAGAACTGTTCTTCCTCTCCCTTCTTTTTCTCTCATAGTAAGTTTGTAAAAGTAAGAATACCCAAGATAAGGTATTTTATCCTTATCCTCTTTTCCAACATTCAACTTCTCACAAAGTCTCTTAATTGGGTTAGTAGCATACTTCCTAACAATAACATCTTCATGATTTCCAATACCTAAACCAAGTATTCTATCTTTGTAAGGTTTTAAGATTTCATATATTCCATTAACTTGGTCATCTATTATTTCCTCTCCACCAAAAGCATCTATAGTCTTTCTGTATCTTGGGTCTATAACTATAATAGAATCAAGAAAATCCCCACCCCCTATAAAGTAAGTTTTATCATCTGAATCCTCTAAGAACTTTTTGAAAGCATGAACATCACAAAGAGTATGACCATAATGAACATCAAATATAGGTTTAATTTTTATCACATCAGAATACTTATAATTTATCTTTTTTTCAAAACAAGTCTTGTTCATGTGTTATCCTTTTTTCACTTCAAATTCTGGGTCATTAATCATCTTTCTTATACATGACTCAGCAGTAACAAAATCACCTACATTAAGAGCAGAAGCAAGAAGTAGTATTATCATGTTTCTCAACACTGTCTGAGCATCTACTGGTATTAGCCCAAGATTTAATTTACCATCTTTAAGTAACAGCAAATACTTGTATGCTGTCTTATAATCTTTAAACTTAAAAGCAGCTTCACCATATGTAAACCTGTACATAGGTAAATGCTCAAACTTAGATTTGAATTCATCAAGCAATGGCATAATCTCAATATGCTTATTAAAAGTAGTAAGCATATTCAATTTAGTAAGTATAGCTATGAATTCATTTTCAGTAGAAACACCAGTTTTACCCTGTCTGATAAGTTCTACACAATGGTCTATAACAGGTTCTGCTTCTTTAGGTCTGCTTAACCCTATTAAAGTTTTAGCAGCATTTACTCCATTTAAGAAGTTATCTTTGTCTACTTTAAGGTCATCAAGTAGAATCTTTAAGTTTCTTTCCAACTTTTCTACAATAGCTTCACTACTACTATAACCTAAATGATAAATAGATACATCACATGTAGCATATCCCACATCATTCTGTTCTACTGAGAAAGAAATCTGTTCATGTATCTTACCTGAAAATTGTAATCCTTTATGGTTAGGAAATACTCTAAGTTGTATAGACTGAAAATCCCTATCCCACCTCTTATCCACAAGGGCTAAGAATATAGCCCTGTCTGGATTATTCTTAATAAACCATTTAATTTTAGATATGTCCTGTCTTTCAATATGGTCATCAGCATCAAGCCAAATAATGTAATCTTTAGTACAATACTTTAGTGATTCATTCCTTGCGTCAGAGAAACTGTCATTCCAAGGAAAGTCATATACTTTAGCACCAAAAGATTTAGCTACTTCTTTGCTATCATCTTCTGATCCTGTATCTACAATAACAATTTCATCAATCATCCCTTTGACTAAGGGCAATAACCTTTTCAAGTTCTCACTTTCATTTTTTACTATCATAGCTAATGATAGTGTTGGTAATGTTGCGGTGTTAAACACGATTTTTTTTGTGGTCATACTACCCCCTTTTTGATTTGTAATATTCTTTCTTAGCTTGCTGGTATACCATTCTTGTATCAGTACAGAAGATTGTATTTTTATTTACATTCTC
>CAYMEN010000111.1:0-2037 GCA_964389325.1 uncultured bacterium | reverse complement strand
TAACGCTGATAATGGGCATACTCGATAATATCGGAAAAATGCAAGACGTGGCGATAGATTTAGTCGTGGCGGTTATCGAGGGAATTATAACGGCACTTCCTGAACTAATAAAAGCCGCGCCTAAAATAGTTTTGGCCATTATTAATGGGATGGTAACAGCCTTACCGAAATTATTCACAGACATTGATTGGTTGAGTCTCGGAAAAGGATTTATCGATGGGATTATTTCTGGAGTAAAGCAAGCAATACCGAACTTGATTAATTCGGTTACATCCGCTGCAAAAGATGCGTGGCAAGCAGTTAAGAATTTCTTCGGGATAGCCAGCCCGAGCAAATTAATGCGCGATTCGGTTGGAAAAATGATACCGCAAGGAATAGCGGTCGGGGTCGAACAGGAAATGCCCGAAGCGTCCGAGGATATCCGGAGCTCGGTTAAGAAAAACACGGACATTTCGGCGATGGTTAACGGGATTGGCGGAGCATTGCAAATTAACTCACTCGGAAGCGGGCAGCAGATGCCTACACCGATTATAAAGGTTTATATCGGAAACGAGGAGCTGAAAAACTATACATATAAAACGGTTAATAGCGGACTAGAAAACCGCGGTTTGAAAACCCTGAAGAAAACGGGCGCGTATGTATAATGGAGCAGATATATGATTAAATTAAACGAGTACGATTTCGAGTTGTCTACGATTAACAAAGAGCCTGAGTTTGGATACAAACCGGAGTTTCGCGAATATAAAATGATATCCGGGAAAATCCGGAGAGATACAATCGGGCACAGATTTGTTGCCAAAATCGGTTATGCATATTTAACCGACGTAGAAATTGGATACCTGGTCGCGTTATTACAGGCGCAAAAAACAACGGGATATATTACTGCGGAAATAACAACCCCGCACGAGGGCACGTTCACCGGTTCGGTTTTTTTAGAAGTAAACGAGTCACAGAAACGTTTTGCTTATGATTCGGTTTTGGAACGTTGGATTTGGCTGAACTGGGAAATAATTTTAACCGGAACAGAGGTGGAGGCGTTATAAATGATTGACTCCGCACAAGTAACCTATAAATTAATCGATAGCACAATTCCGGCCGATACGCCCGACATAACGGCGGCTACGAGTTCGACATACGGTTTGGTTGACAATATTCTAAATCTTGGAACGAAGAAAAAAGGAGTTTACCTCGAAAAACACTGGTTTATTCTGGATGGTACCCATACCGAATTGACAGTCGGAGACGACGTGGGTTGGGAGTCGGCGGGCTTGTCCGATTCGGTTACGGGCGCGATTTCGGGCGAATCGTTAACACTCGAATTCGCAAGCACGCATTTTTCGTATGGATTAAGTTTCGTATTCCCGCCACATTGTCCGTTTATAGATTTCACGATTGAGTATAAAGGCGGTGGCTCGACCATATCGACAACGACCGTAACGGGAAACACACTCACGAATTACACCGACCAGGCAGACGTTTTCGATTGGGACACGATTATAATCACACCGACAAAAGTTCAACCGGGGCAAAGGGCTCGGTTGTGGTCGCTTATGCTCGGAATAGATTTTTTATGGACTGGTGATGAGCTAATAAGGGTTACCGCAACGAAGATTACCGATTTAACAGCTGAGGTTGTTGAATCCGCGGAAGTTTTGTTTCAATTTTATAATGACAGCTCGTTTGATTTCAAAACGATAAAGGACGTCCCGGATTCGTTGCAACGTGAAATTTTAATAACGCTTGATTTTGGTATTGGCGGAACATTCGTTCAGTTCGGGAAATACAAATCAGCGTCGATGAACGTTTTAGATCGTGGCAAAATAATTGAAATAACCGGTTACGACATTATAAACAGGCTCGGACAAAGCACATACAAAAACGGAGCTATTCCGAGCAGTCCGAGAACTCTAAAATCCTGGGCGGATGAAATTGCTGCAGATGCAGGAATAACGATTGTAACGGACGCCTCTCTTACATCGATATCCTCGAGCGGGTATATCCCGACGGTCCCGCATCGTGAAGCTTTTAGGTTAATTG
>CAYMEN010000110.1:0-2047 GCA_964389325.1 uncultured bacterium | reverse complement strand
CTGTTGCCTCTCCCGCACCTCAGGCAGCATCAGCGCCTCATCCCGCTCGCGCGCCACCAGCGCCTCGTACGCTTCCACAAACCGCGCCCGCTCTGCCGCCGGGCACTCCGATGCCATGATGGCTCGCCAGCCGCCGAGAATGCGACACGCCTGGGCCGTGAGCGGGTTCCGGAACGGCGGCTCCCCGCCGAGGTCCTGCCTCACAATCATCTCCGGCATGGGCGGCAACCCGGCGGTGTCACGCACGGAATAGACCACCTCCTGATATCGCCCCGGCCATGCCCACGTCTGCGCAGCCATCACGTCCCCCCAGGCGACAATCGCCGGCTCGCGCTGTGGTAGCGATATCTCAATTGCCGCAGTCCGCAACTCTGAAATGCTCGGGAAAAATGTGCTCCCGGCAATGTGGGCCTTGGCGGCCATCAGGAGCGCGTCGCCGTCCACGTCGGCCAGCATTTGCTCCCACAATTTGAGCGTTTGGGCCAGCTCGCGCGGATCGCGCGGTGCTCCCTTGTTTTGCCCAAAATATGGATATGCCATGTTGAGCGCCGTCCATATCTCGCGAATCTCTCTGCTAGTTGCCATAGATCGCATCCTCCTGTTCGAGCAGTCGCACAGCCGCCAGCCCGGCATTCTCGCGCGGCGGCCCGTGCCCGTTGCCGTTTCTCCCCGCCTCGCCGGGTATTCGCCGGTCGCGGAAATACCCGAGCATTGTCGTGTAACTGTGACCGGACCACTGCAGACAGTACGCCGCGACGACCCTGCCCCAGAAGGACAGATCGTCCGGATCATCGCCGACTGTTTCGGCAATGGTAGCGATGGCCTTAGCGCGCTTTGTGGTGCCGTCAGCGAGACTCCCAGATGGCCATTTCCCGCCATTCTCCACAAACACCTGCGCCGCAGGCGGCAGAGGGGGGGAGGCGGGCTTGCCCGCCGGGGCGCTTGCGCCCGCGCGATTCGGATTCGGATTCGGATTCGGATTGGATTGGATTGGATTACGGGGACATATGCCATCATCCGCTAGCGGTTGCTTGCAAGTGATATCATCTGCTAGCAGGGCGTCATCGTCGGCTATCGGTTCCGGGTATTTGCTGCGCTGCGCTCTCACATGCTGGTGCTTGTCCCACGTCACCGCCCGGATGTAATCATGCCCGTTCACATGGTAGGACGCTACCAGATTGGCATCGATCAACTCGCGCAGCCAGCCGGTCACGTCCTTCGCCTTGATCTTGTCTACCCGCAGCGGGAAGCAGCGCGCCAGGATCACCATCGGGCGGCCATCGAAACGCCCGAAATCGTCAAACTGGACTAGCAGCCGGTACCAGAGGCATTCTGCCAGCGGCGACAACCCGTCCATATTCTCGGAGGTGCAGATCGACTCCTTCAGGATTCTATTTGGCATTGCCGCTCCAGTGGGAGGGGGCAACCCCTCCCGTGTGTCCGTCCTAGTACCTCACCGCCGCCGGGTTGTCATCCCAGTAGGCCATGCTCAGGTAGCGCGGCCGGTAGCCCGCCGGAACCTGATCTTCGTCCGGGTATTCGTGCGCGTCGATCATGCAGTCGATGCAGTCCATGTGGAGCGGCGTCCCGTGGCAGCACGTCTCTTCCTCTGGCTCGTCGTCCTCTTCGATGAACTGGTCGGCGGCCCAATCCGCGCCCATCGGACATGTCGCCGGATCGCAGCGCTCGCAGTGGTCGCACGGTTTGTCGTCGCTGTCGGGGTCTGTGCGCGCTAGCATTTCTCTGCTCCGTAGTGAGCATCGGCGATCGCCCCGTCCGGTGTCAGCACCGCCTGCGCTGCATCCGCCATGGCCGCCTTGGCATCGGCGTAGCCCCTGAGGGTGTCCCGGGCTTCCGCCGGCGTGCCCGTGAATTCGTGAATGTGGTCGACACCCAGGGCGCGGTAGACGTCATCCGTCACCAGGTTCAAATCGTTGCGCGTCCAGGTCCAGAAGCGCTGTCGGGTCTTTTCGTCGTCGATCCAGTGGCCGGTCGACTTTGCCGCCGGGCTGGCCGCCGTTTCGACGGTCTCCGCATAGTCGGCCTC
>CAYMEN010000109.1:0-2050 GCA_964389325.1 uncultured bacterium | reverse complement strand
TCGGTAAAGACAACCATCGAGGCTATCGGTGTTGCCAAACTTACCAACGAACTCGCCGACCTCAAAGAGAAGCAGAACAACGAAGACTTTTGGAAGGATATGGATGCCGCAAAAGATATAAACCGCAGGATATCCATTATCGAAAAGAAGCTGGAAACCGTAAGGGAAATCGAAAAAAGCGTCCGCGACGCCGCCGAGCTTTTGGATTTTGCCGAAGATACGGGAGATCCCGATATTATCGAGGAGGTTGCCTTGCACCTCGACAATCTGGAGCGCAACGCGAAAACTATTTTTTTGGAAGCGCTTATGCGCGGCAAGTACGACTCTAACAACGCCATACTTACTATCCATGCGGGGGCGGGCGGCACCGAGGCGCAAGATTGGGCGGAGATGCTCTACAGGATGTACTCACGCTATGCCGAGCGCGAAGGTTTTACTGTTTCGGTTATAGATTATCAGGCGGGCGACGAGGCGGGCATCAAGAGCGTTACCTTTAAGATTAGCGGAAACAACGCGTATGGGTACCTGAAAGCCGAAAAAGGGGTGCACAGACTTGTGCGTATCAGTCCTTTCGATGCTAATAAAAGAAGACATACTTCATTTGCCTCGCTGGAGGTTTTACCCGAAATAATAAACGACAACGAGATAAAGCTCAGCCCTGACGAGATAAAAATTGATACTTGCAGAAGCAGCGGAGCCGGCGGGCAAAACGTCAACAAGGTCGAAAGCGCCGTGCGGATTACGCATATCCCTACCGGTATCATTACATGGTGCCAGAACGAAAGAAGTCAGCTTCAAAATAAAGAAGTTGCGATGAGGATGCTGATGTCGAAGCTGGTCGAGCTGCGCGAACGTGAGCAGATGGAAGAGGAGCTGAGGCTGAAAGGCGAGGTAAAAAAAATAGAATGGGGCAGCCAGATAAGAAGCTATGTATTCTGCCCGTATACACTGGTAAAAGACCACCGCACGGGCTGCGAAAATACCAATGTTGATGCCGTTATGGATGGCGATATAGAGATGTTTATAAATGAATATATGATTGCGGCTGCGGCGAAATAAGAAAATTTGTAAAGTGATAGTCTTTATTAATTTCTTGTAAATGTATTAAGATTTGCCTACCCAAATATTAGGATAAAAATTAATATTAAAAGGTTGAATTAGAAAAGCATATATAGTATAATCGTTAAGCAGACATTTTTGATAACTCAAAGATGTTGGTTGCTGTCGCAACCGCTTAGCTGTAGCTAAGGCTTAACTCTTGAATTACGGTCGGTTGCGCTTGCAAATGCATAGCGCTTGCAGACGCAAC
Source organism: uncultured bacterium (assembly GCA_964389325.1). Taxonomy (GTDB): domain Bacteria; phylum Muiribacteriota; class Ozemobacteria; order Ozemobacterales; family Ozemobacteraceae; genus MWAR01. The sequence goes on along the minus strand of CAYMEN010000109.1, from coordinate 741 downwards.
CTAATGTAGTATAATCTTAAGCAGACATTTTGTTAAGGCAATATTGTTCGGTACCTACGTAAGGAGCTTGAAATGTTAAAAGTTTGCTGTATAATGTAACACATGCACTGCAGCAAGTAACAAAAGCAGTAAACAAAATGCTTGCAAGTTTGTAAAAACAGTGTATAATGTAATACATGCACTGCACTGCAGCAAGCAAAAAAGTAGTAAAAAAGTTGTTTTCCGGTTTGCTGATTATTGCGATGGCTTTCGGATGCGTTTTCGCGGTTGCGGGCTGCAACCTGATTGTCGAAAACGAAAACCGTGTAGCCAATCAAGTGCTAGTCAGCATCAACGGTTATAACGGCATCAAGATGACGGTTACGCAAAACGAGCTTATGGATTATTATAATACTTATGCGTATTATCTTACGTCCGAAAATTACGGCTACAACTATACTGTTGAAGAAGCCTTCGATTGGTGTCTCGAGAACAAAATCAAATCGAAATACCTCACTTCGGCGGCAATGGTTTATCTTACCGATATCGAAAGCGGTATCGCCTCGATAGTCGCCCGCAACGCCAACGGCGTGAGATACAACAAGAGCTCACTTTCCAAGCCCGAAGACTGCCTCACATACGCCGAGTATCTTGCAGCCATAAATTCGACCAACGACACCATACAACAGTCGCTGGATAGCCTTATCGAGCAGGGCAAGCAGGATGATCTTCAGAAGATTGTAAACGATATCGACAAAACCG
>CAYMEN010000108.1:0-2114 GCA_964389325.1 uncultured bacterium | reverse complement strand
CAGGTAAGCTATTTAACATAAGCTGGGTTAAAACCTCCGGTGTTAATCAACATAAAGTAATAATCGACTTTACCGATGAGCAAAACAGCTCTTATAGCTTCCGCGCTTACAACAACATTACGAACAGTTACGCTTTAGGCGGAGGAAGACCTTATGGCTCTAATAATATGAGAATAGCCATAGACCATACTGATCCGAAAATTGACACCAATTTAGGTAATTATGGGTTATTGACTACGACTTGGCACGGTAGCGGACAATCTTTGCAGGTTGCTGTTACCGATCTAAACAACGCAGGTACGCAGCAAGGCTCGGGCATTGCCAGCGTTAAACTGGATTACAGCATAAACGGACAAGCTCAAGATGAAATAATGCTTACTTTGGTTTCTTTGGTCGATGGTCTTTATACTTATACTACCGGCAGTCAAACACTTAAATACTATACTGATTATGTCTTGACAATGACAGATAACGCAGGCAGGCAAAAAACACAAACAATCAGACCAAAAATTGATAGCAATGATCCTACTTGGGGAGTATTTAGCGGCACTTCCGCGGAATACAAGATGCAAACCAATGTCTCCAATACAGTTTATGTTGCCGATACATGGTCAAAAGAGGATATTAAAGCTTTGGTAAATATGGTTTACACCATGAGCGGCGTACAGCTCCAGTATTATCGTTCTAATACTGAGGTAACTGATCCCAATAATATTGCGGCAAGTTCTTGGACGTCTTTGACAGGAGGCAGCGCAGAATGGTCGAATTCTCCACCATTAATAAGCGATGCTACAAAGACTATGACAAGAGCCAATGTAGAATACCTTATTTCTATACTAGCTGAAGCCAATATTTCACAATACCATTACTTGCGTATGGTAAGCGGAGCAGGTAGAGTTAGCGAGGTATTAAGCTTAGGCTTTGTCAGAATTGACAAAGAAACACCCAAAATCGCTATCGCTTCAAGAATTAATAACAACAACACAAATTGGGGTACGGTTAATCTGGCAGGAGATACAACAACCTTTGCCAACTGGACGTCAAGCGACCTGACTATGAACTTGACAAGTAATTCTACTTTGGTAAGCGGATATACTGTTTATTATCGTCTAAGTCCTACCTCGCCGTGGAATGCAGTACCGTACAACTATAGCGGCAGCGCGGTAACGTATAAATACGGAATGACGGGTAGTGAGCCCAACGCACACAATATGACGTTAACTCACAAAGTCACCGAGAGCACTAATAAGGCAACGTATCAGTATTATATTGTCAGCGGTTCGGGAAAGGAAAGCATAATTTATACGATATCGGAAATCAAGATAGATACTGCTTCGCCCACAGCTAATGTTGCGGCAAGAACAAGTAATATTTTCGGCACAGACAACGGTGACTTATTAAATACCGCTACTTCTGCTCAGTATACCGGAGATAGTTATACGATAGCTAATCCTTCTTGGGTAAGAACTAATTCTGTAATCGTGGCTGTAACAGTAAGAAGCATAAGCTATAGCGGAGTTAAGTTGTATATTAACGGCGATGAATACGCCAGCTTTGCTTACGGAGAGCCTGATACAACTAAGTACTATGTAGTAAGTAAGACCACAGCGCTTGCAATTAGATTGGTTTCCGGAGCGGATAAACAGACTGCCATAGACGGCAGAGTCAACATAGATAATGATATTCCTATAGTCTATGTGGTTGGAGAAGTCGGCGGAACTAAGGCAAGCAACTGGGACTCTGTAACAGATTATGCCGACAAGTGGTATACAAGTAAAGCTACCATTAACCTTGTTGCGGGACGCTATATAAATAACGGCGACGGAACTTATACTTATCAGCAAGATACTATGGCTAGTGCCGATGATATCAAGAGCGGATACACCATTTATTATTCCATTAACGGCGGAGATTGGATAAGTAACGACCAAGTTCTTAGCGTAAACGCAAACAATATCGATACTAGCGGCAACTTTATTGACCCGATAAGATATACCTTCCGCTTCAAGATAGTTAGCGGTTCGGGTATGACTTATGAGCTTGGCGGCGATGCAATCAACAACGTTGGCGCCGTGGCGGTTACGTCGTGTTCTGAAATGTATGAAAACATATTA
>CAYMEN010000107.1:523-2141 GCA_964389325.1 uncultured bacterium | reverse complement strand
GGATATGCCATTAAAACACGGACAACATGGTTCTTCATTGCCCAGTGAATATGGGACGACTGTTCCCGGTCAGTACGGTGTTCCAGCGCCGGGTCAGTACGGGTCAATCCCGTCCCTTCCGTATGGCACGTCAAAAGCCGGCCAATATGGGACGACTGCTCCTGGTCAGCCGGGTTCAGCTTTCCGGCAATATGGCCCTTCTTCTGGTCAACAAGGCGCAAACGCGTCCGTTCCATACGGGACGACTGCAATCAACAAATACGGGACTGCAACTTCAGGCCAATATAATCCACAGGCTGCCGGTCAATATGGTCCATCTGCTATGGGTCAACATAGTGGTACTCCAGCACCCAATCAATACGGTGCTTCAGCGTCTAGCGCAGCGTCCGGTCAATACGGTGCTCTTTCATCCGATCAGTCCATCGTCATGACACCCGGTCAATACAATGTATCCATGCCCGGACAGTATTTTGTTCCGGTGAATGAAAATCTGCTTGAGATCCGGCTCATTAAAGAAGAACTAAAATATGAATATGATATGGATAGCAGCAAGGACAAGGATGAAAAATTCTATTTGATTATTGCAAAAATTGAAGAGATTGAGAATGAGATAGAAAAGGAAAACAGGCTGACCCCGGGTTTGGTAAACCAATTGCAGATCCAATTGGAAAAAATTGAAAAAAAGGATCTGTCTCTTAGATTAAATAAGTTGGAAGAAAAGATGAAGGTGATGTGCCGCATTGATTTAGTGGGTAATATGAGAGTGAAAGACGCTATTTTAAATGTCGGCGGTCTCACCAAAAACGCCAGCATGGAAAATGGTGAAATTATCCGTCAGTATCCGAACAATGAATATAAAACAACATACTTTAATGTTGCCCGAGCCATGGAAGGCGATCCGAGGGAAAATCTTCTTCTGCAGAACAGAGACAGAATCATTATCCATTCTGTGCTGGAAAAGAATCCTAAACGAAGCATTTTCATCAGCGGAGATGTAACCAAGCCCGGCACGTATCAGTTTACGGAAAATATGACCGTGCGTGATTTGGTTTTTAAAGCGGGTAACGTTCTTGAGTCCGCTTATCTGGATGAAGCAGAAGTAACGTCTGTCCATGTTGTTGATGGAAAATTGGGACAACTATCCCATCGAACTGTCAACTTGCGAAAAGCCATCGAAGGCGATGCTGCGCATAATATGGTCTTGGCGCCCAACGATCGTTTGCATATCAAACAGATTGCCGATTACCAAAATGTGAGATTTGCGACGTTATCCGGGCAGGTCAGCTTTCCCGGTAAATACCCATTCCGTAAAGGTGAAAAGTTATCCGATCTTATTGAGAGAGCGGGCGGCTTTACGCCGTATGCTTATTTACGTGGCGCTCAGTTTACTCGGTTAAGGGTCAAGGAACTTCAACAAAAAGGTTTGGTGGAAATGACCGACCGTATGGAACGGGATTTGTTTTCTGCCGGGTCAGAAAAGGTGTCCACCGCATTATCGGCCGAAGAAATATCAGCGATTAAAGTACAACAGGAGCAAAAAAAGGAATTTATCGAAAAGCTGCGAAAGACGAAAGCCGCCGGCCGGATGACGATTTATGTGGCAGACGCCAAGAAGCTG
>CAYMEN010000107.1:0-513 GCA_964389325.1 uncultured bacterium | reverse complement strand
CTCATTATCCCTGAAAAAAGCAGTGTCGTGAATGTGGTCGGTTCTGTCATGGCGGCAGGCAGCCATTTGTATTCCGACAAACTTACTTGTCAGGACTATATCGATGCGTCCGGCGGTTTTTCTACGTATGCCGATGCAGGCAATGTTTATGTTTTAAAGGTTGATGGCGGTGCCCGCAAGGTATCCAAGAATTTCATCGGGTGGAATCCTTCCCGCTCGAGATGGGAAATGACTGCTTATGGCGGAGGGGACATCAGAGAAATAGAGCCAGGGGATACTATTGTTGTGCCGGAAAAAGCGGAACGCATTGCCTGGCTGAGAGAAATTAAAGATATCGCTCAGATCCTGATGAATATTGCCGTCGTAGCCGGCGTTGCCATACAGTTTTAACAATTTAAAGAGTCACGAATAACGTCTTGGCTGATATGATCAATAATATTAGCCAAGATTTTTTCAATAAACTCAGAAAACACAGATTACGCAATAGAAGAAATTATAATGTTCTGAATTTAT
>CAYMEN010000106.1:340-2178 GCA_964389325.1 uncultured bacterium | reverse complement strand
GAGGCTGCACGGTACGGCTACGCCGCCCGTGAGCCTCGGCGTTGGCCGGAGAAAGAAATATGGCACAAGACGCATTCAGCCGATGGGCAAACCGCTTCCGGCGTGATGCCGTGAAAGACGACATGAAGTTGCTGCGGCAGCATCTTCAGCGGGTCGGACTGCCAGATGAACCGGAAAAGCTCATCGCCGGAACCATCATGTACATGAGTGGCGGTTGCGCCTATCTCACCCTTGACGGCCGCCCCGTCGACGATTTCCTCGCCATGCAGGCGTATCGCCCCGATCTTGACACGGATTCTCGCTATTCCTTCACCTTCAACCTCTTTGAAAGAACCTTCGGACGTATCGTCACGCCACTCGACGCCAAGTGTCTCGATTTGGCCGACTTACACGACCACCCGTGGAACGATTTCAAGATGTGCGGCTATTCCGACTTTCGGGTTGCGCGACTGGACGACGAAGACCTTGAGGAAGATGAGATCACGGGAATTGAGAAAGCGATTACCGATGACATTCGTTTTGACTATACCGAGGATGAGGTCGATATCTGGATTGACAGAGACACCATCGGCGGCGTGCTCGTGGTGCATGTGAACGACATCATTCATGAGGATCAGGAACCATGACAAGCGGGCCTTTCAACCCGCCCAAACGGAGGCAATAATGAACGGACAACTTACACTTCGGAGAGCCGATCCCGAACGACTTCGATCCATGGGGCTTGATGAACTATGGCTTCAGAAACAGATAGCCGCCGACCCATCCCTGCTTGGGTTAGGCGACTTGAGGCTCATTCAACAAGAGAAGATGCAGCCAACAGGTGGAAGAATCGACTTCCTGATGTATGACCCCGAGAATGAAACACGATACGAAGTGGAAGTGATGCTTGGAGCGGTCGATGAAAGCCACATCATCCGCACAATCGAGTACTGGGATATGGAACGGCAGCGGTATCCGACGATTGAGCATCGTGCGGTTATTGTGGCCGAGGAAATTACGAGTCGGTTCTTTAACGTCATACGGCTACTCAATCGCGCTGTGCCCATAATGGCCCTCCAACTGAGCGCCTTTCGCGTGGGTAACGAGATCGTGTTGCACTTTACGACTGTGTTAGACACCTATGAATTTGGTGCAGAGCCTGAAGAAATAGAAACGGCAGACCCTGTAGATCGAAGTTACTGGGAGAAGAGAGCTAATCCAGCCTCCCTTTCGGTCGTTGATGCCATCGCGCCTTTGACGCCAACGGACAGAGGGCAGGCCAGAGTCACATACAACAAAGTCCATATCGCCCTCGGAACGAGTGGGTACAACTTCTGCTGGTTTCATCCGAGAAGGGCCGCTTCTCATTGCCATATGCATATCAAGATCGGCGCAGACAGTAGGCAAGAGGTTATTAAGAGTCTTGAGGATGCGGGGATCGACGCAAGCAATCACGGGCGCACATCCATTCGGCTCAAGCTCAGCATGAAGGATATTGAAGATCAGAAGGAACTGATTTCGAAAGTCATCAAGCAGGCGGAAGAGCATTCGCACCGATGACAACGGCCAACAAAGCCTTGCTCGGTACGGCTCGCAAGCTCGCCGCCCGAAAAGGCTGACGTTCGCCGGGCGAGATAAATAGGAGATACGCATGAAAGATATCGCAAAGTGTATTGAAGGTCTACGCCTACAACTTGAGCGACACCGCAAAGAAGGACTTAAGGAATACCCTACGCGTACAATCTTCATCGACCCACTTCTCGCCTCTCTTGGCTGGGATGTCAGGGACCCTGACGAAGTTGAGCTTGAGCACCCAACAGTGGACAATAAGTCCGTAGACTATGCGATGAAAGTAAACC
>CAYMEN010000106.1:0-330 GCA_964389325.1 uncultured bacterium | reverse complement strand
ACAAAGCCTTGCTCGGTACGGCTCGCAAGCTCGCCGCCCGAAAAGGCTGACGTTAGGTGCCACTAAGGTATGCAGAGAACTGAGCCATCTATTTCAGATCTCGCCTCGACATACGTGGCTTACCTCCAGTCCAAGAACGAGGCGCTCCAGTGGTCCTCCTTCGAGGTTTTGGATCTCTGCATGGACGGGCCTTGGGACAGGCTATGGCAGCTAGTGCAGGCAATTGTGCTCCTGCCAGGCGAGCCTGAGCCGGTCGTGCTCGCCACTATCGCTGCAGGCCCGCTGGAAGACCTGTTGGCTAAAGCAGGTCCCGATTACATCTCTGCCGTT
>CAYMEN010000105.1:0-2227 GCA_964389325.1 uncultured bacterium | reverse complement strand
TGGCGGCCGGCCGGCCGGAACGTCGACCGCCGGCACCGTGAGCGAGGCGAGAAGCTGCAGGGGGAGAGGAAGCAGCCCTGCCGCCGAAGCCTGTTCCATCTGCCGGGATGCCGATCCCGGAGGCCGCTCCGTCTCCGTTCGCGTCGACTGGCCCCGAAAACGTGAAAAATCAGGCATTTTCGGGGGGGTGAACTGGAATCGCTGCCGGTTTTCGCTTCCCTTTTGTGTGGACGTGCCGGAATCGGCATCAGGGTCGATCGGTTCGATCGGGTCCGCCACCTTCAGTTCCGCGCTATTGTGTGGCGGCATCTCCGAAGTCTCCTGCCGAGACGCTTCGTTCATCCAATCCGGAAACTGGGTTTTCTGGAACCCTGGTTCCGGCGCATGTCCGACTTCCTCGTCCCCAAGAGACTGAGAGTGCCCGGCACATGTCGGGCAAAAGGCCAGGGCCCAGGCGAGGCCGAGGCAAACGATCAGATGCGACATTTTCATACGTCGCCGAAAACGTACCATGAACGCCCTGCCTATGGGAAGAGCCCCCTGATACCGCCCCTGCGCATGGGGGCAATCTACGGGCAAAACGGGCACCCCTTGCCGCAATGTGCGCTATCGTATACACTGAAGATGATGAATACTTCGCTGGGTCCGCCGAAACAGGTGCGCCTCCGGTACAAGAATCCCCGATACGATCGGGTCGTGAGGATCAATACAGAGACGATAGCCCGCAAAATGGGCTTTGACGAGGATCAGATTTTCGACATCACCCTGGCCGTGGAAGAGGCCTACGCCAATGCCATCGAGCATGCGTCCAGGCACGGTCCCGATCTTGAGCTCGAAATCGTCTATCATCTTCACGGCGATCGTATCGTGATTACCGTTCACGACAGCGGCTGCGGGTTCGACGCCCCTTCGAACAACGGCAGAGGGGTTCCCATCGCCGGAATCGAGTGCGCCCGTGGCCGTGGAATCGCCCTGATCCGCATGCTGTCGGACATCGCCGAAATCATTTCGGAACCGGGCCTCGGAACGCTGATCAGCATTACGAAATACCTGAAAAAGCCTGCCTCGAAGCCCGGCAAGGCCGCACCGAAGAAGAAAGCCCCTCCCCGCAAACAAACCCGCCCGGCCAAAAAGCCGACCCGCCGCGCCCCCAAATCCCAAAAACGCCAAGAAAAGTCGGCCTGCTGAAAAACAACGCACCACAGAGACACAGAGGCACAGAGATTATATTTCATTTCTCTGTGCCTCTGTGACTCGGTGGTGCGTTGACTTTTCGGGGACTCGCATCACCACATGTTGTCGAGATGCTATTCGCTGATGCGGTGTTTCAGTTCGTCGAGGCGGTGTTTGACCGTCGAGAGGTCCATCGTGGCGAACTTTTCCGGCAGGAATTTGACATCGGTGCACTCGACGACGGCGATGAGATCCATGTATTCGAGCCGCTCCGCGTGCGCCATTGGCCGATAACTCCCGAACGCCTCCTTCACGAAATGGCCGATCGGGCGTTTGTCGGGGCCGTCATCCTGGATCTCGAACAGGCGTGAGGCGCTGATGATGATGCCTTCCATCTCGTTGCCGCCGATATCGAGGTTCTCGGGAAACTCCGGGATATCGTCGGGGCCGAGGGCGACCTTGTTCTTCTTCGCAAGAGCCATGAACAGCTCGCGTTTGCCTTCGCCTGTCTGCGGCGAAAAGAGCGGGATATGGACGTCGAGCCGCCCGACGCGCTTCAGATCGACCTCGAGCAGGTCGGGGCGGGAGGTGGCGAAGACCCAGAAAATCCGGCCGCGGTTGCGGGTGTCGGCCATCTCGCGGGCGAGCATGCCGTAGATGCGCCCCGAAAGGCCGCCGTCGTCGGCTCCGCCGCCGCGCTTCCCGGCCATCTGGTCGGCCTCGTCGACGAAGACGATGACCTGGCCCATCGCGTGCAGTATTTTGAACACCTGTTCCAGGTTGCCTTCCGTCGCGCCGACCCACTTGTCGCGGAAATTCTTCAGTTCGACGCAGGGAACGCCTGCCTCGCCGGCGAAACATTCGACAAGATATGTTTTTCCCGTTCCGATGCGGCCGTTGATCAGATACCCCATCGGGAGTGCCTTGAGCTTGCCGCGTTTCATCAACTGGGCGTCCTGGCGCATCCAACGGACCGCCTCGGTGTGGCCGGCCACGGCCTCGAGGGTCTTCGTCGACTCGACGAACTCGATGCGCCCGCCGGCGGATTTCTCGA
>CAYMEN010000104.1:0-2240 GCA_964389325.1 uncultured bacterium | reverse complement strand
CCGGCTTGAAGGGATATGTTCTGTCCTTGACGTACCAGGCCAAGGACCGTACGTTGACGGATGATGAAGTGAACGCGCTGCACGAGGATATCGCCGGCAAGCTGATCGAGAAGTTCGGCGTTAAAAGAAGGTAAAGTTTTTTAAATTGTTCCTGCTGTGCTCGTCAGGGATTTGGCTAATTTGAACCAACATTCAAAACCTTGGGGACTGTTGTCGGATCGGCCCATAAGCCATTCGCTTGTTCCCACCTGTTTATCAGGTTCAAGGTGCCTTTTCTCAACGGCATAAGCGGGATTATTTTCAGGCCCTGTGATCCCGGAAGTCCGGGGCGCAGGGTCTGCTTGTTATCGGGAAATCAACCCATGCCCAAGATATCCTGCAGGTTTTTGGCTGTTCTGGTCTTTTTCTTTTTTGGCTTTTTTCCGACGAGCGAGGGATTTCCCGCCCAGCGCTTTGGAGAAGGGGCGTATCGTCTGGGGATCCTGCATTTGCAGCATGGCCGTTATGACCAGGCCGTTACCGCTTTGGACAAGGCGCTCCAGGCCGATGGCGATCAGGCGGATTACTGGTATGCCCGGGGACAGGTCTTTCTGGCACAGGGCGATCATGAGCGGGCTATTTCGGATCTTGACCGGGCGATCAGATTGAACAAGGATTTTGCCGAGGCCTACAGCGTACGGGGAGAGGCCCGGGCGGCGAAAGAGGATCTTGATGCTGCTCTGTTGGATTATACCAGGGCGATCCGCCTCAAGCCCCTGGAGCCCAAGGTTTACAATGACCGCGGATGTGTTTATTATCAGCTGAATGATCCTGAACGGGCTTTGAACGATTTTGACCGGGCGATCGAACTGTATCCCCGCTTTGCGGCTGCCTGGCACAACCGGGGGCGGGTCTATTTTCAGAAAGAAGACCTGGAGCAGGCGATTCGGGATTATACAAAAGCCCTTGAGGGCCGCCCTGACAGCGCCGAGAGTTATAAGAAACGGGGTGAAGCTTTTTTGAGGAAAGGCGATCTGTCAGGTGCTTTGGCAGATCTAAACCTGGCGATTCGGCTGGATGCACGCGACGGATATGCCTATGCCGGGCGCGCGAAAGTTTATTTTCAGAAAAAGGCGTACGGGAAAAGCTGGGACGATGTTCATAAAGCGTCTTCTTTGGGGGTCACGGCGGATGAGGAGTTTTTGCAGGAACTCCGCGCGGCTTCCGGGAAAAAGAACTGACCGGTTGTAAAGAAGGTTTTTATGGCAGAATTATTCGGATCAGACATTTTCGCTCATGCCCCCTTGGCGGTCAGGATGCGTCCCCGGACCCTTGAGGAGTATGTCGGTCAGGAGCATATCCTGGGTGAGGGAAAACTCCTCACGCGGGCGATCCAGGCCGACCGCATCAGTTCGCTGGTCCTCTATGGTCCACCGGGAACAGGGAAGACGACACTGGCCCTTTGCATCAGTGAGCGTTCCCTGGCCCATTTTGAGAGCATCAACGCGGTTATGTCCAATGTCGAGGAAATGCGCCGGATCATCGCCTCGGCCAAGAATCGGCTGGCCAACGGCGGACAGAAGACCATCCTTTTTATTGACGAGATCCACCGGTTCAACAAGGCCCAGCAGGATGTCCTCATGCCGGATGTCGAGAACGGGAATATTGTTCTTATCGGCGCCACGACCATGAACCCGTTCTTTTCCCTGGTCGCGCCGCTCTTGTCGCGGTCTTTGGTCTTTGAGCTGAAGCCTTTGTCCCGGGAAAACCTTTTGGAGCTTTTACAGCGCGCCCTCAAGGATGCGGAGCGCGGGCTTGGCATTTTTCCGGTCCAGGCGGACCCAAAGGCCCTGGATTTTCTGGCCGATATTTCGGACGGGGATGCCCGCCGGGCCTTGAGCGCCCTTGAGGTCGGCGTTCTGACAACGCCCAAGAACAAGGACGGTGCGATCCTTTTTGATCTGCGTGTCGCCCAGGAATCGATTCAGAAAAAACAGGTCCAGTATGATGGCGATGGGGATGTGCATTACGATACGGCTTCCGCCTTCATCAAGTCCATGCGCGGGTCTGACCCTGATGCCGCCCTTTACTGGCTGGCCAAGATGATCTACGCCGGGGAGGATACCCGGTTCATTGCCCGGCGGATCATGATCTGCGCGGCCGAAGACGTGGGGAACGCGGATCCCAACGCCCTTTTGGTGGCTCATGCGGCGATGCAGGTGGCGGAATTCGTGGGCTTGCCTGAAGCGCGTATTCCGCTG
>CAYMEN010000103.1:1098-2300 GCA_964389325.1 uncultured bacterium | reverse complement strand
CTATTATGCCCGGGTTTATGCCACGGCATTAAAAGTTTTACGTAGCAACCAGTGGAGCGAGAGTGTCAGCCGCAAGATCGAGATGATCCAGGAGAACTACTCGATGCTCTCGGACGAAGTGCGCATCCAGCACTCCAACTTCCTTGAATGGGTGGTCATCATCCTGATAGCGCTCGAACTGGTCTTCATGATCCTGGCGCTCCATTGAGGAGGATTCACCCTGGCCTTCGAATGCTTCCAGTGCGGGGAATGTTGCGACCAGCTCGGGTACGTCCATGTGATCAGGGAAGAGTACGGGGATTACCGCTTCCTGATTTATAATAATTACACCGGTGAGACGACGCCGGTAACGGTTGATCCCGACAAACGCGATCTCTTCGATGACAAGAGCATCTTTGAAAAACTGCCTCACACGTGCCCGTTTTTCCGGCACCAGCCCGGCAGTGAAAAAGCCTTTTGTACGGTACACCTGACCCGCCCGGAGATCTGCCGGGATTATGGGTGCTGGCGTCTTTTGATCCTCGATTATACCGGGCGGAGGGCCGGGCGTATCAAGTTTATCCGGACGCTCTGCTCCGATGATGAACTCCTCACAAAAATCTGGGATTCCTGCATCGAAGAGCACAAGGAACCGGATGATACGAAATGGGAGGACGAGATGATCCGCATCCTCAGGAACGCCGGGTACTCTGTCCGGAGATAGCCGGTTTCACTTTCTCCCCGCGCACTACCCCTCTTAAACGATCTCCCGCTCTCACTTTCACTATACTATGATCGGGAAAGGGGCCTACCTCCGGCAACTCACGGCGTCCACGATGCCCATGAAGTCCGTTGCTTTGGGAAAAGAGATTGAAGGCAGTACTCCCCCGTCCGTCTTTGTCGGGAGCTGGAATTACCCGGATATCTTTGCCGGCCCCATGATTGCTCCGCTCCATGGTGATACAACTGAGATGGATATGCCGGAAGCATGGATCCCAAAGAACCGGTCCCAGGAGGAGATCATCGGGTACAGGATGAACCTCATCCGGGGAAAACAGCAGGTGAATGCAGGCGATCTCAATAACCGGCTGGTAGAAAAACTCCAGGAGATCTCGCTCTCCTCATCGTCCCTTGAGAGCGAGATTGCCTTCACCAGCACCCCGCAGGGGCAGTCCTTTTCTGAAGAGCATACCCCGTTTGGGCCCAGTGCAGGAATCGAGAGG
>CAYMEN010000103.1:0-1088 GCA_964389325.1 uncultured bacterium | reverse complement strand
TCGATATCGAGGCCGGGCGGTGGAACCGTGACCTGGAGAAGGCGTTCTACGATACCGACCTGAAAGCGGCCGATGCCGTGATAAACCTGCACAAGACCGGTGTTACGTTCTCCAGTATCCAGAAAGCCTTCTCGGTCGGGACAATGGGCCAGGGACGGGGGCGGCACCTTGTTCCCACGCGGTGGTCGATCACGGCCTGCGACACGATCATCGGCGACCGGCTGCTTGCCGGGGTGAAGAAGAACCCGGTCATTGATACCTGGCGGGTGCACGAGTTCTCGAGCCTCAACAACCATTACGCGGTCATCCTGATGCCGACCGCCTGGCAGTACGAATGGTCGGAGGCGTTCCTCCACGTGCTGGGTACCGAGGAACTGGTCTTCTCGGATCACGAGGGCACAAAGAAGAAGACCACCTACTCCCCTCTCGGGGGATGCTACTACACGTGCAAGATGGCGGTGCTCGAAGCGCTCGCCCGCGAACAGCGGCAGGCCGGGGCGATCATTCTCCGGGAGGCCCGGAAGGGGTACGTGCCCATGGGCGTCTTCAATGTCCGGGAGAATGTCCGGAGCGCAATGCAGCAGCCTGCCACCGAATTTGAAGGAATCCGGCCGGCTCTTCAGCATCTTGCGGCATCGTTCACGCTTCCGGTCACCCGGTTCATTGAGGAGGGGCCCCTTCTCAAGTCCGTGATCCGCGAACGACAGTGCCGGCTGGGGGACTTTATCCCGGCCGCAGGATAAGGTGATTTGTATGGCTCCCGTTCCTGCCCATCCCATCACAACGCCATCCTACCACAATGCCCTGCCGTTGCCGGAGCAGGATCCGCAGACTGTGCACCACCGGATCATCCTCCATCTCGATATGGACAGTTTCTATGCATCCGTGGAGGTGCAGCGCAGGCCGGAACTTGCCGGTAAACCGGTGGTGATTGGAGCAGATCCGAAGCAGGGGAAGGGACGCGGGGTTGTCTCGACCTGCTCGTATGAGGCGCGGGCGTTTGGGATCCGGTCGGCGATGCCGATCTCACAGGCCTATGTCCTCTGCCCCCACGCGATCTTCCTTTCCCCGGATTTCCCGGCCTATGT
>CAYMEN010000102.1:0-2300 GCA_964389325.1 uncultured bacterium | reverse complement strand
GTTATGCGGAGGGCTCATAGGAATGCAGAGGGAAAGGCATGGCCGTGCTGCCGGATTCAGAACTCATATAATAGTATGCATAGGATCTGCGCTTGCTGCAATGACAGGTATTTTCATGTCAGAAACGCTAGCTTTTAGCACAGACCCGATGAGACTTTCTGCTCAAGTGCTTTCTGGCATTGGATTTCTAGGAGTGGGTACAATTCTTGTTACAGGGCACCTTCATGTAAAAGGTCTGACAACTGCTGCAGGTCTTTGGACAATTGCTGCAGTCGGTCTTGCAATAGGAGCCGGATTTTATGAGGCTGCAATCTTATGTGTTCTTATACTTGCAATAGTAATGGCTTATTTAGGCAATTTCGGTTCCAGAAGGATAAAGATGGATATTTATCTGGAGGTAACAGGCAGCAGGAATATAAATGCAGCAATAAAGGATATAACAAAAGCAGGGTACACAGTTGAAAATATTGAAGTACAGAGTGCGAAAAGCGGTACATATGGAAATATCGGTTTAAGCATTGTAATCGGCATACCGAAAAAAACAAACGAAGAAAAGGTAATAAATGATATCACAACAGTTGAAAATGTCGTGCTTGTCGTAAGATGTGACTAATGGCAGAAAAAAAGAATTTAAATAACATACCGATTTTTAGAATAGAAGACAATCCTGACGGATATCTCATGTTTTATATTAAAAAATATGATCCGGAAGATGGCACGCTGTATATTCATGCTCATGAGTGCATACAGATAAATTATGTTTATAGCGGAAAAGCTACTCATGTCATTCACGATAAGAGATTTGATCTTGTTAAAGGCGATATTTTTGTAATTCCTCCCAATGTCCCACATCAGATTGAACCTGTTCAAGCAAGCGGAGCAAAAATAGTTGAATTTGAATTTGATCCAAAATTCATTAATGAATTTTTCAATGACTTGAAAAAAGGTGAATCTTTCTGGGATTTCGCATATATTGAACCTTTCCTTGTTGAAGAGGATTTAGTAAGGCCGAGACTTAATCTAGTCGGCAAGATACAGTGTGAAACAGAAAACATATTTAATGAAGCACTTAAGGAATATGAGAACAGAGAACCTGGATTTGATCTAATAATACGGTCACTGCTACTTAAACTTTTAGTAATTGTAGGAAGAGAATTCACAAAAAGTATCAGCAAAAGCAAATCCGCACAGATTTTTGAAAGGCATAATGATGCAATAAAAGGAGCTATCAGGCATATAGAAGAGAACTATACCCAGGATTTGAATATAGATACAGTAGCAAAGATGTTTTTGTTATCTCCTTCTTTTTTCGGTTATCTGTTCAAAAATCTTACATCAAAAACATTTAAGGAATACATTACGGGGTTAAAAATTGCCAAAGCTTCAGAAATGCTGAAGAACACTGATGAAAAGATAATAAATATATGTTATGAATCAGGATTTAACAATGTAAATCATTTCAATCGCACATTTAAACAGATTATTGGAATGACACCGGGACAGTACAGAAAAAATGTCTGAATGGAAACAGTCAATAAGTAAGTGGAAAATGCATAGAAACATCATGCAAAAGAGGTTAATATGTAATATGAATCATACATTCATATAAACAGGAGGATAGATGTAATGAGTGAACTTGCAATATTTGGTGGAAAACCTGCAGTAGACGAATCAAAGATACCGGAATCACTATTTAAATGGCCGATAGTTACTAAAGAAGATGAGGACGGCGTTCTTGATGTGTTAAGAAGAGGAGTGATGAGCGGTCTTGATGTAACAGAGAAATTCGAAAAAGAGTTTGCAAAATGGCAGAAGAGAAAATATGCTATAGGATATTGCAATGGTACAATGGCTTTACAGGCCGCTATGTTCGCATGTAAGATGGGAGCAGGTGACGAAATGATATGCCCTAGCAAAACATACTGGGCATCATGTCTTCAGGCTTTTAACCTTGGTTCAACCGTTGTTTTTGCTGATATACATCCAACATCATTATGTATTGACCCAGAAGATATTGAAAGATGCATAGGGCCAAGAACGAAAGCGATAATGGTAGTCCATTATCTTGGTCATCCTGCTGATATGGA
Source organism: uncultured bacterium (assembly GCA_964389325.1). Lineage (GTDB taxonomy): Bacteria > Muiribacteriota > Ozemobacteria > Ozemobacterales > Ozemobacteraceae > MWAR01. The sequence continues at coordinate 213 of CAYMEN010000102.1, read as the reverse complement.
CCCGATTATGGAGATTGCGAAAAAACATAATCTTTATGTAATTGAGGATGTTTCACACGCCCAGGGCGGTATGTATAAAGGAAGAATGTTAGGGACATTCGGACATGTGGCTGCTATGTCTATCATGAGCGGTAAGTCTTTGGCAGCTGGGGAAATGGGTATGCTGGCTACGGACGATAAGGAAATGTATGACCGTGCTATGGCTTACTGTCA
>CAYMEN010000101.1:0-2391 GCA_964389325.1 uncultured bacterium | reverse complement strand
CATCTTCGGCACCTGCGGGATCGTCCCGGCAGAACTGGAGGAGATGTACCCGTACGCCCACTACAAGTACATGCTCGGGAAGTGCAAAGACGAAAAAATCCTTGACGACTTCCTGAGAATCGAGACCGACCGGGTTGCCGGCTATCTCGAAAAAACCCGCCACAGCTACAAGTTCCGGATCGCGTACTGCATCGGGCTCTTCCGCGAGGCGCTGATCCGGGGATCGGCAAAGTCCGGCGTGACGATCGATCTCGTCCTCCCCACCCGGGACATGATCGACAAGGTCGTGGAAGAAGGCGACTGTGTCTTTGAGGAGGGCAGCCTCTCGATGGACGAGTACCTGGGTGAGTTCACGAACGAGCTGATCCGGTTCCGGAACGCACAGTACGGCCCGCGAACCTGACCGGCCCTTGTTCACCGGCATCATCCACATCTTTTTTACTGCCGGTGACAACAACAGTGTGATGACAATCAAGGTCCTTGCCTTCGCCGGCAGCCCCCGCCGGCACGGGAACTCGGAGACGCTGCTGGACTGGGTACTCGCATCGATGGCCGAAGACCCGGATGTTGCAATCGAGAAAGTCCCGCTCACTGAAGCAGATATCCATATCTGCCGGGGCTGCAATGCCTGCGAGAAGCTGAACAAGTGCATCCAGCGCGACGGGATGGACATCTACCACGACAAGATCATCGAGGCCGATATCATCCTGCTCTCCTCCCCGATCTTCTGCATGGGCATTGCTGCCCCGCCCAAGGCCCTCATCGACCGGATGCAGGTCTTCCGGTCGCGGAAGTATGTTTTGAACCTGCCGGTCATTCCTCCCGAGCGGAAGGGGAAACGCCTCGGGGTGTTCCTTGCCAGTGCCGGCCAGGACTGGCCGCACGTCTTCGATGCCGCCATTCCCTCGGTGAAGTGCTTCTACCACGTCATCGACATCAAAGACGCCGATATCAGTTACCTGATGATCAACAACGTGGACGAGAAGGGGGCGATCGAACGCCACCCGACTGCAAAAACTGATGCCACAGCGCTCGGGAAGAACCTGCTTGCGGAACTGAAACTACGGCTTGCAGCCTGAGGTAAGATGACGGTTACGGTACTGGGAATTTCAGGAAGCCCGCACCGGCACGGCAACACGGAGACGTTGCTCGACCGGTTCCTTGAAGGGGCCAAGGCCGCAGGGGCGAGCGTGGAGAAGGTGGTTCTCAAAGACCTCGATTACACGCCCTGCCGGGGGTGCAATGCCTGCCATAAGGATGGCAACTGCATTGTCAAAGACGCTGCCCCGCCACTCTTCGACCGGATGATGGCTGCCGACTGCGTTGCGGTGGCATCCCCGATCTACAGCATGGGGATCACCGCCCAGCTCAAGGGGTTCATTGACCGGGGGCAGTATCTCTGGGCCCGGCGGTTTGTCACCAGGACGCTCGCGTTCTCACCCGAGCACCTTGCCCGCCACGAGGGGGTCTTCATCTCAACGGCAGGCCAGAACCAGGACCGTGTGTTTGACGGGGCGTATCCCTCGCTCACCGCGCTCTTCCACGATGCCGGGTTCGAATACTATGACAATATCGTTGCGAACAATATGGACGAGTACAAGGGGATCAAAAACCACCCTACTGCCCTTGACGAGGCATTCCGCAAAGGGCAGCAGGTGGTGGCAGTGCTGGAAACCCAAAAAAAGGACGGATAATTGGGGAATTTTTTTAGATTGTTCAGACTAGATAATAGAACGAAGCAATGAGCGTGCCGAACGCTGCCACGATCAGGACGATGAAGATTACCGCGTTCCAGGCAAGGATCTTCCTCCCGTCAAGGATGCTGATGGGCAGGAGATTGAACGCTGCGAGCATGGCATTGATCTGGATACCGGCAAGCCCGAGGATGGCCAGGATATTTCCATTTTTGATGGTGGCTACTCCCCCGACAAGGAAGAGCAGGGCTGCAAAGACAACACACAGGACGAGGTTGATGGCGGGGCCTGCCGCCGAGATGATCCCGTTCTCTTTGAGCGTTAAGGTCCGGCCGTCCCGGGAGACGATCACCGTTGCTCCGGGCGCGGCAAAGACAAACCCGACCATCGCCGCCATAACGACCGCTATGAGGAGCATGGTGTTGTCCTTGACAAACTCCGCCCAGTACCCGAACCGGATCGCTATGAACTTGTGGGCCATCTCGTGGAGCAGGAACCCGATCCCGACGGTCAGAAGCGCGATCCCGAAATAGATCAACGCCGGCAGCGGTGCAATGGCTGCAACCGGCCCAAGAATTCCATACGGGGCAATCTTGATGATGGTAAACGAGAGTGCGATTGCCATCCAGGCAACAAACAGGTCTGCTTCTTCACGCCGGCTGATACGTTCGAACATAAGGACTCATGATCAGATGGG
>CAYMEN010000100.1:0-2430 GCA_964389325.1 uncultured bacterium | reverse complement strand
TCGGCGCGTTGGCTTGTGCGGCACTGACCGCGACGACCGGCACGTTCTCCGGTGCGATATCCGGCACGACGATCACGGGCACAGGTATCGTGACTGGCTCGCAGATCAAGGCGCGCGAGTTCGTGCTGGCAATGGCTGTCGATGGCGCGGTGACCATCCCGGCTTACTCGCAGACGATCTACTGCACGAAGGCCGGCGTGCTGGCTATGACGCTGGCCGACCCGACCGCCACCACGCATGACGGCGTGCGCCTGACCTTCATCGCCACGACCGCGCAGGCTAACACGTTGGACAACAGCGCAGGCAGCGGTTTCAACGCGGGCGGCGGCGGGTCAGACATTGGCACATTCGGCGGTGCTGTCGGTGACAACATCGTTATCGAGGCGTACCAGGGCAAATGGTATGTCATCTCCAGCGTCAATGTAACGCTGGCATAGCGGAGGTGATGACATGGCAGGTGTAGAACTGCGCGAGATCAACAACAATGCCGTCATCACTGAGGCAGGCAAGCCGTGGCGCTGGCTGGAGGCATTCGGGCCGAGCGTGACCAAGTGGGCGCTCAATCCGGCTGACATTCCGCTGGCCTCCACGACCAGCCTGCCCGGTTACACGCACACTGCGATGACTAGCGGCAACATGACGTTGACCGCAGGCGCGGCAGGTGGTGAACTCGTCATCACGGCAGGCGCAGGCGACAATCAGGGCGGGCAGTTGCAAGGGCTGAGCGAGGCGTTCACCTTTGCCGCAGCCTATCCGACTTACTTTGGTGCCAGTATTGCGGTGAATGACGCCGACCAGACTGACGTGTTCGTGGGGCTGGCAATCACGGATACCTCGATCCTGGACGGTGTGACGGATAGCATTGGCTTTCGCAGCGTTGATGAATCGGCGGTGATCTTCGGCATGACCGAGAAGAACAACGTCGAAAGTCTGACCGCGGCCGGCACAATGGTGGATGCCACTTACATGATCGTTGAGTTTTACTCGGATGGCACGACCCTGCGCTTCTACGTCAACGGCGCAGAGGTTGGTTCGCAGGCAGTGTCGGTGGCGACCATGCCAAATGACGAGTATCTCGCACCGACCATCGCCTTCCTGACCGGCGAAGCTACGGCCAACACGCTCGGCGTGAAATGGGCCAAAGCCTTCCAAGTGCGGGAGACGGCGTAACAGACACGGGCGGGCGGCGCAAGTCGCCCGCCCGACAAAGAGGGGCGCAATGTACGAACAGAAGATAGCCACGGGCAGCGGGGCGCTTGACCTGACGCACAAGGTACCGTATCACGAGGTACAGCAACTACTCAGCGTGACGCTGCACCTATCGGCAGCGCCCACGACGAGCGAGAACTTCACGATCACGTTGGACTCCGGGCATGGCGGCGCGTTCGATACGCTGCTGTATAGCCTGGACCTGAGTACGGCGAGTACGGTCAACCTGGTGTGGCAACCGGACGCACCGTTTTACCTGTTCGATGGTGATGCGGTGGATGTCAAATACGCCAACACGGACGCGGGCGTATTCGGCGCGACGTTGACCTGCAAGGCGGTGTGACATGGCCCAAATGCTAAACGGCGTGATGGTGCGGGATGGCATGATCGACCATGTAGCCACGTTGGGCCTTACCGGGGCCAGCAACAGCCTCGCTTATCGCATTGCAGAAGTTGAACGTCACGCACACAGTCACGAACGCTGGTACGGAGTAGCCGGCACGCCGAGCGCGACGCACAAGGCCGATCAGATCGCCAAAGACATTGCCTCGTTTCAGATCGACGCGGGGAACGACGCTTATGGCGCCTGGGTGCAACTGCTCGGCTCGGCCGACACGACATACAAGTTTGACATGCACCGGCTGTTCATCACGGCAGTTGAGACTGCGGCAACGGTGCATTTCGTACAGATCGCTTTCGGCGCGGCGGGTGACGATGCGGTGACGGCGGGAGATTACACGGAGTTCGTCTATCGTTCCGGCGCTGCCATCACGCGCGAGGCTCCTGTTGAGTTTCAGACGCGCCGCCATGCTGCTGGTACGTTGGCCTGGGCGCGCTGCTTGGCGTATGACGTGAACACCTCCACGCTCAACTTCTACTTCGGGTTGCACTACTACGAGGGCTGAGCCATGTACTGCACCATCGCGGACCTGAAAGCATACACGGGCATCACCGGCACGGGTGATGACCTGTTGCTGTATGACTGTATCCTACGCGCGCAAAAGGCCATCGAGAAGCGTACCGGGCGCGTGTTCGAGGTAACGGCCAACACGACGCGTTATCTGGATGCGCAAGCCGATGTATGCGGGCGCACGCTGTTGCTTAGGGCCGACTATGCGGCTATCGCCAGCATCACCAACGGCGATGGTGTAGCCGTGTCGGCCAGTGACTACGTGACGAAGCCAGCCAACAGCACGCCGTACTACGCCGTCGTGCTCAAAG
>CAYMEN010000099.1:0-2449 GCA_964389325.1 uncultured bacterium | reverse complement strand
AGCCCGCGGCGATCGACCTGGTGTATGACCTGACCCGCGGCCAGCCCTGGCTGGTAAATGCTCTGGCAAAAAAGTGCGTCTGGGAGCTGGTGCCCGAGGAGACCCGAACTCCCGTGACGACGGAACACATCGTGAAGGCCAAAGAGATGCTGATCGCCGAGCGCGCGGTGCATCTCGACAGTCTGGCCGAGCGGCTGAAAGACCCCCGCATCCGGCGCGTGGTCGAGATGATCCTGGTGGGGGGCATCGACCCGACCGTAGCGGAGGGTGAGGATTTCCGGCTGTGTCTCGATCTCGGGCTGGTCTCGGTTGAAGACGGCACGCCGCAGATCGCTAACCCGATTTACCGGGAAGTCATCCCGCGGGTGCTCACCCAGGGAAGCCAGCTGGCGATTCCGCGGCCGGAGTTCACCTGGCGGCGGCCCGACGGGTCTCTCGACCTGGCGGCGTTGATGAAGGAGTTCCAGCGCTTCTGGCGCCGACATTCAGACGAATGGGAACGGGTCTCCGAGTATCCCGAAGCGTTTCCGCACCTGCTGCTCATGGCTTTTCTGCAGCGCATCCTGAACGGCCAGGGCCGAATCGAGCGCGAATACGCGGCCGGCCGGGGCCGGGTCGATCTGGCCATCGAGTGGCAGTGCCGCTGGATCGTCATCGAGATCAAGCTCGTCCACCCCGCCGACGGCCGCGACGGCACCCTCGCCGAAGGTCTGCGCCAGGTCGCGCGGTATCGCGACACGGTCGGAGCCGACGAAGCCTGGCTCGTTCTCTTCGACCGGCGGCCGGCTTCCCGGCAAAAGTCCTGGGAAGAGCGCCTCACCTGGGAAGAACACCCCGACCCCACCGGCCATCCGGTTCACATCACCGTCATCGGCGCTTGAGGAACCGTTTCCCAAGCCTCGTCATACAATAGTGAACGGTGATCAGTGGTCAGTGGCCAGAAAAAGGCCCTCCGTAATGATGATTTCCGGGGAATCATCAAAGTTGAGAGGTGGAGGGGCGGGTTTGGGGAGGGGCGCTTCGCGAAGCGCCCCTACGGGTTGCAGGTTCGGGGGGGCGTGGGGATTCGAGCCGTGAAATATTTTCGTGGAGTTCGCTGAGTTACTTGCGATTCGTTTTTGCTTTTGTTCGATGTCCGGTTCTGCCGTAGGGGGCACGAGGCTCTTTCGCGGTATGGGAATCTGCGGGTTGAGAGGGTGTAAGCAGGGTTTCGAGTTCGACGCGGGAAAGGCCGGTGAATTCGGCCACGGTCTCGAGTGGAATGCCTTTCGCCAGCATGGCGGCGGCAATCTCCCTGGCCTTTTCCGTCTTTCCGGCGGTCTTGCCCCCGGTCCAGCCATCGGTCCAGCCTTCTTCGCGGGCAGTGTCGAGGGAGTTCTTCATATCGCGGTAGTATTTCAGGCTGTCTTCATACTGGCGGGCTTCGGTCGGGGTGAATCGCGCGATTTCCGCTGCAGAGAAGAGCTTTTTGAAAATACGTTCACGGAAACGATCGGGGATGCGGTCGAGGCGGGGTAAGTTTTTCAGCGTATACAGCCATTTTTCGAAACGCGTTTTGCATTCTTCGGGAGTCTTCGTGAATTTCGGCATTTCCAGGTAGATGAATGTGAGCTTGTCATAGAAAACCTTGTGGGTCTCGATGTCCGTCAGCTTCACATCGTAGCGGAATTTGTCAGATTCGGTTCTGTCCTCATCGAAGACGAAATCGAGAATCGCGACGGTATAGACCGCCTTGAGATTGTAGTCCCATTCGCCCTGAATCACCTGTTCGCGAATCGGGAACGTCGAATAATACAGGGTGCGATCCTTGAAGAACTTCTGCTTGCTCTTCTGGATCTCGACGATGAACTTCTCGCCGCTCTCGGTTTCGCAGTACAGGTCGAAAATCGCCCGACGGTCGAGATCGCCGTTTCCAAGATGCTCGTTCTTCATATAGCGGATCGATTTGATCGTGCCGTGACGGTCTTTCAGCAGTTCGTTCAGAAAATCGAGAAGAAGCTCTTTATTGTATTCCTCGCCGAACAGCCGTTTGAACCCGTAGTCTGTAAACGGGTTGATATATTTATCCTGAAGCCCTTCCAGCATGCATCACCCCCGCAAAATTCTCACCGGTACAGTTTATGCCGCCGCCACCGTCGAGTCAATCGTCCCGCGGAAAGGGACCGGAACGGATCGTGTCCCGGACCCCACCACATATCAGGCCCCTCCGCTCATGCATTCTCACCTGACGTGAAGGCAGATCTCCCTCTACGAATCAATATGTGAAAATCATTTGGGGAGGGCGCTTCACGAAGCACCCCTACGCAGTGTGTTTCCAGCGCGGATGTCCGATAGAGTCGGGATGTGATATATTTTCATGGAGTACACAGGGTGTTGGAGGCAGCGGGAATGGGGCTGGGAGGCGGTGGAAACATGGAAGGGCCGTGGCTGGTTCGGGAAGAGGGGGCGG
>CAYMEN010000098.1:0-2479 GCA_964389325.1 uncultured bacterium | reverse complement strand
ATTTCTCGTTACAATCTCATTTATGAAAAAGATAGCAATTATCGGCGGCGGCGCCAGCGGATTGATGGCGGCACTCTTTGCCGCACGCGGCGGTGCGGATGTTACCGTCTATGAGCACAACAGCGGCGTAGGGAAAAAAATCCTCGCTTCGGGCAACGGACGGTGTAATATCATCAATACCACAGCAACCTATCACGATTATGCGGGAGACGATCCGCAGTTCGTCACCTATGCACTCAAACAACTGGGTTTCCACTATTTCCAGAGTCTGTGCCACTCCATCGGGCTGTTGCTCGATGTCAAAGAAGACGGCCGATGCTATCCCCTCTCCAACGAAGCCAAATCGGTCCTCATCGCCCTCAAAAGCGCTCTAAGCCAAGCGGGAGTTAAAATCATCACCGAGACCAAAGTGACCTCGATTACTAAAAACGACTCCCTTTTTAGCGTCCAAACCGATCAGGGCAAACGCCGTTATGACGCCGTTTTAATCGCTACCGGTTCATCGGCGGCTCCTCAACTGGGCGCAACGGAGGATGGGCACGCATTTGCCCGTGCCTTCGGACATGAAATCCTCCCCACCTATCCCAGCCTTGTACAACTCCATCTATCCTCCAAACATCCCCCTAAAATGGCAGGGGTGAAAACGGTAGCCGAAGTCACCCTTTTTATTGACGGCAAAAGTAACACAAAAGTAACAGGAGACATCCTCTTTGCCCCCTACGGTATTTCGGGACTCGCCATCCTCGATATCAGCCAGAGGGCTTCGTACGCACTGCTCCAGAAACAGCGTGTTAGCATCTCTCTCAATCTTTTACCTCGGTTTGATAGAGAAGAGCTTGTAAATGTTCTCGAAAAACTCTTTGACGCTATTCCTACACAGAGCATCCAAAATCTCCTCTGCGGTCTACTTCCCGCCAAAATACTCACCTATCTACTCGATGATGTTGGGATTCCTCTCTCGGCTCAAGTATCAACGCTAAATCCCAAAGAGATCAAAAAACTCGCCCACTTGATCGGAGAGTGGAAATTTGAGGTAACCGATACCCACGGCTTCAAACACGCCGAAGTGAGCGGCGGCGGGGTATCAACGGCACAAATCAATCCCAAAACTATGGAATCAAAGCTGGTAGAGGGGCTTTATTTCGCAGGCGAAGTGCTCGACATCGTCGGCAAACGGGGCGGGTATAATTTTCATTTTGCGTGGGCTAGCGGGATGATTGCGGGGAAAGAGATGGCAAAAAACGTATAATAAGCGTCGTTTCGCTGATAGATTCGTTGTAGAAGATTTGGTGAACCCTAGCGGGAGGGAGATTTCACCAAATAATCTCTTAAAATCCCTATTTTAGGGACTTGGAGAAACCATTTTTTTGACTTTTCGGCACAAAATCACGAATATTTGTGGCACATTTTAGCTAAAAACAAAACGGTATTTCAAGGCCAAAAAAAGGGTGATTTTCAAAAAGGGTTAAACGTTAGATTTTTAGAAAAAGATAGCGTTGTTTGTCTCTGTCATTATGCGGTTTGAAACTAAATTCTTTGGTGTAAAATTCTTCCAGTTTGTCATTGTCAGGAACAAGAGCAAGCCACCGCACCCCAACTTCGGAACTGATTTTTTTCGCCAACACAATCGCCAAATCAATCAGATAGGTGGAGATTTTAGTGTTGGAGAGTTCTTCATAAACAACGCCACGGAATTGTTCCGCCACAAAGAGATAATCAATCTGAACCGTGGAAATGGAATCAACCCGTGAAGCAGATAGCCCAATCAATCCCGCCAGTGAATTTTCCAATTCAAGAGCATAGACAACAATAGAACCCTTTTCAGCGGAAACGGAAAGTTGTTTGATGAATTGACGCTCTTGGTCGGTGGAGGTGGTTTTTAGATAACCGATAGGTAGTCTGGTCGCTACGTATTTCTTAGGGTTAAAAATCCCACACCACCTTGGCGTTTTTGATCGTGTTAATGGCTTTTTGAACGGCTTTGTCGCCTTGTGGGTTATTTTCCACCGCCATAATCACTGCTTTGGGTAGTTTGCCACGGAAGTATGTTTTCACCACTTTGCCACTTTTGGTCATTTTGAATGCCATAGGCTCCCTCTTTAATTTTAGTGCTCTAATTATACACTATATCGCCAATTCAAATTTAATGTGCAACAAAAAATGGAGGGTAATTTTTTGACTGTCGGATGTAAAAGAGGTTTTTTGGGGAAGGTTGAGAATAATAATGTATTGGTGGACCCTAGCGGGAGGGAGATTTCACCAAATAATCTCTTGAAATCCCTATTTTAGGCACTTGTAGAAACCATTTTTTTGACTTTGTGGCACAAAATCACGAATATTTGTGGCACATTTTAACCAAAAGAAAAATTCATTTCAAGGCCAAAAAAAGGGTGTTGTTCAAAAAGGTTTAAAGGTTAGATTTTCAGAAAAAGATAGCGTTGTTTGTCTCTGTCATTATGCGGTTTGAAACTAAATTCTT
>CAYMEN010000097.1:0-2545 GCA_964389325.1 uncultured bacterium | reverse complement strand
GTTCTTCGGTATCTTACCGGCGGAATCTACCGGGAACCGCGCAGCCTAATTAGGCTGCGAGCGCAACGTTTTCGTTGGCCTTTGTTTTTGCGGTCGATTTTTTACGAGGCCGTTCGACCAACCTCGGATGGCAAGTGATCGCTCACACTCCCCGTCGAAACCAGGTCACCCCCCGGGAAGGGAACTCCAAAGAGCATCGGGCGGCTCGACTCAACGAACCCGGCCGCGGGCAGGCAGCCGTCCCTATCTATAAATGTATCACAAAACGCCCGGTTCAAAAAGACTCGTTTTTCCTGATGGCATCAAAGGCGCGTCCTGCAGTGTTGCCGATGATGGTGTTCCACTGATATCATGAATTCCAGATAAAGCGGCATCCGGGCGACCGTAAGCCGGTGGCCTTTGCGTGAGAGGGTGTGACCAGAACGATGTCGTTTTTCCCGGCATTTCGCATGGCTCGGCGTTTCCGTCGTTTCGAGACACCGGCCACCGGCCGGATCTTGCCCTGCCCGTCCACTCCGCCCTTTTCCGGCTTTCGTCCGTGGCCGGCGCCGTGACGACGAAAGACGCGTTGCTCCAGCCCACAAGTCGTGAACGTGGGCGCCTGATCCGGGTGAACGTCGCGAGGGGCCTGCTTAGATCCTATCCTGAAGCGAGTCTTCATTCTCCACGGCGGCCCGGACATCGCCGTCACGGGATTCGACGCGAATCTCTGATCTGACCTGACGAAAACCGCGGGCCACCAGAAGGCCCGCGGTTTTCGTTTATGGCAGAACGAATGCGGGTGCTTTCCAAAGGAGGGGTGACTTGGGTAGAATGTCCTCTGCAGGTTCGACACTTTCATGAGAGAAGAGGGAAAGGAGACGCCCATGTCGCTCCAGGAACAACTGGGTCAGAACCGGATCTTCGAAGGATTTTCCCAGGATGATCTCGGCATGCTCGCATCGCTGATGGAGGAAATGAAATACCAGGACGGCGAGCTGATCCTGAGCGAAACGGCAGAACCTTCGAGCAACATCTTTTTCATCCTCAGCGGCAAGGTGCAGATCTTCAAACACGTTTCCGGCATCATCAACATCCTGACCGTGCTGGACAAGAACGACATCTTCGGCGAGGTCGCCTTCGTGGACCGGAAAATGCGCTCCGCATCGGCAAAGGCGCTCGGCCCGGTTACGCTCGCCCTCTTGCGTTACGAGCATTTCAACATCATCAAGAAGCAGGCCCCCGCCCTCGGAATGGACTTCCTGATGTGCCTCATGGGCGAGCTGACCCGGAAATTCCGGGCGGTCAACGAGGGGCTCGACATCAAGTCGCCCGAATACGCCATGCAGGAGCTCGTCTCGTCGAGCCAGCAGGTCATGGTGACCACCAAGGGCGGCGGCGAATATACCTGCACGATCGTCTCGGCGGATCGTTCCCCCCACAACCCTTTCATGAAGCTGGACGTCAAGGGCCAGACCATCCTTCTGCCGCTTCATGAAGTGAAATCGATCATCTTCCCCAACCGGTACGGCAAGTTCCTCGGTTGACGGGAAGATGCGGCCCGGCTATGTCGGCGACCCGATCCGGCCGCCGGCCGAGGCGGGAAGCGTCATCCTGCAGGCGACGACCGGCTGCCCGCACAACCGGTGCGCGTTCTGCGCGGCCTACCGGGGCGTCTGCTTCCGCATCCGCGGCCCGGACGAGTTCGAGGCGCACGCCCGGCTGATTGCTTCGCTCGAGGGAGACGGCGGCTCGCGGGTGTTCCTCGCCGACGGAGACACGATGCGTCTTCCGACCGACCGATTGGTCGAGCTGGTCGAGATCACGAGGCGCGTATTCCCCGAAGCCCGTCGGTTCTCGCTCTATGCCGGTGCCCGGGGAATCCTCGCGAAGACCGGCGAGGAGCTCGCGCGGCTGAAGGAGGCTGGGTTCAACACCCTGTATCTCGGCCTCGAGAGCGGCTCCGAAGAAATCCTGCGCGACATGGAAAAAGACGTGACGGCGGCGGAGATGACGGAGGCGGTCGTCGCGGCGCAGAACGCCGGCCTGCGGGTTTCGGTGATGGCCCTGCTGGGGCTGGGCGGCGTCGCTCGTTCGCTCGAACACGCCCGGGCCACGGCGACCGCGCTCAATCGCATGCAACCGCGCCTGCTGAGCATCCTGACGCTGATCCCGGTGCCCGGAACGCCGCTTTGGAATCGCATCGAAGAGGGCTCGTTCGCCCTCCCCGACGCGCGGGGCATGCTGCGCGAGCTCCGGGTGCTGGTTGCCGGGCTGGACCTGGGCCGCACGGTGTTCACGGCGAACCACGCCTCGTCCTATCTGCCCCTCGAAGGCGCCCTCCCGCGCGACCGCGACCGGCTGCTCGCCGAACTCGACGCCGCGCTGGCCGGCTCCCGGAACCTCGTGCCCGAGGCCTGGCGCGGGCTGTAGGCCGTGTTCATTGAGCGCTACTTTCTGAGCCGGGCGAGGCCGTTGTCGGTCGAGATCCAGAGGTTGAGGTCGTCGACGGCGAGGGCGTTCACGCGGTTGCCGGGCAGGCCGTCGAAGGGGCAGACGTCGCACA
>CAYMEN010000096.1:0-2696 GCA_964389325.1 uncultured bacterium | reverse complement strand
CGTCCACTCTGATTGTGCAGAGGCAGGAATCGAAGTCCTGCCGTACAAGAAAGCGATGGAGAAATACGACTGGCTGAAGGAGTATTCATGGAAGATCGTCTCGCCGGAAAAAGACGAGGTCACAAAATATGTGGCAGCCCAAAAAGATCCCAAAGGCTACGTGATCATCGCCCATAAGGGTTCGAACAACATCTACCCCATCCAGGCCTGCCTGTACCTCGGGCGGGAACTGATCCAGCATGTCCACAACATCATCATCGCCGAAGAAGGAGCGGAGCTCCATATTATCTCAGGATGTTCAAGCGGGGAACACGTAGGCAGCGGCGGGATGCACTACGGGGTCTCCGAGTTCTACGTGAAGAAGAACGCAAAGATCAGCTTCACGATGATCCACAACTGGAGCGAGAATATCGAGGTGTACCCGCGGAGTGCTTCGGTTGTCGAAGAGAACGGGGTCTTCCTCTCCAATTATGTCTGCATGCAGCCCGTGAAGAAGATCCAGATGTACCCCACGGCAACCCTGACAGGAGCAAACTCGGTTGCCCGGTTCAGCAGTGTTGTGATTGCAACGCCCGGTTCGTATATGGACCTTGGATCGCGTGCGATCCTGGAAGGCCCCGGTTCCAGTGCCGAACTGGTCACCCGTGCCATCACGAAAGGCGGCACCATCATGTCCCGGGGTCATATCGCCGGGAAGACCACCGGCACAAAGGGACACCTGGAATGCAAAGGACTCATCCTCAAGGACGGGATCATCTACGCGATCCCGGAGATCGAGGGATCCGTTGTCGGGACCGAGCTCTCGCATGAGGCGGCTGTAGGAAAACTCGCCCAGGAAGAGATCGAGTACCTCATGGCACGGGGACTGGATGAGGACGAGGCAACGGCCACGATCATCCGCGGGTTCCTCGATGTCAAGATCTCGGGTCTCCCCGAAGCCCTGCAGAAGCAGATCGATGCTTCCATCGATGAAGCGGAAAAGACCGGGTTCTGAACGGATCGTGTATGGATACCTACCCTCGGGAAGACGAGCGCTCCCAGATGGTGGAGCAGCAGATCCGGGCCCGGGGCATCACGAATCTCCGGGTACTCGGGGCCATGCGGGAGATCCCCCGCCACCTCTTTATTCCCCCACCGTATGACCGGGCAGCGTACGGGGACGCCCCGCTTCCCATCGGGAACGGCCAGACCATCTCTCAACCCTATATCGTGGCGCTCATGACCGAACTGCTTGACCCCCACCCCGATGATACTATTCTTGAGATCGGGGCCGGCAGCGGGTACCAGGCTGCGATCCTCTCGTTGCTCGTGCGACACGTAACAACGGTCGAGCGTATTCCTGAGGTGGCGGATCTGGCAAAAAAGAACCTTGAAAAACTCGGACTGAAGAACATCAGTATCATTGTCGGCGATGGGACACGGGGCTGCCCGGACAATGCACCGTACAATGGAATCATGATCACCGCAGCAGCCCCGGCAATTCCAGCGCCACTTATCGATCAACTCGCAATCGGAGGCGTATTGGTTGCACCGGTGGGCGACCGGGAGATTCAGGAACTGGTGACCGTGACAAAAAACAAGAGCGGGATCGTTCGTTTAACTCACGGGGGGGTCCGGTTCGTTCCCCTCATCGGGGAATACGGATGGGCTGATACCTGATGACCATTATCGATATATCCCGGCCACTGGGGGAGGGTTCGCTTGCCTACCCCGGCGATACAGCCCCGCATTTTACCCAGAGTGATGCCGGCCTGTACCTGATCTCTGATATCCGGCTGAGCAGTCACTCCGGGACGCATATCGATGCACCGGTCCATTACCTGAAGACCGGCCTGACGGTCGACGAGCTCCCGCTCCATCACCTTGTCGGCCCATGCCGGGTGCTGGATGTGAAGAAAGCCGGTCCGCTGATTGATGCTTCGCACCTGAAAGGCAGGACCGGGGGGATCAAACGTCTCCTGCTCAAAACCGCATCATCGGGATGCACGTCCTTTCACCAGGAGTATCCCTCGCTGACGCTGGATGCGGCAGAGTACCTGACCTCAACGGGCACGCTCTGCGTTGGGATCGATTCGTTCTCCATCGAGCAATTCGACTGCGATGGATCGGTGCACCGGGAGCTGCTCAGCCACGGGTGTCTCATCATCGAACTGCTCGATCTCACCCAGGTTCCGGAGGGGGATTACACCCTCGTTGCACTGCCACTTCGGCTTGCCGGTCTGGATGGGGCCCCGGCCCGGGTGATCCTCCAAACCCCCGATGGATGTGAATGATGGATATTGTTGTTGAGTCTGTACAAAAGATCGAGGAACTTGCCGGACACAGCGGCTGCACGGATGCCGGTGTCCACCTGGATGTGAATCCTGATGCCCCTACCTGCCAGTTCGAGCAGGGGGCTGCCATGTCGGCAGCATTCGGGGGACGTAGTGCGGTGTTTACCACCTTTGAACCCCTGCGTGCACATACGAAGATCTCGTTCATGTTCGGCGCACCGCTGGACACACCGGCGTTGCGGGGCGCTGCGGTTGCCATCATCAACGCAGTCCTGGGATTTCTCTGCATGTCCCGGACTCTTCACCCCTGCCCGGCAACCTCCCACGCAAACTGCCGTGAAGCGCTAGTACGGGAACTTGACGGAAAAAGACTCTTCTGTATCGGTTCGATGGGAAGAAGCGGCCCCGGCGTACTTTCCACCA
>CAYMEN010000095.1:0-2700 GCA_964389325.1 uncultured bacterium | reverse complement strand
TTCACCCGCACCTACAACGACGAACTATACGGTTCGCCACGCCGGCTCATCAACGCCGACGACGGGCACCATCTGCTGGTCGAGCTCGATTTCAACGGCTTTCACCGGCTCCGCTCGATCTCGCGCAGGAAAGTCATCGGCATCTTCATCATGCCGCCCTCGATCGAAGAACTGTCGAGGCGCATCCTGGCCCGACAGCCCGAAACGAACCTCGACAAGCGGCTCCACCGGGTCAGCGAGCAGATCGCCCACGCCTGGTCCTACGACTACATCATCCTCAACCGCGACCGCGATGAATTCTTGCGCCGCGTGCGCTGCACCGTCGAAGCAGAACTGTTCCGCCTCGACGGCGTCGGCTTCCTGACCGAAAACTGGCACACGCTCGACGTCACCCTGCACAAGAGCTGATCGGAAACGCCTTTCCCGAAGCATCATCGAACGTTTCACCGGAGAGTCACAGAGCCGCAGAGGGATAACCCGGGCGCATCACGATTCGCCGCAATTTTCTTCTGAGGGGCGGGTTTGAAGCCCTGACGCGCACCATTGCACTTCTCGGCGCCTCGGCGATGCTACGCCCCGGTCCTGTTTCTGAAGAACGTCTGCCGTTTGACCGCCGGCGGGCGGGACTCTATAATTCCTCCATGCCCATACGCACGAGAGGAGATTTGCATATGCCCGAAGCGTCGAATCGCGAACGCGATCTCGTCCTGGCGCCAAACGAGTTCGCCCTCATTTCAGACCAGACAAAGGGCCACATCGTCGTTTACGTCGGCCCCTGCAAGACGAGCCTTGCCAACACGGACCAGCCGGTCATCTTCAACGACCGTACCAAGCGGTTCGAGCGGTGCAACCTGGAGCAGTCGATCTCGATTTTTTCGACGGCCCCCGAAGGCTGGTATCTCAACCTCAAGAACCCGGCCAAAGACGGCCACCAGCCGCGCACATTCGGCCCCAACAATCTTCCCGAGCTGAACATCGGCCGGAAAGTGAACATTCCGGGCCCGGTATCGTTCTCTCTCTGGCCGGGCCAGATGGTCCGCATCATCCAGGGCCATCACTTGCGGTCGAATCAGTATCTCGTCGTCCGCGTCTACGACGAAGAGGCCGCGAAAGCGAACTGGAAGAAAGCGGTCATCAAGCCCCAGACCCCGGCCGGAACCGATAGCGTCACCCCGGCAACCACGCCGCCCGTCCCGTCGGCACCGCCCGATTCGAAAAGCGGCGCCGTCGATCCGTCATCCGACGTCCCCGAACTGACCATGGGAAAACAACTGGTCATCATGGGAACCGACGTTTCCTTCTACATCCCGCCGACGGGGATCGAGGTCGTTCGCGACGCCAGGGATACGTATGTCCGGGAAGCGGTCACACTCGAGCGTCTGGAATACTGCATCCTGCTCGATGAAGACGGCAACAAACGGTATATCCAGGGGCCGGCGGTCGTCTTCCCGCGTCCCACCGAAGCCTTCGTCGAGAAGCACGGCTCACGCAAGTTCAAGGCGATCGAACTGAACGAGATCAGCGGCCTGTACATCAAGGTCATCGCCCCCTACAAAGGCGAGGACGGCGTCGAGCACAAGGTCGGCGAGGAGCTGTTCATCACCGGTAAAGACCAGATGATCTACTTCCCGCGCCCCGAACACGCGATCATCAAATACGGCGAACAGGAGATCCATTACGCGGTCGCCATCCCGGCCGGCGAGGGCCGCTACTTCCTCAACCGCAACACCGGCAAGGTCACGCTCAAGCGCGGCCCCTGCATGTTTCTTCCCGACCCGCGCCAGGAAGTGATCGTCCGACGGATTCTCGAGCCGAAGCAGTGCGCCCTGTGGTTCCCCGGCAATCCGGAAGCCCTCGAATACAACGTGCGCCTCAAGAACATCGCGAAGGCCCAACATGCCGACGCATATCTCCCCGACGGGGAAGCCCGAACGAAGCTTCCCTCCCCCGCACCCGTCCCAGCCAGGCCCGGAATTCCGGTCGTTCCAGCCACCGAACCACCGGCCGAGGGGCACGCCGGGGACGATTTCACGCGCAAACGCGGCTTTACCCAGCCGAGAACAATAACGCTCGATACAAAATACGAAGGCGCCGTAGCCATCGACATCTGGACCGGCTATGCCGTCCTTGTCGTCGGCCGGGCGGGCGAGCGCCGGGTCATCACGGGCCCACAAACATATCTTCTCGAATATGACGAGGCGCTCGAAAGTCTCGAACTCTCGACCGGAACGCCGAAGAGCGACGACAACAAGATCAAGACGGCGTATTTGCGCGTGCTTCACAACAAGGTTTCCGACGTCGTCGAGGCCGAGACGAACGATCTCTGCCGTGTCCGACTCAAGCTTTCCTACCGGGTCAACTTCGAGGGCGATTCGAGCAAGTGGTTCAATGTCGAGAACTATGTGAAATTTCTGACCGACCACATGCGTTCGCTTGTCCGGCATGCCGTGAAGCAGCATCGCATCGAGGAGTTCTACGCCACCGCCATCCGGGTCATCCGCGACACGATTCTCGGCAGCGCAGCCGCAGACAGCAAGCGCGCGGGCCGCAGCTTCGCCGAGAACGGCATGCACATCTACGACGTCGAGGTGCTTGACGTGAAGATCGGCGACGAGGCGATCGAGAAGCTGCTGATCGACGCCCAACACTCGGTCGTGAAGCAGACGCTCGAGATCGCTTCCCAGAAGCGCCAGCTCGAGT
>CAYMEN010000094.1:0-2869 GCA_964389325.1 uncultured bacterium | reverse complement strand
CCGAGCTCGTGGTCTGCCATATGGGCAACCGCTACGGCATGACCGGCCGCACGGGCCGCCTCCCGTGCAGCTCCCGATGCCTCTTTCGCTGCATCGTGTGCGGTATAGGCAGCGGAACGCGCTTCGGTCATCGTGATCCTTGCCTGTCCCCATTCACGTGCCTGTTCAATCGCCCGGCGTGGCCGCCGGTCGCAAGGGTGAGCCGTTTCAAAGAAGTGCAGCACGTGCTCAGCGCAGGTCGCAGCCCACACCGCTAGAAGCCGGTGATCGGCATCGTTCAGGGTACCGCCACGACGCACCGTGACGAACCGGGGGTCCCGGCTCCCCTTGTCATGCTTGATCACTGAACCCATTATGGCCTCCCCGCCCTGCCTGCTATGAAAGTACCTAAAATGTACTGAAGTATATACCCGGTGGATACAGCCTCCCCCCCTCAAAACCCACCTCCCGCAGCCCGATCAGGGCCGACTTTCTGCGCCCAATTGATGCTAATTAAACATTTCAAACGTGCCGACGTGAAAAATTCAATCCGGCCCGTTTGAGGGCAGGAATCCGGGCTTATTGTACCGTTTTTCACCCAATTCGATCTGTTTTCGGGTGCCCGAAACAAGGGGTCCGGAAAAAGTCTGTAATACGGACTCTGATTGACAATCGGGGCTTAATTTGAGGGGTTGCCTCTCATGCCCCCTGACCCTTTTCCGACCTATCTGCACCGACGGAGAGTTCCGGAGAGGGCGCCTGGATCGGGGGTATGATCTCCGTTCCGGCCGGTGTCTCCCGGGCTGACACTGCCGGTTGAGCCGGCACTTCCGGCATCGCTACAAAAACCGGTTTCGGTTTTTCCGGTATCACCGAGCCGTCGCGGGAGAGTTCGATGAGCCCGGTGTCCGTGACCCGGAAGAACCGGAACGCCCCGCGGGGCAGAAAGACCCAGAGCTCGCGGGAGATGCCGGTGCCGGAAGCGATGGCCCGGAGCGCTGCAAGGGCATCGGCCGCTTCGCCCTCAATCCACGCATGCGAGCAGTGGACGCGGGTGACCCGTTTGATCCGGACGTGCGCCACGAAACCGATGCAGTAGATCACGAAGTTGCAGATCATGCCCGGCTCGTGCATGAACGACTTTGTCTCGCCCCGCTTCTTTGCAATGTGCACGGCCTCGCTGAGCGCCACGAGCGGTCTTCGCCCGCGGCTCATGGCCGGCCCCCGGCTTTTCCGGGCGGTGTCGTGGACAGCGGCCGGTATTTCTCAGCTGAACGATTTTTGATCAGTATCTGGTCGAATCGATCTATAGCATCAGCTCCTTACCGTGGTTGTGAATATGCCGGCTGCAATTCCGTGCAGGCACGGGCCGGCTACCCTGCTGCTGTAAAAATTATTCTTAAAATTATATACGCTTTTTAGTATGAGGGGTTCGAAGACCCGCGGTCTTCTCCTCCCCGGCCTTTCAAGAAAGGTCTCGGATGCATCAGAGCCATGAGCACGAGAAGAACACCTCAGGATGGTTTGGCGTATCCAATGGTCGCCTTATTTTTCCTGCACGATCAGGTACATCCCAATCAGGGCGGCAAGCACCGCGATCACGTTCACAAGGGCCGGTATGTCTGCTGAAATTCCGAGCGTGCCGATGAGATCGAAGAGCGCAAACAGCAGAAATGCCAAGGCGAAGAGGTACCCGGAGGTCTTTTTCAGGGCATAGCCTGCGTACAGTCCCAAGACACAGATGACCAGCTCGAGGGACATGGCAACCGGAGTTATCACCGAAGATAATGCCATACAATCCCCTTTCGTGTGATCTCAAATAAAGAATATGAATCGTTATCAGGACGCACTGGTCAAGGTTCCCCTTTCTTCCACCAGATCTTTGCAAAGCTGGAGTTCCCGGCGATCACGATCCCGCTGGCTTCCTCCCGGACCAAGGGCGCGAGGTATCGTTTCACTTCCTCCTGCTGCGCCGGGGATTCCGCACTGAACCGCCGGCAGAAGAAGGCGTTCATCTCCTCGTGTGATGCAAACCGGTACTCCTTGGAGAGCGGCAGTATCTCGACATCTGGATAGATTCCCATCTGGTACAGGACATTGAAGAGGCAGTCGGCCTTGGGCCCGGCATAGTACGGGGTCCCGTGGAGCAGCTCCCAGAGATCGGCGTACATCTTCTCCCAGAACGGCAGGTCCACGAACCAGTACAGGCAGACGCAGTGCCGTGACACCGCATCCATCTTTTCGAGGGCGGCCCGGATATCTTCCATGGTGAGCGAGAGCGATGCAATGACAATGTCATAAGGACCGGCCAGATCCCGGGCAATATCGATATCTTCCCACCGTTTCTGCACGCAGGAGATATTCGTGACGCCTTCCTTTGCAGCCCGTTCCCTGAGGATCGCGGCCATGCCCGCACCGGGTTCGATCGCCGTAATGTCCCTGACCCGGGAGGCAAGCGGTATCCCAAGCGTGCCCGGCCCGGCCCCGATATCCAGCACCCGCGCATCCCTGCTGACATCGAGGCCGTCGATGGTGAGCCGGATCCGGGGATCGTACCCGCTCCGGGAGGTGGCATCGTACCGCTCTGCGTTCTCCCGCCTGTCCCAGTTGTGGGAGGGATCATCGGCAGCTTTTGAGAGTTCGTGCCTGGCTTGCCGGCACTTCCAGACCTCGTTCCAGTCAGGGTCGTAATCGTCCGGAACGGTTTTTTGGTTCATACCAGTTTTTAGTATGCACCTGCCCGGGTAAAGAGGTTTTGCGGGGGGGGGTCAGAAAAAAGAATTATTCATGCCGGAGCGCATCGATGGGATTCAGGTTCGCTGCCTGCCATGCCGGGTAGAGGCCGCAGGCGAGGCAGACAATGATCCCAAAGCCGACACCTTCAGCAACG
>CAYMEN010000093.1:0-2877 GCA_964389325.1 uncultured bacterium | reverse complement strand
ATGAGCGGATCAAAACTCCAGTCCATCCGCCATCGCCTCGGACTGAACACCGCGGCGCTTGGCGTGCTGCTCGACGTGTCGCGGCGCACCGTGGAGAACTGGGAACAGGATCGCCGCTCCATCCCGCCAGAGGTGGAACTCGCACTCACGGGTGTATGTCCTTGCTGTAAAAAGTCGGCACCCGAACTAAAAATCCAATTACCGAAAGAATCAAGGTAGGTGGAGCAACTCCGCACCGTGCGTGGGGTTGCAGGACACAAAGGAAATTACCTTGAAATAATTTTGCCGGATTTTGGTTGACAGGGATACGGCACATGCCGTATAGTATGGGTGTGGCGCGGATGAGCCGAGCCAAGGAAGCGAGAGGAGTGGACAATGTTCACGTTCACCGTAACTGTTCGGTTTGGATACACAGACCGCGATCACCTATTGGAGGAGGTGCGGCGGTCGGCGATGACGGGACAGCGTGAGTACATCACGCGGCAGGCCGCGAAACGTGGGGGCGAGCGGGCAGTTCGGCGGGCATGTCGCTCTGAGGTGTATCGTGGGATGTCCCCGGGCCTCGTGGTCGGGGTGGCACGTACGTTTGGCGATGTGACAGAGCGCAATATGAGGTAGGATCTATGACCGCCAAACAACTTCAGGCGATGCGCCATAAGGCGGGCCTCTCCACGGCGGAGCTGGCCCGCCGATTACGTGTCTCTCCACGCTCTATCGAGGACTGGGAGCAGGGGCGTAGGCGTGTCCCGATTTTGGCGGAGCTAGTCCTGACTGGTCGCTGTCCGTGCTGTCGTAGACCGTGTTTAAAAGAGCGCATCGACCTGTCGCAAAATAGCGCGGGTGAAAGGTAGCCGGAGGAGTAATGAATGCTGACCACATCCGCAGGGCTCACCGCGTCCGGAGCCTGCCTCATAACTCCGCAGTCCTCGTCTCAGCGTAAGGCCGAGCGGCTGATGGTCTGGATCGACGCCTACGAGGGCTCCTGGGATTCATCCCGCGTGCGCGTGACGGACGTCTACATCCCTACAGTCCCCAAGCCTGGGTACGCGATCATAGAGATACGCAAGGTGTCCAGCAGCCGAAAGGCTAATCAGGTGGCCTTCCGTACGCCGTGGGAATCTATCCAGGTCGGTCAGCGCGTGGTGATTTCCCGGGTGACCAGCACGGGGACGCTGAAATCGTTCTGGTGTGGGTCCGTGGCCGCTCCAGCCTCGGACATCGGGAAGGATACCATTACAGTCACTTGTTACGATGATCGGTGGCTGTTGCAGGACATCCGGATCGTGGGGCGATGCGTGGTGATCCCGGCGACCGGTGCCTTGCAGTGGCAGCAGGGCTGGCCGGCGGAGTTCAATCCGGGTGGCCGTCCGAATATGCTGCTCAGCAAAACCACGTCCGGAAACGTACCGGTGCCGGGGTTCGCTCCGTATCCGGACTATGGATTGTCACCGGATGAGGCACCTCCGGAAAGTCCGGCGGATGCCGCATCCGGGTCGGTGGTCGGTGAAAGCAAAGCCTGCTACTGGACGCTGTCTTGGATCTTCCGGTACCTCAACTACGCGTGCGGTCCGTGGTCGGGCAGTGGTGCGGATACGCGATTCACCGGGCACAAGGCGCCGAAGGTCTGCCCGTCCGTGGTGCAGTGGACGCCGGGTATAGCGCAGTGGCTGGATACCGAGGATGCCGCGTGGTTCGATAACGGCCGCGGTCAGGGCAAGGCGCAGGCGTCCGGCAGCAACCGCAAGGGCCGCTCGATTTCGGCGGACGGCTACGCGCTGCTGGATTTCATGGAACTGCTGCTGGCCACGGCCGGCGGCTACACGCTGGGTTGGTGGATGGAAGGCAGTCAGGGAAACGACGGAAAGAAGTCGTCGAAGTCTTTGTTGCAGGTGGTTCGATCCATCGCGCGCGGTGGAAGCACCGGCGCTACGGCCTATGTGTGTCGAGGCGACAGCATCAATAATCTGGCGATCAAGACGAAATACTGGACCGGCGGGAACTATCGCGAGGACGCTACCGACCTTGTCACGCGGTCGATGGGTCTTGGGAGTTTGGTCAAGATCGAACGCCAGATGGACACATATGTGACCGTGGCGCTTGAGAAGCGCTGGTCGACAGCCGAACAGGATGCGTGGCGTGCGCGCGGAAATGCGCTCAGCGTGGCCTCGAGCGATGGAATGCGGGCGCTGTTTAGTGAGTTCCCTAGTGTATTCTCGGCGTGGAAATTCAAGGAGTCCTACGATTTCCAGGCGGGTACGTCCGAATCGGCTATGCCGCGCGCACAGGTGCCACGCCCGATCATGCCGTATCTGCTATCGTGGATCGGTGCCGAGGCCTACGACTATGTGGCCCAGCGGTATCAGATCAGGATCGAGATCTCTGTGGACGATGGCTCAACCTGGGCGACGACAACGGAATTGACCGGGCTGGAGGTGCTCGATGACGGAACCATTCTGATTCCGACGCTGCGCGAACTGACACTGGCCGGCATGGCCGGGTCGTGGCGTTGGACGGGCGAGCCCTACACCTGGGGCGCCGGGGCCGTCGCGGTCAACGAGATCCGCTGCACGCTGGCCATTCCATGCGATCACCGCATCGCGGCCGTGACCAAGCTGATCAACAGCCAGCTTTCCGAGTTCGACGACACGCACCGCAGCCCGGACCTGAACCGCATCAGCGCAGGGTTGGACCGACAGGATGTGCTGGACCTACGGGGCTTGTATGAGCTTTGGCTGCGCAAGGATTCCTACCCAGTCCCTCAGAGTCAACTGGCAACCAAGGTTACGGACAAAACTACGCGTGCGAATGCGCTGCGGAATGACACGGAGTACCTGCGCTCGCACGTGCGCCGTCACATGGTGTTTGCGGGGCGGCTGA
>CAYMEN010000092.1:287-2893 GCA_964389325.1 uncultured bacterium | reverse complement strand
TGAAGACAAGGGCGTAATCGGCTCGATGAAAGAATCGGTCTCCCTGATCAAAAAGACCTGGGGCGAGAGCATTGTCGGCGCGGGATCGATGGCGCTCATCTTCGTGGTTCTTGGCATCCTTGCAGCTCTTGGTGTGTTCGGAGCCCTGTTGCTGGGGAATGCCACGGTCGTCATCGCGGCCGTTGTCCTCTTCCTGCTGCTGGTGGTCATCCTTGCGGTCGTGTACGGCGCCATGCAGGGGATCTTTGTGACGGCCCTCTACATGTATGCAAAGACCGGCTCGGTTCCTTCTGCATTCAACCACGATCTCATCGCCAATGCATTCGCACCAAAACCGCAGGGTCCTTTACGGGGCAACATCTGACCTGAGCATGTTTAATCCCTATTACACCCCTTTTTCCCTGCACGCAGCAGGCGCGAGCCTTTTTGACTAATGGAGCCAATATCTGGATACTATGAGTATGATGAGAGATGCAATGGGAGGTTCAAAGGGCCAGCCGAAATGGTGGTACGGCTCTGCGGTGGCTGTGATGATCTGTGTCTTCTTTGTCGGTATCGATGTCTACCAGAACAAAACGATCACCTGGTCGGTCTGGCCTGTTGCCGCCGTGCTGTTCTTTGGGGTGGGTTTTTCGCTCCTGAACAGGTTCGGCCGGGAATAACACAATCCCTCTCTCAATTCATTACCTTTTTTTGTCAGGTTCGTAATCTTTACACCAGCCGGCTTCCCATAACATGGTATGCTGAAACCCGCTGCCTGGGCTGCCCTGCCCGGGACGACACCGGAAGAGAAGTTTGCGCACCTCCATCTTGTTCCCGGAACAACTGCTGATATCAGGAAACTCGGGCGGATCGCGGACAACTACGGCGTCCCGATCTACCTGTTCTTTGAAGAGGATCTTGCCTGCAACCGGGATCTCTCGTCGGTGCTCAGTGAATATGCATCCGTGCCTGAATACGAGCGCCCGGTGATTCTCGTGGAGAGTTTCCTTACGTTTACGCAGGAGAACGATCCCTCGTTCGAGCAGACGATGGATGAGTTCCCGCTGATGGTGCATATCATCAGAACCGGCAGTGACCTCCCCGGCCACGGGCCAACACCATCCCCGTATGTCACCTGCCTGATGCCGTTCCTTGACGAACTGGACCTTGATGCAGAGGCCCCGCAACCGGGACAGGTTCAGCCCCTGCCCCCGTCATAATCCCGATCCTCTTGAAGGCCAGAAGGATTCTTTTGGTTCGTCGATCCGTGCATATAAATTACCGGAGCACCTATATAACTGGACATGAGCCTGCTTCAGAAGAAAAAAATCTATTCCGTTTTTGATTCTGTCATCCCCAGCAGGTACCTGCTAAGGTTCCGCAAGGTCATCTTCTTTGAACCGTTTCTGGGTAACGACATTGCCAACCGGGGCCGGCTCTCCCATTACGGCTGTGGCGATCGCAAGCAGTTTGCAAAGAACCTCAAGCAGATCCGTAAGGATACCGAACTTTTGCTGGAGGACATCGAGGCCTACCACATCTACATGGCCGTGAAAACGACCCGGAAGGTGCCCGGGGATATCGCGGAGGTTGGGGTGTACCGCGGCGGGTCGGCCAAGATCATCTGTTCGGTCAAGGGAGACAAGGCGCTCCACCTCTTCGACACGTTCGAAGGCCTGCCGAAAGTCGACGAGATCGACATGGTCTGGCCGTTCTATGAAGGCAAGTTTGCGGCCTCCTACGACAGCGTGCGGGACTACCTGAAAGAGGACAACAATGTTCACTTCTACAAAGGCATCTTCCCTGCCACCTCGGATCCTGTCAAGGACACAACGTTCTCCCTCGTGAACCTCGATGTGTAGTGTTACGAGAGTACAAAACACTGCCTTGAGTTCTTTTACCCCCGCATGAGCCGGGGCGGAATCATCATCTCCCACGATTACATCACGGCGCCGGGCGTCAAGAAGGCCTTTGACGACTTCTTTGACGGCAAGATCGAACCGGTCCTTGAAACCGCCGGCTCCCAGTGCCTTGTAGTCAAGGTATGATCATCCAGATAATCTTTCAAAAAAGATTTTTTTGGTTGGTCTCAATCCTTGAGAATCAGGGCGCCGAAGACGATCATCATCAGGCCGATTAAGAGAACCACGATACCTACCAGTCCCTGGACCGCAACAATGACCTGGGGAAGGAATGCCAGGATGGCGTAAACCCCGAGTACACACAATACCAGACCGATGATCAATGCAACTAATCCTGTCTTGTCCATAATGAATCTCCAATGATAGTATCCTGCCGATAAAATATAAGGATATGGGAGTTACGGCACATCCGGCCCCGTAGGGGGTTTCCCCAACAATCTCCACGGGTAGGGCACCAGTGCCATCAGGATCACGGCGGCTGCAATGGGAAGGGGAATCGTACCGAGCGCGGCAGCCAGTGAGTAGTGATCGGCGATCATGCCGTTGACCGCGACCCCGAGGCCACCAAACCCGATGGCAAGGCCCATCATCATGCCGGAGGCTAGCCCGACATTGCCCGGCAAAAGTTCGTGGGACATGGCAATCGCCACGGCAAACGTGGACCAGAGGAAGAACCCGAAGAGGAGGATTGCGAGGATCGCA
>CAYMEN010000092.1:0-277 GCA_964389325.1 uncultured bacterium | reverse complement strand
TCAGCTGGTCATGAAGAACAGGTAGAAGAACGGGATTGCCAGTGCAAGGCCAAAGACCATGAACTCCTTCCTGCCGAAACGATCAGAGATCCGGCCACCGGCAATCTGCCCGGCAACACCCGCAAGGAGCATCAGGGTCATGATCAGGGTGGCAGTGACCAGGCTGTACCCCAGCGTAACAAGGTACATCGGGAGGAAGGTGATCGCGGCAAAGACCGCCCATGCCCGGAGGATCGACGCGGTCATCAGGATCGCAAACGGCCGGTAGGATACGGGT
>CAYMEN010000091.1:0-2901 GCA_964389325.1 uncultured bacterium | reverse complement strand
TTATGTCAATAATCTTTGGTAATAAAATAAGGACTCTTCGAGAGGAAAAGCAAATTCCTCAACGTCAATTAGCTGCTGCATTGGAAATCGATACAGCTACATACTGCAAGATTGAAAAAGGCGACAGACGAGTAAAACGGACACAGGTTACAGTTCTTGCAGAATTGCTTGAATTTGACTCGAAAGAACTAATTCGTTTATGGTCGGCAGACAAGGTTTACGACATTATTGCCGAAGAAGAAGAAGCAACACAAATATTAAATGTTGTAGCAGAAAGTATTGACCAGTATAAACGTAAATTAGCCAAAGTATGAAGCCTTTAGTAAAATACAGAGGAGGTAAATCAAAAGAAATCCCTCATTTGATTAAACATATTCCCGAATTTGAAGGACGGTATATTGAACCATTTTTTGGTGGTGGAGCGTTGTTCTTTCATTTGGAGCCAAAGAGAGCAATAATAAATGATATTAATTCAAAACTAATTTCGTTTTACTTAGGTATTAAAAATGAATTTGACACGGTAAAAAAAGAGCTCTCAGAAATTGAAAGAATCTACACAATAAACCGCAGAAATTTTGAGGAGCTAAAACGCAAAACACCAGATTTAAGAGTTGATGATGAAAACGAACCACTCTATTATCAAATCAGAGATATGTTCAATGAATTGACTGAAAAAAAATACTCTGACGCTTTACTTTATTTCTTTATTAATAAAACTGCTTATTCAGGTATGATTCGCTACAATGCGAAAGGGGAATTTAATGTGCCTTATGGTCGTTATGAGAATCTTAATACCTCATTGGTTACAAAATTGCACAGCAAATTACTAGCAAATGCAGAAATTTATAATCTCGACTATTCCGAGGTTTTCAAAATGGCAACCGAAGACGACTTTATGTTTTTAGATCCACCTTATGACTGTGTTTTTTCAGATTATGGAAACGCTGAACATAAAGACGGATTTAATGAAAAGAACCACACTGAATTAGCCAATAAATACAAATCTCTGAATTGTAAGGCTCTTATGGTTATTGGAAGAACACCGCTCACGGAAAAATTATATAATGATTATATTGTTGATGAATATGGAAAATCATACGCAGTCAACATTAGGAATAGATTTAAATCAGAAGCGAGTCATATACTTGTTTCTAATTATGGCAATGAAAAATTGAAACGAGAACCCCAATTAATACTAGAAGAAGAATTTGTATACTATGGCTAGAATTGACAGTAAAGTAATTTTTGTAACCACCTCCCCCAGAACACCGTCAAAGATGATTCCTGAAATTGGGCTTTTATACACCCATTTCGCTGGGCAAAGATGGAATACCGAAACGCAAAGAGCATTTATGGAGCTATTGAGAGAGGAAAACTTTTTCCATGGTGAAGGTGCTAATGACCCAGCGTTTAGTGCAAGAGATAGAATAAACAGAGCACCTAAAGCACTTGGATTTGTTATTCTTTCCCCAACAATACAATTAACTCCAGCAGGGGAAGAATTAGTAAATTCAAGAAGAAAGGATGAAATCTTTTTAAGACAATTACTCAAATTTCAAGTTCCTTCTCCATTTCACAAACCGACTGAAAATTCAGCGGAATTTTGGGTAAAACCGTATCTTGAACTTTTCAGGCTCATTAGACATTTTGGGTCATTGAAATTTGATGAGTTAAAGATGTTTGGTTTGCAATTGGTTGACTACAAAGAATTTGACA
This sequence comes from uncultured bacterium, assembly GCA_964389325.1. Classification (GTDB taxonomy): domain Bacteria; phylum Muiribacteriota; class Ozemobacteria; order Ozemobacterales; family Ozemobacteraceae; genus MWAR01. The sequence continues at coordinate 1,185 of CAYMEN010000091.1, read as the reverse complement.
CAATAGTTGATAAAATAAATCAATTCAGAATAGAAAAAGCTCAAAACGAAGGCAATTACAAGCGTTTTCGAGCTGAATATTTTGATAGAGAATTGAGAGAGATTTATAGTGCAGATATTATCTCAGGAAATACACAAACGAGAGAAACTAATGATCCTTCAATTGCGAACTTTTTAAACACGAAAGCAAGTAATATGAGAGATTATGCTGATGCTTGTGTTCGTTATTTGAGAGCAACAGGATTAGTAAATATTTCTCATATAGGAAAGTCAATATCAATTGTTCCTGAGAAAGTTCAAGAAGTTGATTACTTCTTGCTACACACAGACAGAGAACCTTGCTTTATTAATAACGAAGGTCAATATGTTGCTTATCTTGGCAATCCGCAAATTCCTACATTGCTAACAGACGACAGAGATTTATTAGAACAAAAAATTAGAGCAGAGTTTCCACAACTTGAAATTATAAAAACTGCAACATTGCAAGACCTCAAAAACTTATTTGCAGACCAGTTAGAAAATCGAAAAGAGCAAATAATAACAGAACAAGTTGCAGCAATCAAAGACTACCGACTCTTTGATGAAATATCTTCAACATTTGACCAAATACTTGATAATTCTCTTTATGACACGCCACTAATGTTGGAATGGAATGCTTGGCGAGCTTTGACAATGTTGGACGGTGGCGAGATTAAAGCCAATTTAAAATTTGACGACTTTGGAAATCCAATGTCAACAGCACAGGGCAATATGGCAGACATTGTTTGCGATTATGGCGACTTCGGTTTAACGGTTGAAGTAACTATGCAAGGTGGACAAAGACAATATGAAACAGAAGGAGAGCCAGTTTCAAGGCACCTTGCAAAATTTAAAAGAGAAACGGGTAAACCTGCATACTGTTTATTCATTGCACCAAACATAAATGATGCTTGCAAAGCTCATTTTTATTTGCTTCATAAACAGAATATATCCTTTTATGGCGGGACTTCTACAATTGTTCCTTTGCCATTGAATGTTTTTATTAAAATGGTTCAAGACTCTCATAAAGCTAACTATGTTCCTGAACCAAGACACGTTCAACGATTTTTCGAGCATTCAAATGAATTAGCAAACTCGACAGACAATGAAGTGGAATGGTTTAACGGAATAACGCAAAAGGCATTAAACTGGCTGGACGAATGAAAAA
>CAYMEN010000090.1:1058-3000 GCA_964389325.1 uncultured bacterium | reverse complement strand
CGTGAGTAATTTCAGCAAATAATACTGGGTGAAGAAATTGTTTCTGGCATCGATGTATTCCACATAGGAACGAGTATAGGAATAATTGATAGTAGAAAATTCACTCATTTTTATCAAATTGTTCCTGATGTCGTTTTTTGCTTTCATTAAATCCAATTGGGCTGTCTGCACGTTTTCCTGATGCACGCCAAGCACTTCGTAAGTACTTTTCAGTTTGTAATATTCGGTCAGCGTTAAATTGTTCCCGTTGATCGCCACCGAACCGGCTGTCTGGGTGACAGATGTGATCGTCGGAAGAATGCTTACGAGAATCAGGTTCGCCGGCAGGGTCGCGATCAAGTTCGCGGTGATCGTGACCGGGTTGTCGGCCGCGCTGATGTCGTAGCCGGTGGCCGGGTCGAGATGCATCTCATAGCTCCCAGGGGCGAGGCTTCTCACGGACAGGCGATGGATGCCAGGCCCGATGGGAACCGTGAACACATCGCGGTTGTTCGTTTCCGTCATCTGCGAAACGAACGTGACGCGGACCGGAGATGCGATGGCGGTGGAAATCGTCGCGACGAGCCCGCCGGTTCCGCCGACTGCCGGGTTGGGAATCAGGTCGAACTGGCCGTTGTTCTGCGCCGGAAGCGCCGCAACGACCGTCGCGATCGCGTTTCCCGTCGAGAAGATGTAATCGATGTCACCACACCGGAGCGTGTATGTGCCGACCGGGATGCCGGTGAAGGCGAAGAAGCCGTCCACGTCGGCCATCGTGATCTTTTCGAGGAACCCCGCCGTGCCGGGCGTTCCGGTTGCAATCCGGAGGGGAATCAGCTCGGAATCCTGCTCGGCGTCGATGAACCGGGTGCGCACCACGCGGCCCGTCAGGCCGCCGAGCCGCCGCGCGGTTGCCGTGGGCACGAGCGGGAAGGGCGATGCGGCGCTCAGATCATTGATCGGCGCGAGCACGGCGAGCGTAAACGGCCCGCCCAGGAACACGTAATCGGGTTCGGCGCAGGAGAGCGTGTAGGTGCCGACCGGAATGCCGGTGAAGAGGAAGACGCCCTGCTCGTCGCTTTTGACGTTGAACTCAAGCCTGTCGGAAAACGTCGTTCCGGTGGCGAGTCGCAGCATCACGGCACTGGTCTCCTGCTCGAGGCCGAGGAAACTCTGCTTCTGAACCCGGCCCCGCAGGCGGCCGAGCACGGCCGTCTGAATTTTCGGGGTGAGGCTGACCGGGGTGGCCACCGTATCGGCATTCGCCGCGACTGTCACCTCAACTTCGCCTGGCGAGGGGATGTAATTGGGTGATGCGAACCTGATCTGATACACGTTGTTCGGCGCGACGGGGAGGTTGAAAAACCGGTATCCGCCTGCCGGCGTCGTCTCGGTCATAGTGCGGAAGATGCCGTTCTGCAACAGGTAAACCAGTGTGCCCGCGTGGTTGTTCTCGTCGCCGGCGGCGAAGAGCATCCGGGTCGCCGTTCCGACGATGTTCCCGGTGATCATGGCGGGTTTTGAGAGCGCAAGTGGTAGCGTCAGCGCCGGGCTTCCGAGGGTGGAATCGGCGACGGCTTCGATCGTTACCGGCGATGTGAGGACGGCACCGGTGAAATCAGCCATCAGCTGATAACTCGTTCCGGTGGGAACGTAGGAGATCTTGAAACTGCCCGCGCTGTCGGTGATCGAGGAGAACGAGGTACCGAGCAGGTAGACCCGGCCTCCGGTGAGGTCGGCAACGCCGCTCACTGATATAGTCCCAGCTATATCGCTCGTGGGCTGGAGCGAGGCGTCTTTCGTCGTCATGGCCCCGTTCACGGAGGAAAGGACGATTTTCGTGAGGGCCGCCCGCTGGGTGGCCGACTTCTGCGCCATCAGGGTGTATTCGCCTTCCGGCACGCCGTCTAAGCGGTAGACGTCGTTGCCGCCCGGCTGGAGCACCTCGCGCAGCACGCCCACG
>CAYMEN010000090.1:0-1048 GCA_964389325.1 uncultured bacterium | reverse complement strand
GTCGGTCACCGTGCTCCGTCCGTCGGCGGACGAATCGGGAAGCAGCGCGCCGCGCACCGACGCCTGCGCCGTGTACTGGTCGGCAAGGCCGGCGATTTCCGCCTCGTCGGCCCGGTACAGATACACGCTGACACCGCTTTGCGGCACGTTGTTGAGGAGCACTCGCCCCGAGAGAGAGACGAGCTGGTTTTCGGTCGTTGCCACGGGGTTCCCCCCGCCCCCTCCTCCGCCTCCGCACCCGATCAGGACGATCGACATGACGACAATGAGAGCTGCCGGAAGGAGATACAGACGTTTCATGCTTCCTCCAAATACTTCACTCGCTGGCGGAAAAGACGGACATCCTCTCACCAGAGGCGACCGGCTTCCGGCCACCCGAATACCGCTTTATCTGGAATTCATGATACCAGTGGCCCTCCGTCCTCGGCACCACGGCAAGACGCCGCGAACATTCGATTCCAGCCAATCGAGAAAAGCCCGTGCGCTATCTAACAGCCTCAAAAAAGAAAACCGCTTTGTGCGAAGTCGCCATTGAATTGAAAATACGTGATGCCTCGGAATATGTTTCCAGAACCTCTTCGTGAAGGCGTCGATAGTATGCCTCTTCCCGGCGGGGAGCGATTCTGCAACCGCCCCATTTCCCAGGGCAAGCGCATGGTTTCTCCCTGGAATTCGTAGGATTTCCGTTCGTGGCGAACCTGTCAAAGCACGATCGCCTCCCACCCTGCAGCAGGCTCATTTTCCGACGGCAACCGGGCAAAACGCATCTTTTTGAACCAGGCATTTTGTGATACATTGAAAGATAGGGACGGCCGCCGACCCGCGGCCGGGTTCGTTGAGTCGAGCCACCCGAAGTTCTTTGGAGATCCCTTCCCGGGGGTGACCTGGTTTCGACGGGGAGTGCGATCGATCGCTTGCCATTCGAGGTTGGTCGAACGGCCTCGTAAAAATTCGACCGCAAAAACAAAGGCCAACGAAAACGTTGCGCTCGCGGCCTAATTAGGCTGCGCGGTTCCCGGTAGATTCCGCCGGTAAGATACCGAAGAAC
>CAYMEN010000089.1:0-3129 GCA_964389325.1 uncultured bacterium | reverse complement strand
AGAATGTCCAGGCGATGCGCCTGTCGCCGATATGCACCTCGATGCCGCCGATCAGATCGGGGGCCGTTTCCCACGTGAACGCGACGGCCGGTTTCTTTGCGCCGGGCCGTTCGGCATCCTGAAGAATCGTGTGCACGATATCATCACGGAGGGCGTCAGCCAGGGAGGAGGAGGTCCGGACGACGATCGGGGTCCTGCAGGCGTCGATCAGCTCCTTCCGGTGTTCCCGTTCGCCGGGGGGCGTCTCGCGCCATCTCCGGAGAAACGCCCGCACCATCGCCTCGTCGAGGTCCGAGTCGCTCAGATCTCGCATCATCTTGCGCGCGGCGTTCATCAGTTCCGTCCCTGCAAGGTCCGCGAGCAGGCGGCCGGCCGTCTCTTTCTCCGCTTCGATCCGGCGTTTCCAGCCGGTGCTCATCTCCTCGAGTTCACGCCGTGCCTCTTCGAGTCGGCGCATCCGCTCCGCTTCGAGCTCTTCCGTGAGCTGCCGCTGCATGGCGGCTTTCTGGCGCTCGTATGCGTCCCGTTCCTCGGAAAGCGCCTTCCGGTCACGGTCGGCCGCTTCCCGGGCCGCGGCGGCGTCGGAAACGGCGGCCTCGACCGTCCGGCGGCGCGTTTCGAGGGCGTCGAGAATCGGCTGATACAGGGCATATTTGAGGATCCAGACCAGGACGAAGAAATTCACGATCTGCGCCGCGAACGTGAACCAGTCGATATGCATGGTCAGTGGGCCGCTTTCGCGATGAAGTAGTTCCAGAAGGGGTTCGCCAGGAGGAGGATCATCGCGATGACGAAGCAGTAGATCGCCATCGACTCGATCATCGCGAGGCCGACGAACAGAGTGCGCGTGATCGGCCCGGCTTCGTCCGGCTGTTTGGTCAGGGCTTCCAGCGCCGCCAGGATGGCTTTCATTTCGCAGACGGCGGGGGCCACCGTTCCGAGGAACATCAGGGCGGCCGCCGCGATCATCGAGGTCATGGCGATAAGGGATAACGGTTCCATGTCGAGGCTCCTTTCAGCTTTCGGGCTCTTCTTCCGCGGTCGCCGCGGCGAGGAACACCGCGGCCAGCAGGGAGAAGATGCAGGCCTGCACGAATCCGGTCAGCAGACCGAACAGTTTCATGACGACGGGGACGAAGAACGGCACCAGCGAGATCAGGAGGCCGCCCACCAGGTTCTCGCTCATCACGTTGCCGAACAGGCGGATCGCCAGCGCGACGGTGCGTGATATGTCACCCATGATATGCAATGGCGCCAGCAGCGGGTTGGGATGGCACAGGGACGCAAGCCATCCGCGCAAGCCTTTCTTCGCGATCGCGAAGGCGGGGGTGGCGATGAAGACGCACACCGCGAGCGCCGCCGTCGTCGAAAACGAGGCCGTCGGAGGCTCGTAGAAGGGCAGGACGATCAGCAGGTTTGCCGTCGCGATGAAGAGAAACAGGGTGCCCAGGAAGGGCAGATGGCTGTCGGGGTCCTTGAAGCCGATCTCCTTCAGCTGCCCGCGAAGCAGTTCGACGATCGTTTCGAGCAGGTTCTGCCACCACGACGCCTTCAGATCGCCCGTCAGCCGCCGCGTCGCGAAGACGGAAACGATGATCAAGAGCGCCATGACGCCCCAGGTCGCCGCCAGGGTCAGGTTGATCTTCATCCAGCCGCACTGCCAGAAGACGATCTCGTCAGGACCGTGAATCATGCCCGTCTCCTTTCTGCTCATGGCCGGAAAGGCCGCGCTGCTCGCCGGAAAGCCATTCCCAGAGCGAGGCAAAACCGAACGCCGTTCCACCCGCGAGGCCCACGACGGACCAGGGCACTCCCGACGGCCAGCGGTTGTCGATCCAGTGGCCGACGGCGAGGCCGAGAAGCCCCGGCACCACGACCGACCAGCCCGCCCGGCCAAGAATGCGAAGGCCTGACCAGAAGCCCGCGAGCCAGGCCTCGTCCCGGGCCGCGCGCCGCGCTTCCCGCTCGGAAATCCTCTTCGACAGCTCCTCCAGCGGATGGCCGGGGCCGGCCGAGCCGCCTGGCGGCGTCGTTCGTCTCTCATCCATGTCCGTGGGCCCCTGCAACCTGGCGCATGAAGCGTGACTCGAGGTCGACCAGGGAGTTTCGCAGGTCCGTATCGAGCGCGCGGATGCGCCGGAGTTCCTCATCGAGGGCCTGCCTGAGGGATTCTCCCGCTTCCGGCCTGACGGCATGCCTGACCGAGACGATCACGCGGGCCCCCGCCTTCGTCAGGAGTCCTTCATCAATAGCTATAGATATTGATTCTCCGGCGGCGGTGCGGAGCGTGAGGACGCCGGGGACGAGAGCCGCCGTTCCGTCGAGGCGGCGCGGTTCGATCGTGCGCCGGCCGGCGTCGGTCTCGCATTTGATCGAGGCGATGCCGCCGGCTTCCAGGACGAGCCGCGTCGGGGTCAGCACGCGCACGCTCATCGATGCGTCCGGCGTCCCGGCCGGGCCCGGTCCTGTTTCGCTCATGCCGCCCGTTTCGCGTGTTTCGCGAACGCCTCGTCGATCGTGCCGATCATGTACAGGTCTCCCTCGGGGATTTCCCGAAGGTCGTCCCCGAGAATCCGCTCGCAGCCGTCGAGAGCGTCGCTCAGGGCGATCAGCTTTCCCTGCACGCCGGTGAAGTGCTCGGTCGTTCGGAACGGCTGCGTGAAGAACCGCTCCAGCCGCCGCGCCCGGAAGACGATATTCCGGTCGTCGGGCGAAAGCTGCTCGATCCCGAGCATCGCGAGGATGTCCTTGATCTCGTCATACCGGGCCAGGGTTTCACGAACCCGCTGCGCGACCAGGTAATGCCGCTCGCCGACGATGTGTGGCGCGAGCATGCGTGAGTTCGACTGGAGCGGGTCGATCGCGGGGAAAAAGCCCTCGGCGGCGCGGCGTCGCGAGAGAACGATCGTCGACGAGAGGTGCGAAAACGTGTGGACCGCGGCCGGGTCCGTCAAATCGTCGGCCGGCACGTAGACGGCCTGGATCGACGTGATGTCGGCGCTCTCGGTGCCGGCGATCCGCTCCTGGAGCTGGGCCAGGTCGGTCGCGAGGGTGGGCTGATACCCGAGCCGCGACGGGATGTTCCCCATCAGCCCCGAAACCTCGGAACCGGCTTGTATAAATCTAAAT
>CAYMEN010000088.1:0-3366 GCA_964389325.1 uncultured bacterium | reverse complement strand
CAGAACTCCTGATTGAATCAATATCGAGGGCGGCCTAAATGTACGAAAGTCCACACGAGGAAGGCTGAAAAACCTCGGCATCGATCTGGACAAAAGCGCTTACACCTATTCCGAAATAAAAAGCTTCCATCCGGACGACCAGCTTCCCCTTCTTCTCCAGGTTCTGGATGAAGGGAAACACGGGAAGATCCTTGCTCAGCCCAATGTCAGAGTCGTGGAAGGCGAAAAGGCAAAGGTTATCATCGGTGATCGAATCCCTCTCGAAGTTGCTGCAACCGCCCAGACGGATTCAGGCTCCACGCTCAAACTCAATGCGTAACTTTCGTGGGTGGATGTCGGCATCAAAATGATGGTCGAAGATGTTCGAATCAATGACGACGACAGCATTCGCCTCGGTCTCAAGACGGAAGTCAGCTCCGTGGTGGCCACCACAAAACAAGGGTATCCTCAGATCCGAACCCGTGAGGCCGAAAGTATCCTCCGAGTAAAAGACGGTGGCTCGGTCATTCTTGGTGGGCTTATCTCAAATGAAGAACGAAAACAACGAAACAGGATTCCCGTCATATCGCATGTTCCGCTGGTCGGCTGGTTGCTCAACAGCAACAAAAACGAAACCAGCAGAAATGAAATCATCATGATCGTTACCGCAAAACTCGCAGAGGAATAGGAAGAATCGTCTGGGGCTACGCCGAGTTCGATATCGCAGCTCCAATGAAATAGGGCCTGACAGAGATTCTTGTCAGAACGGATACATATCTCGCACTGACCATCAGCCTTCGAGGTCCGTCCGGGACAGGTTGAGGGTTTTCAGATGGCGGTACAAAGTCGCCTTGTGAACGCCGAGAATCGCGGCTGCCCTGGTGATGTTTCCCCGGGCATCCGCGAACGCCTGCCGGATGACTTCGGGATCGAGATCGATCTTGCCGCCCGGTTGTCGTGAAGAAGCTGCCGGCATCGACGGCATCGCCGGAACCTTCCGGACCTCGACGACATCACCATTTTCCCCATCGAATCGGGGGGGAGGGGCAGGCGGCCGGGGTGGCTCGATCGGCGCGGCATCGCTTCCCAGCGGAATGGCGCTCCGGTAGGGCAGCATGGTGACACGCGGGTCATACCGGGCGAACCGGGCCGCGTTCATCCGCTCGTCATACCATTCCTTCAGCGATCGCAAGCCAATGACCTCGCCCTGCGTCTCGGCGAACAGGCGCTCCATGAGGTTGCGCAGTTCGCGCACGTTTCCGGGCCACTGGTACTGCTTCAGCAGGTGGATCGCCTCGCGGGTCAGACAGCCGACGCGGCGGCCGTATTTTTCGTTGAAGACGCCGATGAAGTGTCTGATGAGCAGTTCCAGATCGTTCGGCCGGTCGCGAAGCGGCGGAACGGTGATCTGGAGGGCGTTGATGCGGTAGAACAGGTCGGCGCGGAACCGGCCCAGGGCGACCGCTTCCTCGAGATGGACGTTGGTCGCGGCGACGAGCCGCACATCAACCTTGATGGGCTTTTCCCCGCCGACCCGTTCGATCGTCTGGTCTTCGAGCACGCGCAGCAGTTTCGCCTGCGAGCTGAGCGGCAGGTCGCCGATCTCGTCGAGAAACAGCGTCCCGCGGTCGGCCCGCTCGAATCGGCCTTTGTGGGAACGGATGGCGCTGGTGAACGAGCCTTTTTCGTGGCCGAACAGCTCGCTTTCGAACAGCGTTTCCGTGATCGCACTGCAGTTGAGGGTGATGAAGGGCGCGGTGCTGCGCTTACTCGACAGGTGCACCGCCCGCGCGACGCCCTCCTTGCCCGAGCCCGTCTCGCCGACGATCAGCACCGGGGCGTCCGAGACGCCGTACAGCCTGATCTTGTTGAACACGCGCTGCATCGGCTGGGACATGCCCACGAGGCCGTGGAACGAGGCTTCCCGCAGGTCGATGGCGTTCGGTTCGTCGGCCGGAAGCGGCCGTTCCTGAAATCGGATCGCGACGCCCTTCGAGCCGTCCGAAAGCGTTTCGGGATGGGCCTCGAGCAGGACCTGGTGTTCCTGTTCGTGCCGGTCGCGAAGCTGCGCCCTGAACTCCCGGACCGAAGCCCCGGTCTCGAGCACCTGTTCCGCGAGTTCGATCACGTCGGGGAAGGCCCCTTCCAGCCAGTCGGTGTCGTCGGCGCCGCCGTTGCGGTCAGCGGACAGGCTGCGCTGGGGCTTGCCGAGATACTCGGCGAGCCATGACGGGATGCGGCCGACGATCCAGCCGGAACCTCTCCGAAGCAGGAGAAGCTCGGGCTGCATTGGCAAAAGCGGTATTGATGCGTCGTTCGGTTTCATGCGGGGCACCCAACAAGATACAATCCGGGCGGTTTGGGCGCAAGCGCCCAAGCCGCCCGGTATTTGAAGAGGGAAGTTTGAAGTTTGAAAGAGGGAGAAAGCCGGTGGGATGAGCTCGCCCTTCGCCAGGCTCAGGGCGAACGAGGGTCACTCTGCAGGATTCAATATCGTGAAAAATGCGACCTGCCCGGCCGTCGTGAATATGGCTGGGCAGGGTGGTTTGGAAACGGAGAGATTACTTCAGATCGTGGTCGACGACGGAGATCATATAGCGGGAGGTATTGTTGATCGTTCGGCGGTCGACGGCGATTTTCACCTTGAAGGAGGCCGGCTTCGAATGACCGACGGAGAGGAAGGTGCGGTGGATGATCTCCTGCTTTTCGGCGGAACAGAAGACGTCGAGGCGGATCTGCTTCGCATTCTTGCGGAGATAGGCGAGAGCGGCCTTCTGGTCGGCAGACAGGCCGGCTTCGTCGTCGTCGAGGTTCACGATCTCGGAGATCAGGCCGGTGACTTCCCAATACCCGTCGATGAACGCCTTCTCGTTCTCGAGAACACGGATCGTCGCGTCGACGGTGATGAGTTCCTGCGTCTGAGCCATGCCAGCGACGGGGATGAAAGCGGCGCAGAACGCGCAGAGAAGGGCGAACAGGCTGATGCGTGAAAACATGTGGTCATTCCTCCGGTAGCTGATTGAATTTTGAAATGCGACAACGACCTAGCAACATGCATGCCAATGGAAATTGTCTGGATTCAAGAGAATCTTCGCCTCTGAACTGCCGACTTTCCGTACACGGCGCCGAAAGTTTCGGCACATTCAAACACTCCCTCCAACAGCCTGTGGATAACATCACAATTTCCGTTCGTGGTGAGGTATCGAACCACGAACAAGCCTGTTCATGAGTTTCCGGTCACCCTTCGATACCTCAGGATGAACCGGAACCGATTTTATTCACAGCCTGCCAAGGTGCGTCCCACTCTGGGAAATCTCCGTGTTCTCAGTGTCCTGGTATGTTGAAATCGTAATGTAACGATTGCAATTTATTGCTCTTCCAAAAGAC
>CAYMEN010000087.1:0-3472 GCA_964389325.1 uncultured bacterium | reverse complement strand
GTTTTCCGTCGTTCTCGCGATCGTCCGTTTCCCCTCGATTTTCCAGGAGTATTTCTGGGAGATGTTCGTCAACAGGTGGATGTTCAGCATCCCGTTTGTTTCGCTGGCTTGCGGCATCAGCTTCCCGCTTTCGGGCATCTACGGCATCGATCTGCGCGGGAAATACCGCGATATCGCCATTCCCCTGTTTACCGCTCTGGTCGGCGCGCTCTCCATCCATGTGTTTCTCGTGTATGCGCTGGCCATCATGATTCCACGGAGCATGATGACCACGGGCTGGCTGTGCATCGCCCTTTTGACGGTCGGAGGCCGGATCGGCCGGAGCTGGTTCGTGAAGCGGTTCCGCATCATTCGTGCGAATTCGCGGCTGGCGCGTATCGACAGCATGCTGACGCTGGCTTCCCAGGAAGAGGGATGGCTGCCCCCCGATAGTCCGCAGGTAAAGGCCCCCTGGCCGCATTTCGAGCAAGATGAGATTCTGGCCGCCGCCGCCATTCTCCAGTCCGGCAAGGTCAACCAGTGGACGGGCCACGAGGTCGTCGCGTTTCAGGACGAGTTCAAGACGTTCTGCGGCAGCCGGCATGCCATCGCCCTCGCGAACGGAACCGTCGCCCTCGATCTCGCGTTCCATGCGCTCGGTTTCCAGCCCGGCGATGAGGTCGTCGTGACACCGCGCACGTTCATCGCATCGGCCGGAAGCGCCGTTCTTGCTGGACTCAAGCCAGTGTTCGCCGACGTCGACAGGGACAGCCAGAACATCACCGCCGAAACGATCGAGCGCGTTCTCACCCCGAGAACCCGGGCCATCCTCACGGTGCATTTGGCCGGCTGGCCCTGCGACATGGATCCCATCATGGCACTGGCGAAAGATCGCGGCCTCACGGTTATCGAGGACTGCGCCCAGGCCCACGGCGCCCGGTATCGCGGCCGTTCGGTCGGTTCGTTCGGAACGCTCGCAGCGTTTTCCTTCTGCCAGGATAAGATCATGACCACCGGCGGCGAGGGCGGCATGCTCCTCACCAATCAGGAGCCGCTCTGGAAGAAGGCCTGGATGTACAAAGATCACGGAAAGAACCCGGACAAGGTCTTCCAGAAGAACTCCACGCCAGGCTTCCGCTGGGTTCACGATTCGTTCGGAACCAACTGGCGGCTGACCGAGATCCAGGCCGCTCTCGGCCGTGTCCAGCTGCGAAAGCTTCCGGAATGGGTGGAAGCCCGCAGGCGCCACGCTGCCATTCTTCAACAGCGTTTTTCCGAGATCCCCGCCTTCCGCCTCACCACGCCGCCGGCCGACACGTATCATTCATATTACAAATACTACATTTTCGTGAAACCGGAAGTCCTGAAGACCGACTGGAACCGCGACCGCATTCACTCGGCCCTTCTCGACGCCGGGGTGGCATGCTTCAGCGGCAGCTGCAGCGAGATTTACCTCGAGGAGGCGTTCGCCGCCGGCGATCTCCGGCCGAAGGAGCGCCTCCCGGTCGCCCGCGAACTCGGCGAAACCAGCCTGATGTTCCTCGTCCATCCCACCCTGAGCGACGACGACATGCACGCCACCGCCGACATCGTCGACCGCGTCATCTCCCGCGCCACCCGCTGACACCCCGACTGAATCACTGAGGACACGAAGCACACAGAGGATTCACAGAGAATTTAAATACTATTTTTTCTCCGTGAATCCTCTGTGGCCTTTGTGGTCTCTGTGCTGAATCTTTTCTTTTCTCAGAGGCCGGTCGGCAGGTCGATGAAGACGTGCTCGAGGCCGAACTTCTTCGCGAGTGCCTCGCCAATCGCCCGCGCGCCGAACGTCTCGGTCGCATAGTGGCCTGCGGCGAACAGGTGAATCCCCCGGTCGCAACACGGGGAAACGGCCTGGTGAATGACCTCACCTGTCACGATGGCATCGATCTTTCCGTCCGCTACAGCGGCATCTGACACACTGCTCCAACCGCCACCCGAGACGATCCCGATCGTTGAAATCTTTTCGGCTCCAAACGCGAGGTGATGAACGACGGGGCCCACGGCTTTCTCAATGCGCTTCTTCAGGGCTTCCGGCGTAAGAGGTTTCGAGAACCGCGCCAGGACACCGACTTTCTGGTTCATGAAATCCCCGAAGGGCTCGACGGCTTCCGCCCCGAACAACCGGGCGAGAATCGGGTTGTTTCCGAACTCCGGATGCATGTCGAGGGGCAGATGCAGACCGTACAGATTCAGATTTCCCGACGACATGATCTCGACGAGCCTTCTTGCGAACCGGTCGATCCGTTTCCACTCGCCGCCCTTCCAGAACAGGCCGTGATGGACGAGCGCAAAATCCGCTTCGGCGCTGACGGCCGCCCCGACGAACTCGGCGGTCGCATCGACGCCGGTCGCGATCTTCGTGACGAGTTCCGCGCCCTCGAACTGGAGTCCGTTGTAGGACACATCGGCGGTCATCGAAACCTTGAACGTTTCTTCCAGGAACAGCAGGAGCTCGCTCCGTGCAACACCCTCGATTCTGCGCTTCATAGATATCTCCAATGATAGATATACGGACGTTTCCGATGAGCTTCCCCTGAAAAAGCCATCAAGGCCGAGGCTTAGCAGGGCAACCGATGACCGTGACACCGTCCGTGACCTGCGTCGTGACAACGGCCCCACCGCCGATGACGACGGCGTTTCCGATCTTCAGGTTCGGCAGGATGCGGGCACCGACGCCGACGAGAGTCTCACGACCGATCGTCACGCCCCCGCAGACGCTGACGCCCGGGGCGAGATGAACACCGTGTCCGATCTCACAATCGTGATCCACGGTCGCTCCGGTATTGACGATCACGTGCTCGCCGATCCGGGTGTCGGGATTCACGACAGCCGTCGCCATGACGACCGTTCCCGCGCCGATGACGGCACCCTTTCCGATGACCGCGGAAGGATGGACCGCCGTGCCGAACCCGATGCCGCGTTCCCGGAACCAGCCGGCAAGCGCCATCCGGATGCTATTTATGCCAACAGATATAATAACTTCGAGGCCCGGGTGGAGCCCTGCGTGTGCGAGAAGCTCATTCCGCCCGCCGAGCACCGGGTATCCCAGCAGGAACGTCCCGCGTTTCGCCTCGTTGTCATCGAACAGTCCTGCGATCTCGGCATCGCCCGACTTCTCGAGCATGTCGAGAATCACCTTCGCATGGCCGCTGGCCCCGAAAAGGGCGACCAGGCGCTTATTCACTCTTGTTTCCACGGAACGGCTCCATCGTCACATGTCCGGGCTGGCTGACGCCCGACCGGTTCCATACGCGGCCGAATGTCACCGCGAGAATCTTCAGGTCGAGCAGAAGCGACCAGTGGTCGACATACCAGACATCCATTCTGAGCCGCTCTTCCCAGGATACCGCGTTCCGCCCGTTGATCTGCGCCCACCCCGTGATGCCGGGCGGCACGTCATGCCGCCGCATCTGCTCGGCCGAATACAGCGGCAGATACTCGACGAGCA
>CAYMEN010000086.1:0-3500 GCA_964389325.1 uncultured bacterium | reverse complement strand
GCGAGGGCGTTCACGCGGTTGCCGGGCAGGCCGTCGAAGGGGCAGACGTCGCACATGCCGGCGTTCGGGTTGCCGGGCCAGGACCAGGCCGAGACCGGCACCGCCTGGGGCGGGTCGGAGGGCCAGATCAGCGGCTTCATGACGCTGTCGACCATGACGGGCGCCGTGCCGCCATGCTTCATGACGGCCTGGAACAGGCTCACCCGCGTGACGCCGTCGGCCGTGCCGATCCAGAGCACGAGTTGGTCGGTGTCGTTCGCCGTCTCGTCCCACAGCAGCGCCTGGACATCATTTGTATAGCATCCGTAATATGTAACGTCGACGTGCTGGGCCTGGTCGCCCGCGAACACGTCGAGCCCCTTTTTCGTGCCGACGTAAAGGATGCCCCGCTTCACGCCGAGGGCCGAGATCGCGTCGTCGGAAAGGGCCTTCGTGCCCAGCGATTCCATGCGGGTCCATGCCGCGCCGTTCCAGGTGAAGATGCCGCTCGATTTCGTGCCGACGTAGACGTTTTCGCTTTCGACGCAGATGGCGGTCACCGGCGAAGGGAACATGGCGCGGCCGGCCGCGGTCGCGTCAGCCGGAAGCCCGTCGGTGGGCAGACGTTCGAACCGGCCCTCGCTCAGCCGGAAGATCGAGCCGCTCATGTCGCCAAAACCGCCCGTTCCTACGAGAAGCGTCGAGCCGTCGCGGCAGAACGCCGTGACGTTCGTGTCGGACAGGCCGTCTTTTCCGCGGAAGAACCTCCAGGCGTCGTATCTCGTGTCGAGCAGGGCAAGACCGCCGCCCTGGCCACCTCCGCCGGCGACGGGGAAGCCGTCGGGCGAAAGACCGAGCGTGTTGATCTCACTCGTGAAATCGAGCGCGCCGGGCAGGGTGGGCCATGGGTCGAAACGGGCCTGGGTGCGGCTGAACGCGTACAAAAAACAGCCGCCGGCCGAGGGTGGCCGAATGCCGGTCCAGACGCTCGTGCCGACCGCCGTTCCGACGGAGGCGTGGCCCTGGTTGACGATGTAGGCGTAGAAGTTGCCCTGGCCGATATGGGGGACCTCGCGGTGCGTGTAGCGGGCCGCGCCCTCGGAGGTGCAGAACGCCGCCCAGGTCAACTCCTGGTGGATGGTGCGCGGCTTGATGACGGGGGGGCGCGCGTGGCAGTCGGGGCAGGCCTTTTTCCCGCCCTGCTCGATCAGCCGGGTGCAGGTCGCGCAGGGGCAGGAGCCGCGCCCGCGCAGCTGGGGCAGGCCCGACGCGTTCATCAGTTCGTAGTCGTGGAGCGCCTCATCGCGGCCCTCGACGGTCAGCGCCGTCACATCGTCGGACGGCAGTCCGGAGTTGCGGCTCGAGAAGCTCTGCCAGGCGTTCCCACCGAGGTTGGGGGCCAGATCCTGGATATACACGCCTTCCCGGGTGCCGACCCAGAGCTGGGACGTGTTCCGCTGCCAGGCAAGGCCGGTGATCCAGGTCGAGCCGGGCGAGCCCTCTTCTGCCCCATACGGGTGATACGCCCCGCCGCTCCAGCGCAAGAGCCCGCCGCCCGCCGTTCCGAGCACGATCCAGTCTTCGAGCGTCGAGCTGAGCTCCATTTTCAGCGGCCGGTTCTTGTAATAGGCGATTGCAGAGATCCATTCGAAGGCGAGGCCGTCTCGGTCGGTCGTGTGGGCCTCGATCGCGTCGCCGCGGATGACGGCCCAGCCCTTGGTCGTGCCGGCCAGAAGCCCCAGGGGCGAGCTGCAGAGGGCGGTGACGTGCGCCCCCGGCAGGCCGCGCTCTTCGGTCAGAACGTCGAGCGAATCGCCGCGAAGCCTCGCGAGGCCTTTCATCGTGCCGGCGAAAATCGTGCCGTCGTGGACCGCGAGACAGGTGATACCGTTGTCGGGAAGCCCGTTGTCGGTGGTGTAGAGCTTCATGGCGCCGCCCTCGTCGCGGTGCGCGAGGCCGTCGGACGTGCCGATCAGCAGATCGGCGTCGCGGCGGGCCAGGGCCGTCACGGTCATCCCGGGCAGGCCCTGGGCCGTGGTGAGGTGCAGTTTTGCCTGGCCCCACTCGTCATGGAGCGTCAGCCCCCCGCTTTCATACCCAACCCAGACGTCATCGCCGTCGATCAGGGCGCATAGGGCCCGCTTCAGATCGGGAGCGGGCGGCTCGAGCCTGACCCAGGTGGGGCCGGCCTGCGCGGCGAGGGAGGCGATGACGAGCAGAAGGACGACGACCAGCCTGCGCGGGATGCTCACTTGGCCGTGGCCCTGATGCGGCCGGCGAGCCCGTCGAGCCGCCGGAGGAGAGCGTCCCTGTCGGAGTGCGTCACCGCCTCGACGGCCGCGCGAAGCCTCGCGAGAGCGTCGAGGGCGTCCTGACGGCTTTCCTCCGGAAGACGCTGATTCAGCTCTTCCTCGGGGATGTCCGCCGGTTCGCGGAGCGTTTCATCCGCCGCCGCGATAAAAAGATACTCGTTTATATTTTTCAGCGCATCGCCAACGTGAGCGCCCGCCGGCTGTGCTCGGAGATACCGGCCGGACGCCTCGTCGGCGCGGGCGAGCATCAGGTCGAAGAACCCCTCGGACTCGCCGGGAAGCGGCTGATGCGCCGCTTTCCACGCCATCTCGTCGGCCTGGGGAAGCCCCCTGCACTTTTCATAAAGATCCCAGAATAAATTATATCTGCACATATACATAGCGGCCGGCTCGGAGTAGACGAGTTCGTCGGCGTATGCGGAAACGGCGGCCGGAACGGCGTCGGGAACCGAGGGCCGGCCGGTTTCGCGGAGATACCGGTTGAGCGCCAGGAGCGCCCAGAATTCGAGGCCGGCGCGCGAGGTCTCGGACGATGCCTGCCCGATCGCGCTGCGCAGGAGCTGGTGCAGTTCGAGAAGTTCGTTCGACGTCTGTCGCTCGAGCGCGAGGCGCGTGTTTGCGAGCGTCATGAACGCGGTGTCGCGGTCAGTTCCAGAAACGGGGATGGTGAACGCGCCGAAGATCCAGCCGTCGCGTCCGTCGGGAAGGGCTATCCGGTACCATCTGCCGGACCGGGAACCGATTTTTTCCTCCTTCGCGCCGATCTCCAGTTCGCCGACCAGGGTGCCGAGAGCGAGTTTTCCGACTTCGGCGGCGGAGACGGAGGGGGCGGCGCGAAGGCGGACGCCCGCCCCGGAAACGATGCGCTGTGGTTTTCCCGGGACGACGGTTTGCGCGGGGGAGGCTGGGAGCGGCGCGGGCACCGGCAGTATCGAAGAGGCGATCGATACGGTCTCGGATGAAGCGGCGACGGGAAGGGAGGAGGTCATCGAGGCTGCCGGCGGAGCGGGGAGGGCTGCCGGCGGAACCGTCGTCGGTGCGGGCGGTTCCGGGGCCTTCAGGGCGAGTTCGACGGGCAGTTCCTCTTTCAGAATGCCGTTGATCATGATCTGGACCCGATCGCCGGCCCATGCCGCCAGCTCGAGCCTGATGATCTCGCCGCCCTTGTGGAGGCCCATGTGGGCGAGCCGCGGCGTGCCGCTGGCGACG
>CAYMEN010000085.1:0-3595 GCA_964389325.1 uncultured bacterium | reverse complement strand
CTCACAGGTCGATGCGCAGCGAATGGCCTTTTGAGCCGAATGTCAGGCCCAGCTTGTTCTCGCCCGGAAAATCGTCGCCATCCCCATGGCTGGGGTAGAACGAATCCCAGCTCATGGTTGTCGATGCTTCAGACCCCCACGAATGGATAACGCTGCCGTCTTCAATCATTTCGAAGCTGGTGTTCGAAGCGTAATTTTCCACGGATTGCCAGTACACGTCGTTTGGCCCGGTGCCCCAGCGATGCGCCGGCACATGCCTGTCACGAAGAATCTTGCATGAAGGCAGATAATTCTTTGCCTCGAGATCGGCCAGCGCGGCGGCGATGGCGTTGGGACTGCTCAAATCGGGATTATACGAACGGTCGCAAAAGCTCCGCAGGGCGAACGCCTGGCGGATCTGGCTCAGGGCCAGCTTGAGCTGAACATCCTTCTGGCGCCTCTCCTGGATCTCGACATCCGGCACCAGCCTCATCGCAACAAAGCCCCCGATCATGATCGCGACCAGGAGCATCATCATCACCGTACCGCGTCGATGCATATAAACCCCCATCTTCCCTCTCCCTCAAATATATCCTGTAAACTCTCTCGTGTCACCCCTGATTCAAGTTACTTTGTATCGGGTTTCAGCTTGTCTTCGTGTCTTTGTGCCTTTGCGGTTCGCCGTTCTTTCGTTCTTTCCATTCGGACAGGAAAACGAATAATTCGCGTATCAGAAGGACTCCGAAAACGATGATTGCCAGGTATTTCCACCAGGGAGCCGAGCTTCGAATCGACTCCGGGTGAAGAATCGACTGGTGGCGCATGGTCTGTGTCTTATCCTGTGCCTCTCTTGCGCGCATCAGGTAGTATTCGCGAACCTTCATGTCGTCGGGAAAGCGCCGCAGCCAGTCGTCGAGGAGCGGCTTCGCAGCCTGGTAGCTCATCGAGGCGACCTGGTTCATCATTTTCCGTAACGGGGTGACCTGCTCCGCAATCTTGATGAACCTGGGCTGCTCATCCAGCCATTCCGGTTTTTGCAGGGCTGGATCCAGGGAGTGGGCCTGCAGCCATAACCGCTGCGCACTTGACGCATTCCCCGCCGTTTTTGCGCGTTTTGCCTGCCGGAGCAGATTCTGCGCCTGGGCGGCCTGGAGTGCGCGGCGAACCTCCGGTGACGGGGATGATGCCTGGGACGCCTTCGGTGCCGGTTTTGAGGGCCGTGCTGCAAAAACGGCATCGGCCATGAACAAACAGACAAGAGTGCAGATGATCAGCCGGAAAATCGCATGTACAAAAGTCGAACGGACGTTCATTGGCTGTCCCCTCCCGTCGGTGCATACATCGCGGGGGTGTTTTGAGGATCGAGCGGCAGCCATGGCGGGGCGGCGGGAGGCGGATACACGCCCGGCGAGCGGGTGCCGTCTGGGTGCTGCTCGATGACGGGCGCGTCATACGTCGGTTCCGAAGGGCCGAAATCAGGCGCCGACACGAGCGGAGCCGCTGGGATGACGTTCGTTGCAGCGACTCTGTCTGATGGAGGCGCGATCTCGAGATGGTCTGTTCTCACGATGATCGAGCACTGGTTCAGATACACGATTTTTGTCAGTATCTGGCTGAACGGCGTGTTCCGGAAGGAAGCATAGACGGAAAAATGTAAATTCTCGGGAAAACGGATCGCCGTTTCCCCGCCGAGTGAGATCCGGCGAAGCACGAGCTGGATGTCGTCCCCGCGCGACAACAGCGTGCCGGACTTGTTCAGACCCCGGAACCACTCGGCGAGCTTTTCCGGCCGCTGCTCCTGCAGGCGTGTCAGAATTGACGTCCACGACTCGCCGTCGGCATCGACCGGCAGAACCAGGACGAGGGGGCCTGCCAGCGCGAACCGGTGGTGCCGGGGCATGATCTTGAGGAGCATCTGCTCGAGGACGGTTCCGTGAATGCAGGGGGCGATCGTCGCGTCCGCGCGGTGGTGCATGACGACGTGATACCCGAAGCCGGCGGTCAGGAGTTCCAGCGTCTCCCAGAGGCCGTTCGGCAGACCCAGGAGGGACCAGCCCTTGTGAAATGGCGGTCGTTTCGCAAGGGAGACGGGCATGTCCACGAACGTCTGGGTCGACGTCCGCTTGAGCAGAACGCTTTCACGGCGAATCTCCTCAACACGCCACTCCCTATCGAGCCGCGTTCCGGCCAAAGCATGAAACCGCTCTCCGTTGTGACGGATCCAGGCCCTCGCTTCCGATGGGCCATACAGGATCGTTTCGACGACGGGATCTTCGGGCTGCGGTCTTCGGAACTGCGGTCCGGTATGCGCGATGGAGGCGGCCGCCGAAAGGAAGGCGCACATCAGCAGGAGCATCGAGCCGATATCCCGCCCACGTGCGCATCGAGGCCGCAAGACCTGGATCACGACGAAAAACGACCTGTTTTCATCAGATGCTCGAGAATGAGAACGCCGTTGGTCGCCGCGCCGCGGCGCAGATTGTCGGCCACGACCCACATGTTGAGACCGTGCGCGACGCTGTCGTCGCGGCGGATGCGGCCTACGAAGACCTCGTCACGATGCTGGGCCAGGAGCGGGGTGGGGTAGACGTTGCCGGTCGGATCGTCCAAGACGACGATGCCGTCCGCCTTCCCGAGAATGGAGCGGGCCTCGTCGGCGGTCATGGGGTTCGTCAGTTCGATGTTAACCGACTCGCTGTGAGCGTAGAATACGGGCACACGGACCGTCGTGACGCAGATCGGAACGGGCGTTTCCAGGATTTTCCGTGTCTCGCGGACCATCTTCTCTTCTTCGCGGCACATGCCCGAATCGAGGAAAATGTCGATGTGAGGGAACAGATTGAACCCGATCGGGTGCGGATACACGCCTTCCGGAATCGGTTCGCCGGCCAGCACCGAGCGGCTCTGGGCTTTCAGGGTCTCGATCGCTTCGAGGCCGGTTCCGGAAACCGACTGGTAGGTCGAAACGACGATGCGCTTGATCGGGTTGACCCGATGAATCGGTGCGATTGCGACGACCATCTGGATGGTGGAGCAGTTCGGGTTCGCTATAATGCCTTTTGGTATAGTATTCAGGGCGTGCGGATTCACCTCGGGCACGACCAGCGGAACAGCGGCATCCATGCGGAACGCGTTGCTGTTGTCGATCACGATCGCACCGGCGGCAGCCGCTTTCGGGCACCAGGTTTTACTGATCTCGGTGCCGGCGGAGAAAAAAACGGCGTCGAGGCCCGTGAAGTCGGCTTCGTCGAGAGCTTCGACCTCGATCTCGCTCCCGGCGAAAGGACGTTTGAGGCCTTTGCTGCGTTCCGATGCGAACAGCCGCAGGCGGCGTGGGATGAGCTTGCGCTCCTCAAGCACCTTCAAGATGGTGTGGCCGACGGCGCCGGTGGCGCCTACGATACCGAACGATGGGGCCTGCATTCATTGATCTCCTTGAAAAGGTCACTCTCCGGATGGGGTGGCTGATTCCGTTTCCTTACCGGAGGTTTCTGCGCGCGATTCCTGCATGAACGACCGGTATCCCGCCGGTCGGTAAAACCGTTTTGGGATATCCGCCTTTGGCGGCCGGCCGGCCGGAACGTCGACCGCCGGCACCGTGAGCGAGGCGAGAAGC
>CAYMEN010000084.1:0-3619 GCA_964389325.1 uncultured bacterium | reverse complement strand
AATCTAAATATATTATCCATCAGCAGGAGCACGTCGCGCTTCTGTTCGTCCCTGAACCACTCGGCCATGGTCAGGGCCGCGTGGCCGATGCGGAACCGGCAGCCGGGAAGCTCGTTCATCTGCCCGAACAGCAGGACCGTGTGCGGAAGAACGCCCGCCGCCTTCATCTCGCGGTACAACTCCTCGCCCTCGCGGCACCGCTCGCCGATGCCGCAGAAGATGCTCACACCCTGGTGGCGTTTCACCATGCTGCCGATCATCTCGGTGAGCAGGACCGTCTTGCCGACCCCGGCGCCCCCGAACAGGCCGCTCTTGCCGCCGCGCTCGAGCGGCATCAGCACGTCGACGATCTTGATGCCCGTCTCGAAGACCGACGACCTCGTCTCCCGGCGGGAAAGCGCCGGCGGCGAGGCGAGAATCGGCCGCCATTCGATGTCAGTGACCGCTCCCAGCCGGTCGATCGGGTGACCGAACACGTTGAACATGCGCGAAAGCGTGCCGTTGCCGACCGGCGCCTGGAGCTGCGAGCCGGTATCGTGAAGCCGGACGCCGCGCGACAGGCCCTGGGGCGGGGTCAGCGCCACGCCGCGCACGGTGTTGCCGTCGACATGCGCCAGCACTTCCATGAGGAACGGGGTTTCCCCGTCCGTCGAAAGCAGATTGTTGATGCAGGGAAGCCCTTCGTCGAACCGGACGTCGACGACGGACCCGCGAACGGCGGTCACATGCCCCGCTGAATCCTGTGCTCGGTCGGCGGCTTCCACCACGATACCTCTCTGTCTCATGCCCTGTCGGGTGCTCCCCGCGGGTTTCTCTCTCAATCCATTCTACCATAGATCGGGCGAAATCTCCTCGCGTGGCAAACAGGAATGCCATACAGGGCCGCAGAGGCAAGACGGGCTATTCGAGAGATGCTTCCCGGGACTCAGCGGCACATTCCTGGTGCACCCGCGGGATGTCTTTGCCGGTGCGGCTGAAGTGTGGTATTGTGACGGCGGTCCGGGATGGCATCGCCGGGCCGCATTCCCCTTTCCGGAGGACTCAGACCTGTGTCGAAGCAGATCCCGGATCTTACCTGGCAGGACAAAGCCATTCTGGTGACGATTCCCGTCGTCGTTCTGGCCATTTTCGTGTTCGCCAACTATATGGGCCAGGATGCGACCGTGAGCGACGCGG
Organism: uncultured bacterium; assembly: GCA_964389325.1. Taxonomy (GTDB): domain Bacteria; phylum Muiribacteriota; class Ozemobacteria; order Ozemobacterales; family Ozemobacteraceae; genus MWAR01. The sequence goes on along the minus strand of CAYMEN010000084.1, from coordinate 2,443 downwards.
TTCAACAGAAGATTCCCAAGGTTGTCGTCCGTGACGCCGGCATGATCTCCGCTCTCATTCCGCCCGACCCGGTCGCGACGGGCACGCAGAAATGCCGCCTCCGCTCGCGCGACGGGCAGACCGAGTTCACCTTCAGCTACCATGTCCAGGGAAGCGCCACCATGAATCTCGCCGTCGGGCGTCAGATCCAGTTCTTTGGCGAGTATACCTACGATCCGCAGGGCGGGGCGATCGATGTTCCGTTCAAGGGAAAGAGCGGCCGGCTCTCGGGATGGGCTGTCTACGAGAATCGCCGCTTCTACGCCGACGAAGAAGATCAGCCCCTGTGATGCCGCGCCGCGCATGAGTTTCCGCTCGTGCCCGGCAAGAACGGACGTGAATCGCAGAGAACACACTGCTCACAGAGGTTTCACAGAGATTCTTTCTTTCCTCCGTGGAAGCTCTTCGCCCTTCGTGAGCTCCTGATTCCATGGTTGTGAAAACTGACGCGCTTGCCCTGACGCACGGTCATTTCGTTGACAAAAGCAGCAGCGGTGCGTATGATGGGCTCAAAGAGTCAGATACCGTACCCGGAGGAGGAACCCGCGTGACCCAGCGTAAGAACTATTTCATCGCGAAGGGGATGCAGAGCAGATTCGCAGGAACGATCCTGCTTCTCGTCTTCCTCATCACCGTCATCACCGCCTGCAATATCTACGTGCTCGGCTCGTTCTTCCTGACCACCCAGGCGACCCTGAGCGAAGGCCAGACCGCCGAGAGCATGATGCGCCATTTCGTCACCGAACTGTGGCCCAGGCTTCTCCTGCTGGTCCTCGTCAACGTGATCATCGTGTTTATCGTCAGTATTATGTATTCGCACCAGTTCGCCGGCCCCGCATACAAGCTCGAAAAGAGCATTCAGCGCATCGCGAACGGCGATCTGACGTTCGAGATCCACCTGCGCCGCAACGACAGCCTCAAGGAACTCGCGGTCGCGATCAACTCGATGCTGTCCCGGTTCCGCGAAACGCTGGCTCAGGCGCGCACTCTGAGCGACGACGTCGCATCCAAGCTCGGTACCCTGGGGAAGGACGAAAAGTTCGCGTCGCTGGCGAAGAACGCCCAGGAACTCAAGACGATGATCGAGCAGTTCAAACTCGTGAAGGACGCCGAGCCCGGTTCGTCCTCAGCCGAAACGAACAACTCAAAGGCCTGAAGACCACCCTCCCCCGACACCTGTCACCGAAAACCCCGAAGAAAGATTCTTCGGGGTTTTTTTATTCTATACGATAAGAGATACATTCGCCTCGGCGCCTGGTATGTGATTTCGCCGGAAGAACCGATCCGCAGATGGAGGGCAGATGAAGATCTTCAGGATTTCTCAGCGGCATCTGCTTCATCAGCGTAATCTGCGGATTGGTTCTCCAGGTGAAACAGACATGGCAGACGCAGAGGCACAGAGAATGAAGAGTCGAAAAGGACTCTGTGTCTCTGTGCCTCTGTGGTGAGGTCTTTGTGTCTTTGTGGTGAACCCCGTGCCCGGGCGGTCAGTCTTCCACGAGGGAGTCGCGGAGGCGCGCGAGGCGGCCGCGCAGGCGGAGGATCGCCTTCGTGTGCAGCTGGGAAACGCGCGAGTCGGAAACGCCGAGGATCTTTCCGATTTCCTTCGAGGTCAGATCTTCGTAGTAATACAGGGTGATGACCATGCGTTCGCGCTCGGACAGCTTTGAGATCGCGTCGGCGAGAATGCGCTTGGCTTCGGCTTCCTCGATCTTCAGCTGAGGGTTGTCGCTCTTCTGGTTCTCGACGAAGTCGAAGCGGGAGGAGCCTTCCTCGTCGTCGTAGAAAATCTCGTCGAGCGAGAGCAGGAGCGACTTCTTCGTCTCGTCGAACAGCTTGTGCAGTTCGGAGATGTCGATTTTCAGGAACTCGGCGATCTCCTCGTCGGTCGCGTCGCGGCCCAGTTTGCCTTCGAGCTTGGCATAGGCCTTTTCGAGCTTGCGGGCCTTCTGGCGGATCGAACGCGGCGTCCAGTCGAGAAGGCGAAGTTCGTCGAAAATGGCGCCGCGGATGCGGGTCTTCGCATAGGTCTTGAACTTGACGTTGCGCGCCGTGTCGTATTTGTCGATCGCGTCGATGAGGCCGAGAATGCCGTAGCTGACGAGGTCGTCGAACTCGACGTTGCTGGGCAGGTTCACGGCGATACGGCCGGCGACGTATTTGACGAACGACGCGTACTTCATGATCAGCGAATCCTTGATCCGCTGGTCACGGGAAACCTTGTACTGCTGCCAGAGCTTCTGGTCTTCTTCGTCCTGCGCGCGTGCGGCGGCTTTTCGCGCCTCTGTCGCCTCGCGCTCCTTTTCTTCTCTGGCTGCCTTGCTCAATTGAGAATCGTGGTTCACATCTGTCCTCCGCGTTTAAACCGCCTCAGGATACCACAACCGAATCGCCCCGCGATACA
>CAYMEN010000083.1:0-3703 GCA_964389325.1 uncultured bacterium | reverse complement strand
GTGCCACGGTCACCGATGCGGGGTGGCGGTGGGCCCATGACCATCTGGCCGAGGGCGCTGCGAAAATGCTTCGGAGGGCCGGCTTCGATCTTGCCGGGAACCCCGTTGTAGCCCTCCTGGAGAAGCATGCGCAGCGACCAGCCGGCGCAGTAGCCGGACAGCATGTCGAGATCATGAATGTGGAAATCGCCGTTGCGGTGCGCTTCGCCGATTTCGGGGGTGTACACGTTCGAGAGCCAGTAGTTGGCGACGACCTTGCCGGAAACGTTGAGAATCAGGCCGCCAAGCGAGTAGCCCTGGTTGGCGTTGGCCTTGACACGCCAGTCCTGCTGGCCAAGATACTCGTTGATGGAACTGACGACGTCGACGAAGCTGCGCTTGCCCTCGCGCATATGCTTGTGCTGCTCGCGGTAGACGATATACGAGCGGTTCGTCTGGAGGTAGTTGTTCGCGATGAGAATGTGCTCGACGACATCCTGAACCTCTTCGACTGTCGGCGTGCCCGTCTGGTGCCGATGAGCCAGAACGTTGACAACCTGGCTCGCCATGCGGGCCGAATCGACCGACCCGAACTCGCCCGTCGCCTTGCCGGCGCGCTCGATCGCCGAACGGATGCGTTCCGGATCGAACGCTTTCTTGACGTTATCACGACCAACGATGTACTGCAGTTCCCGCCCCTGCTTCATGCTGCCTCGCTCCCGATCCTGTAACGGTAATTTCTGCCGCCGGTTACAACCGACGCGTTGTCAGGTTTCTGATGATAATTCCACCGACCCGTGCACCAGCAAACGATGTTTCAGAGACAGGAAAAGCCTTGACGGTGATCTTTGCATCTGAAGCAAAAAGCCGCCTGGTGCTTGTTTCGAGGGAAAATTTTGGGCCGGTGTCTTTTGAACCGGACGACCGAACCGGATAAGATTACACCACGACCGACGGGGTTCGCGCAAGGGGGGGGGGGCACTTTTTTTTCGCGCATCTGATGCGGGTTTTAGGATTGTAGAAGATGCCGATCGGCCTGTGCCCTTGCGCAAATATTTTTTGCGCGAACATCATCCGAATAGAAGCGCAGAGAGCAGTCCGAAGAGTACGCCGATCACGGCCGCGACATTCTTGATCGATTGAAGATGCCTGCCGGCCGTGAGGTGTACAAGTTTCTCGATCTCTTCGTTCGAGAGAGAACCCAGCCGTTCGATGACGATCGCCCGCACGTCGAGGGAATTCATGGCTGCACCGAGCATCCGGCCGGCCATCGTCTCGACTTTCACGGCCACCGGCGTTCCGTCGGTCTTCAGTTCCGTGGACAGCTTGCGGACAGACTCTTTCATCGCCTCGCGGAACCGGTTCGAGCGGCACAACCGGTCGACCGTTGCCTCGAGATGCATCCAGAGCGCTGAAAGAATGCCGTCGATCGTGATTCCGGCCACTTTCCCGAAAGGAACCATGGCATTGTTCTGAAGCTCGGATTTCAGCCCGCTCTTCGACCGAAGATACTCCTTCACCGCCTGCGCGACGCCCTGCGAAAGCATTTCCTGGAACTCCGGGTCGGTGGAAAGGTCGTCGAGATGCTCGGGAAGCGCTGACCGGATCAGGCGGGGCAATCCCTGCCTGATTGCCGATTCCTCGAGAATTTCTGGCCGGAGAAGCTGGGTGGAAACGGCTTCGGCGATCGCGACCTCGAGCGTCTTGCGCGACGACGGTAACAGCCCTGGCGTGAACGGCACGCGCCATTTCCCCAGGTAACGGGGCTCGCGCGGGTAAAACAGCATCCAGACCGCCAGCCATGCCGCGAAATACCCGTGCAGAACCGCAAATACAACCAATCCGACGAATTTCACTGACGTAGTATACACCTTAGATGCACGATCGACACCTTTCGCACATCACACCCGCAATTGTTTTTGATATACGATTATTTCCCCTTGTTGACTTCTCCGGGGTGGTGCTACCATTGATGAATGTTCTTTTGAGAATTGAGTAAGGAGTGTACAAGATGAAGAAGGTTCTCAGCTCTCTGGCCATCGCCCTCGCGACGTTCGTCGCCGGTGGACCGGCGTTCGCGGACGTCGTTCCAGGCAAGTATCTGGTGCTGTTCAAGTCGACGAAGACCGTTCAGACCGGCAGCCACGCCCAGGTCGTGCGCGGGCTTCAGAAGGCGAACAAATCGAACATCGATCTGCTCCAGAAAAAGATCGCCAAGAAGGGCGACTCGATCACCCCGCTCTGGAACGTGAATGGCGCAGTCGTCAAAGCCTCGAAGTCCGACCTCGAGACCATCAAGAGCCTCGGCAACGTCGCTTCCGTGAAGCCGGTCGAATACAAGAAATGGATCAACCCGCGGCCTGCGACCCGCATCATTCGCGAAGATGCAGCCCCCGTCTGGAATATCGTGAAAGTCCGCGCCCCCGAGGTCTGGAAGGACTACAACATCGACGGTTCCGGTATCGTCGTCGGTCACCTCGACACCGGCGCCGCCGCCGCGCACCCGGCCCTCAAGGGCAAGGTCATCGCGTTCAAGGATTTCACCCCCGCCGCCAAGCCCGAATCTTATGACGATCAGGGCCACGGTTCGCACACCGCCGGTACCATCGCCGGTGGCAACGGCCTCGGCGTCGCTCCGGGCGCCCGCCTCATCGTCGCCAAGGTGTTCGACAAGCAGGGCGGCGCCGAAGACGCCTGGCTGCTGCAGGCCATGCAGTGGGTCATGGATCCCGACGGCAACCCCGAAACCAACGACGCTCCGCTGCTGGTCAGCAACTCCTGGGGCTCTGACGACTCGACCGACCGCGTCTTCTGGGATGCCGTGAACGCCTGGGTGTCTGCCGGCATGGTTCCGGTCTTCGCCGCCGGTAACAACGGCCCCTCCGGCAAGGTCGGCACGCCCGGCGGGTTCCCGCACTCGTGGGCCGTCGCCGCCACCAAGAAAGATGACACGATCGCCTACTTCAGCAGCATCGGCCCGGTCGTCTGGGACGGCCAGACCCTCGTGAAGCCCGACATCGCCGCCCCCGGCTACGGCGTCATTTCCTGCAACACCAGCGACGGCACCGTCTCCAACATGGGCACTTCGATGGCCTGCCCGCACGTCGCCGGCCTCGTCGCCCTGATGCTCCAGGCGAACCCGAAGCTCACCATCGAGCAGGTCCGCAGCCTTGCCGAGTCAACCGCGATCGACCTCGGCACCGCCGGCAAGGACAACAAGTTCGGCTCCGGCCGCTTCGACGCCGTCGAGTGCGTCAAGAAGGTCCTCGAGACCTCCTCGATGGAAGCCGCCTTCGCCGCCTACGACCGCGCCCTCTCCGCCGAAGTCGCCCTCGTCGGCGTCCAGCAGGTCTCCCCGCTCGCCGCTCCCCTCGCCCGCTCGCTCGTCCTGCGCTGCCAGGGCCTCGATGACGGCGAGTTCCGCGCCCTCTCGATCGCCGTCGAGAACAGCGGAAGCCAGGCCGGCATGAAGCTCCTGCGCGAAGCCGCCGCCCTCCGCCAGGCCGAAAACCTCCAGAAATAATAGATCAGGTTATACAAAACACCGCCGGGTTCCGACTCGGCGGTGTTTTGTATTCAGAGCGGTTTTTTCTCCTGGTTAATAGGTTTCATGATAATCGTCGATGTCCCCGTTTGGGGGGGGGGGCCCAAACAGCGCAAAATTGAGAACCGGCCCCGGATCTTCACCCCCGGTGGGCCCGCTGAGCAGTAACCGGTTGGGCCC
>CAYMEN010000082.1:0-3939 GCA_964389325.1 uncultured bacterium | reverse complement strand
GTAGGGGCGGGTTTCAAACCCGCCCCTACGCATTGAAGGGCACCCCTCCAGCGTAGGGGCGGTTCGCGAACCGCCCGCCCCCCTCCTCCGCCAGAACGATGTGGTTTCGTTCAAACCCGTTCATTGGCGTCGTATCCCATCGCAACAACACCATATAATATCGCTATACATAAAAATGGTATCGGGTGTCCGCCCGATACCATTCGTGTGAGTGTAGAACGTTATCCCGTGATGCTGTCCTGTTCTGCGATCGCCTCTTCGTTGCGTGCGGCATTGTGCTGGGCCAGCAGCGACTCGGCCCGCGCAACCCCTTCCTTCACGATCGGCGCTTCCGCCCAGGCGTAGACGGCGTGGTAGATCGCCAGGGGAATGACCGTGACGAAAAAGAAATACGAATACCAGGGCAGGGGAATGACCGGTTGGGCGAACGTGAACCGGTCGAGGTTGAAGATCAGGATGCTCATGCAGGTGTAATCGACCGTGAAGTTCGTGCGCGGGTCGGAGGCTTTGAAGAGGCAGTAGCCGTCGAACCGCTTCGGGTTGAACGGCCAGATCAGCGACCCGCCCATGTGGCCGGTCAGGTCTTCTGTGATGTGCACCGCGTATCCGAGAAACGAAACGAGCCCGTAGAGCCACCAGTTTTCGAGGGCGAACCACCAGGCGATCATCCCGGCGATCACGGCGAGAAACAGGCCGAGCATGTAACTGTGGCTCCAGGTGCGGTGCCAGGGCAGAAACTCGACCGAGGTGACGTTCTTCCCGTCGACGACCTTCGTCTCGTAGCCCATCATCGGGCCAGACAGGATATCGACGCTGGTGGGCTTCGGACGTTTCTCGAGAAACACCGTGTTCTTCAGCTTGTAGACGCCGATGCGCTTGTCCGGCGGCGGCTCGGTGCCGGGGAAGGGAAGCTGGGACGTGTTCACGAGCTCGTTGATCACGACCGAAACCTCGTTCTTCTCACCGTCGTAACTGACGACATACTGCCGCCAGAGATTGGCTCCCATGCGCATCGGATTATACTGGATCTGGATGAACTTCCCTTCGACGGCCGCCTTGTCGATGGCCTGTCCGACCTGGTTCGCCATGTCCTGCGGGTCGGGGTTGTTCGGGTCGAACTCGAGCGTCACGTCTTCTTTCGCGAAAAACCGGCCGAGCTTGAAATCGAACGTGTCGGGCAGAATACCGTACAATCCGCCGAGCACGAGGATGAACGAGGCGCTCGCGTCGGGATTCCCGCTCTTGGTGAGGGCCGCTGCGGCCACGGCGGGCGCGAAAAAGGAAGCCAGCGTCACGCCGCTGATGAAATGCGTCAGACCTTTCATGCCTTCCCTCCTACAGGAGCCCGAACAGGGCGGCGACCTGGTCGCCGTACCCCGCCATGTTCAGGCAGATGGGAATCAGGAGCACGCCCATGCAGTTGCTCCTGCGCGCGTGGAAGAAGACCGGAACGCAGCCGATCGCCGTTCCGACCAACATCGTGAAAAGCCCCGGGAACCCCGTCAGGGCCGCCACGAGAGCCGTGATGGCCACGAACGCCGCCCAGTACAGGTCGTGGTAATCGACGTCGGCGACCCACGAGAGCACCCAGCGCGACAGCCACAGCAGCAGAAAGAACGAGATGCCGCCCGCGACGAGAATGACCGAGATGCCCATCAGGTAATCGCCCGGCTCGGCCGTGAAGATCGGCCGCAGGATGATGTTGAGCCCGCCTTTCCCCACGCCCGCCGGGGTGAGGGGCGTGATGACGAAGATCAGCAGGAAGGCGCCGACGTAGTAGAGAAACTTCGTGATTGCCCCGCCGAGAATGAACAGCACGTCGCCGCGCGCCGAGAAGCTCATCGCCGTGGCGTGCGACGCGATGATCGAGCCGATGCCCGCCGTGATGGCCGGCACGTAGCCGCAGATCGCGCCCGAAACGGTGCCCACGAACGCCGACTTCCCGATGTCGTTGGCGGTCACGTCGATGTCCTTGCAGATGTGCTGCTTCGGAACCTGCCGCGTCGAGACCAGGTTCTGCAGGATCGAGGGAATCGCGAACAGCCCCACGAACACCGGCATGATGTTCTGGAACCCCATCTCGTGCGTGATGATGCTCTTCGACAGGATGATGATGCCCAGGATGCCCGACACGACCCAGGTGAACAGGCCGGCGAACACGTTGCCCATCGCCTCGCTGAACCGGTCGAGCCGCGTCGTGCCGAACCCGCAGCCCTTCGGCCACTCGCTCAGCACCAGGTAGACGACGATCAGCAGGATGATCCAGTGCATGTGGGCCGACAGCACCACGTCGACGTAGGGCAGCACGTAATAGAACAGCGGCGTGAGAGCGACCATCAGGAAGACGCCGATCAGCGCGCCCAGCCCCTGGATGACGGCCGCCTCGTATCCCTTGCCGTTCATGAAGTAGATCGTGTTCGGCAGGATCGTGACCTGCGCCGACTCGTCGGGCGCTCCGAAGAAGGTCATCGGGATCGTGTTGATGAAGGCGAAGGCGGTGATCATCGAAATGAAGAACGGCCCCACCGCCGCGTGCTGCATCGAGTCGCCCAGGTAGGTCCACAGGACGAGCACGATGCCCGCCACGTTGTAGATGTGAAGGGACGGGAAGAGCGAAAACGCCGCTCCGACCAGCGTCCCCAGCAGGGTATACCCGAGGATCGTGAAAAATTCCATCGCCGGCATCCTCCTACTCGCCCTGGGGAACGGCAGCCGGCGCTGCTTCGGAAGCGGCGGCCGGCGTCGCTGCCGGAGCGGGGGAGGGTGCCGCCTGCGCGGCCTCGGCCTTCAGATCGGCATCCGAGGCGGGAAGGATCTGCAGGCGGTCCTTGAACTTGCCGACTTCGCCGGTGACGCGCAGGGTCGCGCCCGTCTTGAACAGGTCGGGCGTCACGCTCTTGCGCACGTTCTCACGCAGCCAGACGTTGATCGTGCCCGTCTCGTCGGCGATGTCGATGCTCGTGCCGAACGCGAACTCCTTCGACCGCTCGACGCGGCCGACGACGGTGACGATCTCGCGCACGCGCTCTTCCCGCACCTCGATCGCTTTCAGCACCGGAGTCTCTTTTGTTTGCTGGGCCGGCGCCGCACCGGCGATCTTCTTGATCGACTCGGCGCGCTCGGGGTGGTGGAGCCGCAGTTGGGGCTTCCCCTTGTAGGCGTCGACGAGAACGACGAGCTCGAACTCGTTGCCGACTTCGCCGAGCGCTTCCGCGAGCTTCGGGTCGGGGAGCTTGTCCATTTCGCTGTCGAACACGTTCAGATCCATCGAACCGGTGTCGTCCTTGACCGTGATGTTCGTGCCGACGCGGTATTTGCGGGTCGCCGCGACCTTCACCCGCACGCGGAACACGGCGCCGCGCGAGTCGAGGTCGATGTTCTCGATCGTCGCCGGCTCGGCCTCGAACTTCTTCAGGATCTTGATGCGGCGCGGATCGGAAACGAACATCGACTCGCCGAACTTCTCGGAGATGCTCAGGTTGCCGGTGACCTCGATCAGGTCGCCCTCGGCCGGGAAACGGTCCTTGAAATACTCGCGGAACTTGCGGAGCTTGTCGAACCCCGACAGGGTGAGCATGCCGGTGTCGTCGTCGAGCTTGATCTGGAAGGTGTTCTTGTCCTCCATGGCCCGGATGCCGGTCACCTTGCCCACGCACCGCACGAGCGCCATGTTGTGCTGGGGCTTGATCTCGCCGATCTTCTGCAGGGGCACCTCGCGCTGGAGGGCGGCGAACCACATGAGGATCAGGCCTATGACCGACCCGAACACGGCGAACCGCTTGATGTAAATGATCGGCAGCCGCTTGTGAACGACCGTCTGGCAGTGCGGGCACCGCTCGTACGCCCCAACGAATCTGCCGCAGCTCGGGCAGATGATGCCCTCACCCTCGGGCAGCAAATCGGTCTTCGGTGTCTCGCTCATAATTTCTCCCCTTGAAA
>CAYMEN010000081.1:0-4080 GCA_964389325.1 uncultured bacterium | reverse complement strand
CTCGCCGCCCTTGTGGAGGCCCATGTGGGCGAGCCGCGGCGTGCCGCTGGCGACGTGCATGATCCGGATCGTCCGGGAGAAGCCGCCGGCCGGGACGGTGTAGGAAAAGGGCGTCGGCACCGGGGCGTCGGCGGCGAAACAGGGCGCTGCTCCCTGGACGAGTGACATCGAGAGCGTGGCGGCCAGGACAAGTCGTTTCATGACGAAAGTTCCTCTCGGTTCTGGATTTCATTCAGCTCAGAACATTCATCCGCAGATGAGGCAGATGCTCAAACCGCCCTTCGACAGGTTCAGGGCGAGCGGGGGGCTCACATTCTGCAGGGCTCGAGAAGATGCAACTCCCGGACTCTGCGGATAGAAGTATAGCAGGTTGTAACCGCGTGTTTCACGGGGCAATCGAGAAAACGTGCATGCTGACTGATATGAATGTTCGTCATGTTTTCGCTTGACATTCGCCTTTTGTTCGCCTAGGATGATGGTATCGAATGATGGTTGGAGGCGCGCCATGTCCCCTGATCCGCTGACCCCGAAGCAGCAGGCTGTTTTACAGTTCGTTCGCTCCTTTTTCGCCGGCCACGGATACGCTCCCACCATTGCAGAAATCTGCACGGGGCTGCACCTCTCATCGCCGGCGACGGTACACAAGCATCTGCGCATGCTGGTCGACAAAGGGCATCTCGATGCGCTTCCGCGTCGTTCGCGTGGCCTCCAGGTGAAGGCGCCGCCGGCGGCCGCGGGCGGGGTCGACGTGCCGCTCCTGGGAACGGTCACCGCCGGCCGTCCGATCGAGATGTCCGACTGGAACGAGACGATCACGCTGCCCGAGTGCATGATCGGACGGGGCGAGACGTTTGTCCTGCGGGTGCGTGGCGAGTCGATGATCGACGAGGCAATCCGGGACGGCGACCTCGTCGTTGTCGAGAAGCGTGACACGGCCCCGAACGGCGAGATGGTCATCGCATGCCTCGACCACGAGCAGGTGACGCTCAAGCGGCTGTATCACGAAGGGTGCCGGGTCCGGCTCCAGCCGTCGAACCCGGCGATGCCGCCAATCGTCGTCGAGGGCTGCGACGTCACGATCAAGGGCGTCGTGATCGGCATCCTGCGGCGTTACCGGCCGATGTGACGAGGGAGGTCCCGTGTGATTGCATACCTGTCAGAATATAGACAACTGTATACATTCGCTGAGGTGAACTCCGTGAACGCGCACCGCATCGAACCCGCCGATGGAAAACATCGTGACGCCGTGGCGACGGCCCGGCTGCTTCGTGAGGCGCTTCTGCTGAAGCTGGCCGAGACCGAATCCCGTATCGAATCCTGCCGGCATCGTGTCGATGTGATCGAGGGGAGGTTCGGCCTCACGCAGGACGAACTCGACTCCGCCCTCGCGCGGCACAGCCTCGCGATATCGCAGGAAGAAGCCGAGACCTGGCATGCCGAGCTCGAACTGCTCGACGCGCTGTCGAACGACCGCCAACATCTGCTGGCAATTCTGGGATGACGGAGCGACATGCTATTGATGCGGCGAGGTGCATCGCGACGCGCCCGGAACGCTTTTTTATCACCCGCACATCCCGTTTGCGGCAGATGATGGTAGAATTCCTGTGAAGGGGGAACCGACCAGTTGCAGCACCATCAAGGATGGCCCCCTTCGCAGTCATTCTCCACGGCCACCTCTCGTGCTTCGGCAGGCTCAGCACGAACGAGAACGCAGAAGTGGCTTTTGTTCTACAGGAATCAATAAACGATCGAAAACGAACATGAAGGAACTTGCGACATGAAGATCACGTCCCTCGCCCTTGCGGTTCTTGCTCTCACGTTTGGCCCGGCCTTCTCGGCCGACGCTCTGACGCTCGGATATGGCACGGAAAAGGCCCAGGTCGGGTTCATCAACCAGAACAACCAGCCGGGGATCGAAGAGCTCCAGCCATGGGGGCCCCTGTCGTTCAGGGTTCACGGCGGGGAATTCTGGGTTGCCGACACGGTCGGTGGGCGCATTCTGCATTTTTCGGCCGATGCGAAGCTTCTTCACGAGCTCGATATCGGAACGACCAGCGCCATGCTCGAAGATATCGCCCTCAAGCTCGATGCCTCCGAGGCCGTGGAAGGCGTGCTCGCGCTTCGTTCCGATACCCAGGAGGTCGTTCTGATGGGCCTCGACGGCAAGGTGTCGAAGACATACGGCGGCCAGGGCGATGAGCCCGGCAGATTTCTGCAGGCGACGTTCGTCGACGTTTCCACGGCGGGCAACGTCTTCGTCGCCGACACGGGCCGCCAGGTGCTGTGTGTGTTCAATCCTGACGGAAGCGTTCTGCGCGAGATGCACTGGGAATGGTCGGGCTTCGCTCTCGACCCGGCCGGCAATCTCGCCCGACTCCAGTGGGACGACCAGACAAAGATCGGCCATCTCGTCATCGAGACCCCTGACGGGAAGAAGCTCAACGACATCGGTCTGCAGATCGAGGAACACACCAATCCGAAGCTGTGGCTGGTCGGGGAAGACGGTTCGTCGCTCCTCACCTATATCCCGCCCGCGGGCTTCAAGGGCGAATACTCCTGGGCCAGCTGTGACAAGTTCGGCAAGGTCACTTCATCGGGGCGCGTGAAACCGCCCGTCGTCATGAACCGGTTTCTTGCCCAGGACCGCGACGGAACCTGGTATCTCGGCGCCGGCGATTACAACGAGGCGCCGAACGGAAATCTGCAATTCGAGAAATACGGGTTCAAGTGAGGGGTGCCCTCATGTGCTGTCGATCATCACCCCGGCTCCCTGAGCCGGGGTGATGCGTTTCATGAATACGGGATAGCCCGGCAGCGGGCGGTGAGGTATACTTGGAGGCGGAAGAAAGGCGCGTCGAAACGGGCGCGCGGAAGATACGAGACCCCTGTCGAGGAATACATCATGGATTTTCGCATCATCGATCTGGGTGGAAAGACTCTCTATACGGGGCAGCTCCAGCCCGATTCGAACGGCGTCACGATCGGCAGCAGCGAACTTTGCGGCGTGAGAATCAAGGCCCGCGGCATCGCGGTCGAGCATGTCCAGCTTCAGCTGAACCGGCGCGGCGAGGTCACCATCCAGGACCTCCAGAGCCCGCTCGGCACCTGGGTCGATGACAAGCGCATCCCGCCCGGTTTTCTCGTGACGATCGGGGCCGGTAACCGGGTGAAGCTGAGCGACGACATCTTCCGCCGCAGCAAACTCCTCCCGATAGTGGTCGTTGCCGGTGATCTTCCCGTTTTTCCTGACGCAGAACGAAAAATCCGTCCGGCGCATGTTCGACGATCTTCGGGGCAAGATCCCGCCGCAACTTCACCCGGCCATCCGGGCAACCGAGGTCGAGGTGGCCGAGAAGGTGCGCGATCTGTCGGGCATTCTCGAGGTGAGCATGGCCCTCAACTCGATTTTCAGTTTCCAGAAGCTGCTCGAGTTCACCATCGAGATGGCGATGAAGGTGACGGGGGCCGGCCGCGGTTTCATCATGCTGTTCAACGAGGAACTGGATCGGCTGGAAACGGTCGTCCAGCGCCAGATGGGTGCTCGTGAAATAGCGCGTGATATGCTTGCAACCTCCTCGCTCGTCATGCAGTGCTTCCGGACCGGCAAGACGATCGTCGAGCACGAGGGCAACGAAGCCACCTCGACCGAGGCGAAGAAAGCTATCGAGCGCGGCATCCGGGCCGTCGCCGTGACCCCGCTCCGCAACGAGAACGTCACGATCGGAGTCCTCTATCTCGATTCGAAGGATCCCGGTGTCGTATTCAACGAGCACAATCAGGAGCTGCTGAAGGTGTTCGCGGCCCAGGCCTCGCTCGCGATCCACCGCGCCCGGCTGTTCTACCTCGCGACGACGGACAATCTCACCGGCATGTCGAACCAGAAGCATTTTCACCAGCGGCTTCTGGAAGAATTCTGTCGGGCTCAGCGCCACAAGGAGCCGCTCTCGCTCGTGCTCCTCGACCTCGACCATTTCCGGGACCTGAATGAACGGTATGGGGAATCGGCCGCGGACCAGGTGCTCAAACGCGTCGGCAGGATGTTCCGGGGCGGCATGCGCGTGCATGACCTCGTGTCGCGGT
>CAYMEN010000080.1:0-4254 GCA_964389325.1 uncultured bacterium | reverse complement strand
AGTTCCGCATCGCGGAAACCGAGAAATACGCGCATGTCACCTACTTCTTCAACGGCGGCGTCGAGCAGGCGCTTCCCCACGAGGAACGGCAGCTGATTCCCTCGCCGAAAGTGAAGACCTACGATCTCAAGCCGGAAATGTCGGCGTTCGAGGTGGGGGAGGCCCTGCTCGAGAAAATCCGCTCGCGCCGCTTCCCGTGCGTCGTCGTCAACTTCGCCAACTGCGACATGGTGGGCCATACCGGCATCGTCGACGCGGCCGTGAAAGCCGTGACCACCGTCGACTGCGTGCTTTCGAAAATCATTCCGGTCGCGTATGATCTCGGCTATGACTGCCTCATCACCGCCGACCATGGAAATGCGGAACAGCTCGTCGACCCGAAGACCGGTGGCCCATTCACCGAACATACCGTCAACCACGTGCCGTTCTGCCTGCTGACGCGCCACTCGTTCGATCTCCGCGGCGGCGGCAGCTTGTGTGATATAGCACCTACTATTCTAGAGCTGCTCGGCGTGCCGCAGCCCGCGGCGATGGACGGCAAATCCCTCCTGGTGCGGAAAAAGTGATGGATACACGAGGCGCCGGGGCGGTGCGCGGCATGCTGTTCATCATCTCCGGTCCGTCGGGGGTGGGAAAAACCGTGCTGTGTAACCGGATGATCGAGCAGTTCCCGGACATGGTCTACTCGATTTCCGCGACCTCTCGAGGGCCGCGCGGGGGCGAGAGGGATGGCCAGGAGTATTTCTTTTACACGCCGGAACGCTTCGAGGCCGAGATCAAAGAGGGCCTGTTCGCCGAGTGGGCTGTCGTGCACGGCAACTACTACGGGACGCCGCGGGCCTTTCTCGACCGCCAGCGTGATTCGGGAAAACACGTTCTGCTCAATATCGACGTGCAGGGCGCCTTCAAGATCCGGAAGGTATACCCCGACGCCGTTCTCGTTTTCATCATGCCGCCCTCGATCGAAAGTCTCGAAAATCGACTCCGGAAGCGGAATATCGATTCCGAGGCGGTCCTTCAGCAGCGGTTGAAAAACGCCCGCGAGGAGATGGCGCACAGCGGCGAGTATGACCGCGTGGTCGTGAACGACGACCTCGATGTCGCGACCGAGTCGCTTGCCCGTCTTCTTGCTGACTGCGTCCGATCCGGACCCGACCCCCACGCTGGGGGAAGTGAGCCGCCGGCGCCCGGATGGCGCGGTCCAGGCGGACCCGTCGCGAAACCGGGGAGCTGAACGCACCGGCCGGTTCGTTGCCGATGACCTTGTAGAGCTGCTTGACACGCCCCCGGCATTCGCCCGTATAATTCAAGAAACATCATCACTTGGAGGCAGGTATGAACATTCGGAAAATGATGTGCTTCGTCGCCGTATTGATTGCCGTCCTGTCGTGCGCGTCATGGGCCGCCGAGCCCCAGATGCAGCCGCTCGACGTGAAACTGTCGATCATCGGCGGCCAGATCAAGCTGACCCGCGTCGGCAAGGTGCTCTCCGATGTCATCACCGACGCTTCCCCGCTGTTCGCCGGCGATCTGATCGAGACGCTGCGCGAATCGAAGGCCGAGCTGGTCTACGGCGACGGCACCCGCATGCGCATCAAGCCGATGACGATGGTCGAGTTGCAGCCGACCGCGCTGAAGGTGTTCAAAGGCCAGACCTGGTTCAAGTTCGTCAAGCGCGGTTCCGAGTTCCTGATCGAAACGCCGAGCCTCGTCGCCGGCATTCGCGGCACCGTGTTCGACGTGGCCGTGAGTTCCCGCGGCAAATCGGTTCTTTCCGTCGTCCAGGGCGCCGTCGCCGTCCGCGGCAAGAACGGTTCCGGCCAGGAGATGCTGGTCAAGGGCGGAAAGGCGACCAGCTGCTCCGTCGGTGAAGAGCTCTCCCAGGCCTATGACTTCAACGTCGAGAAGAAGAACGCCGAGTGGAAGGATACCGACTGGGCCGGCGCCTCGGAAGCGGATATCAACGCTCTCTACATCAATTACTTCAATCTCAAAAGCGAATACGGCGCCAACGATTCTCGCACCATCGAGGCGTTCAAGCGCTTCGAGGAAGCCCAGAAGGCCAAGGCCCTGAAGAAACCCGCGAAGTAAGCGTTCCCGACAGCCAATCCAAACCGGGGGTTCCGCAAGGAACCCCCGGTTTGACGTTCGGTCGGAAATCTGGAATCGTGGCACTCGCATTTGTACCCTGGGCGCATGACCATGTGCCCCTGCACACCAATGGTGGGTCTTCCCGGCGTAGGGGCGGAACGTGATCCGCCCGGGGCGCAATATACTACTCGCTATCCGATGTGCGGCGGCGTTTCTTCTCGGCGTGGGCGCGTTTGCCGGCGAGGCGGCGTTCTTTCGAGGCGCGGGTCGGCTTTGTTGGTCGCCGCTTTTTCGGGGGGGTGAGCGCCTTCAGGATGAGATCGCGCAGCTTCCGGAGCGTTTCTTCGAGATTGGAGCGCTGGTCGCGGCTTTCCTGACAGGTGATCAGGAGGCGCCCATCGGCATCGATCCGGTTTCCGGCGATGGCGCGCAGTCGATCCTTCACGGCCGGGGAAAGGGCTGTCGTGCCGTTCAGGTCGAAGCGGAGCTCGACCTTCGATGCGACCTTGTTCACGTTCTGGCCGCCGGGCCCCGAGCCTCGCGCCGCGCTCCACTGGAGATCGGCGGCCGGAACCGTCAGAACCTCGTTGATCTGGAGGGGCTCCGTCATCCGGTCAGCCCCTTCCGTGAGGGTCTGACAAGTCCGGCAAGGATCGCGACGGCCGCCCAGATGTCGAGTTTCGACATCGCATCCGGGTGGTCGCCGGCTTCTTCAGGCGGCATCAGAACATGGGCCAGGGGACCGAGCGGTCCCCAGCGGTAGGGGGTCATTGCCTCCCGGCGTGGGAAAAACGCGATGGTATGGATTCCCGCGGCGGCGGCGAGATGCATAGGCCCGGTGGAACCGCCGGCGAATCCGAAGCCCGACGCGAGAAGCGCCGCAAGGTGCGCTGCGTCAGGCGCATCGTCGATCACGGTGAACTCGCCCGGCACGGAAGGACCGAAAGCTTCGGCCAGACTCCGCTCGGTCGGGCCCAGGGTGACCACGACCGGCAGTTCGGCGCCGCGGAGCCCCGAAACCAGCTCGACGTACCGGCCCAGCGGCAGGTTGTGTGCCGAGCCGCCGTGTCCGGGATGGACGAACACCGGGGGTGCTGTCATGCCCGCGGAGGCAAGACGGCGCGCGGCCCATTCCTTTGTATAACTATTGATATATAACTTCGGCAGCGTTCGGGGAGGGGAAAATCCGAGCCCGGTCAGCAGGTCGAGATTGTACTCGGCCTCGTGCTTCTCGTTGCGCGAGCGGTTCTGAACGAGCCGGTGGGTCAGCAGAAACTGCCAGATGTTCGATGCGCGGCCGGCCATGAGGGGAATCCGGGCGAGCCAGCAGGCCGTGATGGCTCTGCCGGACGGATGCACAAGGATGGCGGCGTCCGGCTTGCGCGAGCGAATCTGGCGGACCAGGTCGAGAAATGGCTGCTGGACGCCATCCGGGTCATCGAGCAGTATCTCGTCGATGTCGGGATGCCCCAGCAGGAGGGGGGCCGTGTACGAACGGACATGGGCGATGAGCTTCGCCCGAGGGCATAACTGTCGCAGGGCCGTGAACACCGGCAGCGTCAGAACGACGTCGCCGATGCGGTCGGTTCGCGATATCAGGATGCTCTCGAGCCGATGCGTCATGAGAACTCGACTTCCAGGCTCAGCTTCATGACCAGCGCGTTGCGGTTCGAAATGCCGTAGACGGAGGAGAACGTTTTTTCGATCAGGTTCGCGAGCCAATGCCGATCTTCATCGCCATGACTCTGACAATCGATGGCATGGTTCGGACAGCCTTTCGCGGGAGCGGCCCAGCCGAGTTGCTCGAGCATCTTCTCCTGTTCCGGCGACAACTGCCGGTCCGGCTCGAGAAACCTGTTGCTGACGGCTTCGACATGGAGATGGGGCGAGTCGATGCCGCCGGCGATCTGGATGTAATACCCGGTCGCCGGGTGATCGATGATCAGGACGTTTCCGGGGCAGCCCTCCGTCTGGAGTCGCCGGATCACGTCGGCGAGGGGATCCTGGACGATCAACATGTTCTGATTCCTTTCTCGAGCAGACTGTCGGCGGCCGCCGTCACGGCTTCGACCGACACGCTTTCCATGCAGACGCGCGTACCGTAGCGACACTCCCGTCGCCGGCACGGCGCGCCGCCGGGACACGGCCGGCCGCGCACGATGG
>CAYMEN010000079.1:0-4322 GCA_964389325.1 uncultured bacterium | reverse complement strand
GCCTCGACCGCATCCCCGATCGTTTCCGTGAACGTATTTTCAAAAAGCTCTTCTCCGCGGCGGAAATCGCCCGATTCACCCCGACCGAAGCCCGCCAGTATGAAGACAGCCTCAAATACTACCGCGATATGAAGAACTCCTTCGACACTGCCCGCGAAGAAGGCTGGACCGATGGCTGGACCGATGGCTGGAACGGTGGCAAGACCGCCGGAAAGACGGAAAAGGCCAAAGAGATTGCCGCCGCCATGCTGGCGAAAAACATCCCGCTCGAGACCGTGGCGGAATTCACCGGCCTTTCCCGTGCCGAGCTCGAAGCCCTGCTTACACCCTCTCAACCCGCCGATTCGCATACCGCGAAAGAGCCTCGTGCCCCCTACGGCAGAACCGGACATCGAACAAAAGCAAAAAACAATCGCAAGTAACTCGGCGAATTGCACAAAAATATTTCATGGCCCGAATTCCCACGTTCCCCCAATCACCTTCCATTGGTTTTCTGGTGACGGTGAGCCAGGGCGCGGTGAATCATGTCAAGAACATCATCGAGACGTTTTCCAACGTCTTCGGCCAGAAAACGCAGGACAAAAAAACCATGCTCCTGGAGTAAAGCGTCCTTCCGGCGGTCTCTGCGATAAGCATCGGGCCCGGAAAGATGATGAGGGCCGTCCAATTCGATTGCCAGACGGGCTTCCGCGCACACCAAGTCGACTTCCATGAGGCCATTTTCATCGAATGGAATTGGTAAAACAAGGTTCAGATGGAACCGGCCACGGGTTTGCGGCAGAGTTTCGAGACGGCGAAAAAGAAACGCTTCGGTGTAACTTCGGGCCCGCGACTCCTCCCCGTTGGAAAACGGCTGCGCTTGCCGGGACAACTCGACTGTCATTTTATCATCCTGGTGACGGGCTGCGAGGACAAACAGGTTGGCCAAAGGCGAATCAACCCCATCCATGACCAGCCGGCGAACGCTTGCAGCGTATTCCCTCTTCCATTCCGGATCCACGGGGAGCGGAACATCTGTTGGCCATCCCGGAACCGCGCTGGCAGGAAGCAGAATCGAGTATCCGACGGCCTCATACCCACGGCAACGCCGATCGAACATTCTCGATAACATCGGCACATCGAGATCGGCATAGTCATACACGCGAACCTCACGCTTCCTGTCATTCTGCCTGTGCAGCCGCCCCACATACTGGGCGATGGTTCCACGCCAGGAAACGGGAAGGGTCAGGAAAAGGGTATCCAATCTTGAATCGTCGAACCCTTCACCAATGAATCTCCCCGTGGCAACCACAACGCGTTTCTCGTCCTCGGGAATTTCTTTCAGCCGCGCCTGGATGGATTTCATCTCCTTGCGTTTCATTCCCCCATGGAGAACGATCAAATGAGGGATTCTTCCATCGAGGCGTCGGACCAGCTCTTCGAGGTGCTCCTGGCGTTCGGTCAATACCAACGGAGAACGCCCCTCGCCAACGGAATTCAGAATGTCTTCCTGGATGAGACGGTTCCGGGAGCCATCCAACAGCAACTCGTCATAAAGCTCATGAAATTGAACTCTGAGATCCGGATCGGGGGGCTTGATCGGGCGAAATCCCGTGGGACGAACGAAGACGGAATGGGTGAATGGCCGTTCCCTGGCCTGGGCACGAGCATCGACCCGATGACGAATCGGGCCGCACTGCATGAAAATGGCCGGGTGCTGTCCATCCTTGCGCGTGACGGTGGCCGACAGACCGGTGATGAATTTTGCCTTCGCCTTTCGAGCCACCTGCAGGAAACTCTGGGCTGACAAATGGTGGCATTCATCGAAAACGAGATGGCCGTATTCTCCAACCAGGTCACTGACCACATCCTTTCGTACGAGGCTCTGAATGACCGCGACGTCCACAAGCCCGGTCGGTTTCTTCTTTCCGCCGCCAACCCGGCCTATCGCTTTGGCGGGAAGACCCAGAAAACCGGAAAGCCGTTCCACCCACTGGTCCAGCAACTGCCGGCGATGCACCACGACCAGGGTATTGACGCCGCGCTTGGCAATCAGCCACGCCCCGATAACGGTCTTGCCGAAAGCCGTCGTTGCAGCGAGAATTCCCATGTCATGGGCGGCCATCGCTGTCGCGGCTGCGACCTGATCGTCACGGAGCTTACCTTGAAAAGAAACGGACAAAGGTGCTCCGGAATATCTTTCATCCCGAATGATCGTTTCGATTCGCAAATCCGAAAAAAGGTGTCGAACGTCATCAATACAGCCGCGAGGAAGAGCGATGTGCCTGGGGTGGTCCTCCGCACAGCCGACGAGTCGGGGAATCTTGAAGGTTGACAGACGCATTGCCTGCGCCCTGTAAAACTCGGGATTCTGGAACGCTGCCAGCCTGATGAGCCTGTTCAAAAGCCCCGGCGTAAGAATATCTTTTGATATATAAATCTGATCACCAAGGATGATTTCGACGGGCCGTGGAAGAGGTTCCGTGATTGGCGGGTCCTTGCGACGACTCGAGGGCGGAATACCCCAGGGGGTTTCATCATCCTCGTCCCGTGGGACCAGGCGCACACCTACGATGTTGCCCTTTTCTTCCGCTTTCCTGACGATTTCCTCCACCCGAGCCCGCGGAATACGCCGAAGGCCGGAAAGATAGGCCCACTGGTCGGCAAAGGGAACGAAACGATCGTCGAGAAAGACGCTGTTCCCCTGCTTTCGAGCCGCGCCTTGGAGGGGAAGAGCGATCAGGTTTCCAAAGCCGCCTTTCGGGAGTGTGTCCTGATTGGGAAAGAGCCGGTCATACGAGTCGAGTCCGATGTCCGGCCTGCGTTCCATCGTTTGGGTCAGCAGGAATGAACCGAGTTTTCTCGCCAGGGCGGCCGGAACAGATTGTTCGAAAAACATCCAGACATGCCCGCCTTCGCCGGAACGTGATCGTTCGATAGCAACGGGAATATTCTCCCGATGACAGGTTTCCAGAAAAGCCACGGCATCATTTCGCCAATCTTTCTTGTCAAAATCCGCTGCCAGAAAAAAACATGTTTCGTCCCGCAGAATCGGGAATACTCCCATGACAAAGGGAAGTCCTTTCGTATCCCGCCCGGACAAATGCCAAAAGATGGTTTCATCCGTTACGGGAAGAAGGCGGCGGTTTGGACATCGGCTGCATTTGACGGCTCGCTTGTCGCACAGCGTGCGATCCCATTCATTCGCGCAGGCCGGAGCATACCCGCTCTTTCCTGTCTTCTGACTCTCGAAACGGCGCGGATAAACATCCTCCCGCCCCCTGAACAGAGATCGAAAAAGCGTCACCTTCGCTGCAGGGGCTGATGTCTGGTCGATCAGATTCAGTGCAGCAATGGATATCTCAGATTCCTGTAGCATTTCGGCGGTCATTTCTCGCAACCTGCCATTTCAAGCTTGCCGCCCCCGCTTATTGAGTCATTCAGAACAAATAGACTGTTCCCTCAGGCGCCGATGACGGTGATGTGAACCGGATGGCCGGTGGGGTCGGGGTGTTCTTCCCAGGTGAGGCGCTCTTCCCAGGACTTTTGCCGGGAAGCCGGCCGCCGGTCGAAGAGAACGAGCCAGGCTTCGTCGGCTCCGACCGTGTCGCGATACCGCGCGACCTGGCGCAGACCTTCGGCGAGGGTGCCGTCGCGGCCGTCGGCGGGGTGGACGAGCTTGATCTCGATGACGATCCAGCGGCACTGCCACTCGATGGCCAGATCGACCCGGCCCCGGCCGGCCGCGTATTCGCGCTCGATTCGGCCCTGGCCGTTCAGGATGCGCTGCAGAAAAGCCATGAGCAGCAGGTGCGGAAACGCTTCGGGATACTCGGAGACCCGTTCCCATTCGTCTGAATGTCGGCGCCAGAAGCGCTGGAACTCCTTCATCAACGCCGCCAGGTCGAGAGACCCGTCGGGCCGCCGCCAGGTGAACTCCGGCCGCGGAATCGCCAGCTGGCTTCCCTGGGTGAGCACCCGCGGGATGACTTCCCGGTAAATCGGGTTAGCGATCTGTGGCGTGCCGTCTTCGACCGAGACCAGCCCGAGATCGAGGCACAGCCGGAAATCCTCGCCCTCCGCGACGGTCGGGTCGATGCCCCCCACCAGGATCATCTCGACAACGCGCCGGATGCGCGGGTCTTTCAGCCGCTCGGCCAGGCTGTCGAGATGCACCGCGCGCTCGGCGATCAGCATCTCCTTGGCCTTCATGATGTGCTCCGTCGTCACGGGAGCCCGGGTCTCCTCGGGGACCAGGTGCCAGACGCATTTTTGCGCCATGGCATTCACCAGCCAGGGCTGGCCGCGGGTCAGGTCATACACCAGGTCGATCGCCGCGGGCT
>CAYMEN010000078.1:0-4375 GCA_964389325.1 uncultured bacterium | reverse complement strand
ATGAACATGGCGGGCAAGCCGATTCCCGTTGATCTCGTACGGAGCCGGGGCGAGGAGCTCGTCACCCTGCTCGACGAGGACTTCAAGGAGGAGGAGGCCGCGAAGCTCCGGGCACAGTTCCGGGAGGCCGGCATCGAGATCGGCTCGCCTTCCTCATCCGTCACGGCCACGCCCGTGAAGTCTGCCGTGCCGGTCGCGAAACCCGTCGTCAAGGCCTCTCCGCCGGCCGCCGAACCGAGGCCCGGTGTTGTCCGGAAATCGGCGCCCAGGGCGGTTGCAGAGCCTGAGCCCGAACGGCCCCCCGTCGCCGTTCCCGAGCCAGGCCCGATCGTTCGGGCGCGTCCCGCCCGCACGGCGGTCGCGCCGGCGACCCCTGCGTCGAAGCCCGTGGCCAAGCCTGCCCCCGCCCGTTCGACCTCCCCGGCGCGTATCGCGAAGGTGATCGAGGAGGAGACGGTGACGGTCGAAGAGGAAGCCGTGCCGCCGGCCGAGCCGAAGCGTGCCGTGGTGAAGGTGCGCCGCGTGCAGACGCCGATCGCGCCGCTCCCGGGCGCCCCCGCGCCGGCCGTCGCGACCGCCCCGGCGAAGATCGCGAAGAAGACGTACCTGACGGTTCCCAAATCGATGATCGTGCCGGTGAAGAAGACCGCTGTAGCCCAGTCTCAGCCTCTTTTCCCGAAGAAGGCGAAACCCGTCCCGGTGGTGGTGCCCGAGCCTGACCAGCCGGTCAAGTCGGTCAGTCTCGCGCCGAAGCGTGACAACGCCCTGCGCGACCTGTCGAGCATCAAGGTGTCGCTCGAGTTCCGCGACGTCCAGCTCGCCGACCTGGTGCGGCTGCTGGCCAACAAGGCCAACCTGAACATGGTCTCGAAGAACCCGATCAGCGGCCAGACGACGATCAACTTCCAGGATATCCCGGTTGGCACCGCGCTCGACACGGTGCTCAAGACCAACGGCTACTCATACGAGGTGCGCGACGGCGTCGTCTGGGTCTACCGTGTGGGCGAGGAGCCCCTCGAGACCCGCGTCTTCTTCCTGCGCCACGCCATGGCCTACGAGATCCTGCCGCTGGTCGAGAACACCCTGCAGCAACTCGCCAACCAGCCCGACGAGGCGGCATCGGTCCAGTCTGCGCCGCGCTCCTCCACGGCCTCGGCGATGGACTCCTCTTCGGCCGCCGCCGCTTCCTCCGGAGGAACGACCCCTGCCGAAGCTCCCGCCGCCGGAGGCGCCGGAACCCCCGCGTCCGCCGGCGGTGCCGGAGCCCCGGGCGGGGCCGCTTCCACGCCCTCCGCGGGCGGGGCCCCGGCGGGCGGAGCGGGCGGCACCGCCGCCACCGTGTCGGCCGCGCCCCGCGCCTCGTCGTCGGGCCGCTGGAGCATCCAGGCCGACGAGCGGTCCAACTCGCTGATCGTGCTGGCCCCCCGGCCGAAGCTCGACGAGATCGCGCGGCTCCTCGAGGTGTTCGACGTCTCGATGGAGAACCGCCAGATGCAGGAACGGATATTCAAACTGAAATATATCGACAGGAATACACTAGTGAAGGCCATCCAGATGGTGCTTCCCCGGTTCGACCCCGACAAGCAGATGCTCCAGGTCCAGCGGGTCGATTCGGGCGCCGCCTCTTCGGGATCGGGCGGCAGCGGCGGTTCCAGCGGCAGTTCGGGCGGCGGCGGGACGACCGGCGGCACCGCGGGCGGCATGTGACGGCCGAAGGGGAGGAAATCAGATCATGAAACGAACAAGAACCCTGCGCGTGATGCTCGCGGCCGGCCTGCTGTGCGGCATCCTGTCCCTGGCGATCGGCCGCATCCCGGCCTTCGGCCAGGCCGCCTCCGGCGGGGGCGGAACCGGCGGTGCCTCCGTGTCCCTGGAGAGCACGTTCGTGATTCGCGAAACGCCCGACAACCTGAGGCGGATCGAGCAAATCATCCGGAGCCTCGACGTGCCGCCCAAACAAGTGCTGATCGAGGCCCACATCTTCGACGTGGCCCTCGACGACGAAAACTCCACCGGCATCGACTGGTCGGCGCTGATGACCCAGCTTGGCCGTCAGGCCCCTCTCTGGCAGTTCGACCAGACCCTGGCCCCGACCGGCGGCAACGGGATTCTGCGCTTCGGAACCCTCAGCAACGAGCACTTTTCCCTGCTGTTGCGCGGCCTCAAGAAGAACAACAGGGCCCGCTCCCTGTCGAATCCGAAGGTGACGGCGATGAACGGCCAGAACGCCCTGATCGAGGTCGGGCAAAAGGTCCCCTACGTGACCACAAACACCACGGTCAGTAACGGCACGACCATCACCAACCGGGAAGTGAAGTTCGAGCCGGTGCCCATCAACCTGGCGGTGAACCCCACCATCTACGACGACAGCACCATCCGGTTGAAGGTGACGCCGACCATCACTGCCCTGCGCTCGTTCGTCGAGGGTGTTCCGTGGACGGAAACCCGGACGGCCAACACCGAGGTGGTCGTCCGCTCCGGCGAAACGCTGATTCTTGGCGGCCTGATCACCGAGAGCAAATCCGATGACGTCAATGCCGTCCCGGTTTTGGGCCGGATCCCTCTCTTAAAGAAGGTTTTCAACTCCACCTCGAAGACGAACAAGCGTTCGGAACTCGTCGTCTTCATCACCCCGAACATCGTCCGGAGCGCTCCCGTCAAGGATACTCCCCTAGCCGGCGCGAACGATAGCCCGCTGGCGTGGAGGTGAATATGAAACGCTATATGAAGCATGTGCTGTCATTGAGCCTGGTTGCCGTCCTTGTGGCGCTCGCTGGATGCCAGAACTCCACCGGCCAGATGTTCTCTCCCTCCTCCGATATTCACGTCGCCGGTGTCAGTCCTTCGGTCGTTCAGCCGACCGAATCGTCTTCCGGCGGGGATTCGGAATCCGCCGATATAACGTTCCCTCTGCTGAAGGTGTATTTCCGGATCATGAACGGAGTGTCGGTGTTCCTCGACCAGTATACCATACAATATTATACGCTGGACGGCGTGCCCCTGGCGAACGGACGATACGATGTCACGGGAGCCCTCAGCGTATTCATCCAGGCTCCGGAGATCGGTTCCTTCGAAGGTCAGGGCGGTTCGGATGACTCCGGCGGATCAGGCGACTCCGGCAGTTCGGGCTCCTCGGATTCTTCGGGCGGCGCAGGGGCTTCCATTCGTGCGCAGTCGGAGGGTGGAGACGAACAGCAGACGATTCCGTCCGATGTGGCTGGGTATGCAACGATCGATATATATTCACCCGCCATCTTTACTTACATGACTCGGGGGAATGCCGACCCGAGTGATGATATCAGCCCTGTCATCGCCCGGGTCACGATTCATGGTCGCGACCTGAATGACAAGGAGGTCTCGATCCTCGCTCAGACCACTCTGTCAAGCACCATTCTCACTTCAAGCAGCGACTGACCCCCGCTCGGGAGGAATATCAGATGAAAACACGGAATCGAATGAAATACGTGCCAGGCTTCCTGTGCAGGGTAGCTGGGGGGGGACTGGCCGTGTTGATCTTGTTGGCGATCATGTCGGGCTGCAACAGCGGCAACCGAGGCGGCGCCGAGGGCTCCTGGAATGGCCTTCCGACGGTGTCTGGTATCGAAGAAATGGTTTCCGGAAAGGTCACCAATGCCTCAGCTCAAGCTGTCGGTGGCGCGACCGTCGCATTCCTGCGGGACGGCGTTCTGGTGAAAAGTACCACGACGGCTTCCGATGGTACCTATCAGGTGTTGTTGGAACCCGCCGCATACATCATGAGTGTGACCCAGCCGGGGTATGCTTCGGTTGAGCAGGCGGTCGTCGTCTCGATCGGTGGAACGAATGCCGCCAACCTCGTCATTTCTTCATCAGTGGGGACATTGAGCGGAGCCATTCGGGACTCGCGGATCGGCAGCAGTATTGCCAGCGTGACTGTGACGGTCGTTTCCCAGACCACGCCGACGCTTCAGATCAGCCCCGTGTTGACCGATTCAGCCGGAGCCTATCAGTTCACTCTGGCTACGGGCACGTATCTTGTCTCAGCCGCGAAAAGTGGCTATGACACCGGGACTGCAACGGTGACGATTGCCGCCAATACATCGATCACTCGTGACTTCAACCTGGCGCCCAATGGAGCCTATCTAACCGGCCTGGTGACGGATACGTCGGGAGTTCCCCAGACGAGTGTTCTGATCAGGGCAGTCCCCGCCGGCGGGACGGGGGCTGCTTATAATGTGAATACGGATATGGATGGAAAATACAGTCTCTACCTTGGCTCGGGAACCTATGCACTGACGCTGACGAAAACCGGCTTTGGCAGAATCTCGGCAACCATTGTCGTCAAGCCGAATGTCGATCAGATCAAAGATTTTTCTTTGGGTCCCCAAACGACGAT
>CAYMEN010000077.1:0-4610 GCA_964389325.1 uncultured bacterium | reverse complement strand
GGAAAATTGTGACCGCTATTCAACACGTCGAGCTGCCCGGTTTTCAGATCCAGGGCGAAACAGAACATCGTCATCATGTGCTTTCGCTTCACGCCCTGGCTGACCAGCAGCTCGTTGAAGGCCGTCACAAAGGCGTCCAGCGGCTGGTCCGACCTCGCGAGCAGCGAAAATGCGCTCTTCGCCATTCCCATGATCAGCGCCGCTGACACCCCGTGTCCTGCGACATCGCCTACAAGGCCGACCAGATGGCTATCACCGATCACCGTGTAATCGAAATAATCCCCGCCGATGTCCGTCATCGCCCTGCTTATCCCGGCGATCTCGAACTCGCCCACCATGATTTCCTCGGCCGGCAGAAGGCTTTCCTGGACAACGCGCGCAACTTCGAGATCGCGCATACCCTCCGTGACGCGATTCATCAGCCCGGCAATGTCGCCCAGTTCGTCCGTAGACCTGACTGGCACGCGATGCCGGAAATCGCGCCGCGCAATGGCCTCGATCCCGGTCGTGACGTCCCTCAGGGGGAGCAGCACCTGCTCCGTCAGCAGCCAGGCCATGAGCGCACCAGAGCAGAGAAGCATTCCCGCAAGCAGCCAGAGTTGCCGCCAAAGCTGATCGATTGCGATCGAGACATTACCCAACGAGGCTTTCGCCACCAGCGTATAGTTGTCGAGAATGCGGCAGGGGAAACCGATCCAGAGCATCTCTTCACCGTGTTCCCGTCGCACCTCGCGCGCGATGACCCGACCGACATTCGCCAGGGAGGCCATGCGCTCAGCGGTCTGTTGATCCATGGCTTCGTCCACTACGCACCACGGAGACTTCACATTGCTGACGGCGCTGAGGCGTATCGCCAGATCGTTTGTCCGACGAAGAGCCTGGTATTCACTTTTACAGTAGCGATATTGAAAATTATTCCGGTCGATGCCGACATGAACCAGCCATTCCGGCTGCCCATCATCGCCCAGGAGTGTGTTTTCGTAGAACATCCCGCTCCCGGCACCGAGCCGGACGATCTGGAACTTTTTCATGCCGGCAATGATCTGATCGGCGCTCAGAAAATCCTTGCCCATGATTCCACCGGCAAAATCAGAGACGGCATCGACGGTGAAGGTCGACGCATCGACTTCCGAAGAGCCCTGCAACCGGCGAATCACTTCCTGCCCTATCGAATACACAAGCTTTCGCTGGGAATCAGGAACTTCCTTGCCCATCTTGAAATAGGAGATGATCCGTTCGCCCTTGCCGTTGATGACGATCAGCTGATCGACCATTTCGAGCTGCGTCAACGAACTGAAGATCGTCGCCCTGGCAGCGAGGTTCTTTTCCTGCTGCGCCTTGCCCACGACCCTCGCAAGGGCGCTTTCGAGCAGGATAAAACGTTCGCCGACACGCTCGTCGAATGTGCGTACCCGCGAAATAACGAAATCCTCGAGCATCTGGCGACGGACATTCGCATGATCCCGCAAGGCATACGAACCGCTGACGACGAAAAGAAGCGACGGAATGCCCGACACGAGCAGGAACAAGCCGCCGAGTTTGAAAGGAAGCCGGGCACCGAAACCGCCACCGATCCGTTCGCGCCTCAAGAAGATCAGGATGATCCAGCCGGCGCCGAGCACCTCCAGGACGAGGTGCAGTTCCGGGGAAATCAGGCAGGGCCGTTTCGAGACGGCAATCAGAGATCCGCCGCTCTGCCGGCTGATGACGGTGGCCAGCGACCGTTCCGTCCTGACCTGCCTGTCGAACCGTGAAAATGCCGCCAGCGTTTCCCGCATCATATCCGGATCGCGGGCGATGCTGCTGGGCGTGAAATATATGCTACCGCATGGATCCTGGCGACACCACCCCATGGTGATCTCGTTCTGAAGCCCGTTTATCCGTCGGATCGCCTGACGGAGCGGCCGGTCGGGATCGGAAGGACCGTCATGAAAGATGGCGATGAAGCCAAGAATGGGTGACTTCTTTGTCCCGTTGAAATTCCACACCATGCCGGAGTCGCGCGGACGCGGAATCAGCGGCAGATAAGAACCATGCGATCGTGGCAGCATCTCCGCCGAGTTCACGCGAAACAGGGCGCACAGAAGACCGTGTTCAGCTCCCGTCATCCGCTTGCCGGCAAGCACGTTGGTCAGAGCCCGGAAACCCCGCTCGAGAGCTCCCTTGAGTCGAGGCCCCCGGCTGAGAGCGGGATAAAAGCCTTCCGTACCGAAGAAATAGAGTTCCAGCTGATCAGGGAAGAAGCGAAACAACCGATCGAGCAGCCTCTTTGCTTCATCCGGAGGAGTGGCGGCGGCGGCCGGATCATGAATCAGCTTCTGGAGACGTTTGAGCGCGTATTTCATGAGCCGCGCCCGCAGGGCCCGCTCGTTGTCCGCGTTGTATACGACGGTCAGCATGCGTTCCTGCCTGGCGACGAGCGAAGCCGTCGCCCGCTCGTTTTCAAGGAGGTTGATCTGCCGCAACCCGTAAGCGACGGTCAGTACCGGAAAAACACCGAAGACGAGGACTATGAAAACCCCGCGAAGAAATCTGCCGGCGCCTGGAAAAAACTCCGTCATGAGGGCACCTTTCTCATCTTCGGCAGGATCAGACGCGGCCGGGCCGGAACTTCTCGATCAGCTCTTTCCGGAGCGATCCTGCGCCGCTTTTGTGTATCAGCAGCAGGGTCTGGTCCGACCGGATGCAGGCACGCGTCTGGAACAGGTGCAGGTGCCCCGCATACGCCGTGACGACCACGACCACGTCGCACCGACCGACGATCTCGCACGTGCGCGACTGGGGAATGGTGTGATACCCGTCATACCACTCGTAATCGCCCTCCATGACACCGGCCTCGCGCAGAACGGGCCAGTAGTGGTCGACGCCGACCCCGCCGAAGATGGCCACGCGCTTGCCGCGCAGCAGCCCCTCGACCGACTTTGCGTTCTCGTCGGGCAGCGCGTGCAGCTCGCGCAGCTGCCTCGTCAGCGCCTGGTTTTCCTCGTCGAGTTCGCGCAGGGCCGTCCGCAGCTCGGCATCTTCCTCGAGCGTCGCCTGGAGTTCACGCTGGGTCTGGCTGACCTTGGCCTCCATCGCCCGCTTCTGGCGTTCGACCTCGACGGGATCGAGTTTTCGCAGCTTCTGCATAGCCTCCTCGGCGAGCTGTCTCGTGGCTCGGGAATCGGCGGTCGCGGCATCGACGGCGGCCTGGAGGCGCCTGTTTTCCTCGCGCAGGGCCCCGCCCTCCTGCCGCATGGCGTCGATACGCCCCTGCAACTCGCGGCGCATCGACTCGAACTCGCCGCGAGAAAAGCTCGGCCGGGTCTGGTGATAATGTTTCAACACGAAATGATGGTGCGTGTAGACCTCCAGAAGGTCGTACAGGGCGTCGATGACGGTATCCTGTTTCGCCGCGTCGGGCGGGAAGGCCGTCTCGAACTCGGCGATCACCTGCTTGAGCCGTTTCTTCGCTTCGCGATACGCCGCGTCGAGGTCACCGTAATAGGTCGGCCTGACGAGATTCAGCGAAAGGGTCTCGAGGAATGCCGTCTCGAGCTGGGCGAACTCGTCCGCGGCCAGCAGCTCCCAGGCTAGCAGGACGTCCGCCTGGGTTATCTCGTTTCTCAGCCGTTCGAAACACTCGCGCAGTGCGGTATTTCGCTCGGCCGTCGTCGCCGGAAGCGGTGTTCCACCAGCTCTCTCGCGTTCGCACACCTGCTCGATCTGCCCCAGCAGCTTGCGAAAGCCGGGATACTCGTCGGGGTCGAGAAACAGTGTGGCCAGGAGCGTCTTCCGGCGAAGGTAGTGACGCGGATGCTGATACGGCTCGCCGCCCAGCAGGATCTCTTCCTTTTCCTTCGAGGCGCTGAACGGCACGCCCGTCGAGGTCGCCCGGCGCTCGCGGGGACCTCTCCGGCGGCGCATGCGCGCGAAGCTTTCTTCGAGCAGCTCGCGAATGAGCCTGGTCTGGAGCGTGCCGCTCAGAAGGATGTCGAGCAGATCGCCGACGAAACGCAGGAACGGTTTTCCGTGACGTTCGTGCAGTTCGGCGAACGTTTTGTGGATCCGCCAGTCGCGGTCCCGGTCGGGGTCTTCGGAGGACGGAGGCGTCGGTGCACCACCCGTGGTCTTCGCGCCTGCCGGGCTGCCGAGGCCGCGTGCGACGCGCGATGCCAGGGTGTCGGCAGGACTGCCCCCGACCGGAAGACCGCCGAGGCGGTCGAGATCGTCGTTCTTCGTCCAGAACCGACCGGTGTCGATATCGCCTGGTTTCTTCATGAGGTTTTCTCACCCGCCGACGCCGACCGCCGACGCGACTCAGTCGGGGTCAGAACCTTGTTTCCACCCGCCTCGCGGGCCCGATTCATCGCCTGCTCGGCGGCGACGAACAGGTCCATTGGCTTGTTGATGCCGGCTTTCACCGTCGCGACGCCCAGGCTCGCCGTCACGTGGATGGCGCGCTTGCCGAATCGGAACGACGTCTTCTCGATCATTCCCCGCAGCTTCTCGGCGACAATGAGGGCGCCGTCCGACGGGGTCTGCGGCAGCAGCAAGGCGAACTCGTCGCCGCCGAACCGCGACACGAGGTCATGCACGCGCATGCCGCCCCGGAACATCCTGCCGACGCG
>CAYMEN010000076.1:0-5111 GCA_964389325.1 uncultured bacterium | reverse complement strand
ATCGATCAGAAATGATCAAAACATCTGTTCCCGAAAGGGTCCATTGATCGCTTACTCTTCATACGCCGCGGCCGGGAGACCGGGATTCAGGTCTTCGAGCTTCTTCAGCAGCGTGCGGGTCAGCACCACCTCGCGGTCCGATTCCCGGCCCAGCAGACTGTCCGGCCCGAAATCCTCGTTGTTATAGGCATACACCGACTCCCAGCCGTGTTCCCGTTCCAGATACTCGGCGGTCGTCTGCTGCACGAGGGTGTCTTCGTTGTAAAGAGAAGGCGTCATTTCCGTAAACCGCTGATTATTAAATAATAATGTATAGACTATCGACGGAAGATGTCAACACAAGGCTTTGGGAACCGCGGCATTGAAATTTCGATCATCCCGGCTGAACACCATGACCAGATGGCGGTTGTTCGTAGCGCCTTGCGGGGCTTTTGGGCACTGTTCTAGCCTTCGCGACTTACACCGCCACCTCGCCGGTCATCAGCTTTGGAAGAAGAAGGTCGCGAGCTTTGACGAGATTCATTTTCGATTTCATCAGACAACGAACTTGTTGAATAATATCGTGTACAATACTTTCGAATTGCCCCATAAGCACTTGACTAGGCATCAAAATGCTCATTTCACGAAATCTGCCTTTGCTGATTTCAGGATAAGTTGTACCCTTGGCATTGCCTCGAATCTCATTTACACGATTGAGAAGATTAAATAACAAATACATTCGAGAATGGCTGTTATGGGGAATGATACTTATGAACCCCTGATTCGTACAAACTTCGTGATCCATCAAAGCAAAAAAGCCTACAGATGCGCGGCTTGTCATAAGAATCGTTTCAGCCGGAACCATTGTGGCTGACGACTCTCGTAGCCCTTTTTCTGTGATCTTGCGGTCAGATTCGAGCAATATAAGGCTGTGGTTGCTCGTAATGTCAGAAGGGACAACCCAGGTAATATCGCCGCCCCAATAGTCAGATATTTTGGTCGATGGTGTCCCACCGCCAATTGTATCGCACACTTCAGCTATTTTTTTTCGCTTCCACCCTTCCGGGATGCCGGCGGTGATTTTGGTGTGTTCGTGGCCGGGGAAGCGGAGGTGGACGAACCATTCCTTGTAGAGCAGCCGCGCCGACTCCTCCAGCAACTGAATCCGCCGCCGGTTGTTCTCGATCAGGTCATCGTAGGCGGACAGAACCTCGCTAATTGAGTGTTGCTTATTGATTGAGGGAATCGAAACCTTGAAGTCAGGAAACTTCTTGATCGGAATTCTATCGACTGTTGCACCGCTAATTATATTAGATTCTATAATCGACTTCCATGCTTGAGACATGAAGTAATAGTGCAAGAATCGAGGAAGAACCTTGCTCTTGTCAGGTCGCACCAACGCCATCCGACGACCGAGGCAGCCGCGAAACCCTTCTGGAATAAGGGCATAGCGGTGTAGCGTGGCCTCGTATGAAAAAACCACGTCATCTTTCTGAGGTGTTACCCTTCGCGTCCACTTTGGATACTCTTGTTCCGAGACATGACGTATTTCGGAAAAGTCCAAACGTCCTTCGGGAGTAACGTTCTTTATTCCAAGAAAGATAGGGCCTTCATCGGCCTCTTGGGGAGTCGCGTGAGGACCGTCATAAATGCCCAATGCAAGCTCTTTGATTGGTGCTATTCTATACTCTCTCATATTCCACCGTCCAGGATGCTGGCGATTTGTTCGGGGGTGGGGAGTTGGCCTTTGAGGGCATTGGGGAGGCGTTTGACGATCTCGTAGGAGGCCACGCCGATGGGTTTGTCGGCGGCCATGAGGGCATACTCGACGATGGTGCGGTTCTTCTCCTTGCAGAGAATGATGCCGATGGCCGGGTTCTCGCCCTCCTCGCGCACCTGCCTGTCCAAGGCGGTGAGGTAAAACTGCATCTTGCCGACGAACTCGGGTTCGAACTCGCCGATCTTGAGTTCGATCGCAACCAGGCATTTGAGCCTGCGATGGAACAGCAGAAGGTCGATGAAATACTCCCGACCTTCGACCTCCAGCCTGAACTGGCTGCCAACGAAGGCGAACATCCCGCCCATGGCCCGGAGAAAATCCTCGACCCGCCCGATCAGCGCGCGTTCCAGTTCACGCTCGGAATGCTTTTCGCCCAGTTCCAGGAAATCGAAGGTATACTCGTCCTTCACGGCGAGCCGGGCCTGGGCGCGCAATTCGGGGGTGAGCGCCTTGTCGAAATTGGTTTGGCCCAGGAGGCTTTTCTCGTAACTCTGATTCTCGATCTGATGGATGAGAACGTTCTTCGACCAGCCGAATTTGCGGGTCATGCGAAGATAAAACTCCCGTTCCAGGGCTTCCCCACAACGGGACATGATAATCAGGTTATGGCTCCAGGCAATTTCTCCAACCAGCGGTTGGAGTTTTGGCGATTCATGATATTCCCGGTATAACTGCCGCATATACCAGAGATTCTGGACGGAAAATCCGACGACGCCGGGAAATTCCCGTTGCAAATCACCCGCTAACGTCTCCACGACAGCCTTTCCCCAGCCTTCAGCGTTCTGGCGTTCGACGATGATGCGACCGATGTCCCAATACAGCCCGACCAGTTGCCGGTTGACCGACCGCAGAGCGGCATGCTGGGCTGCCCGGACGCGCTCCTTAATCTCCGTGAACACCGTGGCGTAGGTTCCAGGTCGGTTTCCGGTGGCGGCGGGAAGAGAAACCGGATGGTCGTGAGAGGCTTTTCGCGGGCTCATATTCCCAGCTCTTCGAAGTTCTTCCTGATCGTCGCGGCGAGTTGAACGGACTCGGCGTTCAGGTCATCCAGTTCGGCATGAATATCGCGAAGCGCCTGCTCGAAGTCGAAATCCTCGTTCCCCTCTTCCGGGGCAACGCCGACATACCGGCCCGGGGTGAGGCTCCAATCGTTAGTCTCGATGTCGGCTTTGTTCACCAGTTTGACCAACCCTTCCACATCGCGAAGTTTCGCCTCCGGAAAGCGCTCGGTCAGCCAGTGGGCCTGTCGCCAGAAGTAGCGAACCTGCTTGAGCTGTTCCACGGCCTGGGCGCGGGCTTCATCGGCCGCCTTGCGCGCCCGGGTGACCTCGCGGCCGGCCCAGGCGTCGCTCTCGCGGGCGTCAGAGATGTTTTCACAGATCTCGATGAGACGGCAGGCGAGCTTGAAGAGCAGGTCGGACTGCTTCACCAGATCGCGACTGGTTTCACTCAGCGTGGCGAGCCGATCGACGGCTTTCTTCAACTCCCCGTTGGACGTTTTCTGTGACTCCCATGACGCATGTTGTTCGGAGACGGTCTTCCGGAACGTCTCCACGTCTGCCTTGAATGTCGGAATGGCGTTGTCCAGCTCCGCGAGGGCTTCGGCGTGGGGCGCATCTTGGGCCAGGGTCGCGAGGAAGGGGGCGAGGGCGCCGCGAAGCGTTTCCAGTGAAGCGAGGAATGCCGGCAGCGGCTCGATGGCGTTTCCACCATCGGTTCGAGCGGTGAAGCAGGCGGTTCCTTCGGACAACATGCGGCGGCAGTATTCCGCCACGAGGTCGAGATACCGCTCGGTCTGGCCCCGGTGGAGCCAGGTGATGGCCAGGATGTTCCGTTCCTGCTCGGGCGAAAAGTCGTAAATCTTGCGGGTGACCTTCCGGAAGACATTGCGCGCGTCGATCATCAGCACCTTGTCGCGGTTGGTCTCGGGCTTGGCACGATCGAGGAACCAGAGCTCGCAGGGAACGGTGCGGGTGTAGAAAAAGTTCGAGCGGATGGCGATCATGATATCCACGTCGCCGGTCTCGACCAGCTTCTGCCGGACTTTTGCTTCATCCCGCCCAGCGCTGGATGCCTGGGAAGACATGACGAACCCCGCGCGGCCCCGCTCGTTTAAATAGCTATAGCAATAGCTGATCCAGACGTAGTTCCCGTTGGAGACTTTTCCCTTCTTGTTGATGCCGGGCAGGCCGAATGGCAGGCGCGGGTCGCCCTTGACCTTGTCGGCGTCGATCTCGTCCACGTTGAACGGGGGATTGGCCATGACGAAGTCGGACGTGCGCAGCAGTTCGTGCGGATCTTCATAGTAGGTGATTGCCTTCTGGATATTGCCTTCGAGGCCGTGCACCGCCAGGTTCATCTTGGCCAGGCGGATCGTGGTGGCGTTCTTTTCCAGGCCGTAGAACGTGAGCTTCTCGGTGGGATTCTCGTGTCGCCGCTCGACCACGCGGGCGCTCTGAACGAACATGCCGCCCGAACCGCAAGCCGGATCGAGCACGGTGCCGCCGGTCGGTTCGATGACATTGGCGATCAGCGAAACCAGGGAGATCGGGGTGAAGAATTCCCCGCCGTCATGGGCCTTCTGGTCGGCGAACTGGGTCAGAAAATACTCGTAGATGCGGCCGAAAACATCGCCGGAAACGCGCTTGAGCTCTTCGGGGTTGAGGGTGCGGAGGAGCTGGCCGAGCACGTCGTTGTCCAGCTCGAGATACTCGTTCTTGGGCAGTACGCCGCGCAGGTTTTCGTAGTCGGCTTCGATCGATTCCATGGCCTCGATGACGGCCCGGGCGCGATCCGTGCTGTCGGGCAGAGCCACGAGCATGTCGAACTGGGCCTGGGGACGCAGGAAAATGGCGCTTTTCTGCGAGAAGTCTTCCTTGGTCAGGGGGCGGGTCTTGCCGCCGCGCGTGGGAAGACTCGCCTCGATGCCAGCCTTGACAGCAAGGTAACGGCTGTAGGCATGTCGCAGAAAAACCAGCCCCATTACGGGAAGGAAATACTCGTTCCCGGCGTAGTTCGAGTTTGCCCGAAGCGTGTCCGCCGCGCTCCAGAGACGTTTTTCGATGGCTTCAATATGTTCGAGCTGGGCCATATCCACCCTTCCCTTCACTATCGCACGATGTTTGGAACGTCATCTTCCATGACACCGGTTGCCCAAGGTTTTTACATCTTGGAGGTTTCCCAATATCCCTGATTTCCGCTGATGTCAGGATTTCCACCATGATATGTCACCCAAGTGGGAAGGAAGTCAACGATAAGTCGCAAGAAAAGAAACATCGTCCAAAAAGCAAAGTCCTCGAACGTCGGCGAAAGACGTTCGAGGATTCGTGCAGTGGAGGTGGCGGGAATCGAA
>CAYMEN010000075.1:0-5158 GCA_964389325.1 uncultured bacterium | reverse complement strand
CGACCAGGCGACGCTCGGCAAGATCGATTCGGCCGAGCTTTCCCGCAAGAAGGAAACGTATGACCTCGAGCTGGAAGTCACCCGGCGCAGGCTGGCGCTCAAGCTTGAAGAGCTCAAGACCGAGACGGAAGCCGTCATCGGCAAGGCAGGCGCGGTATCGCCGAAGCTCATCGCCGCGATGCAGGCGTTCAGCGACAAGGCGCTCGCCGAGCGCATGGCTCAGAGCATGGCCCCCCTCGCGATTCTCGGCGGCCGAAGCGTCGCCGACGTGTTCTCGCAGCTGTTAAAGGGAACGGTTCTCGAAGGCGTGCTCAAGTCGACATCGGAGCTGGAGCAGTAATATGGTGAAGCGTATAATACCTTTATCTCTATTTTTACTCCTTCCCGCCGCGATACCTCCCGCGCAGGCCGTTCCGGCGCCATCGGCTCGGACGGAGGTTTCCCCCGACGAGTGCATGGTGATCGGCAACGAAGCCGACCCCGTCAAGGGAACGAAGCTGTACATGGATGCCATTGCCGCCTGGCGACAGGGGTTGAAACAGAAAGCGCTCGACGCGTATGAGGAAGCTCTCCTCGCGGACCGCGGCGTTCTCGCGAAACCAGACGAGGGGCTTGCGATCGCCCTCCTGGAGCGGTATCGCGACCGGGTCTCGACGGCGACGCCGACAGCCGGTCTTCTCTGCCGCCAGGGTTTTTTCGAGAACGTGATTTCGGGAAATCTCGAGGCATCGATCGCCGAATACAAAAAGGCGGCGATGGCGGCCATCGCGACGACAACCCGCTCGACGGCCGCGCGAGAAGCCGACCGTCTCCAGAAGGAACTCGAGTATATTCGCACCTGGCAGGCGGAATACCGGCGGAAAGTCGCCCTCCAGCGCAGACGGGATGATGCGGAAATTGCCTTCCAGGGCCGCGTCGAAACGGTCGATGAAAAGCTCGAAGCCCTTCAGGACGAAAGAAGCGAGCTCGAGGAACGCCTATCCTACCTTCGCGACCAGGAACGCGAAGGGCGGGAGATGCTGATGACCTCGATTCAGCGGGCGTCCCGCTATCGACGTTCCTACTACTACCCGGCACGTCAGAACCAGCCAGACACTCCGCCGACCTCCTATTCCGGACCGGCGGTCGGTCCCCTGCCCTCGCCTCCGCCCGGCGCACCCGGACCACTGACGCAGCAGCAGATCAATCCCCCCGGACCACTGCCGCCGACCCAGCTTTCTCCGACGCCGTCGGGGGGGGAGTATCAGCTCCCCCCGGACGGATCGACCCTCTCGCTCTTTTACAGGAACCGCCACGAAGCCCAGGAAAACGAGTCTGCGCTGAAGAGCATCCGTGCCGAAATCACGGGCGTCGAACGCCGCATCGAAGAGGTCGACAGGCTGATCGAGAAAGCCGAGAAGGAGCGGGACCTGCTGTTCAATCCGTCCCCTGCCTCTTCTCCCGTGCCTGTTCAGCCCCGTCAGACCCCACCCACTCCGGGTATACGGGAATAGGCCGTCACCGAAGAAAGCAGCTCCGACATCCTCACCACGCAACAAACACCGCCGGCCGTTATGGCCGGCGGTGTTGTTTCGCGGGAGAGAACGATTACAGGATCTTGCCGATCAGGGTGCGGATGCGAGTCTGCAGATCGACGATCTTCGGCTCGGGCTTTTCGCCGGCCATGAAGTTGACCTGGCGAAGAATGGCCTTCAGCACCGGAACGAAATGGTTGGCGCCCGATTCCTTCTGGTATTTCTCGAGATACTGGACAAGCACGCGGGCCTTGGTGAGTTCGCGGGCCTTGAGATCATTGATGATCAGCTCGGAAAGGCTTTCCTGAACGAAGGCGAGGAACTTGTCATTTTCGAGACGGCGCAGCCCGACCACGTTCTGGGCAAAGCTCGCCTTGCTGGTGATGGCGATGTCGATGTGGGTGAGGATCTGGCCCTTCTTGGTGCGAAGCACAAGGCGAGTTTTCCCGTTCTTCCAGGATTCAACCTCGCCCTTCGCATGAACCATGAACTGGCCCTTGGGATTGCGAACAACCCATTTCGACTCACCCGACCAGGACTCAAGGCGGCCGACACCCCAGCCGGCGAACGTGCCGTCCTCGTTGCGGACGACGAACTTGATGCCCCGGTTTTTCCAGACTTCGTATGCTTTCGTGAGGTTGGTGACGGTTTCATTTTCCGCTTCGGCGGCGATCAGGTGGAAGCTGGGCAGAAGAAGGACGCATGCCAGCAGAATGGCCATGAAAAATCGCTTGTTCACGTATGGGACCTCCGGTTGTTGAATGATTTTTGTCCAGTTACGAAAATACTAACAGATTTTGCACAACCCGGCAATCTCGTGCCATAACCCCGGCAAGCGCATCAGTTCTCGAAATTGATGACGTAGAGTGGCGTTACCAGGCATTGCAGAATCACACCCTCGTTCCTCCTGAGCCTGTCGAAGGGCGAACGGCACTCGCGTTTCGACAGGCTCAGCACGAACGAAACATCGTCGCGGTGCGAAGAAACTCATGCGCTTGCCCTGGTGGCATGAATAGAACCGCTGAATGAAACCCAAAGACCTCTTTGACAGTCAAGGGGGGGATTGATTAAGATGGCCGGCGGAACAGCCGTGCGAAAATCGCGGCCCAGCGCCCCAAGTGGATCTGAAAGGAGTCGTCATGAGCCAGTCGCCATCGCCCGCAGACGGCGAAAAACCCGGTTTCGGGGGATTTTTCCAGGTATATCTCCTGGCCGCAGTCATTCTCATGATCTATTATACGATCGATTTTCAGGTAAGCGTCTCGCCAGCCCTCCCCGGACGAACGTCACAGCCGTCTGCATCACGCCCCCATCATCCCCCTCAAAAGCCCCACCCGGGAATCGAAACCCCCGACACCGTCGCATCCGTCGTCGTTTCAGTTCCCCCGACACTATCGACGCCATCGGCTGCCCTTCCTCAGGAACCAGCCCCAACGGCGCAGGCACCTGAAACGCCGGCGACGTCTGCAGTCCCGGCTTCTGAACCCACTCTTTCTTCACGGCATCTCGCCCCTGAGCCCCAGGCGCCAGCCGCCGCTTCCGAATCCGCGATTTCCACCGTCCCGGAAAGAGCCGATGCAGCTTCCCCCAGCCTCCTGATCATCGACAATGCGCTTCCTCCCGCAGCTTCGGTGACTCCACCCGAAACGGCAGAGCCGGCCCCCGCGTCTCCGAAAGTTTCATCCACTCCAGATACGCTCACAATCTTACCGGCGGAACCTCCTTCCTCGGCAGAACCAGCACCGGTAACCGCAACCGAAGCAACGGCTCCCATCCCGGCAGCATCGAGCAGCCTCCCGGAGGTCGGACAATGAACATCGTTACGCTCTTTTTCGGCGGCATGCCCGGCCTAATTCTCGCCTTATCCACACTCATCATTGCCCTCGTGCGACCGGGCGTCCTGAGTTGCTCGATCGCCTTGATCCTGAACGTTCTCGTGGCAAGGCTCGTGCACAGGAACACCCTTCAGGAAGGCCAGCCGGCCGGCCCGTTCCGGCCGATGTTCGCCGCTGCAGGCTATACCGCCATTGCCGGAGCACAGTATCTCAAACTCTTCTCTCTCCCGTTCGGAAGCCCGTTCTTTCCGTTCAATTATCTGACGATCCCGTTCATCTTCATCGGGATCCTCGGCGTCCACTGGGTGAACCGCCAGCGGCACGATGCCCAGCTCACCGGGTATGTTTTGAAAACGACCCATTGGCTGAGGGAAGACTTGAACGTGGCCGAGGTCGAGCGAGGCTTCATCTGTCTCGGCGTGACGGGAACCATGTGGACGATGATCCTGGCTTCATGGGCACAGGTTTTCAAAGACCCGGCACAGAGTTGTTCCCTGTGCTTCGAAATCTCGTCATTTCACATCATCGTTCTTATGGCTCTGTATCTCCTGCCCTGGCTCTCGTTTTCCTGGTGGGTCGGCGAGAAAGCCGTCAGGCGCGGCATTTACACCGGTGTCGGCATTTCCATCACCGCGACTCCGCTGGCTTATTCCTGCTACTTCCATTCCCTGAAAGCCCATGATTGGTGGAGAACATTCCTTCCTCCGAGCGCCCACATCACGGCCGTGACGGTCTTCGTTCTGCTCTGCTTCGCCATCTGGTGGATCCGCCAGTCCGCGGCAACGACGGGACGCGGCCTGCTGAGCGGCTTCTTCGCGGCGGGGATTCCGACGATCCTGCTGGTCACCGGCGCGTTTCTAACCCTATCCTGGCATCCCGCCATCCGGAGCATCACCACGCAGGCGATCACTCCGGAAACCCGTATGCTTGCAACGTATCTGCTGTCCACGCGACTTCTCATGTTCAGCGCCGTGCCGCTGTTCATCGTTCTCTTCTTCGCCACCCTCGGCGGCCTCCGGGCCGGCGTTTCCTCGCGGGATATCGAAGACGATCCAAGCCGAGAAAACGACTCCGTGGCCGCTTCCAGTTCGCAGACCCTGACGGTGCTTCTGGGCTCTCTTCTCCTGGCACCTCTCCTCACGCCAGTCCTGGGCCAGTTGTCGCTGGTGGGGCAGGAAGGCTGCGTCCCGCGCCCCGTTCCCGGAGCCCTCCTCTCCTGGCTCGGCTATCTGCCGCTGATGCTGACCAACGTCTTCATCTTCAGCGGCCTCTGGGTCAACGGAAGATTCATCGCCCAGGCCGCCCGTCTGCCGCATCCCCGCATGGCCGGCGCCATGTTGTTCATCCTGCAGGCAATCCTGATCTGGGGGTTCGATCCGAGCCGGCAACTGCTCGCCATCTTCGTTCTTTCTATGGCAGCTCTCCTGTTGCTGAAAAAGTTGTTCGGAAAACCCCTGCCCGAAGTCCGGCGCTCCGTGCTCGATTACCAGCGGTTCGTTCTCTGGAGCTGCTTTCTCGGCATCCCCGTCATCTATCTCACGGGAATCGCCCTCTTCACGATCTCGATCGAGCACAACCAGCTGGAGTATATCCTGAGGACACTCTCCTCCGCCCCTCTCGGAGTGGTATTCCCAGCCGGCTGCGATAACCTCAGGCCCGAAATCTTCTGGACCGCTCCCATGGCCCTGACCGCAGGAATGGGTCTCATCGGGCTTCTCGGCATGCCGTTGCTGACCCTGCCCCTGTATCTCTACCCGATCTTCAAGGATCGCAAAGCCGCCGAAGCGGCCCGGCAGGAGCAGGAAGCCG
>CAYMEN010000074.1:0-5403 GCA_964389325.1 uncultured bacterium | reverse complement strand
ATCACAACGGGCCCAAAACCGTCAAACCGGTAACGGGCCCACCGGTGATGACAGGGGTAATCCATCTTACCGGCAACCACAGCTTGCGCGTCTTTTTCGACGTGAATATGCTGGACGACAACCTCCTGCTTGCCGCCTTTCCGGGCCTTCATCAACGTCTGGAATCCGGTTTGGTATGTTTTCATCAGGCGCGTCGCCTGGCCAAGGAGGTGTGCGGAGAGGGGGAGATCGATTTCGCTGTCGCTCTTGCCTCCGCCGCTTGCCTGTGCCATGAGCTCCATGGCCATTCGGTGTATCGCGGCCAGTTGATGGATGAGCATCTGCTCCAGGGGCGTCGGGTTTTCGATGCTTGCGGCTGCCTCTACCGCCAAAACCATCGCATCGGCATTATCTACGAGATTCAAACGTTCTTGGCTTGCACGCGCGGCGACCAACGGCTGACTTCTCAGCTCTCTGGTGCGTGATATAGCAACGTCACGATTCGTCCCATCGGAAACCACAATTTCTCCACCCGGAACGGGCACGGGCGGCTCAGTCAATTTCAGCATTTTATCAGCGGCACTCTCCAGCTCTTCCGCCTCGATGACGAGAGTGCCAGCCCCTCGGTAACCTCTGTCCAGGGCGTCTGCCCGGAGAAGTGCGGCCTCGTTGATATTGTTGAGCGCGTCTTTAATGCGCTTTTCAGGATCAGACTTTTTCTCTTCATCCTCGTCCGACCACCCACGTTCATTCAATCCAAATGATTTCTTGATTCTTGCCATCTTCTGGCTCCTTTGTTGATGTTTTGCGTGCGATGAACCACGCTACTCATCCTGATTTCACAGACACCATGCTCAGAATAATCATGAGCCGGGTGTGTGAAGCGACAAGAGGGAAATTCTTAGCTCCCTAGTCCCCAAAATTTTCTCAATTGCGGATAGCTGAGCTTTCTGTCGAAAAATTCCCGCGAAAATTCCCAAAACCCATTATTTCCAAAATGAGTTTCTTCGCCAATATCCGCTTTGGGGATGGGCATCTGCGGGGTTTATTCGTTAAAAACGCACACCTATATAAGTGAGGGAGGAGAGTGTCTTTTCATCGGAAATTTCGTTTTCAGTCAGTAATTTCAAAATCAAAAATTATTAGGAGGTTTTCTATGCCGTTCTTCATTCCCGCAATCTCGATCGGAGCTGGTGTGACGCTTATCGTCTGGGGTTCGAAGATGTTCCTCGATAACAATGACTCCGCAGATGAGAAAGCGGCCGAGATCCTTGCGCGCATTCCCGCTGAGTTCGCCCAGTACATCGATGAAATCTCCACAGACAGCACCGGGATTCACATCTCGTTCAGGTTCGGAACCCCGCTCAGGGTTCGTCGCGCCGTTAGAAACAACATCGAGTCCGAGTAATCATCCGTCCTGACGCTCTTCCCCCTCGATTTTCTGCGCCACGCGGCTGGAAGTTTTCATAGTTGCCGGATCGTTTAGGCGTTGGAACCACATTGGTCTCTCCCCGCAACCATCAAGATTTCAAAGGAGTGCTATATGCCTATATCAACCCAACCTGCTCTAACCATGTCGGTCAACGGTCTCACCGCACCCGATCAGGGGCTCAACGACCTGATCAACAGGCTCCAGGCCATGGAGTTCCTCGACAACCCCGACACCATCGTTCCGCTCAATCAGCTGACCGCCGATGCGAACCTGAACATCGAAATCCCGCACATGGGTTCCTTCGCGCTGACCGACTGGAGCAAATCGCAACTCTCAACGCTTCTTGGGATCCGATTCGACAAGTGGTTCGAAAACTCCGCTCCGCAGGACCAGGCCTACGAACTGAACCGCCGCTTCGCGCGAGCGGAAGCTGAGATGAAACTTCGCACGACCCTCATCGGTGCCGGTGAGCATCAGAGCGAGGGAACGCTCAAGGCAATCGTGAGCCCGTCCTTCAGTGCCGTTCGGGATTCACAGGTAGCCGATCTGGTGTTCCATTCCCTTCTCGCGGTGGAGCCGGAACTGCGAATCATCAGAGCCGACGTCACCACCCGCAGCACGTCCTATGTCGTTGGTATCGGAAAACCGTTCGTTCCTGGCGACGATCATGAAGTCGGATCAATCTTCGGCGGCATCCACATCCAGAACTCCGGCGTCGGTTTCTCCAGCCTCTCCATGACCCTGCATCTCACTCGCCTGATCTGCAAGAACGGCATGACGGTGCCTCTTCACGATGCCGAGATCCTCCGCCGCCGCCATACATCGGGTCTTTCGATCGAGCGCGTTCAGGAAGAAGTCGGTGGCAAGTTCATCGAGATCCCCGGTCATCTTCGCCAGGCGGGGAGAATTCTTCAGGATGCCAAGGCAATTCATATCGACAACGTCGAAGAGGCGATCACCCGCATCCTCCAGCAGTCCCACCTTCCGCGCAAACTCGTCCAGCCGTTGATGCAGACCTTCAACCGTTCACCGCACCCTTCGGCGTTCGGGGTGGCTCAGGCGATGACCGATTCGCAGACACACGCCGAGCTTCAGATCCGCCCCGAAGAACGCTTGCTGCTCGAACAGGCAGCGGGCAGCTACCTGCGCAATCTGACCCAGTTCAGCTGACACAGAAAATTTCCGTCGCGCGTTCTAAAAACCGGGGGTGGCGATTGCCACTCCCGGTAGTATTTCAGGAGGA
Source organism: uncultured bacterium (assembly GCA_964389325.1). Lineage (GTDB taxonomy): Bacteria > Muiribacteriota > Ozemobacteria > Ozemobacterales > Ozemobacteraceae > MWAR01. The sequence goes on along the minus strand of CAYMEN010000074.1, from coordinate 2,749 downwards.
ATACTATGGAAACATCACAGACCATCGGAAAAATCAGTGAAGCTCTCGCCAAAGCACAGGGGATGATGAAACCCGCTGTCTTCGACGCCAGTAATCCCCACTTCAAGTCCAGATACGCCACTCTGACCTCGATCATGGAATCCTGCCGCGCCGCTCTTTCCGCCAACAACATCGCCGTGGTCCAGGGGACCTCCATCGACACCGAGCTGCCGCTGAGGGTGTCGGTGACGACCCTTCTCATCCACAGTTCCGGCGAATGGATCAAGGACACCCTCTCGCTTCGCCCCGCGAAGGATGACGCGCAGGGAGCCGGTAGTGCGATCACCTACGCTCGCAGGTATTCCCTCGCTTCGCTGGTCGGCGTTGTCGCGGATGAGGATGATGATGCCGAAGCAGCAGTTGGAAGAACGGACAAGCAGGCGAAACCCGGACCGAAGAAGCAAATCCTGACAGCTGTCCCTCCGGCTCCCTCGACTTCCGCTCAGTCCGGTGAGAAACCGGTTCGCGAATCGCCCGTTCCCCAGAATGGCCGCATCGCCAAGATCAAGGAAATCTTCGCTATCAGCGCCAAGCTCGGCCAGTCGCCGGAGGGGATGCGTTCATCGATCGGTCGGCTGCTTGGTCTCGATCACCCGATCCGCGAATCGTCCGAAATTCCTGACGACAAGATCGACCTCATCGTGGAAGCGTTCCGCCAGGAGTTCCTCACCCGCGTTGATGTTGCCGGGGAGGTGAAGGCTGCATGAAGATCACCAATAACCTCGCTCTTCCCCCAGCCCTGGTTGCGGCGGTCGCGAATGACCCCTACGATTCAGGGAAATGCGATATCACGGTGACACGCCTCATCAGTCCCCCGCGCAAGGTCGCCCTCGAACGCCTCCATGCCCATGAAATAACCGAGGATGTCGCCGACAGGTTGTTCTCCCTGCTCGGCCAGGCAGTCCACGTTATTCTCGAACGCGCCGAGGTGGAGGCGGTCACGGAAGGGCGACTGTCGATCGAGCGGCAGGGGTGGGTGATCTCCGGTCAGTTCGACCGCCTTTCTCTGGCCGACGGAACCCTTACCGACTACAAGGTCACCTCGACGTACGCAGCTCGCGACGGCGGAAGGCTGGAATGGGAATACCAACTCAATGTCCTCGCCATGATCCTCCGCGAGCATGGTCACCGAATCGAGCGGCTGGAAGTCGTGGCGATCCTGCGCGACTGGTCAAAGTCGATGGCAGCGCGCGGTGGGGATTATCCACAGGTACAGGCGATGAAGTTCGAAATTCCGGTCTGGACGGAGGAGCGGTGTGAATGCTTCGTCGACGACAGGATTCGCTTGCATCAAGCCGCCAGGAAGATGTTGCCATTGTGTTCAGACGAGGAACGCTGGGCTCGACCGAGTCAGTGGGCGCTGTGCAAGGACGGTCGCAAGACCGCTGTCCGACTTTTCGAGTCCGAATCCGAAGCCCAACTCGCACTCCAAGCCGCTGGCCCCAAGCACTTCCTGGAGGCACGCCCGGGGCGGAATATTCGGTGTGAATGCTATTGCCCGGCTGCCACCTGGTGTGATCAAGCCAAACAGGGATTCAATAATCTCGGAAATGTCAGCAATACAGGCAAGGAGGTTACCTAATGGCTATCATCGAAAATCGACTGTTGCGCATCAAGCAGATCATCGGAGATCCGAAGGCGACTCCGCCGATCCCCCCGATTATTCCTGTCAGTCGTTCGACATGGTGGGCAGGTGTCAAATCTGGTCGATTCCCCAAGCCGGTGAAACTGGGAAGTAAGATCACTGTCTGGCGTGAATCTGACATTCAGGCTCTTCTCGACCACTTCCTTTCAAATAAGGCATAGTGTAACCCACAGTTTGGTGAAGCAATTATTTTCCGACCCTTCGGCAGCAGCATCGCTGTCGAAGGGTCATTTGTTTTTTCCGGGGCATCTCATCGCGTGGGTGAATCGAGTATTTTTGTCCCACTTTTCGAAAACACTTCGAAGAGGCTCAGAAGCGCTCCAACAGCGAGTTAATGCCTTAGCGGCCCAGTGGTCTATTGCATTTGAATTTCACGCAGGATCTGAAGAAAAGAAGCGCACCCGTTCACAGGGGGCTTGTCGGGAGGAGGCGAAATCTCGCGTGCTTCGACAGCCCAGCATGAACGGGTGCGTTTACGTCTTACTCTGTTAATGGCGACAGCCAAGGCAACGGTGGAACCCACAGACAAAGGTCATCAGCGCCAGATTGTTGCCGTTGCAGTTCATTGGCTCAGAGTCTGACAAATAATCACGGGGTGCGGGACTTCTTTCTCATTTTTTTCTTACCTTTTTTTATTTCAATATAGTTATCAGGTACATTGGATACAATAGAACTCATATCACTCCCCGTGGCCGTTTCAGCGTTGCCAATACCGTTGCCGTCCTGTTGCTCTGTTGTCGAGTCCCACACCCTGGCGGGTATGACAATGCACATTCGTATGCTGCGAGCAATACGTTCCTTTTTTTGTGTAGCCCCAGGAAGGCGGGAAAGAGGTCCAGAAATGTCCAGGTTGCTGTACGGCGTATCTCTAAGCAGATGTCGCTCTACTGCCGTGTGTAGAATGGCGAGGTCTCCGGTCGCAAGTCTTTTTATTCCATAGGTTTCTGAATCTTTTCCGCCTTCCTCAAGTAAGTCGCCTATCGAACACCTTCCTCCGCGCTCTGAGACAACTTGTCATCACCGGTGGGCCCGTTACCGGTTTGACGGTTTTGGGCCCGTTGTGAT
>CAYMEN010000073.1:0-5747 GCA_964389325.1 uncultured bacterium | reverse complement strand
CCGACCCGGACATGATCAGTTGGGCAGAGTTGATGCGGCGGCGGCTGCAGAAGAAATCATGACAGGTCGACCATTCCGGCGAAAAGCCGTGCGTCTGCCGCGGGCGGCGGCAGGGTTGCTGCTGCTGACGCTTGCCGGCCACGGTGCAGAGGCGCTCGAGCAGCCCCAGTTCGAGGATCCGGCAAGGCGACAGGCCACCCTTCGTGAAATTCTGACGGGCCAGCAGTCGCGGCCGCGTGCCGACACGTATTACCTGATGGCTCTTCAGGCGGCCCGGAAAGGCGAAGACCAGGAAGCCCTGCGGGCCGTTGAAACCGGCCTCGCCATCGAACCCCAGAGCATAAAGATTCGCAACCTGCGCGCGGCCCTCTGGGCCCGCACCGGCCGCCGTAACGAAGCCATCGCCGAGTTCAGGCGCATTCTCGCCGCCGTGCCTGATGACACGTATGCGAAGGAGTCCCTCCGGGCCCTTCTGCCGCGCCCGGTCGCCCCTCTCATCACGAGCCATGTCAAGGCACCGGCCCGCCAGGCCCCGCCGGTTTCCCCCGTGTCGGGCCCGCCGGATGCAAAGGGCAGCGGAAGCGGTGGGGAAGCCTCGGCTTCCCCACAGGCAAAAATTCTCGGATCGGAGTATTTCGAGCAGGCCAAGCAGAAGCAGCGCTGCGAGCAGGTGATGTCCGCGATCAAGCATGCCCAGGATATCTACGTTCAGGATCACAAAGACGCGAAAGGGAAGTATGATCCGAAAGTTCTCGTCGACGCGAAGCTGCTGACGGCGGTTCCCTCGTGCCCGGAGGGCGGAACGTTCGAGTGGGCCGGCGACGGCCCGACGTGCAGCAAGCACGGCGCGTTCGCGACGGTCCAGGCTGAGGTGAAGACGGTGTTCGCCGATTTCAACCGCGCCATGCAGGCCAAGCTCGGGAGAAACTACCCCGAGGCCCTCAAGGGATTCGAGCAGGTCGTCATCGCCTACCCGCGGTGGGCCGAAGCCCATTTCCAGCTCGGCGACACGCTGTTCAGAACCGGCGAGGACAGGCAGGCCATCGAGCGTCTCAGAACCAGCCTGCAGCTCGCCCCCGGGAATCCCGACGCGTCGCTTCTTCTGGCGAACCTGTATTTCAAGATCGGCCACAAGGAAGCTGCGCTCAAGCTTCTGGACGGCGTCTCGAAGAAACTTCCCGGGACGGTGTACGGTCTCGCGGCTCGTAGCATAGCAGGTTCTATACGAGCGGGCCGCAACTATTATCAGATCTTCCCGCCGGACTGAGCGGCATGCGCCACGCACCATGGAATGAAACGGCGGTGAAAGCATGATCAGACCGGTAAAACGTCTTGGAGTTCTCTGTCATCCGACACGCGAGTCGGCCCCGCCGCTGTTGCGCTCCATTCTCGCGTGGGCCGAGAAGCACCAGATCGAGGTCAAGCTCGACGAGACGATGGCGAAGCGCATCAGAAGGCCGCGCCTCGGTGTTCCCCGCTCGGAAATGGGCGGACTCGTCGACATGGTGGTGGTGCTGGGCGGCGACGGATCGATTCTCGAGTCGGTGCGCGCCTTCGCCGCGGACGGTCTTCCGGTCGCGGGCATCAATCTCGGCCACCTCGGGTTTCTGACGCTCGGCGAGGCGAAGCAGGCCGAGGCGATTCTCGAGCGGCTCAGACTCGGGAAATACCGGATCGAAAACCGGATGATGCTCAAAGCCGTCGTTTCCAGAAAGGGGCACGAGGTGTTTCGCGGCATCGCCCTGAACGACGCCGTCATCGTCAAAGGCCCGATTCTGCGCGTCATCGATATCGACGTCTCGATTTCGGGCACGCATATCACGTCGTTCAGGGGAGACGGCGTGCTTTTCTCGACGCCGACCGGCTCGACCGCCTACGCGCTCTCGGCCGGGGGGCCGATCGTGCCGCCGTGGGTGAACGCGCTTCTCATCTGCCCTCTTCATTCACACACCCTGAACACGCGGCCGGTCATCACCTCCGACCAGGAAATCCTGTCGGCGAAAGTCTCGGCGACGCACTCGACCATCGACCTCGTTCTCGACGGCCAGGAAGGCTTCGGCCTCCGGACGGGTGACGAGGTATCGGTGACCCGGGCCGTCGAAACCGCCCGGATCGTCGCGTTCGACACCCGCAACTTCTTCCAGGTGCTTCGCAAAAAAATGCAGTGGGGTCATTGAATGCAACCGCGCCGCGCGCATGAACCTTCGAAAGGATATATATATCAATGAAAATTTCATGGACCATCGAAAAGATCAAATGCGAGGGCTGTGTTGAAAGCGTCGCGAAAGCGCTTTTGCTCGTGGACGACATCGGCGGCGTCGAAGTGGATCTGGCCGGAAAGGCCATCACGTTCGAGGCTGCTGACCAGGCTGCCGCTGACGCGGCGAAGCGGGCTTTGACGCTGGCGGGGTATCCTCCGAAGGGATGAACGGGAACGGGTTGGAATGCTCGCACGAGGGTCACCGGGAATGAACGAACCCCGATTCAAGCGCGCGCATGGTGCTGCGCGCCTACGATGGATTTTTGGGGCTGCCTCATATATTTTGATTGCGATTTGCCCGGGGTTTGCCGGGCCTTTTGGGTTTGAGGTTTCGCAACCCGTGGCCGAAACCGGCACGGGCTCTTTGATCGGCACGGTCACGGCAACCGTGGCTGCGGGGCACATGTTGTATCGAGGCCAGGTATCGGCCTCCTCGGCCGGCGGCGATGTGGAGTTGATTCTGCCCACGGGACATCGAAAGAAAGACCCGTTCGGGCCGGGCGAGATCGAGATTTTCGATGCCGGTTCCTGGCCGTTCGGCGTTCGGCTCGGCCGTATCACGGCGTCTGCGGAAGCAATCATCGAACTCGGCTACCAGGGCTGTTCGACGCTGACCTGCTTCATGCCTGACACATGGACCGTCACGTGGCCCATTCCGGACAGACTCGGCGTCGCGACGGCATCGAAAGCCCCAACGGCAGTCGAGACTTCGGCCACGAACACGCCTCCCACCGGCACGAAGGCCGCTCAGGCGCTCGGCAGTGTTTCGACCCCCGGGGGCTCGATGGATTTCGGCCGGACGATCCGCGAGCGCGGGCTGGCATTCGCCATGCTGATGGCGTTTTTCGGCGGTCTGCTCGTCAGCCTGACGCCGTGCGTGTATCCGATGATTCCGATCACGCTCTCGATCATCGGCAGCAGGGATGAAAACCGCACCATCGGCCGCGGTTTTCTATTGTCTATATTATATGTAGCCGGCCTTTCGCTCACCTATGCGCTGTTGGGGCTCGCCGTGGCGAGTTTCGGCGCCCATCTGCGCGGATTCATCCAGGGGGCCTGGTTCCAGGGGGCGATGGCGGTCATCTTCGCCCTGCTCGCCCTTTCGATGTTCGACATCTTCATGCTCCAGGTGCCGGATGCCGTTCGCCAGCGGTTCGCCGGCTTCAAAAGCGGCGGTATGGCCGGGGTGTTCGTGACCGGCATGGTTTCGGGGCTCATGGCCTCGCCCTGCGTCGCCGCGCCGCTCGCCGGCATTCTCGCCTTCATCGCCTCGACGGGAAGCGCCCTGTTCGGCTTCATGCTGCTGCTCGCGTTCGCCTGGGGCATGGGCCTGCTGCTCATCTTCCTCGGCACCTTTTCGGGCGTGGTCAACTCGCTTCCCCGCTCGGGGGAATGGATGAACCGGGTCAAGGAGTTCTACGGGTTTCTTCTGCTCGGCGCCGCGCTGTATTTCGTTCGCCCGCTCGTCGGCGCCCCGATCGGCGATCTCGGCGTATCCCTGCTGATGGCGGCATTCGCCGGCTTCATGGGCCTTTTCTCACCGCCCACACCCGAGGCTCCTCTCGGCGAGCGTGTCCGCAAGAGTATCGCCGTCATCGGTCTGGTCGTGGCCTGCGCGTTCGCCGTCAGCTCCGCGGCACGCTGGGGCGGCCTCTGTTTCCCGGCTCTCGGCCCCGATCGCGCGCTAGCGGCCGGCATGGCGATGGCGCCCGAAGGCCTATTCCCGCGCTGGCACTCGAATCTTCCCGACGCTTTCGCCGAGGCTCGGAAAAGCAACCTCCCGCTGTTCGTGGATTTCCGGGCCGACTGGTGCTCGATCTGCCGCGAACTCGAGGACAACGTCTTCCCCCATCGCGACGTAGCGCCCCTGCTGGCGAAATACGTGCTGGTGAAGATCGACGCCACGAAGAACGAAGGCGAAGCGGCCGAACTTCTCAAGCGATACTCGGTCATAGGCCTGCCGACCCTGCTCCTGCTGCGCCCCGACGGCACCGAACGCGAAGACCTCCGCATCGTGGGCGACATCGGGGCCGCCGCCCTGGCCGCCACCCTCGAAAAAGGCCTTCGCTGAATGATTTCTCATTTCGTTTCAGATGAGACAACGAACCACAGAGTCACAGAGACACAGAGAATGAAAAAATTTCTAGAGGACTCAGTATCTCTGCGTCTCTGTGGTGAAGCGTTTTGCATCCCGGTGGTGAAGCGTAAAGGGGGAATATTTCGATGAACTGCCCGTATTGCGGTTCTCCGATTCCGTCGGGCGACGTGAACATCGTCAGGCTCGTCGCCAAATGCAAATCCTGCAACGAAGTGTTCGCCTTCGGTGACGAGCTTGGCGCGAAAGGAACGAAATCCCCAGCGTCCGGTCTTGCAGCCACCTCCTCCGGACCGCCGCCGATGCCCCCGGCGCTCCAGACCGCGCTCGTCGGCGACACGCTGCATATCCGCTACAAGTGGTTCAAGCCGATGATCCTGTTCCTGATGTTTTTCGCCATCGCCTGGGACTCGTTCCTGCTGTTCTGGTACGGCGCCGCCCTCTTCGTGCCGGGCCCGGCCAAGATCATCATGCTGGTCTTCCCGATCGCGCACCTGGCCGTCGGCGTCGCCATCACCTACGCCGTGCTCTGCGGCCTCTTCAACACGACGACCATCTCGGTCAGCCGCGGCGCCCTGGGCATCCGGCACGCCCCCTTTTCCTGGGGCTTCGGCAACAAGCTGGTGCAGGTCGACCAGCTCGATCAGCTCTACTGCCGCAGCGAAACGACCCGGGGGAAAAACGGCAGCACGACCACGTACTCCCTGCACGCCATCCTGACCGACGGCAAGCGCATCGACCTGCTCACGAAACTCGACGACCACGACCTCGCCGCCTGGCTCGAGTTCGCCATCGAAAAACACCTTGGCATCGAAAACCGCCCCGTCTCTGGCGAGATGTCAAAGCGCTCCTGAGCTACGACAACGAACCACAGAGACACTGAGACACAGAGGATGAAATTACATTTTTCTCATGTCTGATCTGATCAAAACCAGCCACAGCTATTGCGCCTCGAGGGCGGGTTTCAAACCCGCCCCTACATCACCGTTGGGTAGGGGCGCATCGCGATGCGCCTTGGTGAAATCGCTGTTGGTCTGTGTCTGTCTCGCTTCAATCTCTGCGTCTCTGCGGTTCATTCTTCTTTCTGTGGTGAACCAGGGTTGCATTCGCAGGATGAATACCGGCAATGCCCTTGTTCATTGCGGGTGAAATCGTTTCCGTGGTATTGTTCGCGAACTTTTCCGAGTCTGCAGATTTCAGAATTGCATATCAACTGATCGATGAAATGATTTTTATATGAAGCAATATATTCGCACATTTTACTCGACATCCGGCACGCTCGGCCGGCTTGGGTTCGATATCGCCGTCGCGAACGCAGGCATGCTTCTGGGAACGGCGTTTTCCGTCGTTCTCGCGATCGTCCGTTTCCCCTCGATTTTCCAGGAGTATTTC
>CAYMEN010000072.1:0-5802 GCA_964389325.1 uncultured bacterium | reverse complement strand
TCCATCACTTCTGTTTTTCGTCTGGTACATCTACCACAAGGCCGAGTCCGCAAAATGGACGACATATCTGCATCAGGTAAGGGAAGAGAATGGAAAACAGTTCGAGCTTTTCCAGAACATCATCGACCAGGGCGAACGTGCCCGTGAACAACAGTTCGTTCTGCTGAAGGAAACGATCGAAACCGTCAATTTCCATTCGAACATGCTCGGGCGCATCGAGCAGAAAATCGACACGAGCCAATACTGCCCGCTCGTGCGAAAGGAGCAGAACAAGTCATGAATCCCGAGCGATTACAGATGAAAGGGCTCCTTGCCGACCAAAAGAAGCGCGAACGACGGCTCGATTCCGAGATTTCCGGCCGGATCACGCTGATCCGCTCGATCCTGAACCCGTATGCCGAGGACGTCACGACGCTCGACACCGAGAGCGGCCTGAACGAGATGACGGCCCTTCACAAGGCCGTGACCGAGCTGCGCGAGCTCCGGGCCAAGATCGCCAGGCTGGAAGGCGACCTCGAATAATGGCCAAGAAACAAGCCTACTTCGCCGAAGCCGAGCGGCTCTACGTCGTCGAACAGATGACGCTGGCCGAGATCGCATCGCGCCTGAAGGTCTGCGAGCGCACCCTGATCACCTGGAAAGCCGAAGGCGACTGGGAGAACCGCAGAAAGCAGCTTCTCGCGCAGAAACAGTCGTTCCACGAGGAGCTGTATGCCTTCGCGCGGAAGCTGATGAAATCCATCAGCGAAGACATGGACAAGGGCGAGAAGCCCGACGCCGGGCGCATGTACACGCTTTCCCGGCTGCTGCCCGGCCTCACGAAGGTGAAGGAATACGAGGACAAGGTGAGCGACGGCAAGCCCCAGGAAAAGACAATCGATCCGGACGAGGCCGTCAGGATCGTGCAGAAGGCGCTGCTCGGCGAATGAACGCTCGTCACTTTCTCCCGTATCAGATCGACTGGCTGAAAGACCGGTCGAGAATCAAGCTGTGGGAGAAATCGCGCCGCATCGGTGCCACCTACACGCAGGCCTACGAGGATGTCGAGGATTGCGCCAAGAAGGCCGTTCCCGCCGTCTGGTTCTCCAGCGCCGACGAGAGCGCGGCCCGCGAATACATCGAATACTGCAAGCACTGGGGCAAGCTGTTCAACCTGGCCTCGGTGCAGCTCGGCGAAGAGCTGTTCGACGAGGACAAGGACGTCAAGACGTTCGGCATCGAGTTCCCCCGGCTCGGCCGACGCATCAATGCCCTCAGCTCGAATCCGAAAGCCTTCCGCAGCAAGGGCGGCAAGATCGTCCTGGACGAGTTCGCCCACCACGCCGATCAGAAGACCCTCTGGGCCGCCGCCCGGCCCTGTATCACCTGGGGCTTCCCGCTGCGCATCATCTCGACCCATAACGGGAACGCCAAGTTCAACCAGTTCATCAAGGACATCCGCGACGGCAAGCTGAACTGGGGCCACCACCGCGTTCCGATCCACGATGCCGTCGCTCAGGGCCTCGCCGATCGCATCACGGGCCGGAAGCTCACCGACGAGGAGCGGGCGGCCTGGATCGAGGAAGAGCGCAGAAACTGCGGCGATCCGTTCACCTGGCAGCAGGAGTATCTCTGCATACCGGTCGACGAAGCCACCGCCTTCCTGACGTATGAAATGATCGCGGCATGCGAGCGGGAAGAGCTTCTCATGACCCTCGACGGCCTGCTCGGCGATCTGTATCTGGGCATGGACATCGCCCGCAAGAAGGATCTGAGCGTCATCTGGGTGCTGGAAAAGATCGGCCCGGTATCATTCACGCGGCGGGTGCTGGTCATGGAACGAACGCCCTTCCATATCCAGAAGGACGCGCTCTTCGGGCTGCTGAAGCATCCACGCATGCGACGCGCCTGCATCGACTCGACCGGCATCGGCATGATGCTGGCCGAGGAGGCCCAGCGGCATTTCGGGCAATACCGGGTCGAATCCGTGAACTTTTCGAACGCCGTCAAAGAAGACCTGGCATTCGGCCTTCGAAGCCGGTTCGAGGACAAGACGCTCGTCATTCCCGGGGCGCAGGATATCCGCGAGGATCTGCATTCCGTCCGGAGGCTCGTCACGAAGGCCGGCAACATCCGGTTCGATGTCGCATCCGAAGAGACCGACGGCCACGCGGATCGCTTCTGGGCTCTCGCGCTTGCCGTTCATGCCGGCGGAACCGAGTCGGGGCCGATCACGATCGTCACGAGAAGGCCACACCACAGCAAAGCCATGTTCGCGGGCTATTAGATGCCCGTGGTTGAGTTCGGGCGGCTCGGACATCCCGAATTGCCTTTCGAATTTCTTAAACGAATTTAAACGGGCCTCTAACGAATTTAAACGGACATTTTTAACAGATCGGGGGAAACTATGGGAAACGCCACGCCGGGCATCTGGATCAACGATCGGGAATTCCGCCAAATTTCCGACAAACCCGCCGAGCTGACGAGCGAGTTCGCGACGCGCCGGAGGGCCGGAGATCTGTTCGGCTACGGCCTGAACCTGCCGAATCCCGACGAGGTGCTGCGCAACCTCGGCCTCGACATCTCCGTATACAAGCGGCTCCTGGTCGATTCCCAGGTCGGTGCGTGCATCACGAGCAGAAAGAGCGGCACCAAGGCCCTCGATTGGGGGATCGATCGCAAGAAGGCGAAGAGCCGGGTGTTCCAGGTCATCGAGGACGCGTTCGCGAATCTCGACATCGATCGCATCATCGGCGAGATCCTCGATGCGCCGATGTATGGGTATCAGGCGCTCGAAGTGCTCTGGAAGGCCCGGGACGGCCTCGTATTACCCGTCGACGTGATCGGCAAGCCTCAGAGCTGGTTCACCTTCGATCCGGAGAACGAGCTGCGGTTCAAGTCGGTCACCGACCCGATCGGCGAGCAGCTTCCCCCGATGAAGTTCCTTCTGGCGACCCATGAGGCGACGTATGAAAATCCGTATGGTTTCCCGGTTCTGAGCCGGTGCTTCTGGCCGGTCGCCTTCAAGAAGGGCGGTCTGAAGTTCTGGGTCACGTTCGTCGAGAAATACGGCGGGGCCTTCGCGATCGGGAAGCATCCGCGCAGTCTCGGTCAGGGCGAAGTGGATGCGCTGGCCTCGATGCTCGAAGCGATGATTCAAAGCGCGATCGCCGTGATTCCAGACGATTCGTCGGTCGAGATCAAGGAGGCCGGCGGCAAGGCTGCCTCGGCCGACATCTACGAGCGGCTTCTCGTCTACTGCGACCACCAGATTTCGAAAGGCATCGTCGGCCAGACCCTGACGACGGAGGTCATCGGCACCGGCTCCTTCGCCGCGTCACAGACTCACAAGGAAGTGCTCAGCGAGATCGTCACGGCCGATACGAAAATGGTCGTGAAGACGTTCAACCTGCTCGTGCGCTGGATCTGCGACATGAATTTCGGCACCGGCGTCGACCGGCCGGCATTCAGGATGTGGCACGAGGAGGATGTCGACAAGGCCCAGGCCGAGCGCGACAAGACCCTTGCCGACACCGGTCAGATCCGGTTCAAGAAGAAATACTGGATGCGCGAATACGGGTTCGCGGAAGACGACATCGAGGAAGTCATCCCGGCCTCCGGAGGCTCGGCCCTTCCGCCGGCGGAGTTTTCCGAGGGCGAACCGAAGAAAGACGAGTTCCCCGACCAGGCGGCGATCGATGAGGCCGGCGCGAAGATCGCCGCGCCGACGGCCCTGCAAGCCGCGATGGAAGCGATGCTTCGACCGTATATCGAGCTGATCGGGAACGGCGCGAGCTACGAGGTCGTGATGGAAAAGCTCGCCGCGACCTACCCGGCGATGAAGCCCGACCAGCTTGCGACGCTGCTCGAACGTGCGATCTTCGCCGCCGAGACGTGGGGGCGCATCCATGCCCAAAGCTGATCCCGAGATCCTGCTTCGGGCGATGCAGCTTCCGCCCGAGGAAGCGATCGAGTTCTTCAAGTCGAAGGGCTACGAGATCACCTGGAACTGGGACGACATGGCGCAGGAGGCGCACACTCGTGCGTTCACCGTCGCCAAAGCGACCAGCCTGGACATTTTGAAGGATATCCGGGGCGAGCTTCAGAAGGCGCTCGACGAAGGGACGACCTTCAGTCAGTTCCAGAAGGATCTCGAGCCGCGTCTGCGCGCCAGGGGCTGGTGGGGCATTCAGGAAGGCATCGATGCGGATGGGAACCCGACGGCCGTGCAGCTCGGCTCGCCCTGGCGGCTGAAGACCATTTTCCAGACGAACATGCAGACGGCCTACATGGCAGGCCGGGAACGCCAGATGCGGGCGGTATCTCAGGACCGGCCCTACTGGCGATACATCGCCATCATGGACAGGAAGACGCGCCAGGCGCACCGGGAACTTCACGGGAAGATCTTCCGGTATGACGATCCGTTCTGGGATCATTTCTACCCGCCGAACGGCTTCAACTGCCGCTGCCGCGTCGCAACTCTGTCGCCACGCGAGATCGAACGGGACGGTCTGAAGGTGCTCAGTTCGAAAGGCCAGATCGTCTCCCAGGAGGTCGCCGACCCGAACACCGGCCGGGTGTTCAAGACGACCTCGTATCGGAGCCCGGACACCCTGCGGCTGCTGCATCCCGACGAGGGTTTCGACCTCAACCCTTCCCGCGTGCAGGAGCGGCTCGATGCCCTCGAACGGGAGAAGCTGAAGGAGGCCGAGAAGGCGGTCGGCGCAAAGCTGCCCGAAATCCGGTCTGAAACGGTCGTAAAACCGATGGTAAACGGTTTTTCAACGGTCGATAAAACGCGCAGCCTGGTCGACGACGAGGAGGCGAAGGCCGAGATCCGCGATCTGACCGGGCAGGCGAAAGAGCTCGGCGTCAAAGCCGATTTCGACGAGCAGCCTGAGAGCGTGAAGCCCGCAAGACTTGTGATGAAGGCCCTGGCCGAAGAGGCCAACGCCGGCCGAGAGCCCCCGCCGAAAGTCGCCGTAGGTGACAATCCGCGGCATCCGTGGGGTGATGACACCGATGCTGTCGCACATTTTGACGATGAGAAACAGACTGTCTTCATCAACCCGAACTGGCCATGGAGGAGTCATGAATCTGAAACAGCCGCTCAATTCAGAAGCAAGGATTGGTCGAGTGATGCTCCGGAACACTTCATCAGACACGAGATCGGGCATTGGCACCAATGGCAGGCGAATCCGAAAATGTTCAAGGTTCTCAAAACCGGTTTGCTTCCCGCCGAAGATATCTCTATGATTGGAGGAGAAGTCAGTAAGCGTGCGACGGAAAACCCGGTGGAGTTCGTCGCCGAGGTATATGCCGGTCTTCGTGCCGGGCAGAAATATTCGAATCGAATCATGGATCTCTACACGTTCTTCGGAGGGAAAAAACTCTGATGCTTCGCGCAACACCTTGCGTGCGTTGTCGGCACGTCGATTGGGAAGCCCGCAACAAGACTGGGCACCTTTTCCGTTGCGCGGCGTTTTCGCAAATCCCTGAAGAAATTCTTCGAGGCGAGAACAGCCATCGAGCGCCATATCCGGGCGATAACGGCATCGTCTTCGAGCGCGTAGACGATGACGAACTCAACAGACGCGCCGGCATCAAGAAATGAACTCGATCATCGATCTCAAGCTCGAAGACGAGGGCGTCAAAGACCTTTTGAAGCGTCTTCAAAAGCGCCTGAGCAACCTTCGCGCCCCGATGGATTCGATCGGTCAGCTCATCCTCAACTCGGTCGAGAGGAACTTCGAGGTCGGTGGCCGGTATTCCGGGACGTCGGGCGACGTGATGGGCGGCTCATCAAGCTGGCAGGATCTCGCC
>CAYMEN010000071.1:0-5808 GCA_964389325.1 uncultured bacterium | reverse complement strand
CCCCGGCTCCCAGGCAGCCCGCGAGAAGGCGTTTCTCGATCGCGCCTACGAACGGACGCTCGAACTGCGCCGCATGGGCGATATCGACTACGCCTACCGGCTTCTCGAACGTATCGGGCACAGGTTCCCGATCGCGTACCAGGTGCATTACGGCATGGGCTGCTGCGCCCTCGACATGGGCGCATACGGAAATGCCATCCAGGGCTTCGCGGCGGCGGTCCTGATCGCCCCCGAACTGACCGACGCCCGCCTGGGATACGCCGAGACGCTCGCCGCCGTCGGAGCCGAAGACCGGGCGATCGCGATCGTGAAAGAAGTTCTTGCCGTCCAGCCGAAACTCCTGTCGGCCCGTCTCGTCTACGGCAAGATCTTCGAGATCAGGGGCGAATGGAACCGGGCGCTCGGCCAGTATCGCGAAGTCGACGACCAGGAAACCGACCCGAAGTATCCCGACCTGCTGAACCGCGTCGGCTACTGCTACCTCAACATGGAGGACCCGGCGAGAGCCCTCGAGATGTTCACCGAGGCGGTCCGGATCCACCCGGAACACCCCGACTACCTTTACAACCGCGGCCACTGCTTCGGGGCGATGGGCGAGTTCGCCGATGCGCTCACGGATTTCGAGCACGTCGTCAGGCTCGACCCCGGCGATGCCGAGGCCCTCGCGCTGGCGGCGCTGTATCTCTTCTACGAGGGCGACCGCCAGCAGGCGCTCGCGCGGGTAGAGAAGGCCCTCGAGATGTGGCCCGACAACCCTGAAATCATCGACATCCGCGAGGAGATTCTCGCCGACGAGCCGCCGCCGCAGGCGCCGGAACACGACGAAGAAGAGGAGTGACGCGGGTCAGCCCTCCCGCTCCTCCGCGTAGTTCAGCCAGTCCGGAATCGTGGCTCCGAGATAGAACTCCGCTCCCAGATCCCTGACGATGGCGGGATCATGCTCCGAACACAGCCTGCGGCGCATCGCCGCGGCATGCGGATAATGTCGCAGATACGCGAACAGGTGCACACGAAACAGGGGCACGCCGCGAGACCCGTGTTCCATAATGGCTTCTATGAAATGTCGGCGGAAGATCGCATGGCGTTCGGCCGGGGCGTTCGAAACCGGCGCATCCAGCAGTTCCGTGAAGATCCAGGGCTTGCCGATCGCGGGCCGGCCGATCATGAAGCCGGCGCAGCCGGAGATCTCGCGGACCCGCTCCAGCGCCGCGCGGTCTGACAGATCGCCGTTCGCGATGAACGGCACCTTGCCGCAGCAGTCGGCGAGCCCTTCGAGATGCCGCCAGTCGGCGATACCGGTGTACATGGCCTCCTTCGTGCGCGCGTGGACGGCAACGGCGGCCACGCCTTCGCCGACGGCCATCTTCACGAACTCTTTGACGGTGATCTGCGACTGGCACCAGCCGATCCGGCACTTCACGGTCACGGGAAGCCTGACAACCGACCGCACGCTCCGGATGATCGAGGCGGCCAGCGCGGGGGTGCGCATCAGAGCCGCTCCTGCGCCGGTCTTGACGACCTTCGCGACGGGACATCCCATATTTATGTCTATAATATCGCAGACGCCCATCGCCTCGACCCGTCGCGCGGCTTCGGCCATTGTCGCGGGATCGCTCCCGAAGATCTGGACGGTGTAGGGACGGGGCTGGCCGGTGAACGAGATGAGATCGTGCGTCGGCCCGTTCTCGTTCAGCAGGCCGCGGGCGCTGACGAGCTCCGAGACGGTGAGGCCGGCTCCGAGCTGCGCGCAGACGCGCCGGAACGGTCCGTCCGCCACTCCGGCCATCGGGGCCAGCACGAGGTTGTTGGAAAGCCGCACGCCGCCGATCTCGAGCGGCGAAATCAGGGAGTCGGGCCTGTTCACCTTATTTTTCGCTCATCGAGTCGTTGTAGATGGACGAGCAGTTGCGACCCTTTTCCTTGCACGCATACAGGGCGATGTCGGCCTTCTTGATCAGCACCGGCTTGGTGCTGGCATGATCGGGGAAGCTGGCGATGCCGAGCGAAATCGTGACCTTGAGCGCCTTTCCCTGGCCGGGATAATCGTAGGCCTCGACCGTCTTGCGCAGACGCTCGGCGACCAGCTGGGCGCCCTTGGCATCGGTCTCGGGAAGAATGATCGCGAACTCCTCGCCGCCGTACCGGGCCGGGATGTCGACCGTGTCGCGCACGGCCTGCTTGATCAGCTTGGCCGACTCGATCAGGACGATGTCGCCCTGCTGGTGCCCGTAGGTGTCGTTGAACTTCTTGAAATGGTCGATGTCGAACAGGATGAGCGAAACCGTCGTGTGATACCGCTTGGCCCTCATGATCTCCTCGTCGAGGCGGGCCTGGAAATACCGGTGGATGAACAGTTTCGTGAGACCGTCCGTGATCGCCAGCTCGTACAGCCTGGCGTGCTCGACGGCCATGGCCGCCTGGTGGGCCAGGGCCTCCATGAGCCGCTGGTCGTCGGGGCTGAACCCTTCCTCGGACATCTTGTTCACGATGTTCACGACGCCCGTGACGCGGTCCTTCACTTTCAGCGGAACCGAAAGCAGGTTGCGGATGCGGTGCTCGAACGCCGCCGTGGAATCGTAACTCTTGAAAATCGGGTCGTTGCACCCCTCGTTTACGAGAATCGACTGGCCCGTCTTCAGGACGGTCCCGGCCACACCATCTCCGCTCTTGATGCGCGTGTCCGAGGGCAGCGACGCCTCTTCCGCCTCGTCGAGGCCAAGCACGATGCGGGTCGCCAGTTCGTCGGTCTGGTCGACCAGGAGCATGAGCGAAGCGCGTTCCGACTTGAGGGCCGAGGTCGCCATTTCCAGGAGCTGGCGGATCAGCTTGTCGGTGTCGTTCTGGAAATTCATCGTCTGGCTCGCCTTGAACAGCGTCTCGATCTCGAAAATCTTGCGGTCGAGCGCCTTGCCGTTCGCTTCGAGACTGGTGACCATCTCGTTGAAACGGTGGGACAGCATGCCGATCTCGTCGGAGGCGTCGATCTGCAGCCGGTGGCTGAGATCGCCCGAGGTGACGATCCGGGCGCTCTCCACGAGCCGGTCGAGGTTGGCGGTGATGAAGCGGGCCATGAGGGCGGAAAGGAGGATGCCGGCGAGAAGGGCGGCGAACGCGATCACCAGGATGCGCTGCCGGCTGATCGCTTTCGAGGCCGACAACCGGTCGAACGTGAACTTGAGGGAAACGGTGCCGAAGCGGGACGAGCCGACGAGAATCGGCGCCGCGTACTCGACCTGCTTCTGCGACGGGTCGACGAACCGCGTCGAGGTCTCGATCGCGCTGTACCGCTTCTGCAGGTCGTCGGAAAGCGTCTGCCCGAGCTGGCTTGTCGTGTCGCCTCGCACCCGGTGCGCGAGATATTTGCCGTCCTGGTCGAAGATCGCTATTTCCCTGACATCCTCGCCGTTCAGGATGATCCGTTCGGTGTAGGGTATCAGCTCGTCGTAGGCCTGCCGGATCATCGGGTCCTGGCAGGCGAGCGCCAGCGTCGAGCTCAGCAGGAGGCCGCTTTGGTCCATGCTCTGGGTGAGCAGCGCCTCTTCGTGCTGCGAGGTGTTCAACGAGGTGAGGCCGATGATCATCCCGACGAGCAGGGTGATACCGAGGATGAACTTCGCCCTCAGCGGATAACGTATCGCCGTCGGCTGGCTCAAGAGGCGGGTTTCCGTTTCCGGTGCGTCATTTCGTGCCCTGAAGCACGTTCAGGACACGCTGGACATACTCGTAATCGTTTTCCTGGGCGCCCGTGAAGCCCTGCACGTCGGTGCAGTCCTCGAGAACCTTTTTATAGGTGGGATTATCGATGTCGAGTTTCAGGAAGGCCTTCTTGATCTTCTCGATGATGTCTTCGGGAAGGTCGGACCGGCAGACGATCGGCTCGTTCGAGATATCCTGCGTCGTCGCGAGGATCGTCAGCTCGTTCATCTTTTCCTTTTCGCGGAGGGTGTTGCGCGCATCGTCGTAACAGGCGCCCGCGTCGTATTTGCCGAGAAGCACGGCCAGGACGACCGCGTCGTGTTTGCCGAGGAAGCCTGCTTCCGCGAAGTCCTTGTCGGGGTTGACGCCCGCCTCGAGCAGCAGGGCCTTCGGGAACAGGTAGCCGGACGCCGAGTCCTGCTCGACCCAGGCGACCTTTTTGCCCTTGAGGTCGGTGAGGTTCTTGATGCCGCTGTCCTGCCGGACGATGATGATGCCGCGATACGAGGTCGTCTTGAACCGCCTCGGCTTGACCAGGAGCCGCATCGCCGCCTTCTGCTTCGGATCGGCGAGAGCTTCGACGTAGGACGTCGTGCCCATCCAGGCGATATCGATCTCGCCGCGGGCCAGCTTGCTGATGATGCCCTTGTAGTCGGAGGCGAGCACGAGCCGCGTTTCCTTCACGCCGAGCTCGTCGCGAAGATACGACAACAGCCCTTCGTGCTTTTTCACCATCTCCGTGGCGTTGGTGAAGGGAATCCGGCCAATTTTCAGAACCGTGTCCTTGTAGACACCTCCGGGTTGCGAAGGGCCGCCGGCGGCGGCCGCAGGGGCCGTCGTCTGGGAGCCCGGCTGTGGGGCGCCACCGCCGCAGCCGCTTGTGACCAGTGCGAAAAACAACACGCACGCGCCGAGAACTGTCGCTGCAAAACGAAGTTTCCTCATCTCAGGCCTCTGTGTTCAGGTGTTGTGATTCATGTATAGCATAGAACGTGTCTGTTTGGAAACGAGGGGCATGGGAGCGTGCGTCATTTTCCCGCGGCGGCGACCGGGAGATCGAGCCGCATGTTGATCCCGTCGGTTTTGATGCGGGTTATCATGAGCAGGTCGCCGAGTTCGTTTGCCACGTTCAGGTTCGAGAGGGGCGGGATGCCGCGTCCGGCGATGAGAGGCGACTGGAGAAACTTCTGGAGTTGTTCGTTCAGGACGCGGAATCGGATTTTCCAGTAGCGGTGCGCATCGGCAGGAATGCCCGCGAAACCGGCTTCCTTGCCGGCGGAGACGTTCTCGATCCGGTCGGCGATCTTCAGCAGCGAGTCCCGGCCGGTCGAAATCAGCAGATACTCCCCGAGCATGCCGACGTGGACGCCGACGGTCGGCAGGAGAAAATACGAGATCTTCGCCGTCGGACGTTTTTCCATATTCGGCGCTATCATCACGCCGACGCTCATGGCAAGCTGTTTCAGCTGGGGAACCAGGGAGAGCAGTTTGACGGGATCTTTCACCCGGATGGCAACCCGCAGGTCGGGCAGGCCGCCTTCCCCGTTCGGGGTCAGATCGAGGTTGACGAAGGATTCGATGCCAGGGTTCGACAGGATGTCCCGTTCGAACTCGAGGCCGGCCGAGGCGAGATAACTCTCGACGATGCGCGTCTGAGGAAATGCCCGGAGCGCCTGCATCGTATCTGCAGGAGACACGGTCGGACTGACCTGGACGAAGGATACGAGGGAATCCGGGAAGATGAATTTCGAGCAGGTAAGCGGCGCGGGAGGATTTCCCCCGGGCAGCATCGCCTCGGCGAAGGATTCGCCGCCGCGCAACTGAATTTCGAGGGCAAAGCCGGACGGGGTGAGGCTCATCACGACACCGATGGCGTCGGCCATGCGAAGGAACGGGATGAACTTCGTCTGGAGCTTCATCATCTGGCCGGGGCGCAGCTTCGCCTGCGCTTCGGGATTCTCGAGCATCGCCTCGAGCTGGGAAACAAGCGAATGCGGCTCGGCGACGGCGATCAGATGCAGCCCGTCGTCGGGGAAGGGGATCGCTTTCATCAGGTTGCCGAGCAGGCCCGTCTGCCTGATCCTGAGCTGTTCGACGGCTGCCTTCTGCGCA
>CAYMEN010000070.1:0-7015 GCA_964389325.1 uncultured bacterium | reverse complement strand
TCACAACGGGCCCAAAACCGTCAAACCGGTAACGGGCCCACCGGTGATGACAAATGTTCCCGGAAGAACCGCTTGGGGGCATGACACACTGGGCATTCCCAGGTTTCGAGAACGTCGGCGAACGACGTGCAGGACGGGACATGATGCAGGATATCGCCCTTCACCGGTTGGTACAGGTAGCCGCACAGAGAACACTCGTATTCCCTCATTTCCCGATCCTCGTCATTATATATATTATTATATTTTAATTTTCAAGAAAAACACCTCCGTCGCGGGATCTGCAGATGAAGACGGGGGGTGTTTCATGCCCGGCATTCTCTTTTTTTCGCCGGGAACATCAGGGACATCACATCACAGATGACCTCTCACTTTCACCTTGTCTCGAGTGTACCCGTTGGGTCGGGGAAACAGAATCCCGTCGAACGTCCAAAAATCTAGTGAAAAGCTGCTATCCACTACCACGTGAGACGGCGTGTATCACGAGCAAAAGAGAGAGTGCACGGGCCGGCAAACCGTTCGTCCAGAGCGTGTCGAAGCCTGTCCTGAGCCTGCCGAAGAGGGCGCGAGCACTTGTGCTTCGTCAGGCTCAGCACGAACGGAACGTTTTCGTCATTCGGTCACGCAAGGCCCTTCTCGAGAGCGAACCGGAGCAGGCCGACCGCGTTGGTGAGGTGAAGCTTCCGCATCATGTTGGCGCGGTGGTTCTCTACGGTGAACCTGCTGATGCTGAGTTCGTCAGCGATGCACCGGTTCGTCTTTCCCTTGGCGATCAGCGTCAGGATCTGCTTTTCGCGTTTCGTCAGCAGTTCGACGGAAGGCGCCCCCGGCTGGCTCATCGACTGGATCTGACGCTCTCCGAGAATCCTTGTGACAGCCGGAGAAACATACATTTTCCCGGCCCTGATGGCCTGGATGGCGAGCAGGGTTTCGTCTGCAGCGTCGCTCTTCGTGAGAAACCCGGCTGCGCCAAGGGCCTTGGCCTGCTCGAAATGTTCGAAGTCGGTGAACATGGACAGAATGAGCACGGGCACATCCGGATACCGCTTCCTGATTTCTCTCAGCGCCACGAGACCGTCCATTTCGGGCATGGCGATGTCGGTGATCACCATCTCGCATGGAACGTTTTTCAAAATGTCCATCAGCTGCTTCCCATCTGCTGCTTCGGCAACGACGCACAGCCCCTCACAGGAATCGACGATCTTCTTCAGGCACTCCCTGAACATCCGATGATCATCGGAAAGAACGATTCTGAACTCTCTCATACTCTCACTCTTCTGCAAGCGTTGTATCTCTTTTTGAACGCCATGGACAGGGTACTACGGCTGCGAACCCGACGCAACTCCACCCAGGAGCATTTTTCCCGAACGCAACCAAGGAGCTTGTCGTGTCCTGCCTTTCGCGAACGTCATTTCACGTGCCGGATGACGGAACAATAGTCAGTTTTCCCCAGATTTTTGTATACTCGCTGGGATATCTTCATCGACCAGCCTGGCGGATACTGTCGGCACAGAAGCTTTACGAGAAGAGACGGGAGGATCCACGAGGCATGGCTGTACAGGAAATGTCGGTGCAGACGGGCGACACGAGGACGATCAAACAATCCGTCTCGGCACGGGGAAAAAAACGATCTGTCCTGCTGGTCGACGACGACGAGCTTGTCCGCAAGGTGGTCGGCATCCAGCTCTCATACCTGGGTTTCCGCGTCCTGACGGCGGTGAACGGAATGGATGCGCTCAGGGTATTCCAGGTGAACGCCTCCGATATTTCGCTCGTCCTGCTCGCCCACAAGATGCCCGTCATGGACGGCATGACCCTGCTGCCGTTCCTGCGCCGCATCAAACCTGGAATCGCAGTGATCATGATCAGCGGCTCGGTCGAAGAACTCGAACTCGCCAAGGCGCTGGAAAAACCGGACTGTTACGTTCGAAAGCCCTTCGGGATCGAGGAAATGCAGGGCCACATCAGGAATATCCTTACAACGATAGAAAACCAGGAATGCGGTTGAGAACCCGGTCACATCGGAAAGCCGGGGCTCCCCGAAAGGAGCCCCGGCTTCTTTGTTTCTGCTGAAATCAGCGCATCATGAGGCGATCGACGATCATGTCGAAGTCCATGCTCGCGCGCTGGACGATCCGGTGCGCTTCGCGGGCGTTGTAATCCGTCATCAGGGTGAACCGGGCCTGGCCGATCTGGCGCTGGACGCGGCCCGCATCATGGGAAGCCATGCCGGGCAGGCGGAACTGGATCTCTGAGATCTCGCGCTCGATCTGGCTCAGGGTGCGGGCGCACTCCATCATGTCTCGGCGGCTCATGCCGGGGAAGAAGCTGGTGTCGGCGAGGCGGAACAGGCCCTGAATGCGCCGGAACGACTGACGAAGCATCGCCTGGGCGTTGTCGTGATGACCGCCGGGGCCATGACCGGGGGTCGGAGCGGGATTGTAGCCGCCGCCGTGGCCCGGATACGAAGGATGCCCCATGCCGCCGGAACCGTGACTGGGCCCATGACCGGGCTGAGGAGCGGGCGTCGGGTGATGATAGCCGCCGTTATTGCCATGGCCGGGCTGAGGTCCGTGACCGGGCTGGGAACCGGGCCCCGGCTGATGGTAACCGCCGTTATTGCCGTGACCGGGCTGAGGATGGCTGGGACCGCCGTGTCCACCGTGTCCGCCAAAAGGTGCCGAATACGCCGGGAACGCCAGGGCCGCCATCGCAACAACCATCAGAATCCGCTTCATGTAAAGTCCTCCACATTCCAATAAAAATTCGATATTTTCAAACGCGATTCTGATTAAAGCAAACGGCATGCCAACAACGAATTATTTCTTCCTTTCAGCTTCCAATGGGGTTTCTGCGGATTCCGCCCTCCCCTTCGCCCACCTCTCGAGCCGAATTTTCATCGTTTCCCCTGCCCGCTTTTTTGCACCCGCCTCCCAACCGCGCTCCGTGATGGCATGGTCTCCACACCGGCGGCCCCCTCTCCCCCCTACAATTGCACACCCTTGTCAGATCAGCGATAGTGATGACACCAACCGAACGGGAATGGCAAAAGCTCGAAAAACAAAACCCCCGGCAATGCCGGGGGATTCTGTTGTTCTTATTATATATCAGGACTGTTGTTTCTTCTGCTCCTTGGCCCAGGAGTCGCGGAGGCCGACGATGCGGTTGAAGACCGGGGCGCCGGGCTTCGAATCCTTGTCGACGCAGTAGTAGCCGATGCGCTCGAACTGGACATGCGTGCCGGCGACGGCGTTCGCCAGCGAGGGCTCGACCCAACACTCCTTCAGCACATCGAGCGAGTTCGGGTTCAGCTCGGCATGCCAGTCGACGTTCTCGTCGGCGCCCGGGTTCGGGACCGTGAACAGCTGGTCGTAGAGGCGCACTTCGGTCTTCACCGCGTGCGCGGCCGAGACCCAGTGCGAGGTGCCCTTGACCTTGCGGCCGTCGGCCGTCAGACCGCCGCGCGAAGCCGGGTCGTAGGTGCAACGGACCTCGGTTATACTTCCCTCGGTATCTTTCACGACCGACTGGCAGGTGACGTAATACGCGCCTTTCAGCCGGACTTCCTTGCCGGGCGAGAGCCGGTAGAAGCCCTTCGGGGGATTCTCCTGGAAATCCTCCCGTTCGATGTAGACGACGCCCGAGAACGGCACCTGGCGCTTGCCGGCCGCCGGGTCTTCGGGGTTGTTCACGACCTCGACCATCTCGGTCTGGCCCTGGGGGTAGTTCTCGATGACGAGTTTGAGCGGCCGCTGAACGGCCATCACGCGCTGGGCACGCCTGTTGAGGTCGTCGCGCACGCAGTGCTCGAGCAGGCCGTAATCGACGGTGCTGTTCGCCTTGGCCACGCCGATGCGGTCGCAGAAGTCGCGGATCGCCTCGGGCGTGAAGCCGCGCCGGCGCAGTCCGGCGATCGTGGGCATGCGCGGGTCGTCCCAGCCGTTCACGATATTTTCCTTCACCAGCGTCAGCAGGCGTCGCTTGCTCATGACCGTGTAGGTCAGGTTCAGGCGCGCGAATTCGATCTGTTGCGGGTGGCAGGGGGTTTTCAGCGCGTCGAGGAACCAGTCGTAGAGCGGCCGGTGGTCTTCGAACTCGAGCGTGCAGATCGAGTGGGTGATTCCCTCGATCATGTCTGACAGAGGGTGAGCGAAGTCATACATCGGGTAGATGCACCAGGTGTCGCCGGTTCGGTGGTGCGTCGAGCGCAGGATGCGGTAGATGACCGGGTCGCGCATGTTGATGTTCGAGGCGGCCATGTCGATCTTCGCGCGCAGCGTCCGGCTGCCGTCGGGGAACTCGCCCTTGCGCATCCGGTCGAACAGGTCGAGGTTCTCCTCGATCGTGCGGTTCCGGAACGGGCTTTCCTTGCCGGGCTGGGTCAGCGTGCCGCGATACTCGCGCATCTGGTCGGGCGTCAGCTCGCACACGAACGCCTTTCCCAACTTGATCAGCTCGACCGCGAAGCCGTACAGCCGCTCGTAGTAATCGGCCGCGAAGAACATCTTCTCGGCCCAGTCGAAGCCCAGCCAGCGCACGTCGGCCATGATCGCGTTGACATACTCGATGTCTTCCTTGATCGGGTTCGTGTCGTCCATGCGCAGGTGGCAGACGCCCTTGTAATCGCGCGCCAGCCCAAAGTTCAGGCAGATCGACTTGGCGTGACCGATGTGGAGATACCCGTTCGGCTCCGGCGGAAACCGCGTCACGACGCGCCCCCCGTGCTTGTTCGCCTTCTGGTCACTCTCGATGATGTCGCGGATGAAATTGGAAACGACCGGCGCTTCGGTATCTGCCATACGCTGCTCTGGCTCCGTCAGACTGGAATCGCCGCGCGGGACGAACCCGCAAGGCGTGTGAATTGTAGCACAAACACTCGAGCCATGGTAGAGTATCCGGACGCAAATGCCCCGTTACGCACGGCGCACCCGCATCTCCCCCCAGGAGCCGACAGATGAAATATAATATACTATTGATCGATCGGAACGAATCGTCGCTGGGAAACTCGACCCGCGAACTTTCCCTCCGCGGCCTGAACATCATCTCCGCGCGCACCTTCGAGGATGCCTGCTCCCTGTTGCGGAAGGACGGCGCCATCCATGTCGTGCTCACCGAGTGGGAACTCCCGCGAAACGCGAACGCCACTTCCGGCACGGTTCACGGCCCGGACATGCTCCGCGAATTCCTGAAACTCCGCCATGAGATCAACCTGTTCCTGCTGACCGACGAGAAGAGCGGCCCCGGAGTGACGGCCGGCGGCCTGCTCAACGGCTACTTTTTCAAGGGCGACCAGGACTGGGACGACGTCGTGAACAAGGTGAAGAACGAGGTCATCAGCAGCAAGAACCGCGCGCCCTTCTTCGAGAAGCTCGTCGAATACGCGAACAGCACCCGCGACTCGTGGCACACGCCCGGACACGCATCGGGCTACTCGGTGAACAACTCGCCCTGGATGCAGGATTACTTCAACTTCTTCGGGCCGAACCTGTTCCGCTCGGATATTTCTGTCTCGGTGCCGATGCTCGACTCCCTGCTCCACCCGACAGGCGTCATCAAAGAGGCGCAGGAGCTGGCCGCCCGCGCGTTCGGCGCACGCTACACGTTCTTCTCGACCAACGGCACCTCGACCTCGAACAAGATCCTGATCCAGACGCTGCTCAAGCCGGGCGACGCGATCCTGCTCGACCGCAACTGCCACAAGTCCGTCCATTACGCCGTCGTGCTCGCCGGCGCCGAGCCGATCTACCTGATGCCCTCGGTGAACAACGCCTACGGCATCTTCGGCCCCGTTCCCAAGAAACGTATATTCGACGCTATGGATAAAGCTCTCGCGGCGAAGAAGAACGTGAAGGCCCTGATCCTGACGAACTGCACCTACGACGGCCTCACCTACGACATCGCCCATATCGTCGAGGAGGCGCACAGGCGCGGCATCAAGGTCATCGTCGACGAGGCCTGGTACGGGTATGCGAGGTTCCACCCAGACTTTTTCCCCTGCGCGATGCAGGCCGGGGCCGACTACGCGACCCAGTCGACGCACAAGACGATGAGCGCGTTCAGCCAGGCGTCGATGATCCATGTGAACGACCCGGATTTCGAGCGGATCCAGGACTTCTTCATGGAAAATTTCAACATGCATACCTCGACATCGCCCCAATACCCGATGATCGCCTCGCTCGATGCCGCCCGCAAGCAGATGGTGATGGAAGGCTACAGCCTTCTTTCCCGAACCCTCGAACTGTCGCGGTCACTCCGGGATGCCATCAATTCACTCAAAAAATTCCGCGTGCTCGATCTTGGCGATCTGGTTTCGGACGAACTGCGCAACGACGTTGACCGTGTCCGTCTCGACCCGACCAAGCTGACGATCGATGTCTCGAAGTCAGGCTTCAGCAGCCGCGAAGTCGAACGTTTATTGCTCACCAAGCACAACATCCAGATCGAGAAATCGACGTTCAACACGCTCACCGTGCTGATCACGATCGGCGCCACCCGCTCGAAGCTGAACCGGCTCTACCTCGCCCTCGAGAACATCGAGTCGATGAGCGGCAACTTCGAGCACGCCGACGGCGTGCTGAAAGACTTCCGGCTCAGCCTCTCGCCGATCCGGTTCAAGCCGAGATACGCCTTCTACTGCGACGGCGAGCTGTTGCCGCTCAGGCAGAGCATCGGCAAGGTCTCGACCGTCATGATCGTGCCGTATCCCCCCGGCATTCCCCTGCTGGTGCCAGGTCAGACCGTCACCGAAGAGATCGTTGCCGCCCTCCAGATGTACCGCGACCACCACGTCGAGATCCACGGCCTCAACGAGGGCATGATCAAGGTCATGACCCCCGCCGAGGAACAGGCCCTCGTCGCCCGCGGGTACGACATCAAGGACCCCATCGCCGTCTGATCGCGACCCCCGGGTTCCCGTAGGGGCGGTTCGCGAACCGCCCCTATATCGCATATGCAATATTTCATACATATTATATACCTATGAACACTATAGCCGATTTTGGGATGTTGTCTCTGGTGC
>CAYMEN010000069.1:0-7015 GCA_964389325.1 uncultured bacterium | reverse complement strand
CCTCGTGCATCGTGTCGCCGCCGCTGCCCATGATGCAAACCACGCGCTCGGCGTCAGGGGCGCCGACGTAGTCGAACAGCTTGTACGCGCGGCCGGTGACCTTGGCGAACTTGTCCATCGTCTTCTGCACGATGGCGGGGGTCTTGTCGTAGAACGCGTTCACGGTCTCGCGGCCCTGGAAATACACGTCGGGGTTCTGGGCGGTGCCGCGGATGAACGGCTTGTCGGGGTTGAGACCGCGGTTGCGGTGCTCGTTGACCAACTTTTCATCGATCATTTCGCGGATCTGGGCGTGCGAGATGATGTCGACCGTGTTGACCTCATGCGAAGTGCGGAAACCGTCGAAGAAGTGAATGAAGGGAATCCGGCTCTCGAGCGTCGCCGCCTGCGCGATCAGCGACATGTCCATCGCTTCCTGCACCGAGCCGCCGCCCATGATGGCGTAACCGGTCGAGCGAACCGACATGATGTCGCTGTGGTCGCCGAAGATCGACAGGCCCTGGCAGGCCAGCGAGCGGGCGGCGACGTGGATCACGGACGAGGTGAGCTCGCCGGCGATCTTGTACATGTTCGGAATCATCAGCAGCAGACCCTGCGACGCGGTGAACGTCGTGGTCAGGGCGCCGGATGTCAGCGAGCCGTGAACGGCACCGGCGGCGCCGCCTTCAGACTGCATCTCCACGACGGTGGGAACGGTACCCCAGATGTTCTTTTCGCCCTTCGCGCTCATCTCATCGGCGACTTCGCCCATGTTGGAGCTCGGCGTGATCGGGTAGATCGCGATGACCTCGTTCGTCGCGTGGGCGACGTAGGCCACGGCAGTGTTGCCGTCCATCATGTCGTGCTTGTAATTCGTCTTGGCCTCAGACACGGTGTCCCTCCTGAATGTGTTGTCGCGGGGATGTACCCCCCACGTTCCTGAAACGGGTGAATGATAGGCCGAGGCCGGTCAGAAGTCAACCCGCCGAACGGCACGGCATCCGCATGAACGTTTGAAAATCCCCTGCCGGCGTGAAAAATAAAAAATTCACAAACTTGCCGCGCGCTGGTTCAACGGGTGCGCTGTTCTTCCTGAGATGCCTTGGGAAGCGGCGCGACAATGGCGGAATTCTCTTCCGGAACTCCTTCCGGACAGGAAAGAAGCCGCTGTTGAAGGATCGACAGATCCGTCTGGAACATCGTTGCCCAGTCACGGTTTCTATTCGATACCGCGGTCTCGACGCGAGGCTTGACCGGTTTGCCGATCAGCATGCGAAGAGGCTTGACTCGTGGGAGAACGCAGCCTGGGGGCAGCACCCGATCGCACCCGTCCGACGCGACCGGGACGAACGCGCATCCGCTGAGACGGCAGAGCATCGCCGCAACGGCGAATTCAGCAGCGGGTTTCTTCGATGATGCGAAATCCGAAGGTACGAACAGGGCGATCCGGCCGCCGGACTGCAGCACCTTCAGGGCCGCCCGTATCCAGTTCAGCCAGCCGCCGTTCCCCCGCGGCAGGTCGAGAAATCCGAGGCGCGAAGCAAGGGCGCGGAGAACCGGCTTTTTCCAGATGGAAAGGCTGACGACGGGCTGAAAGGGCCGGGGAAAAAACGCCGTCAGCATCGCCTGGGCGACGAGTTCGCTCCCGGGAATGAGAATCACCGCAGGTCCGGATTCTGCAGCGGCATGCGCGTAGCCGCCGAACCGGACCGTCAGGTCGAACGCGGCGAGCAGGCCCCGGAAGGAACGTCTGGCGCGTCTGAACTGGTCGATGAATTCCATCTGGGCAAGATCTCGTCGATCTTGTCTCAGCTTCGCCGGTCGGGAATGCGGCCGTATACGCGGTTCACGTCATACCGGTTCATGAGCTCCGAGACGACGATCGCATCGATGAGCTGCCGCCGCGACCAGCGCCTTGCAGGCCGGCGGGCGGTGACGGTCGTGGTCGAGGCGGTACGGGCGATGGCGAAGCCGCCGCGCTCGTAACTCACCTGCCCGGTCAGCGCCGGCGCCTCGTCGAGGCATGGCCCTTCATCGCTACCGGCCCCGCCAAAGCGCGACGACGCGGGCGGAAGCGGCGGGAGTGGGCGACCGCTCTGATCGAGGGTGGCGCGGCCTTTTCCCTGGCCTCGCTTTTTCTCCTTCTTGTCGAACCGCTTCTGTCTCGCGGGCTGGACCTTTTGAGAGGCTCCGAACGTCTCGCTCGGAGCCGGTGTGCGCTCGAGGGAAACGACGTCGTCATCGAATCCGCCCGATGAAGGCCGCTGCTGGGGCGTCTTCTGGGCTTTTTCCTGCTGTTTGAAGAAGTCGTCGATCGCCGTGAGGTCGCCGAACTCGGCGTCGGAACTGCCGCTCGATTTGTTCTTGCTCATTTCCGACCAGACCGAGGCGATGACGATCACCAGGAAGATGACGACCTGGAAAAACGCTTCCACGTTTCAGCGCTCTCCGCTTACTTGTTCGGAATGACCGGCACGTCGACCATCTGCGAGAAGGACTTTCGCATCTCGGTGTCGGAGTTGATATTCTTCAAGGTATAATAATCGAGAATGCCGATGTTGCCGTCCGACAGCGCCGATGCGACGGCCTGCGGGACCTGCGCCTCGGACTCGACGAGCTTCGCGCGCATCTCCTGCTCGAGGGCGCGCATCTCCTGCTCCTTGGCCTCGGCGATGGCGCGGCGTTCGGCCGCCTTCGCCTGGGCGATCTTCATGTCGGCCTCGGCCTGGTCGATCTGGAGCTTGGCGCCGATGTTGCTGCCGATGTCGACGTCGGCGATGTCGATCGAGAGAATCTCGAATGCGGTCTTCGCATCGAGGCCCTTGTCCTGGACCGTCTTGGAGATGCGGTCGGGGTTCTCGAGAATTTCCTTGTGCGACTCGGCCGAACCGATCGTCGTGACGATGCCTTCGCCGACGCGGGCCAGGATCGTCTCTTCGGTGGCGCCGCCGATCAGCTTGTTGATGTCGGTTTTCACGGTGATGCGGGCGATGGCCTTGACCTGGATGCCGTTCTTCGCCATGGCCGAGACTTCGGGGGTCGTGATGACCTTCGGCTTGACGCAGTTGCGGACCGCGTCGAGCACGTCGCGGCCGGCCAGGTCGATCGCCGTGGCCTGCTTGAAGTTCAGCGGAATGCCGGCGCGCTGGGCCGAGATGAGGGCCGAAACGACCTTCTGGACGTTGCCGCCGGCGAGGTAATGCGATTCGAGCGCCTGCAGGGCCACGTCGAGACCGCCCTTGAACGCCGTGATGGCCGGGTTGATGATCTGGTACGGGGAGACGCCGCGGAGCCGCATGCCGATCAGGTCGAACAGGCCGACCGGAACGCCGGACGCGAGAGCGCTGACCCAGAGTCCGACCGGAACGAAATAGGTGAGAACGAAGAAACCGATCAGACCACCGATGATGATCAATACGACGAAGCCTTCCACGGAACGCCTCCTTCAGATCGACGCACGAATTTTCACGCTGCCCGGCATGTACCGGTCCATTTTGTTCTATAATCCGGGAAACCCCGGATAATGTCAAGAACAAGGTGACCCCCGATCCATGCGCGTTCCGAAACTCGAGCGATACAGGCAGCTGGCCGCATTTCCGAATTTTCTCGAACCCCCGATTCGGGAACTGCTGGAAACCACGTACGAACGTGCCGGGAAATGGAACGACGCGTTTTTCCGCCGATCGGCGCCGCTGATCCTTGAAATGGGCTGCGGTTGGGGCGATTTTTCACTCGGCCTCGCCCGGCGCTTTCCCGACCGCAACATTCTCGGCCTCGATGTCAAAGGGGGCAGAATCTGGCGCGGCGCCGCAACGGCCCTGGCGGAGGGCCTGAAAAACGTCGGGTTCATCCGCATCGAGGGAGAGGCTCTGGAGCGTCTGTTCGCACCGCGAGAACTCGATGAAATCTGGGTCACGTTCCCGACGCCCTACCTGAGAAAACCCGAAAAAATGCTGATCTCCCCAACCTTCCTCGCCAGATACCGCAACCTGCTCTCGTGCGATGGGCTCCTCCATCTGAAAACCGACGTGCAACCCCTGGCGGAGTATGCCCGAACCCTCTGGCCGCTCTGCGGATTCCGCATCCTGAATCAGGACCGTGCCGCCCACGAATCGATCGACACGAATTTCCAGGCCCGTGCCGTCGGAAAAAACAAAAACATATACTATATAAAAGCGACTCCGTCGTCTGGTGAGGTCGCCCCGATTCCTGAATCCCTGCTCCGTCTCCCCTGGTCCCGATGACCCGCGTGCCTGGGTGAAAACCCAATATTCACCACCGATGCGCCGATGCGCAGAGGTTTACCACGGGAGCACCCCTTTCAATGGGGTGTAGGGGCGGGCTTCAAACCCGCCCTGTGGCGCAACATTGCAGGCAGGATCCGAATATCCAACGCATGAAGACACAGAGAAAAATCATCTGCCTCTGTGTCTCTGTGACTCTGTGGTGAGGCGGTTTCCCAGAGGTTGTGACAGATGCCGTGGCGTTCGCGGTGTCAGCCGTTCTGTGCGTCGGCCGGTGGCGGTTCGATCATCGCCACGATCAGGGCGCCGTTCTTCACGCGCAGAACCTTGATCTTGCTCTGGCGCGGAACGAACTCGCCGTCCGACAGCACATCCATGCGCTCGTCGCCGATCCGGGCGATGCCCGAAGGCCGAAGGTCGCTCGTGGCGATGCCTTCCATGCCGACGAACCGGTCGAGATCGCGGGTGGCGGTGAACCCGTCCTCGACGGATATCTTTGCGTTCAACACGAACTTCTTGCCGACGCTGGTATGCGGGAAAATATAGATCGCCCAGAGGACCAGACCGACGAGAGCCGCCATCGAGCCGAACGAGTACAGGACGGCCAGACGGATGTCGAGCTTCCAGAACGCGAGGCCGAGCCCGGAGAAAATCACGATGATCCCCGTGACGCCGGTGATGCCGAAGCCGGGAATCAGCGCCACTTCGATGAACAGCAGCAGCAGGCCGCCGATCAGCATGGCAAGCACGATCATGCCATACGAAACGGCACCCGGCTCTCCGGGGGCGCGCGTTTCCGCCGGCTTCTCCGCGCTGGGCGATTCACCCGCCGCGCTCGACGGAGCGGATTCGGCCTGCGTGACGGATGGCGTCGTCCCCGATGAGAGACGCGGCAGGAGCTCTTCGCCGGACAGCTCCTGGGCAAGGGCCGCCGGAGTCGCGAAAAGGGAAATCAGAAGAAAGAGAATCGAAAACATCGGCAGCATGGTGCGCATGAGGGGTTCCTTATCCCTTGACTTCCCGGACGACGATCTTCGTGCCTTCGACGGCGATGACCGTGATCGGCTTTCCCCGTTCGATGAACTCGCCGTCGGATGTCACGTCGTATTTGTCGGGGCCGATCCTGACGATACCGGCCGGGCGGCACGTCGAAACCGTCGTGCCTTCCATGTGAAGAAGCTTGTCGAACGCGTGCCCGTCGACGGCTACGAAGCCGGCTTCGGTCGTCATCGCTTCCTTGAGCACGAACCGGTCGAACAGCTTCAGTTTCGGCCCGAGGTTGTACAATACGACGATCATCACGATCGAGAGGGCCATGATTTTCGCGATTGAATAGACAGCGGTATAGATACCGCCGAACGTGATCACCAGGCCGGCGCACATCGCGCCGATGCCGGCGATGCCGGTGACGCCGAAGCCGGGAATGACGAAAATTTCAGCCAGCAGGAGCAGGAAGCCGATGCCGAACAGCAGGACCGCTTCGAAGCCGGCCATGTAGGCGAACAGGTGGCCTCCGAAAAAGAGGGCGAAGCAGACGAGGCCGAACCAGCCCAGCAGCCCCCAGCCGAACACCAGGAACTCGAGAACCAGGCACCAGAAGCCGATCGTGAACAGCAGGACCGAGACGTTGGGGTGCGTCAGCCAGCGGGCGATTTTCTCGCCCGAGGTCGGCTCGGCGCGCTCGATCGTGGCCTGTTCCAGGTTCAGGCGGCGCAACACCCCGTCGAGCGAGGTGACGACCGCATCGCAGAACCCATGCTGGAGGGCGCTTTCACTCGTCAGGGTGAGGATCTCGCCACGCTTGCGGAGGCCGGGGATGGCGTCGACCTCCTTGTCGACCATCGACGCGGCCAGGGTTTTCGGCCGCTTCCGGGCCTCGGCGGCGGATTCGAACTCGCCCCGGAACGCCGAGACGAACTTGGCTTCGGCGGCTTTGATCGAGGTGCCCATGATCTTGATCGGGGTCGCGGCGCCCATCTCGGAGCCGGGCTCCATGAAAATGCGATGGCAGGAAATCGTGATGAGGGCAGCCGCCGAGAGCGCCCGGCCCTTGACGTACCCGACGGTCGTGACGCCGCTTCGCAGAAGCGCGTCTTTCATCTCCTGTGCCGCGTCAACGAGGCCGCCGTTCGAGTTGACCTCGAGAATGACGGCCTTGACGTTCTCGCGCTCGGCGCGGCGGATCATGCGTTGCAGGAAGAAGGAAAGCCCACTGTCGATCTCGCCCGTGATGGGCACGACAAGCACGGTTTCGCCTTTTCCCGATGTCGCCGACTGGGCTTCGGCCGGAAAAGCGGCGAATAGCAGGGGAATGAAAAGAAGAGACAGCAAACCCGCGAGACGGAAAAACCGTCCCGCGGGTCGATTCTCGGTGATGTGCGTCACGTCGATTACTTCCGCCGCCGCTGCTTGCGCCGGGCTTCGGCCGCCTTGCGCTTCGCTTTCTCGCTGGGCTTCTCGTAGGCGCGCCGCCGCTTGATTTCCTTGATGATGCCGGCCTCCTGGCACTTCTTCTGGAAGCGCTTCAGGGCTTTCTCCAACGGTTCATCCTTCAGAACTCGAACTTCTGCCATATCGTTTCACCCCCCTCCCTATCTTCGTTTTCACGAGGGGAACATCGTTTCTCTGTCGTCAACCCGGCGGCCACTGCATCTGCCGCTTGCCGAGAACATGAAAATGGATGTGACCCACCGATTGTCCACCGTGTTCACCGTGATTCGTGACAACCCTGAAACCCTGCTCGAGACCGAGTTTCAAGGCAACCTGCTGGATGCTCCGGAATACCGGGGCCA
>CAYMEN010000068.1:0-7356 GCA_964389325.1 uncultured bacterium | reverse complement strand
AGTTCTGGAACACCATCGCGATGTCGCGGTCCTTCGGCGGCAGGTTGTTGACCACGACGTCGCCGATTTTGAGCTCGCCGTCGGTGATGTCCTCGAGGCCGGCGATCATGCGCAGGCTGGTCGATTTGCCGCAGCCCGAGGGTCCGACGAGAACGACGAACTCGCGGTCGTTGATGTGGAGGTCGATGCCCTTGACGGTCGGCGACGACGCCCCTTCGTAAGTCTTGACGATCTTCGTGAATGTGACGGAAGCCATGAGTGTCCTCGCTTTAGAGTATCTCGCCCAGCGGCAGGGGATCGTTCTGGGGAGTAGGCTGGAAAACCGGCATGGTGCCGGCTTTCATGATCAGGTCGAAATGGGCGCGGTCGTCGTCGTCGATGTGCAGCGCCTCGCGCAGCTCGGTTTTGCCGGGACGCGCATGGAGCCCGCCGACGTTGATGACGGATGGGGTGAGGCCGGCCTGGAGGCAGAGCCACGCATCGCGCGGCGAGGCGACCAGGACCAGCGTTTCCATGACCGCGGCGCCAATCGCGTTCGCGTCGCGGGTCGAGCAGAACTGGAGCGTGACGGTCTGGGGAACGCTCAGCCCCATCATCTCCTGGCGCATGCCATCGGCCGCGATGCGGTCGTTCACGATCATGATATGGGTCGAACCGAGGGTTGGAAGCCAGCCGACGATCACCTGGCCGTGAATCAGGCGGTCGTCGATTCTGAGAAAATGCACGGGTCTGCTCATGCGGCCGGGGCTTTCTTTTTGGCCATGCGCTCTTCGTAGAACGCCTTGAGATCGATGATGCCGCGCATGGCCCCCTCGCGGGCGCGCTGGGCGAGCGCGGTGACGTCTGTCGTGGCGCGGTGGTTCGCCGCCTCCATGACCATGGGGAGGTTCACGCCGGTGAGGACGCGCACGTTGTCGGTCTTCAGAAGCTCGACGCAGATGTTGGTGGCGCTTCCGCCGAGCACGTCCGTCATGATGAGGCAGCCGGTCTCGCGGTAGGGGGCGATCGCGTCGAGAGCTTTCTGACGCAGGGTTTCGACCGACTCGCGGGCCGAAAAGGTGATGGCCGTGAGGTCGGTCTGGGGGCCCATGATCATGCTCACAGTCTCGACGAGCACCTGGGAGAGAGTTCCGTGGGTAATGAGCACGAGTCCGGTCAAGGTCAGGCCTCCAGATAGTGATTGAGTGTGCGCGAAATCGACACTTCGTAATCGACGTCCATGCCCGGAATACCGAGGTTGCCGTGCATGCCGAGCGCGAGGTCGTTGCCGTGCGTGACCAGGCCGATCTTCATGCCGCCGCCCGCGACGTCGAGAAGCGGGCTGTCGATCGAGCGCATGACATCCTCGACCAGTCGGGTGATCGCATACCGGTTCCGGGGGGAAGCGGCCAGCAGACCGCTGTTTTCGGCGGCGCCGAACGCGTTGCGCAACAGTTTGCTTTTCAGGTTGTCGCCGCTTCCGCCGGCCCGGGTGATCACGGCGCGAATGTCGCGCTTCGCCAGCCATGCAACGAGCGCCTCGTCGAGATCGTTGGAAACCATGCAACACAAAAGGGCCGCTTTCCCGAGCGACAGGCGGCCTTCCGTGTAGAGCAGCGCCTCGAAGGCGAGCTGTTCCATCACCTCTCCGATTCAGCGGGGATGCAGATCACCGGCCCATTATATGGGGGGAGGGGGACCTTGTCAAGAAACCCCGATGGCGGGGCGGGAAAACTCGGCATGCCGCACCGTTAAACAATAGGCCGAACCTGCCGATGGTAGGTGGGACTCTCTCGTTCTCTCAAATGACAAAGCGGAGTATCGCGTGATCCCGCCGCCGTATGGCGCGCGGGGCAGCGCCGATAAATTGCCCATGAAACGCCTTATGAGACGTGCCTGTGTCGGGATCTCGGCGCTCCTGCTCTGGAGCGCCGGAAGCGGCTTCGGCCTTGACCTGTCCGCGTTCCGGAACTTCATGAAATCGGCCTCTGGCGCCCCGGAACGGGCGCGAACGTCCGTTTCGCAGAACGCGCGCATCCAGCCGGTCCGGACCCTTGGGGTCGATGCCGACGCGTCCTACTCGCAGGAAAGCCGGCTCGTGACGCTCGGAGGCTCGAACCAGGGGCCGCGCGATTCCCTTTCCCTGCCCCCCGAAACGCGGGTTCCGGAGGGGTTGCGGCCGCTGCTGACGGATCGCAAGACGCCCCGCCAGGGAGTCGGCATCTGCGGCATGAGCGGTGCCCAGCTGATTCCGTCGCCCGGTGTGCTGGAGCCGAACAAGAGCGCCGTTTCGGTGCATGTGCTGCCGTTCGACCTGAAGGGCATCAACGACGAGACCTACAGCGACGGCAACTACATGGATACCAGCGTCGCCGTGACCTACGGCGTCATGGACGGCTTCGAGTTCGGCATCGACAAGGGGTTCGGAAACCAGGACAAGTTCGACGTCAACGAGCCGGTCTACGTCAACGCGAAATACCAGGTGCCCGGGAACCTGACCCTGGGCGGCAGCTTCTGCACGGATTCGCAGGGCGGATACCATTCCGTCTGGGTGAACGCCGGCGTGCCGGTCGCCTGGGTCGGTGTCGGCGCGAACTTCGGCGCGAACGATTATAAATTCTACTATAGCGGCTGGGACAAGCTGAAACGCGCGAAATTCGGTGGATATAACTATAACTATAATACGGGAAAGGGGTATGCCGATCCCGTCTTTTTCATGGTCGGCGGCGCCGTGCCCATGAGCGACAGCGCTCATTTCGTCTACGACTTCAACGGAGACAAGTTCAGCCTCGGCTTCCGTTTCAACTACCAGAAGATCGTCTACTTCGACGCGTCCTACATCTCCGACGGCGACTACGAGCGGCTTCCCGGTGCCATCAGCCACAAGCGCATGAGGAACGTCACGTTCGGCGGGTCGGTGGTTTTCTAGGCGCCTTCTTCGATACCGAGACCGGGCCGGCATCCGTTACGGAGCCGGCCCGGTCCCGTTTCAGGAACGCGTAGGCGCTGTGCGCGTGGATGCTTTCGAAATTCTCGGTCTCGACGGTATACCAGGTGATCGCGGGGATCGCATCGAGCCTGACGGCGACTTCCCGAACCAGGTCTTCGGCGAACCGCGGATGTTCGTAGGCGTGTTCGGTGAGATACTTCTCGTCGGACCGCTTCAGCAGCGTGAACACCTCGGCGCTGGCCGATTCCTCGACGCACCGGATGAGATCCTCGATCCAGAGGAACGAGGCGAACCGCGCGCTCACCGTGACCATGCTCCGCTGATTGTGGGCCGATTCACGGCTGATCGCCTTGCTGCAAGGGCACAGCGTCGTGACGGGTACCGTCACGGTCAGGACGAAATCGTCGCTCCCGTCGAACCTGGCCAGGAAGCGGCAGTCATACCGCATCAGGCTTCGCGCTTCCGAGACCGGCGCGACTTTCTCGACGAAATACGGAAACGAGGCGGACATCTCGGCCCGCTCTGCCGCCAGTTTCCAACGGACTTCCCTGAGGATGTCGGCCATCGTCGTCATCGTGATCTCACCGCGATGCGCGTCGAGAATCTCGACGAACCGGCTCATGTGCGTTCCGCGGAAATGGCGGGGAAGATCGACCGTCATGTCGATCTCGGCGACCGTCTGCTGGACGCGGTTCGTCCGGTCGTGAACCGAGATCGGGTATGACAGGCGTTTGATGCCGACCCGGTCGATCGGGATGTCGCGGAGGTCACGCTGGCTCTGAATGTCTTCCATGCGGCACGAAGAATACCACCCCATTGGATCAGGATCAACCGGGGCGTGATAGGGGGCGATGAGAGCGCGTGCACGGCACTGATCGCCTGACTTGCCGAACGGAGGTAAATCGGGTAGGTTCGGGGGCATGCGCATGCATTGGCGACTTCTCGCGATGGTGTTTTCCTTTCTTGCCGCTTCGGGGGCGGCGAGTGGGTTAACCTTGTACCGATACGTCGATCTCGATGGCCGCGTCGTCATCGTTGGCAGCCTCGACAAGGTTCCCGAAGAGTGCAGAAAAACGCTCAGAATAGAAACCATCGGCAAACGGCGCGAACCGGAGATTGCTGAAGATTTCCAGCCTGCCGCCCGGCTCGAGGCCGAACCCCAGGAAGCGGTGGAGCCCGCTCCGGAGCCGCCCGGAGCGTCGAACGCCGCAGCAACGGCTTCGGAAACCGAAATTCCCGACTATGAACATGCGTCAGCCACTCTCTGGCTCACCGAAATGCAGGAAATGCTCCGCCGGAACGACGAAATCTGGCATGTCGCAAATGCGTTCTCGCCGTATCACCGGCGGATTCTCGTTCTGCAGGAGGAAAACCTTCGGGCGGTCGACCGGCTCAGAAGTCTCGAGGCGATGACCTGGAAAGGCCACGAGGAGTGGCTCGAGAAAGCCCGCGGGGCGAACGACCAGCTCAGGCAGCTTGCGTTCACGATCACCCTGTGGCTGCGGCAGAATCCCGGGCAGATCAACCGGGAGCTCGCCCCGTTCACAAACCGGATCAGGATGGTCCTGGATCTCGTGGCGCAGGCCCTGCCGTCAGCCCGCAAGGGGCAATGACCGATGCATCGCTCTTTGCATGACGCATCCGGAACGGGTGCTCCGTCTCCTTTTTTTCGTCCGGATTGCCGATATATTGAATATGAAGCAATCGCAATCAGAGATGAATCAGCAGGAACCCGGCATGAACTGCAAAAATTGCCCCGACAAGGGCGTATGCATGTCTCCGATCACGAGTTGGAGTTTCGCGAACCAGAAAGAATCTGCCGGAACCTTGCTTCGCATTCTTCGGTGCAAAAGCGGGTATCCGCGAACGTAACCGCGAGAATCCGCCGGATTTTTTCCCTCGATAGCAGCTCTTCGCCCTGGCATGCCATGGCGATTTTTTTATGCCTGCTCGTCATTGCCGGTTTGACGGGATTCGCTCAGGACGAGGCGATCGCTCCAAAGGTATTATAGAATATATGATAAATAAACGTGAAGATATCGTCCGCTGGTATGAGACGCATCGTGCCGGGATGACGAACGATGGCGTCTGGTTCCTTGGCGGCGAGCCCGGAACCCAGCCAACCGCCGCATGGGACGGCGCGAACCTGCGCATCCTGATCGTCCGGTTGTCGGGATACCACGACGTTGCGACGGGGATCACCCATTCATACCTGTACCAGATGGCGCGAGACGTGGACGGCGTCTTTGCAGACCTTGCCTTTCTCCCACCGCACAGGGACGAGACTTTGATGCGGCGAGATGGCGTCCCTCTGCTGACGGGAACGACCTCGAAACGCCCGGCCTCCGAGTTCGATCTGATCGCGATCAGCAACTCGATCGTCCAGGAGTTGCTGAACCTGCCGGCCCTGCTTCACCACTCGGGAATCCCGCTGACGCGCCAGGGGCGCACCGAGGGAAATTCGCCGCTGGTCATTCTCGGCGGGAGCAACTCCTCCGCGACGGCCATTCTTCATGGCCCTGCTGGCGCGCTGCAGGCAGGAGAGGGACTCGTCGACGGTGTCGTCATCGGCGACGGAGACGAGGCGTTCGGCCGGCTTCTGCACGTTCTGGCCGCGCATCGCAAGGCTTCTCGGACCGAGCGGCTGGCGCGTATCGGAGAACGCGTCGCCGGTTTTTACGACCCGGCGAAATATAATCATGCATATACTGAAGCCCGCAGGCTCGCCGCGATCGTGCCGGCGGCCGGCGCGCCGTTTCCAGTGAAAGCGAATCGCGTTGACCTGGCCGGGCTCCGGCGGGCGCATGCGAAAAGCCCGATCTGGTACGACGAGGATTCCGCCGGGGCGTCGCATGTCATCGTGACCGCGGGCTGCCCGTATGTCTGCTCGTTCTGCAAGGAATCGTGGGAGCAGAAGCCATATCGAGAGCGCACCGTCGATGATATCACCCGCGACGCGCTCGAGCTGAAGGCCGCGCTCGGGCTTCATGAGATCGCCCTGTACACGTTCAATGCGAACACCTATACAGGGCTGATGCCCCTGCTTGACCGGCTGGACCCGGTGTTCGAACGTGTCGCCATCAAGAGCCAGAGGTTCGACGCGATCGCGAAGGCGCCGGCGCTGCTCGAACGCCAGCTCGCCGCCGGAAAACGCAGCTTCACCTGCGCCATGGAAGGCGTCAGCGAACGACTCCGGACGCTGCTGCAGAAAGGCCTGCCGGAAGCCCGTCTCATGGCCGGCTTCGACGAGCTGTTCCGAAGGAATGTCCGGCAGATGAAAGTGTTCGTCATCGTGACCGGCTTCGAGGAACAGGCGGATCTCGACGAGTTCGCCTCGTTCCTGTCGAAACTTCGGAAAAAACTCGACGGAATGAAGGGCCGGCCGGTTCTGACGTTCTCGTTCGCGACGCTGTTCAGACCGCCGCACACCCCTCTGCAATACGCGTTTCCCAGGCCTGCGCCCGACGAACTCGAACGCATCGAGCAACGGCTTGCGGCGCTGGTTCGCAAAAGCGGGTTCGAGACCAGAACGAGCGCGGGCGCTTCCGATGCGGTGGTGTCGGAGTATCTCGCCTACGGAGATCGGCGGTGCACGCCCATTCTCGTGTCCGCCTCGATCGAGTGCAACCAGCGATACCGCGGCGAAATCGACCGTGAGACGGCTGCGTTCTGGACGCAGGCCGTGAAGCGGGCCAACCTTGCCGATGTCCTGTTTCCCCGCGGCGAACCCGGAGAGGTTCTGCCGTGGGACGATATCGATGTCGGGGTCACGAAGGCGTTTCTCCTCAATAACTGGAACATGCTTCGCGAGGGCCGCGAGCTTCCTTCGTGCATTCGCCCGCCCTGGGGAAGCGGCCAGTGCGGCGGTTGCGGCGCCTGTCGTTCGGATGCCGAACGAAAGCGAACGCTCGAAGCCGGCCCGGGGGAAACGCCCAGGTCTTCCGCTTCCCCGGTCGCTTCCGCAAAATGTGTGCGATTCCGCGTGGAAGCACAGGTGCCGCGTCGCTGGGCAGATGTGGGAAACGGCTTTCTCGGCGCGGCGATCTCGCGCCTGCTGCTCCTGAAACTGCCGGGCTGGCTCGAGCCGTTCGTTCGCGTCGAATCGGTGATGGAGCGACAGAAGGCCTTCGGAATCTGCCTTGCCGACGTGCTGCTGCGCGGTTCGGCCCCCGTTCCCGCGAATGTGGTGTGGCCGCTCGTCGATGATGCTCCTGACGGAGGGGAATCGGCTCTCCGCATCCTGGGGGTGAAGCCGGCCGGCAAGCCGCTCGCCGATGATCCGAAACCGTTTCTCCTGCGTTTCCATCTCGATTCGCAGGCCGATCGCGCGTCGATTTCGAAGCGCATCGACGGGATGCTGGCGAAATACCGCTACAAGCATCAGAAGCTCTGGCGCGGCGAGTTCCTGCACTGGGAGATCCAGGCCG
>CAYMEN010000067.1:0-7567 GCA_964389325.1 uncultured bacterium | reverse complement strand
CGGCTCCGACGGCACCGTCGGCGCCAACAAGGATTCGATCAAGATCATCGGCCATGAGACGGACAACTACGCCCAGGCGTATTTCGTCTACGACTCGAAGAAGTCCGGCAGCGTCACCACGTCGCACCTGCGCTTCGGGAAGAAGCCGCTGCGCTGACCCTACCTGATACACCCGGCCGACTTCATCGCCTGCCACCTGTTCAGCTTCCTCGAGAAGCTCGACCTGCTGGCCGACCTGAAGACCGGCGGCACCTTCCTGCTCGAGACCGCGTATCCGGCCGACAAGGTCTGGGACCATCTCCCGATCGAGCTTCAGAAGCAGCTGATCGAGAAGAAGGCGAAGTTCTACGTCATCGACGCGTGCAAGCACGCCGAGGCGATCGGTCTCGGCAACCGCATCAACATCCTGATGCAGACCTGTTTCTTCGAGATCAGCAAGATCCTGCCCCGCGACGTCTACACGAAGGCGATCAAGGATGCGGTCAAGAAGACCTACGGCAAGAAGGGCGAGGCGGTCGTGACGATGAACTGCGCCGCCGTCGACCGCGCCATCGAGAACCTGCACGAAGTGAAGATTCCCGCCACGGCCACGAGCACGATCAAGCGCGCGCCGGCCGTTTCCGTCGAAGCCCCGAAGTTCGTGCAGGAAACCCTGGCCCCGATGATGCTCGGCAAGGGCGACGACCTGCCGGTCTCGAAGATGCCCGTCGACGGCGTCTTCCCGACGGCCACCACCCAGTGGGAAAAGCGGAATATCACGAACTATATTCCCGCCTGGGACGAAAAGACCTGCATCCAGTGCGGCATGTGCTCGCTCGTGTGCCCCCACGCCGCGATCCGCGTGAAGGCCTATGACGCGAAGCATCTCGCCAACGCCCCGAAAACCTTCAAGTCCGTCGACGCGAAGGGGATCAAGGACATGAAGTTCACGGTCCAGATCGCCCCTGAGGACTGCACGGGTTGCGCCAACTGCGTTTACATCTGCCCGGCCCACCAGAAGGACGCCGCCGGCCAGAAGCTGGAAACCAAAGCGATCAATATGGTTCCGCAGTCGCCCATCCGCGAGGCGGAAGCAGCCAACTTCAAGCATTTCCTCGGCATCCCGGATCCCGATCTGACCGTCGCCAACCCGGCCACGATCAAGGGTTCCCAGTTCGCCAAGCCCCTGTTCGAGTTCTCGGGCGCCTGCGCCGGCTGCGGCGAGACGGCCTACATCAAGCTGCTCACCCAGCTCTACGGCGACCACCTGATGATCGCGAACGCCACGGGCTGCAGCTCGATCTACGGCGGCAACATGCCGACGACCCCCTACTGCACCCGCGCCGACGGCCGCGGCCCGGCATGGGCCAACAGCCTGTTCGAGGACAACGCCGAGTTCGGCATGGGCATGCGCGTCGCGGTCGACAAGATGCGCGAGGAAGCGCTCGAGCTCGTCGACAAGCTGATGGCGGGCGGATGTTCATGCAGCGGTGACAAGGCGGTCTTCGAGGCGGTGAAGAATGCCGACCAGTCGACCCAGGCCGGCATCGAGCAGCAGCGCGCCAACGTCGAGAAGCTGAAGAAAACCCTCGAGAAGTGCTCCGACGCTGGCTGCAAGCGGCTGCTGGAACTGGCCGACTACCTGGTCAAGCGCTCCGTCTGGATCATCGGCGGCGACGGCTGGGCCTATGACATCGGCTACGGCGGTCTCGACCACGTGCTGGCCTCCGGCCGAAACGTCAAGATCCTCGTGCTCGACACCGAAGTCTACTCGAACACCGGCGGCCAGATGAGCAAGTCGACGCCCAAGGGCGCGGTCGCGAAGTTCGCTGCCGGCGGCAAGCCGCTGCCAAAGAAAGATCTCGCGATGATCGCCATGTCCTACGGCAACATTTACGTCGCGAAGATCGCGCTCGGCGCCAACCAGGCCCAGGCCCTCAAGGCGATCTCCGAGGCCGAGGCCTACGACGGCCCGGCGCTGATCCTGTGCTACTCGCACTGCATCGCGCACGGCATCGACATGAGCAAGGGTCTCGGCGAGCAGAAGAAGGCCGTCGAAGCCGGCCACTGGCCGCTGATCCGGTTCAACCCGAACCTGATCCTCGAAGGCAAGAACCCGCTGCAGATCGACTCCAAGGATCCGACCCTGCCGCTGGCCGACTACGTCTACGGCGAGAACCGCTTCCGCTCCCTCAAGAGCGCCAAGCCCGAAGCCTCGAAGGCCCTCATCGACGCTTCACAGAAAGACGTCACGCTCCGGTTCCACCTCTACAAGGCCCTGGCCTCGATCCCGATGCCCGAAAAGAAGTAATCGATCCGTTCGCCCGCACCGGGCGGGGCCGACCTGGCCCCGCCCGGTGTTTTTCAGAACGATCTCCTTCATCTGCGTCATCTGCGGATTGGCCCTCGTCCCCCTTGATCCCCTTTTCCCGGTCGTGCGAATCGGGCCGGCGAGTGAGATAATGGAACACATCAACGACGATACCGGCATGGCGGAGGATCGCATGGAAGGTCGCATTCTGGGCCAGTGGCGCCCGGTGGCTCTCGTTCTCGACGTGAACCGGCTGGCGGAAATCCTGCAGGTGCTGGTGCGGCACGGGTTCAGCCCTCTCGTTTCCCGCCTCAGGCGCGGCGGAACGGATCTTGCCAACGCCGTTGCCGGCCTGAAGATTCCCGCCGAAACGGGGAAAGCCGAAGCGGCTTCGCTTCCAGAGCGCATCAGGCTCGTCTTCCAGGACCTCGGCCCGACGTTCATCAAGCTGGGGCAGATCCTCAGCACACGGTCTGATCTGGTTCCCGACGATATCGCCGCCGAGCTTCGCAAGCTGCAGGATGATGTCCCCCCCTTTGGCATGGACGAGGTTCGCACGA
The DNA here is from genome assembly GCA_964389325.1 of uncultured bacterium. Taxonomy (GTDB): domain Bacteria; phylum Muiribacteriota; class Ozemobacteria; order Ozemobacterales; family Ozemobacteraceae; genus MWAR01. Next base: position 4,717 of record CAYMEN010000067.1, on the reverse strand, counting down.
TCGTCGAAACCGATCTCGGGAAGCCGCTTTCCGAGCTTTTCTCGAGTTTCGAGGAGCAGCCGCTCGGCACGGCGTCGATCGGCCAGGTCCATGGCGCGAGGCTTCCGGACGGGACCGACGTCGTCGTGAAGGTTCAGCGGCCGGGAGTCACCCGCATCATCGAGCGCGACCTGCACCTGCTCGCTGAGATGGCGGTCCGCATCACCGGCGTGTGGGTGGAGCTGAAGGCCTACGACCTCCCGGGAATCGTGAACCAGTTCAGGCAGGCGCTGATACGCGAACTCGATTACACGCACGAGCGACGCAGCGCCCAGCGGTTCGCTTCCGCCTTCAGGGAGAATGAACAGATCGTCGTTCCGCGGGTCTTCCCCGGCCACTCGTCGCGCCGCGTCCTGACGATGCAGCGGATCCGCGGGGTGAAGATCACCCATGCGGCCGAGCTCGGAAACGACAACCGGGTTCTTGCGAAAACAGCCGTCGAAGCCGTCCTGACGATGGTGTTCGAACACGGCTTTTTCCATGCCGATCCTCACCCAGGCAACATTTTCGCCCTGCCGGGAAACCGCATCGCCTTTCTCGACCTGGGAATGGTCGGACGCCTGACCGACACCCTCCGGTTCAGGCTGACGGACCTGATCATCGCCCTCGTCGAGAACGACATCGACGCGGCCGCACGTGCGCTCGCCGCCATCGGGAAGCGCGAGGTCCCTCTCGATCGGGCGCGGTTTCTGGCCGATGTCGGGGAGATCATGGACCGGGTCGTCGGGTTACCGATCGAGGAAATCCAGCTCAGCGAAGTGATCCGGGACCTGTTCGACGGCGCCCGCCGCCACCGCATCCGCGTTCCCGCCGAGTGTTTCCTGATGGGGAAGGCGATGCTGACGATCGAGACCGTGGCGCGCGGCCTCGACCCGGAACTGGACATCGAAGGGGCCGTGACACCCCACATTCGCAGGCTTCTCGCCGTCCGGCTCGCTCCGAAGAGGCTGGGGAAACTCGTCTGGCAGAGACTTTCCGAGACCGCCGACGCGGCCGGGGAACTGCCGGGCCAGATCACCGACCTTCTGGAAGCGCTTCAGCGGGGCACCCTGACGCTGCGCATCGAGCCGGCCCACCAGCACCGGACGATGTCGGTCATCGAGCGGCTGGTGCAGAAACTGACGTTCGCCGTGATCATCGCGGCGCTGGTTCTCAGTTCGGCCGTCTTCATCACTTTTTCCGGTTTTCAGGGCCTCGTCTGGGGCATCCCCGCGCCGCTGTTCTTCGGCTTCGGCGAGTATATAGCGGCAATTATTCTGGCGATCGCCCTCGTCCGCCAGGCCAACCGCCCGAACGGCGACGGCGATTCACAGACCTGACAAGCACAACGACCCACAGAGACACGGAGACACAGAGAAAGAATTTTTCTTCAGCCTCTGTGTCTCTGTGCCTCTGTGGTGAAGCGGTTTTCGGAGAAATTCAACACCTTGGCCTGTGGGTCAGATGATGAATTCGATGCCCTGGATCTTGACCTTGGACTGGGCGCCGATGCGGCGGATGATGTTGGCGGCGAGGAAGTTGCCGATGCGCAGGCAGGTCGTGAGGGGCAGGCCCTTGAACATGCCGTAGAAGAAGCCGGCCTGGAAGTTGTCGCCGGCGCCGTTCGTGTCGCGCACGTCCTCGACCCGGTAGGCAGGGATGCGGGTTTCGCCTTCAGGCGTGATCGCGACCGAGCCCTGCTCGCCGAGTTTCACGACGGCGAGGTCGGTGTACTGGAGCATCCGTCGGAAGTCGGGACCGCACAGGGCGCGGGCTTCCTCTTCATTGGCGAACAGAATGTCGACGCGGTCGGCGAGAAACTCCTCGATGCGGGCGCGGGCCGAGTTGATGACGAAGCTGTCGGCCAGGTCGAAGGAGATGTGCGTGCCCACCTTGCGCGCCGTTTCGTAGGCATGCCGGGTCGAGCGGTTGATCGGGTTTTCCCCTCGAAGCTCGTAGGCCGAGAAGTGCAGGTATTCCGAATCGGCGATGAGGCTGTGAAGGATCTCGTAGTCGTACAACTTTTTCGTGACGCCGAAATCGAGGCCGAAGGTGCGCTGTCCGTCGGGGCTGATGAGGGTGTAGCAGATGCCGGAATGGCCGCGCTTGATCGAGACGTAGGTGTCGACGTCGTTCTCGCGCAGGTTGTTGATGTAGTCGTACCCGTAATCGTCGCTTCCGACGCAGCCGATGAAGGAGCATCGCAGGCCCAGATTGCTGGCGCCGTAGATGACGTTGGTCGGGGAGCCGCCGGGCGAGATCGTCGGCAGGTGCTTCTGCGCGATCTTCTGGAGCTTCTTCAGATTGTCGGGAGTGAGTTCGATGCTGTTGCCTTTCGGCAGATCGAGCGTGACCAGTTCCTCGTCCTCGACCTCGATGATGATGTCGGTCAAAGCGTCGGAAATGGCTGTGAGCTGGTATTTGCGCTGTCCCTTGGGGTGTCTGGGAGGCATCGTCGTCACCTCGTGCGAAGTCGGGTCCATCAAAACCCGCGTCAATCCACGATAGACGCCCGCAACCGGAAAGTCAATGCCGGACCGGACGGTTTCGGTCGTGGTTCTATAGTTTATGGTTTTTATCTGCGTCATCTGCGTCATCTGCGGATTTCTTTGCGTTCCGTCATGCTTTCCCGGGAAGACGAAATGTCGTTGCCTTGGGGGCGGGTCTCGGGTATGCTTACGGAGCCGGCCGCACGGAAAACGGCGCCGGCAGGAGCGGTCGGAAAAGCCCGCCACAGGCAAAGGAGAAGGGAATGTTCAAGAATTTTCAGGAAGTCGTCCAGTTCATCAAGCGCGAAAAGATCGTCAATGTCGATCTGAAGGCCTGCGACCTGTTCGGGCGGTGGCGCCACCTCACGACTCCCGGGCGGACGGTGACCCCGCAGACGCTGAAGGAAGGCTTCGGCTTCGACGGCTCGAGCTACGGGTTCAAGAAGGTCGACAACAGCGACATGATCCTGATTCCCGACATCACGACGGGCTTCGTCGACCCATTCTGGGACCAACCCACCCTCTCCTTCATCTGCAACATGCATGTGACCGAAGGCGACGAGCCCCGCTTCGAGCAGGACCCGCGCTTCGTCTGCGACAAGGCCGAGGCGTTCCTCAAGAGCCAGAAGATCGGCGACACCCTGCTTCTCGGGCCGGAATACGAGTTCTACGTGTTCGACTCGGCCACGTTCAAGGACGCGATGCAGGGCTCGGGTTACGCGATCGACGCCCGCCAGGCCCACTGGAACACCGGCGATGCCGGGATGGGCAACTTCGGATACCCAATGCCGCTCAAGGGCGGCTACCACGGCGAGCAGCCGGAAGATTTGTATGCCTCGTTCCGCGGCGGCCTCGTCGAGATGCTGTATGACATGGGCATCGGCGTGAAGTATCACCACCACGAGGTCGGCGGCCCCGGCCAGCTCGAGATCGAGACGGATTTCGGCACGCCCCGCAGCATGGCCGACAAAACGATGATCATCAAATACGCGACCAAGAACTTCGCGGTCGAGCACGAGAAGACGGCGACCTTCATGCCCAAGCCGATGTTCGGGGCGCCGGGCAGCGGGTTCCACGTTCATTTCAAGCTCCAGGACAAGAACGGCAAGCCGCTGTTCGCCGATCCGAAGGGCTACTCGGGCATGAGCGCCACGGCGATCCAGTTCATGACCGGCATCCTGGTCCACGCCCGCTCGCTCGCCGCCTTCACCAACCCCTCGACCAACTCATACAAACGCCTGGTGCCGGGCTACGAAGCCCCGGTCTCGATCGTGATGGCCCGGTCGAACCGCTCGGCCGCGATCCGCATTCCCGGCTACGTGAAGGAAGCCGACGACAAGCGGTTCGAGTACCGCGCGGGCGACGCGACGGCGAACCCGTATCTGATGTTCGCCGCCATGATGATGGCCGGCATCGACGGCGTGCGGCGCAAGCTCGATCCGAAGAAAGAGAACGTGGGGCCGGTCGACGGCAACATGTACGAGCTTCCCGAGAAGGAGCGCAGCAAGATCAAGGCGCTTCCGACCAGCCTGATCGAGGCGCTCGACGCCCTGAAGCAGGACCACGACTACCTTCTCGAGGGCGGCGTGTTCACGAAGGGCCTGATCGACAACTGGATCAAGCGCAAGACCGACGAAGAGGCGATGCCGGTGGCTCTGCGGCCGCATCCCTACGAGTTCAACCTGTCCTACGGATGCTGATGATCCGGCGTCACGGCGTCATCAGGGGGTTCCCGGCATCATGCTGACCGCCGAGACCCCTCTGATGACGCGTGACGGCCCGGTTCCGGCCCGTGATATCCGCGAGGGAAGGGAGCTCGTCGCGGCCGGCGGCTGGGGCGAGTCGATTTTCGCGACCGCCGCCGACATTTTCGTCCAGTTCGACCACAAGGGACCGGTGCTGAGCCTGAAAACCTCGCGGGGCGCGACGCTCCGGTGCAGCCCCGACCACCCGTGCTGCGGGCGGCTCAACCAGGTCAACCGGCTGTATCACCTGTATCTGATGGAGCGGAACGCGCTGGGGTTCCGTGTCGGGCTTTCGAGCGACCTGATGAAGGATTTGATCGCGATGCAGAACCTGCGTCACGACCTGTTCAACCAGCAGGACATCGTCGATCGGGTCTGGATCATCGAATCGACGGAGAACTCCCTGAAGGCCGAGTTCCTGCTGAAATACGCGGTGTTCAAATACGGCCTGCCCGACCTTCCCTT
>CAYMEN010000066.1:2812-9464 GCA_964389325.1 uncultured bacterium | reverse complement strand
CGGCCGGGTGAGAACGTCGACGGGCTGGCCGTCCTGGCTTGCGGCCGCGGCCAGCGCGGGGAACGACATGACGACGTCGCCGATCCAGTTGAGGCCGAAAAAGAGGGTTTTCATGCGGAATGTGTGGCGAACGCTGCGATCTCGGTCGCGAGAGATTCCCAGTCGAACTCCCGGCATGCCCAGGTCTTTTCGGGGCAGTCGCGACGTCTGCCGTGGAGACTGCATGGCTTGCAGGGGAGTTCCCTGGACCAGATCCGCGTGTTTGGTCCGGGAACCGGTGCGAAGCCGAGACATGGATCGGTCTGGAAAAACAGCCCCGCGACGGGAATCCCGACGGCCCGTGCGAGATGCATCGGTCCCGAATCGGTGCTGACGATAAGCCTCGCCAGCGACATCAGGCCGGGAAGGAGTTCGAGTGGCGTTTTCCCGCGCAGGTCCAGGATGCCGTTCCCAGCCGTGACCGTGCCGTCGGAGTCGCCCATCAGCACGACCGGTTTCGGAAGAGCTTCGAGAAGAGCGGCGATGCCGGGCTGGGGAATCGTTTTCCCCGGATGCGCCGCAGCCGGATGCAGAAGGGTGAAGCGCTCTGCAGGGGTTCCCGTTTCCCGGACCAGCCATTCACGCGCCTCCGCCCGGTGTGCCTCGGAAAGATGCAGCAAGGCGTCTTCCGGTTTCGCTTCGATATCCGCCGTTTCAGCGTATTTCAGCCATACCTGTCCAGGGTCGACGGGGCGGATCGGATACCGGTTTCGGGCGGCCGCCATCTGCTCGCGCCAGGTGCGCTTGCCGTATCTCCGCGTCGGAGCACCGATGAGCGCCGAGAGAATGACGGATGCCGGCTTCCCCTGGAGATCGATGACGCGCGAGGGGTTCAGCCGCCTGAGCCGTTTCGCGAGCGGCAGAAGTTCGTGAGCGCCGCCCAGGAGATGAACGCGCGCGGCTGGCAGATACGGCGCAAGAGCCGCCCACCGCCGGTGAAGCACCCAGTGGACCTCCCGCCCCGCCCTCGCCAGTGCACGCGCCGTCGGAACGGCGAGAAGCACATCCCCCATCGCCGTCAACCTGATCAAAACCTCAACGCCCATGAAACCCCTTCTTCCGCCTCGCCAATCTGTGGTTTGTCATCCCTGAAAATCCCCGTAAGGGCGGTTCGCGAACCGCCCCATCTCAATCGCGATACCGTCCGCTCGATGTGCGTCATGAAAATATATATTATGAGATATTCTCTGTGTCTCCGTGCCTCTGTGGTTCGTTGTCCCCTTCGGGAAACAGCTTCATCTCGTCGAGCGCTTCCATCGTGCGCCCCGCGGCGCCGGCCATTCTCCGCTGGACCTCGCGGGCGCGTTGTCCCATCGCGACGAAGGCGGGACGGTCCGCGAAAAACTCCTCGCAGATTTTTCCGAGCCCGGCGGCATCGCTCGCGATCCGGATGCCATCGCCTTCGACCAGTGCGGCGCGTTCGGAGGGAAAATTATCCAGGTTCGGACCGGTGACGATGGGAACACCCGCCGCTGCCGGTTCCATCAGGTTGTGGCCTCCCCGTGGAATCAGGCTGCCTCCGACGAACGCCAGATCGGCTGCCATATACAATTTCTGAAGTTCGCCCAGCGTATCGACGAGCAGCACCCGTCCCGCAGGCGCGGTGCGGGACGTGAGGCGGGAGTAGTCGATGTGGCGCGTGCGGAGTATCTGCTCGACGTCGCCGACACGGTTCATGTGCCGCGGAGCCAGGACGAGCGTCGCATTGACACGCGGCCAGAGGGGCTCGAGGGCGTCGAGAAGCATCGCCTCTTCCCCGTCGTGCGTCGAGCCGCCCACGATGACGAGCCTGCCCGGCGGGATCCCGTACGCATCTCTGAGGTGTTGCGGGGTGCCGTCCGGCAGTTCCAGGTCGAACTTGAACGGCCCCAGAACGCGAATCGTTTCCGACGGGATTCCGATGGCGCGATACCGTCGCTCGTAGATCCGCTCCTGTGCGAAAACGGCCCGAATGCCTGCCAGACCCGGAGAAAAGAGCGGGTGCGCAAACTTTCCCAGACGTACCGTGGATTCGTTTATACGGGCATTTATAATAATTACAGGAATATTTCTTTCGGCGGCGGTCGCGAAAAACACGGGCCAGAGTTCCGTCTCGCTGATCAGGATCAGGCGCGGCCGCACGATGTCGAAAAAAGGGTTCAGAAACTCGGGAAGATCGATGGGAAGCAGACTGGCGTGGCCGCTCAAGCCGTCCGCCAGGATGCGACGGTACCCGTCGAGGGTGGTCGCGGTGCAGACGATCCGATCCGGGCCGAAACGGTGGTTGAGACGCCGGAGAAACGGCCGGAGGGTGATGATCTCGCCGAGGGACGCTCCGTGGACCCAGATCGTTCCCGCCTCCGGAACCGGTCGTTCGGGGCGGTAGTGCCCCTTGCGAAGCTCGATTTCCTCGCGCTCGAGGCGTTTGGGGGGAAACGTTTCGAGCCCGCAGACGACGGCGCGAAGCAGGCCGCGATAGAAAGAGAGTGCCGTTGTCATGATGTCGAACCCTCCTTTGCCGGCGGCCGGCTTTTCCAGCGCCGATGCAGCCAGAACCACTGGTCAGGCCGCTTCCTGACCCAGTTCTCGATGATGCGTGTCAGGTGCTGCGTCAGTTGCATCCTGCCGCTCTCGTCATCGGTGAACTCCTCCGGTCGGATGGGCGGAAGAATCTCGATCAGATGCGGGCCTGCTCCACGCCGGTGTGCCGCCAGGGCGACGATCGGAGCACGGCTTTTCAGCGCGATCTGGGCGGGGCCCGTGACCGTCGATGCCGGTTCCCCGAGGAAATCCACGAAATATCCCCGGTCGCCGGCGTTCTGGTCGGACATCAGGGCGAGCATGTCCCCGTTGCGAAGCGTTCGCAGAATCTCGCGCAGGCCGAAGCCGGAATCCGTCGTCAGGGCCCCGAACCGGCGGCGCATGCGTTCGAACCACGCGTCGACCTCGGGGTTCTTCTGTCGCCTGACGACGGTGGTTACCTTGAACCCGTTCAGGCAGAGCCAGGGCGGTACGAACTCCCACGGACCATAATGCCCGGAAACGATGATGACGCCACGCCCGAGCGCGTGTGCCTCGCGGAGGTGCTCCATGCCCTCGGCAACGAATTTCCCCTGAAGCTCCTCGGCGGTCAGAAACGGCAGCGACGCCATTTCCAGGGCGTTCTCGAAAAAAGACCGGTAGACCTTCCGTGTCATCCCTCGTGCTTCCGCGTCGGAAAGAGCGAGATGCCGCTTGAGAGCTGAAAAGACATAATCGCATCGTAGGCGTAGCATATCAGAGACCACGCAGGTCAGAAATGCCGCTATCCTCCGCCTGTATTCAAAAGACGCTCGTGCCGCCCGGGCCGCGACCCCGTCGAGCAGCAGGCATTGCAGCCGCTGAATCCATTTACACCCCGTTGATGTTTTCATTCATACCCTGATTGCATCTGTCGGAAATCCCGCAACAAGCGTTCCCATTCGACCTTTGTCGCTGGCATCTACCATTCGTAGTAATGGCTTGTCCCATCGGTGCTTGCCTCACTGCTGGGTAGTATTATTTTTTTGGCGGCATTGAACGGAGTGGGCCGTTTCTGACCAGACAGGGCGTGTTTCTCGAGTTGTATCCCGTCGAACCAGACGGAATAGGAAGCCGTAGTTGGCGAATTGTTCCTGACCATGACATAGTTCCAGCTTGCGATAGCGGGATCGTAGGTGTAGTCGAACGCGACATAGGCACGATACCAGGGAAGACCACTGGGGTAGCTTGCGTTTTTGACGACCCGCGACTCGACAATTCCGATATCGGCGGCGGGGGAGCCGGTCCTGGTAATGACGGAACTGGAGTCAATGGAAATTCCCGTCTTCCCGACCAGTTTATAGCTTTTATCGACACTGAAGAACTCCAGCGCGGCCGATCCGGAGCCGGGGCAAATCCAGGCTGAGAGAATGAACCGGTTTCCCGGAGCCGGATCTTTGAACGTACCGGTGGCCACTTTCTGGTAGAGGCTTGCAGCTCCCAGTTCGGGATCCTTGACGAGGAAGGTCAGCAGAACGGAGTCGGAACAACCCGGAAAACCGGCATGTGCGTAATCTTTGAGAGTCTGATTGCCGACATAAGAGCCGGGGTGCTGTTCGATCTCGATGGGAGCGACGGATATTCTGCCTGTGCCGTATACTCCCGGATTGAGCGGGTAAGGCGTGCAGGAGAAGGACGGTGCCGGAAGGTCCACTCCTGTGAACCCTGGCATGGCGAGAATGCTCGGTTCCCAGGTGAGATAAAGCTGAGTATTCCCTGCGTTGTAAATTTGAAAATATATATCAGTGTTCGTTTCGGTGCCCGCGGGGGCGCTTGCCGTCAGTTCCGTCGGAATGATCTCCAGGCGCGGATACTCAGCCACGGTGATCGATACATCGAACTGGTCCGAAGCCTCAAACGCGTCGATCTCGCCATCGCCGTCGTCATCTTCAAATGCCGTCATGGTGGCGAGATAATCCCCGGGTGCCTGGAATTGCGGTATGTCGACCCTTACGCTGCAGGTTTTCTCGGCAGGATCGGCGCCGATCGTAAATGGAATGTCGGAAATCGTCATTTCTGAAAGTGGAAAGCCGCTTCCTCCGGGAGAGATGAGCAGTTTGCCGTTGGTGATCGGAATCGCGGTTGTATTGGTCAGCTTGAGAGACGCCGTCGGGCTGGTTCCCGGATTATGCGGACCTGCGAACGCGACAGGAGAGTCGGCGTCGATCTTTTTTTCTCCGACGTCGAGCGTGACCGTGAACGTTGCATAAGGTTCATCGGCGTCCCAGGAACTGTTGTTGTTGATGTCGGCATACACTTTCTGAATACCGCTGTATGGGCCGCCGTCACCCTGGCCTTCCAAAACTGTGACATTCAGTGTCGCCAGGAAAGAGGCGCCTGAAGGGAATGCGGCCGGCGTCGTAATCTGAAAGCTCGGAGCCCCGACGGGGGAGAGTTCCGTTCCGACGGCACGAATGGCCAAACCGGTCAAATCCGTGTTCCCGTCATTTTTGATTTCAAAGGTTGCGGATTTTGTCTGGCCTTTCGGAATGAAACCCAGGCCCAGGGATTCCTGGACGACGGCGATCGTGGAATAACCACTCACGCCAAGCGTGATTGTCATTTCGTCGGATGCTTCCCCGGCATCAGGCAGGCCGTTCCCATTCTCGTCGCTCCAGGCTTTCAATGTTCCTGTATAGGTTCCGACAGCCGTGCCGGCTGGAACCTGCACGTTCCAGGTGCCGGTTTTATTTTGTGCTGGATTTAATGTGGAGAAGACGGCTGGCGACAAGGTTACATACGCTTTTGGAATCGTGTTCGAACCGTCAACGAGGTCTGCCGTCAGGACGGCGGTCGGTTTTCCGAGAGCCAGGGTTCCTGCATTCGCGACCGTATAGGACACCTGGGCAGTTGTCTGAGTCGGGAACGCACCGTTCAACTGGGTCGTGTCTTCGACGATATTGAGCGAGCTTGTACCGATGCTGCATTGAATGACGAACTTATCCTGAGGTTCGCCGGCGTCCCGAGTTGCGTCGGTGGAATCAAACAGCCAGCAATACGATGTTGCTGAATAATCTCCGCCCGGCTGCCCTGCCGGAATCGTGTATCCTAACGAAGCGATGAATATCGCCCCGGTGGCGACGCTTGCCGGCGCCAGAAGAGAGTAGAAATCCGTGGTGATCACACCTTGCGCCGAAATGAGGTTCTGTTTTTCCCATTGAAGATGATTCAGCTCAGTGCTTCCTGTATTGCGGCACATGAACGAAATCGTGCCGACGCTTCCCGGCTGAAGGTTGCCGAGCCAGATCGTTGAATTGCTGACGTCAACGGCACCGGAAGCCAGAACGGTGACTTGAACGGTGAAACTGGTGATAGGCTCGCCGGAACCATACAGATGATCATCATTCAGATCTTCAAATAAGGCTTGTATTCCTCTGTAAGTCCCCGCTGGAATGCCTGCCGGCACATAGAGAGACAGGCTGGCTTTTCTCGAGTTGCCCGCAGGAATGGAAGCCGGGAGAAGGCAGGAGAGGTTTGCAGCGGGAATGATTCCGCCGCTCACTTCAAGATCGGCCGTGACCAGAGAAAGATGCGCAAAAGCCGACGAATAGCCATTGGCGATCTGAAGATCTTTCACGGTGGTCGAGCCGTTCGGGAAGCAGTTTGAAAAATCAACCGGGTCCGGCGTCACCGTCATGTCTGCTTTTTTATCGACGACGTTGAGGAGGACCTGAAACGTGTCGGTCGCCTGGTCGGAACTCAGGGTGAAGGTGGCGACGACGCTCGTGTTTTTCTGGCTTGGATCTATGACTGTTGATATATATGCAATCAGAACGTCGTCCGTGGCCAGCGTGGCGGCTTCGGACGGGGTGATCGTGATCGGCTTTTTAAGGGGGTTGGGGTTGGACGTGATCGATGTTTGGATGAACTTGAGATTCGTCAGGGTGACGTTGCCGCCGTTGAAGGCCGTAAGCGGAATGACCGAGACCGCGGAGCCCTTTACCCAGGAACCGAGATCGAAGGATTCTTCGGGAATTACCAGAAGCTTCGTCTCCTTCACGGTAACGGAGGCAAGGAACTCAACCCGGGGCTCGCCGATGCCCGCCGCCCCGTTGGCAGGGTTGAAGTCGTCGAA
>CAYMEN010000066.1:0-2712 GCA_964389325.1 uncultured bacterium | reverse complement strand
CCTGCCGATGATGGCGATCGAATTCGAGACGGCCGATGTGGAGGTGGAGACCTGGGAATTGATATCGATCCCGGTGGCCGATGCGATCAGGGAGAGGCTGCCGGTGCCGGTGTCTTCCATGGCCTGGAAAACCCAGGTGAATGTAGCCGGAAAATCGGGGGTGATGCTGCTCGAGGCCGGCGTCGGGCCGGATACCAGGACAAGGCTGCCTGAGCTGTTTACCGTCATCTCCGGAACGGAGGGCGTCGTCGGAAACAGCGTCGAACCGCCGGCGGCGGTGTTTCGGACGAACAGGGTCGCCGTGACGGTCTTCCCGACATCGACCGAAGCAGGTGAGATGGTCAATTCCCCGAGCAGTTTGCCGGCGTTTTCCAGGGTGAAGTATAGAGATGTTTGAAGGCCTCCCCCGGTGCCGTCCCTGATCAAATCCACCCTGTATGTGCCGGGTGCGCCGGACGCGGTAGCGAAACTGTGCTCTATCGTGGTTGTGGTCGTCGGGTCCGGTGTGGCAGATTCATTAAACAGAGCTCCTGTCGGGTCGTAAACCCTGATGCGATAAATCCGGTTGTAGATCAGGCCGAAGAACCTGGCATAGACTGTCTGTCCGACATTGAAGCTGTATTGCGCGGGGGAATAGGAAGAGTTTGCGGAAAGCACTCCCGTAAAGGTCCCGACAGTCCAGCCTGCCGTTCCGCCGGTCACGGAAAACCGTGAAGAGGGATTGTCGGCCTCGTAGCCGCCGATCGATCCGGTAATGTTGTTCATGCCCGTTGGCGCCCACTTGGAAATATCTACATGAAAGACGAATGTCGCGACTTCCCCACCTTCCAGCAGGAAGGGAAGCGAGCTTGGGGAGGCGATCGTCTGTGTGTGACTGGCCAGGCTGTGAGAGAGCGACGCCCCGTCGATGTATAATCCGACCGGGCCGGAGTTCTCGATGGCCATGCTCACGGCAAGATTCTCCTGCCCGAGAGTGACGGTGTCATACGATTCGCTCAACCCGGTGATGTTGATTTCCGGCTCGGACTGGATCTCGCAGATATTGCTGGAAATGGTCGCAGCCGTCACGAGATACGATGATGAAGAGGCATTTGCATCAAACCCGAATGCCGAAGCCTGGAGCTGAAAACTTCCTGTACTTGTTGCATGCAGGGTATAGGTGAAAACTGCCCCGCTTTCGCCGGCAACGTCCTGGCGGGCGGGGGTCGGCCCTGTGAGCCGGGTCGCGGTGCCGGTATTCGAGGGGACCCAGGTGAGAGTCGCCGGTTCGGCATCGAGAATGGCGGCGCTGCCGATGTTCGTGAAGGTAAGCGTTGCGATGAAATCCGACCCGAGGGTCACCACCTCCGGCAACTGAAGGGAAATGGCGGCCGATGCCTGGGTGCCGACCGTGAACGTGGCGACGCACTCCGTTTTGTTATCGGAAGCCTGAATGACTTCGACGCGCCAGGCTCCCTGCAAAGATGCGGAGGATAATTCGAGTTCGTCGTAGCAGGTGCCGCTTGCATCAGACAGAATGGCCGGATTGCTTAAAGCCACCGGGTCTCCGTTCGGGTTACACCATCGAAATCGAAATTCTTTGTTCGGGGTCATGTCCAGAGCCTTGGCGAAAACCCGATAATTCCCCTGGTTGAATTCACTGGCCTGGACGGTGCAGGCTGGATCCCTGTATGTCGAGACGGCCTCTCCCACGATGGCCCAGACGGCTGGGGAGGCCAGACCCTCGTTGTTTTCGGTCGGAATTTCCAGGTTTATATCGCGGTAGGTGATCGATGCGTTGATCTCGGCCGGGCCAAGGGGGGAAGAGGCGGATACATCCACGAGATAGCGGATTGTTTGGGGCGTACCTTCATAGACAATGACAGGAAGTATCGGGGGAGTTATATTTTCGTAAGAGCCCAGGCTGAAGTTGAGGTCGGCTCCGTCAAAGTATCCTGCGGCCCAGTTCGGGTCGGTGCTGGAGGCTATGACGGTGATATCTACAGGGACTTTCTTTTCGCCACGATGAACCGTGGATGGAACAGCGATGTTTGTTATTGCCAGTTTGGCGGGCGGGCGAACAATCCATGAATCGGTCAGGCCGGCAAGGCTATCGCCGACCTGTCGCCAGCCGATGTCGTGCGTTTCCGAGGCGGTGGCGGCGATCGTGGCTGCTCCACAGGGGCTGTCGGATGAAACTTCGACACTGAACGTGGCCATGATGCTTCCATTGACCGGAATGGTGCGTGTGCTTGGCTCTTGAAGCGAACAGGTGTACTTGCCGAGACTGAATGTCAGGCTGGCGCCCCCGAGAGTGGCATCGCAATAGCCGGCATTTTCGATTTCAATGCTGACCAGAATATCTTTCTGGGTGCGGGTAACGGACTTGTTCCCATCGACGAGCGGCCGTTGAGCCTCGACTTCTTTTATCTGCAGTTTTGGGCGTTTGAAAACCGCCTCAACGGATTTTGGAGATTCTTGTTTGCTTGTATCGAGATCTGTAATGCAATACGTCGCAATCAACGTCGTTCCACCGAGTGTTGCATCACTCCAGGTCGGTGACGGTTGGGCGGTTATGGTTGCGATGTTCTCCCAGCTGCTGTCAGATTTTTGCCGGTAGATTGAATAGGAAGCCAGCTGTGGAACATCTGCCGGGCAGGTGCTTGCAGACCAGAAAAGCGTTGCCGAACCATTGTTTGCCTCTGTGTATGTTTCCGTCGCCGTCAACCCCTG
>CAYMEN010000065.1:0-11217 GCA_964389325.1 uncultured bacterium | reverse complement strand
GGCCGCTCTGACCGGACTGGCCGCTCTGACCGGACTGGCCGCTCTGACCGGACTGGCCGCTCTGACCGGACTGACCGCTCTGACCGGACTGACCGCTCTGCGCGGAATCAGCGCTGCCCTTGGCAGGGGGGGTATTCTTGTGGAAGATCTTGGAGATGCGTTCCTTGGCACCCTTGAGAAGGTCGCCGATCTTGGAACCCACGCCCTTCACGCCCGTGCCGACTTTGTCGGCGCCGGTCTTGACGGTGTCGACGGTCTTGGTGCCGAATTCCTGACCGCTGGTCTTACCGGAATTGAAGCTGTCCTTGATCTTCGAACCGTAGTCCTTGAGCTCGTTCTTGATCCAGCTGCCGCTGGTCTTTGCGCCGCTTTGCGCCGCGGCGACGGAGGACGTGTCGGCCTGGGCGGTTCCGGCAACGGGAGCCTGGGCGGATGTTCCGGCGTTCTGAGCGACTGAACCGGCAGTCTGAGCCGCGGCGCCCGACTTGGCAGCCTGAGCCGCAGTACCGGCCGTGGCGGACTGGCCGGCAGAAGTGGCGGCAGCGGCGGCGCCTTCGCCACCGAAGATCAGCCGCACATACTGGCTCATGTCGAGAGCGACGGGTTGGCCATTGACATAGCGGACGTTATAGTTGACGACCTGTGTCCCCTGGCGCACCGATACCCACTGGCCGGGGGTGACGGAGACCTGCTGACCGCCGACGTTCACCTTGATGGCGTCGAAGGCCGCGAGGAGAGGCGCTTCAAGGGCGAAGCTGGCGATGAGAACAAGGCACATGACCTTGCTCAGCAATCTGAGAGTACTGTTCCTCATAGACTGACTCCTGAAAATAGATTCCCGATACCCTTGAGAACTACCCGAAACAAACCCTTAACCCTAACTACTACCGTGTAACCCATACCCGAAAGGCCATAAAACTTTGAAAACCCGGGGTGTACCCTTCACCCCTTGCGATTAATTATAACAGCCATTTGAAAATCCGCAATGATTCCGGCCAAAAAAATCAGGGCAAGCGCATCAGTTCTCAAAACTGATGACGTAGGGTGGCGTTACCGAACATTGCAGAATCATACACGTATTCATCCTGAGCCTGGCGAAGGGTGAACGGCTATCGCGCTTCAGACTCAGCACAAACGGAACATCGTCACGGTGCGATGAAACTCATGCGCTTGCCCGGCCAAAAAAATACGATCCATGTGTCTGAACGTCAATTTGCGATTCCCGCAAACGTGTCTGAAAAATGGCCTGCCGGGCTTCGGTTTCCAGGCACTGGACATTTCCGGCAAGGCATGTGTATAATTTCACAATCTCAACGCAATGCGCTCGAGATGCCGGATGGCGTTCGAACCGCGCAGGGAAGGACACGAAGAATGACAGGGGAAATACGCACGCATGATGCGGTGATCGAAGGCCTTGTCGCCCGGGAACGCATTTCCGACGAAACCGCGGAACTCATCTTTTCGCCGGCTTTCGACGAGGCGCGCGGACGTCTGTTTGCCGCAGCCGACCGGGTCAGGCACGAGACGGTCGGAGACGACATCTACATCCGCGGAATCATCGAGTTCAGCAATCACTGCGGCTGTCGGTGCGATTACTGCGGCATTTCGTCTCACAACCGCGACATTCCGAGATACCGCATGACCCGGGACGACATTCTCGCGACGGCCCGTTCGGCCTACGAACTGGGCTTTCGCTCGCTGGTCCTCCAGTCCGGGGAAGACAAATATTATACTTCACATGATATATGCGATATTATAGAAAATGTCAAGACGGACCTCGGCATGGCCGTGACACTATCGATCGGCGAATGGTCGAAAGAGGATTATGCTGCATTCAAGGCCGCAGGCGCCGACCGGTTTCTGCTCCGGATCGAAACGAGCGATCCGGCGCTCTTCGAGCGGTATCACAAGGATTCGAAGTGGGAGGATCGGCACAGGGCGCTGATGGACCTGAAAGAGCTCGGCTACCAGGTGGGATCCGGCATCCTCATCGGCCTCCCCGGGCAGGACGGCCCCGGACTCGCGCGGGACCTCGCGTATCTCGAGCGCCTGCAGCCCGAGATGGTCGGAATCGGCCCCTTCCTTCCGCACCCGAAAACTCCTCTCGGAAAGAGCCCCGCGGGCGAGATGAGACGCTGTCTCACGTTCCTTGCCCTCCTGCGGTTGTACCTCCCGGATTCCTTCCTGCCGGCAACGACCGCCATGGGAACGCTCGATCCGGAAGGCCGCCAGAAGGCTCTTCGTGCCGGTGCCAACGTCATCATGCCGAACGTCTCTCCCGTGTCGAACAGACCAGGATACCAGATTTATCCAGACAAGATCGGCCAGAATGACGACGCCGAAACCTGCCAGAGATGCATCGAAGATCTCGTCCTGGCCCTCGGCCGCAAACCGAATCTGGGTTTCGGACATATAAAACGCAGAATATATTGACAGCTCGGCGCATCAGCCGGAGAGATTCCTTGCACCAGGCAGGGCAGCGGGTTATATCTTTCTTGGAGGGTACGTTCGTATGGCAAGAGTGAACGCCCCGGGATATGATCCCACGCCGGCTCCATCGGCCTCTCGGCCGGTCAGCGTGAAAAACCGCCCTGCACAGGCTTCGAAGCTCGCCACGCAGGCCCAGCAGGAGGTCCGTCAGCGCAAGCCGCGGGCGCCTGAACCGACGAAACCCGCCATTCCGTCAGACCTCGGGCGTCGTATCGACGTTCGGGCCTGACAAACGGGCGGGTGTGCGGAGCGGCGTTCCGGAGCCTCAGTTGGCCCCGGGCAGCTGCAGCCTGTACTCCATCGTGGGTGTCGAATCGGCCTCGACCATCGTGCGGAGGCGCATCAGCAGACCGGGTACACCCGAGCCGGCGTCGGCGAGTTCCGCGAGGAGCTCAGGGAAGCTTTTCTTCGTCTTGCGCTTCACGAGCTTGGCCATTTTCAAGCCTGCCAACTCCATTGCTTTCGCATAGGCTTCGTCTCTGTATCCGATTCCGTCCAGCAGGCCGTTTTTGAGTGCCTGCGGGGCCGTGAAAATACTTCCGTCAGCCAGCTTGGCGATTTCCTCGCGGGGCTTCTTGCGCGCAGCGCAGACGATGTCGAGGAAGCGGTCGTAGAGACTGTCGACGAGCGACAGCAGCATCGTCCGTTCTTCCTCGGTCATTTCGCGGAAGGGGCTGAGAATGTCCTTTTTCGGCGTCCGGTCGGATTTGAGCGGGATATGTCGGTATCCGATCATCTGGGCCAGTTTTTCGAGATTGGCGGCCTGCATGATGACGCCGATACTGCCGACGATGGAGGTCGGATGCGCCCAGATCTGGTCGGCCGCGCAGGCGACGTAATAGCCGCCGGAGGCCCCCATCATACCGATCAGAGCGACGACCGGCTTTTTCGCGTTCCGGATCTTGGAGAGATGGTGGTGGATGACGTCGGCCGCCGTGACTTCTCCGCCGGGGGAATCGATTTCGAGAAGGACGGCCTTGACTTCGTCGCGTTCCACCGCCGCCTGGACGTCTTTTTTCAGCTTCTCGACCATGTTCTGCCTGATCTCGAAGGGCATCTTCTCTTCTTCTTCGCCGTCACGGATGACACCTTTGATCGTGATGAGAAGCACTTCGGCGCTAGCAGTCTCATCACCCTCGACGTAGGTCACCTTGGGCTTTTTGTCCTTGCCGCCTCCCGCCATGGTTCCGAAAAGGTCGAACAGCCCCTGGGCCGAGGCGGTGCCGCTCATCAGCAGAACGATCAGGAAAACGGAAAACGAACGTTTCATCGTAGCCTCCAGGCGTGCGTTTCTGGGATAAAGAGTCAGGTGCGCTGCCAATCCGGTTCGCCGTTTCCGTCGGGGCAGCCGCGATGGTGATATCGGCACCGAAGGCAGAGCAGACAGGGCCGTACCGGATCGAGAGACACTTTCTGTGCCTTGTACAGCCACTTTGGGTCGCGCAGGAGAGGGCGCCCGAGGGCGACGAAATCCGCGTCCTCGGTCGCAAAGATCTTGAGCGCCAGAGCTGGATCGCCGATCTTGCCGACGACCGCGACGGGAATGTCTACTGCGCCCCGGATCTCCCGGGCATCAGAAACGAAGACGCCGGGCGGCGTCGACGGGCCGACGATGGCTTCGGGGCCGTGGAGGGACGCATACATTCCGCCGGAAACATGGATCAGGTCGGCGCCGGAGCTCTGAAGCGCGCGGGCGAAGACGGTCGACTGTTTCAACGTAAGCCCGCCTGGCAAATAATCGCGGGCCGACATGCGGTAGGAAATGATCAGCTCGGGATACGCCGCGCGGATCGAGCGCACGACCTCGAGGGGAAACCTGCTGAGGCCGTCCGTTTCGAGGCGGTATTCGTCGCGTCGCCGGTTGGTCAGGGGTGAGCAGAACTGATGAAGGAGATACCCGTGAGCCCCGTGGAGCTCGATTCCGTCAAAACCCGCCTCGCTGGCCTTTCCGGCGGCTTCGGTGAAGGCGACGACGAGTCGCTTGATCTCCTCGCCCGACAGCGCGCGTGTCGGATTGCTCAGGACGGGACATGCGATGGCCGACGGTCCGACGACATACTGGCCCACCGGCGGTGTCAGCGACTGCCGGCCGGCATGGTGAAGCTGAAGAAACGCAGCGGCGCCGCGACTTCGAATCGTATCGGCGATCTTCGCGAAACCGGCAACGCAGTCGGATGGCCATGCCGCCAGTTCACGCGACCAGCCCCGCCCGAAGGGGGATATCGCCGCGGCTTCGACGATGACCGCACCCGCGCCGGTTCTGGCGATGTGGGTGTAGTATTTGAGAAGCGTGTCGGTGACGCGGCCTTCCTTGTCGGCATACTGCGTCGCCATCGGGGCTACAAGGAAGCGGTTGCTGAGTTTGAGGTGCCGCAACTGGGCCGGTTCAAAAGCGTCGAAAGGCATGATCCTTACTATACCCCGCCGACCCTCGAACTCACAACAAGTATCGATGCAAATCACACCTGATCGACGTTCCAGAGTTGCGACGGGGCGAACCGAAATGCCGGGCCATGTTTCGAAAGACCGTATTCTGTGGTATACTTCGGCATCTATGGACTCTCAAACATTGCCATCGGAAGCGGCTTGCGCGGGTGATTCCCCATCTCCCGAGCTGAGCGGACTCCCGGAATTTCCTCACCAGATACCTCTGACGTTCTCTCATAAATATCTTATCCGGCGCCTTCTCGAGGAAGCCGGCGTCTCGTCTTCAGATTATGCGCTCTACAACCTGCTCGGTTGGTACAAGACCCTTCCGCCGATGGCCAGTCGCATCGGAAACCACCTCAGCATCGCCGTCGAAGGCCCGGATGACCGGTATCTCTTCCTGGCTCCGGTAGGAAAAGGGCCGCTACGCCCGGCGATCGACCGGATCATGGAACACATGAGCGGCTCCGGTTTCCCGTGCGAACTGAGATACGTTCCGAAATCCATCGCGAAGGAGATCGCCTCCGAGTTTCCCGAGACCGAGGTCGAAGCCCAGCGTGACGACTTCGATTATCTGTATGACCGCAAAGAACTGGCCGAACTCTCGGGGCGCCGGTTCCATCAGAAAAAGAACTTCGTGAACCGGCTCGAGGAAGAGGAAAAACCGCAGGTGGAAATCTACACCCCTGCCTTCGCCGCGGAGGTGACGGCATTTCTCGACGAGTGGTACAAAGGGTTCCCAGGGGATGACGAAAATGTCCGGATCGAAGCCGCCGCAATCGGCAGAATGCTTCCGCAACTCGAGAAAATCTGCGCGATCGGTCTCGTGGTGCGGGTCGCGGGCCGGCTTGCCGGGTTCACGGTCGCTTCACCCATCCATCGCAATTGCTGGGTTGTTACGATAGAGAAAGCGGACCGGCACGTGAAGGGGCTCTACCAGTATCTGAACTGGGCTCTCGCAAACAGGCTCCCGGCGGACGTGACCGTGATCAATCGCGAGACGGACCTCGGCATCGAGGGCCTGCGCACGGCGAAGCTGAGTTACCATCCGATCGGGTTCGAAGAGAAATTCGTCATCCGCTGCAGAAAACACGCGTAAGGTCTTCGGTATCGGAGGCAACGTGCCGATATTCCGAGTAAGGGATGGTTTTTCCCGAATCGGGAAGGAGGCTCGCATGCACAGATCCGTGAGAACGACGGCCGGTCTTTTCTGCCTGGCTGCCCTTGCGCTCCTGTTTTCCGGCTGCTCCGGTGAGGAGAACAACCCGATCGCGGTGCAGACGTTCGGAGGAACGCCGGCGGCCGAGGAACGCATCATGATGGATCTCGACGCCCGTGGATTCATCAACGGCGTGTTCCATCCGGGGACGGATATCACGATCAGCACCATCAACTATCCCGTCAAATACACTGGCGACTGGCACATGATCAAGAACGACAACGTCGGCGGCTACTACATCATCCGGTCGAGCACGCCCGGTTCGCGGGTCGACATCACCGCTTCGTTCACCCGTGCCGTGTTCGAGTTCTGGGACAACGAGTTCTATTCGAACCCGGGCAAGGTCACCTTCGAAGTCGACGGCACCCCCTCCGGCGAGTTCGACCTGAAAACCGGCCCTGTCGACGAAGGTGGCATCAACCACTGCCAGGTCATGACGGGGAAGACCGGGCTGGCGACGGTCAGCATGGTTCTTGCGACCGGAACGGTCGTCATCAGCGGGTATCTGCTTCTTTACCCTTGACGCGAACGGGCCTTTTCAGGCTTTTTCGTTCGAATGGTTGAGGTTGTTTCTGATGATCAGCAGGATGCCTGCAACGATGAGGCCGGCGAACAGATACCGCACGTTCGAACCGAGCCACTGCTCGGCGTAGGGGCCGAACTTGTAGCCTGCCCAGATCGATATCGGGCAGGTCAGAACGGCGCGGATGAAGTCCCAGAACAGGAATTTCCAGTAGCTGAACTTCATCGAGCCCGTCATGAAATACGTCGTGGCGCGGATTCCGGCGAAAAAACCGGCAAGAAATACGGCTCTGGAGCCGTATTTGTCGAAAAAGGACCGGGATTTGATCAGCGTCTTTTCCGAGAAAAGGATTCTGAACGGCCACCGACTCAGGATTGCCACCCCGAAATGACTGCCGAAAAAGTAGATGAGCGAATCACCCACCATCAGGCCTACGAGGCTGACGAGGATCATCAGGTTCAAATCCGCTCCGGTCTGGCTGACGACGTATCCGGCGGTGATGAAAGTGATCTCTTCCGGGACGGGCAGACCGACGCCGCAGAGGATCAGAACCAGAAATACAGCCAGATACGACCAGGAAGCGAAAAACGGTTCAAGCTGAACGAACCAGTCCAAGGAAGCATACCTCGGCTTGTGGTGAAGTGATTCGACTATACCCCAAAATCGTCGCTGCGTCCAACCACCCGGCCGGCCGCTCTTCAGCGATCGGCGAGGGAAAAATCATCGGATCCTCTGGCGCCGGGAAACTGAGTGCGGTAGGATGATGAGTGCACCGGGCCTGCCGGGCTCGATCGAACGGCCGGCATGGTGACGGGCCGCAGGATGACGGATAATGACGCACGCGCCCATGGGGAGACACCTTCAAGATATGCTTCAAACCCTGCGTCGATGGGGAGACGGCTTCAACGCCCTTTTCGAAAACTGGCTGTTCGCATGCGTTTTTCTGTTCATGGTTGCCGGATGGTATCTTGCTCCGCATACGAGTCTCGCGAGCGGGCGCACGATGGTGCCCCTGCTGTTCGCCTTCATGACCTGGCTGACGTCGCTGAAATGCAGCTGGCGTGAAATCGGACGCATCGTGGCGAATCCTGGGCCGGTCCTGGTCGTTCTCGGCCTGCTTCACCTCGGCGTGACGTTTTTCGGCTGGGGAATCGGTCACCTGCTGTATCCTGGCCACGGTGACATCATCGCGGGATTCGTTTTGTGCGGAGCCATCCCCATTGGTGTGACGTCGGCAATCTGGACGGGCCTGGCGGGAGGAGATGTAGCGCTGTCGTTGGCGGTGGTCACGATCGACACGCTCCTGAGCCCGATCGTCGTTCCGGCGGTCATTCTCCTGTTTCTCGGGCAGAGTATCGAGCTGAACCTGACGGCCATCATGCTGGATCTGCTGAAGATGATCGTGCTTCCCTCCCTCGTCGGACTCACGATGCACGATCTTTCCGGCGGCTCCCTGTATCAGCGCGTCAAGCCCTTCCTGGGCCCGTTTGCGAATGTCGCTCTGGGGCTGGTCGTCGCTATCAACGTCGCCACGACCCGCCAGACCATCGTGACGCTAGACATCAGCCTGGGCTTCCTGCTCGCGGTCATTCTGCTCGTCGTCGCGTTTGGCTATGTTGCCGGCGCCCTTGTTCCGCGAAAACTCGGCTACGACGGAAAAACGACGGCCGCCGTCACCTACTCGGTCGGAATCCGCAATCTCAGCGCCGGCCTCGTCATCGCGCTCGGCCATTTCCCGACGCTGACGATCGTGCCGGTCGTCGTTTCCATGCTGTTTCAACAGCCTCTTGCGGCGCTCATCAGGCCGCACATTGCCGAAAACCCGGGCGGACAGGCTGTATGACGGCGCATCATTCCCCATTCCAGGAGTCGATCATGAATACGGTGAAAGAACAGAAACCCGAATGGAAGGTTATCGTCGACCTGCTGCGCGAGACGAACCCAGCCCTGCTGAACCGGCTTGGCCGGAAGATGATGAATTACTTGTTCAAGCGGAATGTCACGAAAGTCGAACAGTTGCTGCAGAGGCTCAACGTAACGCAGAGCGACTATCAGACCGCGACCGGGACCTTCGACAACCAGCCGATGCCTCGGCTGAACTCGTCGCTTCTCGACGAGCTGATTGACGAGACCTTCATCATTGCTGAGCAGGAACTCTCAGCGCAGGACATTTCCCGCATGATGAGCCTCTGGATGAAGCAGGAACAGTTCCGCTTCCTCTCGATGGCCGCCGAAAAACGCGACGTTTCGCTCGCCGAGATCAGCGAGGCCCTGCATCGATACTGTCTCAAGCCGGGCGCGCAGAAGCATCTCTCGCGCGAGGAGCGCATCGGGATCCGGGTCGCGCTCGTGAGGCGCTTCTTCAGCGAAGATCTCGAATACATCAACACCCTGAAACACTACGTTTCGGTCAACGACTTCGCGCACCTGATGACGCGTGTGATCGGGCCGGCTCAGGGCAATGGCAAGCTGGGTGGAAAGGCCGCCGGCCTGTTTCGGGCGGCGAAGATCCTCATGGCGGCGAAGGCGCACAACATCGGCCTTCGCAACCTGTCCGTTCCGAAAACGTGGTATATCACCTCGGATGGCGTGCTCGACTTCCTGCATTACAACGCCCTCGAGGAGATGCCGACGATCAAATACCGCGATCCGGCCGAAATTCGGCAGGAATACGCGTACGTCGGCCAGATCTTCAAGAACTCGAGCCTTCCCCCGGAAATCGTGTCGGGGCTGACCATGGCGCTCGAGGATTTCGGGGAGACGCCGCTGATCGTTCGTTCTTCGAGCCTGCTCGAGGACACGAAGGGATCCGCCTTCGCCGGGAAATACAAAAGCCTGTTCGTCGCGAACCAGGGGACGAAGAAGGAACGCCTCGAAGCCCTGATGGACGCGATCGTCGAAGTGTATGCCAGCACCTTCGGCCCGGACCCGATCGAATACCGACGCGAGCGTGGCCTGCTCGACTTCAACGAGGAAATGGGCATCATGATCCAGCAGGTTGTCGGCCGGCAGGTCGGCAACTACTGGTTCCCAGCCTTCGCCGGGGTCGCGTTCAGTTACAACGAGTTCCGTTGGTCGCCCCGCATCAGGCGCGAGGACGGGATCGTGCGGCTCGTCGCCGGCCTCGGCACCCGCGCGGTCGACCGCATGGGCGAGGATTTTCCGATGCTGATCTGCCCCGGCCAGCCGGGGCTGCGCGTGAATATTACACCTGATGCTATGTTACGCTACGCGCAGAAGAGTATCGACGTGCTGAACCTCGAGACAAGTCGGTTCGAGACCATCAGTTTCGAACAGGTCGTCCGCGATTTCGGTTCGGAAGTTCCAATGCTCTCCTACCTGATCTCGATGTATGAAGAAGGACAGCTGTACCCGCCGATCGGCAACCTGACAAATCTCAAGACCGGCACGCCGGTTCTGACGTTCGAAAATCTGCTCCGGAACACCCCGTTCCTTCAGGAGATCAAGGACATCCTCCGGATCTTGAAAGAGGCCCTCGGCTGGCCGGTCGATATCGAATTCGCCGCCGGAGAGGACCAGCATACCTTGTATCTGCTCCAGTGCCGGCCTCAGTGCCAGGCGGACGGAAACGTCTCGATCCAGATGCCGAATGATGTTCTCCACGAAGACAGGCTGTTTACGGCGACCAGGCATGTGACCTCAGCCGTTCTGCACGGCATCGAGTATGTGGTGTATGTCGACCCTACCGGCTACGACAGTCTCGCGACGCTCGACGAGATGCTCGAGGTCGGGCACCTGGTCAGCGAACTGAACCAGCGGCTTCCTGAGCGGAAGTTCATCCTGATGGGGCCTGGCCGCTGGGGCAGTCGCGGCGACGTGAAACTCGGCGTCAAGGTCGGCTACAGCGACATCAATAACGCCGCCATGATGATCGAGATCGCCCGGCGCAAGCACGGATATACGCCGGATCTCTCCTTCGGAACGCATTTCTTCCAGGATCTCGTCGAGGCGAATATCCGGTATCTTCCGTTGTATCCCGACGAGAGCGGCAACCTCTTCAACGAGGAATTTTTCAAAAACTCGCCGAACGCCCTGAAGCGCTTCGTGAGCAGGGGCGTGACGAAAATACTCGATTCCGTTGTCCGTGTGATCCATATTCCCGGGATTGCGGACGGGGCGACGATGTCGGTGGTCATGGACGGCGACCATGACCGTGCGATGGCCTATTTCAACAGGCAGAACGTCGTGACCGCCTGAGACAATGACTTATTCCTCGTCTCACAAGGAACACGACAATTGACTCTCATACTCGATACCGTTCGTGAGGTATCGAAGCACGAAATACCTCTCGCCCCCTTCGACAGGCTCAGGACAGGCTTCGATACCTCAGGGCGAACGGAACATCGATTTTCATTTGGAGATTTCAGGAGACATGGGGCCGGTCTGAGTCACGTTCCTTAGGCGACTGCTCGTAAAACGACGTTCGGCCGGGAAGTCCCTGGCCGAACGTGCATGAGCGGGCGGAGAATCAGCTTGGCGTCACGGCTTCCTGCTCCTGCCGGGCCGCTTCGGCGGCTTTGCGATCCTTGAAGATCGG
>CAYMEN010000064.1:4317-11606 GCA_964389325.1 uncultured bacterium | reverse complement strand
ATCGAGTATATTTCCTGGTGGAAAGCAGCCGGCGCGTCACCCCTGACCGAAGCCGACCGCGAGCGCATCATCGCCGCCGCCTTCGCCCGCGGGTGACCCTCCCCGCGACGGGTTTGCATCTCCCAGACGCGCCGTAGGGGCGGGTTTGAAACCCGCCCCTACAGGAACATTGGACGTGATGCGACTCAGCGCAGGCCTTTTTTGCGGATCGCCTTGTATTCGGAGGTCAATTTTTCCATCAGTTTCGGCAGCTTGTCATACAGGCGCTTCTGCTTGCGAGGTTTCGTGCGGCTCAGCGCGTAACTGGCGACGATCGGCAGGGCGACGGTCGAGTCGAGGTAGCAGACGACCGTGTCGGGCAGGCTGTCGGGCCGCACCTTCCCCCAGCTGACGGCTTCGGATGGAGTGGCGCCCGAGAGGCCGCCGGTGTCGGGCCGCGCGTCGGTGAACTGGATGAAGTAGTCGTGGCCCTCTTCCTTGATACCGAGCACTTCCTGGATCTGCGGCTCGGTCTGGAGCATGAAATTCTTGGGTGAGCCGCCGCCGCAGATGAAAACGGCGCTCTTGCCGCCGGTGCGCTTCGCGTTCAGCACGATCGAGGCGGTCTCGTTCACGTCGAGGTTGGGATCGAGAACCAGCTTGCTGCCCTCGAGCGCGAGCGCGGCGATGTTCATCCCGATCGAGCTGTCGCCCGGACTGCTCGTGTAGACGGGAACGCCGGCCAGGTAGGCGGCGGAAAGGATGCTGACACCCTTGAGGCCGAGCGCCTTCTCGCGCTCGTGAATGAACTTGCCGACGATGTGGTGGAAATGCGCCGTGCCCATGGGGCGCTGAAACACTTCCGAGCGCATGATCTCGCGGAAGAACGCGTCGGTGTTCAGCAGGACGTGATAATCGAATACCACGTCGTATATTCTGACGACGCCCTTGTCGCGCAGGTCGATGTCGCTGAAGAACGGCGAACCGGCGTACAACTCCTCGCCGATGCCGAAATGCGTGTCGTGATACAGGTTCGCGCCGGTCGCGATGATCCAGTCGACGAAGCCCGCCTCGATGAGCGGAACGATGGCCGACTGGCCGAGCCCGGCGGGCGTCAGGGCGCCGGCGAGGCTCATCCCGATCGTGACGTCGTTGGTGAGCATCTTCCGGGAGAACAGCTGGCAGGCCTCGCGAAGGCGGCCGGCGTTGTAGGAGAGGAACAGCCTGTCGACCAGGTCGGCGACCTTCAGATCACGGCAGGCCGGCTTCGGATCGATTTTGTTTCCCGCCAGGTATGGATTGGCGGGCTTCTTCCGGCCGGCGATCTTCGCAGGCCGGGTGGTCGCGGATATTCCGGCTGCCTTGGCGGTCCTGGTCGTCTTGGTCGTCGCTTTTTTCATGAACGGAGCTCCTCCGGTGTCTGGCTCGTATAATTATGAGTATATTTCAGGACAGCTTCTGGGGGTCATCCCCCGCATGGTCGGAGATGTTGCAGGGCGGCATCTTGAGGATGAGGATCACCTTTTCGACGAGCTGCCGCGAGTTTTTCACGGTCAGAATCACGTACGGCTGCTTGCCGCCGGAGAACGACTTGTCGAGATTGTGTCCGATCAGCTTGTCGATCTCCTCCTTGATGCCGCCGTACTGGGGAAACAGGTCGGTGAGCTTCTTCCCGATGGCGCCGCTCAGCGTGACACCCGCCGGGAGCTCCGCGATGGCCGGCTTGTTGAGATGCTCGACGCGGCCGTCGCGGTCCTGGATGATCACCTTTTCGTCGATATGCTCGATGACGTCCCGAACGTTCGCCTGTTCCTCGATGATCTTCATCACCAGGCGGGCGTTCAGAATGGCGATGCCCGCGAAAACGGAGAAGTTGCGCAGGATCCGCTCGTCGTACTCGTCGAACTTGCCGCCGATCTTGTTCACGACCTGGAAGACGCCGATCAGCTCGTTGCTCACGATGAGGGGGTGGGTCAGGATGTCCTTCGTCCGGAAATGGCTCGCCTCATCGACAGCCTTGTTGAAGCGAAGATCCGGATGAATCTTCGACAGATCGGCGTACGCGTCGGGGATCATGAGCGTGCGGCGGTTGAGAGCGACGAACCCGGCGATGGACGTGTTGTCGATCTTCAGCACGATCTCCTCGACATGGTCGCTGAGGATGACCTGTGAGATCATCAGCTTCTCGACGGGATCGACGAGATACAGCGTCGCGCCCTCGACCTTCAGCAGCTCCTTGATATTGTTGACGATCTGTATCAGCAGATCCTCGACGTCGAAGTTCGTCAGCAGCTTTTCACCGAGAGAGATGACTCTCTCGAGACTCTCGATAACCTTGTTGATCTCAGACACGTGCTTTCCTCCCATGCGGGACTGGCGGGTGACATACGTCCCCAAACTTCCCAATTGTATCAGGAATGATCGCCGGAGTCATGTAAAAGCTTCTCGAACTCCCGGTCGAGTTCGTCCGTCATCGCTTCCCTCCGGAAGCGTGTCCGCACGAGATCCCGGTGCCCGCGCGCCGCCGACGCATACATTCCATACGCACCCTTCAGGCGGCAGGCCGCTTCCACTAGCGAGCCGGGATCGTCGGCATCGAAGCCGATATTGCCACCCGACGAGCCGAGAATCGACCGGGCCTCCCCCTGGAGGCCGAACAAAATCGGCCGGCCGGCGGCGAGGTAATCGAACACCTTCGACGGGATCGTCTTGTCCATCGTCCCGTCGTCCTTGAGCAGAAGCACCAGCGCCGAGCTCCCGACCGAGATGCGAAGTGCATCGGCCTTGGAAACGGCGCCGCGGATCTCGACGTTCTTCAGGCCCGCCTCGCGGACGCGGGCTTCGAGGTTCGCCTTCTCGACCCCTTCCCCGACGAGCAGGAAGCGGATTCCCCGCTCTCCCGCCGCCTGGAGCCTCTCCGCCGCCGCGACGACGAGGCCGAGGTTCTGGCAGTAGCCCATGTTGCCCACATAGGCGATCGTCAGGGCTTCGCCGCCCGATGGGGCAGCCGGCTCGCTCTGTTCGGCTGATTCGACGGCATCCAGATACCTGCCCGGAATCGCATTGTAGATGACCGCCGGCGGCTCGACGCCATAGCCGGCGATATACTCGGCCATCGGCCGGGCGACGCAGGTGATCCGGTCTGCGGCCCGGTACAGCCACCGCTCGGCGTGCTTCGCCATGCGGTACATCAGGCTGTCGGGCCGGATCTGCCCGGTCGTCGCGACCGAGTCCGGCCAGATGTCGCGCACGTCGAGCACGAACTTCGCTTTCTTGAGCCGCGCGACGATCCAGCCCGCGATACCCACGAACAGCGGCGGGGTCGAGGCCCAGACGATATCGAACGTCGACGGGTGCTTCCAGGAGGCCCAGACGGACGACGCCATGAATGACATATAGTGCGCAATATAGTTCCACTTCCCGCGACCGGTATAGGGGAAAATATACGATCTGGTCACCCGCACCTTCCCGTCGTCAACCGGGGAGTCATCGAGAACCGCTTTGTGGGGCCGTGCCGCGATGACATGCACGCGATGTCCCTTCGCGACGAGCAGGTCGACCGTTTCCCTGATGCGAAAGGCCGCCGCGGTGATGTCGGGGTAGTAGAACTGCGACATCACCAGAATGCGCTTCGGGCTATTCGCTGATCTCATACTCGATCCAACCGCCTTTCTCCGATGTGAACCTCAGCCGGTGACTCGCGACGCCCGGTCCGAACTCCGGATAATACACCGACGGCTCGATCTCCACCCGGCACCCGGTCGCGATCGTGCAGAACGGCCTGCCGTCGGCCTCGATCAGGATCCGCTCGCCCTGCACCGGCCTCATGCCCGGCGCGAGGTGGAGAAGCGAGACGAAGCGTCCGCCCGCATACCCGACGTGCCGGATGTCGCGTATCCGCAGGAACGACTCGCCCCAGTCGATCCGCCGGATGAAGATGTCTTCGTTCATGTCGCGCCACTGGAGTTCGAACGAGCGTTCCAGGCGCTCGATCTTCATCACGTACGCGCGCTTTCCGACCCGGAAGTCGCCCCACATGTCGCTCTGCTCGTTTCCCTCGGCCATCGGCACGTTGTGCGCCCCGGTCGAGCGGCACAGGCGCCTGATCTCCGGGTCCTGATACGAGCCGGTGCCGGTGTCGACGACCAACCTGCGACGGCGAAGCGAGAGTTCGAACGAGCCGATGTCGCAGTGCGCGTGGCCCGGCTGGTGGCGTGGCGACGGGGCGTGCGCGCAGACGGCCAGATACCGGCCGCCCGGCCTGCGCAAAACAAAATACCCCGAGTCGGGAAGCCAGGTCGCGAGCTCCGAATTATATTCTTTGATATTGATATGCGCCCCGTGTTCCAGCGCCGAGTCGTGGAACAGGGCGATGCGGCCGTCCGGATGCGTGAGCGCGTCCAGCCAGTCGCGCATCCTCGGCAGCGTCTCGTCGCACCGGGTGGCCAGGGAACGGCACGCGTCGGCGGCTTCCCCGCCGCCCGGCGACGCGGCGTGCTTCCGGACCGTTGCGGCGACACGAGCGATCCCTTCGAGCATTTCGCGGTGATACATGGGGCTTCGTTCCTCATGCCCACCGTCGGGAAGAATCTGCGCGCCGATCTCGCGCCTCAGGGCCGCCGCGTGCCGCGCGAGCCTCCGACGCAGGGGCGCGGCGGTGGCGCCGTCGGCGGTCTCGATCAGCCAGGCGTCCGTCTCGACGAGAGCCAGGCGGTTCATCAGCAGGTGGTTGGCCTGGATGTGGACCTCGAGGTCGGTCTCGAGCCTGAGCGCCTGAGCCTCGACCGAGCCGCGGACCAGGGCCATGAACGAGGCATCGGTCGCGGCGGAGGGAGTTCTGCGGAGCCATGCGAGCCAGCTCATGAGCCGTCGTGACACCGGGTAGGGCTCCCACGGCTCGGCGCCGTCATCGGCGCACCGCGCGATCCAGTCGAGGATGAGATACGACGCGGTTTCCGGGTCGGACGCGATCTCGCTGTGGTTCAGCCAGTCGAAATACTGGAGGTTATACCGCCACAGTTTCACCGGGACGCCGTTTCCGAAGCCGGCCGAGTTTTCGGGGTCCCACGCGACCGCGTCCACCGCGTATTCACGGGGCTCGGAAAGAAACTGGAACGTCACCCTCGCCCGCGAGGGCTTCCCGCGGGCATCGCGCAGGCGCGCCGCTTCGGCGGCGAGATCGGCCAGGCCCGGAATCCGCTTGAACCGCCGTCTCACGGCCCACACGAGGCGCCCCCAGACCTGGACCGGCTTCAGGTGGACGGCCGTCCAGATCAGGCGCCGGAGACGGCTGAAAAACTCAGGCATCATGGGCCGGGGCGATGCCGGCAGCCTTCAGCGTCGCCCTCGTCACCTCGACGATCTCCGCGAACGGGATCGGCGCCGCTCCGCCGTTTCTCACGGCGTCGAGAAAAGCCTTTGCCCCTTCGGCGTGCCCCTTGTCCTGCGCCCAGAGGGATTCGCCCTTGAAGCCCGACCAGCCATGTCCCTCGAGAGAGCGAAAGTTGTCGAGAACGAGAATTTTGCCGCCCGAAAAGGCCTCGAGCCGCTCCTTCGGGAAGTCTCTGTGGCCGTTGGCGAAGTAGTTCACCACGCCCAGCGAGCCGTCGGAAAACGTGATCGTGATGGTGACGGTGTCGGGAGGCGTCGCCACGTCCTTCCTCCGCATCACCGCGGTGTGAACATCGAGGATCGACGCTCCGATCAGAAACCTGATCAGGTCGATGGAATGGCAGGCTTCACCCAGGATGCGGCCGCCGCCCGTCTCCTCGTCCTGCGTCCAGTGGTCGCCCGGAATTGCCCCGGCATTCACCGTCATCACGATGCTTCTCGGTCCCTGCTGGCCGTCGAGCAGACGTTTCGCCGTCCTGATGAGCGGCGAGAACCGGCGGTTGAACCCCACCATCAGGATGAGGGGCGCCTTCGCGCAGGCATCGGCATAGGTTTTCTCTATCTCCGCGAGTTCGCTCCAGGAGAGGCAGAGCGGCTTCTCGACGAACACGTGCTTTCCCGCCGCCAGGGCGTCGCAGACGAACCTGGCGTGCGTGCCGTGCTGGGTCGTGATCGCGACCGTGTCGATCTCGGCGTCATCCAGGATCGTCCGGTAATCCGTCGTGCTGATGCGGAAACCGCTTTTCCTGCCGAGGTGCGTCCCTGACACGCCTCCGGCACTCGCGATCGTTTTCAGCTCGGCACCGGCGGCGGCGAACGCGGGAACGAGGGTCCCCGAGGCGAAGTTTCCGGCCCCGATGAATCCCGTGACTCCCTTTGCGGGTGCCGAAACGATGCCGGGCGGCTGCAGCATCACACTGCGCCGCTCGAGGTCGATCCGCTGCCCGTAATCGAGCACCAGGCCAAGCACGTTTTCGCCGGCCGCGACGGCCTCGTAAGCCTTCTTCGCCTCGTCCATCGCGATGACGCGCGTGACCAGCTTCTCCGTTCTGACCGATCCGGCCGCCATCATGTCGAGCACGGCCTCGAAGTTGCGCTGTTCGGTCCAGCGAACGAAACCGATCGGGTAGTCCAGCCCCTTCTTCTCGTATTCCGCCTCGTACCGGCCCGGCCCATACGAGCACGAGACCTGGAACGAGATTTCCTTCTTGTAGAAATCGTCACGCGCGAGGTTCAGCCCGACGACCCCGACCAGCACGACGCGGCCGCGCTTGCGGCACATCTGCGGCGACTGATGGATGGGATCATCGCTTTTTGTAGCAGCCGTTATTATAACTGCATCGACACCATGGCCGCGCGAGAATGCCATCGCGGCGGCCACCGGGTCGATGCCGTCTTTCAGATCGTGGGCCTCGGCACCGAACTCGCGCGCCAGCGCGACCTTCGCCGGGTCGAAATCGAACCCGATCACCCGGCAGCCGTTCGCGCGCAGCATCTGGACCGTCAGGAGGCCGATCAGGCCCAGCCCCATCACGGCGACGCCCTCGCCCAGCGTCGGCTGGACGAGCCGGATTCCCTCGAGGGCAATCGAGGCGATCACCGTGAACGATGCCGTATCGTCACCGACCCCGTCGGGGATCTTCGCGCACAGGTTCTCGGCCACGCAGACCACGTCGGCATGGGTGCCGTTCGAAACGACGCGGTCACCGGCCGCGAAGCCCGTGACGCCCTTCCCGACCGCCACGACCCGGCCGGCGTTCGAGTAGCCCAGCGCGAGCGGCTGGTCGAGCTTGCGCATCACCGACTCGGCCGTCGCGAGAAGGCCGTCGGTGCGAATCTTCTGGAATACCTGTCGCACCTTGTCGGGCTGCTGCCGTGCCTTGTCGATCCAACCCGCGCGGCCGAAATCCAGCAGCATC
>CAYMEN010000064.1:0-4307 GCA_964389325.1 uncultured bacterium | reverse complement strand
TGAGATTGGAAAATGGCCGGGTAAGGCTTCTATATTGCGCTTTATAAGGCGGGGATTGCCCGTAAACGGACATAAAAGAAGGCACCGCCGCGGCGGTGCCTTCTTTTTGTGCCATAGGCCGGGGTAACTGCTTTCGGTGCGCGGGTCAAAAGCGAACACCTGCCGAACCTTGTCTGGCTGTTGCCGCGCCTTGTCGATCCAGCCTGCCCGGCCGAAATCCAGCAGCATCCGCTCGGTTCCGACCGAGATGAGGCTTCTGGAGCTTTGGATCAGCAGGTGTCCGGCCTTTACGGTCGGCACGGGAATATCGGCGATCTCGATCTCGCCGGTTTTGAGACTCTGCAGGATCTGCCGCATGGCGATTCCTTTCCGTCAGGGATGCGTCGCGAAAAACCCGAACTTCGAGCGGATCATCTCCCAGGCTTTCGACAGGTCGCGCCAGAGCAGGGATGGATCGGCCATGTAGGTCCTGCGCCGGGCGAAGCCGCGCCGGATCATGCTGAACGGGTTCGTGTTGTGGGCGTGGAACACCTGCATCGCCTCGGCGACGATCTGCTCGAACCGCTCGTGCCGCACCTCGACGACGCGCCGCTTCGGATCTTTGAAAAACAGGTCTTTGGGGTTCGTCTTCAGGAAATGCTCCAGCGACGGCTGCGGATCGAGCAGGCCGAGCTCGACGCCCTGGTCGAACAGCTTGGTGCGCGGGAACGGGTTGTAGACACCCAGCCCGCCGTAGTACGGCCGCACCTTGCGAAGATACTCGATCGTCAGCCGCATGTCCTGCTCGGTCTCGGTCGGCAAACCGATCATGAAGTAGCCGCTCCAGAAGATGCGGTGCTTGTTCAGCATGCGCGCCGCGCGCTCGATCTGCGCGTGGGTGATGCCCTTGTCGGTCTCTTTCAGGATCCGTTCCGAGCCAGTCTCGACGCCGACGCTCACCTGGACGCAGCCGGCGTCTTTCATGGTCTCGAGCAGCTCGTCCTCCATCAGGTCGACGCGCGTCGTGCACGACCAGCTGATCTTGAACGGCAGGCGCTTGATCGCCTCGCACAGATCGCGCACGTGCGTCTTTTTCACCGTGAACGAGTCGTCCTTGATCGAGAACTGCGTCGTTCCGTAGGCGTCGTGCACCTGCACGATCTCCTCGATGATGTTCGGAATCGAGCGGTACCGCACGCGCCGCTCCCACATGTGGAAACAGTAGCTGCACGCGAACGGGCAGCCGCGCGAGGTCAGGATGACTCCCATATCTTCGGAAGAATAGTTCTCGGGATGTAACAACGCGTCACGGGCCGGCAGGGCCAGTGCGTCGAGGTTCTGCGCGAACGCCCGGTCGGAATTGTGGATGACCTTTCCGTCCCGGCGGAAGCTGAGCCCGCGAATGCCGCCCACGTCGCCACCGTCGCGCAGGGCGACCAGCAGCTCGGGCAGGCTCTCGTCGGCCTCCCCGCGCAACACGAAATCGACTTCCGGCATGTTCAGCGTGAGATCGGGCATCGTCGTGGCATGCGGACCACCGACGATGATGGGAACGCGCGGCAACACTTCCCGGCAGAAGCGGATCGTCTGCATCGTCGTGCCGAACTTGGTCGTCATGGCCGTCACGCCGATCACGTCGGGTTTCTGGTCGAGAACGAGCGTGCGGAGCAGATCCCAGGTCGGGTGGCGCGGGTCGTTCAGCGCCTCGATGTACGAGGCATATCGCTCGTATTCGTGCGCGAAATCGAGCGTGCCGGTCTTGGGCTCGGCCGCGTCCATGTCGAGGATCGAGCAGTCAAAGCCGGCTTTCCTCGCGGCCCCGGCCAGGTAGGCCAGCCCGAGAGGGAAGTAAAAGCCGAAGATGCCGGTGAAGCTCTTGAACGGCGGATCGATGAGTAACAGCTTCATTGCTGAGGTGTCTCCCGCGGGCCGGCGGACGGCAATGTCACCAGACGCCGCATGTGTCAATGACGACCTTGAGCTCGAGCAGCTCGCGATCGATGTTGCGGAACACGGTATGCGGAACCAGCAGCACGACGACGTCGGCGCGGTGCAAGACCTCGTCGAGCGGGACCAGGTCGAACTCGGCATGTGACCGGACGAACGGCTCGCAGACCAGCAGCTCGACGCCAGGATCGCTCTTGAACTCGCGGGCGATCTCGACGGCGGGCGATTCGCGCAGATCGTCGATATCCTGTTTGTAGGAAAGCCCCAGCAGGCCGATCACCGGCTTCTCGAACCGCGCCGCCGCCTCGCGGATGCGCGACGTCACGTGATGCGGCTTGGCGTCGTTGACCTCGCGCGCGGTGCGAATGAGCCGGGCCTCCTGCGGGCAGGCGTCGGCGATGAACCAGGGGTCGACCGCGATGCAGTGGCCCC
Organism: uncultured bacterium; assembly: GCA_964389325.1. Lineage (GTDB taxonomy): Bacteria > Muiribacteriota > Ozemobacteria > Ozemobacterales > Ozemobacteraceae > MWAR01. The sequence continues at coordinate 1,949 of CAYMEN010000064.1, read as the reverse complement.
CGACGCCGCAGCCGGGCCGCAGGATATTGACGCGCGGGTGCCGGTTTGCAAGGCGGATCAGCTCCCAGACGTTGAGTCCGAGCCGGTCGCAGATCATGGACAACTCGTTTGCGAACGCTATGTTCACGTCTCTGAACGAGTTCTCGACGAGTTTCACCATCTCGGCCGTCGTCGCGTCGGTCAGAAAAATCTCGCCCTTGACGAAGGCCGAATACACTTCTTTCGCTTTCATGGCGGAAGCCTGGTTGATACCGCCGATCACGCGGTCGTTCTCGACGACCTCGCGCATGATCTGGCCCGGCAGAACTCGCTCGGGGCAGTGCGCGACGAACACGTCGGTGCCGACCTTCAGCTTCGAATCGGCGAGAATCGGCACGATGATGTCCTCGCAGGTGCGTGGCGGCGAGGTCGATTCGAGAATGACCAGGTTGCCCGGCTGCAGCACCGGCAGGATCGAACGGGCCGCCGCCTCGACATACGACATATCGGGCTTGTGGCCGGCTTTGAACGGCGTGGGAACCGAGATGATGAAGACATCGGACGGTTCTGGCACGGTCGCCGCCCGCAGTTTTCCCGAGCCCACCGCGGCCTTGACAAAGGCGTCCAGGTCGGGCTCGGTGATGTGAATGCGCCCGCCATTGATCGTCTCGACGACTGACGGATTCACGTCCACGCCAAGCACCGAAAAGCCCTTGGCAGCCAGAATGCTGCTCGTGGGCAATCCGATGTAACCCAGGCCGATGACGCAGATCTGCCTCATGACCGAATCACCGTTGCAGCTTGAACCCGACGAGCGACAGCGGCGGAATGTTGATGTTGCCGCCGCACGGCTTCCCCTGCCAGCCGTGAGGCTCGGCCCAGAAGCCGCCATAGTTACCGATATTCGACCCGAAATACATCGCCGAGTCGGTGTTCAGCACTTCGCGGTAATACCCGCCGGTGGGAAGCCCGATGCGGTAGTTCATGCGCGGCACCGGCGTCAGATTCGCCGCCAGCACGATCAAATCGTCGGGGTTGTCCCCCTTCCGGACCCAGCTGATGACGCTGGAATCGGCATCCTGGAAGTCGACCCATTCGAAGCCCCTGTCCTCGCAGTCGTTCTGATGCAGAGCCGGCTCGGATCGGTACAGATGGTTCAGGTGCGCCATCAGCCGGTTCAGGCCAGCGTGCGACTCGAAGCCGAGCAGGTGCCAGTCGATGCTCTGGTTGCAGTTCCATTCGTTCCACTGGCCGATGTCGCAACCCATGAACAGCAGCTTCTTTCCCGGCATCGTCCACATGAAGGCCAGCAGCAGCCGCAGATTCGCGAACTTCTGCCAGAAATCGCCGGGCATCTTCCCGATCAGCGAGCCCTTGCCGTGAACGACCTCGTCGTGCGACAGCACCGAGATGAAGTTCTCGTGGAACGCGTAGATCAGCGGGAAGGTGAGGTTGTTGTGGTGATACCGCCGGTAGATCGGGTCCTTGGAGTAATACATCAGGGTGTCGTGCATCCAGCCCATGTTCCACTTGAAGCCGAAGCCCAGGCCGCCCTGGTCGCACGGCTTGCTGACGCCGGCGAAGGCCGTCGACTCCTCGGCGATCATCATGATGCCGGGGAACTGCTGGTAGGTGATGCTGTTCAGGTATTTCAAAAACTCGATCGCCTCGAGGTTCTCGCGGCCGCCGTATTTGTTCGGCACCCACTCGCCGGCCTTGCGGGAGTAGTCGAGATACAGCATTGAAGCGACGGCGTCGACCCGCAGGCCATCGATATGATACTTGTCGAGCCAGAACAGCGCGCTGCTGATCAGGAAATTCTTGACCTCGCTGCGGCCGAAGTTGAAGATCAGCGTCGACCAGTCCTTGTGCTCGCCCTGGCGGGGGTCTTCGTGTTCATACAGCGCCGTGCCGTCGAACTGCGCGAGGCCGTGCCAATCCTTCGGGAAGTGCGCCGGCACCCAGTCGAG
>CAYMEN010000063.1:0-13083 GCA_964389325.1 uncultured bacterium | reverse complement strand
GACCGGATCTGGATCATCGAGTCGACGGAGAACGCCCTGAAGGGCGAGTTCCTGCTGAAATACGCGGTGTTCAAATACGGCCTGCCCGACCTTCCCTTCTCGGGCCGCCAGGCTGAATCGGAACTGCCTGACGAAATGATTCGAGAACTATACAATCGCATCGACACGCCGTCGCGGGCACACCAGCTGCTTCTCGACTGGCTGATGTTCGAGGACAGCCCGCACGTCACGATGCGCGTCGCGAAGGCCGGCCAGACGGCCAGCAACGCCGTCCAGTTCGTCATTTTCGGGGGAACCGAGCGGGCCGGGTCGCGGCCGGGATACTCGCATCTCATCCGCATCGACAACGTCCAGGACCCCGACAAGGCCGAGCACAAGCAGTTCAGGCGGCGCCAGACGAGCCACGGCCAGTGGTATCTCGAGGTGACGCGGGACGACGACGAGGAGGCCCAGTTGTTCGTGAAGACGCTTGTCGCGCTCGACAATCTCGAGGTCGTCCGCAAGATCCAGCTCACGAAGAAGCCGGCTTTTTATCCACTTCCGGCCTCGCATCTGAAGCTCGGCATGGTGGTGCCGGTGCTGGGAGACCGTGGAACCGTCGAGGAAGACACGATCGTCGAGATCACGACGGAAGACCACCAGGGGCCGCTGTATGACGTGAAACTCAATGGCGGCTGCACCTACGTCGCCGGTGACTGGATCACGATGTCGTGGTCCGGGGCCGGCACGGGAACGGCGAGGAAAACGAATGAACCCCGCGCTTGAACGGCAGATCGCCGCGCTGAACCCCCGCCAGATCGAGGCGGTGAACATCACGGAAGGGCCGCTGCTGGTCGTCGCCGGCGCCGGCTCGGGAAAGACGCGCATGTTGACGATGCGCATCGCCGCCCTCATCGAGCGGAACGGCGTCGACCCGGCGGCGATTCTCGCCGTCACCTTCACGAACAAGGCGGCGAAGGAGATGCGCGAGCGCGTCCAGGCGCTGCTGCCCGGCCGGGGCGAGGGCGTGACGCTGACGACGTTTCACACGTTCTGCAGCCAGCTGCTGCGCCGCTGGCACGAGGCGGCGGGCTTTCCCGACGGGTTCACCATCTACGACGAGGACGACAGCGAGAAGCTGATGAAGCTGATCCTGAACGATTTGAACCTCGACCTGAAAAAATGCACGCCGAGATCGATGCTGGGCGTGATCTCGCAGGCGAAGAACGAGCTCCTGGGGCCCGAAGAGTTCAAGCCCTCGCTGCAGGAAGCCGAGCGGATCACGACGATCTACACCCGCTACCAGGAAGCCCTGAAGAAGAACCAGGCCGTCGATTTCGACGATTTGATCTTCTGCGTCTGGAAGATGCTGAACGCCCGGCCCGACCTGCTCGAGAAGCTCCAGAACCGGTATCGTTACTATCTCGTCGACGAGTATCAGGATACGAATACCGCTCAATATAAATTAATCGCCTTGCTATCTTCGGGGAGCCGCAACCTGTGCGTGGTCGGCGACGAGGACCAGTCGATCTACAGTTGGCGCGGCGCGACGATCCGCAACATTCGCGAGTTCGAGAAGGACTTTTCCGGGGCCCGCGTCGTGTATCTCGAGCAGAACTACCGCTCGACGCAGGGCATTCTCGACGCGGCGAGCGCCGTGATCTCGAACAACGCGGGCATCCACAAGAAGCAGCTCTGGACGACGAACGGGGCCGGCGAGCTTCCCCGGTTTCTTCACGCCGGCGACGACCGTGACGAAGCCGACCGTATCGTGAGCGAGATTCGGAAACTCTCGCGCGAAGGGATTCCCTACGGCCAGATGGCGGTCCTGTTCCGCATGAACAGCCTCAGCCGGACGATCGAGCAGGCGCTCACGGGCCAGGGGATTCCCTACGAGGTGACGGGCGGCCTCAAGTTCTTCCAGCGGCGCGAGGTGAAGGACGTTCTCGCGTATCTGCGGTTCCTCGGAAACCGGAGCGACTCGATCTCGCTGCGGCGCATCATCAACACGCCGCGCCGGGGCATCGGCGACACGACGGTCGAGCGGCTCGCCGCCGGGGGCGATCTGTGGGGCGAGGTGATGGCCCAGGCGGCCGCGAGCCCGCGCGGCAAGGTCGGGGCGTTCGTCAAGCTCATGGAAGAGCTGGTCGAGACGGCGGCGGGCTCGTCGGTCTCGATGCTCGCCAAGACCGTTCTCGACCGCAGCCAGTACATCAACTGGTTGTATGAAACGGAAGAGGAGGACGACGCGAAAGACCGCGAGTCGAACGTCGAGAGCCTTCTGGCCGACATCCGGTTCCAGGAAGAAGAGAACCCGAAGCTGACGCTCCGTGAGTATCTCGAAAAAGTGGCCCTGCACGCCGATGTCGACGATCTCGACGAGGCGGCCGAGCGCGTGCACCTGATGACGCTTCATAACGCCAAGGGGCTCGAGTTCCCGGTCGTGTTCCTGATCGCCATGGAAGAAGGCGTGTTCCCGCACCACTCTTCGAAAGACCTGCCGGAACAGCTCGAGGAAGAGAGGCGCCTGGCCTACGTCGGCATGACGCGCGCGATGCGCCGCCTGTATATGACGGCCGCCCGTCGCCGGATGATGTTTGGCGGCTGGATGAACAACATCGTTTCTCGTTTCATCGGGGAAGTTCCGTCGTCGATGATCGAAGGCAAGCCTGCCGGCGGGGTTTTCGGCAGCGGAAGCGGGAGCAGCGGCGGCTGGCGTCCGTCTGCGGGCTCCGCGGCCGCGTATTCCTTCACCCGTTCCCAGCCGGGAACGGAACCGTCGCGCGACATCAGGGCCTCCGAGCCGGAACGAAAAGCGCCGAGCTACGCGTTCCGGAAAACCTCTGAACCAGGGCCGTCCGCGATGGGCCATCCATCCGCGCCCGAGCAGCCGGCGGGCTCCGAGCCGGGGACGATGCTGAATCTGCAGGCGGGAACGAGCGTGATGCACCAGATTTTCGGGAAAGGCCGTGTCACGGCGACGGAAGGGAGCTCACTGGGGGATTTCCGTCTCACGATCGATTTCGAAAAGGTCGGGCGCAAGACACTGCTCTTGCAGTATGCTACACTTCGGGTTATAAAGAAACAACACACTCAGGAGGTCAAGGGATGCTGACATTTCTGCGGTTCGTCTGGAAGCTCTTCATCGTCGGCAGCGTATTCGGGATCGGCTACATCATCGGCCGCGAGCACAGCTTCGAGGAAGACGAAGAGTGGGATAACGAGGAAGAGAACAAGTCCGGCGAGACCGGTTCCCAGGCCGGCGCCGAAGCGCCGAAGAAGGCCGAGTCTGCCGTCGCCGGCGGAGCCGTGACGTTCGAGCACGTCGACCCCAAGGCCACCAGCGTCTCGGTCGTTGGCGACTTCAACGATTGGAACAAGGATTCCAACGTCATGAAGAACGAGAACGGCACCTGGAAGTGCAGCCTGAGCCTCAAGCCCGGCCGCCACGAATACAAGTTCGTCATCAACCAGACCGACTGGATCAGCGATCCCAAGGCCAAGGAAACGGTCGCCGACAAGTACGGCGGCACCTCCTCCGTCATCGACGTTCGCTGAAGCACCCTTCATAACGACGGAACGGCGGTATCGCCGTTCCGAATCTGACTTCCAGGACATTCACACACCGTGGTCAAAAAAATCTACCTGGAGGAAAGCGTCGATCGGGCCAGCCTGAAAGCGTTCGTCACGCGCGTTTTCAAGCTGTCGGGCCTGCACCTCACCGTGTACAACGAACGCGGCGAAGCCGTCGTCGGCAATCACGAGGAGGTTCTGGGCGGCCCGGTCGAACCTGCTGATCTGACGGGATTCTCCGATGGGGGCATCATGGTGCGCCCTGACGGGAACTTTCTGAAAGTCGTCAAGCTCGAGTGGCGCGGCCATATTTACGGGGCCGTGCTGGTTGGGCCGTATGGCTCCGCTTCAGCAGGCCCGGCCGCGGCCGGCATGCCGCGCATCACCGGCGACCAGCTCGACGCCGTCACCGAGATGGTCGATCATTTTTTCCAGCAGCAAACCGACATGGCGTGCGAACGCGAGGCGCTTCGTCGCAAGGAGAAGATCCTGTCGGTGCTCGAAGAGGCGTCGAACATCATGAACTCGACCCTGGACTTCCAGAACCTGCTCGAGTTCCTGATGGATATAGCGATCGATATAACAAACGCCACCTGCGGCGCCCTCCTTCTCCGCAAGGACAAGAAACGGTATCTCGAGGTCGCCGTCGCGCGCGGCGCGTATCCGCAGGAAGTCAAGAAGATCCGGGTCCCGATCGGCCAGGGCATCACGGGCTGGGTTGCGAAGAACCGCGAGCCGCTCGTCGTTCCGAACGTCCTGCTCGAGCCGCGCTACATCGAGACCCCCGAAGCCATCTACTCGGAAATGGCCGTCCCGCTGACGGTGGGTGACAAGCTCATCGGCGTCATCTCGGTCGACTCGTCCGAGATCAACGCGTTCACGAAGGACGACTGCACCACCCTCAGCACCCTCGCCTCGATGGTGACGAAGGTTCTCGAGAACGCGCGGCTGCTGAGCAGCTCGAACCAGCAGGTGCGCGAGATGACGAACCTGTTCGCCATCTCCGAAAAGCTGTCGGAACGGGCTGGCGATGCGGGCCTGCTCGATGAGGTCGTCGCCGACATCGCGGCGGCCCTCGCATGCAGCGGCGTTTCGCTCATGATCTACAACGGCGACCGCGACGACCTGTATCTGAAGGCACAGATCGGCCTTCCCGAAGAGCTCGGCGACCTGCGCATCCCGATCGGGAAGGGGATTCACGGTTTCGTGGCCCAGCAGCGCAAGTCCCTGCTGATTTCCGACGTCACCCATGACGTCAATATCGTAAAATATTCATTCCTCGATCACTTCTCTCGCTCGGTCCTCTCGGTGCCGCTCGCGACGAAAGAACAGCTTGTCGGCGTGTTGAGCGCGTATCAGAAGAAGGATGGGACCCCGTTCAGCGAGGCCGACGAGAAACTGCTCACCACGATCGGCCGTCTGCTGACCTCGCATTTCGAAAACCGCCGCCTGTTCGACGACTCACGGCGCAAGCTCGAGTATCTGACGACCCTGTACAAGATCAGCTCGTCAGTATCGAAGACGCTGAATATCGACCGGCTGTTCAACATGATCCTCCAGCAGGTCCAGGACGTCATGGACGTCGAGAACTGCTCGCTGATGGCCTACGACCCGCTCCGCAACCTGTTGTCCCTCGACGCCGCCATCGGCATGCCGAAGAACCTCGTCGGCCGGGTCAGCGTCCCGCTCGGCGAGGGCGTTTCCGGCTGGGTCGCCCAGCAGAAACAGCCGGTCCTCATCCGCGACATCTCGAAGGACGAGCGGTTCGCGAACCGGGCCGGCAGGCTCGAATACACGACACGCTCAGTGCTGTCGGTGCCGATCCTGCACAACAAGGGGCTCCTGGGCGTGCTGAACGTGAACAACAAGCGCTCCGGCAGCGCGTTCACCGAAGACGACCTGAACCTGCTTCTCAGTATATCGGGGCAGATATCTCAGGCCATCGCGAACGCGAACCTGTATGAGCGCACCGAACAGCAGGTCGCCGAACTCAGCCTGATCCAGGAGCTCGGGAAGGCCATCAACTCGTCGCTCGACCTCGACTCGGTCCTCACCTACTTCATCGACATGACCACGCGCATCACCGATTCCGACCGGGCCACCCTGATGCTGTATTCGGACGAGCATCAGGAACTGCATGTCCAGGTTTCCCGCGGTTTCGACGATGCGCGCATCAAGGACGTGCGCTTCAGGCTCGGCGAGGGCATCGCCGGCCAGGCCGCGAAACAGCGCAAGCCCCTGCGCGTTTCCAACACGACGCTCGAGCCCCAGTTCAAAAAACTCGCCCTGGAAACGGGCCCCAAGCCGGTGACGCTGATCTCGGCCCCTCTGCTGAACCGCGACAACCTGATCGGCGTCATCAACTGCGAGCGCGAACTCGACAAGAAGGGGCCATTCCTGGCCGAGAATCTCGATCTTCTCGATACGCTGGCCTCGCAGGCCTCGGTCGCAATCGAGAACGCCCGGCTGTATCACAACCTCCTCAACGTCTACCTCGAAACGATCCGGGCGCTTGCGGCCGCGATCGACGCGAAGGACAGCTACACGCACGGCCACTCGCGCCGCGTGACCGATCTGAGCGTGTCTCTCGCCATGGCGATGAGCCTTCCCCGGATCGACGTCGACACGATCCGGCATGCAGCGCTGCTGCACGACGTGGGCAAGATCGGTATCAGCGAACAGATCCTGCTCAAGCCAGGCCGCCTGACAGACGAGGAGTTCGAGACAATCAAATCGCATCCGATGATCGGGGCCGGCATTCTGAACTCGATCGAGTTCCTGAAAAACGTCTGCATGATCATCGAGCATCACCACGAGCGGTACGACGGCAAGGGGTATCCGAGCAACCTGAAAGGCGACGAGATTCCAGTCGGCGCACGCATCATCATGGTCGCCGACTCGTTCGACGCGATCACATCGTGCCGGCCGTATCGCAAACCGCTGACCTTCGACGAGGCGATGGCGGAAATCAACCGGTGCGCCGGCAGCCAGTTCGACCCCGCGGTCGTCGCGGCGTTCGTCAGGCTTCGCGAAACCCCGTTCTGCCCGCCGTGGCTCAAGGCGACCTCCCTTCTTGAAGCCGAACAGCAGGGCGCGACGGCAAGCCGCTCCTGACAAGCGCATGAGCCTCTGCCGGTGCCCGGCAAGATCGAACGTGAATCACAAAGGGCACAATGCTCACAGAGGTTTCACAGGGATTTCCATCTTCTCCGGCACGTGGAATTCGGCCCTCAAGGCAATCCGGGGCTGTATTCTTGCAGCAGATGATTTTTCGACAGAGTTCCGTGAAGCCTCTGTGCCCTTCGTGGCCTGTGATTCAGCGGTTGTGAAAACGGATGCGTTCCCCTGCCTCTTGCATTGAGCGAGGGGCGATTTTATAATGCCTGCTTATCAGAGACACATTTTTGTTCGGAGGATGACATGATCAAACGTTTTGCATTCGCGCTCTTTCTGTTCTGCTTCGTCGGTGGGGCCGCGTTCGGCTGGCAGTGGGACGTCCAGGCGCCCAAGGCTGACCAGAAGGGGAACTTCGACACGTGGCAGATCAACAAGCGCCTGAGCGGCTCGTTCGGAGTCTGGCAGTCGGACCTGTACGGCGACCTCAACGTCGAAGGTCTGAACATCGACCTTGAAGACAACGGCCGGTTCGACGACCGCAGCGTTCCGAACCTTCATTTCGGCTACACGCTGTCCCGGCGGAGCCGCCTCACCCTCGACTACGCGATCGTCCGACACCAGGGCACGGTCACGAAGGCCGTCACGTTCGATAACAAGAACTATAATGCCGGCGCCATCCTCACGCTGCGGCACGTCTGGTTCGATCTGTGCGGCGCCCGCATGCTGAAGGTGTTCGGCGATCCCGCGAAGGTCAAGGTCGACCCGAGCCACGTCGAGTTTCTGTACGGCGTGAAGTTCGACAACGCCCACCTCGGCGTGAGCGGCCGCGACGCGACGAATGCCGCGATCGGCGGCTCCTGGGGCGAACTGCTGCCGATCCCCTACATCGGTCTCGCCGGCCGGGCCCGTTTCACGGACACTTTCGGCCTGCACGGCAGCTTCAAGTACATCAGCGCCACCGTCGGCGACAACAGCGCCCGCTCCTACGACTACACCCTCGATTTGCAGTGGCGCCTCAACCCGCTCACCACGACCGAGCAGTGGTTCCTGACCGCCGGGTACCGCGGGTTCATGGTCGACGGCGAGTCCGAGACCAACAGCATCAAGGTCGGTTACACCGGCCCGACGTTCGGCCTCGTCGGCCGCTTCTGATTCGCTGAGTCCTTCAGGCACGAAGGCCCCGCCGGTCGGCGGGGCCTTCTTTTTCGTCTTCCGGGATCAGATTCGTATTTTCATCGATATATCGAGTGCTTTCGCGCTGTGCGTCACCGCGCCGACAGAGATGTAATTCACCCCCGTCGCGGCTGCGGCGGCGACCGTCTCGAGCGTGATACCGCCGGACGCCTCGAGCGGCACGCGGCCGGCCGCGCGATCCACACAGCGTTTCATCAGGTCGGGCGGCATGTTGTCGAGCATGACCATGTCGGCGCCCGCGTCGAGCGCCGCCTCGAGCTGTTCGAACGTCGCGACCTCGACCTCGATTTTCAGGGCCGGCCCGATGCGGCTCCTGGCGGCAGCTACCGCGGCCCGGATGTCGCCGCCCATGGCGGTGATGTGGTTGTCCTTGAGCATCACCATGTCGAACAGGCCGAACCGGTGATTCGAGCCGCCCCCGACGCGGACCGCGGCTTTCTCCAGGTCGCGCAGGCCGGGCGTGGTTTTCCGGGTGTCGAGCAGGCGGCAGGGGGTTCCCTTCATCGCATCGACGAAGGAGCTTGTGAGGGTCGCGATGCCAGACAGGCGCTGGACGAGATTCAGCAGCGTCCGTTCCGCCGTCAGGAGGGTGCCGACCTGGCCTGAAAGTTCTGCCACGACGGCGCCGGGAGACACGGCATCGCCGTCGCGGGCGAGGATGTTCACCGAAGCCGGAACGACCGACATCCCCGACGCAGCTCTGCGGCTTTCGACGGCGCGGACGACGGGCTCGATCAGCCAGAGGCCGCAGACGATGCCGGGAGCCTTGGCGGTCACCCGCCCGACGGCAGGCCTTGCGGCCGCATCTCCGAGACATTCGACGGATATGTCACAATCGTGCGGCCCGAGATCTTCCGTGAGAAACGCTTCGATACGCCTGTTCATCATCCATCCTCCACGATATTGTGCAGCCGATTATACCGGATTCGCAGGAAAAGAGAAGCGGCGGAAATAGAATAGTCGGGCCTATATCGAATTTACAAACATTTACGCATCCTCCCTCCCCGGTACAGGCAATACGTGATATTCTGTTGCACCATGAGAAACCGTTTCAGGTCGTCATTCCTCACCGGCTGTCTTTTGTTCGGCATCGGAGGGCTCTTCGCCGACGCGGCACCGGCCGCGGCGCAACCGGCATCGGGTCCCTGGTCTCTGGAGCAGTGCCTCGAATACGGCCTGGAGCACCATCCGACCATTCGCAGCGCAGATGCGGCACTGAATGCCTCGAAAGCCCGCATCGGCTCGACCCGGAGCAGCATGGGCACGAAAGTGAACCTCCAGTCGAACTTTTCCCGGAACCGTCAGGAGTTCAGGCGTGCGGCGGCATTGGCGGGCATCGGCATGACCGACTCCACGTCGAACGGCGTCTCCGTCCGCAAGACCCTGACCGACTCCGGCCAGACATCGGCGAAGCTGAACGCGGCAAACTCGGATTACGCCGCATCCCGGGCCGGCCGCTCCTGGAGCGATGTCACCACCGCGGTGACGATCAAGACGGCGTATTACCGCGCCCTCCAGTCGATGGCCCAGGTCGACGTCCAGCGGGACCTGCTGAAAAGCTACGAAGTGCATCTGAACAAGGTGCGCGGCTTCGTCGACGTCGGAACGCGCGCGCCCTACGACATCACGAAAGCCCTCGTCGACGTCGCGAACACGAACGTGGCCGTCATCAAGGCGCAGAGCGAGGCGAGAAACACCCTGTCCGCCCTCGCGAAAGCCGTCGGGTATGAGGGAACGATCGAGATCGCCTCTCACACCGGTTTTCTGAAACTCATCGAGCCCGAACTCGATCCCGACCGGCTCATCGAGGAGGCTCTCTCCCGCCCGGATATCTCGCAGAGCAGGTTCCAGGTCGCCTCCGCGAAACACCGGCTGACCGGGACGAAGCGCGGCATGAACCCGACGCTTTCCAGTTCGGCCGGCTACGACTGGAGCGGCACGGCCTCCCCGCTCGACCGGAGCTGGAGCGTCGGCATGCAGCTCTCCGTGCCGGTTCTCGACGGGAAGCTGACCCGGTATTCCATCGAGGAACAGCGCAACGGCGTGGAGCAGGCCCGCGCTTCGCTCGACCAGCAGCGCCTGGCCGTGCGTGCCGAGATCGAAACGGCAGTCACCGGCGTGCGCGACGCGTTCCAGCGGCTCTCCGCCTCGGAAATTCTGCTCAAACAGGCCGCCGAGTCGCTTTCCCTGGCCGAAGGAAGGTTCGACGCCGGCCTCGGGTCCCCGATCGAGATCACCGACGCCCGCGCGGCCTACTCCTCGGCCCGCGGCAGTCACATCACGGCCTACTACGACAGCCTCATCGCCCTCACGACGCTCGACCGCGCTCTCGGCATCATGCCGGCGGAATCAGGCGGCATGTCCGCCTGGACGACAGGCGCCGTGACCGACGAGACGTTCCTCGAAGGGGATATCGCGTCCGTGACGCCTGTCACCGTGGACCTGGCAACGATATCTTCCAATATTGAACAGACGGCATCCGGCTCCGCCGCGGCTGTGCCCGGTGACGATCCGGCAGTGATTCCGGAACTCTTTCCTGACGCTTCCGCAGAAACGGATGACGCCGAATCGAACGAGTAAGGTGAACCGATGAAATACGGTTGTATAGCGATCGTCATTTTCCTGGTGCTTGGCCTGATCGGAGGCGGCTGGTATGTCTACAAGCTGCGCAACGTCCCTCCAACCTGGAATTTCGAGGAGGTCACCGCGGGGGAGATCCGCCAGACGATCTCGGCGACGGGCTCTCTCGCGGCCGTGACAACCGTCGAGGTCGGCTGCCAGGTCAGCGGCATCATCGCCTCGATCTCGGTCGATTTCAATGACGTCGTGAAGGAAGGCCAGCTGATCGCCCAGCTCGACCCGTCCACGCACGAGGCACAGGTCGAGCAGGCGACGGCGAACCTCGAGAGCGCGAGATCGAACGAGCGCAACAGCGCGGCCCAGATTCAGAACCTGCGCGCATCGATGCTGGGCGCGAAGGCCGACGAACAGGTCGGACTGGCGAACGTCCGCAAGGCCGAGGTTGCCGTGACGGATGCCGAGCGCAACTACAAGCGCATGAAGGAACTGGCGGCGCGGCGGCTGATTTCCCAGTCGGATCTCGACTCGGCGCAGACGTCGTTCGACTCGCAGAAGGCGGCTCTCGAAGCGGTGAAGAGCCAGATGGCCACCTACCGGGCGAAGCAGGGGTCGATCGAGGCGCAGATCGCCGCGGCTGAAGCGCAGCACGCCGGAACGCTTTCCCAGATCAGACAGATGGAAGCGCTTCTCAATGTGGCGAAGATCAACCTCAGCCGGACGAAGATCTTTTCCCCGATCGACGGCGTGATCGTCTCGCGGAAGGTGGACGTCGGCCAGACCGTCGCCGCGAGTCTCCAGGCGCCGACCCTCTTTACAATAGCAAAAGATATGCGACGCATGCAGATCGAGACGGCCGTCGACGAAGCCGATATCGGCATGGTGAAGGAAGGCCAGTCCGCCCAGTTCACCGTCGACACGTTCAAGGGCCGGATTTTCCGGGGCCGCGTCGTCCAGGTGCGGCTGTCGCCGACGATCACCTCGAACGTCGTGACCTACTCGGTCATGGTGATGGTCGACAACGACGATCTGGTACTCAAGCCCGGCATGACGGCGAGCGTCGATTTTCTCGTCGAACATCGGAAGAACGCCACCCGGCTTCCGTCCCGCGCCCTCTTCTTCAAGCCGCCCGAGGGATATGCGCCCGCCTTTCTCCCGGATCTCCCCGAAGGCCCGCAATACGCGCGCGTCTGGATCCTCTCGGCCGATTCGAAGCCGGTGCCGGTCACGGTCAAGACCGGAATCAGCAGCAGCAGGCACACCGAACTCCTCGAAGGGGACCTGAAACCGGGCCAGCGCCTGCTCGTCAGCAACAAGGCCGCGGAGTCGGGCAGAGGTGGTAACCGGCGCAGCGGCAGCATCCGGATACGGTGACGGACAGCGGATGAACCAGGCACCCACTCCGAATGCTCCCGGGTCTCCCGGGGCCGAACCGCCCCTGCTCGAGATCTCGGGCGTTTACAAAACGTATTTCATGGAGGGCGTCACGGTCAGGGCGCTGCGCGGCGTCGATCTCACCGTGCGCCGCGGCGAGTTCGTGGCGATCATGGGCGCGTCCGGTTCCGGCAAATCGACACTGATGAACATCCTCGGCTGTCTCGACCGGCCAACCCACGGCATCTACCGGATCAACGGCGTCGAGGTCTCCCACCTGTCGAAAAACCAGCTCGCCACGGTGCGCAACCGGCAGATCGGCTTCGTGTTCCAGGGATTCAACCTGCTTGCCCGCACGAGCGCCCTCGAAAACGTCGAGATGCCGATGGTGTATGCGAACGTGCAGCCGGAGGAGCGCCGGGAGCGGGCCATGGCCGCCCTCGCCTCGGTCGGCCTGACCGGCCGCGAGCATCACACGTCGAGCCAGTTGTCGGGCGGCCAGCAGCAGCGCGTCGCGATCGCCCGGGCCCTCGTCAACAACCCGGCCGTCATTCTCGCCGACGAGCCGACGGGCAACCTTGACTCGCGTTCGAGCGTCGAGATCATGGCCATCTTCCAGGGCCTGAACCAGCAGGGCATCACGATCGTGCTGATCACCCACGAGCCCGATATCGCCCAGTATGCAACGCGGAACGTGCGCGTGAAGGACGGTTTGATCTCCAGCGACACCTGCGTCGAATGCCAGCTCGATGCGACGGCAGAACTGGCAGCCCTGCCGCCGCTCGAGCAGAACGGCTTCGCCGACGAGACCGAGCCGCCGGTCATCGAAGAGCGGGAAGGAGCGAAGCTTCCATGAACCTCTGGGGCGTCGTCCGGCTGGCGTTGATCAGTATCGCGCGCAACAAGATGCGCTCGTTTCTGACGGCGCTCGGCATCATCATCGGCGTCGGTTCGGTCGTGACGATGGTCGGGGTCGGCCAGGGTGCCTACGCGTCGGTGCAGAACGAGATCTCCAAGATGGGGACCAGCCTGATCATGATCATGCCCGGCAGCTCCTCGTCGGGCGGGGCGCGCATGGGCATGGGCACCATGACGACCCTGACCGAGGCAGACGCGGACGCCCTCTCGGCCGACTGTTCCTCGATCAGCATGGTTTCGGCGGTCGTGAGGACCAGCGGCCCGATGGTGTATGCCAATCAGAACTGGTCGACCCAGGTGATGGGCGTCGGCATCGATTACCTCGACATCCGCGCCTCCAAGGTCACCGCC
>CAYMEN010000062.1:0-13200 GCA_964389325.1 uncultured bacterium | reverse complement strand
ATACTCGATGTTTTTGTTCGTGCTGACGATCGGCACCGGCTCGAGGCCGAACAGAAGCAGGCCGTGTTCCCCGAAGGTGGCGCAGAGGTGCGTGAGGACGGCGCGATGCACGTCCGGATCGGTGACGAGGCCGCCCGGGCCGACGGAGCCGGCCGCGGCCTCGAACTGGGGCTTGACGAGCAGCAGCATGCTGCCGCCGGGGGCCAGCCTCCGCAGCGCGGGGGTGACGATGGCTTTCAGGGAGATGAACGAGACGTCGGCGACGATGAGGCCGAACGGCCCCGGGAGTTCGCCTTCGGGAATCGTGCGGAAGTTCGTGCGTTCGACAGGCGTGACACGCGGATCGGCGCGAAGGCGCGCATCGAGCAGGCCGTAGCCGACGTCGAGCGCGGTGACGTGCGCGGCGCCCCTCCGCAGAAGCACCTGGGTGAACCCGCCCGTCGAGGCCCCGATGTCGAGGCATGCCGCGCCGGTGACGTCGATGCCGAAGGCCGCGAGGGCATTATCGAGCTTGACGGCGCCGCGGGAGACGAACGGGCCGCGTTTTTCCCGGCGTTCCAGGAGCGTGCCGGCCGGAACCAGTTCGCCCGGTTTATCGTAGACGCGGTCGCCAATGCGGATCTCGCCGGCCATCACGAGGCGTCTGGCCGTGTCGGTATCGGGCGCAAGTCCGAGATGAACGACGAGCAGATCGACCCGCATGCGTTTGGCCATGGGAACATTCTCCGGTTGGTGTGGTCGATACGCGTGACGAAGCCCGCGATCTGGCGTATCATATCACCAGATGGCGGCGATTCCGCCCCATGCCGTAGAAAAAAGACTGCGCCACAGATGCAGATACCGTATTCCATGAAGCTCAACACCGAACATCATGCTCCGTCGATGCCGATCCGCTTCCGTATCGGACGGGTTTTGCGATGAACAAGAGCATCATCGACCCTCCCGGCGACGAAAACAGCCTGGAACAACTCGAGGCGGAGCTCGCCCGTGCCGAAGCTGCCCGCGATGCCCTTCTGGCGGAAGCCGCGAGCTACCGGCGCGCGTTCGAGATCGCTCGCGAACATGCCGGGGTGTCGGTCTGGAACGTCGATCTTCAGGCCCGGACCTATGGTTTGGGAGGGGAGCCGTGCACGCTCCTTCTCGACGAACGTCTCCATCCCGACGATGTGAAAACGTTGTTCCGGGAAGCCTCGCGACTTCGTCCCGAACATCCCGACGTGCGGGTGAATCTGAGGATGAAGGGCTCGGACGGGCGATGGGAATGGTTCCAGTTCGACGGGCTCGCCGAACGGTTCGGCCACGATGAACGGCCGCTCCTTCTCATCGGGGTGAGAAATAATATATCAGATGAAATGCTCTGGAAGCAGAACATGTCAGAGGATGAGAAGCTGTTCGACGAACTGCTCGATAACTCGGTTGCCATTCTGTACCGCCTCGACTCGGGGCCGAATGGCGTCGGATATTTCAATGCACCGATAAATATCCATGCCATCCCCGACCGCACGGGAACCTTCGAAAAGATCATCGAAGAAGGTCTCACGACGATTCATCCTGATGATCGTGGTCGTATCGATGCCGCCCTGGGCCAGAACGTCGCGAGCCTCAACGGCAGTTCGGTCACGAGCGTGATGGAATACCGTCGTGTGGACCTGGATGGTGCCTATCACTGGTATTACGATGTCATGACGTTCATTCCCGACCGGATGAACAGCGTGCAGACGATGCTCGGTTCGGCCATCGACATCACGGCCCTCAAAGAGGCCGAGGCGACGCTCCGCGCATCCGAGGAACGATACCGCCTGGTGACGACCCTCAGTTCGTTCATCATCTGGACCACGGACCTGGACATCAACTACCTGTATTGCAGTCCGGCAGTATTAAATATGCTAGGATATACTACTGAAGAGCTCATCGCTCTCGGACCGCGGAAATCCCTGCTGCCGGAATCCTACAGGCTGGTTACGCGGCTCGCGCAGGATATTCGGTCGCAGGAGGAGAAATGTCCGGGTTCGTTCGTCTCCCGGAACATTCAACTCTGGCAGCGGCATAAAAACGGCAGGGCGGTTCTGACCGAAGTCGCCGTCTCGGTGGTTCGCGATGAATCCGGACATCTCGTGGGGTATTGCGGGGTGACCCGTGATATCACTGATTTCCATCTCATGAAAGAAACCCTGCGGACGGAGCGGGAAATGCTGGAAAACCGCGTTTTGGAGCGGACGGCCGAGTTGCTCCGCGCGAACGAGGAGCTGCGCCAGGAAATCGAGCGGCGGCGCCAGGTCGAAACGGCGCTGCTCGAGATGAGCGAGGCGGAGCAGCGGTCGATCGGGCACGAACTGCACGATGGGCTCTGTCAGCAGCTTGCCAGCGTCATGTGCCTCTGTGAGGCCGCCCGCGATCGGCTCCTGGAGATTGGGAGCATCGACGCGATCCAGATGGGCCGCATTCATGATCTTCTCGCAGGGGCCGTTCGCTATGCGCGATACATGGCTCGCGGTCTGAGCCCGCTGTTCATCGATGCCAACGGGCTGTCCGATTCCCTCGAGGCGCTTGCCGCCTCCCTGCTCCTGATGTACCGCGTTTCATGCAGTTTTTCGCATCTGGGAAAAGCCCGTGTCGAGGAGCCGGAGCAGGCTCTGAGCCTGTATCGGATCGCCCGGATGGCGGTTCAGAACGCCGTTCACGAAGGGAAGGCCGCACATGTCGAGATCCTGCTGAAGACCACTTCGAAGTCGGTCAGCCTGATCGTCAGCGACGACGGCTCGCCTCGGGCGACATCGACCACCTCTTCCGAATACGGTCCCTGCATGATCGATTACCGCATGAGAACCATGTCGGGAAGCGTTGCCGTGAAAAACCGCCGCGGCGGTGGAACGGTCGTGAGATGCGTTGCGCCGCTCCGACGCCTGGAGAGCAGGAATGATGGTGTCGCGAACAACTGATTCGATGCACGAGAGCGAGGCCGCCCGGATGGCATTCCTCAGGCGGCGGATTGCGGTCGTTCGCGAAGAACGCATGGCGGCGGCCGCGGCCGTCGAAACACTGAAAACGCATGCCGGGCTTTTCGCCGCCCGGGGGGGGATCGACATCTTCCACCTGAACCATGGCGAAATGCCGGAGTTTGACTCGGCGGACCCCGGGGATATTGTCGCCCTGCAACATACGCTTTCGGGATTGTCAGGAGAGGTCGTGACCTTCCAGGCCGATGTCAGGGAGGGCGGCGGGTCGGGAATGG
Source organism: uncultured bacterium (assembly GCA_964389325.1). Lineage (GTDB taxonomy): Bacteria > Muiribacteriota > Ozemobacteria > Ozemobacterales > Ozemobacteraceae > MWAR01. The sequence continues at coordinate 9,968 of CAYMEN010000062.1, read as the reverse complement.
TGCCGAAAACCCTCAGGGTCAACGGAATCGTCATGTCCCGAGCGGAAGACGGAACTCCGGACACCATCGCCGGCATCAGATATGAGATCACGGACAAACTCACGAAAATCGGAGAGCTCGGTGAACGCGCGAGGCAGCTCCGGAACCTGCTCGACAACGCGACGGTGCTCTTTTACCGGTTCGATCTGAAGCACGGCAGTTTCAGATATTCCAACCGTTCGGCCCAGCAGTTTCCGGCATTCCGGGAACGCCCTGAGCCCGGCGACCCGCTCGAGAAGCTGACGTGCGATATCCACCCCGACGACATCGGACGGGTCGGCCAGGTGATCCGGACGGCTATGACCCCCCCGGCGCAGGCGAAATCGTCCGTGACGATCGAATACCGAAGGCGGAACGACCAGGGGCAGTACAGGTGGCTGAATGAAAAGCTCACCTTCCTCCCGGACGAGTCGCATACAATATTATCCATTATAGGATCTGCGGCCGATATCACCCCGCTGAAGGAAGTCCAGGATGCCATCCGGGAGAGCGAAGGGCGGTATCGGATGATGATCGAACTTTCCACGGATATCATCTGGATCCTCGATCTCGATTTCCGGCTCGTCTATGCGAGCCCCGCCTGTGTCAGCATGCTGGGCTATACCCAGGAGGAAATGTATCGCCTCACGCCGGGTTCCACGTTGACTCCGGAGTCCTTCAAGCGGCTCAAGGCCGCAGTCAGGGAGTATCTGGCGCGGGAACCGGCTCATCCCGGTTCCGTCGAGCCTGTGCGATGTGAGCTGACCTTCCGACGGAAGGACGGCGCCCTGGTGCGGGGGGAACTCGTTTTCACCGGATACCGGGACGATTCCGGGCGCCTCCTTGGAATCTGCGGCGCCACGCGCGACATCACCGAGCGAAAAGCGGTCGAGGAGGAGATGAAGCGCACGCAGCGCGAACTCGAACGTCGCATCGCGGACAGATCCGAAAAGCTTTCCTATATCAACGCCCTGCTGAACACCGAGATGGAACGGCGAAAGCAGATGGAGTTTTTCATGCTCCATCACCCCGAACGTGATCGGGCACTGATCGGCAGGGAACTGAACGAGGGACTGTGCCAGGAACTGGTCGGCATGATGTGTCTCTGCGAGGTTGTCCGTGAGAATCTCCAGGGGCGCGACGCCGTCGCGAACGAGGATATCACCCGTATTCTGGAGCTCCTCGCCGACGCCGTCAGGCAGGCCCGGGGGATGGCGAAGGGGCTGAACCCCCTGCTGGCCGATCCTCGGAGTCTCGACTGCTCCCTCGGCCTTCTCGCGGAGAAAACGTCTGAACTGTTCAACGTCCGATGCAGCTTTTCCTCCTCGAGCGCGATCGGCATCGACAGTCCCGACCAGGCGCTGAACCTGTATCGCATCGCCCAGGAAGCCGTCCACAACGCGATTCGCCATGGGAAGGCCCGGAATATCGAGATCACGCTGGGCGGCGATGGTGAAAACGTGAGGCTGACCGTGGCGGACGACGGCGTCGGCCGGGAGGGAAATCCGGCAAATCCGAAGGGTATGGGGTTAAAAATCATGGCCTATAGAACGCAGGCCATGTCGGGGACCCTTCGCGTGGTCGACCGGTCGAAAGGCGGGGTGCTGATCGATTGCTCCGTGCCGAAATGGCAGCCCGGCAAATGATATGTGACGATGCCGGCCGTGCCATCCGAAAAGAACGTCCTGGAGAGGACGAATGACCTTGCTCTCGCCGACGACGCCCTTCGCCGGGAAATCGGGCTTCGGCGCCAGGTCGAGAAGGCGCTTCTCGAGATGACCGAGTCCGAGATGCGGTCGATCGGGCACGATCTGCATGACGGGCTCTGCCAGCAGCTTGCCGGAATCATGTGCCTCTGCGGGACGACACGGGATATCACGGAGAGAAAGCGGATCGAGGAGGAACTGAAGCGCTCGCACGAAGAACCGTCAGTCCGATACCCGCGGGTTCGGCCGTTCCGTCGACAGGCCCGAAGGCGGCGTGATAGTTGAATGTTGGGTGCCGAAGCTGTAGAATGGCAGAAGGTCATTCAGACCGCTATAATAAACCTCAATACATAGAGGTGATTACAGTGTTTGCGGGGCCACAGCACACCGGAATACAAGTCTTCATCGTCGACGATCACGGCGTCATGCGGATGGGACTTCGGCAGCTCCTCATCAAGCGCGGCTTCGAAGTGTCCGGCGAGGCCGAGACGGCCTCCGACGCCCTGTCGCGGATCACCGCCGCCCGGCCGGATGTGGCGCTGATCGACCTTTCGCTTGGCCGCGACGACGGAATGGCACTTCTGGAACAGCTCAGCACCGCCGTTCCCGACGTCAACCTGATTGTCTACTCGATGTACGACGACCCGCTGTATGTCCGGAAAGCGGTGGCGGCCGGGGCGAAGGGGTATGTCACCAAGGACGATGCCTCGACCCACCTGATCGACGCGATCCGGGCGGTCGTCGCGGGAAAACGCTTCTACAGCGAATCTATCGCCGGCAAGCTCGTCGAGACGATCGTCGACAAAACGGAAGCTGCCGAATTGTCGCAGCTCTCGAAGCGCGAGCAGGATATCTTCAACCTCCTCGGCGAGGGGTTTTCCATCAGGGAAATTGCCGGCAAGCTCTCGCTGAGCCACAAGACGATCGAAACCCACTGTGGGAACCTGAAGCTGAAGCTCGGTGTGAAGACGATGCGCGAGTTGTCGCGAACAGCGATCCGGCAGAGCAACAACAATACCCATCGCTGACCGGCATCACCAAAGATTCTATAGATTCGGGTATTTCCCTGATGCAAAATCAGGAGATTGCCCGATTTTGTGCCGGGCGGCATTTCAGTATGATGAAACCGGAAGCAGGATCAGGTTTCTTCTGCTCTTGTGACCATTAGGAGCTTCATAATTTTTCTCCCCCCCTCCTCCGAGGGGGGGAATTTGTTTTCACGGCAGAACGTGTACAGCTATACTGCTCACCTGAAGATTTCACTTCCATCCTGATGGGGAGCGCAAATAACGTGCACAGCAAACCGGCCGGCGATGCGCCGGCCGCAGGCGCGGGAACCGCCGGCGGCAGCCGGTGGGAACTGCTCGGTCCCCTGCTGCTCTGCCTTGCGGTGGCCTTCCTGGCACGCCTGTACGGGTGGCAGCAGGCCCGTCTTGCCATGCTGTCCGCGGAAAACCGCTGGCGGCAGGAAGCCCAGGCCGAAATCGAGCGGTTCCGCGGGAACTGGACGTACGCCCTCCAGGTTGAAACGGCGATGGACCGGCTTCGCAGGAGTGTCGCCGCGAAGCTGAAGGACGGCGCGGAACTGTCCGGACCGACCTTCTCGAGAATGTTCCATGCCGCCGTTCCCCCTTCTCACAGGCCCGGAGGAACCCTGGTGTTCGCCTTCAGGGTTTCCCCCGACGGTGCGATCGGAACCCTCCGCGGCCCGGGCCTCGAGACGGCGATGGGGCGGATGGTCGGCGGCCTTCTCTCCGCTGCCCTCGCGCCGGACCTGGTTCCGCCGGGGAAGCGCGCGACGCTCGATCGCCAGTCGTCGGGACTGTTCGGCGAACTGATCTCGTTCGACGTGCTCGCACGACTGCGGCGCGGCAGAATGACGGGCGCCCGGTGGCGGGGCGGCGACAACCTGATGCTCTGGAACGCTGCGGAATCGCCGCGTGGCACCCTCCTCTGGCTCGCGCTTTTCCCGAGAAAAGCCGCTGCGTCGGCCCGGCCCGTCGATTTTGCCCTCCGCAAAAGCATCGCCCGTTGCCGGGGCCGCATGTGGCCGGTGCTCGTGCCGCTGTATCCGGAGGGCGGCCGCGTCCGTTTCCGCGTCGCGTCCGGTACCATCGCCCCCTTCGCCCTGCGCCGCCTGCGCACGGCGATCGGTGCCTGCCGGAGCCGCAACGAGATCGTTCAGCCGAGAACGGTCGGGAAAAGCATTCCCGGCATCTGGGTCATGCGGGATATCATCGCCAGCACGCTTCCGTACGAATTCTGGGTCGTCGGCCCCGTTCCCGGCCCTGCCCGCCAGCAGAAGGTCCCGCCCTGGGAAAAAGGGCTGTGCGCGGCCATGTTCGGCGGGTTCCTGCTGCTCGCGGCGCGGCGGGCGATGAACCCGGTTTCGGGCGACCTTTCGCTTCGCGTCTGGTTCGCCGGGTACGTCGCGCTCGCGGGCATCGTGCCACTTGGTGTGGTCTGGGTGCTCGCCTCGTGGTGGATTGCGGCGAACGTCGAGAGGCGGGCCGGCGAGATGGAGCGGCTGGCGGAAGACCGCCTGGTGCGTCTCGACATGATGAGTATCCGGGAGGTGGACAAGTTCGCAGAAACCTGCGGAACCGCCCTCGAAAACCGCGAACTCATCCGGCGGCTGATCGAGGCGCCGGCCGAAAAGCCCGGCCAGGAGGCGGTCGACCGGGAGTTTGCCGCCCTGCGCGCGGCCGGGCTTCCCGCCGAATACCTGCAGGTGTTCCGGCCCGGTCGCGACTCGTTCATGTCGACCGCCCCCGGTTCGAACGACCGGCCGAACCGCGGGCTGTACCAGCTCCAGAGCGGCATGATCAACCTGACCGTCGCCTTTGCCGACCACAAAAACGCCGAATTCTATGCGCGCGCGCTCCAGGGGAACGACCGGCTGTCGTTCGAGGGCTTCAAGGCGATCTTCTCGGAGGATTTCGGCTTCCACTACTACGATGTCCGCAGGAAAGGCCACCTGTTCCGGGGCTCGAACGAGCCGCTCTTCATGACGTACGACCTGATCGCCGACGCCAAGCGCTTCCGCCTGTGCGTGATCTTCGCTGCCCGCGCGACCAGCCATTTCACCTCCCTGCTTCGCGAGGAGCTCGGCCGCTGGAGAATGATGCTGCCCGGGGTCCGGATCGCCTGGGGAATGATGCGCCCGGGCGGCTTCGAATCGTTCGGAGACCGGGGAATGGCGCCGTCGCCGCTGATGACACGCGCCCTGAACGATGCCGCGCGCGCCGGAACCATGCGCGTTCACCGGAGCGGCGAACGGATCTTCATCGCCCGCCCCTGCGAAAAGATGCCTGGCTACATCGCGGGACTGGAGTTCTCGACGTCCGGCATCCGGCGCGAGGCAGCCGGCACCCTGCTCCTTCTCGAAAATATATTATCGATTACAATTTCTATCCTTCTCCTGATCGGCCTCGCGATCGGGCGGCATCTCCTCCAGCCCCTGTCGGGACTCGAGTCGGGGTTGCGGCGCGCCGCGGCCGGCGATCTCGATACGCGCGTCGGTCTCGAGCGGCCCGACGAGGTTGGCGAGGTGACGAAGGCGTTCGACCGCATGATCGACGGCCTGCGCGAGCGGCGCGACCTGGGCCGTTTCGTGTCCGCGACGCTCGAACAGGACGTATCGGGCGAACGCGACGCCTCGGGCGGCCCGCGGGAGGTCGAAGGCGCCGTCCTGGTGTCCGACCTCCGCAGCTTCACGACGATCTCGGAATCCCGACCCGTCGAGGAGGTCGTCGAGATGCTGAACGCCCACCTGGACGCGATGGCCGGGGCCATCCACGCCGCCGGCGGCAAGATCGACCGGTTCATCGGAGACGCCGTCATCGCGGCGTTCTACGGGGAGTCTCCGGCCGAGAATGCCCGGCGCGCCCTCGATGCGGCCGTGCTGATGCGGCGTGCCCACGAGAAGCGCCTTGCAGAGCGGCATGCAACCGGGGCGTTCGAATACGGCATGGGTGTCGGTGTCGATGCGGGGAAGCTCCTGGTCGGCTCGTTCGGATCGGCAGACCGGATGGAGCGTGCCGTTCTCGGCCGGCCCCGCGATGTCGCCGAACGCCTCGAGGCCGATTCCAAGAAGGGGAGGTATACGGCGATCATCCTGTCGCCCGGCCTGATTCGCCTGCTCGCCAGCCCGCCGGCCGCATTCAGCCCCGTTCCGGGCAGCGATGGCCTCGAGCTCGTCGAACTGCCTCCGGAGGCCGGCCGATGAAAACCTCGAGATGGCTGACGGCCTTCTGGCTGCTCGTGCTCCTTCTGCCGCTCCTCGTGCTCGGCATCGAGCGCCGCGAGCGTCGTTCTCTCGAACTGGCCTCCGCGCGCTCCGCGGCCAGGACCCGCGCCCGGGAACTCATGTTCGAATCCCAGGCGACCGTCCTTCCGAAGGACGGCATCACCCTGGTTCTGCGGCGATTCCAGGAGCGGGCCGGCCGGATCGCCCTCGCGGCCGGTTCGGACCTGCCGTTGAAGCGCAGAAGGCTGGCCCGCCTCTACCGGGAACAGGTCGAGCCCTGGCTTCCGGAACATGCCGTCAGCTGGCGATGGCTTCCCGATCTCGAGGCGCCGTCCGGGCTTCGGTTCGACGCGGCGCGTGGCCGGAGATTTCCCCGCCACCTTCCGGATCGCCTCCTGGCATGGCGGACCGGCAGATACGATAATCGGGACGAAATTGGGAGGCTCATGTCCGAGATCATCGGGAGCCCGGTCAATCTCAAATCCCAGGCCTCCACGAAGAGCGGGAAGCTCCAGTCGTATCTCAACCCCGACGGCGTTCGTGGCCTCTACTGGCGGGTTCAGCCGCAGAGCGGCATCGTCGCGTGGCTCGATCTCACCGACCTGGACCCTTTTCTCGGCATCAGGATCGCCGCGGCCCAGGTGGAGAATCCCGGCTGCGGCCTGCTGTACACCGACAATCGTGGAAACCCCGTTTTCGGGGGCGGGGAGTGGCGCGCGGGCGGCCGTCGGCTTGCCGAACGGCTGCTTCTCCTCGGCGGCGAGCGGTTCCCAGCCCTCGCTGTCGTCGGGAAACGGCTCGTGATGACCGCCCTGCCCCCGTCCGGGATGACCGGCCGGATCATCGTGAGCGTTCCCTGGCCTGTCCAGGACGGATTCGGAGCGGTTTCGGCATCGGGAACGCCGGTCTGGGCGGCGGTTCTGGGCATACTCGCCCTGATCGGGCTGACGGGAGTCGCAGCATTCGTCAGCCGGAGGGCAACCGTCGGCTGGATGCTTCTCGGAGCCTGCCTCGGGCTGGCAATCGTGCCGGCGGGGGCCGGCTGGATGCTCGTGAAGCGTTCGGTTGCCGAATACGGGCGGGCCGAGCTTCGCACGAGAACCACGAATCTGCATCGCGAGCTCACGAGCCTCGACAATGGCTGTATGGCCCTGCATGCGACCATGATCGGACGGCTTCTCGCCCTCGCGCGCGTGCCGTCGACAATCGAGGCCCTGGAGGGCCGAACGGCCGCGGCCCTGCGCGATACCCTGCGGTCGCTTCTCTTCCAGGGCGGGGTTCCGGACATCTACCCGGAACTCGGGGGGCCGGAGATCCTTCTCAGCGTTGCGCCCGACGATCGAACGAACATCATCACTCGCCGGATGAGCGATGCAGACAGCATCACGAGTGCCGAACGGCCGATTCTCGATGCGTTCGGCCCCCTCGCCAAGAAAATGCGCGATGGCATCATGCGCATCGGGAAGGACGACGCCCCATGGGAGGGGCTGTCCGAGGCGAATCGCATCCGGAGCACCATGACGTCGGACATCCTGTTCGACCTGTACGTCGGCATTTTCGGAATCGACGCGATGATCTCCCAGATCACGTTTCCCGAAGAGCTTATCGAGGTGCAGACGTCCTTCATGCGCATTTTCGTCCTCGGCCTGCGTATCTTCAGGGGCCTGAGCATGCCGACGGAATGGCTCCTGCTCTGGATCTGGGACGATTCGCGCGAAATGGCCTATGTCCGGCGCATCTTCAACGAACGGTTTCCCGCGAAGATCTCCCCGGCGGCCATGCCGGTGATCACTCCGGGGAGTGAATCACCCGACGCGGAGCCGGCGGCCCCTGAGATCTGGATGCTGACCGGCCTGGCCGAGCACATGTTCTCCGGGCTCGTCATGCCGCAGAATGTGAATGCTCCGCCGACCCTGCTGGGGGCGATCGAGCGCGCGCGGAATACCGGCAGCACCCAGGCGGGCCGCGACATGTCGGCCCCCGGCCGGCCGATCTTCGAGGCGTTCATCGGCAACAAGCTTTCCCGGTTCGTCATCGGGGGCCAGGTGGAGACGAACTCGATCGAGCGTAACGTTCGTCGGATGCAGGTGGCCGGCAACATCCTCGCGATCGGTCTCGTCGTGGCGGCTCTCGGGCTGGCCTGGCACGGGCGCCGGCGCCTGCTCGAACCGCTCGAGCGCCTGCGGCTCGCGATGACCCGGGTCGCCGAGGGATGCTTCTCGGAACGGCTTCCCGTCGACCGGTCGGACGAGTTCGGCACTCTGGCCGTCGCCTTCAACTCGATGGCGCGCGCCCTCGAGGAAGCGGCGATCCTCGGACGGTTCGTGTCGGGCTCCGTGCGGCGCGCCGTGCGTGACCGCAGAACGGACGAGCGCGGCCGGGGCGAGCGCCGGGAGGTAACCGTGCTGTTCTCGTGTCTGTTCCGCTTCGACCGTCTGTGTGCGGAAAAGGACACGATGCAGGTGTTCGACGCGCTTGGAGCCCACCTGGGCGCGTTGAACACCGAACTTCAACCGTTCGCGACGGGTGCCGAGATCGACAAGGTCATCGGCGACAAGATCCTGGTCGTATTCGACCACGAACGCCTGGGCGGCAAAAACGAGGCCGCCGCCGCCGTCATCTCCGTTGTGAGCGGCGTCAGGCGCCGGATGCAGGCTGCCGGCCTCGAATCCGCCATGGGCATCAACGCCGGCCAGGTCATCTCGGGCATTCTCGGCGCCGCCTCGGTGCGGCTCGATCACACCGTCATCGGTGACCCGGTGAACCTCGCGTCGCGCCTGGCGCTGCTTGCGCACATGGCCGAGGGAACGCGGACCGTCATGTCGGGCGCCTTCCTCGACACCTGCGCACTCCGTCCGAAGGCCGAGAAACTGCCGTTCAAACGCGTGAAGGGCAAGACGCAGGAAGTCGAAGCCTGGCTGCTCCTCGACGATGTGTGAAAAAAACACATGCGAGCGAAAAAGACTCATACACCCGAAAATGAAAAGCCGCTTCCAAAGCCATTTTCAACTTGGCACGGCAGTTGCATATATAAGTGCAGTTCATTGAAAACAATTTTCGGGCCCCATGATTTACATCTGCAGAAGTATCGCAGAACAATCGCTGCGCGAGCTTGTTCGAATTGTCACACCCGGTCACGCCTTATGATGCACCACGTCGCACCAGAGTCACCGCAACCGCCAGAAACGTTCGTAACACATACCCACCATTGCTTTCCGGGCCCGGAAATCGTTCTCGTGGGTCGCAGCACTTTCGACGATTCAAGTATCCTCTCAAAAGATCCTCTCACTTTCGCCCCGGCTATTTTAAGCCGGGGTTCTTTTTTTCCCGGCAATGTGCGAAAATATCACCGTCCGACCGGGTGGCAGCCTGTGGATAACATCACGATTTCCGTTCGTGGTGAGGTATCGAACCACGAACAAGCCTGTTCATGAGTTCCCGGCCACCCTTCGATACCTCAGGGTGACCGGAACCTGTTTTTATCCATAGCCAGGTAGGGGAATTTCCTGATGAGTGAAAATCGCACATTGCGTTTTCTGCCAGTTGTGACCGTGGTCTTCCTGTTCTCCTGCCTGGTCGTACCTGGAAACGCTGCAAGCCTGGCCGCCGAGTTGGTGACCGACAAGCCGACAAGCTACGCCCGAACCCTCGCGCTCGATTCTGAAAAACGCCTCTGGGCCTCGTTCATGAACGAGCAGGGTCCCGGTTCCTGGGGAATCGGCTGCCTCGAAACGGCTTCTCCGACGCTTTTTCCCGCCGCCGGCCTGTCCGTGCGGCGCGTGCATGCCCTGCGAGAAGCTCCGGGAGGTGGAATCGCCGCCGCGACCGACGACGGACTCCGCATCGTCACACCCGACGGCCGGATCGACGCACACGCGAACGGCGACCGCCTCACGCATCTGGCGCCCGGGGCCGGGAATTCCCTGCTGGCCGCCGGATCCTTCACCCCCGGTGGGCCCGCTGAGCAGTAACCGGTTGGGCCCGGTCATGAGACC
>CAYMEN010000061.1:0-13685 GCA_964389325.1 uncultured bacterium | reverse complement strand
GAACGTGGAATACAAGGTTTTCGGTAGATCCGATATCGGGAAGGTTCGTTCGAACAACGAGGACGCCTTCCTCACAACCGATAAAGACGGCGTTTTTCTCGTTGCCGACGGCATGGGAGGCCACAAGGCCGGTGAAGTGGCGTCGAACATCACCAGGGAAGTAATCTCGTCCAAGCTCACCCAGCAGGATGCGGGTGACAACGTCGAGGCCCTGATCCGCGAGGCGTTCCTCGCCGCAAACGAGAAGGTGCGCGCGACCGCCTCCGCCAACACCGACCAGCAGGGGATGGGCTGTACCTGCGTCCTCCTCATGCTCCGCGAGCAGAACTTCTTCGTCGCCCATGTCGGCGACAGCCGGATCTACCTGTTCCGGAAAGGCCAGCTCAAACAGGTCACCCGCGACCACTCCTACGTCGAGGAGCTCTTCATCCGCGGCCTGATCAACGAAGAGGAAAAGAAGGGCCACCCCTACCGCAACCAGATCACCCGCTATATCGGCTGCTCGACGAAGCTCGAGGTCGACATCACCTCCGGCCCGGTATGGAACGGCGACGTGTTCCTGCTGTGCAGCGATGGCCTCACCGAGGAAGTGAAGGACGACAAGCTCGAGGAGATCTTCGCGAAGAACCTCGACCCCGATGCGACGGCGAACCTGCTCGTGGAAGAGGCGCTCAAGAACGGCGGCAAGGACAACATCTCGGTCGTCATCGTCCAGGTGACCTCAAAGAAAACCAGCTTCTTCAAAAAACTCCTCGGCTGGTGAGGCGATTCCGTTCGATCGTTTTCCCATCATTGCACGGGAGGGGCGGATCGTGATCCGCCCGGATTTTTGACGATATATATCGTCGTATCCGAAATGATTACAGCCCGAAAACGTCCTTGATCATCGAGAACATGTTCCAGGTGCCCTTGTCGGGCTCTTCGCCGACGAGGCATTGGCAGAGTTTCTCGACCGACAGCTTGAGGGGCGAATTTTCAGGCGTGTCGAGCACGAACGGCGACCCCTTGTTGATCGAGGGAATGACGATGTCGCCCTCGCTCGGGATGAAGTAGCTGATGGCATACCGGAGCGAATTCTCGACCCTGGAGGGTTCGAGGCCAAGCGTTTTGAACGCGCGGTTGAGCACCACCTTCACCTTCTCACGCGGGATTTTCATCCGCTGGAAGAGTTCGAGGAGGAGTTTCGTGTTCTTCACGAACGTGAGCTCCATCGTCATGATCAGCAGGATCAGATCGCTGATCTCGAGGAGCCGGAGTTCCAGTTCCGACATCTGGTTGTGCGTGTCGATGATGATGTAGTCGTAGTTCGTCCGGAGTGATTCTATGATCTGCTCGATGAATTCGAGCCGGATCTTCTCGGCATACTCGGGGAGGGGCGGCGGGAGCAGGACTTTCAACCCGGACTTGTGGACGGTCAGCTGGCTCTCGATCTTTTCCGGCCTGAGAGGGCCGCCCTGGGTGAGCAGCTCGTAGATGTTTTTGTCGTTCGGCAGGCTGAGGAGGATCGCCTGGTCGCCGAAGGCCAGGTTGAGATCGAGCAGAACGACGCGCTTGCGCCACTTCTTCGCGAGCAGAACACCCGTGTTCGCCGACAGGACCGACTTGCCGGCGCCGCCTTTGACGTTGAAGAACGTGATCACCTGGCCGAGGGGGGCCTTGCTCATGCCCAGTTCGAGCAGGATCGAGGCGCGACGGGTGTACTGGTACCGGAGTTCCCGGGCGAAGCCTGCATTCAGGCCGATCAGGCGGAGAACGTCGAACTTGGGGATGAACAGGATCTGGAAATCCTGGTATCCGATGAGGGAGGTGAGGGCCGGGGTTCCGTTCAGGACTTCGACTTCGCCGTAGGTATCGCCCGGATCGAGGGTGAAAAGGGTTTTCTTGCGCCCCTCGTGGGTCTTGACGACGGAGACCTGGCCTTCGACGACGAGCAGGATCTCCTTGACCTCCTCGCCTTCGAGGAGAATTTTCGTTCCGGAGGTGTATTTCTGGATGCGGCAGGTGTTCTTGAGCTTCTCGACTTCGTGACGAGGAAGCGTGCTGAAAAACGGAAACGTTTTCAGATCAATCATCTCGCGTACATCCTCTCGTGGATTTCACACGCAAAAGTATAAGAGAAGGCCCCCGCGCATCGCAACTTAATTTGAAAGGGTGAAACTTTTTGCGGGACTTAGGGTAGAATAGGCATAACTCGTCAGGGGAGAATTGCGTATGAAAGCCAGATATCTCATTTTTTCGCTTCTGATGGTGCTGACAGCCGTCTCGATGCCCGTCACGGCAGGCGAGAACCCCTTCTCGGGCAAGGACGTAAAGATCGACGACGCGGCGCAGGCCGCGACGGCACCGGCGCTTCCCGTCATCAAGGACGGCCAGCGCGTCAGTGGTACGATCGATGTCTCGACCTCGCTGAACGTGCGCTCCGGCCCCTGGGGCGAGGTCCTCGGATCTCTCGGCCCCGGCAACAAGATCACCATCGTCGGCCAGCTCGGCGACTGGTATAAGATCGAATACAACGGGAAAACCGCCTTCGTGCACTCCACCTACGTGCTTCGCGACGGAGAGCCGAAGAAGACCCTGCCGAAAACCGGCTGGGTGAACGCCCGGATCGGCCTCAACGTCCGGCGCGTCCCGGGCGGCGACATCATCGGCACCCTGAAGGACCAGCAAGCCGTCGAGATTCTCGGCGCGACCAAGGATTGGTACAAGATCAAATACGGCGACAACGAGGCCTTCGTCTCCCGCCAGTACATAGACACCGACCAGCCGGCTGCCCCGACGACGAATGTCGAGAAGATCGATTTCATTGGATATGTATCTGCCGATATAGGCCTGAATGTGCGCACCGCCCCGTGGGGCTCGATCGAGACCGCCCTGCCGTACGGCATCGCCGTCCACGTCACGGGCAAGGTCGACGACTGGTACAAGATCGAATACAACGGGAAAACACGGTATGTGCATTCCAGCTATGTGACGAAAAACCGCGGCGACGTCACGGGAGGCACCCCCTCGACAACCTCCGCGCCGCCTTCCTCGGCTTCCTCGGGCTCCCTCCAGCAGCGGATCGTGACGGAAGCGAAAAAGCTCGTCGGAAGCACGAAATTCCGCACTGCCGACGTCGATTACGGCAACCTCGCCTGTGCCAAGGTCGTCACCACGGCTCTCAAGAACGCCGGCGCGCTCGACAGCGTCTCCCTCAACTGCCGCTCCACGGTCAACATGCTCCACGCGAAGGGCTGGAAGGACGTCTCCGCCCCCCCCTACAAGGAGGGCGACGTCATTCTCTGGAAGACCTACGATTACACCGGCGACGGCGTGAAGGACCCCGACACGCACATCGGCATCATCGTGAAGGAAGGCAACAGCTACATGGCGATGAACAACTCGTCCCGCCTCCGCACGCCACGCCTCTCCGAGCCTTCGTCGATCGGGCCGGTCACCCGGGTCATGCGGAAAAGCTGAGTCGGACCGCCATATTCGAATGAACAACGAGGATACCATGCACGGGAACAGAACAGCGAACCACACCGGACTCGGGCTTCTTCTCGCCGGAGTTCTTGCCGCGACCGCATGGGGGGCATCTCCGGGGTGGGAGCTCCCGTACGGCACGGGACAGGCCCAGGTCGGGTATTACAACGACAAGGTGAACCCGAAGATGGAGGAAGCCTCACCCCTCGGGCCCATGGCGTTCCGTCTCGACGGCGGCGACCTCTGGCTGGCCGATTCGATCGGCGGCCGGCTTCTCTGGCTCGGCGCCGGCGGCGCCCTCAAGGCCGCGATCAAGGTTCCCGGCGTCGGCACCGACACGCTTCTCGAAGACATCGCCCTCGTCGAGAACCGGGGCGGCAAGGTCGAAGCCGCCTGGGTGGCGGACGGCGCCGACCTGTTCATCAGGAAGATATCTGTGCCGGACGGCAGGGAGATCGCCCGGGTCGGTGGCAGGGGCCAGGATCCCGGCCTGTTCGCGCAGATCCATCAACTGGAACTCGGCCCGACCGGCAGGCTGTACGTCGGCGATTTCGGCCGGGCCGTCATCGCCGTTTTCGATCCGGCAGGGAATCTCCTTCGCGAAATTCCGTGGCAGCGCTCGGGTTTTGCCGTCGATGCGCAGGAACGGCTTTCAACCATCGTGTTCATCGAGGGCGCCGGCTACGTGTGGCATCGCTACTCGGCTGACGGCCGGCTCGAGAAGGCCGTCCATCTCGGCCTGCCCGCTCTCCAGAACCCGCGCCTCTGGTGGCATGAGAGGGACGGCGGGATCGCGGTTTCGTTCATTCCGGCCGGCGGGTTCCGCGGCGCGGTCATGATGCATGCGTTCAATCCCGATGGCGCCCTGCTGAAGAAATTTTCCATCAGGCCCCCCCAGGGAATGAACCGGTATCTCGCGCGCGGGGAAAACGGCGTTCTCTGGTCTGCCGCCGCCGACCTCGACAAGGCTCCGAAAGGCGCCTTCAGGATCATGTCTCTGACCGCGGAGGGCGACAAGTGAAACGAACCGCCGAATCAGTGCTCCTCGCAATCATGCTCGCCTGTGCGGCGTTTCCGGCCATGGCGGCTTCCGAAGCGCCGAAGACCCCGGCGAAGGTGCAGGCCGTCGATCCCTGGGCTGCCCTGAAGATCAGGAAAGAGGCCGTGGCGACGCTTCCCGGTATCGATCCGGCCGAGGTCGTCGGCGTCAGGACCTTCGCGAAAACGGCCATCCTGGTTTACAGGGACGGAAGGGAATCCAGAACCGATCTCACCACCGGGAAAACCACCCCCGGAACGCCGCTCGAGACCGCCGGAAAAGCCCTGCTCGACTTCGCCCTGGACGGCGACAAAATCGTTGCGCTGACGTCCGACGGAACGCTGATCGGGGCGAAGCCGGCCTGCTGGCCAGCCGGCCCCTTCGCAGCCACCCGGATCGACATCGCGAACGGCGAAGGCTTTCTGTCGGGCGGCATCTGCTCGTTCTACCTGGCTCCCCGGGCGACCGACTCCGTCGTCATTCCCGGAAACTACCTCTCCATGCCCCTGCGGGACGGCTTCCTCTGGAGCATGACGCGCCCCGGCTTGCGGGCCTGGGAGGCGTCGCTGATCGACGGATTCGGCAACCAGATGAAGAAGATCTTCAAATTCTCCGCCGAGTTCGATCCGACCGGAATCTCGTTCGGGCCGACCGGCCCTGAGGGCGAGCTGCTCGTTTCCTACTTCGTCGGCGCATCCCGCGAAGTCGCCCTCATAGGCCAGAACGGGCGGATGCTGTGGAAACTGCCTGTGCCCGCTCCCGCCTGCCCGCGCGATCTCGCCTGGGACGCCGGCGGGGCCCTTCTCGTACTCGAGCGCGATGGAAACGGCCTCGTCCTGAACAGGATCGCCTTCGAAGTCCCTCAGGGTTGATATAATATTCTAATATATAATACTCCCCGGTCCATGCGGACCGGGGAGTTCGCTTCCGTCCCCCGTTCGTGCTGAGCCTGTCGAAGCACGAGTGCTCTCGCCCTTCGACAAGCTCAGTGCGAATGGGGAGAATTCATTCTCGGAAACTCATGAACCAGAATAAAGCCAGAACGCCTGCCTCCCGGTCGCGAATGCGGCATGCTCGGCGCTCGCCCTGGCTTCGATGTCCGACGGGGGAGCTCCGGCCAGGAGCGATTCCCTGACCCAGGAGGTGCCGGCGAGGTGGTCGAAAAACGGGTGCGGGAGGCTGGGCCGCGTCGTGAACTCGATTCGTCCGGGATGCGACTGGATGAAGGCTGACAATGTTCTGATGCCGATTCCGAAAGCATCGTGGAGGATCGGCGAATCGGTGTCGAGGCGGATGCCCCGGCACTCCTCGCCTTCGAATTTCGAAAAGGTCGGTCTGAACGTGACCGGTGTGACGCGGACGTATTCCGGCAGAAGCGGCGCCAGGGCTTCGATCCAGGGGGCGGGAGCGACGAAGGGGGCGCCGAGAATCTGGAACGGCGCATCCGAGCCCCGCCCTTCGGAAAGATTCGTGCCTTCATACAGGCACGTGCCCGGGTAGAACCGGGCGGTGGCGGTCGAGCACATGCTCGGCGAGAGCTTCACCCAGGGGACTCCGAGCTGTTCGAAGGCAGTCCCGCGGCGGTAGCCGGAACACTGCCAGACGGTCAGGGCCACGGGGCGCTCGAGACGGGCGTTCCACCAGCGGGCCAGCTCTCCCGGCGTAAGGCCGTATCTGAGCGGGATCGGCAGATGCCCGACGAAGGACTCGAAGCCAGGCTGGAGCATCGGGCCCTCGACGTCGACGCCACCGAGCAGGTCGGGGCGGTCGAGGAGATGGAAGGGAATTCCACGCCGCGCCGCCGCCTCCATCGTGTTCCGCAACGTCGAGATATACGTGTAGAAGCGCACGCCGACATCCTGGATATCGTAGGCGAGCAGGTCGATGTCTTTCAATTCATCGGCGGAAGGCGTTTTCCGTGGTCCGTAGAGACTGTGGATCGGAACGCGATACCGATGGTGCGTCGAACTCGCCACGGCTTCCCCATCCGGCGCATCCGCGCCGAACCCGTGCTCGGGGGTGAAGATGGCTGTCAGGTTCAGGCGGGGGTGGCCGGCGAGCCGGTCGACGAGGTGAGTCCCGTTCCGGTCGAGGGCCGTCGCGTTGGTGACGAGGCCGAGACGGCCGCCGACGCCGGTCGCCGAGAGAAACGCTTCGAGCCCGTAATCAAACATGGTCATGGGAATGGGCCCTGAGGTAGTCGGCGACGAGATACAGAGAGCCCGTCACGAGGATGGTGCCGGACGCGGCGCCAGCGTTGAGGGCGGCATCGAGACGCTCGTGCAGCACCCAGCGTGGATCCGACGGCAGAATCAGCGATCGGAACTCGTCCGGGGTCAGGGCCCGCGGGGTCGAGGGCGCGACGAACGCCAGCGAGTCGGCGCGCTTCGCCAGTTCCGACGCCATCAGCGAAACCGGCTTTTTCTGCAGGGCGCCGAAAACGATGTGGAGCGGCCGCTTCGGGGGAAACGCGTCGAGATAGCCCGTGAGCGCGGCAAGGCCTTCCTCGTTGTGCGCGCCGTCGAGAAGGACGGGGGGCATGCCGTCGATCCACTGCAGCCGCCCCGGCCAGTGGACTGATTCTATGCCGCATGCTATATTATCTGGCGGGAGGTCGAAGCCCCGCTTCCGGAGACAGGCGATCGCCTCGAGGGCGATCGAAAGGTTCTTCAGTTGGTGCTCGCCGGGGAGCGGCAGGACCGTTTCCGCATCGCGTCCGTCGAGGACCAGGCGGTGACCTCGTGGGGTGCTTTCGACGAGCCTGAATCCCTGGCGATTTCCGACCGTATGCAGCGGAATTTTCCTGCCGCGGCAGGCGTCGCCAAAGAGCCGGAGGATCTCCGGGTCGGTTTCTCCGGTGATCAGTGGCACCTTGGGTCGGACGATGCCGAGCTTTTCGCGGGCGATCGACGGCCGGTCGCTGCCGAGAAGCTCCTGGTGGTCCGTTCCGATGTTGGTGATGACGGAGGTTTCGGGATGGATGATGTTCGTGGCATCGAGCCTGCCGCCAAGGCCGACCTCGACGAACGCGAGATCGCGGTCCGTTTCGCGGAACGCCCACAGGGCAAGGGCCGTGACGACCTCGAAAAAGCTCGGCGTTCCGATCGACGGCTCGCGCTCCATCAGTTTCACGATATCCAGGAGCGCCTCGACGCCGCGCGCCCATTCCTCCTCGGGCAGACGGCCCGTCTGGATGCGGATGCGTTCTGTCAGTGAAACGAGATGCGGCGAAACGGTTGCGCCCGTCTGATACGCGTTTCCCGCGGCGACCATCGACTCGAGAAGGGCCGTGACCGAACCTTTTCCGTTCGTGCCGCCGATGACGACACAGGGCACGTCATGCTGGGGGTTGCCGAGACGCTCGGTCAGAAACTCCATGCGGTGAAGCCCGAAAGGGCCCGTGATGAGATCGCGGCTGCCAAGCCACTCGATCGCGCTCGTGAAGTCCATGTGCGCTCTTTCCGACCACGATATATGCCTCGTCCGAGGCGCCGCCACTATAGCAGAAACGACGCCCCGGGAAAAGATCGGAACCCGCACGGCAGGGCAATCGCATTTAAAATCGCTGTATGTTGCTCGAGGTCATCACTGCTTGAATTGTATCGATCACTGCGACACAAAAGCCAATCCTCTGTTCCCGTTCGTGCTGAGCCTGTCGAAGCACGAGAGGCATCGCTCTTCGACAGGCTCAGGGCGAACGGGGTATTCTCGTTCAGCCGGGCCGCATGGGGGGGCGGCAGAGGGAAGAAACGGTTTGTTCTCACCTGAGGTCTTGAATCTGCCGATGGGGGTATAGTACTCTGCCGTTTTCACGGATTGTGGGAGCATTTTATGATCAGACCGCACGAGCAAGAGCCTCTCGAAACGCAAAACATCGACGACGTCGAGAACGACGACGAAGAAGAAGAGTCCCTGTCCGTTACCCAGTGGATCATCGGATGGCTCTGGTTTCTCTTCAAACTCGGGTTTGCCCTGACCGTCATTGCGATCATCGTTGTGACGGGCGCCGTCATCGGCATCGTCAAAGGATTTTCCGAGCAGATCCCTATCGTCTCGGATCGCTCCTACCGGCCGAACCTGACGACCCAGTTGTTCGACTGCAAGGGCCGCCCCCTGGCGTCGCTTCATGCTGAGGAGAATCGCACGCGCATCCTGGCGGCGAACGAGATTCCCGACAAGATGCGCCACGCCGTCATCGCGATCGAGGATGAGCGCTTCTATCAGCATTACGGCATCGACGTCGTCGGCATCATGCGCGCGATGGCGAAAAACGTTCAGGCTGGAAGGGTCGTGCAGGGCGCTTCCACGCTCACCCAGCAGTTGGTCAAGAACGCGTTCCTCACGAGCGAGAAGACGCTGAAGCGAAAACTCATCGAAGCGATGATGGCGTTCCAGCTCGAGCGCAAATACTCCAAGGAAGAGATCCTGACCCTGTATCTCAACGAGATCTACTTCGGGCATGGTGCCTATGGCCTCGATGCCGCCGCCCGGATCTACTTCAACAAGGACCCGAAGGACCTCACCCTGCTCGAGTGCGCCTCGCTCGCCGGCATTCCGAAAAGCCCGGTCGCGTTTTCCCCGTTCAAATACCCCGAGAACAACCGTCAGCGGCGCGAGCTCGTCCTCGCGAAGATGGTCGAGCTCGGCTTCATTGCGCCCGGAGAATACGAAGAGACGAAAAAGCAGCAGATCGTTCTCGCCAAGGAAAAGACCGAGACGATGCTCGCGCCGTATTTCGTGACCTACGTGCGCGACAAGCTGCTGGAGAAATATGGGGCGAACCTCGTCTATAACGGTGGTCTGAAGGTCTATACAACCGTCGATATCGATTACCAGCGGTATGCCGAAGAAGCCATGGACAACGCAGATATCATGAAATCCCGGCCGGTCGAGAAAGATCCGGGCATGAACGGCTCGTTGGTCTGCCTCGACGTCAAGACCGGGCATATCAAGGCCATGTACGGCGGTCGCAGTTTCGAGCGTTCGCAGTTCAACCGCGTGTCCCAGGCCCTGCGCCAGCCCGGCTCGTCATTCAAGCCGTTCGTCTACGGCTGCGCCCTCGAAAACGGGGCCCTGCCCGGCGACATCATCATCGACGAGCCGATCAGCTACACCAACCCCTGGACGCACAAGGTCTGGGCCCCGAAAAACTACGATCTCAAGTTCCACGGCGCGGTCACCATGATCAAGGCCGTCACGAACAGCTTCAACGTGCCTGCGGTGCGCGTGCTCGACAAGCTGACGGCGGCGAAGGTCATCCGGTTTGCCCGAAAGCTCGGCGTCAGCTCGCCGATGGAGCCGAACCTCTCGCTCGCCCTCGGTTCGGGCCAGTTCACCCCCCTGGAGATGGCATCCGCGTATGCCGTCTTCGCAAACCAAGGGATTTACACGACGCCGGTCGCCATCACCAAGGTCGAGGACCGCGACGGCAACGTCCTGGAAGAGGCCCTGCCGCACGCCCGCGAGGTGATGAAGGGCGTTCATGCCGCGATGCTGGTCGACATGCTCCGCTCGGCGGTCGAGAAGGGAACGGGAAAGCGGGCCATGGTCGCCGGGCATGCCGTTGCTGGCAAGACCGGAACGACGAATGATTACGTCGATGCCTGGTTCAACGGTTTCACGCCCGAACTCGTGACGATCGTCCAGTTCGGGTATGACATGCCAAAGACCCTCGGAGCCAAGAAGGCCGGTGGTACGGTGGCGGCCCCGGTCTGGCATGATTTCATGGAGAAGGTCCTCAAGGATTACCCGAAAAGCGATTTTCCCGTTCCTGACGGTGGTGTGCGCCTGAAAATCTGCATGACGAGCGGAAAACCGGCTTCTCCGGCCTGTCCGAAGAATGTCGTCAACGGCCAGGTGTACCCCATCGAGGCCGTGCCGAAAAACGAGTGCCATATCCACTCCGGCGGCGGAACCTTCGCGATCGATGACGAGGAGGGCGTGGAATTCGCCTCGGGCCTCACCGCCGACACGGTCTCGCAGAACTTCGCACCCGATCCAGACTTCTTCCAGGCGGACTACCGGAAGCCGGGCACGGGTGTCGAAACCGGCAGGACGACGTCCCCGATCCCGGGCATGATGCCCATCGAAGAGGAAGAGGAAGAGGACGCCGAGGACGATCTCGCAAATGCCGAAGCGGTCGGCGACGAGGAAGAAATCCAGCACGAACCCAGGGAACCGGGCGTTTTCATCCAGCCCGAAACCCAGGCCCGGTAACGTCTATATCATTTCGTACACAGCGAACTGTATTCCTGCGGATGACAGCGGTGGCAAGCGCGCACGCTTTTCATAACCGCTGAATCGCGGAGTTCACGAAGGGCACGGAGATTTCACAAAGGATAGAGCCGATTCTCTGTGAAGCCTGATCATGGTGAAATTCGAAAGGCTCACCGCGGAATGTCCTCCGTTGAAAAACGTTGGTTACAGGACTCCATAAGCGGAAACAGACAGACGTGATTGCATCTGCGTCATCAGGGGATCGGTTCTCGTAAGAAGCGAACGAATCTTCTTGCGATGGATATCGCCCAATGGCTCCTCTCGATACCGTTCGCGCTGAGCCTGTCGAAGCACGAGTTCTCTCGCCCTTCGACAAGCTCAGGGCGAACGGGGTTGGGTCCTGCCGGGGCGGATCAGTCTGTGTGCCTGGGGGAGGGGGACAAGCCCGTCAGTTCAGAACGGCTCCGCATTTGCAGAGGCCTTTTGCATGGAGTTCCTGATGCAGAAGAGCGGAGGCGGATTTCGCCGACTGGTGTTTCGACTTCCTGGACGTGCGTTGCCTGCCGTTCTTTTTTTCTGCAGCGGATTTCCTGAGGAGCTTTCCCTGAGATAAAAAATCTGCAGCTATTTTTCCAAGGCTTCCGACCGTCACGGGATCATCGCTTCCGAAAACGGTGGCATTCCTCGCAATGCGAACTCCCAGACTTTCGAGCGTGCGCACGGGAACGGTCATGTAGTGATGCTTCGGAATGTCGGAATACGTCGTCTCGGGGAAGGATCTGAGCGATACGTTCAGATTGCTTCCGGCGATCCGGTAGAAGAACAGGGCAACGTCGCTGCGCCTGAGGGGTTTTCCCTCCTCGGCCGAAAGTCCTGACCGGAGGCTCTGCAGGTATCTGATCTTCTCGGCGTCCTTGTGCGAGTCAATCGGTGATCCGTTCGTGCCGTCATCAGAAAGGCCGTCGAGGATCTTCCGCCCGACCTGCATCAGGTCTTTCAGGGAGGCCTCGCGCGTTGTCTCGCCCGCATCGTTTCGCCAGTCACGAAGTCCGGTCAGGCAGTCGACGCCTGATGCCTGGCCCGCCCCGCATGGCTGGGACACACCCGCCATCCCTTCGGCAGGAATGATGGCGCGATGGTTCGGGCTGGTCATGCCCAGGGAACCGAAGGCGAAGAAGGCGAGCAGGCCACCGAAAGCAAAACCGGTGCCGATCTGTTTCGCATCGTATCCGAAGGGCCTGGAAAAATGCCCGCGGACCTGCTTCCAGACGCGTGAAAGCGTGGACATCGATTCGCCGCACCGGCCGCAGAACTTCGCTGCGCGAATGTTGGGCTTTCCGCATGAGGAGCAGGGAATGAGCCAGATGTATCCGCAGGAAGGACACTGGATGTCCTGACCTGGAAATGATGCGTCACAGCGCGGACACAGATACTGCATGCTATTCCTCCTTCGGCGGGCAGACGATCATCACACGTATCGGCAAGGAGGAGAGAATTCGTGAGAGACGCAAAAGGAAACTCGCCGAAAAACGGTGGGTTTTCCGGCGAGTCGATTTGCTGGTTCAGGACCGGGGTGTTTTCCGGGGCGGCGGTGGATCGGAAATATCGCCCGAGTCGTCGTAGCCGGGGGGGGTGCGCGGCACGGGCGGCCGGACGGGCCTGTCTGGCCTGTCTGGCCTGTCGGACGGCGTGCGCCGCGGTCCCGCGGCCGGGCCGGCGGACATGCCGTAAGGCCTGCGGGCAACGGGGCGCGGCTTGCGCTGCATCGCCGTGATGAACAGGATGGCAGATTTATAGATGACCTCGATCTTGTCCTTGAAGGAAAGGGTGATCGAGAACTGGTCGTAGCTCTTCAGCTTTCCCCGCAGCGTCGTGCCGGTGTTCAGCACGACTTCGCACGGCTGATGCTTCTTGCGGCACATCGAGAGGAACAGGTTCTGGATCTGGGATTTATACTGTGTCATTCTCGCCTCCTTGAAGCCGTTTCCGGCCTCTCTGGGTTTTCGTGTTCCGGGGCTGGTCACTTCATCATGGCCAGGGCTTTGGTCTTGGTCTGGAGCGTCTCCAGGAGCTTGTCGATCTTCTGCGCCTCGAGGGCGGAGTCTTCGGCCAGCTTCTTCATCTCGGAGGCGACGACGGAAAACGCCCGCCCGGCGTCTCCGACGCGCGCCGCCTCGATGGATGCGTTCAGCGAGAGCAGGTTGCTCTTGCGTGCGATCTTGGTGATGACGCGGATGACCTCCTGCATCTGGTTGGCCGAGGCCTCGAGCTCGCGCAGGTGCATGTTCGTGTTGCGAAGACGGTCGGTCATCAGCTTGAGGATCTGGAACGAGATCTCTGGCGTGCTGCCGAGAAGGTCCCTGAAGTCGTTCTTCGTGATGATCAGGAACGTGGTGTCCTGGACCGTCACGACCGATGCGGATCTCGGTTGCTCGTCGATGACGGCCATTTCCCCGATGACGGCATCCTTGCCGAGGGTGACGAGAACCGATTCGACGCCGCTGCTGTTGCGCTTGGTGATGTTCGCCTTGCCGCTTTTGATCATGTACAGGGCATCCCCGGGATCGCCTTCCTTGAAGACGGTCGTCTTGGCGGGGATGATCTGCTCGACGGTGATCGCCGTCAGGTCCAGCAGCGCCTTGTCGGACAGGCTGCGGAAGAGGGAAACCTGGCGGAGAAACTGGACCTTGTCGAGTTCGGACATCGCGTCGAGGAGGGACCTTTCATATATCAATCAAAATATAATACCCCGGAGCCCCTGGCCGTGCCCCGCAAACCTTAATCCTAACATCGAGTTTCCACCCTGTCAACGCGATGATTCAAGGCGCTTGCATCGGGGCGGCATTTGCGGTAATTTTTCAGATCCGGAGAAGAAACCATGAAAAATCGGAATCCAGCGAAGCGGAAAGGCCCCGGCTCCCAGGCAGCCCGCGAGAAGGCGTTTCTCGATCGCGCCTACGAACGG
>CAYMEN010000060.1:0-13768 GCA_964389325.1 uncultured bacterium | reverse complement strand
GAGCTAGCAATCAGCATTCCCAAGATTTTCGAAAAATTTCACCGGACAGTAGTGCCTCTATATCAAATGACGGACGGGGTTTGCGCTTTCTCCTGGAGAATTTTCCGTTCTCGTTCCGGTGTTGTCGGGATTCTCACAGCGGGGCGCCGCAGTATTTGCAGAACTTCGCGTCGGCGTCGTGGCCTTCGGCGGAACAGGCCATGCAGCACTGGGTACTGACTGGCTCAGACTCTTTCCGGGCCGCCCGGGTCATTTCGGCCGTGACGATGCCGGTCGGAACGGCGATGATACCGTAGCCGAGAATCATGACCATGCCGGCAAACAGCTGGCCCAGAGGGGTTTTCGGGGTGATGTCGCCGAACCCTACGGTCGTCATCGTCACGATCGCCCAGTAGATGCTGACGGGAATGCTCGTGAAGCCGTGCTCGGGGCCTTCGATGACGTACATGACCGAGCCGATGATCGTGACGAGAGACGAAACGGCGAGAAGGAAGACCGTGATCTTCGCCTTGCTTGCGGTCAGGGCGCTCTGCAGAACCGCGGCTTCCTTGAGATAATGCGCCAGCTTGAGGATGCGGAAGATGCGAAGCAGGCGGAGCACACGCAGAGAAATCAGCACATGGGCACCGGGAAACAATACGCCGAGATATGTCGGAAGGATGGCCAGCAGGTCGATCAGCCCCAGGGGGCTGAGAGCGTATTTCCAGGGATGAATGACGCAGAGCAGGCGCATGACGTATTCGACCGTGAAGAGGATCGTGAAAACCCATTCACCGATGCGCAGAATGTCGCCGTAAGCCGCGCTGACGTCACCGATGCTCTCCAGCATGACGAACCCGAAGCTGGCAATAATACAGAAAATGAGGATGATGTCGAACGCGCGCCCGGCAGGCGTATCCGACTCGAAGATGATCTCGTGCCACGCACGGCGCCAGCCGGTCAGTGTTTGCGACGTCTCCATCCGATCGCTCATCGTTCAGTTCCGGCTTTCGTCTGCTATCAAGGCCCCGGGCGGCAGGAAGTCGGGGAGGCGGCCCGGGCCGAGGACGCGGAACACCTCGACCGGTTCGGCCTTTCCCTTCACCAGCAGGGGCGGCAGGGCCTCGAGCTTCAGCGCGTCGCCCAGCAGTTTCGCGACATCGCTGTTGATGAGGATCTCACTGGACTGCGCGTTCGCGCAGAGGCGGCTCGCCAGGTTGACCGTGTCGCCGATCGCCGTGTAGGAAAGCACTTTTTCCGAGCCGATGAAGCCGGCCGTCACTTCGCCGATCGTGATGCCGAAGCCGACGGCGAACTCGGGGAAGCCCTCTTTCGCCCACTTCCGGTGAAGAATCCCGAGGCGGGCCGTCATCTCGAGAGCGCAGTAGATGGCTCGAACCGGGGCATCGGGCAAGGGCAGGGGGGCGCCGAAAAGGGCCATGATCTCGTCGCCGACGTATTTGTCGAGCATGCCGCCGAACGCCAGGACGATCTCGGTCATCGCGTTGAAATACTCGTTCAGCTGGACGACGATCCGCGCGGGGTCCATGCGCTCGCTCATCTCGGTGAAGCCGCGGATGTCCGAGAAGAAGACGGTGACGAGCTGCTTGCTGCCGCCGGGCTGGAGCGCCGTCGGGTCATTGCGGATACGCTCGATGAGCACGGGCGAGACGAACTTCTGGAAACTGTTGACCAGGCGCTCACGGTCTTTCGCGAGGTCGATGTTCTCGAAATACTGCCGGTCGACCTCCTGGTCGAGAAACTCGGCGGTATGCTGCAGTTTCTGCTGGTGCGTCGAAAGCTTCTTCACCTCGGCCTCCAGCTCCCGGTTTCTCGTTTCGAGAGCCGCCTGGTCCATCATTCCGCCGACGATGGAACCCACGATCTGGCCGATCTGGTACAGATAAAGTTTCTCGAGCGGCGGTTCGATCAGCCCCATCGGGGCCTCCTCGACATTCACGAGGCCGATCAGCTTCGTTCCGTGCAGCAGGGGCGACGCGATTTTCGTCGGAACGGGCGGCATCACGTCGAGCCGCTTCGGATCAGGCACGACCTGCACGCTTTCCGCGACGAGCTTCTCGAACGACGTGCCGGCGTATTCGAAGCTCGGCCTCTTGGCCGGCCTGCTCTGCGGCGGCATCTGGGCCGCGAGAACCATCGTCTGGGGCCGTGTGGGGTCGATCGCATAAATCTGCGCCTGGGTGATGCCGGTCAGCGCACAGTATTCCGCGAGAGCGCCGCGAATGCGGCCGTCCCAGTCGGGGGAAGGAGTCATGACTTTCAGGAAGACGTTGGTCCATTCGAACGTGAATGCGGCATACTCGCGCCCGAACACCGTTTGAGCGGCTTTTTCAGGAGCGGCCGCGGAAAGGCGGAATTTCGAGCGGGCGGCCTCTTCCGGGGTTTTCGGACCGGATGTTGCCGGGGCCTCTCCCGCACCGGCAGGTTCGGCAACGGGCGTCTCCGCCTTGGGCGGCGCGATAACGGGCAGCCCGCCCCTTCCCTCTTTTCGCGAAACAGGCTCGCCTTCGCTCCTGGAACGGCCGGCGGAGCTCAGATCGAGAACAAGCGCCCATATCCAGAGTCCGAAAAAGATCAGAAACTGCGTCGAAAGCCAGGGAAAGCTCTTGATCCCGCTGATGAATGCGGCAACCAGAATGACCAGGTTCAATGTTCGTTTCATGGCTGAGAGCCACTTTACCACATTTCATCTCATTTTTTGCGTGAACGTGACTTCGGCATATACAGGGAAATGGTCCGACACCACCGGCTCCGTCACGCTCTCGGAGCGGACTGCAACCTCCCATTCGAGAGAGGAACGGGACATCACGTAATCGATGCGCCCGCCCGGATGGGCCCGAACCGCCGTCCGTGCGCCTTGGGGTTCGATCGCGAACACGCCCCCGACCAGCGGAAACAAGGCCCCTGGCTCCAGGTTCATGTCACCACCGAGAATGACCGGTTCGGCTCGCGTCCCGCAGAAATCTTTCACGACCTGGAACTGGGCCTGCGTGAAGCCGAACTCGAGGTCGCCCTTGTGAGCGTAGAGGTGCGTCGTTACGACTCTGAAGGGAACCGGGCCGGCGGAGCATGTCACGGAAAGAAAACCTTTCCTCGCAAGTTTTTCTTCGATATTGAAATCCAGGCGGGTGGGAAACGTCCGGCAGCATGCGTCGGAATGCGGAAGTCTGGAGAGGATGACGAGCCCCGTCGGATTGCCGATCCGGGGATTTGGGGCAAACGCAGCATACTCGGGCAGCCTGCGGCGAAGCCCGGTCAGATACCGTTCGAGCCAAACCTCCTGGAGGAGCACCAGGTCGGGATTTCTGCCGCGAACGATCCGGGCGAATCCATCCAGGCGTGTCTCATGATCGGCCGCGAACGGCGGCGGCAGGAGATGCAGGTTTGCCGTCAGCACGCGCAGGCAGAACGTCTCCGAAGCGAACCTCGAAGATTCGCCCAAGGCAGGCATCAAGGCAGGATACTGGGCAGGCACCCTCAAACCGGCCGTCAGATGTTGCGGCGACGGCACCAGTTCGGGCGCCGTCAGTTCGACAAGCATCTTTCCGATCCCGTTCCGGGTCATCGAGGATTCGAGGCTCCGCAGATCTCGCCAGTACTGGAGCGGGGCTTTGCCCATGAACGTTCCCACGCAGCCGCCGGAAAACAGGCACAGGAAACCGAGCACGCCGGCCATCCCAAGGCGGCTCGCAATATCGGATGTGATACGGTTTCTGGAGGATGCCTTCGGAATATGCATGTCACGAATGTGATATCATGATACGAACCATCGAACAATGGAAATTGCGTATCGAAAGGAATCCTCATGACTGGAAAAACGGGAGACAGATGCGTCATCGGCGGCATTTACAAGTGCCAGACACACCCCGAAGCGACGAAAACCTTCAAGAAGGCCGACATATTCCCTCCCTGCGGGAGAGCCGGCAGCCACGGCACGGTCTGGGTCCTGGTCAGAAAGACGCCCTGATCGACCGTCCGGAAGCACGGCAGGGCCGCACAGGCACGGAATCATATACATTTTAATATATAGCACGAGACGAGCATGATCAATCTTTCGAACGTCAAGATCGCGTACGGCAAGCGCACCCTGTTCCAGAACGCTGGGTTCCTGGTCCGGCCGGGGGACAAGATCGGTCTGGTCGGCCCGAACGGCGCCGGCAAGACCACGGTGTTCCGCCTGATCACCGGCGAAGAGAAGCCCGATGAGGGCGAGGTTTCGGTTCTTCCCGGCATCGTCGTGGGGTATTTTTCCCAGACCGTCGGCGAGATGTCCGGCCGGCCGGTGATCCAGGAAGTGCTGGCCGGGGCCGGCCGCGTGTACAAGATCGGCAAGGAGCTCCACGAGCTCGAACATCGCATGTCCGACCCAGACGGCGGTCTCAGCGACGCCGAGATGACCCGGTACGGCAAGCTCCAGGAGGAGTTCATCCACCTCGACGGGTATGAGAAGGAGACCCACGCCCAGACGATTCTGAACGGGCTGGGCATCGGCCCAGACCGGTGGGAACAGCCCGTCGAGACGTTCTCGGGCGGCTGGAAGATGCGGATCGCCCTCGCCCGTATCCTGCTGCTGAATCCCGACGTGCTGCTGATCGACGAGCCGACCAACCACCTCGACATCGAGTCGATCGTCTGGCTCGAGAGCTGGCTGAAGGAGTTCAAGGGCGCGCTGGTGATGACCTGCCACGACCGCGAGTTCATGACGCGCATCTGCAACCGGACCATCGAGGTGGCGGGCGAGACGATCACGACCTATAGTGGAGACTATGATTTCTACCTGCGCGAGCGGGTGATCCGGCGCGAACAGCTTCTCGCGGCCCAGAAGCGCCAGCAGGCGATGCTGGCGAAGGAGGAGGAGTTCATCGCCCGGTTCGCGGCGCGCGCCTCCCATGCCGCGCAGGTCCAGTCACGGGTGAAGACGATCGAGAAGATCGAGCGCATCGTCGTGCCGCCCGATCCGAAGGTGATCAAGTTCGAGTTTCCGCCATCGAAGCGCAGCGGCGACATCGTGGCGAGCTTCAAGGATCTCGCGAAGGCGTGGCCTCTTCCCGACGGCCGATCCGTTCCGGTGTTTTCGGGAGTCACCGGCACCGTCGTGCGGTGCAACAAGATCGCCCTCACCGGCGTCAACGGCGCCGGGAAATCGACGATGCTCAAGATCATCAGCCAGCAGACCGAGGCGACCGGCGGCACATGCAGCCTCGGCGCCGGGGTCCAGCTCGGGTATTTCAGCCAGTATTCCTGCGACGCGCTCAAGGCGGAACGCACCGTGTTCGAGGAGCTCCAGGAGCGCCTGCCCCTCGCGACCGTCGGGTATATCAAGAACCTGCTCGGGGCCTTCCAGTTTTCGGGCGACGATTCCGACAAGAAAGTATCGATTCTCTCGGGCGGAGAGAAAACCCGCGTCATGCTCGCCTGCCTGCTTGCCCAGCCGGTGAACTTTCTCGTACTCGACGAGCCGACCAACCACCTCGACATCGCCAGCCGGGAAGTGCTTCTCGAAGCGCTGCGCGAGTTCGACGGCACGGTCATGATCGTCAGCCACGACCGCTACTTCCTGCACCACCTCGTGAACCGCGTCTTCGAGATCGACCACGGCTCGCTGGCCACCTTCGAGGGTGACTACGACTACTACCTCCGCAAAACCGGCCGCGAAGCCGCGGTCAGCCATGTTCCTCCGCAAAACAACTGATATTCTGCCGCGGAAGGCAACGGCACCGCTGAGCCGCAGAGACGCAGAGAGTGAACCGAGTCAAAACAGATACGAGTTGCGGATGCGTTCCTGAAAGCCGGGATTTTTTTACCGGAGTATCTTCGTGGTGACGCTCTCGTCAGCTTTGTATTGATTCCTGCATAATATAAGTAAACGTTGCGTTTTCCGTTCGTGCTGAGCCTGTCGAAGCACGAGTGCTCTCGCCCCCTTCGGCAGGCTCAGGACAGGCGTCGTCAGGCTCAGGGCGAACGGAGGTTTTCATTCTGCAGGCCTCAATAATGCGTTTTTCAGAACGGCGGCAAGGTCTTTGATCTGAACGGGCTTCTGCAGGAAGCCGCAGGGTTTCTCTCCGATGCATCGCTTCAGCACATCCTGCTCGTGGAAACCGCTGGCGAGAACGATCGGAACATCCGCCCGCCGGCGCTTCATTTCCCGCATGACCTCGTATCCGTCGAGATACGGCATGTTCAGATCAAGAATGACACAGGCGATCGTCCGGCCTTCGCCCGTTGCCTTCTGGAACTGTTCTACCGCCTCACGGCCGTCAGAGGCGAAGAGAACCTCGAAACCCAGGTGTTGAAGCATTCTTCCGCTCGTCACCCGCACGGTTTCCTCGTCATCGGCAAGCAGGATCGTCCCGGTGCCCTTCCAGGTCAACTCCCCATCCTGCGGCGCGACCAGATGCTCCACCGCTCCGGTGGCAGCCGGGAACAGGATCGTGAACCGCGAGCCCGTTCCAGGCTCCGACTGCAGGCGGATCATCCCCTTGTGGCTGCGCACGATGCCCATGACGGCGGCCAAACCGAGACCGCGGCCGGCAAACTTCGTCGAAAAGAAGGGCTGGAAGATTTTTTCGCGGGTCGCCCCGTCGATACCGCAGCCCGTGTCGGCCACCTCGAGGGAGACGAAAAGTCCGGGCTGCGGTGATTCGCCGACAAAATTCTGCTCGAGATCCGCCGCCCGGCATTCTTTTACACCAACCGTTATAGAAATGGCCCCGGACGTCTGTCCGATGGCCTCGGACGCGTTGATGACGAGATTCATCAGTATCTGGCGGATCTGCGAAGGATCCGCTTCGATCGGCGGCACCGCATCATCGAGATGGCAGGCGAGCACGGCCTTCTTGGAAATGGAAATCTCGAGCATGCTCATCATTTCCCGGATCAGGTCGCGGAGATCGAAGGTTTTCGTGACGAATTTTCCCCGGCCGGAATACGCGAGCATCTGGCGGCAAAGATCGGCCGCCTGCCGGCCGGCTTTGCTGATACCGTCGAAATGCTCACGAACGGGTGACAGCGCGGGGAGCTTGAGCATGCCGAGCTCGACATTTCCCAGGATGCCCGTCAGCAGGTTGTTGAAATCATGGGCGATCCCGCCGGCCAGCAGACCGAGGCTTTCGAGCTTCTGCACCTGGAGAATGTTTTTCTCCATCTCGAGGCGCTGGGCTTCAGCCTGTTTCCGATCGGTGATGTCCCGGCACAACGTGACGATCTGGGGTCCCTGGGGCTTCTGAAGAACCGTTGCATTGATCTCGACGGGAGTGATGTTTCCGGTCGGAGCGATGTAATCGATTTCGAGGTTTCTCACCGATCCGAGGCGCATGCATTTCCGGATTTCCTCCATATTGCGCTTCTGGTCGTACGGGGCGGTCCACTCAGTCACGGAATGGCCTTGAATCTCAGCCAGAGACGAACGTCCCGTCAGTCGGATGTATTCCGCATTGGCATCACGAACCAGTCCCTGCTCATCCAGGAATATATACCCCGTCCCGGTCGTATCGACGAGGATCCGATACTTTTCCTCGCTCTCTCGGGCGTGCTCTTCCGCCCGACGGCGGTCAGCGATCTCCAGCTCCAGCCTGGTGGCCTTTTCCCTGATTTCGAGATGGGCGAGGCCCATTTCGGAGATGAGGGCTGCGAGGCTTCCCAGGAAAGCCGTATGGCTCAGGACTTTTTCCCGCGATATGACCGGAACCTTTTTCAGGGCCTCGAGATAGGCCGCCTCATCGAATCCGAATTTCCGCGCCTGCCTTCGGAAACGGTCCGGGTCGGGAGGTTCGAACATGAGCTGGCCTGTAGCCAGGCTCGCGATATGTATCCCCTTGACGATGATCGGCGTTGCGCAATCGACGAGACCGTGTTCGCACTCTTCGATCATGAGCTGGCCAGGTTCGGACAGGTTGCGGAGCAGATGGGTATTGCTTCGCGTGCAGACCTCCGCCGCAAGCGGGCACTGCCGGTGGAATTTCGTGCAGATATCCCGCCAGCCCGTGGCGATCAGGATATTCAGCGCCGGGTGGTCGAGAAAGCCGATCGTGAAGCCGGTCGCCTCATGGAACTGTTCGAAAATCGTTCGAAGCTGCTCGAGATTGACCAGGTCCAGAATCGAGTAACGACCGTCCACCAGGTTTGCAGAATCCGCCGTCATGGGGAGCTCCACCTCTCGTCGCGCCTGTTTTCTGCTCTGATATATCAGGCTGACTTTTTCTCATTTTCGCATCTTATCGTATTCTACCACAAGAAAAAATCAAAAGATTCACCGCCGGAGCATACCGCAATCGGGCGGTTTTAAACGCTCCTGGGAAAATGCGACGCCCGCCGGACAATTTCCGGCGGGCGTTCGGGGAAAAGACGAAAGCTTATTCGGCGGACTGGTTGACGAAGACGATCGTCACGATGTCGCGGCCGCGTTCCTGGCCGAAGCGGACCAGCAGGGGGTTGGCATCGAGGCCGCTGTAGATGGCGCCCTTGTCGTCACTGTAATCGAGGTAGGCATCGAAGCGGAACAGCTTCAGAAAATTGCTGTTCTGCTGCAGATAATGCGCCATCTCTTTCTGGCCGGCTTTCGACCAGGCCTTGCTGATGTAGTCCGTCGAAACGAGATGCTGGATTTCCTGGGGGGTCGAGTCGTTCAGGGTCGTCTCGTCGAGATAGCGGCCCTTGCCGTTGTATTCGATGTCGATGATGCGCTTCACGACCTGGGCCAGGATCAGATCGAGATCCTTTTCCTTCTCGACGCGGGTCGGGAACACTTCGAACGGAATCCCGTTCAGTTTCTGGAAATACGAAATTTCGTAGCTGACGCTGTTTTCAAAGCCATGGGGCGCGCTGACGGTTTCAAGCTTGATGTCGTCATAGCCCTGCGCCGAAGCCGGCACTGCCAAAAAGCTGAACAGACAAACGAAAACGAACGACACGACGAAAAAATTGCGGAACATGTGGGAAATCCTCCCCAGATCGGAAAAACTGCCGGACGGTTTGCTCTAACGAGTTGCTCCGGACCATTGTGACGCGTTATGAAAGCAACTTTCATGCCAACTTGCCGATTCGTGCAAGATAAGCGCTCCAAATGCGGTACACGATAGTATCGGCAGGATTTTTCCACATCCGAACTGTCATTTTTTTGAACACCTGCATGCTGAAATTCAACGATGTTTTTGACGAACACAGAGCGATTTCGCGATTCCGCTCGTGCTGAGCCTGTCGGGGCACGCGAGTCTCTCACACCGCCCTTCGGCAGGACCAGGACAGGCTTCGACAAGCTCAGGACAAACGGCTGTGTTCATCCTGCGAGACTCACCACCCTCAAGAGAATCCGGATATAGACTTCTCCCATTGTTCCGTGCCCCGAAAAAAACCGTGCCTGTGAGGCGTTCGAGCCATTTTGCGGAAACTGAAACCCTCAACGTCGGTTTAACTTCGGAGGGGTTTATGGTATCCTCTCCGAGTCATAGAACCCCCCTTGGGGAAATCATTGGAGGAATTTCATGAAAAAGCTTATGTGTCTCGCCCTCGGCGTTTCGCTGATCGGCGCCATGGTCGTCGTGGCCGGCTGCGGCGGCGGCGGCGGTCTTGGAACCATTCTTGGAGCGGCTTTTGTTATCGCCATTATAGCTTCTACCGGCGGGGCCGGCGGGGCGGGAGCCGTTCCCTTTGCCGCGTCACTCCGTGAGCGCCCAGCCATTCGAGGGGCGGTCAATCCCATTTCGGCCGGGTCTCTCCAGTTCAAAGTGACTCCGCTGGCAGCCAACGGCGCTGAAGGAACTCCGCAGTATTTTGATGCGACGACCACATCAACCATTACCGAAGTCGTCGGCACGGCCTCGATGAATGTTTCCGGTTCAGAATACAAAGTGGAACTCGTTCGCAAGGCCGACGGTGTAGCGTTGTTGAAAAACGTCCTCGTTGCCGACGACCTCGATACCAACCCCAGTGTCAGCACCACCGTGAATGCTTCAACGACCGCCTCTGTCCTCGTATACACGGAGTGGCTGAAATCCAATGCCATCGACGGCAGTTTCACCAATTTTCAAGCCGGTATTGGGAACGTCATTGCAAGCATTGCCTCGATAGGCCAGGATATCGAAAACGATTTCGCAGCCGACGGCAGCGCCACGTTGTCCGACTATACCGCTGATGCCCTGTCAACAGCCAACCAGGTCTCCAACGTTTTCAACAATCAGTCCATCAAGGGCTGGTGGCTCCTCGACCCGAATCTCAACAATGAATACGCGGCATTCTATAATTATCCGAATGCCAACTCCACTTCAACAGGGATCATCACCAATACCTCCGATTTCTTCTTCCACGATGGATTTTATTCCATCCAGCCCAATGGCTCTCTTTTCATGGATCTCCTGTCGATGGAAGGCCAACAGCAGGTGCTGATTCATGCCATGGCTACGATGACAAGCACATCTGCCGCCACGTATGAGGCGTATCAGGGAAACACCCTCGAAGAATCCGGCACCGCCCTGAAGGTCAGCAACCCGGCCGCATGTGCCGGAACCTGGAACGGAACGGCCGATGGGGATGCCTTCACCGTCGTCATCGATTCCAACGGTTTCATACAGTCTATTGCAGGCACCGAACAAGACGCATTGCCGGCGTATGTCGCCGAAACAAATGGCGTCAAAAACGGCTTCGTCGTCTCCGAAGGCGGCAAGGTCGCCGGATTCATTCGATTCAATGATGATGTTGGCACGCGGGTCAGGTTCTTCGGTACGCTCTCAGGAACCACGTTCAATGGAACGATCGAGGCGGAATCAGTTTTGCCCGAGGAAGATCTTCCGAACGGGACCATCACGATGACCAAGCAGTAATCGAACACGATTCTCTGAAACAGCCGGGGGCAAAAGCTCCCGGCTGTTTCATTTGAAAGTCATGCAGAGATCGTCGGAATGGCGTATATTCCAGCCATCATGAGCAGCTTCGATCCGGCAACATTTCTTCAGAGAGGCTATTTCCCCTCGTATGAAGAAGCCGCTCAGGCGTTTCGCGCATTGTCGCAGAAACAGCGGGACGACATCTTCATTCACAAGACGCGGCCGGTGTTCGAGGTGTTCAACCGGACGCATGTCAATGCGCTGGCGGGGTATGTCGTGGATACCGACTACACGAGGGTCCTCGAGGTCGGGGCGGGGGATGGGCGGCTGGCGAAGCATCTGTCGGAGGCCATTCATCGGGTTTTCCGGCGTCGCAAGGAGAAGGGGGCGCATCCGCGGCAGATTCGGGTCGTGGCGACGGACAACGGGTCGTGGAATATCGAGACGGTGTTTCCGGTCGAGCGGCTGGAGCTGGTCGAGGCTTTGAAGAAGTATGAGCCGGAGCTCGTGATCTGGAGCTGGATGCCGATCGGGGACTGGACGTATCTGATCCGGCGGCAGCCGTCGGTTCGCGAGTATATTCTGATCGGAGAGGCCGAGGGCGGGGAATGCGGCAATGCCGATACGTGGAACCCGGCGCTGCATGGGGCCGACGGGTTCACGCGGCATGACCTGGAAAATATTTCCCGATATCAAATCGGCCGCAACGATACCGATCCCGCGCACAGCCGGTCGAAAACCGTGTCATTCCGTCGCAAATGCGTGTAGGGGCGGGTTTGAAACCCGCCCCCACGGGAACATCACGAGGATTTCCACATCGACCCGGCGTGTTCGGGGCCGACCGAAGGATATCAATAGTAGCGAATATTTAGATCTTCGGGGTAGTTTTCGCGGGAGAAGGAGACTTCGGAGGGCTCGATGATCGGCTGGGGTCGCGAGCTCTGGACCGAGGTGAAGGTGTTCAACAGTTTCTCGAGTTTGACGATCTTTCCCTTGACCCGGATCTGCGAATAGGTGCTGACCCGGGGATCGTTCGGCAGGCTCTTCGGGAAGACGATGCCGAACGTGAAGTTCATGTTCGAATCGGGGTTGACGTTGCCGTTCGTGTTGACGAAGTAGCGTTCCTTCCCCCTCGACTCATCGCTGAACGCGGCCGATCCGGCCCATTCGACGGCCTGGCCGATGTAGGCGGTGGGGTTGCCCGTCACGTCCTCCACCCTGATATCCTTGTTGATATAGGAGCCTTCCTTCACCTCGCGGCGGACCGCCTTTTCAGCGTCCTCGGCTTTCTTCTTGCCGATCCAGTAGCGGGCGGCGCCGGTCATTTCCTCGACCTGGCGACGCTGATCGGGGGTGAGGGCGCCGTACTGGCGGGCCAGCGAGAGCAGCGCCTCGGCCTTTTCGAACTCACCCTGCTGGTAGTAATACGTGCCGCGGGAGAAGTACGAGTAGCTGAGACGACCGGCAAGCTCGCTGAGCCGGCTCTGGGCTTCCTTCAGGTTCGGGTCGATCGAGAGGCATTTGCGGAACTGGAACGTCGCGTCCTCGTACCGGCCGAGGCCCTCGTAGGCTTCGCCGAGCGCGTAGATCGCCTTGATCATGTTCGGCGTCGCGGAGAGCGCGCGCTCAATCATGGTGACGGCCTTCTCGTAATTCTGGGTGCGGAGGTGGATCAGGCCCAGCGCGTAGTCGATCTCGGGATCGTCGGGGGCCTGGCGTTTCGCCTGTTCGTAGGCGGAGAGGGCCGTGCTGTACTGGCCCTGCCTGAAGCTGAGAAACCCGACCATTTTATGCAGACGGGCATTATACGGATCGCTTCGGACGGCCTCGACGAAAGCCTGGAGCGCCGCTTCGTTCTTTCCCTGGCGAAGAAGCTCCTGGGCGCGCTTCTCGGCGGTATTGGCGCCGACATCCTGGACGCGCTGCCGGAGAGCTTCTTCCTGTCCCTGGAGCTTGAGAGCGGCCGAAACATCCTGTTTCAGGTAGCTTTTGATCGCATCGAGCTCGCGGCGCGCGGCGAGGTAGTTCGGATCGAGGGCAACCGCGGCCTGGAATTCCAGCGCGGCTTCCTTGAGAAAGCCCTGAATTTTGTAGACACGGCCCATATTATAGCGCGCCTCGGCGGATTTCGGGTCGATCTCCGCCGCGGTCTGGAACTCCTTGAACGCCTCGAGATACCGCTTCTTGTAGAAGTGGTTCAGGCCGACGTCGACGTGGAGCTTGGCATTCCCGGCGGCAAACACCGGTGAAGCGAACAGAAACAGCGCGAGAGCCGCCTGCAGAAATTGCCTGGCACGCATCTTCCACCTCGTAACCTCAGGATTCGCACGGGTTATCGGAAAAAGCATACCAATTGCGAAGCGAAAAAACAAATCCCCGGTGTTTGCACACCGGGGATCTGCGGGTGGGCCGTGCAGGACTCGAACCTGCGACCCGCTGATTAAGAGTCAGCTGCTCTACCAGCTGAGCTAACGGCCCGAACACTTCGTTGCGGAAGTGTTATTGCCAAGGATTGAACGATGAGCCGTGTTGGACTCGAACCAACGACTCCCTGCTTAAAAGGCAGGTGCTCTGCCTCTGAGCTAACGGCCCGAATACGCGCCTGGAAGGATTCGAACCCTCAGCCTACGGATCCGAAGTCCGTTGCTCTATCCAATTGAGCTACAAGCGCCTGCTTACTTTGGTGGGGACAGAGACGGGGCTCGAACCCGCAACGGCTAGATCCACAATCTAGTGCACTACCATTGTGCTACTCTGTCCATCGTAGCCAAAACCCATCAGGACACCAAACGGCGCGCCTGAGAGGACTCGAACCTCTGGCCCACAGCTTAGAAGGCTGTTGCTCTATCCACCTGAGCTACAGGCGCTCACGGCCAAAGGCCTTCGATCAGAGCGGGAAACGGGACTTGAACCCGCGACATCCACCTTGGCAAGGTGGCGCTCTACCAACT
>CAYMEN010000059.1:0-13979 GCA_964389325.1 uncultured bacterium | reverse complement strand
AAGGGCATCGACCCGACGGGCGAGGTTCCTGAAGGCGGCCTGAAGCAGGTGAAGATCGACTTCACCACCGATCCGAAAGCGCTCGAAGACTGCCGGTTCATCGTCGTGGCCGTTCCGACGCCGGTGGACAAGAACAACCGGCCGGACCTCACCCCCTTGGTGAAATCCTCGGAATCCGTCGGCCGACATCTCTGCAAGGGTTCGGTCGTCGTGTATGAATCGACGGTGTATCCCGGTGTCACCGAAGATGAGTGCCTTCCGATTCTCGAGCGGGAATCCGGGCTGAAGTTCGGGACCGACTTCAAGCTCGGCTACAGCCCCGAGCGCATCAACCCCGGCGACAAGGAGCACCGCCTCGAAACGATCACGAAGATCGTCTCGGGCTCGGATGAGGAAACCCTCGAGCTCGTGGCGAACGTATACGGCAGCATCATCAAGGCCGGCGTTCACAAAGCTTCGAGCATCAAGGTCGCCGAGGCGGCCAAAGTCATCGAAAACACCCAGCGCGATCTGAACATCGCCCTGATGAACGAGCTGGCGATCATTTTCCACAAGATGGGAATCGACACGCGTGACGTTCTCGCCGCCGCGGGAACGAAGTGGAACTTCCTCAAGTTCGTCCCCGGCCTCGTCGGTGGCCACTGCATCGGCGTCGACCCGTATTACCTGACCTTCAAGGCCCAGGAACTGGGCTATCACCCCGAAGTGATCCTCGCCGGCCGCCGCATCAACGACGGCATGGGCAAATTCATCGCAGAGAGCACCGTCAAGAAGATGATCCGCGCCGGCAAGACCGTTCGCGGCGCCCGGGTGCTGATTCTCGGGTTCACCTTCAAGGAAAACGTCGCCGACCTGCGGAATACCAAAGTCGTCGATATCATTCGCGAGCTCGGGGAGTATGAGGTCCGGACCATGGTTCACGACCCCCTCGCAGATCCCCATGAGGCCGAAGAGGAATACGGACTCGAAATAACGAACTCGCTGAAAGGCAAGCTTCCGACCTTCGACGCCGTCATCCTCGCCGTCGGTCACGAGGCCTACCGCGACCTGTCCCTGAAAAAACTCGCCACCCTGTGTGAACGCGGCGACAAGCCTCCGGTCATGATCGACGTCAAAGGCTTCTTCGAAGCATCCGTCGCCCGCAAAGCCGGCTTCCGCTACTGGCGGCTCTGACCTCTTTTGCGCAGACGCCCCGTGAACGCTCTCAAGTGCCCGCCTCCTTCTGAAGGGGCGGGTGCTTTGTCTTTTCAATACTCATTGACATATTATATTTAGGAGAATATTCAAAAGATGAAAGTGCCGATGCTGGATCTCAAGCCCCAGTATGCGCAGATCAAGGACCACGTGGTCAGTGAAGTCCTTGCCGTGATGGAGAGCCAGGGTTTCATTCTCGGGCCGCGCGTCGAAAAGATGGAAAAAGAGCTCGCCGCCTACATCGGCGCCAAACACGCCGTCGGCGTCTCATCGGGAACCGACGCCCTGCTGCTCTCGCTCATGGCCCTGCAGATCGGGCATGGAGACGAGGTCATCACCACACCGTATTCGTTTTTCGCGACCGCCGGCGCCGTTGCCCGTGTCGGGGCAAAAGCAGTGTTCGTCGATATCGAACCCGACACGTTCAACATCGATGCCTCGAAGATCGAGGCGGCGATCACTCCCCGCACGAAGGCGATCCTGCCGGTCCACCTGTTCGGCCAGTGCGCCGACATGGATGCCATCATGGCCATTGCCCGCAAACACCATCTCCCAGTCATCGAAGATGCCTGCCAGTCGATCGGCTCGGCATTCAACGGGAAGCAGGCCGGAACGATCGGCGACTTCGGGTGCTTCAGCTTCTTCCCCAGCAAGAATCTGGGCTGTTTTGGCGACGGTGGCCTCGTCACCACGAACGGTGACGAGCAGGCCGACCATCTCAGAAAACTGCGCGTTCATGGCGGCGCCAAACAGTATCACCACCTCGAAGTGGGCATCAACGGCCGCCTCGACGCCATCCAGGCAGCCGTCATTTCGGTGAAGCTGCCCCACCTCGCCGCCTGGACCGAAGGCCGCCGAAAAAACGCCGCCCGCTACAACCAGCTTTTCGCCGGCAACAAGAATATACGCACTCCTATAGAAAAGCCCGGGAGAAAGCACATTTACAACCAGTATGTCATCCAGGTGGAGAAGCGCGATGAGTTGAAGCAGTATTTGACGGAAAAAGAGATCGGATGCGCCGTCTATTATCCCGTCTCTCTCCACGAACAGGAGTGTTTCAAGTCCCTCGGCTACAAGCATGGCGACTTCCCGAACTCGGAGCATGCCGCGAATCACACCCTCGCCATCCCGGTCTACCCTGAACTTCCTCCGGAAGCTCTCGAATACGTCGCAACCACGATCAACGCATTCTGATCCGATGCAATGAAGAGGGGCACGGCGATAAGCCGTGCCCCTCTTCTCTTGAAACAAACTCGGATTATTTCGCCCAGGCAACCAATGCTTCCAGAATAGCTTCTCCGGCATGACCATCGCCATAGAGCGGGGGTTGTTTTGCAGGATCGAGGCGGGTGCTCAGCATCTTTTCGACAGCCGTCATGATTGCTTCGGGATCGGTGCCGGCAATCACGTTCCAGCCGGCATCGACCAGTTCGACCCACTCCGTTTCGGTACGCATCGTGACGCACGGCTTGCCGTGAAAAAACGCCTCTTTCTGAACTCCGCCGGAATCAGTCAGCACGAGGCGAGCGCGACGTTCTGCAACAACCATGTCGAGGTAACCGAGCGGCTCGACCATGCGGAGATGTCGAGCCCGCGAACACATTCCCCGAAGCGCTTCATGTCGCTCCATGAGATGCCGCGTCCGGGGATGGACGGGCCAAACAACGGGCATCTGCCTCTCACCAATTCGCTCCAAGGCTTCCAGAAGGCGGCCAAGTGCAGCGGGATCATCGGTGTTTTCCGCCCGGTGAATCGTCGCCAGGATGAAGTCTTTCCCGTGAAGGCCATCGAATCCTGATGGTAACGATCTGCCATCGGCACGAGCACCGTAGAAAAGGGCCGCATCGAACATGACGTCGCCGGTCCGGCCCACTTTCACCTCCGGCCGTCGTGCATGCGGGAGGCCCTCCACCCGTAGATTGTCGATGGCCGTTTGGGTCGGGCAGAAAAGAAGGGTTGAGAGATGGTCCGTCATGACCCGGTTGATCTCTTCCGGCATTCGCCGGTTGAACGAACGCAAACCGGCTTCGACATGGGCGACGGGAATATGCAGCTTCGAGGCAGCCAGCGCCCCGGCGAGAGTCGAATTCGTATCTCCATAGACAAGAACGACGTCCGGCTTTTCCTGCATCATCACGGATTCGAGCCGCTCGAGCATCGCCCCCGTTTGAGCGCCATGAGAGCCGGAACCAACACCGAGATGGTGATCGGGTTTCGGAATGTCCAGTTCGTCAAAAAACACCTGCGACATCGAAGCGTCATAATGCTGACCGGTATGCACCAGCACTTCACGCAATGAACTGTCCGGGGAGGCCGCAATCCGCGATCTGACAGCGCGACTGACAACCGCTGCCTTGATAAACTGAGGCCGGGCACCAACGACCGTGAGAAATTTCATCGTCTACCTCGATGCGAGTTATAGAGTATTCAATATCTTGAATCGTTCGATTCGCGAGATCGCGACGGGAGATTATACCTTCCACCCGGGCTTCATTTCCAGGGCAACATTCATGCCTCGCGCTTCTTTACACCTGGCCA
The DNA here is from genome assembly GCA_964389325.1 of uncultured bacterium. Taxonomy (GTDB): domain Bacteria; phylum Muiribacteriota; class Ozemobacteria; order Ozemobacterales; family Ozemobacteraceae; genus MWAR01. Next base: position 10,247 of record CAYMEN010000059.1, on the reverse strand, counting down.
TCGAGAGAGTATCTTTCCTTTGGAAATTTCCAAGCCGCAACGGGAGAGCCCCATGACAGACAAAAAGTATTTCGTGCATGAATCATCTTACGTCGACGACGGCGCCGTCATCGGTGACAACACGAAGATCTGGCACTTCTGCCATATCATGAAGAACACGACGATCGGCCGCGACTGCAGCATCGGTCAGAATGTCGTCGCCGGCCCGAACGTCAAGCTCGGCAACAACGTCAAGGTCCAGAACAACGTCTCGATCTACGACGGCGTCGAGATCGAAGACGACGTGTTCTGCGGCCCGTCGATGGTGTTCACGAACGTCATCAACCCCCGCAGCCATATCGCCCGCAAGAGCGAGTTCCGCAAAACCCTCCTGAAAAAAGGCGCCTCGGTCGGCGCCAACGCCACCGTCGTCTGTGGTCACACGCTCGGCCGCTACTGCTTCATCGGCGCCGGCTCCGTCGTGACGAAAGACGTCCCCGACTTCGCCCTTTTGGTCGGCAATCCCGCCCGCATCACCGGCTGGGTCTGCCAGTGCGGCGTGAAGCTCGTCTCCGGCGCAAAACTCGAACCAACCGCCAAGCCCGTCTGTGAGGCTTGCGGAACGAAATACCAGGTCCGCGAAGGCAAGCTCGATTTCGCCGGCTGACACCCGTCATCTGCCAGTGCACGAATCGCCGTAGCATGGTCCCAATCGGATAACGCGGGAGAAGAACCATGATAAAACGCCTGAACCTGTTGAATATCGGTCCCAAGCCGGATATGGAACTCGAGTTCGGAAACAGGCTCAATCTTCTGACGGGCGATAACGGCCTGGGGAAAAGTTTTTTACTGGACATCGTCTGGTGGTCGCTCACTCGAAAATGGCCTGCTGAGATCAATCCCCGCCTGTCGGCTGGCTTCCCCGCGAAGCCTTACAAGAACGAGAAAGCATCCATCGAATTCACCTTCACCGCGAAGTCGAAACCGGTCAGTTACACCTGCACATTCGATCGGAAAGCACAGGCCTGGACAGGAAAAGCAGGCAGGCCGTCGAATCCCGGCCTGGTTCTTTATGCCCAGGTCGACGGCAGTTTCGCCGTCTGGGACCCGGCGCGGAACTACTGGCGGAAAAAGGGGAATATCGATGTCCAGGATCGCCCCCCGGCCTATGTGTTCAGCGCCCGGGAAGTATGGGACGGTCTGCGAGACGATGAGCGTGGCCCGCTCTGCAACGGTCTGATCGCAGATTGGGCCGGATGGCAGAAAGAAAAAGGCCGGGCCTTCGAAAGCCTTTGCGCCGTTCTGGAAAAACTTTCACCTGCATACGAGGAAACGATCGTCCCCGGCGAACTCGTGAGAATCGGCCTCGATGATCCGAGAGACATTCCCACGCTCAAAATGCCGTATGACCAGTCGGTTCCCGTGATGCATGCATCGGCCGGAATTCGACGGATCATCGCTCTGGCTTACCTCCTCGTCTGGAGTTGGGAAGAGCATCTCGAAGCAAGCAAACTCCTCGGCGAAACGTCGACCTCGCAGATCGTCTTTCTGGTCGATGAGATCGAGGCGCATCTCCACCCACAATGGCAGCGCAGAATCATCGGCGCTCTCCTGGGGGTCATGAACACGCTGACGACCCAGGCAAATGTACAGATCATTGCGGCAACCCATTCCCCTCTCGTGATGGCTTCCGTCGAGCCCACATTCGATGCAGACAGTGACGCCTGGTTTGATCTCGACGTCGTTCGTGAACCGCAGGGGCATCCACGCGTCGATTTGAACAGACGCCCCTTCATCAGACGCGGAGACGTCTCGAACTGGCTGACCAGCGAAGCATTCGACCTGAAAGACGCCCGCTCGGTCGAAGCAGAAACGACCTTGCAGGAAGCCGCCCTCGCCATGGCCGACGCCGCGTTCGACGCGAAAAAGGCAAAAAGCCTCGTCGCAAAATTGAAACGCGTCCTTGGCGAAACGGACCCATTCTGGATGCGCTGGAATTATGTTGCCGAGAAGAAAGGCTGGCTCGTGTGATTCACGTTCCTCCTCAGCCCGAGCCATCGAACTTCGATACCGACGTTCGCCGCAAAGGACAGGTGTTTTTGCGAAAGATCGGTCTTGCGGGAAACGCTCCCCATTCCACGAACGTGAAGCTCGAGCCGTATTGGCGCGCCTGCCTGGATGAGCTGTATACCCGATATGGGGGAATCTGCGCCTATCTTGCCGTGTCCTTCGAGCGTGTCACGGGCACGGGATCAGTCGATCATTTCATCGCCAAATCTCGAAACCCGGAACTCGCCTATGAATGGAGCAACTATCGGCTGGCCTGCACTGCCATGAACAGTCGCAAGCGAGATTTCGAAGATGTTCTGGACCCCTTCGACATCCAGGATGGTTGGTTTAGCCTGGAGTTGGTCACCGGCCATATCTATCCTTCTCCCGGCCTCGACGCACGCCTCAAGAAAAAGATCAGGGAAACGATCGATCGTCTGGGCCTCGACACCGCCGCGACTCGGGAAATGCGGGCACGTCATTACCAGGATTATCGAGAAGGCTATTATACCGAAGATTATTTTCGCAGACGTTCGCCGTTCGTTTACCTGGAAGCAGCCCGTCAGGGCCTTCTTTGAACCCCCAATCATCTCAAAGTGAATCGAATTCCTGAATCATCCTCAGAAAACTCGTTTGACGTCACGATCATCGGCGGCGGAATCATCGGTGTAAGTGTAGCCTGGCGATTGGCGCGAACGTCTTTGCGCGTTGCCCTGATCGAGCGCGGTTGCGACATTGCCAATGGCTCGACCCGTGCGAACTCGGGCATTCTTCATTCGGGAATCCACGAAAAGCCCGAAAGCCTGATGTTTCAGCGCTGCCGCTCCGGGCTGAGGTGGTATCGCACATGGGCTCCGAAACTCGATATTCCGCTCGTCGATCGTCCTTCGCTGATCGTTGCCTTCACCGAAGAAGACCAGGCGCGGCTCAGAGGGCTTGCTGAACAGCATGCATCGACACTGTCACCGAAATTGCTCGACCAGGCAGAGCTTCAAGCCTGTGAATCACGTCTTTCTCCGAATTTGCGTGCAGGCCTTCTGGTCACCGATTCTGCGCAGATCTCGCCATATGAAGCCTGCCGCGCGATTCTCGAGAACGCGATTGCAAACGGTCTGATATTCAAACCCGAACGCGACGTCAAAATAGCCGTCCGCAGACCGGATGGCTGGCTTCTTGAAGGCGATGATTGGGCCGTTGAATCCGGGATCGTCATTCTCGCGACCGGCGCCGGTGCACCAGGCATTTCGCACATCTTCGGTATTCAACCTCCATCGTTGTCCTGGGTAAGCGGTGCGTATCTCATGATGGATCGACGCCTCGCAGGCACGCTGAAGCACATCGTTTTCGGCCCGCCTCAGCCGCACACAAAAGGCTTTCTCGCCCAGGAAACGGTTCACGGAAATCTCCTGTTGGGCCCCGATGCCGTTTCCTGGCCGAATCCGGCGCTCTCACTCGATGACGAAACAGCCGTTTTGGCACAGTGGGAACGGCTTTCATCCATCTGGCAGTCGGCAGTTCAGCTCGTCCCCGGCCTCGAGCGCAGGGATGTCATCCGTTCGTTCACCGGCATCCGGCACACGGCGCCGGGTGACGCTTTCGCGATACACGATCTTCTGACCGACGCCCGCCTCATGGCCCTCCACGGCATTCGTTCTCCGGGGCTGACGGCGGCTCCGGCCCTTGCCGACGAAGTGGTGACAGCGCTCACGGCCGGCGCGGTATCGCCCGAAAAGCTCAGGGAGCGTGCGACCCTTGCCGAGACAAGAACAGCGCCGGAACGGGCGGCAGCAGGGATTGCCTCGCCCCTCGTCTGCCGCTGTGAAAAAGTCCATGAAGCGACCATCAGCGAAGCGTGGTCCCGCGGAGCAACCTCCATCGAAACCGTGCGCTGGATGACACGGGCAGGCATGGGTCGTTGCCAGGGCGGTTTCTGCCGCCCCCGCATTCTGAGTCTTCTTTCCCGATGGTCGAATTGCGAACCCGGCGAAATTCCCCTCAAAGAGCCCGGATCGAATCTGGTTTCGGGATGGCTGAAATGAGCCAACGCTTATGCCTCGAAACCGATATCGCCATCGTCGGCGGCGGAGCGGCCGGCATTGCTGCAGCCACTCGCCTGCGCAGCTTCGATCAGTCGAGCCGCATCATGCTCCTCGAGCGCGACGATGCTCTTGGCGGCATTCTGAGACAATGCATCCATACCGGGTTCGGTGTCGAGTATTTCGGCGCCGAGCTGACCGGGCCGGAATACGCGGCAAAGGCGTTATCCCGCTTCCCCGCGGATCGAATCGACGTCCGCCTCAACACGCATGTGACCGCTCTTCATCACGATCGCCGCCTTTCAGCAGCCGGACCGGAAGGAGGATACGACGTCCGGTTCCGGAACCTCATTCTTGCCACCGGAAGCCGGGAAATTCCGTTCGGCAGTCTCGGAATTCCCTCTGCAAGGCCTGCCGGCATTTTCGGGGCGGGCGAAGCCCAGTATCTGATCAACCGGCTCGGCATCATGCCGGGAAGACGCGCCGTCATCCTCGGCGCAGGAGATATCGGGCTGATCATGTGCCGAAGGTTTCTGTTCGAGGGCCTGGACGTGGCGGCGGTGGTCGAAGCCGGCCCCAGGCCAGGCGGCGTCATCCGCAACGTCCAGACCTGCGTGCGCGATTACGGAGTTCCCTTGCTGACATCCTCAACGTTGATCGCCGTCCACGGCAACAGCCATGTCGAAGCCGTGACGATCGCGTCTCTCGACGACACGAGACGGCCGATTCCCAACACACTCCGTCGCATCGCGTGCGATACGCTGCTCGTCGCCGTGGGCCTCGTTCCTGAGGTCGATCTTGCCCACGACCTGGGCCTTCCCAGGGAAGGCCGGGGCCTTGCATGCACCAGCGAGGGCAGGACGGCGCTTCCCTGGCTGCGGGTCTGCGGGAATTCCGCGCGCATCCATCCCATCGTCGATGCGGTGAGCCGGGAGGCTGAATCCGTCGCCGATGCGCTCTGCAGCAAGCCCGTTGTCGAAACGCAGCCGGAAGCAGGCCATTCTCGTACATCACCCGATGTGAAGGAAGGCTCGAACAACAGCCCCGTGTGCCTGGTATGTCCCCGAAGCTGCGTTCTTCGCACAGGCGACGAACATCGGCCCAATCCCTGCCTCTGCCCCCGGGGCAAGGCGTTCCTGGCGCAGGAAGAACGGGAACCGCTCCGCTGGTATTTTTCCACCTGGCGAGATGAATCCGGTCTCATTCATCCTTATCGTGTCTCTCACCAAGTCCCTCGAGTGATGATCGAAGCGTTCATGGAGCGTCTCGAAACCGCCGCCCCTCTCGAACGCAACGCCGCTCACACCCGCGCTCGTCTTGATTTTGAATCGGCGATTGGGTGACGGCTCACCCATATCCATTCCGGACTGCGGTTTCCATGGCGGCCAGTTCGATATCGGTCAGAAATTTGAAATGCTCTTCCCTCGTATTCGCCGAAAGGCGACTCTTGTTTCGCAGACAGAGCTGGATAAAAAGATCGATGAGACGGTCAGGCCTGTCCACGATTTCCTGATGAGCCGAGGCTGTGATATACTTCCCTTCGTATGAAGGATACTATCCGCCGTTCGGGAGTGTCGTGCCGCGTCGTCCGCTCTGAACCGAGTGACCCTCCCGATATCGGCCGGCTTGGCATGCCGGTTTCGGAGGCACCGACGAAGCATGTGAACGCCGTTCGAGCCATTCAGGGTCTCTTTGTCCGGTGATCGACATTCGCGCAGAAAGCGTGCCATACGTAATATGAAATCGATTTTCGTTGCCTTCAGAAAATATCGTGATGAATTTCCGGCAAGAAACCCAGAGCTTTCGCGGCAAAATAGCGAAGATGAATTACGAGCAATCACCCGTTCCGAGGGTTTGCATGAGCTGGGGAAGGCGCCGGCGAGAGATGTGCGTACCGACAATCCCCCACGAGCCCGCGATGAGGCTCTTCAGTCCAAATACCTTTGGGCCGTGGCCACCGATGCCGTTCCGTTTGCTCTCGAGCATGGTGAAAACAGAGCATGCCTGAGCAGGGGGTATTTGTCGCACACGAATCTTACCGGCGGCAGGCAGGCACACGCTGGAGGCGAAATGTGGTTTGTTGATTCCGGCACCCTTGTTTTCAACGGCGCTTCCAGTCGCTATCAGCCGAGAAGTCCGTGCGAACTCGACTCGATTGCGCTGGCGTTCAAAGCATGCGCCTATAAAGTTGCGCACATGGGCTGGGATGACGACAGCGGCAAGCCTGCCCGCATTCTCAGAGGAGACCCGCAATGGAAGTGAAGCCCGACCGGCAGAAAGCTCGCGACATTGAAGAGATTTTCGCTATCCCTTCCGAAGAGAACCTCACTCTCGAAGAAGCCGCGCTGAAATCCGATCGTCTGTTCGTCAGAAGCCAGGACCACCTGGCGTTCGATAACGAAGCCGCCAAAGGCGTCAGGCTGTCAGCCTATCAAGCATTGAAAATATTCGGCGTCGAGAAACTTCGCGAGATACTCGCCTATGGGTCGGCGATCATTCCGATGAAAGACAGCGAGCCTGCCGAGAGCCTCAAACAACGTCGCGAAGCCCTTGGCCTGACCCCCGCCCTCATTGCAAAAAAGGCATCCGTAACGGAAGATGACGTATGCAATGCGGAAAACCCGGCGATAAGAACCCCCATGCATATCCTCTGCAAAATCGCGCAGACGATGTGTATGGATGACATGGCGATAGCTCTCCATCAGAGCAGGAAAAGCGAGTCTGAGTTTGCCTATCGGTTACGCGACTGGGGCAATCTTATCGGGAGTACCAAACAACTGACTCTTGGGCTGAACGAAGCAGCGTGGGTTATAAAGAAACAGCTCGAGCTCGCAACTTCCACCGGCAAAAGCTCGCGGGATCGTTTCGAGCCAAGCACCAATTATGGAGCCAGGGACTACCCCGTGTGGAAGCATGGGTATTATCTTGCCGCAAAAGCAAGAGAAATTCTCGGCTTGGGGCATGAACCGATCAAATCGATGCGCGACCTTCTGGAAAAGGAGCTCGGCATTCCTCTCGTTCAGATTGAACTTCCAGACTCGATCGCCGGCGGCACCGTCTCGTTCGACCACGGGAGAGGTATATTTGTCAATATTCAAGGGAACAACGATGAAGCTGGAGTCAGACGGTTCACGCTTGCCCATGAGCTGGGTCATCTCCTCTGGGATCCGGACTCCGAACTGAGAAGAATCGTCGTTGATGAATACGATAGTCTTTCTGAGCTGACTCAAACCATTGAAGAAAATGACGATTATGACTTTGTCGAAGCCAGAGCCAATGCTTTTGCCATAGAGTTTCTTGCACCCGGGGCACAGGTGAAAGAGGTTTTTCAATCGGAAAACTCCCCTTCCGCAGGTTTGAAAAAAGTTATGGACTTCTTCGGCCTGAGCTATACTGCCGCCAAATATCACATTTTCAATTCACTCGAGCGTGGCTCTGTCAAGATTGAACGACTGAAAATCGCCGGAGGTTCGATTTCTGACAGCTGGAGGGCTCGGGAAAATTTCACCATTGATTTTTTCAAACCAGAATCGGTGCCGTTTTCTAGAAGAGGCCGGTTTGCCTACGAAGTGGTTGTCGCAGCGGAACAAAAGCGCATTTCAACCGACACGGCGGCATTATGGCTTGGTTGCCCCAGGAACGAATACCTGGCGGAAAAAGAATTGGTGAAAAGCTTCTTCGAATGAACATCCCGGCCCAGGAACCACACTGCGAAAATCTCCCATTGAGCCCGGCGCCTTATGGTTCGCCACGGCGTTCGGCAAAATTCCCCTCAAAGAGCCCGGCTCGAATCTGGTCTCATTCACTGCTCACACCCGCGCTCGTCTTGATTTTGAATCGGCGATTGGATACCATGAAGACGAGGTTTTAAGAAGGTGAGCGGCATATCATTGCGGCCGTTTTAGCGGTGTCGGCGGCCATACTCTGGCCATGACTTCCCAGCCGTCGCCGATGAAACGTCGTGAGGAGTTGGAGTCATTCGATGATGAGGCTCCGAACGTGCAGGCCGTGATGAACAAATGGGAGACACGATGAAAAGGCACTCCGACGAAGAGCTCATGACGTTGTTACATTCCCAGGAAGAACGTGTTCTCAATGAAAAAAGAAGATACAAAAATCTTCCCTTCGATCTTCATCCGGTTCCGGCGGCCAGGATCACGAACCTTTCCAAATCGGTTTTTGAAAACGAATTTCTTCCGGCTGCGTTTGCCGACGACGTGTTGGCGTCCAACGGCCGCACGTATGAAGAGCGCCTGGCAACCTGCAAGATGATCGTCTCCCCCGAAGACACCACACCGACGGTGCTTGGCCTGCTGGCCATCGGCAAGAGCCCTCAGGATTTCCTGCCGGGGGCGTATGTCCAGTTTCTTCGAATCGACGGGACCGACCTGGCCGACCGGGTCATCGACGAGGAAGAGATTGGCGGTCCGATCGTTGAAATGCTGCGGCGCGCCAAGGAAAAACTCGAGGCGCATAACCGGGTTGCTTTCGACATCACCTCGGCCCCGACGCATAAAACCGAAATGCTCTATCCCCCCGCGGCAATACACCAGATATTATATAACGCAGTATTTCATCGCACGTATGAAACCACCAACTCCCCCGTTCGGGTGTATTGGTTCGATGATCGGATCGAAATCTCCAGCCCGGGCGGCCCGTACGGGAACGTCACCCCTGAAAATTTCGCCAAGCCGGGGATCACCGACTACCGGAATCCGAATATCGGGGTCGTGCTGAAGACATTCGGTTTCATTCAAGCGTTCGGGCGAGGAATTGCCATCGCGCGAAGAGAAATGGAGCGGAATGGGAATCCCTCGCCGGAATTCGAGGCAAATCAGAGCGCCGTCGTGTGTACATTACGGAGAAAGCCATGACGACGCCGGTGCTGACGTTCTTCAACAACAAAGGGGGTGTGGGAAAGACATCGCTCATTTACCACCTCGCCTGGATGTTTGCCGGCCTGCGCAAGCGGGTCGCGATCGTCGATCTGGATCCGCAGGCGAATCTGACGGCTGCGTTCCTGGATGAAGACAGGATTGAAGAGATTTGGAATCAGCAGGAGCCGGGCTCGACGATCTTTCGATGTGTGAAGCCGTTGTCGGGTGTCGGTGACATCGCCGAGCCGATGCTGCAGAATATCGCAACGGACCTGTATCTTCTGCCCGGAGATGTCGATCTCTCGAGCTTTGAAGATGTGTTGTCCGCCGAGTGGCCCAACGGGATGGGCGACAACAATCTGTATCGCCCGATGCGAATCCTCAGTTCCTTCTGGCAGGTCATGCAGTCGGCCGCCCGAAAGATCCAGGCAGACATCATTCTGGTGGATATCGGTCCGAACCTCGGCGCAATCAATCGGTCGGTGCTGGTGGCGACGGATCATGTCGCGATCCCGCTTGGGGCGGATCTTTTCTCCCTCCAGGGCCTGAAGAACCTCGGTCCCACGCTGAGAAGCTGGAAAAATCTCTGGCAAAAAAGACTGGAGAACTGGAATACCAATCCCGAAAAAAACGATTTCCCCGACTTCAAGCTCCCTCAGGGCAAGATGCAACCGATCGGCTATTTGTGTCAGCAGTATGGAATGCGCCTGGAACGACCGGTGAAAGCCTACGACAAATGGGCGCAACGAATCCCCGGCGTATATCGCGAGTCCGTTTTGAATCAACCGCCGGCGGCAACGATACGCCAGGAAGAAGATCCGTATTGTCTGGCGACGATACGACACTACCGCAGTCTGATACCGATGGCGCAAGAACATCGTAAGCCGATTTTCCACCTGACATCGGCCGACGGCGCCATCGGCAGCCACGCGAACGCCGTCCAGGACGCGAAAAGAGACTTCAAACGCCTTGCCGAAAAAATCGCGAACGAAATCGGCATGCCGCTACAATGGTGCGTGAACCCTGACAATGAAGCCGTATGAAGCGTTGCGAACGAATGGGGTTGGCTCGGTGACGGCTCACCCATATCCATTCCGGACTGCGCTTTCCATGGCGGCCAGTTCGATATCGGTCAGAAATTTGAAATGCGCTTCCCTCTTATTCGCCGAAAGGCGACCATTGTTTTGCAGACAAAGCTGGATAAAAAGATCGATGAGGCGGTCAGGCATGTCCACGATTTCCTGAATGGCTTTCCTGGTCTTGTCGTATTTCGCCAGAAAATCGAGTTCTTCCACCAGTTCATGCT
>CAYMEN010000058.1:12281-14660 GCA_964389325.1 uncultured bacterium | reverse complement strand
CCCGAAGTCCATGAACTCTACGGAACCATCGGGTACATTCAGTATCACGTCGAAAAATATGATGCTCGCTATACTCGGAACAACGACGTCGCCAAACGCTATTTTGTAGCCGCTTCGGACGCATACAGGAAGAATCCGGGCGAAAAAAGGGTCGATGTCATGCGCCCGGAAAACTATCACCTTCATCTTGCCAGAATCTACGTTGAACAAGGGCTCCTGCAAAAAGCCGTCGCGGAATGGGACTTGTCCGGTCTCGATCCCGACTCCCCCGATCTCCTGGCCGTATACCTCGCCAAGGTGCGTCGGGGAGAACCGGTTCCCAGGCTCCCTGAAGACTTGCCGGAGTTCAAACGGCTCGACGAGGGAGCTGTCGAAGCCCCCGGGGCTCCGAACGATGAAAATGTGTATGTGTCGCGTTCCGAGATTCAGCCAATCCAGGACTCCGACGGGCACCCCAGGCCTATGGCGAATCTTTCTGGCCACGGCCAAGAGTATTCAAGTGAAGAAGAAACCCGCCAGCATGCGCTGGAGATCTATGGTTCCAAACGCGATATGACGGTCTTTCATCGAGTTGTCGCGCAGATTTCGGTACTGTTTTTGGCCGGAGTGTTCTTTTGGGTAAGACGTGTTTGAACCAATGATTCCACCCATCGAGGAAGCCAATGGACTCGGTTTTTCAATTATCAGGGATTTCGAAAACATACCCGAAACTGCTCGGTGAATCGCTTCAGACAGGCAGAGAAAGCGTTCTTTCGGACGTGACTCTCAGCCTGCACAAAGGGGAGATCTACGGTTTCGTCGGATTGAATGGAGCCGGCAAGACCACGTGTCTGAAAATCGCTCTGGGCCTCGTAAAGCCTGATAAGGGCAGCGTGGCCTGGTTCGGGAAACCTCTCGAGGACGTGGACCTTTCCCGAATCGGCTTTTCTCCGGAAAAACCGAGTTTTTATGATTTTTTGACCGGCGAAGAAGTGCTTGATTTCGGCGCCAGACTCCTGGGAATCACTCCCGATCCAGGGAGAAAAAAGCAGGTTTTAACCTTAACGGGCCTGTGGGGCGACCATCAAAAGCGCGTCGGCTCTTTTTCAAAGGGCATGCAGCAGCGGCTGGCTCTGGCGTCTGCGATGCTCCATGAGCCCGATGTCTACATCCTGGATGAGCCGAGCAGCGGGCTTGACCCCATCGGACGGAAAATGATAAAAAATCTCATCAAAGACCTTCAAAAAGAAGGGAAAACGATTTTTTTCAGCACTCATATTCTTTCCGATGTGCATGAAATATGTGATCGCATCGGCGTGATTCACGCGGGAAAGATGGTGTTCGAAGGTTCTTTGGAAGCGTTCAATCCGCAGCGCGTTGAGCTCGAAAAACGATTCGTCGATCTGATTGGATCTCCAGTTCCTGCTGTCGCGCTTTATTGAGTCATGCAGAATGAAAACCAACCGTTCGCCCTGAGCCTGTCGAAGGGCGATGCCTCTCGTGCTTCGACAGGCTCAGCACGAACGGGAATATGCGATTGGCTTTTGTTTCGCAGTGATCAATAACCGCAAAAGGAGTATATATTTCCATGAAGAATGATCCCACCGAGAAGGAAAAGCCGCTGCCTGCGCATATTGCGAAGCATCCCTGCTTCTCCGCGATTGCCTCACGCTCGTACGGACGCATTCATCTCCCGGTCGCCCCGGAATGCAATATCCAATGCAATTTTTGCATCCGGAAGTTCGATTGTGTGAACGAAAGCCGGCCGGGCGTTACAAGCCGCGTGCTCGGGCCTCTCGAGGCGCTTGCCAGAGTCGATGAAGTGATGGCCCGCGGAAGCGAGAACTCGGTCGTCGGGATCGCCGGCCCCGGGGACCCCCTGTTCAACCCGGAAACCTTCGAAACGATTCGCTTGGTCGGGGAAAAATACACGGATATGCTGTATTGCCTCAGCACGAATGGCCTTCTTCTGCCCGACCACGTTGCTGAATTGAAGCGACTTCGGGTTTCAAATGTCACGGTCACGCTGAATACGCTCACTCCTTCGATCGGGGCACAAATCTACAGTTTCGTGAGGTATGGCGGCAACGAATTCCACGGGGAGGAAGGCGCCCGGTTGCTGCTTCAAAAACAGCTCGAGGGAATCAAGATGGCGGTTGCCGCAGGGATGGCCGTCAAGGTGAACACCGTCGTCATCAAAAAAGTGAACTTCAGCGAGATTGAAGAAATATCGAAAAAAATCGGTTCGATGGGCGTGTATATTCACAACCTGATGCCTGTCATTCCGCAGTTCAAATTCGATGCCTCGCATCGCCCTTCCCCCGAAGAAATCGCTCAGCTCCGGGAAACGTGCGGAAAGTGGGTGCTTCAGATGAAGCATTGTCGCCAATGCCGGTCTGA
>CAYMEN010000058.1:0-12181 GCA_964389325.1 uncultured bacterium | reverse complement strand
TTGGTTACACCCACGAAGGGTGAGATCGTATGCTCCGGAAAACCGCTCCCTGCGTATGATGTGACGTCACTGAGAAGAGATATCGGTTTCCTTTTTCAAGAGGTGACAATGATTGCCGGGAGTATCGGCGAAGCCTTGCTGCTTCCGTTTCGGTATGCGGCGAGAAGTGCCGAGACTGCTCCCGATTCTCAGGAAATGCTCAAGGCGCTGTCTGCCGCTTGTTTTGAACGGGCCGTTCTCGATCAAAAAACCGCGACCCTCTCCGGCGGCGAAAAACAACGGGTCGCCATTGCCCGGCTCCTGCTGGGCAAGCCGAAACTCCTCTTACTCGACGAACCGACCTCGGCCTTGGACGATTCCGCAAGGTCCGTCCTTCTCGAAAACATTCGTGCATATCTTCCCAAAGCGACGATTGTCTTTGTCACTCACGACCGGGACCTGATCGGCAAGGCCGATCGGAAACTCCATTTCCGTGATGGAAAAATCACCCTGGACATCCCCGTGAAGGCAACGTTGGTCTGAAGAGATGAATCCAGTCGATATTTCATTGTCGAACCTCTTTTTCGCCTATCTCGTCATCATCGGGATCTGGTCGATCGCGCGCGCCGCCGGGGAGAACCTCGGCCGGTCACTGATCGTCGGTGTGGTCAGAATGACGATCCAGTTGTTCCTGATGGGGTATGTCCTGATTCGCCTTTTCACGATCAACAACCCCCTTCTGACGATCTGTGCATATATATTGATGTTGATATTCGCTACGCAATTGATTGTCTCCCGGTGTGGCGTGGCATTTCGCGGTTTGCCCCAGATCCTCGGCCTGAGCCTGGGCGTGTCGGTAACGACGGTTCTTTGTTACTTCACAGTGCTCGTCATTCGCTCTGACTTGGTCCTGGAACCGCGACATATCATTCCCATTGCCGGTATGATCCTGTGCAATTCGATGAACGGGGCGGCGCTTGCAATCGAGCGGTTCTATGCCGCTTTGCGTGCCTCGAGAAATGAATTCGAAACGGCCCTGGCGTTCGGCGCCACGGCGCAGGAAGCCGCGCAGCCGGCTTTTTCCCAGGCTTTTCGCACGTCCCTGACGCCGATGCTGTTAACCATGTCATCATCGGGACTGGTCAGCATTCCCGGAATGATGGTCGGCCAGATCCTTTGCGGAGCATCACCCCTGCTTTCGGTGAAGTATCAGATAGCCATCCTGCTTGCCATGACCACGTCGGTGGCGATCACCTCTTTTCTGAGTCTCAGAATGGCAATTCCACGGTTTTTTACCGAGGCCGGAACCTTCCGGGATGAACTATTTCGGACCGACCAACTGTCGGGCAAGCCTGTCATGCCTCCCAAAAGAAGCTGTGGCGGAGGGGGAACAGGGTGTGCTCGATGAGCGGAAGTGAAATTTTGGTTGACGTTGTCCATCGGCTTTGCTAGCGTTATGCGAAGAAGTCTTTTCTTGGTCAGCGAGCTAAACGAGAAGGAGAAGATTATGCGGAAGCTTTTTGCCGTTTTGTTGGTCGGGTGCGCCATGAGCCTTGGCTGTGGAGAACAACCAAAGGCCATTCCTCCCGAACAAACTCAGGCTCTTCAGCCGGTCAATGATCCCGCCAGCAGCGTTGGTGCAACTGAAACCGGCGAATCTGCCGGTACAGAGGCCGCGGGCGAGAGCGGCGAAGTCGTGACTGGCGGCGAAGCCAGTGGAGTCCTTCCCGCCGATGCAGGCACGGCTGCGCCTTCGGGTGAAACGGCCGCCCCCGCTGCCGGTGGCGCCGCCGCACCTGGCAACTGAGTTTTGGTGGAAGTTCCGGGCTCTCCGAAATGAGCCCGGAACTTTTTATTTAGGCCGAAAATGATCATGCGAATTTCAATGCGCTTTTGCCTACTTCTCGCCGGCATCATGGCGGTTCTTGCCGCTGGATGCATGGAAAGAACGGATGTGAATGATGTATATCAGGCAGCCAGAGAGGGACGTATGGACAGTCTCAAAAAACTGATCGAACAGCATCCTGAAAAGATCCATGAAAAGGATAAGAATGGAATGACGCCGCTGGCGTTAGCCGCCGCCAACGGACAGCTGGAGATGGTGAAGCTTCTGCTGGAAAAAAAATCGGATATCCAGAGCCGGTCAAAAGACGGCTGGACTCCACTGTTGCTGGCGGCTGAGGGGGGGCATCCGGAAGTGACTGCCGTTTTGCTCGAGCGTGGGGCCGAGAAAAACGATGCGTTGCCAAACGGCTGGACTTCTCTTCATCTGGCTGCCGATAACGGCAATCCGGATGTCGTGCGGGTATTGATCGGGGCCAAGGCGAACGTCAACGCCCAAACCGGTGCAGGGTCGAGCCCTGAAGGCGCCACGCCTTTGTTTTTTGCCGCAAAACACGGGCATGTCGAGGTTGCAGGAATGCTGCTCGAAGCCGGAGCGGAGGTCAATCTCGCCAACTCCCACGGGAAAACTCCCATGAATGCCGCGGAAAGGCACGGAGTCAAAGACATGGTCGAGCTGCTGCGCCGCCACGGGGGCAAGGCCCTCTAATTCGGCATCATATGATGGGCGAACACCTCACGGCGAGGAACTGGGGCGTGACCAGGTGCCGTTCAAAAAGGTGTGGCTGTTACGGTTCACATTCTGCTGTGCACGGCGCACGGCCTGCAGCGTGCCGTTCCGGTCGTACACCATGGCGGTCACGCTGGCCAGCGAGTTTGTCGGCATGGGCGCGTCGGTCAATTGATACCAGACCGCCATCGATGCGACCTGGCCGTTAGGAAAAAACATCGAGAACATCCGCGGCGGCGTGACCTGGGCCCCGAGACGCAGGCAGGCGTTCAGACCGCTCTGCGCGCCCTGGCGTGCCTGGGCCTCGAACAGCGTCATGGTGTGCGAAATCATGTGGTCGAGCGTCAGGATCTTCTGGCTCGCGATGTAGGCTCCGAGAATCGTTATCAATATCAATGCGTATATAAAAATCGAGCCCCGGCGCGGATGAAGCGAAAGTCTCATACGGGTCAGTTCTCCGAATTCCGAAGGTAGATCGTCGGCTGCAGGGTCAGAAACATCTCGTCACCGCTGGGAAGATTGTCGGCGTCGCGGTCCCGGTGCATCGTGAGCGACAGCCGTACCGCGATACTGGCGGTATCGTTGGCGAGGACGGCCAGCGGGTTCGCCGCCGTCGTGTCGGGAGACAGCATCAGGCGGGTTTTGCGTGTTTCGGTGAGAGGGGGGAGAGGCTCCCCTGCGAGAGCTTTCTGGATGGGTGGGCCACCGCTTATTCGCTGTCGACGAAGCTGACCGTTGACTATCCAGATTGTCCAGGTCGCCCCTCCAACTTGATATTCCAGTTCTCCACCGCTTCCGATGCTTGCATGAGAAGCCTCAAAAAGACCGGGATGCGGATTGACCGCGGCTCCGTCTCCCTCGGCGATCAGCCGTATGCCGTCGCGCAGCGCCTGCTGGCAGTCGCCCAGGTCCTGGATCGCCTTGTTCGTCGTGATCCCGGACCTGAACGTCGTCGCGAGGCCGGTCAGGATGACGAGGAACGTGATCGAGGCCATCAGGATCTCGATGAGGGAAAAGCCGGCGCTGGGTGGAGTTCGTTTCATGGCCCGCGTATCCCAAGAAGGGTCGATAACGTCGCGCCCTCGTCGGAGAGGGCGGGGTTGAGCGGGAGGGCTTCGACCTCGACCACATACAGCTCGTTGCCGGGAATCACGGGGACCGGGGCCGCCCAGACCGGGGCCGAGGCCGAAACAGGCGGGGTGTCCCACGGGAACGCCCGATACCTGACCTGGAACGCGACGTCGCGCAACGGCGGTGTGCCTCCCGTGGTCAGCGTCTGCCAGGTGCCGCTCTTGTCGATGACGGCAGGGCTCGACGCCCAGACGGCCCGCAGTTCTTCGAGGGCACCCTCGCTCAGACACAGCGCCTGGCACTGGTTCTTGCCGTTCTGGACTGACTTGAGGCTCAACTGGAGCGATCCGACCAGCGAGATGACGGCCGAACCGAGGATGACGACGGTGATCAGGGCCTCGAAAAGAAAATATCCATTGCGATATATAAAATTATATTTACCATATGGCAATGTCCTCACCCGTTCACCCTGAGCTTGTCGAAGGGTGAGGGGAGAGAATCGTGCTTCGACAGGCTCAGCACGAACGGTCCTGGCACGAACGGGGGATGCGGTGGAAGGGGTCATGGCAGCTGCACCAGCCGGGGCGGCCCGGCCGACGGGTTCGTCGGACTGTCGATGATGATGTCCCATCCTCCGTTCTCGGGGAGGGGTGTTCGCAGGAGCGGGTTCGCGTCGTCGCGAAACGCATGAACGCGGATCGTACAAGAGGCGGCGGCGGCCGGCAGGTTGGCCACCTGGCCCCGCTCGTCGAAATGCAGGGTGAAATGCGTCGCGGTCGACGCCGGCACCGAAAGGGGCAGGACGCAGACCCCGCGCGAGTCGAGCCGGCCGTCCATCAAGGCGCTGCGCACGTTCGAGCCGTCGGGGGCGAGCATCTCGTATGACGAGGCGAATGACTCGGTGGGAAACCGGATGAAGTTGACGGTGCTGGTGCCGATTCCGGCGCTGATCGCAGCCTGCCGCGCCAGGCAGACGTCCTGGAAGATGACCCGGGTCTCCTGTTCGAGCCGGCTCTGGTGGGCGAAATCCATGAGCAGCGGATACCCGGCCGTCGAGAGAATTCCCATGATGAGGAGCACGATGAGAAACTCGACGATAGTGAAGCCGCCGAGCCCGGGATGTCCGACCATGTGAGTTCTCATGTCCCAGTGGGTATCCCCTTCCGTAAGACCCCTTCTCTTATCATTTTACCCCGAAATCCCGTCTCCCCGCCATGAAATTCTATCATCTCGGGGCTGGTTTCAAACCCGCCCCCACACCCGAACATGCGTGTCGTTCCGAAAAATGCGGGGGCATGTCGACATTGCGAGGCTGGCCGGGACCGTTGGAGGGCCGAATATGTGGGATGGTGTCTGTCTCTGGTGGGAAAAGCGAATTTTGAAATTTGGTGTTGCGCTGTCGTGGGGGGAGTGCCTACAATGGCGGAAAAGAGGATGAGGAGGTTTCCGGTGCCGGGGAAATTCATATCATACTTCAGTACCCACCTCGTTGATGAAGTCATAGCAAAGTGCCGGAACGAGCTGGCCAACAAACCGAACGATCCCGAACTCTTCAGAACGATCGGTCAGGCGTATTTCAAGAAAGGGAATCACCAGGAGGCCCTCGCGGCGTTCGTCGATGCAGCCCGGCTCAAACCCCGCGACGCCGGTATCCAGCTCGCCGTCGGTCGGTGTCACGAGTTGCTGGGCCAGCTTTCCGAAGCCGAGCGGGCATTTTCGAACGCGCTCGATCTCGAACCCGGCTGGCCAGACACGCACTACTTCGTTGGTAAGATACACCTTGCTGCCGGCCGCATCGTCGAGGCAAAACGCGAGCTGCAGGCCGCCATCGAACGCAATCCCCGTTTTCGAGACGCCCTGTATTCCCTGGCGCTGGCGTGTGAGCGCGAAGAGAACTGGGCCGAAACCATCGCCATCCTCAAAAAGATCATCGCGATGCCGGGCTTGCCCGACAAGTCGCGCAATCCGTTTCCCTACGATCTCGAAACGCTGTTCGATGACCCTCTCCTCCTGGACGAAGCCATCCGCCAGCTCGAGGCCGCCATCAACCAGTATCCGAACTTCGCCGACCTGCATTACAAGCTTGCCATGGCCTTCCGCCGCAAGGGGCAGAAAGAACCGGCCCTCGAGCATTTCCGGAAAGCGTTGTCCCTGAACCCGAATTTTCACCTGGCTCGCCACTACTACTGGCACTGGGATGACGATTCCGACCCGAGGCAGGGAAAACAGCCATGATCCGCAAACGACTTGGAGACGCCCTCGTCGACGCCGGTCTCGTCACCGCCGAACAGCTCGGCCAGGCCCTCGCCAAGCAGAAAGAACTGGGCAAACGCCTCGGCAAGGTGCTCGCCGAGTTGAAAATCTGTACTGACGAGCAGATCGCCAAGGCGCTGGCCGGACAGCTTGGCATCAATTTCATCGAGGTGAATGAAATCTCGATTCCACAGGATATCCTGAAGCTGGTTCCCGAGACCATCATCCGGAGTCATACGCTCCTGCCGGTTGCCCGCAAGGGGAATGTGCTCACCGTGGCCATGGCTGACCCGCTCGACGCGTTCATCGTTGACGAGATCCGCTACCAGACGAACTTCGAAGTCGAAGAAGCAATCGCCCCCGAATTGGCCATCCTCGATGTGATCCGCCGCTACTTCGGCTCCGAGGACATGTCGTCGGCCCTTCGCACGATCAAGAAGGACGACAAGTCCGAAACAGTTGACCAGGCGCTTGCAGCCAATGCGTTCGACCTGATGGCCACCGATGAGGCCGCCGTCGTCAACTTCGTCAGCAGGATCATCCGGCAGGCCATCAACGACAAGGCTTCCGACATCCACCTCGAGCCCGAAGAGGACGGCCTTCGCATCCGGTTCCGCATAGACGGCGTGTTGATCGAGATCGTCCGGGTGCCCAAGATCAACCAGGCCGAGATCACCTCGCGTCTCAAGATCATGGCCGAAATGGACATTTCCGAGAAGCGCCTGCCGCAGGACGGCCGTATCCGCGCCCGCCTGACCGACAAGAACGTCGATCTGCGCGTCAGCTGCCTGCCGGTGGTCTGGGGCGAAAAAATAGTTGTTCGTATTCTTGATAAAAGCGCGCTCAGCCTTTCCCTGCGCGACGTCGGCTTCGAAGACGAGCTGCTGGAGCGGTTCGAAACCGCCGTGCGCCAGCCCAACGGCATCATCCTGCTCAACGGCCCGACCGGCAGCGGCAAGACCTCGACCCTCTACGCCGCGCTCAACTACATCATCTCCCCGAAGATCAACATCTCGACCGCCGAAGACCCGGTCGAAATGCAGGTCAAGGGCGTCAACCAGGTCCACGTCAAGTCCGACATCGGCCTCACCTTCGGCCGCACCCTGCGCGCCCTGATGAGGCAGGATCCGAACGTCATCATGGTCGGCGAAATCCGCGATACCGAAACGGCCCAGATCGCCGTCGAAGCCGCCATGACCGGCCACCTCGTCCTCTCCACCCTCCATACCAACGACGCGCCCTCCACGATCGGCCGCCTGATCGACCTCGAGGTCGAGCCGTATCTGATCGCCTCGACGCTTTCAGTCGCCGTCGCCCAGCGTCTCGTCCGCCGGATCTGCCCCCGGTGCGTCCAGCCATACGCGCCGGCCGAGACCGAGCTCGAAGACCTGCAGATGGACAAGCTGAACGTTCCCGCCGGCCTGACCTTCTTCAAGGGCAAGGGCTGCAACAACTGCAAAACCTCCGGCTACAGGGGCCGTACCGCCGTCCACGAGATGATGACCCTGACCGACGGCATCCGCCGCCTCATCGTGAACAAGGCCTCGGCCGCCGAAATCCGGCGTGCCGCCGTCGAAGGCGGCATGGTCCCGCTGCGCAAGTGTGCGCTTCTCAAAGCCTCGAAAGGCGTCACGACGATCGAGGAAATTCTGCGCGTGACGAAGAACGAGGAAATCTGACGTGCCCTGGTTCATCTATTCGGGCTTCGACTCGAAGGGACACACCGTTTCCGGCGAGGAGTTCGGCGACAGCCAGACCGAGGTCATGTCCCGCCTCATGACCGGCGGGGTCTCGGTTCTCGAGATCCGGGCCAAAAAGGGCGAAGGCATCTTCGATGCGATCGGAAAACAGTTCCAGTGGGTGTCAGCCCATGAGCTGAAGTTCCTGTATGTGAACCTCGCGACCCTGATCGAGGCGGGCTGCACCCTTCGCGCCAGCCTCGCCTCGCTGGGCGACCAGTCGGAAAACCCCATGCTGAAGAAGGCGCTGACCGACATCAACGCCGCGATCGCCAGCGGCAAATCCTTCTCCGAATCGCTCCAGGCACATCCCAGCGTCTTCAGCCCGCTGTTCGTCAGCCTCGTGAAGGCCGGTGAGGAAGGCGGCATGCTCGACAAGATCCTGCTGCGGTATGCCGCCTTCACCGAAAACCAGGAGGCCATCAAGGGCCGCATCCGCGGCGCCCTGGTTCTGCCCGCAATCATGGTCCTCGTGGCCGTCGGCGTCGTCGTCGGCCTGCTGACGTACGTGTTCCCGACGTTCATGGAGTTGTTCAAAGGGCGCGAGAGCATGCTTCCGACGCCGACCAAAATTGTCATGGCCATCTCGGATTTCCTCCGCTACCAGTATCTCACCCTGATCGGTCTCACGGTCCTCGGAGCCGTCGGCCTGTGGCTCTTCCTCAAATGGGAAAGGGGGTGGCGCGCGTTCTCCTGGTTCCAGCTCCGGGTGCCGCTTTTCGGAACCCTGTTCCGCAAGGCCTACGTAGCCCGCTTCGCCCACACGCTCGGTTCCCTGGTCAAAGGCGGCGTGCCGGCCCTGCGCGCGCTCAAGATCACGAGCGAGACGATTCCGAACACCGAGGTGAAGAGTGTCATCGCCTCGATCCAGGAGAGCGTTGAGCGGGGCGGCACCTTCTCGGCGCCGATGCAGAAGCACAAACACCTGTTCCCCGCGATGGTCACGCTGATGATCAGCGTCGGTGAATCCACCGGCAAGATCGACCATATGCTCGACAAGGTCGGCGAATACTACGACCAGGAGGTCTCGGAGGCCATTTCCGCCATATTGACCGCCATCGAGCCGCTTCTGACGGTCATCATGGGCACGATCGTTCTCACGATCGCGGCCTCCATGTTCCTGCCCCTCTTCAACATCTCCAAAGTCCTGCGCTGATCATCGGTTGCCGGGTCGGGCGGGTTTCAAACCCGCCCCTTTGGACGCAGTGTCGGCAGTCACAGAGGACAACGCATCCGCAGATGACGCACATGACGCAGATTCGTTTTTTTTCGGCCAGTGCGATAAGGCGTTAACAAATCGCGGCACCCTGTCGATAATGCCCACGATCACGGAGATTTTCTTCCGGGCAGTGCCGTGTCTGTTTTCGCCCGGAACAGATTCCATCCCCGGCGGGTGCCGGCGAACAGGACAGTGTTGGGAACATGAGCAGTCAACCAATCGTCTTTGACGGCTTGAAGAAGGTCATCGGCCTCGATATCGGCTCGACCTCGGTCAAGGCGGTGCTGCTGGAACTTCAATCCGGCACACCCATCTGCAGGGGCATGCACTGCTTCGACGTGCCATGTGACATCGGGCTGACAAAGCCGGTCCTGCTCGACGGGCTGCGCAGTGTCGCCGCCGCCTTCGGTCACGAGACGAAATCCGTCGCCCTGATCACCGCAGATCGCGAAGTCCAGCTGAAATTCCTGGAAAAACCCCCCATGACCAGGCAGCAGCTCGAGCAGGTCATGGAGCTCGAGATGAAACCGCCGCCGAGCCTGGAAGGGCCGACGGTCGAGCTTGCGCATACCTTCACCATCCTTGGGCAGTCCTCTCTCGAGGAACGTACGTCCGTGCACGTGCTCGTTGCCTCCTTCCCGGTTCCCTGGCTCCGGGAAAAGGAGGAGCAACTCAAGGAAGCCGGCCTGGTATTGGAAGGAGTCTATCCGTATCCCGTGGCGCTTCGGGAATGTTTCTGGGTCAACTACGGGGAGGGGTTCGAAGAAAAGGTTTCGCCGTATCTCGTAGCCCTGCTGAACCTCGGCGCGACGTCGAATCAGGTTGCGGTCTGCGACCTGCAGACCCTTCGCCTCGCCCGCACCTTCCCCTTCGCGGGGGAGGAACTGACCCAGTCCCTTGCCAAGCCCTACAAGTCGGGTGGCCAGGAGATCATTCTCGACCGGAGCACGGCCGAGCAGTACAAGGTGACCATCGGCATCCTCTCGCCCGAGGAGAAAAGGGCCTACGAGGATGATGCCGTCGAAATCCAGGTTTCCGAGGGCATCCGGCGTGGGATGGAGCGCATGATGCAGAAAGTGCGCCTTTCCCTCGACTACTTCAAGGGACAGATGAAGAGCCAGGTCAGCCAGGCCTTCGTCTTCGGCGGCGCGGCCAATCTGCGCAGTCTCGAAGGCAACCTGCAGGAGAACCTGACGGTCAGCCTCATCCAGCCGCTCTTCCCGTTCAAATCCGTTCCGTTCCTCCCGAAGGATGGCCAGACGCCCGACCCGCGTCTCGCGCCCGTGATCGTTCCGGCTGTCGGGGCCGCTCTGTGCGGCATGCGCGGCAACAAGGCCGTTCTCAACCTGATGGAAGGGATGCAGGCTGAGCGGCGGAGGCGGATGCAGCGCATGATTGCCACCGTGGTGGTGCCGGCCCTGTGCGGATTGGCCGCGTTGCTGGCGCCCGCGCTGTATGCCTGGCAGGTGTATCTGCCGTATCAGGCGCGGGTGACGCGTGCTTCCGCGGAAAACCTCAGGTTGACCAACGAGTTTTCCCAGGTGGCCTCGTTCAAGGGACAGTATGACCAGCTGGTGAAACATAAGCAGGAACTGACGATCCGGAACACCTTTATCCAGAGCATTCTTCGCAAGCGTATCTTCTGGTCGACCATCTTTACCGACCTGGGAACCTGCATGCCGCCTGAAGTCTGGCTGAGCGAGATTCGTTCGAATGATTTCGCCGGTGCTCAGACCTCGGGGCTCGATCAGGGCGGTGGAAGCCAGGCGGGGATGCCCGGCGGCGCGAGCGGCGGCGGTCAGAAGACGGCGCAAAAAGGGCCTCGCGGCCTGAGGATGAAAGGGCGGAGTCTCGGGTTTGGCGCCCTTTCGACATTCATCAAGAACCTCGAGGCCTCCGCTTCATTCCAGAATGTCGTCTGGCAGAAGAGCGAGAGGAGCGGGGACGACACGGGGATCATCGAATTTTCGCTCTCATGCGATCTGAAACCGAAAACGCCGGGAAAGTGAGGGTGTCGTGAACCAGCAGATCATCATCGTGATGCTTGTGGCAAGCCTCGCCCTGGTTGGCTACGACTATCAATATAATCATCCGGTGCGTCTGACAAGGATCTCGGCCCAGGAGCAGACGAATGAAAAACTGCGCCAGGACCTGAACACGGCTCTCGACGCCAAATCGAAAATCGCCACGCTCCAGGCTGAAATCAAGAAAACACAGCTTCTTTCGGCCGAACTGTCCAAACAGCTTCCGAAACGGAGCGAGGCCGGCGCCCTTCTCGAGCAGATCACGACCACGTCGACCACGAACCGGATGCGGGTCGAATCGGTCACCCCTGCGACCCTCATCACGAAAACGCTTGGAATCCGCCTTGCCCCGAGCGACCCGGTGACGCAGGTCAAATATGCGGAGATGGAACTCTCTCTCGAAATGCGTACGTTCTATCGCGACCTTGGAGCATACCTGGAACGTCTCGAAAAAATTCCTCGGCTCATCGATGTGGATGGGCTGGAGGCCGTTGTGCCGCCGAAACCGGGCCCCCTGGCGATCAAAATGCGCGTGAAAACCTACATCTATGGCGGGTGAAGCGATGAATCGACATGTGCGGTTGATGCTGGCCGTCGGCCTGACGGTGCTTCTGGGAACGGCTGCCTATTCACAGATGGGCGGTAATCCCCCCGCCGAGACGTCTTCGGGAGCTGATGGCCAGTGTGGACAGGGAACTCCGCCCGGGGCTGAATCCCCTCCCGGCGAAGGTGGAGGCACCGGAACCGCCAGAAAAGAGGGCAAGTGGAATATAAGTGAATACATGGCCGATTGGGAGCGTGCCGACGCGGAAGGGCCGGAAGGCACCTGGAGCCAGACGCGCGATATTTTCCGGCCTGGAAAAGGTGCGCAACGACTGACAAACGAGCAAATGGCGGAGCTGGCCCGGGCTTCCGCGCAAAACCAGGTTTCCGCCGATCGATCGGGAGAATCTGAGCAGCTGCCGGTCCTGCATGGCATCATGACCGGGTCGGATGACGACCGGGTCGCGATTCTCGGCCAGGACATGGTTCGCGAGGGAGACTTCTGCGAAGGGTTCGCCGTTCGGTCCATCAAGCCCAGGAGTGTGACCTTGTCGCGAGACGGGAAGGAGTATGTCCTGTATGTCAAAGAATAACCGTTTCCTGCCGTTGATCCTGGCCGTTGCCCTCGGTGGTGCCGGGCCGGCCGATATTCAGGCCGCCGTCCAGGCGGGGGCCGAGTTGCAGGACAGAACTCTCTTCCGTCGGGTCACCGACCGGCTGTCGGTGCTGTATTTGATGGCCGGCAGGGCGGAGGACGCCGTCAAGCTTCAGAAAGAGACGA
>CAYMEN010000057.1:0-14751 GCA_964389325.1 uncultured bacterium | reverse complement strand
TTGGTATACCGGCTGAGGGCGCGCCTGTAGGTTCCATCGGCCAAGGAGGCTTGAACCGGAACAACGTTCAATTCTATATCCTCGAAAGAAGTTCCTGCGCGTGGGGATGGCTGGTTCTCATCCGGGATTTTGCAAAAGCGTTCCTGCTGATCACGGTTTTCTGGCCGGCTGCCTGTGTGACGCCTCTCATGCTTCCACTCATCCGATACTGGTTGTCGATTCCCGTCAAAAGCGAGTGAAAATCCCCAGCTAGGCGGAATTCCCTATTCGGGGCGCGGAGCCGAACGGTATTTTCAACGATCCGGCCAGACTTCTGGTACACTGGGCACGGTTTTTCATCTTCATCGCCACAGGGGAGATTTCATGAAAAGCCTCGAAAAGATCACAGAACCGATGAGAATGGTTGGGCTTGTATTAGCCCTGTTCATGGCCATCACGGTTTCTGGAGCCGCCGGGGAACGGGAGATAGAGAGGAAAGACTCCGCCCTGGAAGGCCTGATCGATTTTTTGGACAGTCAATCCCGAGACTCGGGAGGCCTGGCCCTTCGTCTCGACGGGCACCCGGGATTTCAGGCATTCATGGCTTCGGAAGGTCATACGGCACTTTTCCCAAAGAGTGGCCCGGCCAATGTTTCGAGGCGGGAAGACGCACTTCCGGTCGAGAACGGCACGGCGACCTCTTCCCGGGAACTGATCTTTCGCTATCTCGAGAGTGTTTTCAGCCTTCTCGACGATGTCGAACATCTGCGGTCGCGGCAGGCAGAAGCTTTGCGCCTTGCACTCTGGCACCACGGATTGACCTCATCCGGGCCTCAGGATGGCTTTGCGTGCCTGGCGGAGGTCAGTGCCGCCAACCGCGATGCTCTCCTGAGGCGGCCGCGAGTGGCAGTTCCCCCCGCGGCGGCAGAGGAGATCGAGCAGGCCATTGCCACGATCCGGCCGGTTTTCATTCACAACACCAATCTTCTCAAGAAGATTCCAGAGATTCCGCTGGTCAGTTCGAAGGAGATCCGTCGGGCTGCCGGAGTGGGAGGCATAAACACCTTCTTTTTCAACCGCAGCTTCCTCCGCTCCGATGACAACCTCTTTTTCTTTGTCGATCTGGCCACGGATTCACTGACCGTTTCGATGATGGAAAGCATCTACGGGAAGTATCAGTTCGTGCCGGATGAGACGTTTGCCGAAGAGCGCGGTTGGATTTCGGCCTTTGTCATGTATGCCTACGATCTTCTGCGGTTCGCCGCCGTCGCCTGCCCAGAGGAGGTGCCGGCGCTCATCGAAGTCATGCGTCGGGAATACCTCACCGAGCTTGGTTCGGAGCCTCTCTCAGTGGCTGAAATCAACCAGCGATTGCGGCACGTGCGCCGGGCCGCGCCGAGGTCTGTCCGGGTTCTGCGAGATGGATTTCCGCGGTGGAACAGGATCAGGAAAAACCTGTATACCTTTGATTTCACGGTCCGGGATTTCACGGTGGTCGTCCGGGATGCCTTCCGTCGCTGGTTATCGGGCCTGGCGACCTCGGACCCGGCGCGATTCGCGACGACCCTGCGGGAACTCCGGGAAAAGGGCCCGGGAGGAAGCCAACTCGAGGCCTTCAAGCAAGGATTTGGCCTCGACCTGTATTTCGAGTTCAAGATCCCGGTCGCCCTCCCGCCCAAACAGATGCGGCAATTGGAAACCATGAACTGATTTCCCGAACGTTCGATGCGCTTCCCGCGTGATTCGGCGGAGTTCATCGATCGCCATGGGAAGCTTCCCTTCACCAGACATCGGAAGGGAAAGACCGGGCTTCTTGACGGTTTTTGGATAAGATTGATACATTTACCCTGAAAAGGATCGATCCGGAGCAGGTTTTGTCGCGGGGAACGATACGATGGCGACGCAAAAGACCCTGACCCCTGGGGGAAAGCATCCGACCGACAACGCGGCGAGCCCGGCGCCATCGGCGTCACCGCCGCCGCCGGTCTCGGTGACCTTTTCCCCGAGGGCGGCCGACGTGGCTGCGGCGACGAAACGGATCATCGCCGGCGGAGCCGTTCCCGCCCACGAAGATCTGGCCCTGCTCCTCAGCGCCCTCTTTCAGGGCCGGCGGGTGTCGGCGCGGGTGTTTCCCATCCTCGCGCAGGATCTCGCGACGAGAGACCAGCTGGGGAAGAAACTGTCCCTGTACATTCTTCTTCTGGCCGTCCGCCGGAAGATGGACATCGCCGCGGCCGTTCCCTTCCTGCAGACGGCTTTCATTGCCCCGTGGGAGAAGCTCTACTTTCCGTCGGAGTGCGGGTTCTTCTATGTGGACCGGTTTCTCCACAATCCCCCCCGGGAATACAACCAGTTGTTGATGCAGGTCATCGCCGAGCATTTCGTCCGGACCAAAAACCCCGACGCGCTCATGGCGCTGTTCAACCAGCATATCAACCACATCAACCGCCTTCACGGCATCTGGTTCGCCCTGCCCCACAAGTCCGCCCTGTTTGACGAACTGCGACGGTTCTTGAACGGCCGGAGCCTCAACACCGGGCCGGAGGACTGAGTCTCGGCGCGAACCGCGGCGCTCGCGGAAGTTTGAAGGGTGAAGTTAGAAGTTTGAAACGCTGAGAGAGGATTGTCTCAGGTTTGATATTCCGAAATTCCCTCTTCGGTGCCTGGTGCAGAACGGTATTTTTCGAGGCATGCCGTCATAAATGCCGCGAGCTGCGAGGCGCTTTCCCCGATGTCCTGCGGCAGGGCGCCTTCAAAATCCGCGAGGGTTTTCGCCAATCTGCGGCCGGCCTCGGAACCGTGATACGACGGGGAATAATCGAATCCGACCGTCTCCTGGACCGACATTCCGCCGTGAGATATCGTCATCACCCCGAACCGCTCCACGTCATCCCATCGGGTGAATGTTTCACGGAACAGGACGCAGGAGACGAACCCCTTTTCCTCGATCCTGAGAAACGTCGCCCCCGGGAGAAGTTGAACGATCCCGATCGGAATTCCGAGCCCGAAAAAGCAGGCGATCAGCCACATCCCCGATTTCACCCCGATCAGGATGAAGACGGTGCACACCAGCATCATCAGGATGCTCGACGAGCGTTTCGGATACAGGGTTATCGGAAGAGAGACCCGATCGAGAGAGTTCAAGCCATCGCCGGATGCCAGGGTCATGAACTGCCGCGTTCCGGGCCTGAGCCCAGGAACTTCCGTTCCAGTTCCTGGAACACGCTTTCCCGCTCTTCGGGCGTGAGGCAAGCGACGAGTCGCGGCGGCGCCTCGGCCGTCAGGCGGTCCAGGAAATCACGCAACGCCATTCGCCGCGCCCGGACGTCGCCGTTGAAGATCGCCTCGGGCGGATCGTCGATGCCTCGCAGATACAGAAACGTCTTGAACTTTTCCCGGGCATCCGGGATGGGGCCGCTTTCTGGCAGATCGAAAAGAGGTGGTCGCTCGAGCGCCAAGCCTCCGCTCCGGATCCAATGGATGACATACGCCACGAGAACCACCAGTCCCACCAGGAAAATCGTCGTCACAGATCTCTCCCGACCGTCATCGCCCGATCGGCGGTATTATCGTCGGCCAACGGCTGGCCGGCCGCGTATCGCTCGCCGAACGTCAGGATATATAACCATTTTTGGAGGTGAGTCCGCAAGGTCTGTCGGCACGTGGAAGGGAGAAGGGGGGCGTTTGAGGTTTAGAAGAGGAGAGGAGAGTAAAATCATTGGTACGGTATTCCGAAACGTGAGAAAAAATTCGTTGTTGATGACAACATGTCCTCGCCAGTCGGCAGAGGTTTCCGGTGACCAACGGCGAGGGAGCTCGAATGAATGGAGAACGGAGCCATGGGAAGATTGATTTGTCGAACCCCGCCCGAAGGGTTTGTAGCGCAAGAGAAAACGAGGCTCGAAACCGAACTGCAGGGGTTGCTCGACCGACTGAATGCGGTCATTTCAGGGGACGGCGCGTCTCCCGGACCGCTCAGGGATGTATATCTTAATCTATGGTTAATGTTCGAGAGCATCGCGCATGACGTGCTGTGCATGGAGAAAGACCTCCACGAATACGATCACGCGAAACTGAAAGCCGAACTCGGCCCCTTTTCGCTTCGTTTCGTGGAGGTCTTCCGCAAACGGTTCCCGGATGACCGAGACCTTGTGGCTCTCGACGCGCCATCCGATGCCGTCATGACAGGCTTTCGCATCGGTCTGGGGGAGCCCCCGGCAAGCCGGTCCGGGCTGATCGATTCCCAGCTTCTGCTGATCGAGAGAGCCAACACCCTCAACTGGTATATTCCGCGGCTTTTCACGTTCGAAGCCGCCCATCCGGCAATCCGGGCCATGATCGACCATGTGAAGACGTGGCCGGAATCGAGCGACGTCCCGGAAGGCGGCCGGGGAACGGTCGGCGTGACAATCGACCTGCTGGAGCGGCTCGCGGCAGAGGGGTTCACCGTCTGGGGGGGGGATGACGGCATCGGAGCCAACCTCGTCCGGATCGTCAGGAGCGGGATCGAGAAAATCCTCGCGGGTATCCCGGCAGGCGAACTGCAGGATGCCGGCAAAAGCAGAATTCGCGCATCAATCTGTTCGATGAACTCCTGTGCCAACCGGTTTTACGGTGCGTTCAAAAAACACATCATCAGGTACAAACTCCTCGATCGCACCCAATTCGAATTCGTCGCCGACGTCGCGCCCGCGTTGGCCACGTTCGAGCGCAAGATGGAATGGATGGCCGGTCTCGCCGTTCCCGCTGAGCTCCTGAGACTGCAAGGCAGGCATCAACTCGCCGAGGCGGGCCATCTGGCCAAAGCCCGGCAAATTCTTCTCGAAAACCTCAACTCCCTCCAGCCGGGGCCTGTTTCCGAAGAACTGAAGAGACTATTTCTCGATAAAAAACAGCAAATGGCGGCCGTGTTCATGGGTGAAGCTTGAAACACGGGAAAATTGTTGGCTTGCTGCATCGCTCACCGCTGGAAAGAGGGGAAGGTCAACCCGATCAGGATGAAGACGGTGCACACCAGCATCATCAGGATGCTCGACGAGCTTATCGGATACAGGGGCATCGGAAGCGAGAGTTGATTGAGAGAGTTCATGTCATCGCCAGTTGTCCGGTTCATGCCCTAAAACACAAAAAGCCCCCTTCATTTGATCGTTCTCAGGCTCGTGAGTTCTGCTTCTGACAGGCCCGTAGCTCGAAGTATCATCGTGTCGTCACACCCCATATCGAGCATACGTCTAGCAACCGATGCACGTTCATCCCTCATTCCCTTCTCGATGCCCCTCTCGATGCCCTTCTCAATGCCCTTCTCGATGCCACGGGATTCGGCTGCTTTGAGGCGGGTGAGTTGGATGCGTTCTTCCTTGTCGCGCTGTTCGAGAATGGCGCGCATCTGATCGTCGGCGTTGACGCGGCGGAGTTCATCGATCGCCATGGCCAGCTCCCGTTCGGCGGTAATTTCTTCGGGCAACGGACGGTCGGCCGCGTACCGTTCGCCGAACTTCAGAATATATAACCATTTTTCGAGGCGTGTCCGCAAGGTCCGGCGGCGTATCTGGTATTTGGGAAGCTCGACGAAATGCAGTTCCATGAGATCGGGCAGGATTTCGCCGGTTTCCTGTTCCCGGAATACATATCCCGACTCGAATCGCTCGCGGTCGGGGAAGAGCACGAAGTCGAGCACCGCGATTCCGTAGGCGGGGCAGAGGCCGTCGAAGGGCTCGCCTTTCCGCAATTGGCCGGCGTAGAGAAGCGCCAGGTAGTAGGCCATGCGCTTCTCGAACACCGGGTCGGCGCTCACCTGCATCTCGATCGAGAAGCGGCGGCCGCGGCGGTCGAAGGCGCGCACGTCGACGATTGTGAACTTGTCGTCGCGGTACTGTTGCAGGTTCAACGGCGAGATCAGTTCGAGCCCCTCGATGCACCGGTCGCCCTCGAAGTGCAGCAGGGCATCGAGCAGGCGCGCCAGAATGCCTTCGTTCCCCGGTTTCCCGAACACGAACTTGAACACGAAATCATCCCTGAGCGGGTAGATCTTCCTTCTCTCCACGCCGGCGACCTCCGTCCGTGATTTCGAAGGGCCGCCGGGACCGCCGAAGCCCGGCCGAACACCTTCCAACAGTCATCAGCCGAACACCACACCCGGGGAAAATGTTGTTCAGAATTTGGATGAACCGGGTGAGACACGTGATTCTTCTGTTGAACGGGTGCCGACGTACGGTATTCTCCAAGGATCATGTTTGGAGGCTCTGGGTGCTGCAAATACTGGCGTTTCTTCTCATCGGGCTCGTGCCGCCGCTTGGTCTGGGAATGGCGGGCACGGCTTCGTGGACCTGGATATGTCTTGGCGCAACGGCATGGGGCGCTGCTGTCGTGATGAAGGTCATCCTCGCCGGCCCCGTTTCCGCTTTTTTCGAGCGGCTCACGACGAACAAGTTCCGGCAGTGCCTTGGATGGGGCCTCTGGTCGGCCGCGTGCGAGCTTGGTATAGCTGCCGTCATATTTCTCGCGGCCGGCCCCTTCCCGCGAATCGGGAATGCGCTGGGATTCGGGATTTCAGCCGGCTGCGCGGAGGTTCTCTTCACCCTTGCCCTGGGTCTTGCTTCTGCCGGCAAGGAAGAGACGCAACCTTCGGCCGGGCCCGATGAAACGTTCGTTTCCTGGAGCGGGGTCATCGAACGCCTCCTGGCAACCGCCGGCCATATTGCATCGCGCGGCCTGGTCTGGACGGGACTGCAATCGTGGCCACTGGCACCCGGCCTCGCCCTCGCGTTCGCGACATTCGCCCTCGTCGACGGCGTCGCGACATACGGCGTCGATTCGAAGTGGGACTGGACCGACCCCGGCACCGCGCGCCGGTTCTACGGGTTCGTCGCAGCCATCACCGTCCTCGAAGTCGTCGCCTTCATCGGAAGCCTTCAGTATCTCGGCCTGCTGACAACATCATCCGGCTGACGGACGGGGACGTGGTGGTCCTCGGTGTGACCATGTTCGGCCGCGAGTTCGAGGGCCTGCGTGAAGGTCAGTTCTCCCTATCAACTGCGCCGGCCTGGTGCGCCAGATCGTCGCCAACGGGCTGGGCATGGCCGTTCTGCCGTCCTATATCGTCGGACCGGACCTGCGAGTGATCGAAGAGTTTCCCCAGATGCGGATGCGCCTTCATCTTCTCCGGAGGAAACACCGCCGGCCGGCTCCGATAGCCGATCAGTTCGCCGCGTTCATAGAGGCAAGCGCGCGATCATCATACGGTATCACGTCCCTCAATGTTTGATACATCGTTCTGTAGGGGCGGTTCGCGAACCGCCCCTACGTGATCATGACCATCTCATCAAAAGCATGAACGGCGGCATTCCGGGGTCGGAATGCCGCCGTTCGGTTCAGCGGATCAGAAGTTTTTGAGGGTTTCGATGCGGGTGGTGAGGGCTTCGGAGGCGTTCTGGGAAGCGGCGAAGCGGAGCTGGTCGGCGAGGCGGGCGGCCAGGGGGCGGAGGGCTTCGCGGCTGGTGGAATCGGCGGCCCCGGCGAGGAACTCGTCGACGATCGTGGTGTCGCCGGTTTCGAGCTGGGCGGCGGCGGCGGCGGTCAGGTCGGCGGTCAGGCCTTCGAGGGTGATGCAGGCCTGTTCGGCGGCCTTCGGGTCGCTCAGGGACGCGGCGGCTGTCGTGTAGGCGGCGATCAGCTCGGCGGCGCGGATCGTGCGGCGGCCGCGGGCGACGGCGGGGGCGGCGGCGCCCTGGTCGGTGACCTTCAGGACGTAGGGGATGGCGGGCGCTTTGGCGTAGGCGGCATCGGCGACGCCGTCGGGGCCCTGGGCCAGGACGATCAGGTTCAGGGTGTCGAAGGCTTCATCGGCGAGCACGGAGAGCGATCCGGCCAGCAGTTTCCCTTCGCCGGCGGGTTCGAGCTTCATGTACTCGATCTTCGAGGCGGAGGCGTCGCGGGTGTTCGAAAGGACGGCGGCGACCACGAAGCCGTTGGTCTTCTTGTCGCCGAAGTCGGCGGCCGGGCCGGCGAACTCGATCGTGAGGGCCTTGTTCAGCTTCGAGAGGTCGGCCTTGAAGGCGTCGGCGCTCCAGAGGAAGACCTTGTCCTTGATTTCGGCCGGCAGGGCCGAGATCGTTCCGGCGGCGGGCAGGCGAAGCTTGTTGAGCGTCTCGTCATAGGCATACTGGCCCTTGTCGAGCCTGGAGTTGTTGATGAAGTTGGCGACCATGAACTCGGTGAAGCTGGAGCGGAAGTCGGATTTGAACGGCTTCAGCGCATTGTCGAAGCCGGCAATGCCCTGGGCTTCGTCGGCCACGAGGCTGGTGAAGAAGGCGCGGCGGTCGGCGTCGTTCTTGAGGTAGCGGTTCATCAGGTAGTAGCCCCACAGGTAGACCTGGCCGTAGTTGGCGACCGGGCGTTCCTGGGACCAGGCGGTGAGGCTGTTGTCGGGGCTCTGCATGTAGCTCTTGATCTGGCCGGCGTGGCCGAAGCCGCACAGGTAGGGGGCGATCTGGGAGCAGCACTCGTTGACCCACGAGCGCTCGCGCGGGTCGTGGATGAAGTGGATCATGTGCTGGAACTCGTGGGCGACGATCGACATGTAGCGGTCTTCGGTCGGGTCGGCCGGGTTGATGTCGAGGTAGAACATCTCGCGCTCGTTGCTCTTGACCGGAACGTCGGCCGGGATCTGGGACTGGAGATACTCGTCGCCGGCGAAGAAGTAGCCGCCGACGTAGCCGCCGTTCCCGTTCGGGTCGAAGCCGTCCTTGATGTCGAACATCAGGAGGGTGATGCGCTCGTCACCGTCGATGCCGGGCTTCCACTCGGAGCCGAAGGCGGAGGTGTCGGTCGGGTAGATCGTCTTGTCAAACGAGGTCTGAACCTTTTCGATCGCGGAATCAGCCACGGTCTTGCCCTCTTCGACGAAGAGGTAGCAGTGCTCGCCGATCGCCTTGAGGACGGCGCGGGTCTGCTCGAATTTATTTTCAGCGATGTTTTTTGTCCAGAACGTCTCGACGTCGCCGACCTTGTATTGCTTCGGGGTCGGTTCGGGAGCGCGGTGGCGGCGGGCGTGCTGTTTGCGGGTTTCGAGCTTGACCTTCTTCACGAGCTTTTCGACCTGAGGCTGGAAGGAGTGGGTCGCGTCAAACCAGGCGTTCCTGTCGGCCGCATTGGCCGGGGTGGAACTCATGAGGAACATGGCAATCGCCACTGCCAGGAGACCGGTGATCTTCTTCATACTCGTTTGCTCCCGTTCTGGTTGAGTTGGGTAATTTTAAGCAACTCTCATACCATGGAGGAGTTTTCGAGGAATTCGGCAACTGGAGCGGGTTTCTATTCGAAACCACCCGAGTCATCGCCGAAAATCAGTCACCTTTCAGGCCGATTTTCCGGCAGAAAAAGGAAGATTCGTCGTGAGGTGAAGGAATTTGAACAATCGTGTGCGGGGCGGGCGGGTTTGAAACCCGCCCCTACACATCAATTGGCAACCGTTTATGGGGCGACCGGCATCGCGAGATCTGCCTGGCGAGCAGGTGAGCGAGGTCAGTAGAAACCGCCCTGGTAGGACTTTTTGTTTTTCTCTTCGATCTTGTTGAAATAGAATTTCACCGGAGTCGAACATTCGGGGGGGACGCGGATGCCGACTTCCATCGCGCAGGCGAGCTCGATGAGGCCCACGCGTTCGCCATAGACGCCGACCGTTCCCTGGCGGGTTCGCCGGCGCTGTTCCCTGCCCTGGGAATCGTAATCGATTTCGGTGTAGGAAGACGCGCCGTATTCGATCATACGGGACAGATACACGTTACCGTTATATTCGCTGTACGTTTTTGCCGGCCCCGAATACAAACCGTTTTTGGCGTTCGCCTCGAATGTTTTTCGGCCGTTCTCGTCATAGAAAACCATTTCGCCGTCGAGCTTTCCATCTCTATATGTATAGATATACTGAGTTTTCCCATCGGGATACGAATAGACCCATTTTCCCGATCGTTCGCCGCGGGTGAACTCCCCAACGCAGTGCACCGTGCCATTCCCGTGAACGTCGCGGTACGGACCTTCGAGGTAGCCATGCACATACTGGGCGACGATTTCCGTTTTATCCATTTCGCTATAATATCTGAACGGGCCGTGGATAATGCAGGCGGTCTTGCCGTCTTTGATCGTTTCCGTGTAGTAGTCGTATTCGAGCCACAGGCGGGCCTGCTCGTTCATCAGGGCCTTCATGTGTCTGATCCCCTGGGGAACGCCGCCGTCGGCCTTTTCCTGGACGTCCACCCTGCCGACGTCGCTGGCGAGCACCCGCTCGGGATCGCCGGCATCCGACATCTCGACGCGCATGCGGTATTCACCGATGGCGGCAAAGGCGTGCCGCACGCCAGGCGCATCGGTGATCACCGGAGGGGTGCGGTCGCCGAAATTCCACTCGAATCGCGGGTTCTTCGGCGCCTTGTGCACCTTCGCGTCGATCTCGATCTCGGTGTCGGCCTCGGTCACGATGATGGGCGGGTCGAACGTGATCGAAGGAGCGGAGTTCAGTTCGACCTTCGCGGAGGTTTTCGCCACCGACACCTCGTATCCCTTGGTCTTGTCGAACAGTTCGAGCGTGACGTCGAACGTGCCCTCGTCGGGGAAGGTGTGCGTGCGCTTGAACGAGATTTTTTCCGTGACCGGCCTGTCCCAGGTTTCATGGACGGCATCGGACGAGTCGCCGAAGTTCCACTCGTATGCCACGCTCTTCACATTCGCGGGAATGGATTTGGCGATGCCTTCGAACGTCCAGGTGCGCTTTCCCGTCTCTTCGACGATCGACGGCGGGTTGATGGACAGATCGATCGCCGAGTCGCCGACGACGATTTTTGCCGTGCTCGCGCCGGAAACCGATGCATTCAACGCAAGAATATATAACGTATCGTTTTTCGTCACTTCGACGACGTCGTCCGGCGAGGCGACGGTCAGCACGGCCCGCGGTTTCGGGTCTCCCGAGGGTTTCCGGTTGCCCCGGAGAATGAACGCCTGAAGATACGTGCCCCCCGTCAGTCCCTCGCCTTTCAACACGAGCCGGCGCGTCTCGTCTTCCGTGCCCGGCACGTCGGCCCGGACGGAGACCAGGCGTGCACAGTAGTTTCCGGGAAGCCGGAAGACGTGCTCAACACGCTCCTTTTTCTGCGGCGTCGATAACGGAAGTTGGTAGGACGCTTCGATACCCTGCGGGAACGGTTCCGAACCGCCCAGCGGGCTCTCTGCGGATAGCAGGAAATGGGCCGCGAAATCGGCGTAGAGCTCCGGCAGGGATTTCCCAGCGGAGAGCAGGAAGGACTCGAGAGGCGAGAGAATGGGGTTGCCGCGGCCGCCGTATTCGGCGACGAAAAGGTGCATGTCGCGGAAGTCGATTCCCTTGCGAATGAGATAGTCAACGAAATAGGACTTGTCGTATTCGATCTCGTCGAACGAGGGGTCGATCTGGCCCGTCGCGGAGAGGGGCCCCTCGAGCAGCTTCGGGTTCAGAAACGGCGCGTTCGCCCCGTCGCCCTTGCTGCCCATCGCATCGAAGTTCCAGGCGACCCGGCACGAGGCGTATTCGGCGCAGGCCTCGAGCCACCACAAGTAGTCGGCGAACTGGGTCATCTTCAGGTAGTTGTAGCTGAAGTGCTGGATCGAATGGAACAGCTCGTGCGCGGTGACGGCCTTCAGGCTCCGGACATTCCCCGTATATTGGGTGTTCACGTGGATGCGGTCGTAGAGGCTTTCGAAGCAGCCTTTCGCCGATTTGCTCGTGATGAGATACGAGTTGATCTTCACCGGCAGGAAACTCAGCGGAACGATCAGGTTACGGCCGTAGCTGAACGGGAACTTGCGCTTGTCCCGGAAGATTTCGAGGGCGTCTTCGAGATACCCGGCGACATCCTGGACGAAAAGGGGGACCCCCGACCGGTATCCCGACTTCATCTCGCCGCCGCGCGTTTCCAGATACCGCATTTTCGGGTTCGCGCCCCCGCCCGCCCGTTTCCAGGCCGCGTCGTGCAGGGTATTGTCGTTCTCGATGGCGGCTTTTTCGAACACAATGCCGAAGTTGGGTGTGTGGAACACATCGAATGTCGCATGCTCGTAAACGGAATGCGCGAGATCGGCCGTGCCGAGCGTGATGGTCAGCAGCAGAAGCACGTTGAACACGCAGAGATGGTCAGTGGTGATGACAGCGGTGTTCGTGCGTTCGTCGACGCGCACCGGGAGGTATTTCCAGCGCAGTTCCTCTTCGTCCCACCGCGCGGCCATGATCTGGTCGGCCGGGGCATACTCCTTTCGGAGCCGCGCCGGGTCGTAGGTCACGGTGATTTCGATCGGCTTCGGCAGCTGTTTCATGCCGCCGATCGCGACATCGCAGACGGCGAGACTGCCGAAATCGCCGGTTTTCTCGGAGGGAATTGAGCCTGCCGTTACCGAAGAGATGGTCACGGTTTCAGGCGCGGAGAGGAACCCTCCGGGGATGGTGACGCTCACCTTCCCGGGAACCGATACGACCTGGTCGGCGGAAGAGGGTCTGACCGTGCGGGTGACGAGGGGCGTTTTCCCGATGGTCGAACCTGCGGCCGGGGAAGAATGCGGCGGGGTTTCCTCCGGCTTCGCGGCCGTGGTTGTCCCGGCCATGACGACGGGGATCTCGACCGTCGTTTGAAGTCCGGAATCGGTCGACGCCTCAACCCTGATTTTCCCCGATGCTTCGCCGGACATCGCTTCTTCATAGTTTGAACTATACATTGAAACGATCCCCGGCTGGCCTTTTTTCATAATCTTCGCGATGCCCCGGGTCATCGTCGTCGATGTTTTTCCGGCTGTGTCGCCGACAAGTTCGACCATGTGAACGAGGCCGGGGAGGCTGCTCCAGAGATACACCGGCTTCGGCCGGCCTTCCTCGATCTCGCCGGATGCGACCCAGGCCTTGAAGGTCCAGTCTTTTTCCGTGTGAACCGCGAACGGCAGGGCTGCGTCGGCCGGGCCGCTGTGAACGGGCAGAATCGCACTCGTCATGCGGCCGGGATATTTCTTCGCGACATTTTCGATGGACTCGTTGACCTTTTCGGGGTCCCTGATGAAGGTCATCCGGCCTCTCTCTTCGAGATTATCTGGAGTCACGAAGGCATCGGGTTTTTCATTCAGGATCGCCGTGATCATATCCGTGCCGATACTTTTGGTCACGATCACGTTTCCCTCGGCGGGATACCGGATTTTTTCGCCGGCAGAGACGAGGTTCGTTTTCATGCCCTTCCGGGGGTACACCAGAAGCATCTTGTCATTCGACGTCCAGACCACGACCGTGAGATATCCGCGGCGGGGCGATTTCACGGTGAATGAAAACTCGTCGCCCGGCCGGCACACGTCACCCGGGCGATTGGTCGTGATCTCGATATCCCCAGCGATCTTCGCGGCAGATGCCGGCAGGCCGGGCATGAAAGCGAATACAGCCGCCAGAAACACCATCAGGAATGACCGGGATATTCTTGTCATATATATCCTCTCGACGAATTCATCTGTACGTTTGGGAACCTATTCTTTCCTATTCAGGTCTATCATCATGAGCCTCTTTTGAGCAACAATGACCTCGTTCGGTGGACTGGGCGGATCACGATCCGTCCCAACGGTTCATTGATACGTCGGGGCGTATCGCGATGCGGCCGGAACTGATGCTCTTGCCCTACGTGCTTTGTCAGGGCGGGGGATTTGTGATATTACGGATGTAGACGAAGAACGGATTTGAAACCTATGAGCAAAAAGAATTTTTACGATGTGCTGGGCGTGAAGACGGATGCGACCCAGGACGAGATAAAGCGGGCTTTCAAGACCCTCGCGAAGAAGCACCATCCCGACGCCAACAAGGGCAACAAGCGCGACGAGGAAAAGTTCAAGGAAATTTCCGAAGCCTACGACACGCTCGGAAGCCCCGATTCGCGCAAACGCTACGACATGGAACAGTCGGGCGGTTTCGATTTCGGCGGCGGCTTCGGGGGCGGGTATCCCGGCGGCCATGAGGGGTTCGAGAGCGCCGAGGATCTTCTGCGGCGCGTCATGGGCGGGCGCGGCGGATTCCGGGGGGGGTTCGGCTCGTTCGGCGGCTTCGCCGACATGTTCGGCGGGAACGAGTATGACAACGACGCGGCGAACCTGAAAGTGCCTCTCGGCATCGCGTGCACCGGCGGAAAGATCCAGGTTTCGGGGCTTCCGGGCGGCGCGCAGACAGTTACTATACCTGCCGGTATAGAAGAAGGCGCCGTTCTGAAGGTACACACGCAGAGCGGCCCGTTCAGGCTGCGCATCAGCATCGAGAACGAGGCGCCCTTCCGGCTGAAAGGCAGCGTCGTTCAGACCGAGATCACGATCAACCTGGCCCAGGCGATCCTGGGAAGCCGCATCAAGCTTCGGTCGCCGCGCGGCGAGGATGTCATTCTGACCATCCCGACGGGCACCCAGAACGGCGATACCCTGCGGTTGCGCGGCCAGGGGCTCGGCACGGGCGATCTGCATGTGAAGATCGAAGTGCAGATTCCGAAAAAGCTCGACGAGGAGCAGCTCGAGCTGTTCAAAAAGTTCGCCGAGTCGGCGGGTATGCGGTTTTGATGTGCCAGGGGTGCGGATTTTTTTCAACGCACCACAGAGACACGGAGACACAGAGACTTTTCACCACATAACAACCGTTTTCTATCCGTAGGGGCGGTTCGCCAACCGCCCCTACATCGCAATGTCGAGTGCCGGGTGAGATTTCAGGATTTCATCTGCGTCATCTGCGGATCGGTTCTTTCGCCA
>CAYMEN010000056.1:0-17217 GCA_964389325.1 uncultured bacterium | reverse complement strand
GAAAGGAAGGAAGCGTAACCATGGCATTTCAGTCGAACAGCATCCTGATCGTGGATGACGAAAAATCGATTCTCTTCAGCCTCAAGGCGGCCCTGACCAAGGAGGGCTACACGGTACGCACGTCCGAAAGCCCGCAGGACGCCCTGAAACTGATCGAGCCGGGCGCTTTCCAGGTGATCATCTCCGACTTCAACATGCCCGGGATGACCGGCGTCGACCTGCTCAAGCGAATCAAGCAGGTCGACACCGAGGTCGTGTTCATCCTCATGACGGCGTTCGGCAGCGAGAAGCTCGCGATCGAAGCGATGAAGGAGGGCGCGTACGATTACTTTTCCAAGCCGTTCGACATCGACGAGATGCGCGTCGTCGTCGCCAAGGCCTGCGAGCGGTTCACCCTCGCCTGGCAGAAGAAGAACCTCGAGGAGCGCTTCCTCACCGAGACCGAATCTGACCGCATCATCGGCGTCTCCGAGCAGACGAAGCAGGTCAAAGAGCGCATCGAGCAGGTCGCCAAGAGCGATATCACCGTGCTCATCCAGGGCGAGTCGGGCACCGGCAAGGAGCTCGTCGCCGAAGCGATCCAGCGCCAGAGTCTCCGCGCCAGCGGCCCGTTCGTGAAGCTCAACTGCGCCGCCCTGCCGGAAAACCTGATCGAGAGCGAGCTGTTCGGCTACGAGAAGGGCGCCTTCACCGGCGCCGCTGGCCGCAAACGCGGCAAGTTCGAGGTGGCGAGCGGCGGCACGATCTTCCTCGACGAGATCGGCGACATGTCGCTCAACACGCAGGCGAAAGTGCTGCGCGTCATCCAGGAGCGCGAGATCGAGCGGCTTGGCGGCAACGACCGCATCAAGGTCGACGTGCGTCTGATCGCCGCCACCCACAAGGATCTCAAGGCCATGATCGCCCAGGGCCAGTTCCGGGAAGACCTGTTCTACCGCATCAGCGTCGTCAACATCGCGCTCAGCCCGCTGCGCGAAAGGCCGGACGACATCACCCTGATGGTCGAGCACTTCGTCGGCATCGCCGCCCAGAAGCTGGGCCGTGCCCTGAAGGGAGTCGCCCCCCGCGCCATGACGGCCCTGAAGAATTTCAAGTGGCCCGGAAACGTGCGCCAGCTCGCGAACATCATCGAGGGCGCCGCCGTCTTTGCAAAAGGCGACCAGATCGAGCTCGAGAATCTCCCCGAGGAAGTCAGGCTCGGGTTCGAACCCGAATCGACCACCTCGGGCCTCGATTGGATAGCGACAGAAATAGAAAAGGGCCGCACCCTCGACGAGATCGTCGCCGACATCGAGAAGGAAATGATCTCCCGCATCCTGCGCGCCACCGAGGGCAATCAGTCACAGGCGGCCCAGCGCCTCGGCATCAAGCGCGGCACGCTCCAATACAAGATGAAGAATTACGGCCTCTCATAGCCCCATCATCCGGGCGCGCACGCCGGTGCGCGCCTAGGGTTTATAATATATAACCCATAATTTGTAATTCGGGACCTCGGCCGGCGCCGTCACGGTGATTTCGAGGTCGCCGCCGT
This sequence comes from uncultured bacterium, assembly GCA_964389325.1. Taxonomy (GTDB): domain Bacteria; phylum Muiribacteriota; class Ozemobacteria; order Ozemobacterales; family Ozemobacteraceae; genus MWAR01. Next base: position 15,686 of record CAYMEN010000056.1, on the reverse strand, counting down.
TGGAGGTGGCGCCGTCGTACTCGACCACGTCGGCGGCGAAGCCGGGCATCGTGAGGGCGGCGGCGTTGATTGGCGACTCCGCATAGGAGAGGTGTTTCAGGCCGTTCACCTCGGAGACCCAGCCGCGCAGCGAGAGGTCCCTGAACCGGTGCGCCTCGGCAGAGAAGCCCGGCAGCGATGCCGAGAGGCCGAGTTCGTCGCAGTACATCGCCAGCGCGAACTCGCTGACGAAGCCCTCGACGCCCGTCGTCGCGGGAACGGCGTTGTTCAGCAGCGACGTGGCGACATCGGTGAGCCCGCTCTGCCCGTTGTCGTATTCGAGCGACTTGATGGCATTATAGCCCCCACAACGTTCGTAGAGATACTGGATGAACAGATAGGAAAGGCCGTAGCTTTCGAGGCCGCCCTCTTCAGGCCAATGATTCAGGGAAGCCGTGTTCGGGCCGTTCAGATACGTCGCGACCTGACTGACCGGCGTCGACATCTTCTGGGCGAAGCCGTATCCGGCGACCTGCTGAGCCCAGACCGAGAGGCCCTCGTTGAGCCAGTCGACGCCCCGGGCCCCCTTCTGGTTGTGATACATCATGTGCTGGAATTCATGCGCCAGGACGCCCTTGAAATCGTCGGGATTGGTTTTCATCCACTGGTCCCACAGGTAGATGACTTCCGTTCCGGCCGAATGGGTCAGCACGGGGTTCTTGTCGCGCGGATGGAAGTATCCCAGGGTGACAAGGCCACTCGTGACTCCCTGATTGATTTGCGGGGTGAGGAAGAGAATGACGCGAGGCTGGTTGTCGATATTCCCCTCCGGGAATTTCTTGTGCGCATTCACGCCGTCCCAGCAAGCGGTGGCGAGCGTGGGCCGGATGGCGTCGAACCAGGCCGCGATGTTTTCCGCATCGGAGGCGACCAGGGCTGACCCGGATGCGTCGAGATAAACGAGGCAGTGGGTGCCCGTCGCCGCGAGCGTGCCCGTCGCGAGAACGTCGTTCGCGGAATTCTCGGGAGCGGAACTCGTGAAATCGACCATCCAGAAATTCGCCGTCATGGGCGCATCGTCAAAAACGCTGGCCCGGATCGTTCGACGCGAGGGCCGGACGGACACTTGCCGGTTCCAGGACCTGAGCATCGGCCCGACGTCTCTGACCCGGCTCACGACAGTCGGCCCGAGTTCACGTTTCGCCGCCCGGCGCGAAGCGGGAAGTTCGGGGATATCGGTCGTCAGACCGCCCATGACTCCCGTGAACGTCCAGGCATAGGTCCCGTCGAGCGTTTCGGCGGATGTCCCGCCCGTAACCGATATGAAGGCAAGCTTTTCACCGGGCTCGAGTGCCGGAAGGTGGAGCGTTCCGTTATTCGCAACCGGCGAATTGAAAAAGTCATACACTCCATACTCACCCACCGGAAGAGTCGTGAGTGTCGGGTCATATGACGTCCAGTCGATCGAATTCGTTGTGTATCCGTTCACCTCGACCCTGATCGGAACCGTCTGTCCGGAAGGCACGACGTTCACCTCGGGTGCCTTGAAGGTGATCTTCGTTTTCGAAATGGAAAGGATCTCATTCCCCTGAACGGTCTTGGAATCGCCCACTTTCACTTTCGTGACCGAACTGTCCGGCACGAAATTCGAGCCATACAATGACAGGGTTTTTCCGGGCACGGAACGCCGGGGACTCAGGTGCACAAGTTCGGGCTGTATGGTGATCGTGACACTCGAGATGCCGTCGAGCTGATACTCGGGGCTGTTGATGGCCACGTCGAGGATTCCCGTCTCCGCCTTCGCCGGCAACTGGATCCGGAGATCCCGGCCGGCTGTCGTATACCCGAGAACCGTGCAATCAAGGCCGTTCAGGCGAACCCGATTTGAAGCGCCGACAAGATGAAAATTGCGTCCATACAGGGTGACGATGCCATTCGGTTTCGCAGACGCCGGCACCACTTCCCGTGCAACAGGTTTTGCCGTGAATATGACGGGAGAAGCTTCGTGAGACGTCTCGCCGCCGATAATGACCCTGACCTCGCCCGTTTCGACCTCGTCCGGCAGCTGAACCGCGATCACACCATTGTTTCCGGTGTTCCAGTCGAGAATGGTCACTTCCTTGCCGGCAACGGTGACTTTTCCCCGGGCGGTTCCTATACCGCGTGCAACGACGGCAATCCTGTCGCCGTCGGTTCCGAAGGCCGGAGAGAGGGACACGACCTCGAAGTCGTGCGTCGCCGTCGCCGTTGCGTCGGTCATGGCGAAATTGACGCCTTCGGTGATCATCCCGGAGCGCACCCGGATGTTTTCCCTGTATGAAGGAGTATATCCCTGTGCACGGGCAGTCACTCGGTAGTCCCCGGCCGAAAGATTCAGCATCAGGAACGTTCCGTTGCTGGCCGTGATCGCCTGAACGTTTCCGGCTTCGACGATCGCCTGGTCGATGGCGACCGAGGCACTCGCCGTCACTGCCCCGGAGATGCCCCCGGAATCGAGGTCCGTTATGTAAAGAGGCTTTCCGCCGGATTCATCTCCGGAAGAATTCACTCCGCCGCACCCGGTGAAAAAAATCAGTGCACAAAGGAGAAGAGGAAAAAGGCGAGAGAGCACCGTTCTCTTGTTACGGGGCACGTGCAATTTTCCTCCAGGTCTCCCGCAGGGGAGACCGTGTGCATAGTGTAGAAAGTTGAAAGAATTCTGACAGATCGCCTATACCCTGTCAAGTTTGGTGCACTTTCTGCCGAAATCACTAGGGAGAAATTCTGTGTTCACGGTGCCACGTTCCAGAACGACAGGAGATACGTATGAGGCAAACAACAACGTCCACCTATTCAACTCCCATTCTGAAGGGAAGCAGGCTCGTCGCGGTCATTCTGCTTCTCCTCGCCGGCGTCGGCACGCTGTTTGCCGATATCGGGGAAGTGACTCTGACGGTGGATACGGAACCCGCGTATTCCTCAGGGATGATTTTCAACGGCGGCGCCAAGGTCACCCTGAGGGCCGCCTGGGCGCAAGGTGACACGCCGCCGTTCGGCGCCACCTTCATGACCGGAGGGAGCGCGATCGGCACCGTCAACACCTCCGAAAAGAACGCCCAGTTCGTCACTTCCGGCGCCGCTCTCGGGCCCGGCGACAAGGATTTCACCGTCTCCGTCATCGAAACCTCGGTTCCGAACGCAGTCGCCAAGCCTGGCACGGGCAACCGCACAATCTCGATCAACACCGAGGCCCCGAACATCACCGTGACGATCGACAACGGCTCCAGTTTCTCGAATCAGTCGCCGAACAACGTCGTGAACGTCACCGTCACCTCCACCAACAAAGATATCAGCGGAACACCGGATATAACCATCTCTCCGAGCGCAGGCACCTCGCTCGCCGAGGACGGCACGCCCACTTCCCGCGTGTTCAAATACAAGATCACCCTTTCGTCCGCTTCGACGGGCCAGTATACCGTCCGGGCCGTCTGCAAGGACACGACCCAGCCATCCGCCACCGCCAACACCGGCAGCGGCCAGACGGCGTTCAACGTCGTGAATGAAGGCCCCTCGCCCGCCGCGATCACCCAGATCTCGACCCCCAACCCCACGCACCTCACTGCCGTGACCCTGTCCGGAACTATTTCAAGCAATATTAAAACCGTCGCCGTTTACGAAGGCGCCAACAAGGTTGCCGACGCCTCCGTCAATACGGGCGCCCTGACCTGGACGGCCAACCTCTCGGGTCTGACGGAAGGAACGCACACCTACGTGGCCAAGGGAAAAGACGCGCTTGGAAACGAGTCCGCTCCCTCCGCAGACTTCAAGGTCGTCATCGACCAGACCAAACCCCAGGCGCCGACGCTCATTCAGCCGGTTTCTCCAACCTCTTCGAAGAAGATCACGATCACCGGCACCGGCGCTCTCGATCTGGGAACGACAAAATCGACGCCGATCACCGTCCTTCTCTTCGATATGACCGGCCAGATCGCCAGCGTGACCGCCAACGCCGACGGGACGTTCACTTTCACCGATGTTTCCCTCAAACAGGAAGGCGACAACATCCTCTACGCCCGCTGCGAGGATAACGCGAAGGGCTCGCCCGGCAACATGTCCGACAGCTCCCCCGCCATCCGCGTCGTCCTCGATACGAACACCACCGCGCACACCACGGTCAGTGCCGTGGTCGTCGCTCAGGGAGCCAACCTCGCGAGCACCTCGGTGCCGGTTCCTGCCACCACCTATCTGGCTCCAGGGGATTACTCGCTCCAGATAACCTACAGCGAAGACATGGACAAGACCGTCACGCCGAGCATCGGCGTCAAGCCGACGACCGGTTCCGAAGTCGTCACCACCTCCGGCTCCTGGACCGCGTCGAACACGTTCATCGGCCAGTTCTCGGTCCCGGCCGGCCAGGGAACCACCTGGGACGGCCAGGCCGCCCTGCGCATCTTCGGCGCCAAGGATGCCGCCGGAAACCTGCAGGATGTCTACAACCAGGCAACCGCATTCCGGATCGACACCACCGCTCCGACCACCAGCATGGATTCGATGGAAACGATCTACGTGTCCAGCGGCACCACCAGCATCACCCTCAAGGGCACATCCAACGACAACGGTTCTCTCGTCGGCTACGTCGAGATCGCAACCTCCACGTTCACGGGAACGCCTCCGACCAGCGGACTGCGCGTGCCGATCTTCAGCGGCCCGAATGTCTCCTGGACCCACAACTGGGATGTGTCGACGCTGCCCGACGGCAAATACAAGCTCTGGGCGTATGCCGCCGACCAGGCCAAGCCGTCTCCGAACGTCGAAGCAAAGTCGAACTACCGCACCGTCATCGTCAGCCGTGCGAATCCGACCATCGTCAGGATCAGCCTCGACGATGAGACCACCGACCTTCCGACGGCCAGCACTCCGAAGATCGCAAGCGACGTCACCAAGATCACCGCGGTCTTCCAGGATGGCGGAACCGCCGGCCTGAATCTGAACGTGCCGCCCACGATGTTCACGCTCTTACATGATGCGACCAACACGAACATCACCGGCAACTTCACGAACAACGGCAACAACACGGTCATCTTCACCTTCCCGAAGCTCACCGAGAACGGCACCTACACGATCTCCGTGCAGCCGGTCGACAATGCCGGCAACACGTCGGTGGCCGTCGCCACCCGATCGTTCAATCTCGATACGAGCGCTCCCACCAGCGTGACCGTCATGCCCGGAACCGGCGCGTATGCGAACACGACGTATCCCTCGCTTCACGTCGACCAGGTCTGGGCCACCATCCAGGACACCGAAGCCGATTACACGAAATCGACCATCGACGTCGCCTACAACGGCATCACGGTCGGTAACCAGCTCGCCGGCGCTTCGACGACGGCCGTCGTGTGGGATCTCTACGGCTCGACCGCTTCGGCGCCGACGGACCAGTCCGGAGACGGCCGCTACGACGTCACCGTCACGCCCCGCGATACGGGCGGAAACGTCGGCGCGGCGCAGAAATCCTACTTCTATCTCGATTCCCAGGCGCCCATGATCTCGTACCTGTCCCACGCCTCGGGAACCTGGATCGGCCTCGCCAGCGACGCCATCGTCCTCACCATGTCCGACGCCCCGGCCGATCTCGTGAAGTATGCCGGCGCGAAGACGGCGCAGGATTCGACCTGGCAGAGCGGCTCCGGAAGCGGCTGCAACACCGCCATCTCGTCCTTCACGGCAACCCTCGGCACCGTCGTGAACAACGGCACGGCGAGCGGCGCCAACACGCTCACGGTCACGCGTCATCCCGCCCCGAGCTTCACGACGAACCCGGAAGGCGTCGCGACGCTCTCGATGCGCGCCATCCTGCTCGACAACGTCACGAACACCTCGCCCAACAGCCGCACCGTCGATTACACTTACCAGTTCGACTTCCTGCGGCCCACCTTCAAGTTCACGAAGCCTCTTCCGAGCCAGAAATACTGCAAGACCTCGCTGACGGTCGAAGCAGGCGTGGCCGACCGCGGAACCGGGGCGAACCTCCAGATCATGCAGTCGGAAATCACGGATGCCGCCGGGAACTGGGTTGCCCTGAGCCAGATGCCCGCGCTTCCCGCCAATCAATCCACCGGAACGCTCGTTCTCGACATTTCCACCTGGGCTGATGGAAAGCATACGATCAACGGCCGCAGTTACGACCGGGCCGGCAACATGTCGGATGCAACCGAGTCCAGCACGTCCCCGACCCCCACGGCTGTCGAAATCGTCGTGGACCGCACGCCACCGGCCGCTCCGATCCTCGTGCTGCCGTTGAACGACAGCGCGTCCCGCGAGCGCAGCTTCCGGTTCAAGTGGAGCAAGTCGACCGACGCCGACCGGTATCTCATCCAGGTCGCCGACGATTCCGCCTTCAATAATATTCTGAATCATATCAATACGACCGGTTCCTACACGGGCATGCTCGGCCAGGTGACCCAGATGCAGGAGGCCACCTTCACGGCTCCGAAGGACGGCACCTACTTCTGGCGCGTCGCCGCGATCGAGACCTGCGCCGACGGATGGAATATCAGCAACTATTCCACAACCTGGCGGTTCGCCGTCGACACGGTCAAACCCAAGGTCCTCGAAGTCCAGCCGACCCCCTCGTCGGGCAACAAGATCTCTACGGGCATGGTGACCTTCACCCTCCGGTTCAACGAAAAGCTGGACACCACGATCACACCTTCCGTTTTCCTGACTTCGGCCGGCGGCCAGCAGATGCTCGTCGAACAGGTCAGCTTCGTCGAGAACACCTGGACCGGCACGACCGTCATCCCGAAGGACAGCAGCGCGACCTACGACGGAAACGCCATCATCGCGATCTCCGGCGCCAAGGACCTCGCCGGGAACGAGATGGCCGCCGATTCGACGAACATGGTCGTCATCAACACGAGCCCCGCGTTCGAGATCAAGATCTTCTCGAACCCCGCCCATGAATACGAGATCATGATCGTCACCCGGGCCACGGAAGCCCTGCAGAGCGCCCCGACCTGCTCCGTCAGCCAGGGCGGCGCGGCGGTTCCGGTCACGATGAACTTCCTCAAGGAAAAATACTACGCGGGTTCCTACCGCATCGACCCGGACCAGTCCGGCAAGGCCTACATCGACATCACCGGCACAGACCTCTTCGGCATGGTCGGCAAGGGCTCGGTCCAGTTCACCGTGGCCGCCCTGACCGCAGAATCGCGCCTCAGCCTGAAGACGCCGGACGGCCTCGCGACGCTCGACATCGCCACGGGCACCGTTTCCAAGGCGGCGGGCCTCTACATGCTGTCCAGGTCCGACCTCGACAATGGCGGCACAAAATCCCCGCTCGCGAAGATCATGCCCTCGCTCCTGAAGAATACCGTCTCTGCCGCCAACTCCTCCGAGCTGGTCGAAGTGATGCCGCTCGAGGAAGTCGGGCCTTCGTCGCTGCGCCTGTCGCGGAGAATCTGGTATACCGCGTCGGTGAAGAACCTGAACCTGAAGGTGCCGGCCGAGAAGGTCCACCTGTATCGCCAGGTGAACGGCACATGGATCTTCGTCGGCGGCGTCCTCAAGAACGACCGCGTCACCGCCCAGCTCGGCGGACTCGGCAAACTCGCCCTGATGGCTGACCTCAAGGCCCCCTCGCTCAGCAACATCAGCCCATCCGACCGCGAGAAGCTCGAAGACTCGCAGCCCCTCCTCGAAGGCACGCTGCAGGACAGCGGCGCAGGCATCGACCCGGCCAGCTTCAGGCTGCTGATCGACGGGATCGAGCAGACCGGCGTGGAACTCGGTTCCGACGGTTCGTTCGCCCACCAGCTCAAGAGGGCGCTCCCGAAGGGCGAGCACCAGATCGAAGTGGTCGCGTCCGACAGGGCCGGCAACGAGATCCGGCAGGCCATCACGGTGACCGCACCCGGCCCGTTCGGGATCAGCGAACTGATCTCGTATCCGAACCCGGCCCGAGGCAACTCGGTCTGGTTCACGTATAACCTCGAGCAGCGGCCCGACGAGCTGTTCCTCTCGATCTACGACGCTTCCGGCGACAAGGTCGACAAGTTCGATCTCACCGATGCGAACGGCGGCCAAGCCTCCGGCAAGATCCGGTGGGATCTGACCAACCGTCAGGGCAACCGGGTCGGAAACGGCGTCTACTTCTACAAGCTCGAAGCCACACGTAACGGCAAGACCATCAAGTCCCGCGGCAAGCTCGCGGTGCTCCGCTGACGGAGAAGGAGAGCAACCATGGACAAGCGCATTCTTCTCGCACTCGCGTTGTCTGTTCCGACCCTGCTGGGCCTCACCGGCTGCAGCGGAGGCGTGGGCGGGGAAGGCAGCAATACGTATTCCGACACGGCCGGAACCCCGATCGTCCGTTCTGACACGTTCAACGACAAGGGCTGGACGCTGATCTCGAGCGGCCAGCACGAGAGCGCGATCTCGGCGTTCAACCAGGTGCTGGCCGACAACCCGACCGACGACGAGCGGGCCGAGGCCAACAACGGCCTGGGCTGGGCCCGCGCGAATCTCGGCAGCCTCTCCGACGGCATGCCCTGGTTCGAGAAGGCGATCGACCGCTCGGCCGATGCCAAGGTCGGCCTGGGCGCCGCCTACATCCAGAAAGGTTCGAAAGCCGATCTGGAAAAGGCCGTCGATCTGCTGTACAAGCAGCTCGGCGGGGAAAACCCGCACTTTCATTACGTGCCGCGCCGTTCGACCGGCGTGAGCGATGCCGAGGTGCACGCACTTCTCGCCTATGCTTTCGCCGCTCTCGGACAGAACGACAACGCCCTGACCCAGATGGAATACGCCAAGGAACTCAATCCCGATTACGCGAACACGACGATCGATCAACTGGGTAAAATGGTCGACTTCCTGCTCCGATAATAAAGAGAGCACCCAGGGAAAAGGAAGCGCATCGATGAGCCACATCCGCCCAACAACCGTGCCCCGACCGGCCGATACTGGCCGTGGGCCGGGCTCCGTCACGGGCGGAAAACGGGTCTTCATTCTCATCCTGGTGCTTCTGGCGGTCGGCTCGATTACCGGTTGCCTCCAGTCGTCGAGCCCAACGATGGGCAACGTCACCGGCAAGGTGTTCGACTCGAACGGTCACATTCTCAAGGGCGCCACGGTCGAGATCTACGGCGGCGACCACAAGGTCGAGACCGACGAACTCGGCAGATACACGATCACCGGCGTGGAGCCGGGCGAGAAGCGCATCGTGGCGACCTACCAGGGGCGCTCCGTCGTGATCAACGTGGAAATCATTCGTGGAGAAACGCTCGAGAACGCGGATCTGACGTTTGCCGTGATCGACGGCATCCCGCCGGTGATCACCGACGTCGCGGTCGGAAGCCTGACCGAGAACGTCGCCGTCATCAGCTGGGTCACGAACGAATCATCCGACTCCCTCATCGATTACGCCACAGGCCCGATCGGCGTCGGCACGTATACGTTCCAGGCTTCGGACTCGGCGATGGTGCTCGATCACTCGATCCAGCTCTCGGGGCTGCTTCCCGGCGTGACGTATCACTTCCGCGTCAGGTCGCGCGACTTCGCGCTCAACGAAGGCATTTCCTCGGAATACCAGTTCATGACCCCGTCGGGCGATGCCCCGGCGGCACCGGTCGGCTTCACGATCTCGCCGTCGGTCGAGATGGAACGTCTCGCTCTCTCCTGGACGGCAAACACCGAAACCGATCTCGCGGGATACAACCTGTACCGGGCGGAAAGCGCTGCCGGCCCCTTTGCCCGGGTCAACGCCAATCCGATCACGGAAGCCAGCTATCGTGACGACGGCCTGAAAATCGGCGTCAAATACCACTACTACCTGAAAGCCGTCGACACCGCCCGCAACGAGAGCGCGCCCACGCAGACTCTCTCGATGGTCACCACCGGCACCCTCTCGGAAAACCGCACCTGGTTGCGCTCTGAAAGTCCCTACGTCATCACCGGCGACATCCGCGTTCATGGCGGGGCCCAGCTGACGATCGAGCCCGGCGTCGAAGTGAAGTTCACTCAGCACGACTCGCTGCCCGACTCGAACGGCGCGACCATGACCGAGCTGATCGTCCAGGGCGCGCTGTATGCCGTGGGCACGGCCGATGCGAAGGTCGTCTTCACCTCGGCCGAAACGTTCCCCTCGAAGGGCAACTGGGGCGGCCTGCGGTTCCTCTCGACGAACGACCCGAACAACCAGATGAAGTTCGCGACCGTGATGTTCGCCGACACCGGCATCCGGAGCGAGGGCTCGACCCCCGCGATCGAGAATTCCGAGTTCGGCCTCTGCGTCGTCGGCCTCGACCTGGGCCTCTCGACGGCGTTAAATATTAAATACAATATCATTCGCGACTGCAACATCGGCCTCGTCTCGGCCAACTCGAACATCCGCAACAATCTCTTCATCGACGACCAGGTCGCCGCCAGCACGCTCGGCGCCGACGTCTTCGAGTTCAACACGGTCGACTGCCTGGTCGGTCTCGAGATTCCCTTCGGCGAGCCGACGATCAAGAACAACATCTTCGCCTACACCGGAAGCGGCCGCGCGCTCTACGGCATCAACCAGACCCAGCCGACCGCCACGCCCTCGATCTCATTCAACGATATTCACAACTATACCTTCTCGACCAACGGTCTGACCGTCGCGACGGGAACCGGCAACATCGAACTCGACCCCCTGTTCGTCGGCGGCATGCCCTTCGATTATCATCTCCAGGCTGCGGCCGACGGCTACGCCTCCGACTCCCCCTGCCTCGCCTCCGGCGAAAACGGTGCCCAGATGGGCCGCTACGGCGAATAAGCCATCACCCGTTCCGCACAGCGACAAACGGCGCAGATCGTATCTGCGCCGTTTGTCGCTTCCAGGGGAAGAGCCGAGGTTCCGGGATCAGGCCTCGGAAGGTTTGTCGGGAGAAGGCGTCTTGTCGTCGGTCGGTGATCTGTCGTCGTCACCGTCGTCTTCGCCCCCGGGCTCGCCGCCCTCGGGGTTTTCGACGAGTTCGCCCTGTTCGAGGGCCCGGATCCACCAGTTGATCAATTCGCCATTTTCCTTCAGGAACTGCTTGAAGCTGACCTTCTGGCCATCCTCGCACTCTTCGCGGTACTGGTCGGTGACGAACTGGGTGAGCGGCTCCATCACGACGGGGTCGAGGAACACGCCGGCGCCGACGAGAAATCGCATCTCGCCGAGTCGGAGAACGCGGGTGTAGAGGATGCTGTCCTTGGTGATGCCCTCCGCCGAGCCGGCGGACTCGAACACCTCGAAATCCTCGCCCAGGAAGACATCGCGCAGGCTGATCGAGCGGCCGGGGGCGATGTCCTTCACCTGGAGGAGCGTGAGGTGCGTCTCTTTCAGGGCCTTGCAGATCTGGGTTTCCTGGAGGCTCAGATCGTCGGAATACCGGCTGAGAAACTCGTCGATGAGCACGTTTCCGGCCGCGTCGGCATCGTCGAGCAGGAACCACGACATGAAGAGGAACTCTTCGGTCGGGTTGAACTCGTATTCCTCGCCCTCGGCCATGTTGTAGAACACTTCGAGCGCTTCGCCGAGCGCCTCTTGGAACTCGTCTTCGAGCGTGAAGGCCATCAGCTTCGCGAACAGGTCGCCGAACATGTTTTTCAGGGCGTCGATCTGGGGTTCCATGAATGCCTTTCCTTCTTGCGATGTCACATCCTACCCCGCCCCGCCCGCGAAATCAAGCCGTCAGGCAGGGTGAGCGCCTGAGTTTCTGGTCGTGGTCACAAGAACAGACGTGAATCACGGATAACACCATGAACACAGAGGTTTCACTGAGATTTTCATTTTACCTCTGTGAAGCCTCCGTGAGCTTTGTGTCCTCCGTGATTCAGCGGTTGTGAACGATAATGCACCTGCCCTGGGCAAGAACGATCCGCAGATTTATTTATTTCTTAAAAAATACTATCGGCGTCTGAGGCGGCGCAGGATCATGGCGAAGCCTTCGTCCGCCTCGCGGTGGCGGAGAAGCTTCGCCGTCGCGACGAGGACGATGCCGCCCGCCAGGCCTGCCGCCGCAAGGGAGAGGAGGCCCGCCGGAACGGCAGGGATTCGCGGCAACCCGCCGATGCCCGCCCGAAGCGCTTCGAACACCGGGGCCTCCACCCACCACATCGCGCCGGCCATCGCCGCGCCGGCAAGAAGCGTGCGCATGAGCGAACCCACCACGCCAAACCGTCCGAAACCGCCCATCCGGCCACTCAATACGAGATACAGGATCATCGCGTTGACACCCGAACCAACGGAGGTGCCCAACGCGAGGCCCCAGTAGCCGCATGGGCCGATCAGGGCGAGGTTGGCGCCGATGCAGGCGGCGACAGATGCGAAGCTAGCCTTCACGGGAACCGATGTGTCGCCAAGCGCGTAAAACGCGGGACCCAGGACCTTGATGAGCGAGAAGAAAATCAGGCCGGCCGCATACGCCTGGAGCGCAACGGCCGTTGCAGCGGTATCCGCCGCCTTGAACCTGCCGTGTTCGAACAGAAGGCGGATGACGGGAACGGAAAGCGCCGCCAGTGCCATGGCCGCCACGATATTGATGAAACTCGTCAACTTGATCGAGCCAGCGAGCGTATCGGCCATCGCCTCGCGGTCGTTCGCGGCCGCCTGGCGCGAGATGACCGGCAGGGTCGCCTGCGCGATCGCGACCCCGAACAGGCCGAGCGGCAACTGCATCAGCCTGAACGCGTAGCTGAGCCAGGAAACGGCGCCGTCGCCCTGTGACGTCGCAAGTATCGTACTGACCGCCACGTTCACCTGCGTCGCCGCAAGGCCGATCGTGCCCGGCAGCATCAGCGCGACGATCCGCTTCATCCCGGAATCTCCCGGTTGAAACTCCCATCCGAAGCGGAACCCCGCCCGACGCAACGCCGGCCACTGGGCCGCCAGCTGCAGGAAACCACCGATCATCGCCCCGACGGCCATGCCCTCGATGGGACGCCGGCCGAGGGTTTCGAACCATGGGCAGAGCGTGAATCCGGCGACGATCATCGCGAGATTCAGGAACACTGGCGCGACAGCCGGGATAAAAAACTCCCCAAGGGAGTTGAGAACGCCCATGACCATGGCGGCAAGCGAGATGACCAGCAGGAAGGGGAACATGATCCGCGTCATGCTCACCGTCACCTCGAACTTCGCCGGGTCGGACGCGAACTCGGGCGCCATGATCTTCACCAGGGCCGGCGATATGGCGATTCCCAGGGCCGTGATCGCACCCACGACGAGAACGAGCATCGTCAGCGTGATGCTCGTCAGCCGGAAGGCCCGGTCCCGTCCTTCCTTCGCCAGGACCGCGTTGAACGTCGGCACGAACGCCGCGCTCATCGCGCCTTCGGCGAACAGGTCGCGCAGCAGGTTTGGAATCCGGAATGCGACGTTGAACGCGTCGGTCCAGGCGCCGGCGCCGAAGAAATACGCGAAACTCTGCTCCCGGACGAGGCCGGCGATGCGGCTGAAGAACGTCGCCACGCCCATGACCGCGGCCGAGCGCATGATGCCGCCGCCGGCGCTGACGGTTTTCGCACCGGGAGACGGGGTCTCTCCGCTTGAGATCTGCTCAGTCACAGGGACACAGACCGTCCGTTCACGCAATCGGAAGGATCACGAGCAGCTGATCGTCTTTCTCGAGTTTCCGGCCCCTCGGGTTCACGATCAACGGTTCATCCCCGGGTTTGACGGCGACGAGGATCGCGTTCCGCTCCTTCCGAAGCGTGCCGAGAGCAGTCTCGACATCGGCGCCGGCCAGGTTTTCGGGAACCGGCATGAACGCGAGCCCGTTTCCGCTCCGGTTCGTCAGCAGGTCCTTGAAGAACCCGAGAAGTCCCTGCTGCATCGCCACACGGGCCAGGAGACGGCCCGAGACGTCGCCCTGGATGACGACGTCCTCGACGCCGGCCGTGGTGAGGTGATCTGCATACTCAGCATTATATAATTCAGCTGATGTGTGAATGCCGGGATTCAGCCGCTCGATCGTGAGGCCGCAGAGGATCGTTCGGGCGTCGATATCCTGCGTCGAGCGGTTTTCCCCGTGCTCGGAGAGGATGATCGCCGTTCTGGCGCGCTTGATGCCGGCCCGCAGCAGGGTGTCCATCTGGGTGAAATCCTCTTTCATGATCGTGAGACGGTCCGTGCGCACGCGCTTGCTCCGGAGGTCGTTGATGTCGGCAAGCTGCGAAACGATGAGAATGTCCGTTTCGGCAAGTTTCGGCTCGGACGAGAATTCCGAGATCAGGATCGCGATCTTCGCGCTGAACCCGCAGATGATGATATGTCCGTTCAGGTCTTCGGGATTGACGGTCCGCTGCATCGCATTCTCCTTGAGCTTCTGAATCATCAGGGCCGAAAAGGTACCGGTGAGCATCGCGAAGGTTCCCATGCCGAACAGCAGCATGATCGCGAGCACGATCCTGCCGCCCAACGACGCGGGGTAACTCGCGTATTCCCCGGACAACAGGGTGAAAATGGATTTCCATATCGCATCGCCCGGTGTTTTCAGCTCGGAGACAGGGTTCACCTCATATTGGGAAAATCCGACGCCCCCGAAAATGACCGCGAAAAACATGAACGAGAGGATGACCGCGTATTCCAGCGTCCGTCCCTCCAGGATCGTCCCGAAAACGGCGAGCCGCCTCTGGAGAACCGTCGCGAGGGAGAAGATCCTCACGATGCGGACGAGTTGGAAGACCCGTCCGAGGCGGAAAACGCGCAGCAACGGCAACACCGCGGCCACGTCGATCCAGTGGCGCCTGAAAAACATTCCGGTGGTCGGACTGACGAGCCATCGCATCATCAGCTCGACGACGAAGATCATCGTGATGACATCGTTGACGATCTCGATGTCGAAGTTGATTTCCGGCGGAAGCCCCCCGAACGTCTCGACGAGGATGAGGACGACGGAAAGGAGAATCAGGCCGACGATGATCGCCACGAACAGCGGATGATCGACGATCGCCCGAATCCTCGGATGCCTGCGCCGTTCAGCCTGCAATTTCGGCTGTCCGGCCGGACATTCCCTGCAAAGCGGTGTAAGACATTCGGCTGGGGGCACGGGAGCTGAATTCATGCGCGTATTCTAGAGCAGGCGCAGCACACTGGCAAGTGAGAAGGTTTCATCGGGTCTCGCAAACCGACAAACCTTCCCGGTGAGATCATGGACGCGAAGGAGGCCGGCGGGGTATACTTTTGCCATGAGTTTCAGGTTCGGAACGCGCAGGGGTACGGTCACGGTCATTCTTCTCGGATTGATCAGCGTGATCGTCGTTTTCGTCTTCTCGTTTTCCCGGCGGCTGTCGAGTCACACCCAACTGCTCACGATCGGCGACCACACCCAGATCGCGCGATACTATCTCGAGTCGTATACCGGGGACGTCATCCGGCAGATCGGGCGGCAGGCCAACGACCCAACGTCCGACGCATACAAGCTTTTCAGGCAGGCCGGAACCGGCGACTTCACGATCCCGTCGGGCATCTACCAGCCCAATTCCCTTCTGGCCGGCCTGAAGAAGGAGCTCGGCATCGAGCACGTCGGGGCGGCCAGAATCAATGTCCGCGGCCTGAAAGCCCTTCCCTACCCAGGCATCGTCCAGCTCCCGGAAAAATTGAGTGGCCTCGAAAAGCGCGGGTATCTGTCGATCTCCTGGTCGATCAGGTTCAATAAACTGCGATATGCGATGGCGGTCAGAGCACAGATTGTCGGCGTCTTGCGCAAGACGGTGGTATT
>CAYMEN010000055.1:0-18449 GCA_964389325.1 uncultured bacterium | reverse complement strand
CCTGGACGGTGAGAGACTTGGTGATCTCACCACGGGCGAGGATCTTGACGGGGGCCGTCAGATTCTTCACGAGCCCCTTGTCGCACAGCATCTCGGGGGTGACCTTCGTACCGGCCTCGAAGATGTCGAGAGAGGCGAGGTTCACGACCGAGAAGATCACGCGATGCGGGCTGGTGAAGCCACGCTTGGGAAGGATGCGGGTGAGACGCATCTGACCGCCTTCGAACCCGGCGTAGGGATGCGGCTTGCCCGAGCGAGCGGTCTGGCCCTTGCCGCCGCGGGTGGATTCATTACCATGGCCCGAACCCTTACCGCGACCGACGCGCTTGCGGGTGTGGGTCGAACCTGCTGATTTTTTCAGATTGGCGAGACTCAACATGGTGACGATCTCTCCTTACTTCACTTCGAGCCAGCGCTGCATCGCAGTGATCATCCCCAGAACCGCTTCATTGGCGGGCAGAGTGACTTCCTGCTGAACGTGGCGGAGGCCAAGCGCCTTGATGGTGTCTTTCTGGCGCACGGTAGCCCCGATGGGGCTCTTTATGAGTTTGATGGTTACATTTTTGTTCGCCATGATGCTGTCTCCTTACCCCTGAATGACCTGTGTCGGGGTGACGCCGCGCATCTTCGCGACATCCGGTACGCTGCGCATCGACTTGAGAGCCTGAAGCGCGGCCTTGGCGACGTTCACCGGGTTGTTCGAACCCACGCGCTTGGAAAGCATGTCCTTCACGCCGAGAGCTTCGGCGATGGCGCGGACGGCTCCGCCGGCAATGACGCCGGTTCCGGGGGCGGCGGGCTTCATGATGACGGACGAAGCACCGAACTTGCCGACGTAGGGATGGGTCAGCGTGCCCTTGTTGAGCGGCACGTTGATCAGGTGCTTCTTCGCCTGCTCGAGGCCCTTGCGCACTGCATCCGGAACGGCTTTCGCCTTGCCCAGAGCGATGCCAACGCGGCCCTTCTGATCGCCGACGCAGACAAGAACCGAGAAGCCGAAATGCCGGCCGCCCTTGACGGTCTTGCTGACGCGGTTCACAGCGATGATCTTTTCTACGAACTCGTTCTCGACCTGCTCGCGGTCACGGTCGCGGCGGGGTCCGCGGTGATCGCGGCGCTCGCGGGGTTCGCGTGTCTCACGAGGATTAGCGGGGGTGTTGATCGTCATTTCATCTGCTCCTTAGAACTTCAGGCCGCCCGCCCTGGCACTCTCTGCCAGTTCCTTCACGCGACCGTGATAGCGGAATCCACCCTTGTCGAAGACCACTGTGGTGATGCCCTTGGCCTTCGCGCGCTCGGCGATCCTTTCACCGACTGCTTTGGCGCCGGTCTTGTTCCCGCCGTTGACCTTCTTCTCGCGCATGTCCTTCTCGTTCGAGCTGGCGGCGGCAAGGGTCGTTCCCTTCTCGTCGTCGATGATCTGCGCGTAGATGTGGTTGATGCTGCGGAAAATGGCCAGTCGAGGCCGTTCCGCCGTGCCGGAGAAATAAAAGCGGCTGCGCTTGTGGCGCCGTTCCCGCATTTCTGTCTTGTGGCTGAGGCTACTCATCGTTCCCTGACTCCTTCAGTATGCCGCGGCATTACGCTGCGAGCTTCTTGCCTTCCTTGATCCGGACGACTTCGCCGGCGTATTTGATGCCGGTGCCCTTGTAATGCTCGGGCGGTCTGATCTTCCGGATGTCGGCGGCGACCTGTCCGACGATCTCCTTGTCGGGGCCGGAGACGACGATCTTGTTCTGGCCTTCGACCTTCAGGGTGACTTCTTTCGGAGACTCGAAATCGACCGAGTGCGAATACCCGACGTTCAGGGTGAGCTTGTGGGCACCCTCGGACTTCGCCTTGTAGCCGACACCCACGATCTCCAGTTCTTTGTTGAAGCCGGTGTGACAACCGGTCACCATATTCTGAAGAAGACTGCGGACAAGCCCGAACTTCGCGCGAACGGCCTTTTCGCTGTTCTCGGGAATCGAGCAGTTCAGGTGATCTTTCTCTTTCACGATCGTGACTTCAGGGCACATCTCGCGCTTGAGAGTGCCCAGCTTGCCCTTGACCGTGACGTTGTGGCCGCTGATGGTGACATCAACGCCCTGCGGAATGACAACAGGTTTCTTGCCGATGCGTGACATTCGTCTTCCTCCTGCTTACCAGACCTCGCAAAGGACTTCGCCGCCGACGCCGAGCTTGCGAGCTTCTTTGTCGGTCATGATGCCCTTGGAGGTGGAGAGAATGGCGACGCCGAGACCGCCCAGAACCTTCGGGACGGTGGCGACGGGCGAGTAGATGCGGCGGCCGGGCTTGGAAACGCGGCGCACGCCCTGCAGAATGCGGGCCTGCTTTTCGCCGAACTTGAGGAAGATCTTCAGGTTGAACTTGTTCTGGAACTTGTAATACCTGAAGTCCCGGATGTAGCCTTCGCGCTTCAGCAGCTTCGCGATCTCGATCTTCATCTTGGAAGACGGCATCTCGACGCTTTCCTGCTTCACGACATTGGCGTTCCGGATGCGGGTCAGCATGTCGCCGATAGGATCAGTCATGCTCATGATTCCGTCTCCTTACCAACTGGATTTCGTAATGCCCGGAATCTGACCCTTGGAAGCCAGGACCCGGAAGCAGATGCGGCACATCTGGAAATCGCGCATGTAGCCGCGGGGGCGGCCGCAGATGTGGCAGCGATTGTAGTGACGCGTGGAAAACTTCGGTTCTTTCATCCATTTCTGGACCAACGAGGTCTTCGCCATATGGAACTCCTACTCCTCAGCTCTTCTGTGCCTTGCGGAACGGCATGCCCAGGAGACTGAGAAGCTCTCTGGCGTCGCCGTCGGTGCGGGCGGATGTGACGATCGTGATGTTCATGCCCTGAACTTTTTCGACGGAGTCGTACTTGATCTCAGGGAACACCAGCTGTTCCTGCAGCCCCATGCTGTAGTTGCCGCGACCGTCGAAGGCCTTCGGCGACAGTCCGCGGAAATCGCGGATGCGGGGGGTGACGATGGTGAACAGCTTGTCGAGGAAATAAAAGGCGCGATCGCCGCGCAGCGTTACGCAGCATCCGATCGGCACGCCCTCGCGCAGCTTGAAGTTCGAGATCGACTTGCGCGCGCGGGTGACGACGGGTTTCTGGCCTGAAATCTGGGTCAACTCCGCCACAGCAGCATCCAGAAGCTTGCCGTTCTGGGTGGCGGCTCCGACGCCCATGTTGAGAACTACCTTGGTGATCCGCGGTACGGCCATCGGATTCTTGTGCTGCTCCAGAAGCTTCGGAGCAACTTCCTTCAGATACTTCTCTTTCAGCCTTGGAATCGACTTGGTCCCCGAAGCGGGGGCACCTGAACTGGTCTTTGCCATGCCGAACAACTCCTTTGTGTGACTATATTTTCAAAGACGCGACTTACTTGCGACCGATGGGCTCGTTGCAGAGCTTGCAGATGCGGGAAGTCTCGCCGTTCTGAACCACGATGGTGGCCCGGGTGACCTTGTTGCACTTCGAGCAGACGAGCCCGACGCGGGACAAAGTGACAGGTCCTTCTTTCTGGATGATGCCGCCCTTGCCGATCTTCTTGCTGGGCTTCTGATGGCGCTTGGTATAGTTCACGCCCTCGATATAAGCCTGGCCCTTCGACGGGTTGACCTGCAGGACGCGGCCTTTCTTGCCGGCATCGTCGCCGGTGAGAATGACGACCGTGTCATCCTTCTTGACATGCGGTTTCTCGACCGCGCGCTTGGCTTTGAGTGTCTTCAACATAATGTGTCCGTCCTCCGCGCTCAGATGACCTCAGGGGCCAGCGAGACGATCTTCATGAACTGCTTCTCACGAAGTTCACGAGCGACCGGCCCGAAAATGCGGGTGCCCTTGGGGTTGTTGTCGTTGGCGATAATGACGGCCGCGTTGTCATCGAAGCGGATGTAGCTGCCATCGGCGCGCCTGTACTCTTTTTTCGTGCGAACGACGACCGCGCGCACGACTTCCTTCTTCTTCACGGTGCCGTCGGGAAGAGCTTCCTTCACCGAGGCGATGATGATGTCGCCCAGGCTTCCGAAGGTTCTCGTCGAGCCGCCCATGACGCGGATGCACAGGAGTTCCTTGGCACCCGTGTTGTCAGCAACACGAAGTCTTGATTCTGCGCAAATCATTCTGCACTCTCCTTGGCTTCTTCGACATCCGAGGCCTGGCCGTGAGCGATGACCTCGCGGACGATCCAGTGCTTGGTCTTGCTGACCGGGCGGCACTCTTCGACGCGAACCATATCGCCGACTTTACAAATGCTTTCCTCGTCGTGGGCGAGGAAGGTGGTGCTGCGCTTGATGTACTTCTTGTACCGGGGATGCTGAACCATGCCCTCGATCCGTACCTTCACGGTCTTCGCGGTATTCCCGGCGATGACACGTCCAACGCGGCTCCGGCGGTGTGATTTGTTGTTTTCCATTGTACCCTCCTGCTATTAGAACGGCAGCCGGCCGGCGTTCAGCTCGCGCTGTAGAGCCTGGATCCGCTCGAGTTCGTTCAGCTTCGTGCGCTTGGTTTCCTTGAGAGAGGCGATTTGAGAAGCTTCATTTAAACCCAAGGAGACGAGTTTGTCAAGGAACTTCTTCCTGATCTGGAAGTTCTCGTTCCGGAGGCGCTGGCTGGAAGCGCGGAGAGCGGCTTCGTCCTTGGCCCCTCGGCTGGTCTTGATGCGCTCGGAAAGCTTGTTGCGAATGTTCTTGAGAAGGTCGCTGACCTTCTGGTCGACATCGGCGCGGATCTCGCGCTTCACCTGGTTCGCCTTGCCCGAAAGCGTCTGCTTGAGCATGGCGATCTTTTCGGCGAGCGTGTGGGCGCGCGAATCGATGCCCTTCTTCTGGAGCATCGTCTGATATTCGTCCGCCAGCTGCTTCTTGATCGCATCGGTGCGGAGCTTGTTGATGAAGGTCTGCACGCGAGCGATGTTGCGACGGACGAGCTTGATTCTTGACGGGTTGGCCAGCTGACCGGTCACGACCTGGAAGCGCAGGTTGAACAGCTCTTCCTTGAAGTGGCGGTATTTTTCCTCGAGTTCGTGCTCGCTGAGCTGGGTGAAATCTTCACGATTCTTCATGGCGTATCACCTTTTCACTTACTTACTGGTTGGACACGACGTGCGTGCGGATCGGCAGCTTGTGAGCAGCCTGGGACATGGCTTCGATGGCGACTTCGGCTGGAACGCCTTCGAGTTCGAACAGGATGCGGCCGGGCTTCACGACGGCGACCCAGTATTCGGGGGCGCCTTTTCCCTTACCCATGCGGGTTTCGAGGGGTTTCTTCGAAACCGGCTTGTCGGGGAACACGCGGATCCACATCTTGCCCCCGCGTTTGACGGTGCGGGTGATGACCTTACGGGCCGCTTCGATCTGGGCAGCGGTCATCCAGCAGCATTCGAGAGCCTGGAGGCCGAACGTGCCGAACGCCAGGTAGCTGCCGCCCTTGCTCATGCCGCGCATGCGGCCGCGCTGTTGCTTGCGGAATTTCGTACGAGCCGGGATCAACATGGTTCTTCAGCTCCTTCGTCGACTCAGAACGTGTTCTCGCGGGCCGGTGCGGCGTCGACCGGAGCAGTCCGGCCGAGCTTCTCGCCCTTGAACACCCACACCTTGACGCCCACGCACCCGAAGGTGGTGACGGCGGTTTCGGTGGCGTAATCGATGTCGGCACGCAGAGTGTGCAGAGGCACGCGACCCTCGCGGACCCATTCCACGCGGCTGATTTCAGCGCCGCCGAGGCGGCCCGAGCAGGTGATCTTGATGCCTTCGGCGCCGGAGCGCAGGCAGCGACCGATGACCTGGCGCATCGCGCGGCGGTGCGAAATGCGCTTCTCGAGCTGCATTGCGACGTTCTCGGCGATGAGTTTGGCTTCGGAGTCGGGATGCTTGATTTCCTGGATCGCCAGGAACACCGACTTGTTCGTGAGCTTTTCGAGTTCCTTCTTGAGGATCTCGACGCGCTCGCCGCCGCGGCCGATGATGACACCGGGCTTGGCGGTGAAGATCGTGACCTTCACCTTGGTGTTCGACTTGCGCTCGATCTCGATGCGGCCGATGCCTTCGCGGGGGAACTGCTTCTTGTCGATGAAGTTGCGGATCTTCACATCCTCGTGGAGGAAGTTCGCATAATCACTGCGCTTGGCGAACCACCTGGAATCCCAGGTGCGGGTGATGCCGAGCCGGATGCTGATAGGATTGATTTTCTGTCCCATTGTCAGTTTCCTCCCTGGGCCTTCGGGGTCTTCGGGGTCTTGGCCTTGGCGGCGGTCTTGGTTCCGGCCGACTTGGTCGATTTGGCCTTCTTCTCGCCGGCGTCAGCCTTCGCTTCCTTGGTGGCGGCTGCCTGCGTGGCCTTGATGATCTTGTTCATCTCGACCTTCTCGCGAAGGACGATGATGGCATGTGCCGTCCGCTTGCGGATGCGGCATGCGCGGCCGCGGGCGCGGGCCATGAAGCGACGCATCGTGGGGCCGCCGTCGATGAGTATCTTGGCGACGAACAGGCTGTCGGCCTTCAACTCATGGTTGTTGCTCGCGTTCGCGATGGCGGATTCGAGCAGCTTCTTGAGGATCGGGGCGCCGCTCTTGGGCATGAAGCTCAGGATACCGAGCGCTTCGTCGACGCTCTTGCCGCGGATCTCGTCGGCAACCAGCCGAAGCTTGCGCGGGCTGATGCGCACATTGCTGATTCGGGCGCGGGGAATGTCGACGAGGTCGATCAGCCGCTTCTTCTCGGCCCAGGTCAGCTTGCCGACCAGCGGGTATTCCTTGACGTAGCGGATCTTGGCGTCTTTGTCCTTGCCGTGGGGATGCGTGATCTCCTGCTTCTTGCTGTAGAGGCCGGCCTGGGTCAGGATACGCTCGATCTTGGCGTGGCTGTTCTTGGTTTCCAGCCCCTTGATCATGCGCATGCCGTTGTAGACGTCAACGTTATCTGGAATCGTGACTCCAACAATTCGCAACATGTCTGTGGATCTCCTTCGATTACTTCGGGGCCGCAGCCTTCTCGCCGGACGAGTGACTCTTGAACGTCCTGGTGGCGGCGAATTCGCCGAGTTTGTGGCCGACCATGTTCTCGGTGATGAACACCGGAACGTGCTTGCGGCCGTTGTGAACGGCGATCGTGTGTCCGACCATGGTCGGGTAGATGGTGGAAGTGCGCGACCACGTCCGGATCTGCCGCTTCTCATTGGCCCGGTTCATGGCATCGATGCGCTTCATCAGGCGTTCTTCAACAAACGGGGGCTTCTTGCTCATGGTCGTTCTCCCTTATTTCTTCCGGCGAGAGATGATGTACTTGTTGGAGGCGTTCTTGCGCTTGCGGGTCTTCATGCCCTTGGCGGGCTGGCCCCACAGAGAGACCGGAACGCGACCGCGGCTGTTCTTGCCTTCACCGCCGCCGTGCGGGTGATCGCAGGGGTTCATGACCGCGCCGCGAACGAACGGGCGCCAGCCCTTCCAGCGGTTGCGGCCCGCTTTGCCCATGCTGATGTTCATGTGATCCTGGTTACCGACGGTTCCGACGACGGCGCGGCACTCGAGCGGGATCTTGCGCATCTCGCCGGAGGGCATGATGATCTGGGCGTAGCCGCCTTCCTTGCCGGCCAGCTGGCAGTGGGCGCCGGCCGAGCGGGCGATCTGGGCGCCCTTGCCGGGCTTCATCTCGATGTGATGGATCGTCGAGCCGAGCGGGATGTCCTTCAGCTGCAGACAGTTGCCCAGCACGATGTCGGAATGTTTACCGTTCTCGATGATCTGGCCGACCTTCAGGCCTTCGGGGGCGATGATGTAGCACTTCTCGCCGTCCTTGTAGCTGATCAGCGCGATGCGGGCGGTGCGGTTCGGATCGTACTCGATCGTCTCGACCCGGCCGGGGATCCCGTCCTTGGTGCGCTTGAAGTCGATGATGCGGTAGAACCGCTTGCTGCCGCCGCCGCGATGGCGCTGCGTCACGTGACCGTGATGGTTGCGGCCGGCCGCTTT
The DNA here is from genome assembly GCA_964389325.1 of uncultured bacterium. GTDB lineage: Bacteria > Muiribacteriota > Ozemobacteria > Ozemobacterales > Ozemobacteraceae > MWAR01. Next base: position 10,470 of record CAYMEN010000055.1, on the reverse strand, counting down.
TTCCAGCCTCTCGGTGAGAGGCTTGTAAGGCCTGTCAGTGGTGATTTCCTCGAACCCGTAGCCTTCCATCACACGGCGGGACGGGGTCATCGGGCGATATGTTTTGATGCTCATTGTTGGCTCCTCTTACTCGTCCGCCGTCAGGCGATTCCTTCGAAGAAGGAGATCGAGTCGGCCGGATTCAGCGTGACGACTGCCTTCTTCCAGGAGGAGGTGAAGCCGGTATTCATGCCGCGGCGCTTGGCCTTCGGATGCACGTTCACGGTGTTCACCTTCTCGACACGCACTTTGAACAGGACTTCAACGGCGTCCTTGATCTGGTGCTTGTTGGCGGTCTTGGCGACGCGGAACTGGTAAATCTTCTCGCCCATGCGCTCGTAGCTCTTCTCAGAGACGATGGGCTGCAAAATGATGTCCTGGGGGGTCTTCATTTGTTCAGCGCCTCCTCGAGGGTCTTGAGGGCCGCATCGCTGATCGCGACATGCCCGTATTTGAGCAGATCGACCACGTTCATCTGCAGCGGCGTGACGGCCTTCACATTTTTCATGTTGCGCACGGCGCGACGAGTGGCTTCCGTCATCTCGGCGACGACGAGCAGCGTGTTCTCGATCTTGTGGCTCTCCATGAACTTAACGACGTCGGCGGTCTTGCCGCTGTCGAACGTCAGGCCCTTCACGATCCGGACGCGGTCATTCGCGGCCAGCTCGGTGAGAACGCCGCAGAGAGCGCGATCAACGGTCTTGCGAGTCGGGCGGATGTCGAACGCGTGCGGCCGGGGGCCGAACGTGCAACCGCCGCCGGGCCACAGCGGGGAGCGGGTGCTGCCCACGCGCGCGCGACCGGTGCCCTTCTGGCGCCACGGCTTGCGACCGCCGCCGCTGACTTCGCTGCGGGTTTTCGTGTTAACGGTTCCCTGGCGCTCGTTGTTGAGCTGGGCCTTCACGACGTCATTGATGGTCTGGGGATGCGACTTGTTGGCGAACACGGCATCGCTCAGCGTGACGGAGCCCGCCGACGTCCCCTGCATGTTGTACAATTTGGCTTCCATGATGTCCTCCGTTACTGCGCGCGCCGGATGATGACGAGACCGTTGCTGGCGCCCGGGATCGAGCCCTTCACCAGCAGCAGGTTCTTCTGCTCGTCGACCTTGACGATCTTGAGGTCCTTGACGGTGCGGCGGACGTTGCCCATCTGACCGGGAAGCTTCTTTCCCTTCCAGGTGCGGCTGGCTTCCTGGCCCGAACCGGTCGAACCGGTGGCGCGGGAGCGATCCGATGCGCCGTGGGTGATCGGCTGTCCATTGAAGTTGTGGCGCTCCATCGCGCCGGAAAAACCCTTGCCCTTGCTGGTGCCGGTAACGTGAACCGTCTCGCCTTCCTTGAACATCGAAACGTTGATCTCGGTGTTCGGCATGATGGCTTCGATCTCGTCGGCAGGCAGGCTGCGGACGAACCGGAACGGTTTGACCTCGGCCTTCTCGAACATACCCCGGAGAGGTTTGTTCAGCAGGCGGGCCACGGCTTCCTTGCGGATCTCGCGATACCCGACCTGTACGTTCTTCTCACCCTTGCGGATGACGGTGCAGGGACCGGCACTGATGACGGTCACTGGCACGACATCACCATTATCCGTGAAAATCTGGGTCATACCCAGTTTGGTTCCCAATATTGCCTTGACGCCCATTGCTTTCCTCCTTTTCCTCAGGAATTACAGCATCTTGATCTCGATGTTGACGCCCGAGGGCAGGTCCATGTTCATCAGAGAATCGACCGTCTGGGAGGACGGACTATACAGGTCGATATTGCGCTTGTGAATGCGCATCTCGAACTGCTCGCGCGAATCCTTGTTAACGAAGGGCGACCGCAGGACCGTATACTTGCGGATTTCGGTGGGCATCGGGATGGGGCCGGAGATCCGGGTCCCGGTGCGGCGAACCGTGTCGCAGATCCTTGCGACCGACTGGTCCAGCAGGCGATGATCGAACGCCTTCAGGGACAGCCGCATCTTCTGTTTGGCCATATCGTGATATCCTCCTTGGATATTTTTTCCGTCGTAAACCGTGGGTGAGAAATTTCAGTATACCAGAAAAATCAACTTGCCGCCAGCTGTTGGGCCGGAAGCCGTCGCCCGGCCATTCCGAGGATCTTCTCGGCGACCGAGTCGGGAACCAGATCGTAATGGGAGATTTCCATCGTGAACGTCGCACGGCCCTGGGAGAGCGACCGAAGCTGCGTCGAATATCCGAACATGTCTGACAGGGGGGCCTGGCAGTCGATAACACGAACATCTTCCCGCATCTCGACATTCAGGATTCTGCCGCGGCGAGCGTTGATATTGCCGATGATATCGCCCATATACTGGTCGGGCGTCTCGATCTCCACCTTCATGAACGGTTCGAGAAGCACCGGCGAAGCCTTGACGAGCGCATCCTTCGTGGCCTCGAACGCGGCATTGCGGAACGCGAGATCCGAGCTGTCGACCGCGTGATACGAGCCGTCGAGCAGCGTCGCCTTCACATCGACCATCGGGAACCCTGCGATCACGCCGTCCGCCAGCGCATCCTTGACGCCCTGTTCGACGCCCTTGATGTATTCGCGGGGAATCACGCCGCCGACCGTCGCGTTGAGGAACTCGAAGCCCTTGCCGCGCTCAATCGGCTCGATCGTCAGGACGACATGACCATACTGGCCGCGGCCGCCCGTCTGCTTGACATACCGACATTCGCCCTTCGCGGAGCGGCGGATGCCCTCCTTGTATGCGACCTGCGGCCTGCCGATGCTCGCCTGGACCTTGAACTCGCGAATGATGCGATCGACGATGATCTCGAGGTGAAGCTCTCCCATTCCGGCGATGATCGTCTGGCCAGTATCCTGGTCGATTTTCGCCTTGAAGGTCGGGTCTTCTTCCATGAGAGCGTTGAGCACCATTCCGAGCTTGGCGAGGTCGGCCTGGGTCTTCGGTTCAATAGCGACCGATATGACGGTTTCGGGGAACTTGATCGACTCCATCAGAACCTGGAAGTCGCCGCTGGCGATGGTATCGCCGGTGCCGACCCGTTTGAGGCCGACCGCTGCGACGATGTCGCCGGCCTTCGCGGACGCGAGGTCCTGGCGCTGGTTGGCGTGCATCTGGAGCAGGCGGCCGATACGGTCTTTCTGGCTTCTCGTAACGTTCATGACCTGCGTCCCTGCATCGAGCGTGCCTGAATATACCCGGAGATATACCAGCTTGCCGATGTGGGGGTCGGTCATGATCTTGAACACGAGAGCCGCGAACGGGGCCTCTGGATCGGCCGGAACTTCGATCTCTTCGCCGGTTCTGGCGTCGGTGCCGCGAGCGGCCGGAATGTCGAGGGGAGACGGCAGGTAGTCGACGACGGCGTCGAGAAGGGCCTGAACGCCTTTGTTCTTGAACGCCGAGCCGCAGATGACGGGGAACAGCTTACCCTTGATCGTGGCCTCGCGAAGCGTCGCCTTGACGACGGCCGGGTCTATCGGCTGATCCTCGAGATACTTCTCGAGAATCTCGTCGTTGTAGGTCGAAAGACACTCGAGAAGGTACCCACGCGCCTCTTCGGCCTGGTGTTTCAGACTCTCTGGGATCGGCTGAATCTCGAACTCCGTTCCCTTGTTTTCAGGGTCCTCGGGCCACACATGGGCTTCCATCGTGACCAGATCGACGTGACCGACGAACTTGGCCTCCGCACCGATCGGAATGACGATCGGCACAGGGCGGGCCATCAACCGTTCCTTGATCTGTTTCACGACCTTGGCGAAGTTGGCGCCGACCCGATCCATCTTGTTGACGAAAGCGATGCGGGGAACACCGTATTTGTTGGCCTGCCGCCAGACGGTTTCGGATTGCGGCTGTACGCCTCCGACGGCGCAGAACACCACGACACCGCCGTCCAGGACACGCAGCGACCGCTCAACTTCGGCGGTGAAATCCACGTGCCCGGGTGTGTCTATGATGTTGATGTCACAATCCTGCCAATGGCACTTCGTGGCGGCGCTCGTGATGGTAATGCCGCGCTCCTGCTCCTGGACCATCCAGTCCATGGTGGCTGTGCCTTCATGGACTTCGCCCAGCTTGTAGCTCCGACCCGTGTAGTAGAGAATGCGTTCGGACGTGGTCGTCTTGCCGGCATCGATATGTGCTATGATGCCGATGTTGCGCACCTTTTTCATTGATTCACGGGCGGTCATGATGGATTTCCTTCAGCCGGAGCAGCGGCTTTACCAGACACGGTTCACACGCGATAATGAGCAAAAGCCTTGTTGGCTTCGGCCATGCGGTGAACTTCATCGCGCTTCTTCATCGTAGCGCCGGTATTTTTGACGATTTCGACGAACTCGCCGGCCAGACGGTCGGCCATCGACTTTTCCTTGCGGGCCCGGCTGAAGCCGAGGATCCATCGGAAAGCGAGAGCGATCGCGCGGTCCTGCTTCACTTCGACCGGCACCTGGTAGTTGGCGCCGCCGATGCGCTTGCTGCGGACTTCGACGATCGGTTTGGCCATGTCGATGGTCTTTTTGAACAGCTCGAGAGGATTCTCGTTGTTGTTCGCCTTAGACAGCTTCTCGACGGCGGTGTAGAAAATGCGGGTGGCGATGCTGCGCTTCCCGCGCTCCATCAGATTGTTGATGAAGCGGGTAACGAGCTTGGAGTTGTAGACGGAATCAGGCGTCAGATCACGCTTGACAACATGTCCTCGACGAGGCATCTTCTGTTCTCCTTACTTCTTGGGCCGCTTGGCGCCGTATTTCGAACGAGCCTGCTTGCGATTTGCAACACCGGCGCAGTCGAGAGTTCCGCGAATGATGTGGTAGCGCACGCCGGGGAGATCCTTGACGCGGCCGCCGCGAATCATCACAACGGAGTGCTCCTGCAGATTGTGACCGATACCGGGGATGTACGCCGTCACTTCCACCTTGTTGGTGAGGCGGACGCGGGCGATTTTGCGCAGAGCGGAGTTCGGCTTCTTGGGCGTCGTGGTCTTGACGACGGTGCAGACGCCGCGCCGCTGCGGACAACAGGACAGGGCCGGCGACGATGACTTGTAACGCACAGCCTGCCGCGCCTTCCGGATGAGTTGGTTGATGGTCGGCACGATGAACACCTTCCTTCTAGAGTATTTCCCAGTTTTTACCCGAGAAACCGATGATTTCTCCACTAATGATGGAGGTAAGTGCTGATATTATCACACCTCAAACGGCATGTCAATGCTCTTTTTCTCGTTCCCGTTCATCTCGGGCCTTTCGCAGGCCCCGTCCATCCCGCCGTTTCAGAGTTGATCAGTGTTTTGCCCGGTACCCGAAATCCGTACCCCGGAAGCGAAGCGGCGGGTCCGCCAGAACGCGAACCCGCCGCTTGGAATCATGCCGGGATCAGCTTTCGTCTCTCGACTCTTCCGCCTCGGGCTTCTGGAGGAACAGATCCTGTTCGAGCTGCTCGAGGCCCTCTTCGCCGAACATCTCCTCGGGTGCCGTCTCGGCCTTCTCGATCTCGACCGGGAGATTCTTGAAGGTGATGTTCTTGAACGCGGAGATGCCTGTGCCGGCCGGGATCAGCTTGCCGATGATCAGGTTCTCCTTCAGGCCGCGCAGGCAGTCGACCTTCGACTTGATGGCGGCCTTGGTCAGAACGCGGGTCGTTTCCTGGAACGACGCGGCGGAGATGAAGCTGTCCGTCGTCAGCGAGGCCTTCGTGATGCCCTGGATCATCGGGTATCCCATCGGCGGCCGCTTCTTGGCCTGGTTCATGGTGTGAACCAGCTCTTCGAACACCTTCACGTGGATCGTTTCGTTCGGCAGATACTCGGAGTCGCCCGGATCGGTGACGACAACCTTGCGGAGCATCTGGCGCACGATGATCTCGATGTGCTTGTCGTTGATGCTGACGCCCTGGTCGCGGTACACGCGTTGGATCTCGTCCATCAGGTAGCGGCGAACGACGGGCAGTCCGACCACCTTGACCAGCTTCTTCGGGAACACCTTGCCTTCGGTCATCGAGTCGCCGGCTTCGATATACTCGCCGTCGTGGACGACCAGCCCAGTGACGCCGTGCTGGACGCGGACAGGCTTCTCGACGCCGGTGATCGGATCCTTGATGGTGATCGAGTTGCCGGTGATGTTGACCACGCCAGACTCTTCGGAGAGAACGGCTTCCTTCTTCGGGCGCCGCACTTCAAACAGCTCGGCAACGCGCGGCAGACCCTGGATGATGTCCGTCGTTTTCCGGAGGGCCAGACCCCACTTGGCCAGGATCTCGCCCCTCTTGACCTTGTCGCCGTCCTCGATGCGCAGTTCGGCGCTTTCGAGGATCTGGTGTGCTTCGCCGGGCTGGACGATGATGCGCTCGATCGTGCTCTTGGACTTGCCTTCCTTGGAGACCTTGCGTTCGAGCATCGCGACGCCCTTGTTCGTCGCGGTCATCGCGGCGAGTGTCTGGCCTTCGCGAATCTTGTCGCCGTCCTTCACGAGAACGGACATGGCGCTCGCCATCTCCTTGGTGATCTTGTAGTTTTTCTCGCGAGGCACGCGCTGGCGGATCCGGATGCCTTCGCCGCCGCCGGTTTCCTCGGCGGAAAGCGATTCGTAGCTCTCGAACGGGATCGGAACGATCGTCAGCTCGCCGTCCTTCACGACGGTGCGCGGGAACTTCAGGTTGAGCGTGGCCGGGAAACTGAACTCGACACCCGAATATACCAGGATCTTCTCGATGATCTCCTCGCAGATGACCTTGTTATATCCGTAGATGTAGTTCACCTTGCCGGTGATCTCGCTGATGATCGGTTCGATGTCGGTGATCAGCTTGTCGCCCGCCTTGATCGGCTGGCCGTGCTCGACGACGATGTTGCCGCCTTCAGGGACCGGGTAGGTCAGGGTCTGCTCTTCACCCTTCAGGATGATCGCTTCCTGCTCGCCGGAGGTGATGTACACTTCGCGGATGCCGTCGCGGTTGTCGTCGATGATGCCCATCAGGTCCTCGTCGATCTCCGTGCCGGCAGCGGCGAGAACCACGTTGGTGTCGCGGTTGAGCAGTTCGCGGGCCAGTGTCGCCGATTTGATCAGCGACAGGTCGTCGCTGATCAGGTTCACGCGGCGCTCGCCGCTGACCTGGCGGATGTCCACGACGCCGTCGATTTCGGCCTGGACGACGAGCTTGGTGGTGAGTTCGGCGCCCTCGTTGACATCCTGGCCGTTCGGAATCTTGCAATTCTCTTTCGGGCGGAGGATGACGCCGCGAGGAACGAGATACTCGACTTCGTTCTTGACGATGACGCGCTTGCGGTCGAGCGTCTTGTTGGCGGCGCTCTTCTCGTTGATCACGCGCACGACGCCCGAGATCGGGGCGATCAGGCTGAGGCTCTTGTTTTTCTCGTCGATGGCCGCGGCCATCTCGCCCTTGAACTCGTACTCCTCGACCACGTCGCGCGAGATCTTGATCTGGGTCCCGTTGTTGCTGATCGCGCAGATGCCGTCGAGTTCGGAGACGACGGAGAGCAGACGCTCGCCCGGCATCACGTTATCACCGTTCTTCACGTTCAGGATCATGCCGCCGGACTTCTCCGTCACATCCTTCGGGCTCTTCGTTTCCTTGACACCCTTCGGAAGCGGATATTCCTTGATGTCGCCCTTCTTCACATCATCGGGATAGATGAAGATCATGCCGTTGTCGTTGATGACCTGCTTGTTCTTCACGCGGATGTTGTCGTAGCGGGCAACACCTTCGATGCGAGCGATGGCGGCGTGCTGTTCGGCGGAGCGCTCGGCCAGCACGTTTCCGGCGTGGATGATCTCGTTGTCTTCGACCTTGAGGGTCGAGCCCTGCGGGATCTTGTAGTCCTCGATGATGAAGTCCTTGCGCTCCTGGTCGAACTCCTGGGTCAGGATGCGGATGACGGCGTTCTCGGACACGACCATGCCGTCCTTGACTTCGACGTCCTCGAAGATGACTTCGCCGGTGTACCCGGATACGAAGTTGTTCGGATTGTATTCGGCGACAGGCTTTCCGGCCGTGACCTTGTCGCCGTTCTCGATGCGCATCTCGGCGCCGATCGGGATCTGCAGCCGATCCTTGCGGCCGCCCTTCCCTTCGATCGTGAGGTGGCCGCCGACGACGACCGTGCGGATATTGCTTCCGAACTCGGTCTTGTCGAAGGTCTCTGTGCCGGAGCCAATCTCGAACTTGGTGCGATCGGAAACCTTGGCCAGGCGGAGGGTATCGAACCTGGCTGTGCCGGCGGTGCGCGACTTGACGTAGGAGCGCTGTGCAAGAGCGACGCCGCCAAGGTGGAAGGTGCGCATCGTGAGCTGCGTGCCGGGTTCGCCGATCGACTGGGCCGCGATGATGCCGACGGCTTCGCCGACATCGACCAGGCGACCGGTCGCAAGGTCGGCGCCGTAGCATGCCTGGCAGATGCCGCTCTTCGCGCGACAGGTGAGCGGCGAGCGGATCGTCATGGTCGCGCGGACCTTCAGTTCGGTGATGCCGGCATCCTCGACGCGCCGCAGGACATACTCGGTGATCGGGCGATCGGGCCGCAGGATGATGCGGGTCGTCTTCGGATCGATGACCTGGTCGGCAACGATCATGCCGGGCTTGATCTTCGAAAGCGGGACGAGATACTCGACATGGTTTTCGATTTCGGCCGCGATCTCGTCGGTGCAATAGAGGCCGCCCTCGAGCTTGACACGCTCGCCGGCGAGCTCGAAGCTGATGACCTCGTTCGTGACCGGATGGCAGATCGGCTTGGCCAGCACGCGGCCGGCAAGGCGATAGCGGATCGGCACCATGATGTCGTCGACCATGATGTTGTTCGACGTGCGGGTCTGCCGGATCGGCCCGATGTCGACGCCGTGCGAGGTGCGGCAGTCGAGAATCGTGATGACGACGTCCTGAGCGACATCGACGAGACGGCGGGTGAGGTATCCCGAGTCGGCGGTGCGGAGAGCCGTATCGACCAGACCCTTGCGGGCGCCGTATGTCGAGATGAAGTATTCGGACTGGTTCAGGCCTTCGCGGAAGTTCGATTTGATCGGGAAGGCAAGAATGTCGCCGCGCGGATTCGACATAAGGCCGCGCATGGCGGCCAGCTGACGGATCTGCTGCATGTTGCCGCGGGCTCCGGAGAACGCCATCATGTAGACGGGGTTGAACTCGCCGATGTTGGCGGTCGATTCGAACGTCTGGAGCAGATCGTCGGAAACGTCTTCCGTGGCTTTCGTCCAGATGTTGACTTCGGCCTGCTTGCGTTCGTCGCGGCTGATCTCGCCCCGGTCGAAGCGTTCGCGAACCTTCTCGGCCTTCTTGTCGGCCTGGTCGAGAATTTCCTTTTTCTTCGGCGGGTTGACCATGTCGACGATCGAGATGGTCAGACCGGACCAGGTGGCGTATTTGAAGCCGAGGGCCTTCAACTGATCGAGGGTCACGCCGACGACATCGAGCGGATACTCGATGAACAGGCGCTTGATCAGGTTGCTGACTGTTTCCTTCTTGACCTGGACGTTCTGGAACTGGAACAGTTTCGGCAGGGCATCGTTGAAGATGACACGGCCGATCGTGGTGCGGAGGTAATTATTCTGCTTTCCTTCGGACTTCGCGAGCACGGGATCGATCTTTTCGGCCGGGAATGCGCCGCGATGGATATAGATCGGATACTGAAGGTTGAACTGGCTGTCATGGCAGGTCGAAGCCGCGTTCATGGCTTCGGCGGTGCTGAAGAACACCGGCGCATTGTAGACCATGATCGTATCGACATCGCACTTCTCGATCTTTTCGACCACTTCCTTGGTGTCGAGAATCGTTCCGACGTCGAGAACCGTGGTCTGACCCTTCTTGATTTCTGCAGCGAGGCGCAGATTGAACGGACGGCCCGGGTTGAGCAGCGTCTTTTCCCATGTCGTCCCCTTCTCGCGGCGAATCTCCATGGTCGGGTAGCCAGGGCAGGCGTGCTCTGGCTTCTCGATGGTCAGATAGAACAGACCGATCGTCATGTCCTGTGTCGGGTGGCAGATCGGGCGGCCGTCGGCGGGCTTGAGGATGTTGTTGCTCGACAGCATGAGCATGCGGGCTTCGATCTGCGCATCGAGCAGCAACGGCACGTGAACGGCCATCTGATCGCCGTCGAAGTCGGCGTTGTAGGCGGTACAGACGAGGGGGTGAATCTGGATGGCCTTGCCTTCGATCAGGACGGGCTCGAACGCCTGAATGCCTAGGCGGTGCAGGGTCGGAGCGCGGTTCAGCAGGATGGGATGATGCTTGATGACGTCTTCGAGGACGTCCCACACTTCGAACTTCTCGCGCTCGATCATCTTTTTGGCGCTCTTGATGTTGTGCGCGATGCCCTTCTGGACCAGGCGGTGCATGACGAACGGCTTGAACAGCTCGAGAGCCATCTTCTTGGGAAGACCGGCCTGGTGGGTCTTGAGGTTCGGGCCGACGACGATGACGGAGCGGCCCGAGTAG
>CAYMEN010000054.1:0-19964 GCA_964389325.1 uncultured bacterium | reverse complement strand
AGGGAGTCTTTTGTCAGAGCGCTTTCTCCAGTTTCGAAATCAAAGAATTGCTGCAATTCAACGAGGAGAAGGGGTGTTCACACTCCCGACGGGTGCCAAAACAGTAATCCATCTCTTACCTTATTCTTTTCTCCGGGAACCAAATTTCTTCAATCTGGCGAATATGAAAGAACGCGAAGATGGTTTTCTGCCGATCAATCAGCATTCAGAATGTGCATTGATGTACAACTTTGATGGCATTGCAACGGTCTATGGGCAGTTCCCTGAGGTAAAGTCCTACAACCAATGGTTCCGCCATGGAGGATTTGAGATCGCGGATACCTATCTTCTTAAAGAACGTGATAAACACGGGCTGGTTATACCCCATATAGCTTTTGAGCGTTACCTAATCAAGTGGCTTGAATTGAGCTTCAGCCTTTTCAACAAGTATGGTATTCCTGCGCCGTATGTTCTGATGGCAAGCCTCTTAGGGGTAAAGGATTATCGGATTCCAATGGATTTTCCATCCCTGAATGATGACCGGCATTTCATCACGCGAAATGATCTTATGATGCCTCCAATCATGATTCCCTCACCCGGTGAGAAGCCACAAGAAGTTCTTCAACCTGTCTTTGATGGAATCTGGAATGCTTCAGGCTTCCCTCGTTGCTTGAACTACAACGATGCCGGAGAATGGGTTGGAGATGCCAAGAGAAGGTAATACCACAAGGAGGATTCCATGCCTGCGACTCACATGGCATATCACCTGTCCCTACGCAGCCTCCCTCCCCTCGCCATCCCAGAGAGGTTCTTGATGTTCTATCGCAAAGATAGCTAATCTGTGTCTTTCGCTCATCGCTGGCGTTAGAATCTATTAGGAGAAGAAGATGAAGGTAACCGACCTGAAATTGGCTATGAATTTCATTGTTGCCGAATATCAAAAGAACAAAATTGACAACTTATTCCAACAATTCATTAATGTTCTTTCGCAAAACCAGAGACAACGTAATCAGGCAGGCACCCCAGTCTTTCCTCATCGAGATGAATTATTCAAAGCCTTAACAGCAATCGACTTTACTAAATTGCCCATTGGGCAAAAGACGATTCTCCAGTATTACAATGCGTACAAATACTTCGGCCCAGAAGCAGTAGATGAGATTATGGACTTTTTAAAAGATGATCACTACGATCCATTTGGTTCCCAACAAAAGGTTCAGGCTCATTTTCAAAATACAAAAAACCTCTTTACCATTGCCAACAATTTGGTTTCCAGTCTTCAGCCATTTTCGATGGAGGCTGAAGTTCCATTAGAAGCAGGCTCTGCTCTTTTTCAGATAACATTCGCAAATAAAGCAGAAGTAAATAACTTTGTTTCCTTAAAAGACGCAATTGATGATTGGCAAGTAATTCTAAGATCCTTTGGCTCACTATATGGTGTTAGGCCAGAGGATTTTTCTTTTGCTAACGCTCATAAAAATTCACCATTTGTTCTGGAGGTAATTGCAGTCTCTGGCGCAATTATTGCAATGGGCAAAGCGGCGAATGCTATTTTGGACACGTTAACTAAATACTACACAATTAAGAAGATGCAATCAGAAATTAAATCACTCAATTTAAAAAACAGCCAACTAGAAAAAGAGCTTGAAAAAGAAGATGAAAAATTCAAAAAGGCTCATTCTGAAGAAATTGCCAAGGTAATTATTTCTGAAATAGACAAGAAACTATTAAAAGACAATGAATTGAAGAACGGAATTTCCATTTCAATAGAAAAGCTTTTTGTTTTTCTCAGTAACGGCGGGAAAGTTGATTGCATTCCTTCTGCCAAGGATCCAGAAGAAATAAAAAAGATCGAGGAGGTCTTTTCAAGCACAAGGGCTCTTGAAGGAAGAATTGAGGATATCAGGCAAATTACCTACAAGAATGGTGAATCGATGTAAAATTCTAACTATGCGATTGAGCGGTTCGTCGATGCTTGTCATTACGTTGGGCAAAAATTACCACCCGATCTGCCGTTGGAATGCGCCAAACGTAAACTGGTTGAAGCACCGTCTGGAGCCTGTTGATGACTTGCCAGTTGAACTGTTAATATAAGATCCTGTCGTTAACCGAGTTTATCCATTTGAAGCCATCTGGATCTCCGTCACATCTCCGCAATATCCCGTTACGTTGTATTCTATAGACCGCTAACACCCCGTGGCAGTTGTCCAGAACGACGTATTGCTTGCCTTTATACTCATGGACACACGAGTATGATGATGGGATAGTTTGTGCGCCGCTCCTGAACCAAGCTCTAATTGCTCTTTCAATGTAATTCTCCATGGTTTCCCTTCCTTTTTCAGGAATTAAATCGGAATTTGGTCCTTCTACTAATATATAGTTAAATTTGGTATTCCTTTTTGGAAGATTGCCAAAATATTTCTATGAAGCACATTCATCCAAAACTTATTTGCCGAAAACACGAGAAGGAGTCCCATGAAAAAGCCCATATCACTCGATTGGATCAGAACAGTCCTCCGTGGAATCGTCGAAGGCACTCTGGAATTAAAGAGTATTCCAACCGGCAAGAAAACCCCCGGGCGCAGGGGACGGCCGAGAAAGAACACTGCAGATCCCAAGACAAAAGCAAAAAAAGTTGCCCCTGTCGGTAGGCCGAAGAAAGCCAAAGCAATGGGCAAGCCCGGCCGACCCGCGATGTCTCCTGCACAGAAGCGGATGAAGTTGGAGAAGGCGAAGGCAAAGAAGATTCGGCAGGCAAAGAAGACATTACCGGCACCTCGGGATATCTTCCTGCTTTTGCATGGAAAACTCGAAGGTTTGAAAATCTCCGAGATCGCAAAGCATTTTCAGGCCAATAGGACTGCGCTGAAGGGGTTTCTTGGTAAGTTGGTAGGCAAGGGCGATCTCGATGCCATGAAGGGGCGTTATTATCTTCACAGAAGAATCAGGAAGGTTGATTGATCTCAGGCTGTGCTAACTCCCAAGAGGCGCGGCCTTTTGGTTTTCTTCTTTGATAATCTTGTCGAGAAGGCTCTTGTTGGTATTTTTCGAGGCTTTGCCATGCAGGGCTTGAATTTTGACATTACAAACGTCTTTCTTCGGGAATTTATCCAAATTCTCACGGGCAATCAGGATTTTTCCCCGTCGCTCTGCATTGATTCGAGCATAACCGCATTCCAATCGCCCCGACTCAACGGCTTTATAGATAAGATCTTCAGATACTCCGAGATACATGGCCGCCTCTTTTGTATTCAGCCATGGTTTTAGCGCAACAAGGGAAGCTTGGAACGCACCTTCCCTTGCGGCTTCAGAAAGTATCCGAAGTTCTTCTTTGGTCACAGCCCCGCCTGAAGTTTGTTTTCGTTTCAGAAGGGGGTGGAATTAAATCACCCCTATATATGTCATTTTTAGTAGCTGGCTAAAAGATGACAGGGGGATAGGAAGTGGCGGCAGTTTGTGGAAGAGGCAAAACCGCTGTAGAAAAGCTTGGGATTTTCAGAGGGAGGAGCGGCGGAAAATAGGTATCCCCCAGAAAAGTATCGAAACTCTGAAATTTCTAAAAATCCCGAATATCTCGATCCCGATTCCCGAGGAAAAAGATCTAGAATTTTCTGCCCATAGGTCTCACTTTAGGTCACACCCCATTCAGGCAGAAATACAAAACCCCGGAACCCATGAGGGTTTCCGGGGCCATTTTCAGAGCGGGAAACGAGGGTCGAACTCGCGACATCCAGCTTGGGAAGCTGGCGCTCTACCAACTGAGCTATTCCCGCAACGAAGAAGAGAATACCACATTTCGGAGACGGCGTGCAAGAGGGGAGCAGAGCTGGAAAAAGCCGCTCGGCGGGCGGTTTCAGGGAGGGGCGGGTTCAGTTTCCGGCGGGGAATGCGGAGGGGTCGTCGACCCAGAGTTCGAGACGCGGTTCCGGGGAATCCGGGTAGGTCGTCAGCCGGGCGGCCCAGCTTCCGCTGGCGATGCGGAGGCGGCGGTAGAGGGGTTCGTCGAGTTGCCTGAAAACGAAGCCTCTGTCCGCGATGCGCCGCAAACTCAGGGACGTCGCGGGATACAGCGTGCCGGAACGGATATCCTCGAACAGGATCGTGAAGGAACCGTCGACGCGACCGGGTCGGCGGGCTCCGGGCACGACTTCGCCCGAAACGGTTCCGGAAGCTTCCGGGGCCAGGGGATGATCGTCGGTTCCTTCAAGGCTTGCCTGCTCAGTTGCAGCCCAGGAAAGGTGTCGATACGTCGCCCAGACGGGGTTCGGGTCGTAGGCCAGGTTCTGCCATGCGAGCGCGGGCTCCCAGGAGCGGGTTGCCGATTCGAGGATCTCGGCATCCGGCGGGGCCAGCGCCTGCCATCCCTCGCTCGTCACGAGACGCGCCACTTCCTCATACCGGGTTATCTTCCAGGCTCCGCCGGCCACCTTCACCCGTGTTTTGACGACCGCAGGCCGGTTGAAGGGATCGAGGAGAAACTCGGCGTAATTCTCCAGAAACGTCTGCCAGTGCGACGGATACAGCACGACCTCGGGGTCATGCGCGACGAATCCAATATTGAATACTATAAATAAAGATGCAAATACCGTGCGCCACGGGGCGATCGCCCATTGGACGCGCGGATGCCACCAGGCCAGCCCCTGCAGATGGTCGGGGAGTTGCACCTGCCTTGCCGGCCGCCGGGGGAAATCGGAGGTGGTTTTTCCCGACGCGCCGCATCGCCTGCAGGTGAAGCCGGTGATGTCGTAATCGCGCTCGCGCGAGGCGCCGAAGGTTCCCGACGGTTTGTCCCTGGCCCGCTTATGAACGTCGAGGGTGAACCAGCCGCCGCAGGTCGGGCATCGGTTGGCCCAGACGAATACCACGGCGAACGCCACGACCAGCGGGATGCCGATCCTGGGGTCGTCGATCAGGTTCATGTCACGGCGTCGCCGGGGCCAGCTCCTTGATGTTGCCGAGGCCGCTGATGCCGGCGGCCCACTTTGTGCCGGGGCGCATCTTTTCGAACGTGACGGTGTCGAGTTTCTTCGAGCCGATCTCGGTGATGTCGTAGGTCTTGCCGTCCTTCGACGACGTGAGGGTGACCTTGTACGACTCGGTCTTCGCGCCCTCGCGGCGGGCCCCCAGTCTGTTCCCAACGGGCTGGGTCACGCCGGTCGGCGGCCAGGCAGGCAGTTCCGTCGTGCCTTTGGCGGCCTTCGTGTCGATCTTCACCCACTCGTCCGCTTCGTAGTTCAGCCAGGTGCCGTACACCGGCTCCTTGCGATACACCGGCTTCATCACGCGACGGCGCTTCTGAACGTCCTTGTAGACGGGCTCGTCGGACCAGATCTCCTTGAAGCGGCCGTTGCCGAGGTCCTGCACGCCGGTTTTCACCCTGCGCGTGCCGACCTGCTGCTGCTCCGTGTAGGTCTCCTCGACCTCCTGCTGGCCGATCAGAACGTCTCGATACGAGCGAATCTTCTGTTCCCGATTCAACACGCGGCCGCCGGAAGGCATCCGGTCGGACCAGTCCTCGTGCCTGACGGCCTTGAGCTCCTCGACTTCGATCGTGCGCTCCCACGACAGCGCCGTCACCTCGACGACCTGGTTCCAGGTCATGCACTCCATGCCCATCAGGGCCGCGATCATCAGCAGGATGCCGCCGCAGCCGATCTTGAAGAACCAGGCCACCGCCGGGGAAACCGGCCGCGCGGTCGAGAGGCCTTCCGCGGGGATGACCGGCTCCGACATGCGCGGCGTTCCGGCAGGCTGGGCGGACGAGGCCGGAGTCGCGCCGAGATTCCTCACCTCGCGCTGCTTCCCCTCGGAGCGGGGGGCCGAACAGCCCTTGCAGGAGGTCGCGTCGAAGGGGTTGCCGTCGCCGCAGAAGGGACAGACCCAGTCAGCGCCGCCAAGCGCGCGGGCCCTTTCCGCCTCGTCGGTCACCTGCTGTCCGGTCTCCTCGTAGATGAACGGCACGTTCCCGCGGATCGCCCCGCAGGCGGTGCACTTCTCGTGGGCGCCACGGTTTTTCGTGCGGCAGTTCGGGCAGATCCAGCTCCCCTCGCGGATGATCTCTTCAGCCATACGCGGAACATCCTCCCGGCCTCAATTTATATATCTAGCTTTATATATTATTTCGTTTCGATGCCGTCCGACGCGGTCGGGCTCACCGGCTCCGGGGCGGCGATGTAGCCGGACTCGGTGGCGACGCCTTTCGCGGGGGCGGACAGGGAGAACATGGGGTTCATCATGCGCAGATCCCGGGCCAGCTTCTCGTCGAGACCGGCCGTCTCGAGATACTCCTGCGCCGCTTCGGCCGGGCGGTCGGTCTTCAGATAGACGATCGCGAGCCGGTAATGCGCTTCGGCCTCGTCCGGTTCGGCCGCGAGCGCCTGCTTCAACAGGGGCTCCGCCTCGGCATACCGGTTTTCCCCGCACAGCGTCGCCGCCTTTTCGATCAGGGCGCCGACGTTCACCCCTTCATCGGCCACCGCCAGGGGAACCGACGCGAGGTAAAACAACAGACCGATCAATACCCCGCGAACAAGGGCCAGATTCATATCCTCCACCCTCTCCTTCACGACTCCATTCAGGCGCCGAACCGGCACGAAAACCGGCCTGACCGCATCGTCGCAGGTCAGCCGATCCCACCCCGGGTCGGCGTGATACAATTCGAATATACCACGAGCTCGCACAAAACTTCAGAACGAGGTACAAAAATAGATGAAACGCGCCTGCATCGGGATCTTCATCGCCGGCCTGGTTTCCGCTTCCGCCCTGTTCGCCGCCCCGATTCACACGGCCGCGAAGAAAGGCGACCTGGCCAAAATCCAGAGTCTCGTCAAGGCAAAACCCGAACTGGTGAGCCTGAAGAACCCCGACGGGGAAACGCCGCTCCATTGCGCCTGCGCCGCCGGCCAGAAAGCGGTCGTCGAGTTTCTCCTCGCCAACAATGCCGACGTCAAGGCATGCGACGGGGAAGGGATGACGCCGCTGCACCATGCCGCGACCGCGACCGAGCCGGCCGTCATTTCCCTGCTTCTCGCGAAAGGCGCCGAGGTCGACGCCCGGGACAACGAGGGGGTCACGCCCCTTCTCGTCGCCATAGCCGGGGGCGAGCTGGCGCCCGTGCAGTTGCTTCTCGAGGCGAAAGCCGACGCGAAGGCGGTCGACAAGGCCGGCCTGGCCGCCCTGCATTACGCCGCTGGCGACGGCGAGTCGGAAGCCCCCGACCGCATCGAGATCTACAAACTGCTCGTCGCGAAAGGCGCGAGCATCGCCGCGACGGATGTGGAGGGCGTCACGCCCCTGCACCTGGCCGCGGCCGCCGGTGAAAAGGAAGCCGTCGAGTTTCTTCTCGGCCACGGCGCCGACCCGGCCGCGAAAGACAAAGAGGGAAAAACCCCGCTCGATTACGCCGTCGAAGCCGAAGAACCCGAGATCGCCGCCCTGTTGAAGAAAACGACACGCTTCGACGCCCTGCACCTGCAGTGACTCTGTCATTTGCATTTTATAGAATTCACTTTACCACGGAGGCACAGAGACACAGAGGTCAGGACAACAATACCCGATCTTCACCACGAAGTCACAAAGGCACAATACAAGCACGTTGCGATGTAGGGGCGGTTCTCGAACCGCCCCTACGTTCGTATGGCGATTGATATCATTGTCTTCGCGGTGAAAGAGGCTCTGTGCCTCTGTGTCTCCGTGGTGCGTTGTTTTCCGATTAACGGGAGTCGGCGGGAAGCACTACCGGGAGGGAAGCTGGTTTTTCGATGGGCGGGGCGGCGGGTTCGGGGGCCCAGGGTTCGCGGAAGACCTGGATGCGGCAGTTCTGCGTGTCGAGCACGAACAGGTAGCCGTACGGGCCGAACCGGGCTTCGCGGGGCAGGGAGAACCTTCCTGGCTGGACGCCGAAGCTGCCCAGGATCTGGTCGATGTCGCCATTTTTCCCGATCACCAGGACGCGGTTGTTGCCCGTATCGGCGATCGCGAGACGGCCCGCGCCGTCGCCGTGAATGCCCTGGGGATAGCGCAGCGCGGCGAAGGGCCATTTCTGCAGCACGCGCTTCGTGCGAAGGTCGGCATCGAGTTCGAGCACACGGTGGTTTCCCGAGTCGGTGACGAACGCACCGCCGTCGGGAGTCGCCCAGACCCGCACCAGGTCCTTGAACTGGCGGTCGAACCGGCCTGACATGCGGTGCATGTGGCCGGCCCGTTTCATGGGCTTGAGGTCGGGCCCGAACATCTGGAGCCGGTTGCCCTGCGAACTCTGGCGCTGGAACGCGTCGAGGCCGAGGCCGCGCAGATATCCCGAGCGGGGCTCGCAGACCAGCAGGTTTCCCTGCGTGTCCATGTCGACGCCGAGCGGATGGTGGAAATACCCGTCTTTCCAGCCCTCCTGCCCGAGAATCCACTGTACTTCGCCGTCCAGCTTCACGGCCTTGACGCGGTGGTTGTCGGTGTCGGCGATGACCAGCGTCTCGTCGTCCTTCCAGGTGATGCCCTGCGGCCGGTTGAACCGGTCCATCGGCACGTTCGACGCCGGCCGGACGCGTCCCTGGCCGCCCATATAGGCGCGGCCGGGCAGTTGGCGCGGCGAGCGCACGCCGTCGGCGTTGTCGGTCTCCCGCCACCGGTCGTGCGCGTCGTTCGGCGCCAGGCTGCCCTCCCAGGGCCAGATATCTCCTATCGTCAACTCTATGTGAAGCGGCTTCGACGGCGGCATCGTCGCCGACTCCGGCGTTTCAGGCATCGGAACGCGGATCTTGAGAACGACGACGCGGTTGTTGTCGGTATCGCAGACGGCGAGCCGCTTCCCGTCGGGGGAAACGGCCATCGCCATCGGGTGCATGAGCTGGCCGTCGGCATGACCCGCGGTTCCCCAGACGCCGTACAGCCGGAAGCGGGGCGGACCGTCATCTTCAGCCCCGAACGCGATTCCCGACATTAATAGAATAGCAACCAGAATACCCGCGGGGATCCGGAGAGCCGGATTCCCGCGGGGCGGAGTCGGTTGCCTCACCTGCACGCGATCGTCGGGATCTCGATCGTCTGGATGACGGCCGGGTTCGCCTGGTGACGGACCATCACGAAGCCGTGACTCTTGCCGGGAAGGGCGCCTTCGATGACGAGTTTCATCGTGCGCAGGCCGCGGAACGGCACGGTCACGAACTGGATCCGCTCGCCGCCGCCCGACTTCTGGCCGTACAGGAGCTGGCCGCGGTAATCGGCGAGGATATCCTCGGTCTGGCGCAGCGAGACCACCGACGGAAGCGCGATGACGGCGTAGTAGTCGACCGGGTCGAGGGTCTTGTCGAGCTCGACGAGGATCGTGCGCTCTTCGCCGACGCCGATCGATGCCGCGTCGTGACGAACCTTGAAGAAACCGTTCTTCGTCAGATACTCGCTCATCAGCATCGGCCGCCTGTTTTCGATCATCGCGATCGCGTGTTTCGGCGTCGTGAAGCCGGCTTCACCGGATTCCGTCGTGAACTGAACCGGTTTGTCGCCGAGTTTCCGGGTTTCGGCAGGCTTGCCCGCGACGTTTATCACGACGTCGCCGGCGGGTTTGCCGGCCTTGTCCTTCGCCATCGTGACGAGCAGGTCGAGGAACTTCACGACCGTCTGCGGGGCGCCGTACACGCCGCCCAGCATCGCGGGGCCCTGGATCAGGCCGGGCTCGCCGGTCAGGATCATGCCGCGCGCGATCGTGCGGAACACCTGGTCGAACGACGCATCCTTCTGCAGATACAGCGCTTTCGCGTTGAGTAGCAGGTAGTAGAGCGAGCCCGTGCGTTCGAAGGCGCGCAGGAAGCGGTAGGTGTCGTAGCTTTTGATGAACCGCTCGTCGAACTCCCTGAGGCCGGGGTTGTTCGGGATATCGAGCGCGGGCATCATCTCCTTCACGAACCAGCTCACGACCGCCGAATCCGTGACGGCGCGGTAGACGACCTTGCCGTCGACCACGACCGGGACCAGGTCGCCGCCGGCCGCGCCGGGCGTGAACAGGCCAACCTCTTCCGTCGAGACCTTCCGGCGGCCGAGTTCGGCCGTCAGGTCTTCGGAAAGCCTGCCGGCGGCGCGGATCGTGCCGGCGAATTCGGCCTTCAGGGCGGCGTTTCCGGACAGGGTGTTGCTCACCTGGAGCAGGTTCTTGAGCACCCACACGGACCAGACCGGATTTCCCTCGAGGCCGGGATACGGCCGCATCAGCTTCGCCTGCCCGTCGAAGAACGTCTCGTCGAGGTCCCTGACGGCTTTTTCCATATCGGCCTTTATCGTTGCGCGCAGGCCGTCGTCGTTCAGCAGCCCTTCTGCGAAGCTCCGCAGCAGCATGGCGTCGATGGCGGCTATGGCGCTCAGCGCCTCGCTGTGGCCGAACCAGGATTTCATGGTGGTCACGACGTTCGCGGTCATCCCGCGCAGAAGCTGGCCGGGATTGGCGAACACGCTCACCGAGCGGTTGCGCGGCACGCTGATCTTCGAGCCGTCGGAGACGATCAGCTCGGTGAATGTCACCGGGAACTCGCCGGAGTCGCGGATGGCGACCGAGCGGCGGTCGACGACGGTTCCGTCGGCCTTCGTCAGTTCGGCGAGCAGTTCGCCGCTTCCGCCTCCGACGACGGGAACCAGGAACTCCTTGCCGCCGGCCGGCACATCGAGCGTGACCGGCCTGGCAAGACCGGCGCCGGAGATCTTCAGCTTGCCGGCCCCGCCTTCGCAAACGGCGAAGACGCGCAGGCTGACCTCGGCGTTCTTCAGAAGCATAGACGGGGCGCTCACCTCGACGTTTCCACCGCGGCGGCCGACATCGATGTCACGGATCGATTCGAGGTAGTCGAACCCGGACATCGCGACGAAGCGGGCCTTGCACCGGCCGCTCTGGGGCGGCATCGTGACAGTGACCTTCGCCCGGCCGGCGGCATCCGTCTTCACGAGCTGGCAGAAGACGACCTTCTTCTCGCCTTCGCGGACAGCTTCGGGATTTTCCGCTTCCGTGCCCGGCTCATCCGAAGGCTGGGAGCCCGGCATCGCCACGGCGCCGCTCAGAGCCATCTGGCTTTTCGCCATCGGGGCGGGCGCGCCGGCCATTTCCATGTCCACCGTCTCCGTCCTCGCCGAGAATACAGCATTCATGGACGGAGCCGTCGGAGCTCCCAGAACCTTCGCCTTCGACACGCTCCGCCTGATGCGGATGCCTGTCTGGTCTTCCCAGCGGGAGAGGCCTGCCGAGGCGTTCCGGAACGAGTCGCCGGTCGCCGAGATCAGCGGGTCCTTCGGACTGCGGTCCGCGACGCGGTTGTCGAACACTTCGAGGATGCCCCACACCGAGCGCGGCTTTCCGCTCGAGCGGTCGAATGTTTCAATATTTATATCTATATTTTTTTCGGGGCCGGCCTGCTTCGGCGCATCGAGTTTCACCCGAAGGGAGCTGGGCGTGAAGATCATCGCCCACGCCTGGCGCAGGGTCTTTTCCTTCTTCTCTTCCGCGTTCTCCTTCTCCTCCCAGCCGCCGACGGCGACGAACGAGTAGGGGCCGGAAACCGAGAACGTCACGTCTTCGCCGCGCCTGAGACTGGTTCCCAGCGAGAGCTGTTCGACGGCAAAGCCGCCGTCGGCCTTCGGAACGAGCCGCCAGGCTTTCACGCCCTCCAGGTCGGCTTTCGCGGTGATTTTCGCGGTGCCGTCGTCGCCGGCCATGGCCGAGCCGAGTTCGAAGGCGGCGTCCTTGTCGCCCTCCTCCTTGAGCAGGTAGATGTCGCGGCCGGGGATCGCGACGGTGTTTTCATAGGGGGCGACGGTCGCCTTGAACCGCTTCGTGAAGCCGGACGAGATGAGGCTCACCTGGCGTTCGACGTGGCCCGAGCGGCCGAACAGGTTGCGCACGCTGCCCTTGTCGGTGACGACTTCCAGCTCGAAGGGGCCGGAATGACCGCCGACTTCGAGAACCGCCGCCAGGGCACCTTGTTTGATATCGCATTCGACGGAAGGACCGGCTTCGCAGCCGTTGCATCCGGGCAGAAAACAGCGGGTCTTGAGGGTGACGCGGCCTTCGAACGGCTTGTTGAAGACGCGCAGCTCGTTCTTCACGTTGAGGCCGTTGCCCCAGCGCGCGCCGACGCCGGCGGCGTTGCCGAGGAACCAGCCCGCGCGGGCCTCTTCCAGAGCCTGGGCGCTCGTCAGCTGCTGGAACTCGTAGGCGAACGAGACGGCGCCGAGCGAGCCCTCGACGACCGCGAACGTCGCGTCGCCCTTGAAGCTTCCGTCGGCGGTCTGGACTTCGACCCGGTATTCGCCGACCTCGAGCGGCTTCTTTGCGCCGCTCATGATCGTTTCGACCAGCAGGCCGCCGTCGTTGAGCGTGAGCTCGCCCAGATCGCGCGGGGCCGCATCCTTGCGGCTGAGGGTCGCCTTGATCTTCTCCATCGGCCGGGCCGGCATCGCGACTTTCAGGTGCACGTCCTCGTTCGGCCAGAAGGTCGGCTGGTCGACCGTCACCGAGACGAACTGGAGGCTGAACCGCTCCGCGACGCCAGGCGCGAGGCCGGCGATCTCCTCTTTGCCGGTATCGACCTGGAAGACGCCCTGCGTCTCGCCGCTGTTCAAGATCTGCGACGCGACGACGGGCAACACCAGCCCGACCGCCGCCGCGATCGTCACCACGATCCATCCGAAACGCATCATACGAACCTCCTCAGCTCTGTTGCGGGTGGCCTTCCGTTTCTCACACCGGCCGCCATCCCTTGTACCATACCGGACACCGAATGTGAAATCCGGTCCCTCGTCGTCGGTCCAGAACGAACGAGTTGCCGTCCGGATTTTCGTTCATTTTCGCTCGAACCCGCCGGCTCCACCCGAATGTATATAATTTTCATTACATAAATAATCGGATAACGAAGAGAAGAAAGCGATACTCCCGGACCCACCGTTCGAGGGGCGATCCCTCCGTCGACGGAGGCGGCGGGAACTCGATGTCGAAGTCGAGCGGGTCGCGACCGGCGGCGGCACATGCGTCGGCGAACTGTTCCTCGGCGGTCTTGCCGTATTCACCGTCGACATACCCATGGCACACGCAGAAAATTTTTCCCGATCCCGTGAGGCTTTCCGGGCCGCCACAATACTCGCAGGTGGTTTCGGGCTTCGAGATGCCGCCCTTCAGATATTTCATCTCCACCAGCTTTTCGATGTCGATCTTCAGCGTGACCGGATCGGAATCCATCATCGGCGTATTGTCCATATTATACATCTCGATCGCCCCGAGCAGCACTCGCTGATTGGCGAAACAGGCCTTGCCGCGCGACTGTTCGCGGGCCTTGCGGAACGACGGCGGCGAGAACGCGGCGAGGAACGCCGGATTCAATACTTCTGCATATTTTTTAGCGACGTCGGCGGGAACGGCCAGAAACGCGGTGTATTCCGTCGCGAGATCGTGCTCGAGCCCGAGGCGTGTGATTTCCCGCATGATTTCCGGCGTCTGCGGCCGAGCCGCAAGCGACTGGATCCGTTGGCGGGCCGCGAGGAGGTTCAGCCATCCCCGCGCCTGCCTGTCGTTTCCCGACCCCGGGTCGGCCAGCTCGAGAAGCACGGCATCGGCACGATCGACGATGCGAACCGGGGACGTCATCGACGCCGCGGGGACGACGAGAAACGCCTCCGTCCCCTCGCCGCCGGAAATCCTGCCAAACAGCGGCGCGCTGCGTTCCCCATCGGGCATGACAATATGCGCAGATATACAAAGATCTTTCATCGCCGTCTCGAGGGAGGATTCCACCGCCGGCCATCCCCGCTCGTCGAACAACCGGATGCATCCGCCCTTGTCAGCAAGCGCCGCGCGAAGCCCCGCCGGTTCCTCCGGCGCGATGAGGGCGACCCAGAGGGGTTTGCGACCGCCCTGGTTCCAGATTTTCTCGATCTGCGCGGCGCCCAGACCTTCCCCATCCGTGACCAGAAGCGTTCCATCGTCTCCGGAAGCCTCTTCCGGCAGCTCGAAACCATTCCATGACGTCGGCCCGGCGCAGACGAATTCATCGACCGTTTCGGGAGTAACCGGTTTCAGAACGCCGCCCGCCAATGTGAATATATGTACATTTATTATATTTTGCAGGCATTTCACCAGGCGTGAGGCGCGGACGCGATTTTTCCCGCCCATCGAGCCTGATGCGTCGAGAATGACCGTGGCACGGCCGCGGGCAACGGTCGCCGGAACGCTCAGCGGCGGAATCCGCGCCAGCAGAAACCGCGAACCGTCCGTCGATGCATATCCCGTCACGCACGCCGTTCCGGGCCTTGCCAGCGATACCTTCAGCCGGATGGGCTCCGCGGGCGGCCGGGCGAGATCGAGCCTGAAACTTTTTCCGCCGTCTTTTCCGGCAGCGAGGGAAGCCGCCGGCTCGATCGAGACATCCCCGATTCCGCGCATATCGCGGATCGTTCCAGCCACGGTCAGACTCGGAACCGTCTGTTTCCCGCCTGCCGCCGGTTCCGGCATTTCCCGCCCGGCGTCGAAGCTTGCGTCTTCCCGCTTCAGATCGGGCTCGACAGGAATGGTCAGCTCGATCCCGGTTCGGGACGCCGGTGCGGCGGCATGAACCCGGAATCTGATCTTCACGGGAGCCTCCGGCTCGATCGGAAACACCTTGATCGTCAGATCGTTTCCATGTTGTTCAAGCAGTCCCGGATCCGTCTGCCGCCTCACGATCTCCTCGTAGGCCAGCCGGGCCTTCTCGATCTCCATGACCTTGCCCGGCACCCAGGCTTTCCCGTCCGTCATGATCTGGAAGCCGCTTACGAAGGCCTGGTCCGGCAGGGTGAAGCGATAGACCCCCTCGACGCGTTCCTGATTCGGATTATGAAAGGTATCCTCGACTTCGAGCAGAAGAAGGCCATCCTCGAGAACCATGTTGACGGCGCGTTTTTCGTGTGAAAGGGGCGAGGCCCAGGCGAAACGTTCCGACAACTCCAGCGCGCCGTTCGCGAACGACCGGTCGGGCGCCGTCCAGATGAGAAGCGAGGCGAGAATCAGAGCGACGAATCCCCGGAAGCGGAGAGAGTTTCTTCCTGTCATCGTCATTTCGCAGTCTCCGTTCCTTTGACGATGCGGGCTTCGAGAACGGCTTTCCCGGCGTGCCGCACAAGTGTCACGAAAAGCCACCGGTCAGTCGGAATCTGAAACGAGCGGGCCGCGGCCGACATCTGTCGTGCCCGCCAGCTGCTGTAATCGTGAACCGCGCACATGAGGCGCTTCTGCTCGGGGTGCCACATGATTCCCCTGGCGGGACAGGCGTCACGCAGCCGCTGCGGGACCTTTCCAGGGCCGGAAAACATTTTGTATTCATCGTCGCGGCTTCTCACGCCATGGCTCCGCAGATACTCATCGATGGCTTCCCGGCACGCTCTCCGTTCCCTGTCGAACGCGATCTTGTCGACGATACCGGACACCGCATATCCGAAGACGTCCATGCGGACCGCGAGAACGAACTTCACCTCGCCCCGCAGCTTCGGCAGAGTGACGAGGGGCGACTCGCCGTTCCAGGCCCGGAGAAGCTCGCGCATGAAGCGCTTTTCAAAGCTCAGGAAGGTGACGCCGTCGTGCTCGGCAATGCGCAACCCGGCATCAGGAGCCTCCCACGGGTGTCGCGCACCATCGGATACGATCGACGTCACGTCGACACCCTCGATTTCTTCGATGGTCTGCCGGCCGCTCATGCCGGGTCCGAGGGCCGAAAGCGCCGGAAGCAGCTCCTTCGCAGCCGCGAAAACCCCGATCACCGGGTTCGGCATGAAGTCTCCGCCCCGTGACAGCCCTTCAAACGGTGTCGCCCCGCCAAGCAAAATGAGGCCGGGCCGGACGTCCACTCCGGCCAGGGGACGGGATCCTTCCGGAGCGTCCGATGCAAAGATTTGTTTCGGATCGATGCCGATGAAAATACCGCCGGGAAAGCCGGCACTGAGCGGTAGTTTCACATGTTCCGCCGGAACCCAGTTCAGCATCGATCCATAATCCGGGTTCCAGGGTGTTCCCGGCAACTCGTAGGCCGCGTCGGTTCGCGAGGCGGGCAGTTCCGCGCGCAGAACGCCCTCTGCGACCGAATACGATACGAAGAGGGGCGGAAGGGCCCGAAGCTGCTCCAGCGCAACGCCCATCATGTTGCCGAGCGGCGTATCGGGAATGGGCGGCGGAGCCGCAGGCGGGGCATGATCGCACCGGACATGGAAGACCGTCTTCGATCCCGATGCCGTCGTTTTTTCCAACAGGTATCTGCCGCCGAAGGGGCAGGCCGGCATGCCGGCGACCGACACGGGTTCGCCTTCCCCGACCTGTTTCGCCGAATTGCCCGCTTTCGAGAGCAGGCGGCCGATCCTGCGGCAGTTCCGGCCGCAGGTTGCCAAACCCTTTTTAACGACCAGGCCAGCTTCGTCCACGAGCGCTTTTTCCAACAGGCTGGATAATATATTTGGCGATATCCATCCTCCGATGTCGGTTTTCTCGAGCTCCGGAGGAAATGCGGGGGAGGGAGGGGGGGCGCCCGCTTCTTTTTCCGAGGCATTCCGGGGCGGAACACCCGAGTCAGCGAGAAGGCGGAAGAAATCGAATGAGTGGCGGCCGTCGCCGACAAAGCGGGCCGGTTGCCCATCCTTGCCGAAGACGGTTCGCAGGCGGCCTGTTTCGTCCAGGGCGGCACCGATCTCGATCATCCGCATCCGGGCCAACAGAGCGAGAAATTCGGAGGGCGGCAGACTTCGCAACCCGCCCGGCACGGCAGTATCGACGCAGGCGATTTCGGGCATCGACAGGATGCTGTCGATCAGCGGAGCCAGGGCTTTCACGCGAAACACGGCAAGATACGACGTTGTCTCTTCCGCCCGAACCGGCGCATGAAAAGCCAGCAGGAACATCGTTCCCAGGAGAGCCCGTACCAGATACCGGCCGACATACGAATCGCACTGCCTGCAAAGCATGTTCAAATCCCTCTCTTTTGCTTGTCCGCATTCAACATCGCACGAACGCCGTCATCCACTTTTTGTACCACACCCGACCCCGGATGAGAAACTCCCGCCCCGGCGGCGCGCCACACCCTCATCAGCTGGGATTACACGCCCCTTGAAAAAACATCCCTGAGTTCTGGTAGAATTGCCGAAACCGGTTTCCCCCGGGAAACCGGCAGACAGATATCGAAAAATCAAGGAATATGGCTGAACGCCACAATGAAAGGAATGCCTGAAATGACATCCTCTCCTGCAAAGATCTATTACACCAAGACCGACGAAGCCCCGGCCCTGGCCACCGCATCGCTTCTTCCCATCATCCAGACCTTCACGGCCCCCGCCGGCATCCCCGTCGAACTACGCGACATCTCGCTCGCGGGCCGCATCCTGGCCGCGTTTCCCGAGAACCTTGCCCCCGAACAGCGGCACAGCGACGACCTCGCGTTCCTGGGCAACATGGCCAACCAGCCCGACGCCAACATCGTCAAGCTGCCGAACATCAGCGCCTCGATCCCGCAGCTGCAGGCGGCCATCAAGGAGCTGCAGGCGCACGGCTACCAGGTTCCCGAATACCAGGCCGAGCCGAAGACCGACCAGGAGAAAGATATCAAGGCGCGCTACGCGAAGATTCTTGGCAGCGCCGTCAATCCCGTGCTGCGCGAAGGCAATTCCGACCGCCGCGTCGCCGACCCGGTCAAGGACTACGCCCGCAAGAACCCGCACTCGATGGGCGCCTGGGCGAAAGACTCGAAGTGCCACGTGGCCCACATGACCGACAAGGACTTTTTCGGCAGCGAAAAATCCGTCGTCGCCGAGAAGGCCGGCCCCGTGAAGATCGTGCATGTCGACAAGGCGGGCAAGGAAACGGTTCTCAAAGACAAACTCCAGCTCGAGGCGGAAGAGGTGATCGACGCCGCCACGATGAGTCGGAACGCCCTGCGCGCCTTCATCGACGAGCAGATCGCCGACGCGAAGGCGAAGGGCGTGCTGTTCTCGGTGCATCTGAAGGCCACCATGATGAAGGTGTCCGACCCGATCATGTTCGGCCACGTCGTCAGCGTGTTCTTCAAGGACGTCTACGAGAAGCACGCCGAGACGTTCCAGATGCTCGGCATCAGCTCCAACAACGGCCTCGGCGAACTCTACGAAAAGATCAGGGCCCTGCCCGACGCGCGGCAGAGCGAGATCCGGGACGACATCGACAAAGTCTACATGGCGCGCCCCGAGCTCGCGATGGTCAATTCCGACAAGGGCATCACCAACCTGCACGTGCCCAGCGACGTCATCATCGACGCCTCGATGCCCGCGGCGATCCGCGCCGGCGGCAAGATGTACGGCCGCGACGGAAAGCTGCACGACATGAAGGCGGTCATTCCCGACCGCTCCTACGCGCGCATCTACCAGGCGACGATCGAGTTCTGCAGGGAAAACGGTGCGTTCGACCCACGCACGATGGGCAGCGTTTCGAACATCGGCCTGATGGCGCAGAAAGCCGAGGAATACGGCTCGCACGACAAGACCTTCGAGATCCAGGGTGACGGCGTCGTACGGGTGATCGACGCGGCCGGCACGGTGCTGATCGAGCACGCGGTCGAGAAGGGCGACATCTGGCGCATGTGCCAGACGAAAGACCTGCCGATTCGAGACTGGGTCAAGCTCGCCGTGACCCGCGCCCGCATCACCAACACCCCGGCGTATTTCTGGCTCGACGAAGACCGCGGCCACGACAAGAGCCTGATCGGCAAGGTGCAGAAATACCTGAAAGACCACGACACGAAGGGCCTCGACATCCAGATCCTGCCGCCCCGCAAGGCGATCGTGGCCAGCATGAAGCGCTCGAAAGAGGGCAAGGACACCATTTCGGTCACCGGAAACGTGCTGCGCGACTACCTGACCGACCTGTTCCCGATTCTCGAGCTCGGCACCAGCGCCAAGATGCTCTCGATCGTGCCCCTGCTGAACGGCGGCGGCCTCTACGAGACCGGCGCGGGCGGCTCGGCCCCGAAGCACGTCCAGCAGTTCGTGGAAGAGGGTCATCTGCGCTGGGATTCACTCGGCGAGTTCCTGGCCCTCAGCGTCTCGCTCGAGGATTACGGCCGCCGCAACGACAACGCCGGCGCGACCGTGCTGGCCAAGGCGCTCAACGACGCGATCGGCAAGCTGCTCGACGCCAACGTCGCCCCCGCCCGCGACGCCGCCGGCGGTATCGACAACCGCGGCACGCACATCGCCCTCGCCCGGGCCTGGGCCGCGGAGATGGCTGCACAGAAGGCCGACGCGAAGCTCCAGGCGACGTTCGCCGGCACCGCGAAAAAGCTGGCCGAGAACGAGAAGCAGATCCTCGCCGAGATCGACGCGACCCGCGGGAAGCCGATCGACATCGGCGGCTACTATCAGCCCGACCAGGCCAGACTCGCGCAGGCGATGCGCCCCAGCAAGACCTTCAACGCCATCCTCGACGAAATGGCCCGCGCCTGATCCCCCGTAATTGCCCGTAGGGGCGGGTTTCAAGCCCGCCCCTACACTATATATTAATAACTATTTCACCGTCAGGCGTCCTGCAGGAAAAACCGCAGGATCGTCCCCAGGCGGTCGGACCAGGCCTGCTCGTGGTGCAGGCCGCCGTGGATCTCCTGGTAATAATAGTCGCGGCCAGGCCTGAACCGGTGGGACAGCAGGATCTGTTCGAGACGGCGCATCACCTCGATGCCGTCGGCGAGGTCGGGAACCTCGATCCCCTCGTCGCTGCCCATGTCGAACCAGAGGTTCACGCCGCGCAGGAACGCCGGGTCTTCCGCGATCCGGTCGAGGATCCAGTAGTTGCCGGGCCAGAGGCCGGGCGACAGCGCCCCGCAGTGACCGAACATGCCCGGATACCGCCGGCACAGATCGATGGCGATCAGTCCGCCGAACGACGATCCGATCGTGCCGACGGCATGTTGATCGGAAGCGGCATTCCACTCGGTCTCGACGCGGGGTTTGACCTCCCGGGCCACGAACTCGCAGTATTGGTC
>CAYMEN010000053.1:0-23073 GCA_964389325.1 uncultured bacterium | reverse complement strand
CATTCATTAATAATTGTGTTTTAGCTTCGGTGACAAGGATTTAGAAATATAACGCAAATTGGATGGGTTGTGAAATAATGAAAATGATTGTAATGTATGATAATTATGTGTATCCTGGTGTAAGATAATTAATTGGAATTGAATGCTGGGGGCGGGGATGACGATTATGGCGTATCTGAGGGCGTTTGATGCGGTTTTGGAGACAAAGGTCGCCAATAAGAGAGCTTGGCCATATATGCATGAGTGGGGGAAGACGTTTCTCGAGGAGCATGAAAGAAAAGGCGCTCTTTCCGCTGAAGAAGTCGAAAACTGGATTTTCTCGATATCAAAAAAGAATTCCCTTCAGGATTGGCAAATCAAGCAGGTTAGGACTGCGCTCGAACTTCTCTTCACGCATGTATTGAAACAAAACAAGAATCCTCTCGATATAAACTCTTTCCGTCATGGCGACAAGACCAAGTATAGTATTAAGGCTGCAAAATCGCAAGAAATGGCATCGACGGCCAATGCGGAAAAGAAGTCATTCAGTTCGACTCCTTCAGTATCACCTTCCCGAGAAAATCGATCCTTGAAATCAGATCCGATCGATTTAATGCGAAAATCGATCAGGACCCTCCATTATTCCCTCAGAACCGAAAAATCATATCTCGAATGGACACGGCGCTTCCTTGAGTTCATACAGCCGACAGAATGGCAGCATGCTTCGCCCAAGGATCTCGAACAATTTCTCGAAGACCTGGCTAACAGACTCCGTGTCTCTGCCAGCACCCAGAACCAAGGCCTTCATGCCATTCTGTTCTTCTTTGAACATGTCCTGCACCGACCGCCTGAAGAGCGGCTTCAGTTCAAGCGCGCAAAAGTTTCCATGAAAATCCCGATGGTTCTTCAGAAACCCGAAGTCAGGCTCATCCTCGGGAAAATGATCGGTATCTGCAAGCTCATGGCCGGGTTGTGCTATGGGTCAGGACTCCGGTTGATGGAATGCCTCCGGCTCCGTGTGAAAGACATCGTATTCGAGAAAGGACAGATCATCGTCAGAGAAGGAAAAGGCTCAAAAGACCGGGTCGTCCCACTACCAAAAGCGTACGAAGGGCCGTTGAAATCACAGATCGATGCCGTGAAATCCCTGCATGAACAGGATCTCGCGCAAGGCCATGGCACGACACATCTTCCCGACGCCGTTCTCAACAAATATCCGCACGCGGCGCGCGAACTCGCCTGGCAGTTCGTCTTCCCCTCCGAAAAACTCTCTGTGAACCCGCGGACGGGAACCATCCAACGGCACCACATCCATGAAAACACCCTCCAGAATGCTGTCAAGAACGCGGTTCGGTCCCTCGAACTGCCGTCTGGAGTGAGCGTCCATACCCTCCGCCACTCCTTCGCCACGCATCTGCTCGAAGCCGGGTATGACATCAGAACCATCCAGGAACTGATGGGCCACGCCGACGTGGCCACGACCATGATATATACACACGTATTGAACAGGCCCGGCGTCACCGTCAAAAGCCCGGCCGACGAATAGGCATCAGCGAGATTCTGTAAGTTCTTTCTGGGTCTCGCCGTTGCGAAGGATGAGCGGTTCGCGAACCGCCCATACGATTGTAGAGCCGTTGTTTTTGGATATATGTGATGAAGTGTGCTCTGTGCCACCGTGACTCTGTGGTAAGACGATGGTTGTTAAAAGAAGAGGGAAGCCTTGCGGCTTCCCCCTGTATTTCGGAACAGTGATTAGGGCACGTTACATCTTCGGCGGCGCGGCTTCGCGAACGACGGAGCCGAGCGTGTCGCTCATGATCAGGATCGAGAAGCGGTCGACCTGCTCGAGCTGGTTCGTGCTCAGCGATGCGTAGTCGAACCGGCCGCGCAGATCGGTGTAGCCGTCCTTGAAGAACACCGTCTGGCCGTCCTTCAGGCGGGCGAACACCTTGACGTAGACCTTCGGAAGCGGCGCGCCCGAGTCCGCGGCGGTGATGCGAACATGGCCGTAGTTCTCCATCATCTGGATGCCGAGCGAGTTGGGATAGTAGGCCTGGCTGCGCGTCACACCCGAACCGGCGGCCTCGATCATCACGTTGCGGTCCCTGAATTCGGCGGGCAACGGAATCGTGATCGCGTCCTTTCCTGCCGGCAGGTCGACCGCCATCGTGGCGTTCGGATGAATGATGGCGAACTGGCCGGTCACGTCCTGGACGAACGGGTTTCGCGAGAAGAGCAGCTCCAGATCCATCAGGTAGAAGTTCAGGCTGCATGACGTGAGATTCTTGTATCGAAGCGTGATCTCCCGGTTCTCCACCTTCAGGTCGAAGGTCGGCGCCGTGTCGGCAAGCCTGGCCTGCTGCTGATCGCGGTCCTCCTCGTCGATGACGGCCGTCTTCCCGCCCGTGACCTCCTTCGCCTGAGCGAGAACGTCGCGGAACAGGTTCCGCCAGCGGTCGACCGGGTGGTTTTCCAGGGGCGCCGCGATCTCCACCGCCTTCGCCGCCTCCTGCTTCGAGAATGCGAGATAGGCCTTGAAGTATGTATACTGAATGGTATTCATGACGGCGGGGTCCTTCACGCGGTCGAAGAACCCGATGGCCTCCTCCACGCGGTCCTGGAGCAGCAGGTAATACATCGTCGCCATCAGGTCGGCGTCGCTCAGGCGCGGGTGATACCGCAGATCGGCCAGCAGGGCGTGATACTGCTGCGAGAACTGCTCATTGAGAATCTTGCGCTTCTTGCCCAGCTGATACACCCGCGCATTGACCAGCGGCCAGTATTCGCGGTGCTGGTAGGCGAACCGCTCGACGGGATCAAGTTTCAGCAGCGGGCTGTCCAGGGTGGTTCCGCTGTTCTGCGCGACCGGGGAGAACCGCAAATACTCGCGGATGGCCGGAACGTCGTCGTGTTTCAGGCCATACGACCAGAGGGTCTGGTGGAACACGTGACGCGACTGCAGAAGGGCGATCGCCTTCCTGAAGAACCCGGCATCACGCATGCGGAACGCGATCTGCTCGAGGTCGAGCCGGTCGATGTTGTTGCTCCGCAGATACGCGAGAACCTCGTCGTCTGAACTATTCTGGGAAATATACTCCCAAGACGTCGTGTCGATGCGGGTCGGCTCGTCCACGACGGCGAAGGTGAACGGCTCGGCAGAGCCGACGTACCTGCCGTTCTCGGCCACGTGAACCGGGAAATGCGCGAAACTGCCGGGCTTCGGGAAGTAGAAGAAATACTCGACCGTCTGCGTCGAGAACGGATCGAGCGGCAGATGGCGGCTCTTCGTGTAGAAGCCGTTTTCCACCGGAATCGCGCCGTTCGGAATCTGGAGCAGCAGATCGACCTTCTTGCGGGCCGAGGTCGGGTTCGTCAGCACCACCTGGCACCCGTACACCCGGAACGTCTGGAACTCCTCGGTCACAAACTTGTCGAACCGCTCGTTGTTCTCAAACCGATACCTATCGCTTCGCGCGAAGAAGTTTTGCCCGATCAGGATCGCCGATCCCTTCTCGGGCGCAGCGGCGGGCTTCACTTCCTGGTGGAAGATCACGACGTCCGCGCCTGGCTTGAGGTGCAGGCGGTTCTGCTCGGCCGCCATCTCGTGCGTCGGCGACGTGAACGGCAGATCCAGCACGGAAAGAGCGAACATCATCTCGGTGAAGTTGCGCGTGGCCTCTGCCATCCGCGTCGACAGGAACGGCCGGTCGACGGGGCAGGCCGCGAAGTCGCGCCAGAAACCGTTGACCGTGACCAGCTCCGCCGTATGCCGCTCGATGGGGAGGTGCCAGTAGTTGTTCTCGACCCACTCCTCGGTCTTGTCGAGCTGCCGGAACAGTTGACGACTCTGCGAGCGCCGCTCCTCGTCCACATCCATGTCGAACCCTTCGTCGGACTCGGCGAGACTCGGCGCCTCCATCGGCATGTCGCCGCCCAGTTCCTCGCGCTCTCCGGAGAAAGAATCCTGGAGCTGGTCTTTGGCAATACGGCTTTTCCCGGCCGTCATCACGCTCGGGGACGGCATCGCCGATGGCTTCATCGGGGCCTTGTCCCGTTTCGACTTTTCGAACGATACTTTCGCCTCCGGCGGCGGCGGCGGGGGAGGGGCCATGGCCTTCAGAAGGCCTGTCCTGAGGCCGCCCGCGCGATCGGTGTCGAGGGCGCTTCCCTTGAGGGCCGCGGCGAAGAGCCGGTTGAACCGCTCCGCATCCGGCGGAATCAGGTCGAACAGGTCGGAAACGTGCCGCCGGGTCGCTTCCCATTCAGCCCCGAGCTTCCGGGCGAGAAGAATCCGTTCGACGACGTTCAGACGGCCGTATGCCCAGGGCTCGAGATACCCGTGCAGATCGTCGTCGAGCAGCCAGCGGTCCAGGAAGGTCTTGTCTTTCTTATTGGCCAGATACGGCTTGATGACCTCCCTGAAGAATTCCGGGTCTTTCTTGAACAGGAAGAAACTCAGCTCGTGACACGCGTATTTCGAATACAGCGTCTGCTTTTCCTCCCGCGTCTTGCCCGGCCAGGTCAGGATGAAGCTGAACTCGGTCATCGCCGCGTCGCGATTCAGCGCGGTGAACAGCGTGTACACCGACTCGAGCGTGTCGTAAACCTCCATCTTCGCACTGGAAGCTTCTTCGAGCGTGAACGTCTGCCCCGCCGAGGCGATCGTGACGTTTTTCTGCTCCGAGAAGTGACCCTTCGGATCAAGCGCCCGCGCCATCCGCCGGTCGCGGTGCTCGCAGGCCGCCTCGTTCACCGCCAACTCTCGGTAGGCCGTGTCGGCGAGGTCGATCGCAACGATGTGAAGCTGCCGGCGGGATTCCAGGTCTTTTGCTTCAACGGTCACGAGCCCGTTCTGGTCCGGCTTCAGATTGAACAGCGGAAGTGCGGGCCGGGGCAGGAAATCCATGAGCGGGAACGCCGCTTCCTGGTCCCGGGCCGCCTCCTGCCCGGAGACGCCGCCGCCGAACCCGCCGATGGAGGGCTCAGGCTCGGGCACGGCACCCCAGGATTCGCCCTTCGCGGCCTCGTCGGTCACCGTGTCCGTCTTGCGGAGGCTCCAGGGATTGAGCAGCAGACCGGGGCGCCGCAGCATGTTTCCCGGGAATATCTTCGCGTATTTCCGCTCCAGCACATAGCGCAACTCGTCTCCGATCGTGCGGCCTGACAGGTAACGCGAGAGAGGCTGGGAAAGCCTGATCTGCAGAGGGTCCGGAACACCGCGGCAGGCGATCGCGTCGAGCAGGTCGGTCTCGGGCAGGTAGCGTGTCGCCAGCACGTGCACGCGGGTCGCCGTGGTGGCGTTTTTCAACTGGACGCGCACGACGCCCGCCTTGGCGTCATGCTCCGCGCCGACGATCTGGACGGGCGGAACCGAACGGGTCTGAAGATACCGTGACTCCGAAAGCAGGAACGTGCCGGCGGCCTTTCCCGCGGTGATGCGGATCGTGACGACGCGCGCCAGGGGCTTGACGAACAACTCGTAATCACCGGCGACGAGTCCGTCGATCGAAAGGAACCCGTCCTGCCGCTTCACGTTCGCCAGACAGTCGGCGACGTACGAACCGCCACGCGTCTCGAACAGCGAAACGAGTTCGCCGACCGATACGTCCTCACGGCTGGTGACGGGCACCAGGAGCGGAACACCGGCCAGCCCGTGGATGGTTCCCGGAAGGGTGTGCCAGTCGGCGACAGGCGTGAACGTGCGCGAACAGCCTTCGGGGCTGGTGAGCTTCACCCAGGAGATCTCCGGCAGGGCGCCGAGCAGGATGCGGCCGGCGGCGTCGGTCTGCATGACAAGATGCAGAGACTGGCGGAAGAAACGGTGCTTGACCTCGACCTGCAGCGCCCGCTCTGGAAGCGGCTCGCCGGTCTTGCCGAGAAGCTCGGCCTGGTATCCGTCGGCCAGATGCCGCACGAACAGGCTCTCGATCTTGTCGGTCGCCTGGATGCAGTTCAGCTCGATCGTCCGGGAAAGGGACAGGTCGGTCTTTTTGCCCTGGCTGAGGTTGTCCACCTTGCCCGTCAGAGTGAAGGCGATGCGCGCCAGGTTCTCGGGGACCTTGAAGGGAACGAGCGTTTCCTCGGCGGTGGTTAGCTTGATGCCCGGAAACTCCTTGCCGGCGGCCGTGCCTTCGTGATCGACCGTCGTCACCGTCAGGCGGACGTCCTTCAGAAGGCCGATGCGTGCCGGGAAGCCGTTCGTGGTCAGGTCCGCCCGCACCGCCACCGTGGCGACCTGGCCCTCGAGAAGCGATTCGCGCGCAACGAGGAAACTGCCGCCGAGCTCGTACGACTCGGGCATGTGGGTGAACTCGTGCAGGCTGGCGAACGGGCCGCGCTGGATGATCAGCTTCTCGGCGCCGGGCCGGGTGCTGAACGGAATCGCGTATTCGCCCCGCTCGTCGGCCCTGTATTCCTGGCCCGAAAGCCAGAGCGCGGCATCCTTCACCGGCCGATGGGCCTCGTCGAACACCGAAAACACATGGCCCGCGGCGCCGATGCGCTGCGTCAGGGCGAGGCGCCCCTTGCGGATCAGCGCGCGGCTGCTCTTGCCGTTTCCGATCAGCTCGATGACGTAGACGCCCGGCTCGGTGAGCTGGGGGAACTCGAACGTCTCGACGTGGCGCCTGATCTCGGGCTGCTGGTAGGTGACGACCTTCTCCTCGTTCGGCACCAGACCGTCCAGGTCGACGCCGGTGGTGATCTCATCGCGCTTTTCACGGTAATGGGTGAACGCGTTGATGCGGAACACCTTGATGATCAGCGTCGGCACGTTCTTCACGGCGACGCTCAGCACGACGGGATCGGCCGGGTTCAGCACTTCCTTGTTCGTGGGCAGGAACTCGAGGTCCACCCGTTCCTTCAGCCCCTGCAGATCGGTCGCCTGGAGCAGGGAATACCAGCGTTCCTGATTGGGCGCGCCGGCCAGGATCTTCGTTTCCGCGAAGACGCGCGTCAGCCAGCCCGACTCGACATACTCGCGGAACGTGCCGGGATCGTCGACGCCGGCCAGGATTTCCTGCAGATAACTTCGCACCAGCGGCTCGTCGTTGCCGATCGCGGCCAGCTGCGTCCGGCTCGAAAAGTCGGCGTTGAGGTTGACCTGGTAGCGCCGGTTCTCGTCAAGGTCCATCCAGCGGTCGTTCATGTAGGACACGGGGCGGGGAAGCTTGAGATACGTGAGGAACAGGGCCTTGTTGCAGACGCCCTGCGACTGGTCGAGCTTGAGCAGATGATACAGAATACAGGCCTTCAGCGAGTTGTGAACGGGGGAAAGCGGCTCGGCGAACTTCCACAGCCGCGCCAGATACGCTTCCTTTTCCTTCGGATCGTACCGCCAGTCGATGTCGGCCGAAGGCTGCAGCTTCGCGAGCATCGCATCGACGAACGCCGTCATGGTAAGCAGCTCCGGAGCCAGCTTCGCGCACTCGTCGAGCTGATCGCGCGTCAGCTTCGAATGGATCGTCAGCGATCCGAATCCGCCGCTGTTCTCGTGTTTGAGGTCTTCGACGACCATGCGTGTCAGGGCCGCGCCGCCTTCCGGCCGGATCATGCGGCTCAGGAGATTCCGCCGACGGTCCGGATCGAGGTTCACTTCGCGGAGGTAGTCGAGGGCCGCGTCCTCGCACCCGCTCAGGTCGTTGTACTGCGCGAACGCCCTGTCCTGGAACGCGCTTCGGGAGATCTGCTTCGCATCGAGGCTCGTCGGGTATTTCGCCGTCTGCTTGAGATGCTTCTTCTGGTGGTTGAACCGAAGGTTCAGCTTGTCCGTCAGATAGGCCAGCGACGCCTGCGGATCGGTCGGATACTTCAACAGAGCCTGCCGGTTCAGGATCTCCTGCACCTGGCCGGTGTAGCTGCTGCGCTTGATCCACTGCGCCGCAAGTTCGTCGACTTTCTTGTAATCGCCCTGATTCTGCAGATGCAGGCAGGTGTAGTAGTAATACTCGTCCGTCCCCGGAATCAGCTGCTGCAGCGGGACCGAACGGTCGTCCGCAAGGCTGAACTGTTCGTCGAACCCGATCTCGCCTGCACGCACGCCGAGCGAGCACAGACAGAACACCACCAGCACCATCCAGATTTTCACGCCCATCGGATCATCCTCCCTGTCCCTCGAAATCTGTCATCCACATGCATACTCGAAATCCCGCCTTCCCGGCAAGACCCCAATGCCTGAAGATGGGAATGCCCCGTGTCATTGCGGTTCACATTCGCCCGGCGTCCGAAAAAGAGAGATTGAAAGAAATAAAAATACTGCTATATAAAAAAGATTATTAATATAATAACACATATATAGCCTGGAGATGTCGGGGACAATCGCGCGTGCATCGGGAAGGGGGGAGCGGAGCTCGTGATGCCATGCGGCAAGACGGGTTCTCTGCACGAACTCTCCTCTTCCCTCACGAGCGGTTCATGCTATACTTCCGATGGAACATGGTCCTGCGATCGGGGCATGGTCCGATTGCTGACGACGGGAGTGTGCTGAATGCTGATCATCCAGGCGGGACGCCTGTTCATCCTCGATGGGCAGGGAGCCCGGGAGCATGTGAGCCCGTTCGCCCAGGAACGGGTCGAGTCGGAAACCCGTCAGCAGGAACGGAACGCGTGGAGGGCGGGCGGGGAGGACGATAACCCGAACGTGTTTTCCCGCGGCATGCTCTGGGCGGGAAAGGGGACCGCCGGAAAGCCGCTTCCCCCGAAGTTCGAGACCGCCCAGCGCGTGGGTTCGCGCCTGTATTACGTCCTGGCGATGAGCAAGTCTCGCGGCCTGTTCTACTACGATCTCGCGGCCGGCAAGGAAATTCGCCTGTTTCACAAGGAGGAGTTCCAGCCGCACGGCCTGTTCGTGGATGAAGATTTCCACATGTTCTCGACCCGCACCAATGCCGATCAGTCGGTCAACCTGGTCCTGCTCGACCAGAACGGGAAGGAGATCAAGGTCCTGACCACGGGGGACTGCGTGGACGAGCATCCGTTCAAGTCGGGCGACCATGTCTGGTATCAGACCGCCGGCATCGGCCGGAACGAGCAGGGGATGGCCTGCGCCTTCACCCCCATCGGCATAAACAGCCTCGACCTTGCTTCAGGGCGGGTCACAGAGGTTGTCCACGATCCTGCCCGCGATTTCCTGCTCCCGAAGGCCGATCGAGAAGGCCGCCTGTATTACATCCGGCGGCCGCACCAGGAGCCGAACGAATACCCCTGGTCCGCTTTCCTCTGGGACGTCGTGCTGTTCCCCTATCGCCTGGCGGTGGGGGTTTTCGGATTCCTGGACGTCTTCACCCGGTTGTTCGGCAAGACCGGTCTGAAGACTGCGGGCGGCCCGCTGAGCCATGAGCTGGACGTCAGCCGGAGGATCATCCTCGGGCGATTGGTCGACATTCA
Organism: uncultured bacterium; assembly: GCA_964389325.1. GTDB lineage: Bacteria > Muiribacteriota > Ozemobacteria > Ozemobacterales > Ozemobacteraceae > MWAR01. The sequence goes on along the minus strand of CAYMEN010000053.1, from coordinate 13,710 downwards.
GAAAGCTTCGAAGACCGCGGGCCGGAAGGTTGCCGTCCCCGGAGACTGGGAGCTGATCCGGCGGGCCCCTGACGGCCGGGAGGAAACCGTCGCGGCCCATGTCGCCTGGTATGATTTCACCCCCGACGGCCGGCCGGTCTGGACCAACGGTTTCGAAATCCTTTCGGCCGATGGGCCGAGACCGTATGCGGGCGATGAGATCATCAGCCAGATCGGCGGCTTCCGGGAGATTCCGGAACTTTCTGCCTCGAAAAACGCCTGAACGAACGAACCGCCTCCGTTCGTGGGGCATGTGAAGCCCCTGAACGAAGGCGGTTGAACCCGTCCGAGCGGAAGACTTAGTTGCCTGCCGAGGGGCAGCCGCTGCAGGACGAGCAGTCGCCGCACGCGCCGCCTTCGGACGAAGAATCATCGGCGGTTGCAGGAGTTGCTGTCGGGGTCTGATCGGCTGTGGGCGCCGCCGTGGATTCGGTATTCGTCGCTTCTTTGCCGATGCAGTCCTTGCAGAAATAGAAGGTGATCGAGTCGCCGGAGATCTTGAAGAATTCTGTTCCGGAGGTCTTGCCGCACACCGGGCACTTTCCGTCGGGATTCGTGACGGTCAGGGCGACTTCCTTCGCATCCTTGATCTTCGAAATCGCCGCGGCCGGATCTTTCCTGAACGTGTCGATGCAGGCCGGACAACAGAAATGGTACACCTTGTTCTCATGGATCGTCGCGACGTCGGGCAGAGCTTTCCCGCCCATGATCGGGCACTCGGCATACCGGATGTCCAGAAGCGCCGGGGTTGAACTCGGCGATTCCGCCGAGGCGGTGATCGGGGCAAGCAGGGAGACGAGAACCAGGATCAGCATTGAAATCTGTTTCATACCAAGCTCCTTTGAGAAATCGATGATCGGGAATTCCATCCCCATTCTCTCAAAAAAGCAATGTATTTGCCAGGGCACAAACAAAACCGGAGGGAACCATGCGGCTCCCTCCGGAACAGTGAACTGAGAGTATCAGCCGTTCTTTTTGGCGAACTCGTCCATCAGGTTCGCGAGGGCCTTGGCGCCCTCGATCGGCATGGCGTTGTAGACCGAGGCGCGGCAGCCGCCGACGCTGCGGTGACCCTTGAGACCGTCGAGCTTCAGCTTCTTCGCCTCTTCGAGGAACTTCGCTTCGAGCTCTTCGGTCTTGAGCCGGAACACGACGTTCATCTTCGAGCGGCAGTGCGCGGCGACGGGGCAGTTGTAGTAGCCGTTCGAGCGCTCGATCGCGTCATAGATGATCTTGGAGCGTTCGGTGGCGAGCTTTTCGGCCGCGGGCAGACCGCCGATGCTCTTGAGCCACTCCATCGTGAGCTTGATGCCCCAGATGCTGAACACGGGCGGCGTGTTGAAGAGCGAGTTCTCCTTCGCGTGCAGGCGGTAGTCGAGATAGTTGATGATGCTCTCGGGGCAGCGCTGCAGCAGGTCCTCGCGCATGATCACGATCGCGGCACCGGCCGGGCCGGCGTTCTTCTGGGCGCCGGCATAGATGATGCCGAACTTCTCGACCGGAATCGGCCGGCTCATGAAATCAGACGACATGTCGCAGAAGATCGGCACGTTGCCGGTCTCAGGCCAGCCCTGCTGCCACTGAACGCCGCCGATGGTCTCGTTCGAGGTCATGTGGAAATAGGCAGCGCCTTCGCTTGCCTTGAGGGTCTTCGGATCGGGCAGCGTCATGTAATTGTCGGCTTTGCCGTCCCACACGACGTTGACTTTGCCGATTTTCTTCGCGTCCTCGATCGCTTTCTTCGCCCAAGCGCCGGTGTTGGTGAAATCAGCGCTCTTGCCGCCCCAGAGGAAGTTCATCGGCAGCATGCCGAACTGAAGGGTCGCGCCGCCGCCCAAAATCATGATCTTGTAGTTGTCCGGAACCTTCAGCAACTCCTTGATCAGAGCTATGCATTCAGTGTGAACCGCATCATAAATCTTGCCGCGGTGGCTCATTTCCACCAGCGACATGCCCGAACCCTTGAAGTCTACGAACTCGTCTCGAATTTTTTCGAGAACCGACACCGGAAGAATGGAAGGTCCGGCGCTGAAATTGAAGATGCGAGCCATGTCAGATTTGCTCCTTTGAAGATTGTTGTGAATCCGCTTGCCGATCCCGGAAAGCGGACGCGTTCCCTTGGTCGTTCGTTCAGTGCGTCTTGGTAAGCTCGTTGATGACGACCTCAACGACGTCCTGGCCAGCGCGACTCTGTCCTTCCGCCGTTGAAGCGCCGAGATGGGGAAGGGCGATCACGTTCTGATGCTTGACCAGATCGAAATTCGCGGTTGGTTCCTTTTCCCAGACGTCGATGCCGGCCGCCGCGATCGTACCGTTGTTGAGGGCTTCGAGCAGCGCCTTTTCGTCGACCGTGCCGCCGCGGGCGCAGTTGATCAGGAACGCGCCCTTTTTGACTTTGGCGAACTCGGCCGCGCCCAGAGCAGGACCGGCTTCCTTGTCGAACGGAATGTGCAAGCTGATGAAGTCGCTCTTGGTGAGCAGTTCATCCTTGGTGACCATGGTGATCTCGGGAATGGGGGATTCCGTGGAGGAACGTCTGTATGCGATGACCTTCATCCCGAAAGCGACGGCGCGGGTAGCCACGGCCTGAGCGATTCGACCGGTGCCGATCAAACCGAGAGTCTTGCCATACAACTCGGCGCCTTCAAAGGATTTTTTGTCCCATTCCTGGCCCTTCATCGAAATGTTGGCACGGCCCATCTTGCGGGCGACCGACAGCATCAGTCCGAACGCCAGTTCGGCGACGGAAATGGTGGTGCAGGTGGGGGTGTTGCGGACCGCGATTCCCTTTTCTTTCGCGGCGACCTGGTCGACGTTGTCGAGGCCGACGCCGGCGCGGGCGATAACCTTCAGGTTCTTGCCGGCCTCGATGACGGGGCGGGTGACCTTGGTGGCCGAGCGGATGATGATGGCGTGATATGCCGGGATCTCTTTGACGAGTTCTTCAGGCGTCATCTTGGTCTTGTAGGTGACCTCGAACGCCGGGTTCTTCTTCAGAAAATCGATCGCGGACTGGTCGAGCGAATCCGAAATGAGCACCTTGAAAGTAGCCATGAGCAGTCTTCTCCTGTTCCGTTCCTGTTCTGTATTCTCTGTCGCCGCGAGGCAAACGGGCACATCTTAGCGCCGCAGGCGGAGACTGTCAACTTGCTTCCCATTCTGGATGGCTATCGCATCCGTTGCCGCAACCGCTGTTGGTGAGCGGCGAGTTCGAGTGTCGCACGATCGCGTATCCGTTCGCCCTGAGCCTGTCGAGGCCTGTCCTGAGCCTGCCGAAGGGTGGCGAAAGCATTCGTGCTTCGACAGGCTCAGCACGAACGGGAACATACGATTGGCTATCATTTCGCAGGGATCAATCAAGCGGGTTTCTTGTCTGGTTGTTGGAGCCGTGATATCGTTCTCGAAAACGACGGGACCGACGAAGAGGGAACGGTCACCCGAAAGGATATGCATGACTACATCACCCGGCAGCCGCGACAACGAGAACAACCCCCGGAGGAAGACGGCGCCGGGGAAGGCCGAGACGGCGCTGTTGGAGCCGTTCGAGGGGTTGGCCGTCGGCGACGTCGTCGTTCCGGCCACGACGGATGACTGTGCCGCGGCTCTGGAAGCGATCAGGGCGGCGGGTGCCGTCGGGTTCGACACCGAGTCGAAGCCGGTTTTCAGGAAGGGCGTGTCCAGGCCTGGCCCGGACCTCGTCCAGTTCGCGACGTCGGAGCGGGCGTTCATCTTCCAGCTTCAGCGTACGGAATGCCGGCCGTTCGTGACCGAGATTCTCCTCGCCGATGACATCCTCAAGGTCGGGTTCGATTTACAGTCGGACCGGGGCGCCCTGCGCAAATTCCTCGGAATCGAGGTGAAATCGGTGCTCGACCTGTGCGCCGTCTTCCGAAAACGGGGGTATCGCAACACGACCGGGGTGCGGGCCGCGGTCGGCATGGTTCTCCGGCGAAGTTTCAGCAAATCGAAGCACGTGACGACATCTGACTGGTCGAAACTCCACCTTTCCCCGAACCAGCTGGCCTATGCAGCGAACGACGCCTACGCAGCTCTCATGGTCTGGGAGGCCCTCGGCCGCCCCTCGCTCGGAAAGCGAACCTGATGCCGGTGATTGTTGTCGATGCCGATGTCTGTCCTGGAAAACAGGCGGCCTCCCGCGTTGCGGGCCGGCATCGCCTGGCAGACAGCCTGGTCGCAAACGCAGCGATGCGAATACCGGATGCCCTTGGAGCACATGGGGCGGGTGAACCCATTCGCGATATGACAGCCGGGGTTTCCTTGTCGTTTCCGCCGTGGCTGTGATACAGTGATATAAATGCCTATGGATGCCGGGAGGTGGACGGTGAGACGGTTCATATCACGACGCTTGCGACTGCTCGTGCTGTTGCCCCTGGCGCTGGCGGCCATCGGCCTGTCCCCCGACATCTGTCGTGCGGAGGATGAATCGCTGGAAGATGCGAAGATCCTCTACAAGCAGGCGATCCAGGAGAAAGCTTCCGGAAAATCCGACGAAGCGCTCGTCACCTACGAGAAGGCGATCCGGATGAACCGGGGAATCCTCGGGGAGGATGACGACGGCCTGATCGGTCTTCTGCGCACGAAATACGAAAAGAAGCTGAAAGACAGCCCAGAAGACCTCGAGGCGCTCGAGGGAATGGGCTTCGTCAGCGCTGTCTGTTATGCCGATATGGCGAAGGCGATCGGCTGCTACGAGAAGGTTCTCGAACTGGCGACCGACGAGAACGTGAAGAGCAGGACGTCGAATCTCATCGAGCGGCTGCGGGCCATGCAGGAAGCGACGCAGCGGGTGAGCGACGAGGTCACCTCCCAGATGCGCGACGAGCGGCTCAAGGGCTGGTCCGAAATGGAACGACAGGAGCGGCTTGCGGCCCAGCATGAGGAAAGCCAGAACCGCGCCGCGAAATACGCCCAGTTCACCCAGCAGCGCGACCAGCTCGACACGCGCATTCCCCAGCTCGAGGAAGAGATCAAGAACCTCGAAGAGGAATACAACAAGGCGAACCGCCTGTGGTACACCCTGAAGGACGACCGCTACGACCGTCGCCGCGACCGGTTCGAGAAAGACCTCGAGGCGAAGCGCAGGGAACTCTCGAAAGCCCGTTCCGACTTCGATCGGGCGACCGAGGAAATCGAGAAAATGGACCGCGAACAACCCGTCGAAGTCGGGCAACCGGGGGCTGCCTCGGGAACTGCTCCCACGCCAGGCGGGGAGGGGGGAGAAGCTGATTCTGGGACGCCCCCCGGCGACGGGATGACCGGCGGCAGTGACCCGGCCCTTCCCACGGGAGACAATCCAGACTTCCCGCCGCAGGGCGGGGGCGATACGGGGGAACAACCCTCCGAACCAAACGGCATGTGAGTTTCATTCCGTTCGTCGAGTTCTGCGCAAGAAAACACCCCGTTCGAGATAAAACAGACGACCGGACCCAGGCGGGTCCGGTCGTCTGATCTGAAGCGATCGAAATATTTTACAGTTTCAGCGCTTCAACCGGGCACACGGAAACGCAGGCGCCGCACTCGATGCAGCCGTCGCCCTTGTAGTTGGCCTTGCCGTCCTTGATCTCGAGGACTTCAACGGGGCAGGTGCCGACGCAGGCGCCGCAGCCGGTGCATTTTTCCTTATCGACCTTGATAGCCATTGTGTGAGAACTCCTTTTCCGAAGTTGTGCCTCGGTCGAGGCGACGCCATCTTACCGCACACCCGGCGCTTTGTAAAGCGTCGGCCCGGCGAGCCGCCGGAACGTTGTTCCCACGGGGGTCCGGGCCGGAATTGTCAGCGAACGGCACGGCCAGGGAGAAGGGCGGCGGCGAAAAAGACCTTGAACAGATCGCCTGCCAGAAACGGCAGAACACCGCACGTGAAGGCGCGTTCCGGGCCGACGAACGTCGCGAGGTGGGCGACACCGAACAGGTAGATCGCGAGATTGCCGCCCGCCAGGACGGCGAGCTTTCCGGAAAACGTCCGGCCGTAGCCGCGTCGGAACAGAGCGCTCACGAGTGCCGCCGCCGCGACGAATCCCGCGAGATAGCCGCCGGTCGGGCCGAACAGGTGGCCCGTTCCGAAGGCGCCGCCCGAGAAAACGGGCAGGCCCGACAGGCCCAGCATGACGAACAGCGCCGTCGCGGCCGTTCCCCGCATCATGCCGAGAGCTCCGCCGATGAACAGGACGCCGAACGTCTGCCCGGTGATCGGAACGGGGTGCAGTGGGATCTCGATTCGCGAGCACAACGAGATGAACAGGGCTCCGGCGATGACGATCGCCGCATCTCGGCGAATCGAGGTCGACGTGGCGGCGGTCATCATGGGGAAGGTTCGGTCCATGTGGGTTCCTCCGGGAAGTGGGGGATGTATGCACGAAGAGATGATGACATCTCGCTTCGCGACGGCGAAGATATCACAAACGACGACTGCCGGCCAGGGGGGCGCCGATATCGATGAAATACGGAAGGTCTCGGTTGATGAAACGGCCTTGGAGTGCGATAATAGCGGGCACAAAACATCACAACGGGGGTTCGAACCATGCTTCAGGATGGAGAAAAAGGCGTTATCATCCAGCGCGACCAGAAAACCTACGCGGTGGCGCCGCATATTCCCTGCGGGGTCGTCAGCCCGGCCACGCTCCGGAAGCTTGCCGACGTCGCCGAGAAGTTCAACGTGCCGGCCATCAAACTGACCAGCGCCGAGCGCATCGCGCTCGTCGGTATCAAGGAAGAGGATGTCGACGGCATCTGGGAAGAGCTGGGCGGCATGAAGCCGGGCGCCGCCGTCGGTCTCTGTATCCGGAGCGTCAAGACCTGCCCGGGAACGACGTTCTGCAAACGCGGCCTTCAGGACAGCCTCTCGCTCGGGATGAAGCTCGACGAGCTGTACCACGGCCTCCAGCTCCCCGGGAAGTTCAAGATCGGTGTCAGCGGCTGTCCGAACCAGTGCGCCGAAACCTGCATCAAGGACCTCGGCTTCATCGGCATGCCGAAGGGCTGGCGCGTCATGGTCGGTGGAAACGGCGGCGCCGTCCCGCGCCTCTCGAAAGAACTGATCAAGGACCTCGATCATGAAACCGCCCTGATCGTCGCCGGCAAGGTCATCAACTGGTTCAAGGCCAACGCCCGGCCGCATCAGCGCCTCGGCATGATCCTCGAAAAAACCGACATCGAAACCTTCCGCCGCAACGTCCTCGGCTAGATGATGTAGGGGCGGGTTTCAAACCCGCCCCTGCGTCCGCACATGGATGTCCGGTCAGGCCTTGGCCGGGGTGGGGGGCTGTTCGGGGTTGCGGTCGGTCACCGTCTTGAAGATGAACAGCGCGACGGCGGAAACGAACCCTATAGCCATGAATACATACCAGATGCTATGGGCGTTCGCGTAGACGGCCGCCTTTTCCGCCGCCGAGATGCCGGCGGGCAGGGTCTTGGGATCGGGGCAGTAGGCGTCGAGCAGGAAGCCCGACAGGATGAAGCCGGCCAGCGCCGAGAAGAATGAGTGCAGGTGGCTGAAGCCCAGATACACACCTTCCTCGCCCTTGGGGGCCTGGAACGAGAAATACTCGAGGAACCGCGGCGAGATGAAGCACTCGGCGAGCCCCTGGATTGCGATTCCGAGAATCATCATGACCGTCACGGGGTGAAGTCCCATGACTCCTGTCTCGAGCCACTGCGAGCTGGCCATCGCGAACGCCGAAAATGGCATCAGCACCATGCCGACGAGCATCGACGAAACGGCGGCGAACCGCTTCATCAGCTGGGTGACCGGCACGACGAACAGCACGACGACGAACGGGTTCACGTTCGCCAGCCACTCCGGTTTGGCGGTGTCGCCGATCAGCCGAATGACGTATTTGGGCATCGTCGCGTACATCTGCTGCTGGATGATCCAGAAGCCGGCGACGATCAGCGTCAGCGCCATCAGCCGCGGTGACAGGAAGATCGCCTTCAGCGACGTGAACACCTGGCCGATACTCTTGTCCGACTTGGCCTCACCCTCGACGTTCTTGAACATGAAGATCGCGAACAGCAGCGCGAGAAACGACATGCCCGCCGAGAAGAAATTCACGTACTCGAGCCCCATTCCCTGCCGCACGTAGGGAACGACCGTCTTGCCGCCGAACGCGCCCAGGTTCACGACCCAGTAGAACAGGGAATACGCCCGCGCGCGGTTCGCTTCGTTCGTGGTCTTCGCGACCGTGCCCGTGATGAGGGGCTTGATGAACGAGCCGCCGAGCATCAGGATGCCCAGGATGAGGATGACCGCGAGTTTCCCGTGGAAGATGCCGAGCAGGGTGTACCCGATGGTCAGAAGGGTGAACGCCACGATCATGCCGTACCGGAAGCCGATCTTGTCACAGAACGCCCCGACGAACGGCGGCAACAGATACAGGAACGCATAGAACACGCCGGCCACGACGCCCGTTTCCTTGTCGCTGAACCCGACGATGTCCGTCAAAAACAGCGTCAGAACGATGAAGAAGCCGTAGTAGGCGGCGCGCTCGCACAGCTCCATGAAGTTGGCGAGCCAGAATTCTTTGGGGAACTTCCAGGTTTCGGCAGACATGATTGTTCCTTCCCTGATGGTTTGAAAATCAGAATCGAATATACCGTATTTCAGGATGTTTACAAAATGCCGATAGAGAAACGTGAGAAAATATCTTACGGCGTTCCCTCCATGGAGGCATGACATGTATCGAACATCCCGCACCCTGATTGCCGGCGCTCTCTGCATGATGACGGCCGTGCCCGCGTTCGCCGATCCGCCCGCGGAGGAAATGGCGCGGCAGTTGGGCTATTCCGAACTCATCAAGCACATGGAGTTGCCGAAGCGGCACGATCCGCGCGCGCCGTTGCCGAAACAACGCGGCGGCATCGAGGCCGTGACGGCCGAGCGGCTCCCGGCCGACCGAAAACTGCTTGACGCCTACATGTACCAGAAGGCTGAACACGCTTCGATGATTCCTTTTCTCCTCAGCCTGCAGAAAAAGCAGCCCGAGTCACCCAAGATTTCCCGGAAGCTCGCCCTGACCTGCCTGCAGGCCGGACAGCCCCGGGAGGCCCTCTACTGGTTCACCTACACCTACCAGCGCGACCGGACCGATCTGCCGGCGCTCTGGAACATGGCGGCCCTGGCCCACCGGCTCGGCGACGTGCGCAAGATGAACGATTATCTCGACGAGTATGCAAGGCGCGATCCCAACTCGATGTGGGGAATGGTCGCCAAAAAATTTCTCGAGACGGGAACGTTCGCCGGATACGACGCCCGTTCCACCATCGCCGACCATGGAATGCCGCGCGTCGGCTACGTCGGCGGCGGAGCGGCCGGCGCGAAGGAAGGCGGCCTGATGGTCGTCGAAGGCAAGCGGGTCACCCCGGAAGAGATGCTTCCCGAGGCGAACCAGCTGCCAGACGTGAACCCGTTCAAGCCGGGCCGCAAAGCGGGCGGCGAAAAGACCGATGATGGAACGGCGGCCTACAGGGCGGCAACGAGAGCCGAGGCGGCGGCGGAGGCGAAGATCCCGACCCCGGTGCCCGGGGCTTCACTGACGAAAGCGGAAATCCAGCCGCCAGCCGGCGAGAAAGCGAGCGGGGCGCAGGCCATAGCGCACCCCGTCACGGGGGGGGCTGCTGCGGTCGCGACACCGGCCGCCCCGGTCGGGGCATCCGCTTCCGTTGCGGCACCCGCGTCATCCGCGGCGGCAGCGTCGGGGCCGGCCGCGGTGCCCGTCGTGGCATCGGGCGCGCCCCTGCCCCTTGCTGCACCGGGGCCCGTAACGGCGGGCGGCCCGGTTCCACCGACGCCGGGGAAATAATGTAAATAAAAGTATAAAATGAATCGCCCGCCGGATATCCGGCGGGCGATTCATTCGAGAGACGATCGAAAAACGAACCCGGGTTACCTGGGTTCGAACGCCGCGGGCAGCGCGCCGATCAGGGCCGTGGCGAGCGAAGCGGGGAGGGTGTCGACGGCCTGGGTCGGCGTCTGGATGACAAGAGCGGGGGCCCCGGTATGACCGAGTTCGTAGTCGGAACCGGCGCCAGCCTTGACGCCGCTCTGCCTGCCCATCCCTTTCACGACGGCCTGGGCGAGGGCTTTCCCGACCTGGCTTCGGTGATAATGGCGCAGTTCCACCGTTTTGCCGGCACCGGGTTTCATCGAGACCAGCAGGTCATACCCGCCCTCCAGGTTCGCCGCTGCGATCGCGTCGTGCTCGGGATGCGTGCCGCTGCCGGCCGGCAGCCGCCGGACGCGGGCGCCGCCCTGCATCAGAGCCTTGACGAGCGGGCGGACCCAGGCATCCTGGTCGCGCTGGGCGATGATGCCGATCCGGCGGCCGAGCACCTCGGGCGCGCGCGGTGTGAGCCGGATCAGCGGCGTCTGCACGTTCTTCCCGTCGGTCTTGTGGCGGAGGGTGGCCGGCAGATACCCCGTCGTCGGAGTGATATTCATGGTGATATTGAACGCGCGCATCGGCATCGAAAGGAAGAAATACCCATCGGGGTTCGTCAACGCCGTCTGCCGGTTGTCGGCAGAGACGGCCATGCGGTCGATTCCCGTGCCGGTCGTCGATGAAACGACGCGCCCGACCACGAACTGCTCGTCGGCCGCTTTCAGCGCGATCGGCATGACGGCGGTCTGCCTGCCTTCGGCATGGAGTTCGAGGGGGAAGCCGGCACGCTCGGCGCCGCTCAGGGGGATCACGACGCCGGCCCGACCGTCGGGCCCGGTCGTGCCGTCGATGCGCTTGCCCAACCAGGTCAGGGAAAATTCGATCCGGCGCTGGTTCGGTCGTTCGATCGGGTCGAGCATCTGGATCGTGACCGGGAACGAGCCCGCGAACCCCTCAGGGATATACGGGGCCACGGGAAGGATAACGGCCGACTCGACCGGCAGCTGCACGCTGAGAGGAACGCGTACGAGCGGCGATCTGCCCCTGTCGACGCAGGTTCCCGACAGCATCAGGGTGTACTCGCCGCTTTCGATCGGCTGGGAGTTCGAAAGTGTGTACACATGTCCGAACGCGGGAATCATGTCGAGCGAGAACCCGGCTTTGAACGTGGGTTCCATGCGTGCCTCGAGCTTCGCGATGGGCCGCGACGACGAAACCAGAAGCTGGAAATACGGCGTACTGACGATCGCCGGCTTTTTCCCGACAACCTCGAGCCGGAGAGGCGGGATCTCGAACGCCTCCCGGATCGCAAGCTGGAATGCCCGCGCCTGGTCGACGAGGGCGCGGCCCGTCCGGAGCTTCTTCTCGATTTCCGGCACCGAGATATACGCGGCCTCGGTCAGGACGGCCGGGATCTCGTTCTCGCGGAGTACGTAGAAACCGCCCGGGATGACGGTCGTGCCCGTGCCGATACTGCTTTCCTGGAGCCGCTCGCGCATGCGCGAGCCGACGGTCAGCGGAACGCCTCGATCGAGGGCGTTGAAGTAGATCTCGCCCTTGTTCGGCGCATTCGGCCGCAGAGAGGCGTTGTGATGGATCGAGACGAACAGGTCGGGATTTTCCCTTTCGGCGATCTCGACCCGTGCGGGCAAAGAGAGGAAGGTGTCGGCGGTGCGCGTCAGGACGACATGCGCCCCGTCCGATTCGAGCAGCTTCGCGAGATACCGGGCGACCCGAAGGTTCGTCTCCGACTCCTTGAGCCCGTTCTTCCCGACGGCGCCCGGATCGGATCCGCCATGACCGGGATCCAGGACGATCGAAACGCCCGCCAGCGGTTGCGAAAGAGTGGTCGCATCGACCCCGGCAACCCCGGCGAACACTGCCAGACACAAGGCAAACACACGTATGCGCTGCGTAGTCATGAACGCATGTTACCATACCCCCGATGCTCTCGAGAAACCATACGCCGACCATCACGATCGATTCGGGCTGTTCACGAACCGCCCCCCGCGCAACGGTAATTCCAATCTGCGGCGTGACTGTATCTCGCGGATATGGTCATGGTATGCTTGTCACCGGAACAACCGCCGCAAACGCGGCATCGAGGAGGAAGATGATGAAGAAACTCCGGATGATGTCAGCCCTGCTCCTGCTGCTGATCTCCTGCGCAACGCAGGCCGCCGCGCTCGACGTGCTGGTGTGCCTCTCGCCGCTCGGCGGCTTCGCGCCGTCGAACAACGGCCGCAAGATCACGATCGATGGCAGGGAACAGCCGCTCGGCCTCAACAACGCCCTGATTGACATCATCAAGAAGACCCCCGCATCCGGCTCGGTGAAAATCGCGATGTACAACTTCGCGCACCGCGATATTCTCGGACTGCTGCTCGATCGCGCCCTGCAGGACGGCCTCCAGGTTCGCATTCTCCTCGACAACTGCGCCGACTGGACGCAGGAGGCGGTCCGCGACTTCGCCACCACCGTCGACAAGGTCGCCCGCAAGGCGGCCGAGGACAAACGGCCGTTCGACTTCCAGATCAAGCTCGTGACGCCGGCCGTCATGAAGAAATACAAGCGCACCCGGGTGCTCGACGACGGCAAGGAAATCATCGGAACGATGCACCAGAAGTTCGGAATCATCTATCACGACCGCAACGCCCCGCCGACGACCTCGTTCGGCGGCTCGGCTAACATCTGTCCCAGTTCCGATGAGATCTACGCCGAGAACCGCATTTTCTACAACAACAGCACCGACACGGCCCTCGTCTGGGCGTCCCAGTTCGCTCGCCTCTGGAACGAGTATGCCGACCCCGGAACGAACGTCGTCGCCTCCGAGCCGGCCGTGAAGATCGAGAAGCGGCCCGAGTTTGAAATACTCTTCAATGTGGAACCCACCGCCTCCGGCACGATGACGGCGATAGACGAGCGCATCATCAGCCTCCTCGACGAGGTGAAACCCGACGGAACCGTCGAAGTCGCGATGTTCAGTTTCACCCACTCGCGCATCGCGAACAAGATCATCGAAGTCGCCGAGAAAAATCCGGGAGCGCGTTTCCGCCTCTTCTTCGACCATTCGATGCTCCTCACCGGCCCCGACCGCCGTGGCCTGATGCCGCCCGTCATCGAGGAGAAGATCAAAGAGAAGAAACTGGCGAACATCGAGATCCGGTATAAATTCCGCGCGAACTCCTACACCTACGACGCGAAGCTGAAAGAGGTCGCCCAGGACCACTTCCGGGCTCCGCTTCTGCATCACAAGTTCCTGATCGTCAACCACCAGAAGATCATCACCGGCTCCTACAACTGGTCCGCATCAGCCGAGGTCCGCAACATGGAGGACGCCGTCATCTTCGACGCCGCCACGACCTACGGCAAGGACGTCATCGACCGTTACCTCGCCGAGTTCGATTTCCTCTGGAACAACCGCTACGAGGACAAACACGCCGGCAAGGACGTGAAGCCCTACAGTATCGGCCGCGACTACGCGCTCGAATATGAGAAGAAAATCAAGGAAACCCTGTCCGAGTTCGTCTGCTCGAAGATCCAGAAACTGCTCGACGACGGCCCGCTGCCCCCCCAGAACCTCCGTAACCTCGCGAACGTCGGCGGCGGCGAACTGAACAAGGCCCTCGAAAAAATGAAGGCCGCCTTCCTCATCGAAACCTACACGAAAGATGGCACCGACCGCTGGCGCCTCGCCGACTGACCAATTCCACAACCCATCGCACTATCCTGTAGGGGCGGGTTTCAAACCCGCCCCTACGCATTGAAGGGCACC
>CAYMEN010000052.1:0-23698 GCA_964389325.1 uncultured bacterium | reverse complement strand
GCTAGCAATCAGCATTCCCAAGATTTTCGAAAAATTTCACCGGACAGTAGTGATATTTCACGATACTTCAACGAACCTCGCCGCCTTCCTGGAAAACTCGCCCTCATCCATCGCCTCCTCCCCGGCGGCAGAATCTGCCGACGAGGCGGACATTCCACCGCTGGAACTGCCCGAGCTAATTCGTCTCCGGATCGCGGCATGTCGAAAAGCCCTTGGCGAGCGTGATGAAAAGCACAAGGCCATCGATCATCACCAGCGGCTGTTGAACCAGTCGTTCGGCGGCTCGACGATTCAGGCTCTGAAGACCTTCGTCGCCTCGATCGGAACGGGCGATGCGCCCGACGATCCCGCGGTTGTGCGCTCGGTGTTCGGCACCTGTTTCGGCATCATCGACAAACTCCGTGAAGACACCCGGCTCCAGCAGAGCAACGCCCGGAAGGACCAGGAGGAGCTGACCCGGCAGTGCGTCGATCAGGTCGGCCGGTTCATCGAAGAGTTGCGCCAGATCGACCATCGGTCGAAGATCGACGTCGGCGGCAAATCCGTGAAAATGGTCGAGATCCATCTCGACGAGGTCGACCCTGAACTGCGTGGCCGGCGGATTCACGAATACGTCGAGCGGATGGTGCGCGACCTGGGCGGCGAGGCGGATGCGAAGCAGCTCCGCGCCGAGATCGAAAAACGTCTCCAGCCCGCCAGACTCCTGGATGCAGCCTGCGACCTCAACAAGGCCCGCATCCGGGTCAGGAAGCCGGCACGCCCTCCGAACCGCCCCCGCACGGCCGAGTGGGAGGAAGTCCCCAAATTCTCGGGTGGCGAGAAATATATCTGCTATTTTGCATTATATATATCATTACTGACATATATACGGGTGAAACGCACCGGCGGTGCCCGTTCGAAAAAGGTGCTGCTCGCCGACAATCCCTTCGGCCGCATGTCAGCCGACTTTCTGCTGGACGGCATGTTCGCCCTGGCGGATCACACCGACACCCAGATGATCTGCTTCACCGCGCTGAAAGAATCCTCGATCCTCCAGCACTTCCCCCGCCTCTTCAGCATGGTCCTCCGCCGCAACCTCGACGGCCGCGAAATCATGACGACCGACGCCCAGTCCCAACTCCTCGAAACCGCCCGCTTCGCCCTCCCCCGCCAACCCGTCCTGTTCTGATGATCCCTTCATATCATAAGCCAATTTGGCGTTGCCGTTCGTGCTGAACCTGTCGAAGCACGAGAAACTCTCGCCCCCTTCGACAGGCTCAGGAACAGGCTTTGACAAGCTCAGGGCGAGCGGGGAGTTTTCATTCAGCAGGACTCGATGATGTGGAGAGAACTCTGATACAATGAATTCTGGTCTCGAGATAGATACTTCATCTGAGGGAGGATTATCATGTATACGCTCGTCCTTTTGCGACATGGGGAGAGCACCTGGAACAAGGAGAACCGGTTCACGGGGTGGACGGATGTCGACCTGTCCGAGAAGGGCATGGAAGAGGCCCACAAGGCCGGGCGCATCCTGAAGGAGAAGGGGTTCACGTTCGACGTGGCGTACACGTCGGCGCTCAAGCGGGCGATTCGCACGCTCTGGATCACGCTCGACGAGATGGATCTGATGTGGATCCCGGTGCATCGGAACTGGCGGCTGAATGAGCGGCATTACGGCGCCCTCCAGGGACTGAACAAGTCGGAAACAGCTGCCAAATATGGCGACAAGCAGGTGCTCATCTGGCGTCGCAGTTACGACACGATGCCGCCGGCACTCGAACCGACCGACGAACGCTACCCGGGGCGCGATCCCCGGTACGCCGATCTGCCCAAGTCGGACGTGCCCCTCACCGAGAGCCTGAAGGAAACCGTCGGCCGGTTCCTGCCCTACTGGAATGAAACGATAGCGCCCGTTATCAAATCAGGAAAGAAGGTGCTGATCGCCGCCCACGGAAACAGTCTGCGCGCGCTCGTCAAACACCTCGACAACGTCTCCGAGCAGGAGATCACCGAACTGAACATCCCGACCGGCATGCCACTCGTCTACGAACTCGACGCCCAGCTCAAACCCATCAAACATTATTACATCGGCGACCCCGCCGAAGTGGCAAAAGCCATGGAAGCCGTCGCCAACCAGGGCAAAGCCAAGAAATAATGAATTTCCCATGATATCCGTAGGGGCGGGTCTGAGACCCGCCCCTACACTGCATTTTACGGCACCATGCCGACGCCGAAGGGTTCGAGGGCGTCGTTCCAGATGTCCTTCCAGGCGCCGCGGGCGAGGATGTGGTGGTTGCCCAGCGGCGCACGGCCAAGGGTGTCGGCAACGCCGGGAAGACGGATGCGCACCTGGGTCCGGCACAAGTCCTCCCGGAACTCGTGCGGGACGACTTCGCCTTCGGCAATGAATGCCTTCCCAAGGTCGGGGCCCCCGAGCCTCATCACGGTCATCGTGCCGGGGCGGTAGGTTCCCGAAATCCCGATCCCGATTCCCGACTCGAAGTGGGACCGCCATTTTATATTATCGACGATTGATGATGCGATGGTGCAGTGGGCGAACACGATGTCGTCGCCGAGGAACACCGACGGATTCGCCATGAACGAGGCCTCGCCACTCAGGATCCGGTGGACGTGCATCGTGAGGAGCGCCGGCACGTCGCCCTCGCAACCGGCTGTCACGCCCTCGTCGTTCAGCCGTGACAACGCGAGGCAGCCCGTCGTCCCGAGCTTCTTGAGCAGGTCGAAGCACCGCAGCGTCACGGCGGTCAGGCCATGGGAGGCGACCACGCGCCGCATCGCGACGTACAAACGCGCCGCGGCTTCCCGGTCATTTTCGGTGGGTTCGGCGATGCTGCGTGGCTCCTGAAACTCGCGGAGCGCCTTCTCGACCTCGTCGGCATGAACTGCCGCATACGCGTCGTAGACGTCCTCGATGGGAATCTCGCGGATCTTCAAGCCGAAGCGTTTCTGCAATGCATCATACGAGACACCGCTCGCAATGAGCCAGTCGGAAGGCTTGCCGACGACGCCGATGACCGAACTGCGAAGCTTGACGGCGAGGGTGAGACACATGCCGCGACGGCCGATCTTCTGGGCCAGCATCGCCGGGTCGCCATGCAGGAGCCGCGCGCCCTTCGATCCCTGCGCGTTGAGCCAGGCGAGCATTTCGAGGCCCGCCGGCAGGGAGTTCGAGTGCGGGAGCGTCAGAAGGGTGACCGGGCGGCCGTCCGCCGCGAGTTTCGGATACAGCGCGCAGAACTCGTGCTCGGTGCCACCGGTCAGAATGCAGATGAGCGGGATATCGACGGCGTCGAGCCGATCGGGGGCGATCTCCTCGATGGAAATGCGCTTTCCGAGGTTCGCCAGCAGTGTCGAAACGTGCTCTCTGATACGTTTTTTGTCGTGAATTGGTGAGGCCAGGGTGATGATGCCGAATTTCATGTCGAAGATTCCTTCGCTCGGTCAGAGTCGGCCGCGCAGATCGTCGAGAATGGCTCCAACGGCTGTCTCGACCGCTTTCATCTGCTCGGGGGAGTTTTCGAGGTTGATTCCCGTACCGGCCATCTGGCGTTCCGACTCGGCGCCGATCGGGAAATCCGTTATATTAATCAAGCTATAGTATCTGACGCCCGGGGCGCGCCGCCTGAGCAGGCTCGCGATGTGGTACTGTTCGCAGTCGACCGACAGCGTGTATCGAGCGCGAAGCTCGTTGACGCGGGCCTGTGTCTCGGCCAGAACCGAGGGAACCGTCGCGTGTCGGGCATACGAAACCATGCCGGGCACGTTCAGCCGCGCGGCCGCGTTGTCGATGACGACGTCGGCCCGGTCCCGCTCGGCCGTCGATCCGGCATACCAGATCTTCGAAGGGGCAATCCATCCGAACCGGCGGGCGATGCCGCGATGCAGCCCCCCACCCGTCCCGACCGCGATCACGGCCTTCAGCCCGCGGCCCACCAGGAGTTCGATGACTTTCGCGGGGAGCGTGCCGTAGTTCGCGCCGAGCCCCGACAGGGCCAGCACGAGCGGTCTTCTGCCGTTCGGGAGGGGAAGCCGGCCGACCCGCACCTCGATATCGCCGATCTTCTCCTGGCGCTGTTCCTCGAGATGCCTTTTGAGGGGCGTCGTGAACCCGACGAAGAACGCTTCGACCGGTTCCCCGAGATCGCGAAGGAATCCTGCCAATTCGCCGGCAACCGGCAGGCCGGCATCCGGACGTCGCAGGGTCTCGATGCGGCGGTCGACGACGGGGCCTTTCCCGGCCCGCAGGAAATACACCCGGGCTTCGTGATTCAGCAACTGGTCGTCGGTGTAAAATCCATACTCTGCGATATAGACGTTGTCGTTGCGCGGATCGTACCCGAGCATCGTGCGCCGGCGGCGGTTGAAGCCGCTGGCGTTCAGGTTGAAGATCTCCCGGCAGCCGCGCGCGGCGAGATACTCCCGGGCGCCCTGCGCGTCACACATCAGCAGCGCCCAGTGGCAGCGCCGGTCGAGCTGGAGCTGTTTCAGCTCGGGGCCGGTCTGGATGTCGAGATACTCGTCGAGGTTCACCAACGAATGCCGCGAAAGCCGGTCGATGGCGACGATCTCCGGGGAATACCCGGTCACGACGCCCATCAGCGCGTCGGCACCGGGCTCCGAGACCGGCACCGGCTCGAGCGTCACGTTCCCGAGTGGCAGGTATGTCTCGAGGAACCAGCCGAGACTGCGTGTGGCGGAAGCCCGTGGCAGAACACCGATGTTGAAGTCCGCATCGAGGAAGCCGAGGATCGTTTCGCGGTAGTCGTCGCCGGGATTCAGCATCGCGTAGGTCGAGGGCTTCATGAAATCGTCGCGGCGCAGGCCGAGCCAGAACTGCTCATGGCTTCCCGCCGGAAGGTCCGAGATCAGCATGTCGAACAAAACGCGGTAGTTGTACCGGCGAAGCGTGGTTTCCCATTCCCTGATGAAGCTCGGCTTTTCCGTGAGAATGCCCGCCACATGCCCCGGAAACGCGAACCGCGCGAACACGTCTTCCCGGGAGAGCGTCGCATCCATCAACACGGCCGACTCGGATCCGAAGCCAAGACGCTCCAGCGCACGGTCGACGCCGAGTTCGGCCAGCACCGATCGCATGCTCTCCATGTCGTCGGCCTGCGTGACGCTGCGCAGGAGGTCGAAATACAACATATCGAATGGAAAGCTCTTCGTGAGCCTCTCCAGCTGCCAGTTGTGCAGAAACCGGCCATCGGAGCGAACGTCGTTGATCAGCATCGGAAACGTGAGGAGGCCGCCCGGCTTCGTCATCGCGCGACAGTGCCTGGCCGCGGCGTGCATGCGTTTTCCCTCGGGGGTCGCCGTGTCGGCGCACGCGTCGATCGTGCGGCGCATCAGGTCGATCGTCGCCTCGTCGCGCGAAAACGTGTGCAGACGCACGAGGTCACGAATGAATCGTCCGATGTTCTCGGGCTCGATCAGATCCGTGCGCGGCGGCCAGTAGCGGAACACCCGGGCCCGCAGATCCTCGATGCCGCGGCCGGTCGGGTCCATCACCCGGTTGTCCGACATGACGCCGACCTTCGTCGCCGTGATGCCGATGTTGTGATACAGGTGCTGTCGCTCGTTCTCGTTCTGCATGTCCGAAAGATCGAAGTGGAAATCCGGCTTCGGAAGCCCGCCGCGCAGATTGCGGTTGAACATCAGCAGCTCGTCGCGAAACGCGGGGAAGCCGGCTTCGGAGGTGTCGAAGATGAGATCGATGTCGGAGATCGGCGAGAACGGCCGGCCCAGGAACAGGTCGCGAACCGTGCCGCCGTAGAGGCCGAGTTTCGTCTCGTGCCTCGCTGCCATCGCCGTGACTTCCTGGAGCATCGGCCAGGAGGCGATCAGCCGCTGATACGCGAAGTCGGACGGGGCGCGGGCCGTCTGTGCCGATACCGGCAGGCTCGCCAGCACCAGCAGGACGAGAAATGCCGCGATTCCGAGCGGACGCACCGCCGCCCATTTCCAGTCTACCGAACGCCGCTGCTTCATCTTCTTCTCCTTGGTCGTGTCGTGTGTCATGCGCATTTTACCAGCATCGTCGCCTTTCTGTACGAACCATCGCACACGTGAAGCGACTCGGATCGGTACCATCCCACCTGAATCCTGCAGATGGAAAACGATGTTCCGTTCGCCCTGAGGTATCGAGTATGCGAGGACATTGTCGTGTTCCTTGTGAGGCGAGGAGTAAAGAGTCATCACTAATATTTGCCTGCGTATTCATCCCGCAACACGTTGAAGAACGTTCGGGAAGGGGTTTCGCGGGCGATCAACTCCACCTCGCGCGTTCCGAGCGCCCGGGTCAGGCGGTCCGCGGCAGTTCGGATGAAACGCTCCGCCTCGGCCCTGTCCCTGAACTCGTCCAGCCATGAGCGAACGACCGGAGCGAGGCGCGCCTCGAGTCCCAGGATGGTTTCCGCGATCCGGCTCAGGCCGGCAATGTCGACGCCCGCGGGCACCGTCCCTGCGTTGAGCAGGGTCGTGACGCGGCCGACCAGGAGGGCGCGCGATTCCTGGAAGCTGACGAGGAACCGGTGACGGGCGACCGGCGTTTCGCGATACTCGCCGAACCGCTCGAACTCGAGCCAGGTCTCTATATGGCCGATTCCAGAACGATAGACGAACCGATCGTCACGGATGACCCCGTCGATCCGCTCTGCCACGCGGGTCAGCGGCGCCCCGGGGAACGGTTTCAACTCGTTCACGCGGCTCGACGATTCGAGGTCGATGCGGAACCGGCGCAGGTTCAGGGCCAGTTTCGCGAGATGGTAGTAGGTGCGCACCCGGTCCTCGTCGCCGACGAACGGGTTGTTCATGAGGAGGAAACAGCGAGACGCCATGCCCTCCGCCTCGATCGCCGTCAGCACGGCTTCGATCTCGTCGAAGGTGTAGGCCGGGTGCGCGGCCTCGCCTTCGAGGGCCAGACGCAGGGTGTCGGTCTTGAGCAGGCGGATCGACTCGTCGGTGAACGAATCGATGCCCAGGACGATCTCGTCGATGCCGAGCCGGCGGTAGGCTTTCACGAGGTCGAGCCTGACCTCGCCCAGGCTTCCCGGCGCCGACCGTCGCAGGAATCCCGCAAGGCCGCTGTGGCGCACGTAGAACTCGAACCACGGGCCGAGGCCCTCCGCGGCGACGCCGGCCGCGAGCTGCACGATCCGGTCGGGCTCGCGGTTGAAATACGAGTCCAGGAAAAACACGTCGACGAACTCGCCCGGCTGCAGCGCGGCCATTTCCCTGATGCGCTTCAGCAGATCGATGACCAGCTCAGGCTTCAGGGCGGTAAAGGGCTGGAAGCCTCCCGAGCAACAGATGCTGCACCGGTTTCCGCAGCCGCGGCTCGAGAGGATGAGATAGCTGAGCCTCGCGGGCGTCTCGCGGCGCGGCACGAAGTAGCCCCGGAAGAACCGGTCGTAGACGGGCGAGTAGATGCGCCGAAGCGTGACCGGGTCGAACCGCAGGGTGTTCAGCCCCGCCTGCGTCAGCAGGGCCCGCCGGTCGAGTCGGCTGAGCGCGGCCGATTCCTCCCCGAGCCGCTGGGCGACGCCGGGATACCGGAACACGTCGTCGGCCCGGAAGGGTTCGGCGCAAAGGTCCTCGAGATAACTGACCAGCCGGCCCCCCTGCTCGTCACCGAGCATCAGCAGGTCGGCCGAAACGCCGCCCGGGGCCTCGGGGTCGATGGCCGGTCCGAGCCCCGTCGCGATCAGCGCCGTTCCGGGCGACGGCGGACCGGGAAAGCGCATCGGAAGCTCGTAAGGCGGGTCGAAATACGAGGCGGAATCCGCGTTCGCCGTCCGATAGATCCAGATGTCGGCCGCTCCCGAGTCGACCACCGGCACGCCGTTCGCCAGGAACTCCTCGAGCGTCGTCGCGGCGAGAAGCCCTTCCTCCGGCTCGGCCGAAATCGAGTTGAGCCCCTGGACGTGGATGCCGCGGCAGGCGGGCAGACAGCCTTCGACCGGGTCCTCCGGCTTCGCGGGAACGTCGCGCGTCTCACAATGGCGGAGCATGCCGGCCAGGATCGGCCCGGGCGGCTCGTCGAGCGCTCCATCCCGCAGAATCAGCTTCGCATACCGTTCTCCGGCGGCATACAGGAACTTCCAGGCCGCGGTCTCGACGACGGCCGCCCGGCCGCCCGGCACAGACAGCCATTCAAAAAACTCCCCTTCGCCGCAGAAGACGAGGTCGAGGCGGGCGCCGTCGGGCAGAATCCGGCCGAGGCTGAAACCGCGAACGGCAGTCCGGGCCAGATGCACGGCCCGCGGAAGCGGGAGCTCCCGTCCCGGTGTATGGATATATATATTATATGGTATATCCGATGTCGGCGGGTTCGGCTGGAACGCGAGGCGGCGCTCGAGCGACAACTGCCGGATCATCCGGCGCGCCAGGAGAAGCGTGCGGTCGATCGCCAGACCGAGGTTGTCGATATGTTCCGCGAAGTCTCCCCGGTCGGTGACGGCACGAAGGCTGACGAAACCGGTTCCGGCCTCGTCGAAGATCCTGGCGAGGTGGTAGTCCTCCATCTCGAGCATCTCGGCCTCCGGGTTCGCCGCGCGCAGTCGTTCCCGGTCCTCCGGCGATCCCACGAATGACCGCACCGTCAGCGTCGTCGCGTCCCTCACTCTGACATGGTGCGGGATCGCCCGTCTGAGAGCTTCATACGCCGGAATTCGTGGAATCTCGATGCTCGCACCTTCGAAGATCGCCCGGCGCGTCACGAGCACGTCGCCCGTCCGGAGGTCATCGGAAAACGCCATGCAGGAACCGAGCGCGAGAACATAGCCTGGTTTATATGCCGATACATATTCTTTTACGACCCGCGCGAGCAGGTCGGAATCGTCCCCGAACGGCAGGCGAAGCAGCGTCACCTCATGCTCGTCGAGGGTGCCGGAGAAGACGGGCGACGGCGACCCGGCCAGGGGCTTCTCGCCCCGAACGTTCATACGGCTGAGGATGGTTTTCCGCTCCTTGCGGTCGAAACAGACGAGATGGACCGGCCCCTCCGTTTCATCCGTTCGCGGACGAAAACCGGCGGCGAACGGGAAATGAGCGGAACCCTCTTCCCGGATTCCCCGGCCGGGACAGCCGGCCGGCCCGCTGAGTTTCATCGCTCGGCCTCCGCCAGTGGGTCGAAGCCGAATATACCGAACGATACGGACAGGCTCGCGATGACGCGGCCCCCTTCCGTATCCGAAGCCATGCCGGAAAACAGGTTGCGGGCCGTCTCGCTTCCCAGGCCGGGCAGGCCGTCCAGGATGACGATGGGATCGGTCAGAATCGCCGCGGTCGTGGCGAGAACGACAAGGCCCTCAGCCACGGACGCGGGACCGTTTTTCAGAACGAGCGACGTCACGGCGGCCGCATCCCACCGACCGTCGAGCACGCCTTTCACGCAGGTTTCGTGGTTGCCCGCCCAGGAAATCGACCGGAAAAACCGGAGAGGGTCGATCCCCCGTTCCACGAACACGCGGTTCGGGAACAGAAACCCGCTCTTCGAGCCGCGATCGACGTAGGCGAAACTTCCCGAAGCCAGGCCGGCCAGGTCCGTGACCCCCGATGCGCGCCTCGCGACGATGAGCCCCTGATAACTTCCTGAGCGGGTTCGCGGGCGGCAGACGGGAATCATCACCCCCTGCGCGCCCCCCTGCCTGGAACGGGGCGAGAACCAGCCGATGCCGATGCGCCGCTGCCTGACAAGCCGCTCGAGATCGGCATAATCCGCGACGACCTGGATCCGGACCTCCCGGCCCAGCTTTCCGGCGAGATACCCCGTCAGCGGGGCCAGGGCCTTCTCGAGCTCGCCGCGTTCGAGGAAGGGAAAGACGCCGAACTGCACGGGAAGCCGCTCTTCGACCTCGAGACGAAGTCCGTTGGTGTCATCGTCTTTCCCACAGCCGGTGGCGAGCGCCAGCATGAGACAGCACACCACCGAGGCCGCGAGTCTTCCGATCCTTCGCATGAGTCCGTTCGTCATGGGTGTCCGGTGATTTTACCAGATGTCATTGATTCCGTATAATGAAAGCCAGCTTCGCATTCCCGTTCGTGGTGAGGTATCGAACCACGAACAAGCCTGTAATGAGTTTCCGGTCACCCTTTGATACCTCAGGATGACCGGAACAGATTTTATCCACAGCCTGACAGGGTTGCCGATGTGACCGGTTTCATCAGCCGCCTGAGCCTGCCCGCCACATCGGTGCCGAGCTGAAGGTCGAGATATTCCCAGGAAAGCGACGCGACGAACCGGTCGCCGCGCAGTGCCCGCTCGAGCGCGTCGACGACGCCGGCCGGGTCGGATGCCCTGGCGGAGGCCGCGGTGATGGCCAGCCTGAGCCGCAGGTCAGATTCGACCGACTGCACCGGCGTTTCGTCGATATCCCGCTCGATGCGTTCGAGCAGCGGAACCAGCAGCGTTCCGATCCGGTCGTGAGCCCCGTGTTCCCGCATCAACCGCAGAAGCAGGGCCACGTCCCCCAGGTCCTGCACGGCAAGCCCCGCAATCTCCGGGGCGACCCGGTCAGCAAGCCAGACGACACTGCTTCCATCCTGTCCGAACCCATGCGTGATGAGGCTTCGAACAGCCGGTGCCCCGATCTTTTCGATAGATTCGGCGAGGGCGGCACGCAGACCGTCCGATTCGACCTGCAGGGCGCGGATCAGAAGATAGATCCTGGAATCATGCCGCCATGTTCCCAGCCGGTTCACGACCTGGGCGCGCTCGGCCGGGTCGAGCGTTTCGACGACCTGCGAAATGCCTCTGCACGTCAGCATCTCGATGGACTGGGCCGCCGCCTCGGCTTCCGGGGCGAGACGCTTCGGAAGCGTTCCGGCCGCCGTCCTCAGCACCTGGCCGGTCTCGGGCAGAGGAAGTCGCCCCAGGGCGGCGATCGCCTGGCTCGCGACGCGCTCGTCCGGGTCCGAGAGGCCGGATGTCAGCTCGTCGAAAAACGCCTCGTGCTGGAGTCGCCCGAGAACCGCGATCGCGGCCGCGCGTTGGATGGGGTCTGTCGAACGGCTCATGCCGGACAGCGTGCGCAGGCCGGTTTCGATATCGCCGACATCTCCGTTCAGGCGGATGAGGCCTTCGGCAGCCGCGGCGCGGACACGGTGGTGCGGGTGACCGAGACAGGTGCGGATCCAGGGAAGAAACGCCCGGTCCGCGTCGATGTCGGCCAGGCCCTCGAGCAGGTTCGAGAGAACGCGGGGGTCGGTTTCCCCGGCGGAGAGGAGGTCCGCGCCAATCCATCGAGAAACAGCCCCGTCGCCCGACAGGAGCCGCCGCACGATGCCAGAACGGACATTCGGCGATGTCTCCGTCCGAAGAAGGTCGACCAGGGGCTGTTGCCAGGCGACGCGCGGAATGCCCTCGAGGAGTTCCAGCGCCGCGAGCCGCTCCTCTTCGGTTCCGCGAAGCAAGGTTTCGAGTCTCTGAAGACGTTCGGCCGGCGAAAGGGCCCGCAACGACTCGATCGCCATCAGCCGTCCGCCGCGCCCCGATGCGGCGGCCTCGCCGTCGAGGATGTGCCCGAGAGCGGCTTCCCATGCCCGTTCGAGCGGAAGAACGGAGGCTGCCATCAGGCCGAGCACAAGCGCGAGACTCCCGAACGCGATTCCCGGTGCGAGGTTGTTCTGGACGGCCATCAGCAGGAGCGCGGAAGCCATCGAGCCGGCCGAGGCGCAGATGCCGATCGTGCTCAGTGCCCTCAGGCGCGGTTTCGCGGGCAGCACGCCGACGATGAGCGACATTGCCGAATGGTGGAAGGATTTCGCGAGCCAGGTGAAGAGGAACTGCGTCGCCAGCACGGCGGAGAACGCCCCGCCCGTCGATGCGAAGGCGGCGAGCCCGACCGTCACCGGCAGGAACGCGAGAATACGGGTCAGCCGCACGGACTTCATGACGAAGCCGGCGACGGCCATCTGTGTCAGAAGGACAAGCGCGTCGGTGCATGCGGTGAACGTCGCGATGAAAGAGGCAAGCCGCTCGGGCGTGTCGTAGGCCGATGTAATCGCGCGCGAATACTGGTAGTCGAGCCAGTATTTCGACAGGGTGAACAACAGGGCCAGGGCGGCAAGCCGGTTCGCGAAGGAGCGCCCGACGTCCGCACCGGGCGGCGCGGCGTCGATTCCCGACGATTCCGTCGCGGGCGCCGGCGACGTGGGCGAGACCGCTTCCGAGCGCTCCCTGAAACGCCCCCGGACGAGCCGGAACAATGCGGCCGCGCCCGCGAAGGCGAACGCGTCGACGGCCAGCACGGTCTGAAGGCTCGCGACCGAGAGGGCGAGGCGCATCACGACGCCGCTCACAATGAAACTGAGACTGCCACAACCGTTGATGAACGGCAGGTACCGTTTGCCCTCGTCGAGGGGCAGCACCTCGTTCAGCCAGTGCGTGAAGAACTGGTTGAAAAACAGTTCGTACACCATGACGGCGAGCAGGAATCCCGTGTCGAGCCAGGCCGAATCGCCGACCGGCGTGAACAGGCGCACGAAGGCGACGGCGAAGAAGGCGGCCGAGAGACGCTGCAGGTAGGTTCCCGACGAGCCGGTGAGATGCCGCACGGCGCCCGCCTGAAGCGAGATGTAGACGACGTTCATCACCGCGTAGACGTACGGCAGGCCCGTCACGCCCGCGGTTTTGAAGAACAGCGTCTGGCCCGCGATGAAAAAGATGTTGACCGTCGCGCGGAGAAGCAGGCTGAACAGCCCGATCATCAGCACCCCGGCGGGCGGAAGCAGGCCGGTCATTTCTTCGTGTCGGCCGGCGGCTTCGGCTCGTTTCGTATACGCTCCCATATAGATCCGATAAGGATCTTTTTCTGCAATACCGAGGCGAGCGCGTTGAGCCCTTTTCCCGCCTCGTCGAGCTCGTCGCCGGTCCCGATCTCGACCCGGTGCGAGAACTCGCCGTCGCGCAGCTTCGCCAGCCCGCCGATCAACGCAGAGATCGGGCTCGTGACCGACGCCGCGACCCAGGCCCCGGCGGCGACCGCCATCACGACCGCGAGCAGCAGCACGAGGCCGAAGTTCGCCCGGAGCGTGCCGATCAGTCGAAACGCGTCGGCAGCCGGCGTTCCGGCCGCGACCCAGCCGTTGAGGGCCGGCCGCCACGAGAGGGAAACGAGATCGTTTCTCTCCCCGTGTTTCAAGGGCATGGTATACGTCGTCTCGCTGAGGCTGTCGGCGCATGCCACAAGCGAGGCCGGCAGCACGAACCGCCGCGCCCCGCCCGGAAGCCCCGCGCCGCGCCGCGCCGTGATCTCGCCTGTCCTCGCGAGCAGGCAGACATACTCGTTCTCCGGCACGGGAAGCGTGTCGAGAATGTCCTGGATATCCGGCCCCGACAGGGTGCCACGCGCGACGAGCGTCCCGATGCGAACCCCGTCGTCCGTGAACGAGTTCACAGGAACCTGCATCAGCAGGGTGTCGGTCGCGGACAGCAGGTTCAGCCTCTCGCCGCCGCGCCAGTGGGTCTCGCGTTCGTCACGGCTGAACGCGGCCCGCACGGTCGACGACGCATCCGCCACCGCCGCGCCGCGAAAGAACGGCTCTTCCCCCACGAACTCCGCCAGCGCCACGCGCCCCCGCTCAGCATCGAGGCTCTGCACGTCCGGCTGCCTGGCAAGCATCTCGAGCCGCGCCCGCCGCGCCCCGATATACAACTCGACTCCCGAGGTCACCCCCCGCAGGATCGCCTGGTGCAGCGATACCGCGTCATCCCGCACCGACCGCTCGACCAGTCGCCAGGTCACCGCCCCAAACAGCACCAGCGGCCCCAGCACCGCCAGCAGCAGCGCCCCCACGACCTTCGTCCGAAATTTCCACGCGCTCATGCCGCACAGTGTACACCAACTCAGACAACCTGCAACTCTCTTCTGGTAGAACCTCGCAGGAAAACAAGCTACTATGTCATGACAGTCACACACGAGTATCGAGAGGAATTTCGACATGAGCGATCATCAGACGGCCGTTTCGACACCATCGACCTCATCCCCGCTCACGGGGTTGCTGCTGGCGGAGTTTCTGGGGGCATTCAACGACCATGCGTGGAAGATGGTCGTGGCGTTGCTGTCGATCCGGGCGGCGACGGCGGGGCTCGCGCCCGGTTCGGCGGCGTTCGAGACGGCGTCGCAGTCGCAGGCGACGGTCGCGTTCGTGGTGTACACCCTGCCGCTCGCCATCTTCTCGCTGCCGGCAGGGCCGATCGCAGACCGGTTCAGCAAGCGGACGGTCATCGTCTGGCTGAAGTTATTCGAAGTGCTCGTGCTGCTCGGCGGCACGGTCTCGCTGGCCCTGGGAGGGTCGATCTGGCCGTTGTTCGCGGCGCTCGGTCTCATGTCGCTCCAGTCGGCGTTGTACAGCCCGTCGAAATACGGCATCATCCCTGAGCTCGTGCCGCACGAGAAACTGGCGCACGCGAACGGCCTTCTCGAGATGTGGACGTTCCTCGCGATCATCGTGGGAACGGCGCTTGGCGGCTTCCTGCTCGACGCGTCCGGCAGCAGCCCCTGGATCGCAGGCGCCGTGCTGACATTCTGCGCGACCGGCGGCTGGATCGCCTCGATGAGCATCCCGAACGTTCAGCCCGCGACGGCGGAACCGGTCGGCGTGGTCGAGTCGGTGCGCGACGCATGGTCGATCCTCTCCTCCGACCGCGTCCTGCGCCTGTCGGTCATGGGTTCGATCCTGTTCTGGGGCATCGTCAGCCTGCTCGGGCAGGATATCCTCGTCTACGCGAAAGGCATCACGGCCGGAAGCGCCAATTCCGACACGCTCTCGGGCCTGCCCATGGCCCTCTACGGCATCGGCGTCGCCGCCGGAAGCATGCTTGCCGCGCGCCTTTCCGGCCCCAAAGTCGAATACGGCCTCATCCCGCTCGGATCGGTCGGCATCGCCGCCTTCACCGTGCTGTTCGGCCTCTTCGGGCCGGGCATCGCCGGAACCCTGCTCGTCATGGCGATTCTCGGCGTCTCGAGCGGCCTCATCCTCGTGCCGCTCGACTCGATCATGCAGTGGCGCTCGCCCGCCCACCGGCGCGGCGCCGTCATCGCCCTCGCCAACGTGTTCATCTTCGGCGGCACGGTCGCCGGCTCGCTCGGCGCGGGACTGCTCGCCAACACCGGCTTCGACGCCCGCGAGATCATCCTCTGCACGGCCCTGCTGACGACGGGCGGCACGCTCTGGGCGCTGTGGCTCCTGCCCGACTTCCTCTTCCGGCTCGTCATCGTTATAATAACGAATATATTTTACCGGCTCACCATCGTCGGCAGCGTCAACGTCCCCCGCGAGGGCGGCGCCCTGCTCGTCTCGAACCACGTCTCGTTCATCGACGGCTTCCTGGTGATCGCCTCGACCGACCGGCCCGTCCGATTCATCGTCGACGAGATGTATTACACACACTGGCTCCTCAACCCGTTCATGCGCGCCCTCCACGTCATCCCGGTCTCGGGCACCGGCGGCCTCCGGGTCGTCCTCAAGGCACTCCGCGACGCCGGGAACTCCCTCGACGAGGGCGAACTGGTCTGCATCTTCCCCGAGGGCGAGGTGACGCGCACCGGCATGATGCTCCCCTTCCGGCGCGGCCTCGAACGCATCATCAAGGGCCGCACGGCGCCCATCATCCCGATCCACCTCGACCGCGTCTGGGGCAGCGTCTACAGCCGCTCGGGCGGCCGGTTCCTCACCAAGATTCCCGAGCGCTACCCCCACCCCATCACCGTCGCCTTCGGCACACCCCTCCCAGCCGACACCCGTGTCGCGCAGGTCCGGCAGATCGTCCTGGAAATGGGCACCGCCGCCTGGGAACACCGCCGCGCCGACGCCCGCCCCCTTCACCACTATGCGATCCGCACCCTCCGCACACGCCCCTGGAGGTTCGCCGCCGGCGACATCAACACGTGGCACACCTCCCGCATCGAGGCCCTCGCCTCGATCATCGCCCTGTCACGCGCTCTGCGCCCCCACTGGGAAGGCCAGAAGAACGTCGGTCTGCTTCTCCCGACAACGACGGCTGGCGCCTGGACGAACGTCGCAGCGGCGCTCGGCGGCCGCGTGAGCGTCAACCTGAACTGGACGGCCGGCCCGGCCGGGATGGCCTCCGCGGCCCGCCAGGCGGGCCTCAAGACGATCCTGACAAGCCGCGCCTTCCTCGAAAAAGCCGCGATCACCCTGCCCGATACCGTTCAACCGCTGTATCTGGAAGACATCGGCGCGGGCATCACGCGGTTCGACCGGCTGTCCGCCCTCGCGCTCGCCCTGACCGCCCCGATCCGGCTCCTCGAGCGTCTCGCCGGCGCCGAACGCACGCCCGACGTCGACGAGACGGCGACGATCATCTTCAGCAGCGGCAGCACCGGCGAGCCGAAAGGCGTCATGCTGAGCCACTGGAACATCGGCAGCAACGTCGAGGGCGTCGCCCAGGTGCTCACCGTCGACAGCTCCGACACGCTCCTCGGCGTCCTGCCCCTCTTCCATTCATTCGGAACGATGTCGATGTGGTTCGCCCTCCGCACCGGGATCGGCCTCGTCTTCCACCCGAATCCCCTCGACTCGGTCGCTATCGGAGGCCTCGTCGAGAAGTTCGGCGCGACGATGCTGATCGCGACGCCGACATTTCTTCAGATATATATGAGACGGTGTACCCCCGGCCAGTTCGGTTCCCTCCGCATCGTCCTCACCGGCGCCGAACGGCTTCCCGACAAGGTCGCGAACGCGTTCGAGGAGAAGTTCGGCATCCGGCCGATCGAGGGATACGGCGCGACCGAGTGCGCCCCCGCGATCACGGTCAGCACGCTCGACTTCCGCGGCCGCGGCATCTACCAGTTCGGCTCACGGCGCGGCTTCGTCGGTCACCCCGTGCCCGGCCTCTCGATCCGCGTCGTCGACCAGGACACCGGCGAACCGCTTCCGCACGGCAAGCCCGGCATGCTGCTCGTGCGCGGCCCCAACGTCATGAAGGGGTACATCGGCCGCGAGGACCTGACCGCGAAGGCGATCCGCGACGGCTGGTATGTGACGGGCGACATCGCCGTCATGGACGAGAACGGCTTCGTGCGCATCACCGACCGCCTCTCGCGCTTCTCGAAGATCGGCGGCGAGATGGTCCCCCACGGCCGCGTCGAAGAAGCGCTCCAGGCGGCCTCGGGCCTCGACGTGATGACGTTCGCCGTGACGGCGATCCCGGACGAACGCAAGGGTGAGCGCCTGGCCGTGCTTCACACCCTCGACGAGAGCCGCGTTCCCGCGATTCTCGAAAAAATGGCCGCGAGCGGCCTTCCCAACCTCTTCATCCCGCGCCGCGACAGCTTCGTGCGCGTCGACAAGCTGCCCATGCTCGGCACCGGCAAACTCGACCTCCGCGCCATCCGACAGATCGCCCAGGATAAGCTCGGCCCGGTCACCCCGGCCTGAGCCGGCCCCTCACTTCGCCAGGTTTTCCAGGACCCTGTCGGCGAGCTCGGGATACAGAGAACGCAGGCAACTCGGGCAGATGCCGTGCGAGACGGTGTCCGTGATCGCCGCCGCCAGGCCCTTGGTGAGCGGGGTCCACTCTTCCTTGTCGATCTTCAGCCGGACGCACCCCGCGCAGACGACGAGAAGGGTCTCCCTGTCGGCGGCGTGCTTCTGAAGCAGGTCCACGATGCCGTCGACGTTCGCCCCGATCTCCTGTTCGAGACCGAGATCGATGACGATGCCGCGTATCCGCGAGATCTTCCTGCCGATCGTGTCGATGATGACGCCCCGGTCCATGTACCGGTGATACCGGTTTTCGCTGTCGCGGATCCGGTAGTCGGTCTGGTAGATGCTCTTTCGGCCGGTCAGCAGGTCCGTCATCGCATCCATCGCCTTCTGGTAATCGTCGGGGTGCAGGATGTCGGTGAACGCCTGGTATCCCTTTCCGGCGAAGTCCTCGACGCGGTAGCCGAGCGCCGTCACCTTCCGGTCGTTGAACTCGACCTTGTTGTGAATCACATCCCACTCCCACCACGCGAACGGCGAGTGGTGCATGATGACATCGGTCAGCAGTGCATCTTTATCCATATATTATCAGCCCACAAGCGTGTCCAGCCGCGCGAAGAACTCCTCGATCTCGTCCGGGGTGTTGTAGAAATGCGGTGAAACCCGGAAGTATCCCTGGCGGGCCGAGATCTGGACACCCACGCCGCGCAGTTTCAGTGCCGTATCCGATGCCGACACCCCGTCGATCCGGAACGAGGTGATGCCCGACGTTCCCGCCGCCGATGCCGTTTCCGCCTCGGGAAGCGCGAGCTCGAAGCCCCGCCGTAACGCGCCGCGCCGCACGAGCCGCGCGTTTTCCCGCACCTGGTCCGCGGCCCGGTCGACGCCGAACGATGCCAGCACTCTCAACGAGGCGTGCAGCGTATGAATCCCGAGGGCCGAGAGCGTCCCCGTCTCGAACCGCAGCGCGCCCTCCTTGAAGTCGAGCCGCTGGTCGAAAAAGTCTTCCCACTGCCGCACACCCTGCCAGCCAATCAGGCCGGGCCGCAACCGTTCCGCCAGCTCGGGCCGGCACGCGACGAAGCCGATCCCCTCGCCCGCCATCAGCCACTTGTGGCCGCCGCCGGCGAGAAAGTCGATCCCCGACGCCGCCATGTCCAGCGGCAGGGCGCCCAGGTGCTGGATGCAATCGACGCACAGCAGCGCGCCCCGTTTCCGGCACGCGTCGGCGATCGCCGGCAGGTCGGCGACGAAGCCGCTGAAGAACTGGACGGAGCTGATCGAAACGAGCCGCGTGCGCTCATTTATTGTATTCGCTATACTTTCAGCCGAGATCCGGCCGTCGACGGGCTCGACGCGCCTGAGCTCGACACCAAGCCGCTCGAGGTTCATCCAGGGGTAGACGTTGGCGGGAAACTCCACGCTCGGCAGGACGACGTTGTCGCCCGGCCGCCAGTCGAGACCCGACGAGAGAATCGACAGGCCTTCCGAGACGTTGCGCGTGAAAGCGATTCCGTTCGCCGGCATCCGGAGAGCGCCGGCAAGCATGCCCCGCAACTCCTCGATCAGCGCCCCGGTGCGTTCCCAGTGTTTCTCGCCGTCGACCGAAAGAGCGGCGATATACCGCTCGGCCGCGTCCCGTCCGTAGGATGGCAGAGGTCCGACGGCGGCATGGTTCAGGTAGATCCACTTCTCGGTGACCGGAAAGAGTCGCCGGCGTTCGTCGCTGCTCAGCATGGAGGGACTATTCCCCGAACACGTCGCTCGTGTCACCGTAGAACGGCACCTTCCGCTTCACGATGACCGAGATGTGCCGGTTGCTGAGCGACAGGGGCTCGAGTCTCTCGATCAGCTTGTGATCCGCACAGCCGCGGATCTCCATGATCTGCCCCTTGGGAATGCCGTTCGACTCGAGCACGACGCGGGCCATGTTCGCGCGCTCGGTCGAGAGCTCCCAGTTCGACTCCCCGTTCGGACCCTGGTACGGAACGCTGTTCGTATGTCCCTCGATGGCGAGCCGGTTGGGCATATCGCGCACGATGCCGGCCAGGTGGGTCAGCATCTGCTTCACATGGGGCGTGAACCGCTCGTTGACCGTTCCAAACAGCCCCGCCTGCGGGTGGTCGACGAGATCGATCCGGATCTCATCTTCGGAGATATTCAGCCGGACGTTGGTCGAATAGCCTGGCATATTTTTCAGTTCGGTCCTGAGGGCCGTGATGTTCTTCGCGTCCTTGAGCGGCCGCGGCTTGGGCATCGAGATCGGGTTCGTGACGTTGGGCCATGCCACGTTGAACGGCACGGGATACGTTTTCGGCT
This sequence comes from uncultured bacterium, assembly GCA_964389325.1. Classification (GTDB taxonomy): domain Bacteria; phylum Muiribacteriota; class Ozemobacteria; order Ozemobacterales; family Ozemobacteraceae; genus MWAR01. The sequence continues at coordinate 3,922 of CAYMEN010000052.1, read as the reverse complement.
TGAACCCGTTGAAGAAAAGAAGGTCGGCCGTCGAGCTGAGCGGTGTCTTGAAGAACTCCGAGACGGCCGTCTTGGCGACGGGACTGATACCCAGAATCCAGAGCACGAGGAAGAACGCCATCATCGCCGTGACGAAGTCGGCATACGCCACCTTCCAGGCACCGCCATGATGCGCCGCATGCTTTCTGGCCATGGACTACCTCCTTTCGCCTTCCGTCAGGTCAGGCTCCGCCCGTTCCCTTCGCGGCGAGGAACTTTTCGGTCTCTTCGAATGAAGGCCGGTATCTCGGCGGAACGTGGCGCCGGGCGATCTCGATGCAGATCTTCGCGGCATACCCGCGCGAGAACGCGTCGAGCGCATACCGGATCGTCGACATGTAGGCCTCGGACTCCTTGACCTGGTTTTCGAGCGACTTGGACATCGGATTGGCGACGCCGTAGGCGAGAAGCACGCCCAGGAAGGTGCCGACGAGGGCCGCGGCGACCTTGTGGCCGATCTGTTCGGGCGGTCCATTGATGGCCTGCATCGTGATGACGATACCGAGAACGGCCGCAACGATACCGAAGCCGGGCAAGCTGTCGCCGACCGTCGCAAGAATGCCGGAGGGAATCAAATTTTCTTCGGCCCCGATGTCGAGGTCGTCGATCATGATGCGCTCGATCTCATTGTCGGCGATACCGCCCGTGACGATCATGCGCAGTGAGTCGCAGATGAACTCGACGGCATGGTGATTCGCCGTGATGCCAGGAAACCGCTTGAAAATTTCGCTGTTGCCGGGATTGTCGATATGGCCTTCCAGGGCGAGAATGCCCTCACGCCGTGCCAGGTCGAACAGGGCATACATCATCTCCATCAACTCGCGATATTTTGCCTTGTCGAACGCTTTGGGCTGAATCAGATCCTTCAAGCCCCGAAGGACCGAGTTGACGCCGGCAAACCCGTTGCCGATGACGACGGCGCCGAAGCAGGCCCCGCCGATGATGATGAACTCGGATACCTGGATGAGGGGGCCGATCGTGCCGCCGTGCATCATGTACCCGGTCAGCATGCAGCCGATGACGATCACCATTCCGACGATAAATGACATGCAGTATCTTCCTTCTCTGCTGACGTGACGTTCCGAAACTGTGTCCAGCGGGTTCCCGATTTTTCAGAATATCTTACTTTCCTCGCGCAAGTCACGCATTTCCTTCGGGCGTTCCTGCCGTGACAGACGTCGGGGTTTCAGCATATCCCACCTATACTTCGGTAAATTTCGAAAATATCTGAGCTCCCCCGACGACACGCAGCCTGCCGAGCTCATCGAGAACCGCTCGGTCCCGTGAACCAGCTCCGCCTTCGTGAATTCCGGAAGGGGCCTGCAGATGGAACACGTTTTCAGCCGATCGTGTTGCTGCGTGGCCCTCTCCTCTCCTCTCCCCACGTTCTTCTATATGAATCTTCATGATATGACAGAATATGCCGATACGATACTCGTTCGGATCGTCGGTTTTTCGCGCCCTGCTGTATGTTAAGATATTATATCTGTAAATACGAGACGGTATCATGAATGTAGAGAGAATGACGAAAGCTCGTCTTCTGCAGGAGATGCAGAAGCTCCGGCAGAGGATCTCGGAACTCGAACGGCAGCTTGCCGATCGATGCGGCCCTGGCTCCATGAAACAGGATTTCACCAGCCGGAAAACACGTTCCGAAGGGCACCTGAATTTCAACGAAACGCTGCTGGATTCGGCCCTGGCAAACATGTCGGACGCCGTTTTCATCACCGATGCCAACGGAAATATCATCGAATTCAACGAAGCGTTCGCCGTCTATCACCGGGTCGCCAACAAGGAAGACTGTTCCCACCATATCGCCGAATGCTTCGACCGCTTCGACGCGTTCACCGCCGACGGCACACCGATTCCCACCGACATGTGGCCTGTTCCCCGCGCCCTGCGGGGGGAACGGGGAGAAAACGTCGAGCATACCCTCCGTCTTCGAAGCACCGGCGAAACCTGGACGGGAAGATACAATTTCAGTCCCATCCACTCTCAGGACGGCAGGATCATCGGCGCGGTGGTCGTCGCGCATGAGATCACCAGGGAAAAACAGATCGCCGGAGTCCTGCGCGAAAGCGAACAGCGGTTGGCCTTTCACACCGACAACTCTCCACTGGGCATCGTCGAATGGGACACGAATTTCACCGTGACCCGCTGGTCCGGCGAATCCGAGCGGATTTTCGGCTGGAATGCCTCTGACACCCTCGGCAGGAAGATCATGGACCTCGACATGATCGTCGAGGATGACATTCCCCATGTCCAGATGGTCATGGAGCGCCTCACAAGCGGTCTTTCAAAACATGTGTTCTCCTGCAACCGGAATTTCACGAAAGACCGGAAGATCATCATCTGTGAGTGGTATAACTCCGTTCTCCTGGATGACCACGGCAGAATGATCTCGGTGATGTCGCAGATTCTCGACATCACCGAGCGAAAACACACCGAAGAAGCATTGAAGCAGGCCAACGAAGATGTCCATGAACTCGCGAAGAACCTTCGTGAGCTTGCCTCAGACACCATCCAGACGGAGCAACGGGAACGTCAGCGAATCGCGGCCCTGCTTCACGATCACGTCCAGCAGCTTCTCGTCAGCGCGCAGATGCAGGTCAGCCTGCTCCGGCGCAACGCGCTCCAGCCGGACCCGGCCACGCTCACGGTCCTCGAGGGCATCCTGAAAGACGCCCTTTCGGCAACGACGTCCCTGACGGTCGAACTGTTCCCGCCGGTTCTGAAACAATCAGGCCTCCATGCCGCGCTTGCCTGGCTCGTCTCGTATATGGAAGAGAAGCATCACTTCAAGGTTCACCTCGTTTCAGAATCAGAACGGGAACCGGTCTCGGAGGAAGAACGAACGTTCCTGTTCGAATCGGTTCGAGAGCTGATGCTGAACGTCCTGAAGCATGCGGGAGTCCAGGAGGCTCGCCTTGTCATTCCCGCCGAAACGGGCGACCGCTACACGCTCATCGTGGAAGACGCCGGGCAGGGATTCGCACAGCATTCGATACAACCGGGCGTCAGGAACGGATTCGGCCTGTTTTCTCTTCAACAGCGTCTTCTGCACCTCGGAGGCACGATTCTCATCGACAGCGCTCCAGGTCATGGGGCGAAGATCACGGTCTCCATCCCGCAGAAAAACGGGGAACCCGCCAACGGCTGCCAAAGCCTGGCAGCTGAGATGAAATTCGACCCGATCCGCGTCCTCCTGGTCGACGATCACAAGATGGTCCGCCAGGGATTAACCCGCCTGCTCCAGGCGGAAGCCGATATCGAGGTGGTCGGGGAAGCGGTAAACGGCATCGAGGCGATCGAGAAGGCTCATCTCCTCCGGCCCGACGTCGTCATCCTCGACGTGAACATGCCCGAGATGGACGGCATCCAGGCCGCCTCACGCATCGCGAAGGAGATGCCTGCCGTCAAGGTCATCGCCCTCTCCGTCTACAACGAGCAGCATGCCGCCGATGTCATGCGCGCAGCGGGTGTCTTCGAGTATATCCCCAAGGGGAGTCCCCTGGAACACCTGATCGCCACTATCCGTGCCTGCCAGAAAAACGGCATCTGAGCGATTTCAGGGACTGTTCAGACGCTGTTCCTCGTCTCACAAGCAACACGACGATCATTTGCAGACTCGATCCCGTTCGTGCAGAGCCTGTCGAAGCACGAAGCGACCGCTCCCTTCGGCAGGGTCGGGACAGGCTTCGGCAAGCTCAGGGCGAACGGAAATATCGTCGTTCCCAGCGCCGTCGGCGCCATCCGTGCTGGAACTCTCTCACGATGCTTTCTTCAGCGGGAGAGGTTGAAGGAAGGGCTCACCGGTTTCCCTGGAATGCTTCACCCCCGGTGGGCCCGCTGAGCAGTAACCGGTTGGGCCCGGTCATGAGAC
>CAYMEN010000051.1:0-24543 GCA_964389325.1 uncultured bacterium | reverse complement strand
AATCGAAATAATCGCCTCCCAGCTGAGTCGCCGGGCGAGAGTGGCCAAAAACCCTGTAGCCATTGAATTCAAGGGGCTTCTTCGGCAGGAAATTCGCCTGGACCTGCCGCGCCAGGGATACTTCGCGGGCCATCTCGTACAGCCGCGCATTCTGGAGGGCCGTGCCGGATATGCCGAGCAGGGTCGCCCAGAAATTCTCGCTTTGCCAGGGAAGCCGCTCCACATCGGTATCGTGGAGACATACCGCGCCCCAGCAGGCTTCGCCGACGAGCAGGGGCATGTAGGAGGAGTACAGATGCGAACCCGGCACCGCCAGCGGCCGCTTCGTTTCGAAGACGATCCGGAGGCGTTCCGCAAGCTCTGTTCTATATTCTTGTATATACGTTTCTCCACGCGTGCCGGCGACCTGTCCCAGAGGCTGGGGCTGGCCGGACTGGGGCTCGAAGAAGACGAGGAGGCCGGCGTCGGCCCCGCGAAGCTCGCAGAACTTCGCGATGACTTCCTGCGACAGGATGCTCATCTCGAGAATCGCCGGGAAGCGGCTTCCGGCGCTGTGCAGGGCCATGAGTTCCCGCACCTTCTGGTCGAGCTTGATGTTCTGCTCGCTGAGAATCGCGTTCGCCCGTTTGAGATTGGCGATCAACTGCACGAACCGCACGACGACGTATTGGCCGACCGACATCAGGAGAGGAAGCGTCATCGGGAACACCAGTCGCCTGCCCGAAAACATCAGGAAACAGAAAGCGGCATAGAGCGCCAGCATGCCGCCGAACACCGCCGTCGAGGCTACGAACGCGCCTTCCCAGCAGAGAACGCCGAAGGTGAACGAGGCAAACACGACGAGAAGACCGATCTGCGTTGCCATCGAAGGGGCTTCGAGAAAATTCGACGCGAGAATGTTCTCGAGCAGGTTCGCATGGACGACGACTCCAGGCTTCAGCCCGTGAGGGGTGATCCGGAGGTCGCCGAGCCCTTTTGCCGAGGGACCGACAAAGACGATGGCGTCGCGAAATATCGACGGATCATGGCTGACCGCCGGGACAAACACGTCCCGGAAGGAGGCAGGAACGGTGGGTTCCTTGACAAGGTCCGAAAACATGCAGGTCGGAAACGGCTCTCTTTTCCTGTCGCCAAGGAAATTGATGTAGACCGCTTTTCCCGTCCCGCCGTGCCACAGGCCCTTTATCGGCTTCCAGGGCGGCAGGTCGATCAGAGGGATTTTCGCATTGCCAAGCTTCACTCCGCCATCCGTGATGACGGCGCGCCGGCCCGTACACTGTTCGGCAATCGCAAGGGAATAGCATCGATACCATTCATCTTCGAATCTGTGGGCCAGAAACGTCTTCTGCAGAATTCCATCTGGGTTCAGATAATCGAAGTCGGCGTTGATGTATCCGAAGCCTGCGGCGGACTCGGCAAGGGCGTCGAAGGGAAGGGAGAAATTCTCGCTCAGCTTCGTCAGGGAGGGGTCTTCATATCCCTCGTAAAACACCTGGGGAAACAGCACGTGGCCGAACCTTCGGCAGCTCTCGACGAACGCCACGTCGCCCCCGGGGTCGGCGGAAGACGACTCTTCAAACATTATATCAAATGCTATTGTTTTTGCCCCGGCAGAAGCGAGGCGGTCGATGATCGTCGAATAGAACGAACGCGACAGCGGCCAGCTTCCCAGACGAGGCAGGCAATCCTCCGTGATGAGAACCAGGGCGATCTTTGCTTTCGGCTCCTGCAGCGACCGCGTGCGGTATCGCCAGTCGAGAGTCCGGTTTTCGAGACCGTCGAGCGAGCCGGACAACAGAAGGGCCGTGAAGACTCCGAAAAACAAGGTCGCGATTCCGGCCTCGAGCAGGCGGAATCGCCTGGCTCCCTTTTCGGGTGTGTCGCCCGGTTGCAATGTCGTCACGTGGCTCGCACGCTTTTCAGCATGTCGGGTTCGAGTACTTTATTTATGTGATCGGACGTCGCCCAGGGGGACATCACGGTGATCATGAACGCACCTCGCGGATCGGCATGATGCGATCACTCCAGCTCGAGCCCGTTGGGCGTCATGACGACTATACCATTCGCTATAACAGTGTGCACCTGGTTCTGGCCGGCCCGGTAGCCGATCGATTTCCAGGAATCGGCGGCGATCAGCGCCAGATCCATGCGGCGGCCGATCTCGATCGCCCCCGTTTCGTCTCCGAGGTCGAGGGCATGAGCGGCATGCAGGGTTCCGGCGATGAGCGCCTCCCCCGCCGTCATGCGCAGCTGGAGCATCGCAAGCGTCTGGATCAGGCCGGCACCGAGGAACTGGCAACTTCCCGGGTTGTGGTCCGAGGCAATCGCCACGGGGAGCCCGGCCTCGATCATCGCGCGGGCGTTCGCATGATGCGATTCCATGAGATAGGTGGAGGTGCCCGGCAGGAGCGTCGGGATGACGCCCGATCCGGCGAGCTTCTTGATGCCCTTCCGATCGGTGCTGATCAGGTGGTCGGCGCTGACCGCCCCGACCTCGACGGCGAGGTCGACGCCGCCCATCACCGTGATCTCATCGGCATGGATCTTGGGCTTGAGACCGTGCTCGAGGCCTGCCAGGAGAATACGCCGGGTCTGTTCGACGTCGAACGCCTTCTTTTCGCAGAACACATCGTTGAACTCGGCCAGCCGATATTTCGCCACCTGTGGAATCCACTCTCGGCAGATCAGATCGACGAATTTGTCAGGGTTCTTTTTGAACTCCGGCGGGATGGCATGAGCGCCCATGAAGGTCGGGACGATCCGGACCGGGAATTCGGCCTGGAGCATCTTCACGACATTGAGCATCTTGATCTCGGTTTCGAGATCGAGACCATACCCGCTCTTGATCTCGATCGTCGTCGCGCCCCACTCGATCGCCTCCATGAGACGTTCGGAAGCCTCATCGAACAACTCCTCCTCGTCGATCCGGCGGACGGTCTCGACGGTGTTCATGATGCCGCCGCCCGCCGTCATGATCTCGAGGTAGCTCTTCCCGGCAATGCGCATCTCGAACTCGCCGCTGCGATCGCCCGCATACACCAGGTGCGTGTGCGCGTCGACGAAGCCCGGAACCGCCGTCAACCCGACGCCCTCGACGAACCGGCAGTCGGGAAGGATCCGGACTTCATCGGAAAGCCTGTCCGACGGCCCGATCCAGACGATGACGCCGTCGAGACCGGCGATCGAGACGCGATACTCTTCCCGGATCTCCCAGCCGACCGGCGTTCCCTTGCCGCAATACGGCTTCGGGAACCGGACGGCGCAGTCGAGATCGTGAACGATGAGATCGGCGGCCGGCTTGCCGGCCTTCGGGGCGGCGACACGGCGGGTCATCGCCGTCACGCCTTCGGCAGCATGCCGTGCAGCACGCCGTTGATCTTGTTCTCGAGCACGCAGGTTGGCGCGTAGTTCTCGCAGCGCAGGTAGTATTCGGCCGTCTCGAACAGCGCGTCCTGCGGCACCAGGCCGATGATCTCGGAGCCGACGATCGGCACGCCGTAGCGTTCGGCCTCGGCCTTGATCATCTCGAAGACGCGGAACAGCGGCGACTTTTTATAGTTCACCATATTCATGGAGACCTGGACGATGTTGCGCTCTTTCAACTCGACGCCCATGCCCTTGACCGACGAGAGGCCGCCGGAGATGCCGCGCACGGCCTTGGCGATCTTGTCGGCGATCTTGATGTCGCTGGTGCCGAGGTTCACGTTGAACGCGATCAGCGGCATGCGTGCCCCGACGACGGAGGCGCCGGCGCTCTCATGGGGGGCGCACTCGCCGAAGTCGGGCCTCCACTCGGGCTTTTTCATCTTCTCGGGCAGCCCCTCGAACTCGCCTTTCCGGATGGCCGCGAGGTTCTTGCGGTCGGCCTGTTTCTGGCTTTCCTCGTAGAGATACACGGGAACCTTGTAGGTCTCGTTGATCATCTTCGCCACTTCGACGCTGAAGGCGATCGTCTCTTCCATCGTGACATCCTGGATCGGGACGAACGGGACGACGTCGACGGCGCCCATGCGGGGGTGCTCGCCCTTGTGGCTGCGCAGGTCGATCTTCTCGAGCGCGCGCTTGTAGAGTTCCTTCACGGCGGGCATCAGGCTCTGCCGGTTGCCGATGAAGGTGATGACGGTGCGGTTGTGGTCCGCGTCGGACGAGTAGTCCAGCAGGAAACAGCCGGGCGTCTGTTTGATAGAGTCAACGATATAATCAACGTTTTCCTTGTTCTGGCCTTCGCTGATATTGATGATGCTTTCGATGATTTCCATTTTTCTATTCCCCTATGTATTATATTTGTTCGTCACGGACTTCATCCGGTCCCGCAGGGGCGCATCGCGATGCGCCCCTGCGGCGCATTGGCGACCCACATGCCGCTCGTCTCACAACGAACACGACATTCACTTGCTTCCTCAATGCCGTTCGAGCTGAGCCTGTCGAAGCACGAATGCGTTCGCCCTTCGACAAGCTCAGGGCGAACGGATGGGTCATGTCTGTCCGGATACACTCCATTGAACTCGTGATCCTTGTCGCCTCACATTTGAGACGAGCGGTAATGGGATGAGATCACAGGCTGGGCATATCGATGCCGTTCTTCTTCGCGCATTCGACGGCCAGTTCGTAGCCGGCGTCGGCGTGGCGGGCGACGCCCATCCCCGGGTCGCTCGTCAGGACGCGGCGCAGGCGAGCCTCGGCGGCCGGCGTTCCGTCGGCAACGATGACCATGCCGGCATGGATCGAGTTGCCCATGCCCACGCCGCCGCCGTGATGGACGCTGATCCAGGTCGCGCCGTTCACGGCGTTGATCATCGCGTTCAGGATCGGCCAGTCGGCGATCGCGTCGGAACCGTCCTTCATCGTCTCGGTCTCGCGGAACGGCGATGCGACCGAACCGGCGTCGAGGTGGTCGCGGCCAATGACGATCGGCGCTTTGACCCTGCCGGTGCGGACGAGCTCGTTGAACAGCACGCCGGCCTTTTCCCGGTCGCCGTAGCCGAGCCAGCAGATGCGCGAGGGCAGACCCTGGAAATGCACCAGTTTGCCGGCCTTTTCGATCCAGCGTTTCAGCGCGGCGTTTTCGGGGAACAGCTTCAGCAGTTCGCGGTCGGTCGTGTAGATGTCCTCGGGATCGCCCGAGAGGGCGACCCAGCGGAACGGGCCCTTGCCCTCGCAGAACAGCGGCCGGATGTAGGCCGGCACGAAGCCGGGGAAGTCGAACGCCCGCTTCAGGCCGCGGTCGAGCGCGACGGTGCGGATGTTGTTTCCGTAATCGAACGTGATCGCGCCTTTGTCCATGAGGGCGAGCATCGCCTCGACATGAGTGCGGATCGAGTCTTTCGCGCGCTCAACGCAGGCGGCGGGATCGCTCTTCCGAAGCTTCGCGGCATCTTCCAGTGACATACCGACTGGTATATAGCCGTTCAGCGGGTCGTGGGCGGAGGTCTGGTCGGTGAGCACGTCGGGGACGAAGCCCATCTTCACCATTTGCGGCAGCACCTCGGCGCAGTTGCCGAGCAGGCCGATCGACAGGGGCTTTTTCGCGGCCTTCGCCTCTTTCGCCTTCGTGATCGCCTCTTCGACAGAGGTGACCATGATGTCGCAGTATTTGTGGTCGATGCGGCGCTGGATGCGGGCCGGGTCGACCTCGACCGCGATGCAGACGCCGTCGTTCATGGTGACGGCGAGGGGCTGGGCGCCGCCCATGCCGCCGAGGCCGCCGGTGAGCGTGATCGTGCCGGCGAGCGAGCCGCCGAAATGCTTGGTGCCGACCGCGGCGAGCGTCTCATACGTGCCCTGCAGAATGCCCTGCGTGCCGATGTAGATCCAGGAACCGGCCGTCATCTGGCCGTACATGATCAGGCCCTTGCGATCGAGCTCATGAAAATACTCCCAGTTCGCGAACCGCGGCACGATCATCGAGTTGACGAGCAGAACGCGCGGCGCGTCCGGGTGCGAGCGGAACACGGCGACCGGCTTGCCCGACTGGACGAGCAGCGTCTCGTCCTCCTTCAGCCGTTTCAGGGTGGCGAGAATCGTATCGAACGCCTCCCACGTGCGGGCGGCCTTGCCAATACCGCCGTAGACGATCAGTTCCTCGGGTTTCTCGGCAACCTCGGGATCCAGGTTGTGCTGGATCATCCGGTAGGCGGCCTCGGTGAGCCAGTTCCGGCAGGTGAGCTGCGTGCCGGTGGGCGGATGAACGATGCGGGCCTTAGACGAGCTGGACGCGTTTTGCGACATGGGTGACGAGATCTCCTTTCCACAGAAGCTCCCTGGCCATCTCCAGATCGGGGGCCTGGAAGCGGTCTTCCTTGAGCGGTGGAATGGCGGTGCGCAGCAGCTCGTAAGCCGCGGCGGTGCCTTTTCCGAGAGCGAGGGGTTTGAGGAATTCGTAGGCCTGGCAGGCGCACAGCCATTCGATCGCGAGCACCTGGACCGCGTTCGACAGGATGCGGGCGCCCTTGCGGGCCGCCACGGTGCCCATGCTGACGTGGTCTTCCTGGTAGGCCGAGGTGGGAATCGAGTCGACCGACGCCGGGTGGGCCAGCACCTTGTTTTCGCTGACGATCGATGCCGCCGTGTATTGGACGATCATGAGGCCGGAGTTGACGCCCGCATCGCCGGCGAGGAACGGCGGAAGCCCGCTGACGAGCGGGTTCACGAGCCGGTCGATGCGGCGCTCGCTGATGTTGGCGAGCTCGGCTATCGCGATGCCGAAAAAGTCGGCTGCCAGCGCCATCGGCTGGCCGTGGAAGTGGCCGCCGGAGATGACGGTGTCGGCGCTGAGCAGGATCGGGTTGTCGGTGACCGAGTTCATCTCGATCGTGACCTGGGCGGCGAGATGGTTGAGTGTCTCGCGCGTCGCCCCATGCACCTGGGGAACGCAGCGAAGGCTGTAGGCATCCTGCACTTTCGTGCAGTTCGCATGGCTCTCCCGCACCTCGCTGTCGGCGACGCAGGACAGCACGTTGGCGGCCGTCTGTTTCAGGCCCTCGTAGGGGCGCAGGGCGATGAAATCGGGGTTATAAGGGCTCGTCGAGCCCTTGAGCACTTCGAGGGAAAGCGACGCGATCACGTCGGCGGCCCGCGCGACATCGATGCCGCGCTGGACGGCGAGGCCGAGCACGCCGGTCATGACCGATGTGCCGTTGATGAGCGCCAGGCCTTCCTTCGCCTGCAGGGAAATCGCCTTCAGGCCGGCGCGCTCGAGCACCGGCCCCGTGGGGACGCGCTTGCCGTCGATATCCATGACGAAGCCTTCGCCCATCAACACGAGCATGATGTGCGACAGCGGGGCCAGGTCGCCCGAGCTTCCGACCGAACCCTGGCTCGGCACCCACGGCGTCACGTCGTTATTGAGAAGGGCAGCGAGAGCTTCGACGGCCTCGGGCCGGATGCCGCTGACGCCGTGAAGCAGGGAGTTGATGCGGATCGCAATCATCGCCCGTATCTCTTCCTTGCGGAACGGGTCGCCAACGCCAGTCGCGTGGCTGCGGATCAGGTTCGTCTGGAGCTTCCCAAGGTCTTCTTTGCTGATGCGCGTGTTGCAGAGATGGCCGAATCCGGTGGTGATGCCGTATACGACGCGATCTTCCGCGATGAGCCGTTCGACGACGGCCCGCGACTCGCGCACCTTCGCCATGGCGGACGGAGCAATCGACATCCGCTCGCCGTCGGCGATTCTGCGCAACCGTTCAAGCGTGAGACTGGTACCGGTTAGTTCGATCATGACCTTTCCTTGTCGTTCTATTCGGCGCTGTGTGGCCGTAACGCATGCATGGCGGCGCCGAGGGCGCCGAAAAAGGAGCCTGACGGGTGGAGCCCGACCTCGAAGCCGAGCAGGGAGCCAAGTTCGGTGGCCAGCGCGGCGTTCGCGCCTCCTCCGACGAGCAGGGCCGGGGCACCGGAACCGGTTCGCTGGAGCATCGCGTGGAGCCGCTCCGCGACGGCGCGGAACACACCGCGCGCGAGGGAGGCACGGTCGATGCCGTCGGCCAGCCTGCCGATGATCTCGGATTCGGCGAACACGGCGCAGGTGCTCGAAAGTCGCGCCGGTTCTGCGGCTTTCGCGGCGAGGTCGGACAGGCCGGCCAGCGGCACGCCGAGGCTATTCGCCACGAGCTCGAAAAACTTGCCGGTTCCGGCGGCGCATCGGTCGTTCATCTCGAAGTCATCAACCTTGCCTGTCTCGTCGAGGTGCATCGCTTTCGCGTCCTGCCCGCCGATGTCGATCAACGTGCGCAGGCCCGGCGCCAGCACCTGCGCGCCCAGGGCAAAGGCACGGATCTCCGTGAGGGCGATTCCCCGGCAGGCATCGGCCGCCGGCCGGCGGCTGTAGCCAGTCGTTCCGATCGGCAGGGATTCACCGGCGCACCGTGCCCGCATGCGCTCGACCCAGTCGATGACGACGGCTTTTTCCAGCGCCCAGGACTCGAAAACGGCCGTTTCGCGGATCAGGCCGGCCTCGACCAGCACCGCTTTGGTGCGCCGGGAACCGAGATCGAGGCCGACGGCAAGCGTCATTGCCGTTCACCCGGAATGGTGCGGCACGAGACGTCGACATCCCACAGGAACCCCGGTTCCCAGGAGCCGCCACCGCGCGTCGGATTCCGAATCTGTCCCGTTCCCATGGGGCGGATTATACCACAGTCACCGCTTTCCGGATCACTCTCCGAATTCGGCCTTCAGCTTCACGTAGGCATCTTCGAGCAGGTTGCGGGACAGTTTGCACACATCCCCGATCATCGGGAACCAGCGTTTCATCATGCGGACGGATTGGAGTCTCACGCGTTTCTCGTCGTCGCAGAGAGAACGAAGTTCGTTGAAATCCATCTCGAACTTGATGATGATCATCTGGACGATATGCATGAGATAGAGGTTGAAATATTTTCCGAACATGATGATGCGACCTCTGGCCCGGGCTAACTCATCATGTATCTCGTTCAGTCGCTCGACGGGGAACCGATCGAGGAAGTCCTTGAGCTCGTGGAAGTTTCCCTCCTCCAGCTCCTTCTCGAAATCCGTCACCCGCTTCTCGCCCTTCACGCAGTATTCGATGACGTTGTCCACTTCGATCCGGGTATTCTCGATCGTCTGCCTGAACCGTTTCCAGAGTTTTTTGACTTCATCCTCCGTCGGAACATGGAGACTGCGGAACTGGGCGACGACATCGATCGGCTGGGTACAGTGTTTCGCGATGACGTCGCGCAGGGGCATCACCTGGGTTCCCTCGATGAACGCACCGCCCTCCGTCGCGTTGATGCATGTCCCCCGGTAATGGGCAACATCGGTCACGAAGCCGTTCCGGAACATGTTGAAGATCTCGGTCGTATACACCCACTCCTCGCAGTTGCCTTTCACCTTGAACAGCTGGTGCTGCTTGAGATTCAGTTTCGTCGCGTCGCTCACGCCGTCGGCATGGGTGACATCGGCGCTCTTCACGGCGCAGTCCTGCCCGACGAGAATGATCGGGTTGCAGCCGAGGGCTTCGAGAATCTTGAACGCGAGGTTCGAGCAGGAGGCACCGGAAGGAAGGGTTCCCTTCGGGATGTCGATCCAGTCGAAATGGGCAAAGGCGCGATAGACGATGACGATCGGCCCCTTCCAGTTCGCGTAGGTCTGGGGCATGATGACCGGCGTCGCAGACAGCCAGATGTCCTTCACCTGTTCTTCGGTGAACTCTTCGAAAAGGCTCGCCGTCTTGATAATGCGCTCGAGCGAAGCCACGGCGTGAGGTTTGATGCCGTGCTTCAGCAGAATGCGAAGGGCAGAATCGGCGCAGATCATCACACATTTGCCCTGGGCGGCATGCAACTCCTCGATGTTCTTGTTGAGCGACGGCCCGGTCGAGACGATGATTCCCGGGACATCCTGGAACTTCCCGAACAGGTCCTTGATGCCAGGGTTGCGCATGATGATGCTGAGATTGGCCATGATGTTCTCGACGCCGATCATCGAGTCTTTCGGGCAGTTGCCGTAATTCAGGATAATCTGGTGCGCCGCTTCCCGAAACGCCTTCACCGCTTCCATGTGATAGGTGCCATGCAGCTTCGACAGCGCCGGATGATCGAAGACGACGAGCGTCTTCAGAAAGAGCTGCAGCGATATACCCGACCGCTTGATCATGTCGTTCATGACGGCAAACAGTTCGCTTTCGGGAACGCCGATCACCCACCGGATTTTTTCGGATTCGAGAAGATCGGTGATATCGGCATGCCTCACCGCCTGCGTCAGGGCCTGCATGTCTTTCTCAACAACCACGATGAAGAAGTTTTCCTTCAGTTTTTCGAGAGCGGCCCTGATGTGATACCCGAGGCCAAGCCCGAGAATCATCAGCAGCCGGGGGTTTTTGAAATTCATCCCCGTGATCTGCTGCTCAGCTTCACGCACGGGGTCGTATTTGCTGTGAATCTGCGTGACCGTTTCGCCAACCTTCACAGCGAGAGTCGGAACCTTTGACCTCGAAGGCTCGACGAGATACGAGACCGGACTCGGCTCGTTCAGTTCGACGACTTTTGCGAGCACCGGGAACCGCTTGCGAAGCACTTTCATGTTCTTTGCGAAGTTGGTTGGCGATGACATGCTCTTCTCCTGTTGCAATCGGTTCCAGAACCTGCGCCGGCCGGGTATCGACGTATTCCGAAAGGCGCCGTGTCCGCTCGCCGTTCAGGATATACCGTCACGGCATTTCGTACAACTGCCGGATTCGGATCGCCGTCAGGCCGTTCTGCGCCGGTGAGCGATCCAGGCGATCAGCGAAACGACCCTGTCGATCACGGGGCCTTCCAGGGAAGCCGCAGCACCGGGAATATCGGGAATATGTATCGTTTTTGATATTATGCCATTCCCGCGCGCCGGCACGACATACACGGCTTCCGCATCCGGTTCTCCCGTCTTTTCGTCCGCCTCGGGAGCGTCGTCGAGACGAATCGTGACGACATCAGCATCACGCAAGGAGTATTCAGGGCACCCAAGGGCAGCCAGGCTTCTTCGCACTTCGACTGCTTCTTCGCATTCCGGATCTGAAAGAATCCGGCAGGCGCAGCCGGAAAGGCCGCCGCCTGCAGGCCTGGCCCACTCGATATACCGCCGGTCGCCGCGCACCCGATTGCCGAGAGGAATAAAACCGGCTTTCTCGAAGATGCGCCGGGAAGCAAGGTTGTCGAGAAACGTCTCGGCCCTGATCAGCACGGCTCGCTCGATCACTTCTGACCGTTGGACAGCCTCGCCGAGCAGGAGCGTGCCGATGCCTTTTCCGAGGTGTTCCGGCGCGATGCCGATCGAAACGGTCAGCATTCCCGGCAACGGCGCCGGATCGAACCGTATCTGGCCCACCGGGCCGACCGAGGCGTCTTCCATGATGAATCCGACACGTCTGGAGTCGCCAAGAAACCGGTGGAACCAGGCGGCATGCTCGGCCGGATCGATCGGCCGGTCCGTGAACGACCAGCGCCTGTGTTCTTCGGAGTTGCGCCAGCGCAGCAGCAGCTCCATGTCGCCGGGCCCGAACGACCGGAGCGCCCTCACACCATGTCCCACGTGAGAATATCGTCTTCCTCGATATCCCGGGCGGCCCTGCGCCCGACCACGAGATCGAGGAAACGCGTCGGAATGCCAAAACCGGGGCGCTTCACCTCGATCATGTCGCGGGTGATGATCGTTCCGCAAGGGATGGCCCGCGCTGCCACCAGGCTGCGCCTGGCGATGCGATACAGTTCCTGTTCGGCAGCGGTGTGATGTTTGATCGGGCTGCCGAGAGCGGCTTCGGTCCGGCGGATGGCCGTCACCATCTCCTTCAGCTCGTGGGGCTCGAGAGAGAAGGGGTGATCCGGTCCTTCCTGGTTCCGGCTCAACGTGTAGTGTTTTTCGATGATGCATGCCCCGCGCGCCACGGCGGCGACATCCGTTATATATCCCATCGTATGGTCGGAAAAGCCGACGGGCGTCTGGAACGCCTGCCGGAGGGTATCCATCGCCCGCAGATGCAGATTTTCGTATGCCGGAGGATACGCGATCGCGCAGTGAAGCAGGGCGGCTTCCCCCCCCCCCGCCTGCCGGAACGTCTGCAGAGCGACCTCGATGTCTTCCAGGTTCGCCATGCCGGTGGAAAGGATGAGCGGCTTGCCTGTCCTGGCAACCCGTTCGATGAGTGGAAGATGCGTGATCTCGAAACTCGCGATCTTGTAAGCCTCGACCCCGGCTGCTTCGAGCTCCTCGACGGCGGGAATGTCGAACGGCGTGCAGAGGAACATGATGTTCTTCTTGCGGCAGTGGGCCATCAACTCGTTGGTCCAGCCCCGGGGAATTTCGAGGCGTTTGATGATATCCCAGAGGGTTTCGCCATCCCTCGCCAGCTTCTTGTCTTTCAGGTAGCTGGCCATCGGGGTCTTCTTCGAGTAGATCTTCTCCGCCGCGAAAATCTGGAACTTCACCGCATCAGCCCCGGCATCGGCTGCGATGTCGATGAGTTTGATCGCGGTGTCGAAATCGCGGTTATGGTTACTGCCGGCTTCGGCGATGATGAAGCATGGTCTCGACTCCCCGATGTGGCGATGTCCGATGGTTATCTGCATGCGGCCTCCTCAGCCCGTTTTCATCATCGCGGTGAGAGCCGCCGCCACGCGGTCCGCTCCCCCGCCGTCGATCATGGCCCGCTGCCGCGCGATCATGCCCGCCGTTTCGGCCGTTCCGTTTTTCACACGGCGAATAGCCTCGACAATCGATTGTACCGGCAGGCCGGAACGGGCGTCAACAACCTCGCCCGTGCCATATCGCGCGACGATCTCCAGCGTCCGTCTCTGGTTCTCGACCCAGACGACCGCGACGCTCGGCCGGCCGATGCAGCATGTCTCCCACAGCGTCGTTCCGCCGCCCGTCACGGCGACGGCTGCTCCTGCAATCAGGCCGGGCAGAGCATCCACGTCTCTGACGATCCTGCGTCGGGCTCCGCCCCGTTCCCATTCCACCAGCTTGTCGACCGGGCAGGCAGGTCCGACGGCAGCGACGACCGGAGCATCGTCCGCATCTTCCGATATAGCGGCGAGAATATCATAGAGATGTTCCTGCACGTCGCCGCCGCCGAGCGTCACGAGAATATGTCCGTCAGCCGGAACGGGCGTTCCGACACAGAACCGGATTTCGGGACGAATCAGCGTAAATGTCTCGCCGCAGAGGCAGAGGGGCACGCCCCGCTTCGCATACGGATCCGGGACTGCGCCCGGATTGGGATTGATCACGGCATCAACGGGCAGGATGCGGTCAGCCAGATCGTCGATGACGGCGAGACGCGGCCCGGCGGCCCACAGGGCGGTGAAATCCTCCGTGGTGAAGCCATAGTTGTCGACAATCAGGATGTCGGCCCGGTGTATCTTCGCAGCCATCGCCGTCTTGAATCCCTGGGCCGTTCCACCCTCCGCCAGGAGCCAGGGCATGCCGCCACCGGACATATCACACCATATATTTTTGGGGTCCGACGTGGTCAGGAGCGTCGTTTCCCAACCCAGGTCGCGCATCGCCAGGGCGAGCGTGCGACACCGCATGACATGCCCGAGGCCGATCTCCTCTCCGGCGTCGGCCCGGATCAGCAGTCTGGGCATTTCACGTCATCCCAGCGACAGTTTCCGCTTCTCGGCCTTGGCGGCTTTTCGAACCCCTTCGTAGCGGTCCTGGCCTCCGTTGATCGCGACAATCTCGGGATGGGCCTCGAGGAGCCGGAGAATTTCATAGAGTGACGGAAGTT
The DNA here is from genome assembly GCA_964389325.1 of uncultured bacterium. Classification (GTDB taxonomy): domain Bacteria; phylum Muiribacteriota; class Ozemobacteria; order Ozemobacterales; family Ozemobacteraceae; genus MWAR01. Next base: position 10,817 of record CAYMEN010000051.1, on the reverse strand, counting down.
CTGTTCCAGAGGGAATCAGCCCCAGAAGCGCCTTCAGAAACTCGTAGTCCTCCGGGCGATCCAGCGTGACCCTGAAACGGGAGGCATCCCGCCCGAACGTGACGTTTCCGAATTTGAAATGATCGCGGTTCTCCCGGATGAAAAGGGTCACGTGCTCACGGTGCGACGGAAGCGTCGCCTCTTCCGCGACTCGTTTCAGCAGTTGTGCCGAGAGGACCTCGACGTCCAGTCCGTGCGGGAACGTCGGCGGATGCAGGTTTGAAACGTAGTCGAACGCGCCTGTTTCGTGCATCGCGATCACGTCGTCGATGACCCCCGGATCGATCAAGGGGCAGTCGGCGGTGATTCGCACCACCCGCCGGCAGGGCCATGCGGCGACGCACTTCGCATATCGTTCCAGGACATCCAGGGCCGAGCCCCGAAAACAGGGCACACCGGCTGTTTTACACCAGGATTCCACCGCATCGTCCTCGGGCTGCGTCGTCGTTGCGACGACAACCCTCGCGATGCGGGAAGCGGCACGGGCGCGCCTGGCGACATGGCCGAGAACCGTCGTTCCCTGCAGATCGAGCAGGATCTTCCCGGGCAGTCGCGACGAGCCCATTCTCGCCTGGATGACCGCCTGCGTTTCGACACGATCGTTACCGCTCATGAAAGCACCTCCCGAACCGCGTACACGACCCGTTCGACGTCTTCGTCGCGAAGGTCAGGATAACAAGGCAGGGACAGGGTCTCCCGGTAATATGCCGCCGTTTCCGGCAATTCTCTCATTGGCGTTGACCCGGCGTAGTAAGGCATCATCGGAACCGGAACGTAATGAACCTGCGTCCCGATGCTCCGTTCGCGCAGGCGATTCATGACCCAGGCGCGGCTCCGGCCGATCGCTTCGAACTCGATGCGAACGACCGCCAGGTGGAACGCATGGCCGATTCCCGGCTTCACCTGCGGCATGGAGATTCCCTTCAGCCCGGCAAACCCCGCACGGTAACACTCGACGATCTCGCGTCGTCGTGCGATGCCGGCCTCGAGCCGTTTCAGCTGCGACGACCCGAGGGCCGCCTGGATATCGGTGAGCCGGTAGTTGAAGCCGAGCTCCTGCATCTCGTAATACCAAGGATTCGGCTTTCCGTTCTCGTCGAAGGCCTCATCGCGAGAGACGAACGCCGCGGGCTCCTTTCTGATGCCGTGGGTTCTCAGAAGCCGCAGCCGGTCGGCGATGTGGTCCGAGAACGTCGTGATCATGCCACCCTCGCCAGTCGTGATATGTTTCACGGGGTGGAAACTCCAGGCGACGGCGTCAGGCTCCGAATACTCGCCGACCCGCCAGACCTTCCCGGTCGAGTCGGTCCACGAGCCTCCGAGAGAATGACAGGCATCATGTATCCATATCAAGTCATATTTTTTCTTCAGTCCGGCGAAGGCCTCCATGTCGCAGGGGTGCCCGGCCAGGTCGACCGTCACGATCGCCCGGAACGGCCGTCCCTCGTTTGAAGCCTTTTCCAGGGCTGTTTCCGCCGACTCCGGCGACAGGGTGATCGTTTCGCCGTCGATATCGGCGAACATGACGTCGCCACCGGCGTATCTGATACAGTTGGCGCTTGCGACGAACGTGACGGGCGCGACGAGAGCGCGGTCTCCGGGAGCTATTTTCGTTGCAAGAGCGGCGAGGTGAAGCGCCGCGGTTCCGTTGGAGCAGGCGACCGCATGGCGGGCCCCCGTCAAGGAGCAGAAATCCTCTTCGAACCTGGGAATGGCCGGCCCCTGTGTCAGGAAGTCCGATTTCAAAGTTTCAATAACAACCTGTATATCATCATCGGTGATCGACTGCCGGCCGTAGGAAAGAAACCGCGGGCTCATGGAAGCAGCCCCTCGCTCCGAAGCAGTTTCCGAAGGTCCTCGATGCCGAGCCAGCGATCGTTCGTATTGCTGGCATATTCGAAGCCGTCCGCGACCGGTTTGGCATCCTTCGGCTGTTTGATTTCCCAGAAATGGAATTCAGGCAGCTTGATGAAGCGCTCTTCCGTCTCATACAGATTTCTTGTGTCGTCATGCGAAATCATCAACTCGTGGAGTTTTTCACCGGGCCGGATGCCGACGACCTTGCGGGGGCACCCGGGCGCGATCGCCTCGGCGAGGTCGGGAACTTTCATGCTCGGGATTTTCGGGATGTACAGTTCGCCGCCCGACATCAACTCGAACGAGTCGACGACAAACTGCACCGCCTGTGTGAGCGTGATCCAGAAGCGGGTCATCCGCTCGTCGGTGATCGGGATCTCCGCCTTTTTCGCGGCGAGTTCCCGGAAGAACGGAACGACGCTGCCGCGGCTTCCAACAACGTTCCCGTATCGGACGACCGCAAACCGGGTGTTTCTCGAACTGCCGACGTAGGCATTCGCTGCGATGAACAATTTGTCGGAACACAGTTTGGTCGCTCCATACAGATTGACCGGGTTGCAAGCCTTGTCGGTGCTGAGCGCGATAACTCTGCGCACACCGGCTTCGAGCGCGGCACTGATGACGTTCTGGGCCCCCATGATATTCGTCTGTACAGCTTCGAACGGGTTGTATTCGGCAGCCGGCACCTGTTTGAGAGCCGCGGCATGGACGACATAATCGACGCCGGAAAACGCCCGGTTCAGGCGGTCCCGATCGCGCACGTCGCCGATGAAAAAACGGAGTTTCGGGGAACTGAACTTCCGCTCCATCTCGTACTGTTTGAACTCGTCACGAGAGTAGACGATCACTTTCCGGGGCTGAAGATGATCGAGCGCATACCGGATGAAAGCGTGGCCGAACGAGCCTGTTCCGCCCGTCACAAGCAGGGTCTTGCCCTTCTGCATCGTTTGTTCCTCCGATCGTTTTTCAGGCCAGGCGACGTCTGAAGGCCCAGGCGTGAGCGACAATCACGTCGAGATCCGCATATTCCGGAATCCAGCCGAGATCCCGTCTGGCGAGACTCGCGTCTCCCACGAGGATCGGCGGATCGCCCGCACGTCTGGGGCCGATGACGGCGGGGATTTTCAGGCCCGTCACGCGCTCGGCGACATGGATGACCTCGCGGATCGAGTATCCCTTCCCGTTGCCCAGGTTGAACGCATTCGTGGTTCCGCCGCTCCGCAGGTAGCCGAGAGCCCGCAGATGAGCGTCGGCGAGGTCATCGACATGAATATAGTCTCTGATACATGTTCCGTCCGGCGTCTCGTAATCGTCACCGAACACCGTCACCTGAGGCCGCTTTCCGCGCGCCGCATCGAGAACGAGTGGGATGAGGTGCGTCTCGGGCTCGTGCCGTTCGCCGATCTCGGCGTCGGGATCGCCACCGGCGGCGTTGAAATACCGCAGCGCCACGAACCGCAATCCGTGGGCCGACGCGAAGTCGCTCATCATGTGTTCCATCATCATCTTCGAGGCGCCGTATGGATTGATCGGCCGCTGTTCGTGCGTCTCGGGGATCGGAATCGTTCGCGGCACGCCATAGGTCGCGCAGGTCGAGCTGAAAACCAGGTCCTTCACGCCGCCGTCGCGCATCGCCTCGAGGAGACTCAGGCTTCCGACCACGTTGTTCCGGTAGTACTTTCCCGGGTCGGTCACCGATTCGCCGACGAGCGAAAAAGCGGCGAAATGGATCACGGCCGACGGGGCATATTCCCTGACAGCGCGGTCAATCGTGGCCCGGTCGGCCAGATCGCCGCGGACGAACGGGCCCCAGCGGACGTTCTCCTCGTAGCCGGTGACGAGACTGTCGAACACGATCGGCGTGAATCCGCGCCGTTTCAGCATTTTGCATGTATGCGAACCGATATATCCGGCCCCGCCCACGACAAGAACACGTTTTTCGGCAGTCTGTCCGTCCATGATGTCCGTGTCAGCGCTTGACCGGACAGTTCTGCTGGCAGCTGCCCATGTCGATGACGCTGTTGTCGCCGATGTTGATCCGCTGGGAAAGTCCCGTCAGCTCGACCGAGTCGCCCACCAGTGAGTTCTCGAGCATCACGCTCCGCAAGACCGAGTTCGCGTTGATGACGGAGTCTTTTATTATAGAATCCTCTATTTTACATCCGCCGGCGATCGAAACATGCGGTCCGATCACCGAATGGTGCACCTGCGCCGTCGGGTCGATCGCGACCGGCGGGATGATGACGCAGCCTTCGACGCAGTAATGGCTTCGGGTCGAGTTTTCCAGCAGATACCGGTTCGTCGCGAGCAGGGTCTCGGGCTTGCCGCAGTCGAGCCACTCGTCGATCTCGGGGGCCCCGAGCTTCATCCCGTCCGCGATCATCAGCTTGAAGACTTCGGGAAGATAATACTCGCCTTTCACCGTCAACCTGCGCTCGATCGCCGTGCGCAGATATTTCATCAGGGCCATCCCGTCCTTCAGGTAGTACAGGCCGACCTGGGCGAGTTTGCTGATGGGAGTGTCGGGCTTTTCGACCATGTCGATGATCACGCCGTCCTTCATGACGTTGACGCCGAACCGCCGGAAGTCCTCAACCTCCTTCGAGTAAATCAGGCCGTCGAGACCGTCGCAAAGGCGCGGAATGCGCGTGAGGTCCGTCACGAACAGCGTGTCGTTGAACACGACCAGGACTTCATCGCCGTCCTTGATGCGGGGTTCGGCAAGCCAGACCGCATGCGCCGGCCCCAGCCGCTCGTTCTGGATGATGAACGAAACGTTCACCTTCGGGTAGTGTTTTCGCACGAACTCCTCGATGATGTCGCCGTTCTCGTCGGTGATGAAAATGACCTCATCGACCTTGATACGGCCGAGGTTTGCCATCACGTGCTCCAGAACGGTCTTCCCGGCCACGCGCACCATCGATTTCGGCTTGGTGTGGGTATGCGGCCGAAGCCTCGTCCCCTTCCCGGCAACCGGCAGAATGACTTTCATCACGGCCTCCCGATCGATCTGTATTCGAAGCCGAGCGTTTTCATGCGCACCGGCTCGTAGATGTTGCGTCCGTCGATGATGACGGGCTTTTTCAGCAGCGAGCGCATCCGCTCGAAATCCGGCCGCCGGAACTCGTTCCACTCGGTGACGACCACCAGCGCATCAGCCCCTTCGAGGGCATCGTAGCTTCGCTTGACGTAGGCAATGCGATCACCGAACGTTTTGCGCGCCTCGTCCATCGCCTCGGGGTCGTAGACGCGAACGGCCGCCCCCGTGGCAAGCAGGCTCTCGATCAGCACGATGGCCGGCGCTTCGCGCATGTCATCGGTGTTCGGCTTGAACGCGAGGCCCCACACCGCGACCGTCCGGCCCTTGACCTGGCCGTCCAGGGCCTCCCGGAGCTTCGCGAACAGCACCTCTTTCTGGCGCTTGTTCACCGCTTCCACGGCCTCGAGGATTTCGAGCTTGTAGGAGTTCGCGTTGCCGGTCCGCACGAGCGCCTGCACGTCCTTCGGGAAGCAGCTGCCGCCGTAGCCGGCGCCGGGGAAGATGAACGAGTAGCCGATGCGCGAGTCGGAACCGATACCGCGCCGCACGTTGTCGATGTTGGCACCGACCTTCTCGCACAGGTTCGCGATGTCGTTCATGAATGAAATCTTCGTCGCCAGCATCGCGTTGGCAGCGTATTTCGTCATCTCAGCCGAACGGACATCCATGACCATGATGGGTTTTTCCGTCCTGACGAACGGGGCATACAGCTCCTTCATCAATTCCGCCGTGCGGGGGTCGTCACACCCGACGACCACGCGGTCGGGCTTCATGAAATCGTCGATCGCGTTTCCCTCTTTCAGAAATTCGGGATTGCTCACCACGTCGAACGGCACGTTCTCGCCACGCCGCGCCAATTCTTCGGCAATGACCTTCCGGACCAGGTCGCCGGTTCCGACCGGCACCGTCGATTTGTCGACGACGATCTTGAAACTTTTCATGTGGCGTCCGATGTCACGCGCCGCGTTGAGAACATAGGAGAGATCGGCGGAACCGTCCTCACCCGGAGGTGTACCGACAGCTATAAAAAGCATCAGGGAAGATTCCACCGCTTCCTCGATCTTCGTCGTGAACTTCAGCCGCTCTTCGGCCATATTCCGCTTGACGAGTTCATCGAGACCGGGCTCGTAGATCGGGATCTCGCCGCGATTCAACCGGGCGACCTTCTCCGCGTTGATATCGACGCAGGTGACGTCGTTGCCCGACTCCGCAAAGCAGGTTCCCGTGACAAGGCCAACATACCCGGTGCCGATCATGCCGATCTTCATGTTTGCAAGGTTCCCTTCGATGAATGAGCTGTTGAATACTTCCTGCAGGAATGCCATAATACTACAAACGTCACAGATGATAAAAACACTCGATCGCTACATTTTCAGCCAGCTCGTCGGGCCGTTCCTGTTCGGCTTTTTCATGTTCGTGGTCGTGATCGCCATCGATCCGCTGATGTCGGCGCTCCAGAACATCGTGAACGAGAACGTTCCGGCGACGACCGTCATCCGGTGGTTCCTCTACCGCATGCCGCAGGACATGATGTTCACCTTCCCCATGTCCGTGCTGCTCTCGAGCCTGCTCGTGTTCGGCCGCATGTCGAAAGACTCGGAAACCACCGCGATGCGCGCCGGCGGCATCAACTTCTACCGCATCATGGTGCCGGTCATCGTGTTCGCGCTGACCATCACGGGCATCAGCATCGTCTTCAACGAGCTCGTCGTGCCCTACTCGAACCGTCGCGCCAACGAGATCCGCCGCGGCGAGATCATGCGGCTGGTCGATCCCGAAGCGACCGAGAACTCGATCATGCGCGCGTCTGACGGCGGCTTCGTTTACGCGAGAAAAGTGTTCGAAGCGGCCGGAACGATGGAGAAGGTTCTCGTCGAGTATTACGACGCCGGCGTGCTCGTCAGGCGACTTTCGGCAACGAGCGCACGCTGGCTCGGCACGCACTGGCTGCTGAACGGGGTCGTCGACCAGCGGTACCGCGACGGCCGTCCCGCCTCCACGACGACGATTCTCGAAATGCCCGTGACCGGCATCAGGGAAACGCCCGCCGACTTCGCCCGCCAAAGCAAGCGCCCCAACGAGATGAGCTACAGCGAGCTCAGCAAGCGCATCGAGACGTATGAACGGACCCAGTTCATGGAAACGACGGAGCTGAAAGTCGATCTCGCGATGAAGACGTCGCTGCCGTTCGCGAGCTTCTTTTTCGCGATCATCGGCGCCAGTTTCGGCCTGACGAGTTACCGCAGCGGCGCCTTCATCGGCTTCGGCGTGGCGATCATGATCATCTTCATCTACTACGTGCTGATGAGCATCTCGACCGCCCTCGGCAAATCTGGAGTGCTTCCGGTCCTGCTTTCGGCCTGGATGCAGAACATCATCTTCGCCGTCGTCGGGTCGTATCTCGTTTCCAAGATCAATGCCTGATCCGCGCATTTCCGCGATGTGTCCGTTTCGGCAGATGGCATTTCGGGCATTCTTCACCTGTCTTCTGCTGGTTCTGACGTTCCCCACCATTTGCCGCGCGGCCCGGCCGACGGACATCCAGGTGATCGTGACGGGGAATCTCGCAGGGAACATCGCCTCCTTGGCGGAAGACGGTGCAATCACGCCGGCCGGGTGCTGGAGCGTACCGGATCTGGTCCGGAAACTCCGCCTCGAGCGCCACACATCGTCGCTCGTCATCGGCGTCGGCAACGATGCGGATTTCCGCTCGCCCCTGACGATCGCCGGCGGCGGGTCGCTCGAGCGTGACTGGGCGAACACTGCCGGCATCGACGTTCTCGCCCTCGGCCCGGCCGATCTCGCCGCCTGCGGAACCGCGCGGTCCCTTCCCGGCGACCTGTTCAGGCGCATCTGGACGAACGTCTCGACGGCCGCCGGCGACCAGGTCTTTCCAGGCTGGAAGCGAACGCGGATTTCGAACCGGAGCATCACGGTCGCCTCGTTCATCAGCCGGTCCCGGCTCGAAGACATCCCCCTCTCCCGATGGCGGAAGCTGGTCGTCGAGCCGCCTCTCCATGCGCTGCACCGCATGCGGGCCCAGGCCCCCGACTCCGACCTGAAGATTCTCGTCTGCCATCTCGATGACGGTGATTTCGCAGATCTTGCCGGGGCCGCCCATGCCGACGAGTTGCTGCTCCGGGTTTCTCCCGATGCAGACGCGATCGATCGGCCGGCCGGCATCGAAAAGCCGTCGACGGGCCCGGAAATGCATATTGTCGGGAACGGCAGCCGCTCGCTTCTCGTTATCCGCAGATGTTCGGCCGAAGGCGGTCGGACCGACGTCGAGGTGCGACGCCTTCCTCTCGGGAAAATGCGTGCGCCGGGCATCTCCTCCGCCCTGTCGGCACTGACATCGACGCTTCATCGCCCTCTCCGCGTCATCAACACCCTCGAATGCTCCGATCCGCCACCCTACGAGCCGCGCGCGGATGCCCATGCCGCGATCGTCCGGCGGGCCATGCGGGCCGATATCGGGCTCGTCGCCCATGCAGCCGGATCATCGTGGTTCCGCGACCGCGTCATCACGCCGCTGTCGGTTTTTTCCGCCTTCGAAAACAGAAGGCTCCGCCTGTACAACCTCCCCGGCTCAGCCGCTCGTCAGTTGTTTTTCAGGCTTCTGCATGGTAGCTTTCCAAGAAGGATCGGCTCCGACGGGATCGTTCTCTCCCTTTCCGCGGGCATGCCGAAGAACCTCCTCATCAACGGGCAACCCCTCGATGAGCGAGGAGTGTACAAGGTCGCCGTTTCCGAAGATCTGTTCGACGATCCATCCGTTGTATCCATTCTGGGAGATGCCGATGTCTCCGGAAACCGCGGTATGACGCTCTGGGATGCCTGGATCGCCGAACTTCCGGAACTGCCCCGACCGTTCGAACTCGTACGATGACAAGGACGCACGATGACTCACACAACCCTGCTGAAACTCGTTCCAACGGCGGTTTTTGCATACATTCTGCTGGTCATCCTCTCCATTTCTGCCGCAGGGGCTGAGGTCGCCATGCCGGAAATCTCCACCCCTTCCTCCGTCATCGCCTCGACGTCCGTTCCCACGGCAACCTGCTCTGAAAAACTCGCGAGCTGGACGCCGGACCCTGCCGTGACCGCCGAGCTCGCCTCTTCCCCGCATCTGCTGAAGCAGAAACTGGATGAAGCGATGCGCCTTGTCGTGAAAGCCCCGAAGCTTCTCGATATTCAGATCATGGAATATTCTCCCGAGTATACAAGCCGGGGGCGGCTCAAGCAGGTGATCGTCAAGACCGAGGGCGGTGAGGTCGACGGGCTGATTCTTCATCGGGCATCGTTCGACTTCGATGACGTCCAGCTCGATACGACCAAGCTGCTCCGCGAAGCGAAAATCGACACGATCGCGGTCTGCAACATCGATATGGACGTGCTCATCCTCGAGTCCGACATGAACGCCTACCTGGGCGAGAAAGCGCGCAAAATCAAGGTCGACAACCCTCGAGTCGAGCTCGCGACCGGCCAGCTCATCCTCTCGGGATCGACAAAATACTCGCTGGTCAAAGTGAACTTCTGGGCAACCGGCAATTTCGAAGTGCGGAATTCCCAGCAGATCTGGTTCCACGCCAGAAAGATGAAACTCAACAGCATGAGCATGCCGCGCGCGTTCATCGGCACCATCATCAAGCGAATCAACCCGGTGCTAAATCTGGAAAAGTTCCCCTTCCGTTTGAATCTGAAGGAAATACGCATCGAGAAGGGCGCACTTCACTTCATCAGCACCCGCAAGGGCGAGTGACGAAGCCGCAGGACCCGCTTGCGGCATGAAGGTGTGCCTGAGAGGAGGCCCGCCATGCCGGCATATCCGTATCGTTTCACCCACGGACTGACCGTATTGTTTCTCGTCCTCGCCTGTGTCGCCGCTCTTTCCCTTGTCGGGCACGCCGACGTAGAGCGAATCGCGCCGCGGCAGCGCGGAATCACCGTCGAGGTCATCGGCGACGAGCGCGGAACGCTGTCTCTGTTCTCCACCGGCGGCGGTTGGTGGGAAAGCAGCCGCTCGCCGTCGTATTTCGTCGAAGCCATGCGCGGCGAGCGCTACCGTCTGCGCGTCCGCAACGATTCCGGGCGCCGGGTCGGGCTGGTCATCGCCATCGACGGCCGGAACATCATCACCGGCGACCGTTCGTATCTGCGGCCATCAGAAGGGATGTATATCCTCAATCCCTGGTCGACAGGCGAGTTTTCCGGCTGGCGCACCTCGACCCGGAGCGTCGCGCGGTTCTATTTCACCGACGAACAGGATTCGTATGCCGGCAGGTGGGGCGATTACTCCCAGATGGGCTACATCAATATCGCCGTTTTCGACGAGCAGCGTCCGATCTACTATGAAGAACGGCTCTCGATGAAGGACAGCGGCGCGGCCCCGGCCCCTCGCGCCTCCTCCAAGATCGCTCCCGACCGGCTGTACGAATCGTCCGAAGCCGGAACGGGGTACGGCGAGCGCGAGTATTCACCCGTGGAAACCACCACGTTCGACCCGGAGACGTTCGCCCGGGAGCGGATTTCCATCCGCTACGAGTGGCCCGAGAAGCTTCGCCGCTACGACGCCCCTCCCGAGTATGAAGACTCGAGGCAGTTCTCGCCCCCGCCGCCCCGCAGGTGATTTCAGATGAGAACCCGCTCGCGATGGCTCTTTCTGTTCCCGGCGCTGTGCCTGTTTCTCCTGAGCGCATCGGGCATCGGTCTGTACGCGGCTTCACGCTTTCCCGGGCCGCTGCCGATCGAGCGGTTTCTCGAATCGGCGATGCTGCAGACCCAGGTCACGCTGTTTTACGATCCGTCCTACGTCAAACTCGCCTACCCGGGCGGCGACGTGCCGATCGAGCGGGGGGTCTGCACCGATGTGATCGTCAGG
>CAYMEN010000050.1:0-24644 GCA_964389325.1 uncultured bacterium | reverse complement strand
GTTCGAACGAACCTTCCCGATATCGGATCTACCGAAAACCTTGTATTCCACGTTCCTCCCCTCCCCTGTCTACATCTTTTGTACGATCTGGAGGATTGCCGTCTGGCCGGGCTCAAGAAACAGGGAGAGTTCGTAATACTGCTTCGCCTTTTCCCTGTTGTTTTCCTTGCGGAAGTAGTCTCCGAGCGAGTTCAGCATCAGGATATCATTCTGGTCGATATACCAGGCCTTCGTGAACGTGTCCAGTGCCTCTTTCATGTTCCCGCGGGCCATCTGGATGCGGCCGAGCATCGTCATGAAGAGACTATTGCCGGCGTTCTGAGTCGAACGGGCCAGGTAATACTGCTCGGCATAGGCGAGATACCCCTTTTCATCGGCAAGTCGTTCCCAGGCAAGATGGACATCCGGTTCCTGCTTCCACTGATCGAGAAACCGGGTGATGGACTGGAGAACCTCCAGCTGGTGAGCGACCTGCTTTGCTTTTTTCGGATCGACCGAGCCCGCGGCAGGAAGAACATCGAAGGCGGCGGCGATCTTCTTGTCGAGATCCTGGACGATTTTCCGGAGTTCGCGGCTGATCGTGAGGGTCCCCCGCGCCTGGAGATCGGCCCTGACCGTCAGGGGATGATATCCCGGGAGCGTGTAGCCGACCTTGTAGACGCCGGGAGAAAGGGTCAGGGAAAACGGGCTGGAGCCGACCTGTTTCCCGTCGATCAGGAGCGTGGCGCCGGGCGGGACGGACTCGATGACGAGAACACCCTGGGTGTACATCATGTAGCCTTTGAACACGCCGAGGAAGGAGATCGTGAACAGGACGACGAGCGCAACCATGAACATCGAGTTTCGCACCGGCTGCGAGGCAAGCGCCTGCGTCACCTTCGTCTTCGCCTTCGACGCGACGGTTGCGCCCTCGGCGTCCTCGGCTTTTTCCTTCAGGCCGTCTTCGGGCATCTCCGACTTCATGGTGGAAAGGTCGACGGTCTCGACGTCGGCGGTGACGGGCTCTTCCGGCTCGTCCATCCGTTTGAGGGCCTCGATCATCTCTTCGCAGGTCTGGAAGCGGTCTTCCCGCTTCTTTTCCATAGCTTTGAGAATAATATTATTCAGGCGCGGCGGGCAGGCCGGATTCACTTCGATCGGCGCCTTCGGGGGCTCCTGGATGTGCATCAGGGCCACGGAGTTGGGGTTGTCGGAGATGAAGGGCAGGTTCCCGACGACCATTTCGTAGAGCGTGACGCCGATCGAGTAGATATCGGATCTATGGTCCATGTCCCGCTTGCCGAGGGCCTGTTCGGGGGACATGTAATCGGTCGAACCGAGCGTGAGGCCGCTTCCCGTCTTGCTGGTGTTCAGTTTCGCCTTGGCGATGCCGAAGTCGGTAAGTTTCACCTTGCCATCGCTCGTCAGGAGGATGTTGCTGGGCTTGATGTCGCGGTGGATGACCCCCTTGGTATGGCAGTGGGCGAGGGCCTTCAAGGCCGTGGAAATGACCTCGACGATGAACTCCAGCGTAAAACCCTCGTCGGAGTGGATTTTCGCCTCGAGGGACTTGCCGTCGATGTACTCCATGATGAAGTAGGGGGGAAGCCCTTCACGCTCGCAGATTTCCTTGCTCGCGATATCGATGATCTCGACGATGTTCGAGCTTTCCTTGAGCCGTTCCATGGTCCGGGCTTCGTCGAAGAAGCGGCTGACAACATCGGGCTCGTTGATCCACTCCTCGAGGAGGAACTTGACGGCCGCCTTTTTCTCGAGAACGGTGTGCTGAGCGAGATACACGGTGGCAAAACCGCCGTCGCCCAGCTTCTGGACGATGGTGTAATTGCCGGCCCGCTTGCCGTTATAGTCTGCCACGGGGAATCAGTTAAAACCCGAGAACGGCGCGAAGCTTGCTGAAAATCCCGCCTTCCTCAGCGGCCTTTTCCTCGCCGCAGAGCGTGCGCTGAATGTTCAGGATTCCCTGGGCAAGAGGCGATGCGTTTCGTTCCTTGACGTAGAGCTGGCCTCCGTGCGACGTGAGAACCGCTTCTTCAGGAGCGAACGGGAGAGAGACGAAGTCGCGGCGGATGATCGTCTTGATCTCCTCGCTGGAGAGAGTGCCCGAGCGGCCCAGCCGGTTGATGAGCACCTTCACCTTCGTCTCGGGATACTTGAGCTGGTTCATGATATCGAGAATCTTTTTGAGCGCGAGCATCTGGCCGATTTCCGGCTGGGCGACGACAAAGATCTGGGACGAGAGTTCCCAGGTGGTGAGCGAGACGTCGTCGATTTCATTTTTGGAATCGACGAACACGAAGTCGTGATTCGCTTCGAGACTCCAGAGGATCTTCTTCACGTGGTCGGCTTTGACAAGCTCGGCGTATTCGGTCTTGACAGGGGCGGTCAGATAATCGAAGCCGGGGCCCTGGCGGAGGAATCTGCCGATCTTTTCCCCCGTGATTTCGGGTTCCTGGATCAGCTCGTGAATGCCAAGGCCGGGCTTTCCGCCGAGATACGTCATGATGTCGCCGAAGCGGAGGTTGAAATCGACCACGGCGACTTTTTTCTTCGTCTGCGAGACCATGGCGTAGGCCAGGTTGGACACGATGCTGGTCAGGCCGGTTCCGCCCTTCGGGCTGTAGAACGTGATGGTCTGGGCGCCGCTTCTGTTGAGGGGCTTGAGGGTTTCCCACAGGTCGGCGCGGGCGGAGTCGATGAATATGAATTCATATATATCAAACTTCACGACGTCCTTGTGGTTGAGCTGAACGGGCGTGTTCGCCGCCACCTGTTTGCTGTTCAGATACGTGCCGTTCGAGCTGTCGTTATCGACGATGAAATAGGCGCCGTCCTTGAAGCAGATCGTCGCGTGCAGACGCGACACCATGTCGCTGGGAATCTGGATGGACCGGCCCTCTTCGCGGCCGATCGTCAGGTCTTCCAGCGATAGTTCGTACGGCTTGCCGAGGAATGGCGGCGTGTTCCCGACGAGATATTTCTTCTTCTCCTCATCAGGCACGACGATTTTCCGGAATACGGTCTTCTTCGATTCATCGGCCATCTGGCAATCCCCCTCAATTTTACAAAAGTGTGGGGGGGAGTATAGCACAGGGGGTGCCGCCCTTCAACATTTCATCGCAACCCACGCATGTCAGCACATTTGAAGGCCATCATCGCGCTCACAGCCCGGTGGCAGGAAAGAACTTTATGAGAGCAGGTCATACCCCACAGGGATGAATATTGTGATAATCCCCGGATTGACAGGCCTATCTCAGGCTGTTAGGATGGGCGGTCATTTCCGTGGATACACACCCGTATCAGCGACAATCGAAACGCGGCATTTCCGGGGCTCGGTACGCTCCGGGGTTTGTTGCGCCCGTTCTTGTCGCCCTGATTCTTCTGACGGGTTGCTGGTCGTCGGAATCTCCATCAGCCCCCGTTCCGAAGCCTCCCGCCGCACGCCGCCCCGCCGAGGCGACAGCCTCGGCGGCGATCGCCTCGGGAAGCGTGTTCGAGCAGTTCCAGTTCAGGGAAGTCCACACCGACTTCCAGCGTTCGTACCTTCAGCTGATCCAGAACATCAACGGCTTCAATTCGCCGCAGGTCGACATCAGGGACCAGAAACTCCTGTTTTCGGAATACGGCCGCGCCCAGCGGAAATACAAGGACGTTCTGAAAAAAATCGCGGCCTACTCGGCGGAACAGAAACTGCGCTGCTTCTCGGTCATGAAGTCGCTGATCCTCGCCATCCTGTATTACGACAAGAAGACGAACAAAAAAATGTTCAAATACGATCCCGAGAAGCTGCTCTCAGAAAAAATACTGCTCAGCATACCCAAATGCCCCGACGGGGGCGAGTATTCGATCATCTACAAGGATGGCCGGCGGCTCTTCCGCTGCTCGGTCCACGGCGTGCTTCGGCAGAACTGAGCCCGTTTCAGGCGCCCCTGTTTTCAGGCCCCTGGTGCTCGCGGTGGCTGGGCGTATTCGTGAACAGCAGCTCAAGCATCTCCATGATGGTACGGACGAACAGCACGCCGACTCCGACGGAAAACAGCAGCGTGAGTGCGATCGCGAGAATGACTTCCTTCATCATGATGAGGCGGCTCCTGATCTGCGACGGTTAATTGCGGTGAATGATGGTGCCAGTATCGGCCGGAGCCTGGGTTTTCTTAACGGTCGTTTCGGAAAAACGGCCGGCCGGTTCCTCGCGGAAACCAGCCGGCCTTGGCAATCCAACCGTGCTTCGACAGGCTCAGCACGAACGGAAATGCGAAATTGGCTCCTGGCAAGCCGAATCAATCATTTTTTTGCGGTTTCGGGTGAGATCACCAGGAACAGAGGGGTGCCATCCCGGATCACCACGAACACGGAGCTTTTCCTGGCGCCCGAGGGTGTTTTCAGCGAAGAGACGAGGGAGGCCTCATCTGTCACGGTGTTGCCGTTGATCTGGGTGATGACGTCCCGCGGCCGCAGCCCGGCTTCCGCCGACGGCGAGTTCTCCTCGACGTCCGTGACGACGAGGCCGGACTTCTTTTCGATCCGCATCGATTCGGCCAGCTCCGGCGTCAGCACCTTGAAGGAGAAGCCGAAGCTCTTGTAGGGCCGCTCTTCCTCACCCTTCTTTCCCGATCCTTTTTCCTGGTGCAGCAGGTCTTCGGGGTCACGCAGTCCGAAGGTGCGGGGCATGCGCTCGAGGACGATCGGGATCGCTTTCTTCTCACCGTTCCGGAGGATGTCGAACGATACCGTGTCGCCGACCTTCCGGCTGAGGATGTACTTCTGAACGTCGCTGGTCGATTTGATCTCCTTCCCGTCGATCGACCGAATGATGTCCATCTGCTGGAGACCCGCCTTGGCGGAAGGGGTGTCGGGATTGACCTCCATCACGACGGCGCCGTTCTTGTCGCCGAGCGAGAAGTGTTCGGCCAGCTCCGGCGTCACCGCCTGCATCGTGATGCCGATGAACGGACGTTCTACCGAGCCTGTCTCGGAAATCTGCGTTGCCACGCGACTGGCCATATTCGAGGGGATCGCGAAGCCGATTCCCGAGCCCGGAGCGGCGAAGATCAGGGTGTTGATGCCGATCACCCGGCCGTCGAGATCGACCAGGGGGCCGCCTGAGTTGCCGGGGTTGATGCTTGCGTCGGTCTGGATGAAGTCCTCGATGGCCGTCGCCCCGATGCCCGAGCGGCCGAGGGCGCTGACGACACCGACGGTCACGGTCTGCTCGAGACCAAGCGGGCTGCCGATAGCCATGCACCACTGGCCGACCTCGGTCTTGTCTGAATCTGCGAACTGGGCCGCCTGGAGCGGGAAGTCGACGTTCACCCTGATGACGGCGAGGTCGCTTTGCGGGTCCTGGCCGACCATCGTGGCCGTCGCCTCTTTGCCGTCATGGAATTTGACGGTCATTCTGGAAGCGCCCTTCACGACGTGGTTATTCGTCAGGATCGTGCCGTTGGCGTTGAAGATGACGCCCGACCCGGCAGCCTCGGACTTGAAGGGGGAACGGGGGCCGAACTTTCTGCCGCGCGGCATGTTCCTGAAGAAATCTTTGAAGAGATCCTCGAATGGGGTGCCTCTGAACTGATCTTCGTCGTCTTCCCCGAGAGACGGTCCAGCCTGCCCGCCTTCCGTCCGCTCGACGCGGATGTTGACGACGCTTGGCTTCAGGGTTTTCGCAACCGTGGTGAACGCCATCTGGAGCTCACGCGCAGCCTGGGCGGGTTCAGCCGAAGCCACGAGCGGTGTTCCAACGAGACCGACGATCAGCAGAAGACTGAAAACGGCGGCCAGGCCTTCGCGAGAACCGAGTGTACGATGCATGTCATGCCTCCTCGAGCCGGTAGTCCGGAGAATTCGCTGATGCCGGGCATTTTCACCCGGGCACAGGGTATAGACCCGAAACCGAAGCGAAAGTTCCAGAAATCGACGTTGATTTTTCGGGGCATGAATGATTGAATGACGGCTCAGAAAATTTCCAGGAGACAGTTCATGCGCATCGTCGTTTCCGGCGGGGCCGGCTTCATCGGATCACATCTCGTCGACAGGCTGATCGAACAGGGGCACAAGGTCATCATCCTCGACAATTTCGTCACCGGCTGTCGCGAGAACGTCGCGAAGCATCTCGAGAGCGGGGCCGCCACGCTCGTCGAACACGACATCACGAAGCCGATCTACCTTGGCGACAAGATCGACCGCATCTACCACCTGGCCTCGCCTGCCAGCCCGATCGATTACCAGAAGCTTCCGATCCCGACGATGAAGGTTGGCGCGCTCGGCACGCATAACATGCTGGGCATGGCGAAACTGCACGGGGCGCGGCTTCTGCTTGCCTCGACCTCGGAGGTCTACGGAGACCCCGAGATTCACCCGCAGAAAGAAGACTACTGGGGCCATGTGAACCCGGTCGGCCCGCGCTCCTGCTATGACGAGGCGAAGCGGTTCGCCGAGGCGCTGACGGTCACCTACCGCGATTACCACAAGGTCGACGTGCGGATCATCCGCATCTTCAACACGTACGGGCCGCGCATGCGCCTGAACGACGGCCGCGTGGTGCCGGCGTTCATCTCGCAGGTGCTGCGCAACGAGCCGCTGACCTTGTTCGGCGACGGATCACAGACCCGCAGCTTCTGCTACGTCTCCGACCTCGTCGACGGCATGATGGCCGTCATGGAGCGCGGCGACCAGTTCCCCACCAATCTCGGCAACCCGACCGAGCTCACGATCAAAGAGTTCGCCGAGCGCATCCTGGCAATCTCGGGAAGCAAGCTTCCCATCATTGCAAAGCCGTTGCCGGTCGATGACCCGAAGCGACGCCGCCCCGACATCACGCGGGCGAAAACGATGCTCGGCTGGGAGCCCAAAGTGAACCTCGACGAAGGATTGCGCCGGACGATCGAGTGGGCACGGGGAGTCAAACTGCCGTGAAATCGCCGCAGCAGGCTCATCCCGATATCGAACGGGTCCTTATCCCGACACAAGAGATTCAGCACAGAATCGCGGAGCTTGGAAAGCAGATCACCGAAGATTACAAGGGGGAAAGCCTCGTTCTGGTCTGCGTTCTGAAAGGCGCCTTCCTCTTCATGGCGGATCTGTGCAGACATATCAACCTTCCGGTGAACACCGAGTTCATGGCCATCAGCAGTTACGGCCACGCGACGAAAAGCTCGGGCGTGGTGCGCATTCTGAAAGATCTGAACGAGTGCATCGAGGACAGAAATGTCCTGATCGTCGAGGACATCGTCGATACGGGGCTGACCCTGTCGTACCTGATCGACCTGCTCGCGACGCGGCACCCGCGCAGCCTCAAGGTCTGCACCCTGTGCAGCAAGCCGCAGTGCCACAAGCGCGAGATCAAGATCGACTACTGCGGGTTCGAGCTTCCAAGCGAGTTTGCCGTGGGGTACGGGCTCGATTTCAAGGATTTCTATCGCAACCTGCCATTCATCGGTATCCTGAAGCCGATCATGTATGAAAACGACCTCTGACGGGGCATACCGCCGATGACGAACCAGTATCGCACGGGAAACCTCATCATCGAATGTCTCACGCTCGGCCCGCTCGATGTCAACACGTATCTCGTCTACGACCCGCAGGCCGGTGACGGCATCGTCGTCGATCCGGCCGAGGACGATCCGCGGCTGATGAACCGGCTGAAGGAGCTGGCCTGGACATCGACGCGCATTTTCCTGACGCACGGCCACGCCGACCATATCGCCGGCCTCGAGGCCGTCCGGGCCGCCACTGGGGCGAAGGTGCTCTGCTCGCAGGAAGACGCGCCAATGCTCGGCGACGCCCGGCTCAACCTGTCGCTGTTTCTCGATACCGCCTTCACCGCGCGGCCGCCGGAAACGCTGGTCAGGCATGGCGACGAGATCGCGGTCGGTCGCGACCGGGGAAGCTTCATCGCCGTTCCGGGGCACACACCGGGCGGGCTGGCCATCGCGTTCGACCAGGCCGTCATCACCGGCGACGCCCTGTTCGCGGGCTCGATCGGCCGCTCGGATTTTCCCGGGGGCGACGGGGCACAGCTCGTCCGGTCGATCCGGGAGCGGCTCCTTCCCCTCGGCGACCGGCTCGTCCTGCCCGGCCACGGCCCGTCGAGCAGGCTTGCCCACGAGGCGGAACACAACCCCTTCCTTTCTGACGGGTGACAGTTGCGTAACTGACCAGCGTGCGCACGGCTCGGGGCTGATTTGACAGGCTTCGGGGGTGGTGCTACCATGCGCACGGACCCTGTCTGTCCTGCCTGTACACTGAATGGTCCGTGCAGGGAAAAAGAGAAGTTTTCCAACCGGTAAGGCAAGGAAAGGATTCATGAGCACCCCCATCAGAATTTTCGTGGTCAATCCAGGCTCCACAACGACCAAGCTTGGCATCTTCGAGGATGAAAAGCCCGTCGCCATCGGCAAGGTCGATCATTCGCCCAAGGAACTCGAGGCATATCCCAAAGTCCTCGACCAGTGCCAGATGAGAAGGCAGGTCATGCTCGACTTTCTCGGAAAGCACGGGCTCGAGCCGGCCGACCTCAACGCGGTCGTCGGGCGCGGCGGCCTGCTCAAGCCGATGGTCGGCGGCACCTACGCCGTCTCGGAAGCGATGGTTGAAGACCTGCAGTCCGGCAATTACGGCGAACACGCCAGCAACCTCGGCGCGGTTCTCGCCTACTCGTTCCATCGAGATTTCAACATTCCGGCCTTCATCGTCGATCCCGTGGTCGTCGACGAGATGCGGGACATCGCGCGGTATTCCGGCCTGAAGGAGATTCCGCGGCGCAGTATCTGGCACGCCCTGAACATTCGCGCCGTCATCCGGCAGGTCTGCAAAACGGAAGGCTGGAACTTCACCTCTGACAACTTCGTCGGCACGCACCTCGGCGGCGGTATCTCGGTCGTTGCGATGGAAGCCGGGCGGAGCGTCGACGTCAGCAATGGTCTCGAGGCCGGCCCTTACACCCCTGAGCGAGCGGGAACCCTTCCCACCCTCGACCTCGCCGCCCTTTGCTATAGCGGCAAGTATACCCACGCCGAGATGAAGAAACTCGTCGTCGGCCGGGGAGGCCTCGTGAATTACCTCGGCACGAGCAACCTGATCGACATCTCGAAGCGGATCGAACAGGGTGACGAGTATGCCCGTTCCGTCCTCGCCGGGATGGCCTACCAGGTCGCCAAGGAGATAGGCTCGTATTTCGCCGTTCTCAAGGGGAAGGTTCGCGCCTTCGTCATCACGGGGGGCGCGGCGAAATGCACGTTCCTCGTCGACAATATCAAGGAATATATCACCCCCCTCGGCCGCGTCGTCGTCGTTCCCGGCGAGGACGAGCTCGCAGCGCTCGCCATGGGCGGCCTTCGCGTCCTGCGCGGCGAGGAAAAGGCCTGGGAATACGACTGACCGATAACCGGCCGGTTCCGGCCGGACTGCCAACGAAAGGATCCCACCCGTGAACTTCGAGTTCGAAGAAAAGGATGTGCAGCGCCAGGCAGCCTGGCGGACGACGGCGGACGAAGCCCTCAGCCCCTGCGCCGACGGTATCGACGCGACGGGCCGCATCGACGGCCTGACCGAGGCATTCTCGAAGCGAGATCTCCTGAAACCGTTCCTGTCCGAGAAGCTCGGCGGAGAGAACCTGGGCATGTTCCAGTTTTCCCTCCTCCTCGAGGAACTCGGCCGGCACAGCCCGCCGGCGGCGCTTCTCGCCGCCCAGCAGCTCGTCCTCGGCATCCGCCTCAACCAGCGGGCCTTCAACTTCGCGAAGAAGGACGAGCTCGCGGCTTCAGCGGCATCGTTCGCAGCGATTTTCTCGATCGCGGCGACCGAGCGCGAAGCGGGTTCCGATCTCCAGTCGATGACCACGATCTGCAAGAAGCTGCCGGATGGCCGCTTCGAGGTTTCGGGCGGCAAGGCCTACGTGAACTGGGCAGGCCGCGCCTCGCACATCCTGCTTCTGGCGAAGACGGAAGACCAGGAGGGCACCGGCACATCGCTGTTCGCGGTTCCGCGCGAGTCGGCAGGCGTGCAGGTGGGCAATTTCCACCACACCATGGGAATGAACGGCCTCGAGGCCGCCCCGGTGAGCTTCGAGAAGGTCCAGGTCCCGGCGGACGCCCTGATCGGCGTCTACGGCTACGGTCTCGACCTGTACGACCAGATCATGAGCGAGCTGCGCATCTGCGTCGCGGCCATCGCCACGGGGCTCGGCCAGCAGGCATACGACGACGCCGCGCAGCACGCCAAGTCGCGGAAACAGTTCGGAAAGCCGGTCGGCAGCTTCCAGAGCCTTCAGTGGCGGTTCGCGGATGCGGCGCTTCGCATCGATGCGTCGCGTCTGCACGTGTGGCGCGCGGTCGAGCAGTCGGCCGTGAAGGGCTCGTTCTTCACGCAGGCCGCCATGGCGAAGGTCTACTGCACCGAGGCGGCGTTCTCGGTCGCTGATTTCGCCGTGCAGGCTATGGGCAGCACGGGGTATGTCAAGCCGAGCCGCGTGGAACGCCTGTTCCGCGACTCGCGCTTCCTCAAGATCGGCCACGGCACCTCGGAAATTCTGCGCAACCGCATCGGCGAAAAGCTGTGAGCGGCCGGACAACACAAGGATGATCCAATGAAGATAATCGTCACCGTGAAACAGGTCCCGGACACCAACGACGTCCGGATCGACCCGGCCACCGGCACCTTGATCCGCGAGGGCGTTCCGAGCATCGTGAACCCCGAGGACCGGCATGCCGTGGAACTGGCTCTCCAGCTTCGCGAGGCCGCCGGCATCGGCACCGTCACCGTCATCTCGATGGGGCCGCCCCAGGCCGAAGTCGCGCTGCGCGAGGTCATGGCGATGGGCGCCGACGAGGCCATCCTGCTGTCGGACCGCGCCTTTGCCGGCGCCGACACGCTCGCGACGGCTTCGGCGCTCGCGCATGCGATCAAAAAGATCGGCGCGTATGACCTGATCATCTGCGGCAGGCAGGCCATCGACGGCGACACCGCCCAGGTCGGACCCCAGCTGGCCGAGTTCCTCCAGATTCCGCAGGTGACCTACGTGCTGAGCGCCCGGTTCGGCTACGGCGGCCTGCTGATCGACCGGCAGAGCGATTCGGGCACGCAGCGGCTCACCGTGCCGATGCCGGCCCTGATGACCTGCCTCAAGGAGACGAACATCCCTCGCATCCCGACGCTGCATGGCTGCATCGGCGCCTACCGCGAGAAGAAATACACGGTCTGGTCGGCCGCCGACATCGGCGCCCCCGCCGAGCAGATCGGGCTGAAAGGCTCCCCCACCCAGGTGCGGCGCACGTTCACGCCGACCCCGAAGGGCGCAGGCACGATTCTGACCGGCGATCCGGCCGTGACCGTGCCGAAGACGCTCGATATCCTCCGTGAGAAAGGAATCATCTGAGTCGCCATGGCCATCATCATCGATAAAAACCTGTGCGTCGGCTGCGGAGCCTGTCTGAAGGCCTGCCCCTACGATGCCATCGACATGATCGAGCGCAAGGCGATCATGAACGCCAACTGTGTCCACTGCGGAAGCTGCGTCGACTCGTGCAAGTTCAAGGCGATCACCTCTTCCGCCGCCGAAACACCGAAAGCCGATCTCGCCGCCTGGAAGGGCATCCTGGTCTTCGCCGAGACGCGCGACGGCGCCCCCGCCAAGGTGGCCCTCGAGCTGCTCGGCCGCGGCCGCGGCCTCGCCGACGAGCGCAAGGTGCCGCTGTATGCGGCCCTGCTCGGCCACCAGGTCGGGACGATGGCCGAAACCCTCATCGCGCACGGCGCCGACGTCGTGCTGACGGTCGACGACCCGCAGCTCGCCGAGTACCGCACCGCGCCGTTCTGCCGGGCGCTCACCGGCGTCATCCGCGACGTGAAGCCCGAAATCGTGCTGATCGGCGCGACGATCATCGGCCGCGACCTCGCGCCGCGCACGGCGAACCGCCTCCGCACCGGCCTGACCGCCGACTGCACCGAGCTCGCCGTCGAGGCCGCGTCAGGCCTGCTGCTCCAGACCCGCCCGGCCTTCGGCGGGAACGTGATGGCCACGATCGTCTGCCCGAACCACCGGCCCCAGATGTCGACCGTCCGGCCCGGCGTCATGAAACCCATGGCCGCCGACACGGCGCGCAAGGGCGAGGTGCGGCCCGTGAAGATCGGCCTGAAGGATGTCGATCTGAAGGTCATCGTCCGCGAGACCATCACGTCCGCCGCGCGCCACGTCGACCTGTCCGAAGCGCAGATCATCGTCGCGGGCGGCCGCGGCGTCGGCGGGGCCCGGCAGTTCAATACCCTCCGCGACCTCGCCGCGGTGCTCGGCGCCGAGCTTGGCGCCTCCCGTGCCGCGGTCGAGTCCGGTTGGATCGATCACGACCACCAGGTCGGCCAGACCGGCAAGTCGGTCAGCCCCAAACTATATATAGCATGCGGTATAAGCGGGGCCATCCAGCACCTCGCCGGCATCGCCGGCGCCGACTTCGTCGTCGCCGTCAACCGCGACGAACTGGCTCCCATCATGAAGGCCGCCGACGTGGCGATCGTCGGCGATCTGCACCAGGTGGTCCCGATGCTGGCCGCCGAAATCCGCCGCCAGCGAAAGGAGGCCGTCGCGTGATCGACTTCAAGCTGACCCCCGAACAGGAACTCATCAGGCAGTCCGCCGCCGAATTCGCCCGCACGGTCATCGCACCGGTCGCGGCCGAGCTCGACGAGAAGCAGGAATTCTCGTGGGAGATCACCCGGGCCATCGCGAAGCAGGGCTACATGGGCATCATCATCCCGAAGGAATACGGCGGCGCCGGCGCGAGCGCGCTCACCTACACGATCCTGATCGAAGAGATCTCGAAGGCGTGCGCGGCTCAGGGCGTCACCATGTCGCTCACCAACTCGCTCGTGGCCTACCCCATCATGACCTACGCCTCGGAAGAGCTGAAGCGCAAATACCTGCCCGCCCTCGCCACAGGCGAGAAGCTGGGCTGTTTCGGCCTCACCGAGCCGAACGCCGGCTCCGACTCGGGCAACCAGGAGACGACGGCCGTCCTCGACGGCAACGAGTACGTCATCAACGGCTCGAAGATCTTCATCAGCAACGGCGGCGTGTCGGACTTCGCGCTTATCATCGCGAGCACGAACCGCGCCTCCAAGATCCGCGGCCTGTCGGCGTTCATCATCGACAAGGACACGCCCGGCTTCACGGTCGGCGTGAAGGAGAACAAGCTCGGCATCCGCGCTTCCAACACGGCGGAGCTGGTGTTCCAGAACTGCCGCGTGCCGAAGGAGAACATGGTGAGCACCCCCGGCCGGGGCTTCCGCATCGCGATGGACACCCTCGACGGCGGCCGGGTCGGCGTCGGCGCGCAGGGAACGGGCGTCGCGCGGGCGGCGTATGAGGCGGCGCTCAAGTATTCCCGCGAGCGCAAGCAGTTCAACAGCCGCCTCGTCGACTTCCAGGGCATCAACCACAAGCTGGCCGAGATGAAGATGGACATCGAGACGGCGCGGCTGCTCACGTGGCACGCGGCCTGGCTGAAGGACAACAAGAAGCGGTACGCGAAGGAAGCCGCGATGGCGAAGCTGTACGGCTCCGAGATGGCGACGCGGGTCGCGCACCAGGCGCTGCAGATCCTGGGCGGCTACGGGTTCATCAAGGATTACCCGGTCGAGCGGTATTATCGCGACGCGCGCATTCTCGAGCTCTACGAGGGCACCAGCGAGGTGCAGCGCATGGTCATCGCCTCGTATGCGCTCGGCGTCTGAAACGGAACAGAGAAACAGCGGAGGAAGGGAATGAACGAGTCATTTTTCGGCCGTCTGACCGGCGACCTCGACCCGAAGCGGGTCTGCCGGGTCGCAGTTCCGTTCGCGCATGACGAGGCGGTCGCCTACGCGATCTGCGAGGCCGTCCGCATGGGCGTCTGCGCGCCGATCCTCATCGGCGACCGGAAGGGAATCGAGGAGATGTACGGCGCCGTGGCCTCGCACGCGTCCGTGAAGATCGTGCCCGAGGCGGACGCGCAGAAAGCCTGCCAGGCCGCGGTCGACATGGTCAGGAACGGAGAGGCGGACATCCTGATGAAGGGCCTCGTGCCGACCGCCACGATTCTGAAGACCGTTCTCAACTCGCAGCGCGGCATCAAGAAAAACCCGGTGCTGTCGCACCTGACCTTCTTCGAGATTCCGAAGACGCCTGGCCTCAGGATCCTGACCGATGTCGCCCTCAACATAGCCCCCGATGCCGAGATGCTCGCGAAGGAGATCGACAACGCCGTCGAGGCCTTCCGGCTCTTCGGCTCCGAGCGGGCGCCCCGCGTCGCCCTGCTCGCGGCCAACGAGAAGGTGTCTGAAAAAGTGACCTCGACCGTCGTCGCCGACCAGGTCGCCAGGGCGCTCGCGCATCGGGAAGACATGGTCGTCGAGGGACCGATCTCGCTCGATCTCGCCTTCAGTCCCGAGTCGTGCCATATCAAGAAGTATAAAGGCCGCATCCAGGGAGACGCCGACATCTACGTGGTGCCGCGCATCGAGACGGGAAACGTGCTGTACAAGTCGCTCCAGTATTTCGCGCGTGCGGCGATGGGCGGCCTCATCTACGGCGCGAAGTGCCCGATCGTCCTCACCTCCCGGGCCGACGACAACGCGACGAAGCTGAACTCGCTGCTGCTCGCGATGCGGCTCTGGCAGGGCAGCGCCACATCGGCGCCCGCCGCCGCCGAAGCCTGACCCACCTGCGGGAGAACCCCGCGCCCTGCACGCCGGTTCCTGAACGTCACCGGCCGAACATCGGGAGAAGCCCATGGCACCACAAGCGAAAGATATCAACATCAACCAGACGGTGACCTTCGCCGTCGGACAGATTCCCGATCTGCTGAAGAAGATCGAACGGTTCTACGGTGTTCCCCTGTCGCTGCGCTCGAACACGGGCGAGGTGGTCGTCAAGACCGATTACTTCAACGGCCCGTGCAGCCTCATCCGGGGTTCGGAGCGCGGTCGCCAGCGGTGCAAGCGCTCGTACAAGAACGTCGAAGACAGGCTCTTCAGGCGGAAGGTGCCCTTCGTCAACATCTGCTACGCCGGCTTCCTGGTCTTCGCCATTCCGCTCGAGTTCCGCGGCGAGATGGTCGGAACGCTCCTGGGAAGCCAGCTTCTGCCCATGGACATGCGAACGCGCGACGAACTCGCGATGAACTTCGAGCACACCCTCCTGGCCCTCGGAATCAAGGACCTGGAAGGGTTCTACCGGAGTTTCGACCGCGTCCGGACCATCCGCCCCGACTTCGAGCGGGTGGCCCTGCTGAGTTTCCTGGACACGGTCGGCAAGCATTTCATCTCGATGGCCTTCGCCGGGAAGACCTGGGAGGAAGCCCGCAGAGAGCTTCGCCAGGAAATTTCCGGCCCGTTCCGTGATTACGATCTGGACAATATATAATGTACACACTTCTCGACAACTGCCGCATCCTGATGCCGGATGAGACGATCGCTCCCGGGCGGCTCGTCCTGTATCAGGACACGATCGCGGCGGTTCTGCCGGCCGACGGGACGTTCGAGAAGCCGATCGAGACGACGGTCGACCTCGGCAACCGCCTCGTGTTTCCGGCGCTGATCAACGCGCACGACCATCTCTACGACACGTTCTGGCCTGCGTTCGGCGACCGGCCGTACGCGAACTGGCTCGAGTGGGAACGCGCGTTCCAGGCTTCGGATATCTATCGAGACCGGCAGTCGCTTTCGATCACCGATCTGTACGGTCTCGGCATGTTCAAGAACGTGCTTTCGGGCGTCGGGCTGATCGTCGACCATTTTCCCCACGAGGTGAACGCGACCTACACGGGACGCGGCCTGGTCAGCCTTCTCGAGCATTACTACCTCGCCCATTCGGCGTCGGCGGATGCGCCGGCGTGGGGCCAGGGGCCTTCGGAGGAGATCCGCCTCTCCCGCGGAATCCTGCCGTTCATCACCCACTGCTGCGAGGGAACCGGCGCGGACGTCCACGAGGAGCTCGAATCGCTGAAGCGCCTCGGCGCGCTCGGCCCGAACACGATCCTCGTGAACGGCATCGGCTTCGCGGATGCCGATCTCGAGCTGGTCGCGTCCTTCAAATCCTCTCTCGTCTTCTGCCCCGGCTCGATCCGGAACAGGTTCGGCGTCATCCCGCCCGTGATGAAGGCCCTCGATCTCGGCATCGAGATCGCCATTGGCACGGATGGCGCCGTGAGCGGCTCGGTCAACCTGCTCGAGGACCTCCGCCTCCTGCGGAAATGGTCCGACGAGCAGTTCGGCGGCCGTCTCAAGCCGAAGGATCTCGTCCGGATGGTGACCCAGGTCCCGGCGAAGCTCTTCCGGGTCGACAAGAAATATGGCAGCATCGCGCCCGGCAAGATCGCGAACCTGCTCGTGTTCGACGATTCGAAGGAAGATCCGTTCGAAAGCTTCCTGGCCCTCCAACCGGGAGATATATCGATGGTTATCCATAACGGCGCGCTCGTCTACGGAGAAGAATCGATGCGCCGGGCCTGCATGATCGACTTCGCGAACTTTTCGGAAGTCGTGGTCGCCGGCCGCGCCAAGCTCCTGTATGGAAGACCTCTCAACATCCTCGAACGCGTCGAAGCGAAGCTCGGCTCCGCCCGGGTTTTCCCGTTTCTTCCGATTACCGCACCGTGAGAACATGAACGAACACAGCACCGCAGGCCACGCCCCCGGGTTCAGCTGGGCCCCCTTTCACAAGCACACCCTTTCGAACGGCCTGACGGTCCTCGTTCGCGAGCACCGCACCGCGCCGCTCTTCGTATCCGACATCTGGGTCAGGGCGGGCAGCCGGCACGAAGTCCCCGAGACGAACGGGATCGCGCACTTCCTCGAGCATACGCTCTTCAAGGGAACGCCGACCCGCGGCGTCGGCGCGATCGCCCGCGAGATCGAGAGCTTCGGCGGCCGCACCAACGCGGGCACATCGCTCGATTATACGCACTACTATATCAGTGGCGAGAAACTTCACCTTGACAAGGCGCTCGAGATTCACGCCGACGTGATCCGGCGCTCGGTCCTCGACCCGGCGGCGGTCGACGCCGAACGGTCGGTGATCATCGAGGAGATCAAGCGCTCCGCCGACAATCCTCACCGCGTCCTCTGGGACGCGATGATGGCGGAACTGTATCCCGGTCATCCCTATGGCCGGCAGATTCTCGGACCTCGCGAGAATATAGCTGGCGGTATAAGCCGAGACATGCTGGCCGGCTTCTTCCACACCTGGTATGTGCCCGCCAACCTGTTCATCCTCGTCGCCGGCGATGTCAACGTCGATGCGGTGATGAAGCGGCTCGAAGAGCTGTACGGCGACTGGACGGCCCCCGCGCCGACCCAGCCCCTCACGTCCCTGCCCCCCCGGCCGGCCGCGGGAACGGCGATCCGCCGGGCCCTCGACGTGAAGCGCGGCTACATGCAGTCGGCGTGGCGGACGGTGTCGCAGGCGAACCGCGAGGACGCGGCAGGCCTTGAACTGCTCGGTGTCCTGCTCGGCCAGGGCCGCAGCAGCAGGCTCGCCGCAACCCTGAAGGAGCAGCGGGGCATTGTCACCTCGATCTCGTCGGGACAACTTTCCCTCGGCGAAGATGGCATTTTCCTCGTTCGCGCCGAGTTCGACCCGACCGACGAGTTCTCGGTGCGCGAGGGCATCGCCGCGGAGATCGCCCGGCTGCGCCGCGAACCGGCATCGGCCGAAGAAGTCACCAAGGCGATGGACTTCCTTGAAACGCTGTATATGCGCGGTGCCGAGACGAACGAAGGCCAGACCGACATCCTCGGAAGCGCGTTGATTCATGATGCTCTCGAACACGAGTGCGCCTATCTCCAGCGGCTTCGCGCCTTCACCCCCGAACGCCTGATGCAGCTTGCCGGACGGTATCTCGCCGGCGAGGCCGACGTCACGACGCTCGCGGGCCCGAAGACGCGCTCGAAGCCTTTCCAGGCCTCTTCGCAAACGACCGGCGGGGAGCAGGACGACGTATCGACCTGGAGGCTGGAAAACGGTCTTCGCGTCATCCACCGCAGGCTCGCGGGCATCGGTCTCGTCGGGGCGACCCTGACGGCCGAAGCCGGCATCAGGCACGAACCGGCGACGTCCGGCGGCCTCGCCAACCTCATGTCCGAAATGCTGCTGAAGGGCACCCAGCGCCGCGACGGCCAGCGCCTCCTGTGGGACCTTGAAGCCCTCGGCGCCGACC
Source organism: uncultured bacterium (assembly GCA_964389325.1). Classification (GTDB taxonomy): domain Bacteria; phylum Muiribacteriota; class Ozemobacteria; order Ozemobacterales; family Ozemobacteraceae; genus MWAR01. Next base: position 6,459 of record CAYMEN010000050.1, on the reverse strand, counting down.
TCGATCCCTCCGCCGACCCCGACATGATGCGCCTCAGCCTGAGCGCGCCGTCGCGCACCTTCGCGCAGGCCCTCGCTATCATGGCCGAAACGGCGAAACTCCCGACCTTCCCGGCCGACGCGTTCGAGACCGAGCGCCGCAAGGTCCTGGGCCGGCTCAAGGCCGTCGACGACGACATGTTCGAGAACACCTGGCGCCTCTTCCAGGCGAATCTTTTCGCGAAGCACCCGTACGGCCGCTACGCCCTCGGAACGCGCGAGTCGGTGCAGGCGCTCACGCCCGAGCTCGCGGCGCAGTTCCACGCTTCGACTTTCCGCGCCGACGGCATGGTCTTGTCTATCATTGGTGATATAGAATCAGCCGAAGCCCTCCGCCTCAGCGGCGACTTTTTCGGCGACGTCTTCGCCCCGACCGGATCTTCCCCGCAACAGGCCGGCGCCATCGCCATCGAGCCCCCGCGGGCGTCGAAGCGCGCCGAGGAATTCCGCGACCGCCAGCAGGCGATGGTATGCCTCGGCTGGCTCGGCCCCCGGTACGATCACCCCGACTACCCCGCCATGAAGGTGCTCAACGCCGTTCTCGGCGGCGGCATGTCGGCGCGCCTGTTCCGCAAGGTCCGCAACGAAGCCTCCCTGGCCTACGCGGTACATTCTCTCTTCCCGACCCGCATGGACGGAGCCCCGCTGTGCGCCGTCATCGGCACCGACCCTTCGGCCGTCGAGAAGGTCATCGAAATGGTCTCGGCCGAAATCGCCGACCTCGCTTCCAAGGGCCCCGAACCCTCCGAACTCGACCGCGCCACAGCCTTCGTCACCGGCCAGTTCGCCCTCGACCTCGCCGCCTGCCTCCGCCAGTCCCACTTCTTCGCCTGGTTCGAAGCCCTCGGCGCCGGCTACCGCTTCCTGAAAACCTATCCCGACACCGTCCGCCGCGTCTCCGCCGCCGACGTCCAACGCACCGCCGCCACCTGGCTCCACCCTGGCCGCTCCATCACCGCCGTCACCCGCCCCCCGAAGTGATCCCGTCGACAGAACAGACCGGGCGATATTGATTTTTTTTCCGTTCCGTGATATCTTTATCTCATAAGGGCAGTTGGCTCAGTGGAAGAGCATCGCCTTCACACGGCGGGGGTCACAGGTTCAAATCCTGTACTGCCCACTCTTATAAAAATCGGAAACGTTCGAGAACGTGCGAAAACCCGCCATAATGGCGGGTTTTTTGCTTTTAGTCGTTCGCTAACGTTCGTTGTCTTCCTACCACTACAGGGGGTAGTTGGGGGTATAAATGAGGGGTAGGTGGAACGTTGTCGAAGGGAGATACCCCCAAAATGGCACTGAGTGATATGGCTATCCGGTCCGCAAAACCCCGCGAGAAACTCTACAAGATGTTTGACGGCGGCGGACTGTTTCTTCTGGTTCTTCCACAGGGAGGCAAGTATTGGCGGTGGAAATACCGTTTTTTGGGCAAGGAGAAGCTCCTCGCCATAGGCGTCTACCCCCATGTTGCGCTGAAGGACGCCCGCGAGAAACGGGATGAAGCCAAGAAACTCCTGGCGGCGGGAGTTGATCCCGGTGAAAACAGGAAAGCAGTGAGATCGGCAGCCATCGACCGCTCAGCCAACAGCTTCGAGGTCGTGGCGCTGGAATGGATTGCGAAGCACTCGAAAGAAATTTCGGCAAGCTACATGGAAAAAGTGGCGAGTCGCCTGAAAAAGGACGCATTCCCGCACATCGGGGCAAAGCCAATCGCCGATATCCAACCGCAGGATATTTTGAAAATTGCGCATCGGATCGAGGGACGTGGAGCGCTTGAATCAGCACACCGGATAATCAGGGAGTGCGGCCAAGTTTTTCGATACGCAGTCCAAACAGGACGACTCACGTCGGACCCGACCCGCGACCTCAAAGGCGCGCTTCCGGCGTTCAAGAACCAGCATTTTGCCGCGTATACCGAGCCTGCAGATGTGGCCAAGCTCCTGCGGATCATCGATCTGTCTTCGGCAAGTCCGATCGTAAAGTTGGCGCTGAAACTCGCACCACTTGTTTTTGTTCGCCCCGGCGAACTGAGAACGGCGAGGTGGGCCGATATCGATCTAGAGAAAGCAGAATGGCGGTTTACAGCCAGCAAAACCGGAATACCACACATCGTCCCTCTCTCCCGGCAAGCGGTAGAAATTCTGCGGGAGGTCCACCTGTTCAGCGGCGATGGGGCCTACGTATTCCCAAATGCAAGAACTCCGAACGGATCAAGGCCGATGAGCGATGCCGCACTATTGGTCGCCCTTCGTACGATGGGGGTCCGCCAGGAAGACGCGACAGTCCACGGCTTTCGTGCAACAGCTCGGACGATGCTCGATGAGCAACTCGGCTTCCGCATCGACCTGATCGAAGCACAACTTGCCCATTCCGTCGCAGACCCACTGGGTCGGGCATACAATCGAACTTCCTACTTGGCGGAGCGCAAGGAAATGATGCAAGCATGGTCCGACTACCTCGACGAACTTCGATCAAAACACCAATAAGTCTTTCTTCAATATTTCTAGCCGCACAGCGGCAAATTTTTATCAAGTAGCATAATTTTTTACTAGCATGCTGCCGTATTTTTTTTATATATTATGATATAGTTATGCTTTATTAAGCATTGATATTATTTTAAACGCACGCGCTGTAAAAATATATCATAAAAATATTCCTTGACGTCGATATACCGTTTGTGTTATTATCAGTTCATACAACCTGAAACATAGCTAGGCCCAGCCTCACTCGGCAACCCCAGGCGCACACCACAACTGCGCCTGGGGTTGCCGCTTTACGGCTGCCCAGCCGCACATCGATACATCTTTGCTGGCACACGCCGAGTGTATTTCATGTGCTATACTTTCGGATTCAGGGCAAGCCAGGCTAGGCACGATACTCTTTCGGCACCGGCAAGGATGCCATCCCCCTCAACCACAGTGTGAATCTGACCTTCGCAAAGAAGGTCAGAGAAATTTATATATTCAGGAGGTTCTTATGTCCTCGGATGAACGGAAATACCTTCGTCTCTCCCAGATCATTCCTCACATCCTCCCAATTTCGAAAACTCAATTCTACGCAGGAATCGCTGCCGGTCGTTTCCCCCCGCCCTTCAAGGCAGGCCCCAGAACGTCGCTCTGGGTGGCAAGCGATATATACGACGCTATTGATAAATTAGAAAAACAGAAATCAGAGAGAACCAGTCCGATAAAAGCGACTGATCTCAAAACGGAGAGCTAACTATGGCAAGAATTATACGGAAAATTGAACAACCCACTTCCACGCCCGACAAAACGGCGGTGATCGAACAAATCGAGATATCGAAAATTCATGTCGACATGTCGTTCCAGCTTCGCTCCCCCGACGGCACTCTTCCGCTGGCAGAGCAAACCGCGAAAGAATATGCAGACTACGGTCCTGAGAAACTTCCGCCGGTGGTCATCGCAAGGTCGAAAGACAGCGATTTAAACTATCAACTTCTCGCCGGATTTACGCGATTGCGAGCATTTAAAATGAATGAGGCAACAATAATACCAGTAAGAATTGTTGATGTGAGTAATAAAACGGAGGCTCTCAAAATCGCCGCGGCATCTAATTCAGAGCACGGGCTTCGGCCCAAAAAGGCTGACCTGATACTCGCAATGCAACAACTGGACGGCGCTGGCGTCCATCGGATCGAAATCGCAGAGCTTCTCAAGGTTTCTGCCGCGACGGTCTCTCGCCTTCTAAAGCCCAAGCAAAGCGCCGAGGAAAAAGCTGCGCGCGAAGCCGTTCTTGATGATCCGACGCTGTCGAACAAGGAAGCGGCTGAAAAGCTCGCTATAAGCACCAGCGCAGTCTCTCAAGCCCGAAAGAAGCGGAACAAGCAGGAGGAAGCCGAAAATGAAGAGTTTTCAAATGAAAATGCTAAACACCCTCAAGAGGAATCGCCCAGCATCACCATGGCCATGATCTATGATCAAACCAACGACTTCTATTCATTTCTAAAGGAGACCATTGACGCGAACATAGTCCCAACATCTTCAGGCCTACACGATGCAATTTTATCAGCGAAGAAATCAATCAAACGCTTATTGCGTGATTATAAAAACCACACGGATGAGGGCTGAAGCACTACCGTAACTGCGCGAAGCCCCTCGGCAGCACCATTGCTGCCGAGGGGCTTCATATTTGTAACGAAAGGTTACGTCATAATGGTTAATTCAAATATCCTCAAGAAATGTTTTGCGCAAGCAACTCGAAATTTTCCTAACATCGAAGTATTAAGGTCCGCATTTCCTAAAACACTTCGAAAGCAGCCACATTGGCTGGTCTACATGGTTGAACAAAAGAAAGATAATCGCACCGATAAGATTCCGGTACACCCCGAAACCGGATGTAAATTGGCTGGCTGGAACAAACCAGACAATTTGATGACATTTAAGCGTGCGGCGAAAGCTCTCAGTGATAATATTCCTGGTAATATTAAAGGAATCGGCTATGTGCCTTCAGAAGATGATGAAATCACGGTCATTGATCTCGACGAAGCTGTCGAGAACAATCAGCCCAAGGCGTGGGCAAAGGAAATTATCGAGATGTTCGACACCTACACCGAAATCTCTCCATCCGGAAAAGGCTATCACCTTTTCTTCTGGGGCAAACCACCTGACATTACAAAAGTAAAAAGACCTATCCCTGGTGGTCTTCGCAGAGAAGGTGTCGAAATTTTCTGTAGAACAGGTTTTATAACTCTCACGGGGAATATTTATAATGACTATAATATAATCAAGGAGTCGAGTAATTTCTCGTGGTTGTGGGAAAAATACTTCGCCAAAAAGAACAAAACCAAAATACGAACAAAAGCTGTGAGTTACTGGACTCGTGCTCCCTCAACAGATGATGAAATTATTGCTAAACTATCCTGGTCAAATTCCTATAAAAAATTCAAAACTCTTATGAAAGGCGATGCATCGGATTACGATGAAGACTTCTCCAGAGCAGACCTTGCACTTTGCTCAATCCTTGCACGATATACACGAGACGCTTCACAGATAGACAGAATATTTCGGACGTCTGGACTGCTGCGGGATAAATGGGATGAAACAGGTCATTACTCAGACACACCGAACCTGACATACGGCCAACATACCATTGAAAAGGCGCTTGAACTGTGCAGCAATGATGGACTGGATGAAATCGTTGATAAAATTCGCGTTTTAGGCCACACAACCGATTTCGTGATCTTCCTTTGGGCTGATGGCCATCTTCACAGAATAAAACATCAAACACTGGATAAGACAACAATAATGATATTGACTGGTGCGACAAACACTGATGTCATCAGTCAGATCAGGCAATACATTCTTGACGAAGCTCACAAAAAGGGAATTATCTCTGAAACGAAAATACTTGGACCTGGAGTTTGGAAATTTGAAAATGCATTCTTAATTCATACAGGTACTCAAGCATTCAGCTATGATGGAAAGAGCCTTACGAAGATCGAAGAACCCACATATTCCAACCATATAATCGAGTTTTCAAATGAAGATTGGATTCGATGTAAATCATTGAAAGAAGGCTTAAGCGGTGGTGATCTCTCAACAGCATTTCACAAACTTCATGACTACATCAAGCCCTTTTCCTGGGCCGAGGCGGAAATCGGCGAGTATGCGGCATGTTTCACAATGCTCGCCCCGCTTCAGCAAGCGATGTCCTGGCGTCCCCTCCTTTATCTTCTCGGGCCCCGCGGATGCGGGAAGACGTTGTTTCTTGACCATATATTAAGCACAATTTATGGACCACTTGTATGCAGTTTAGATAAAGCGACTTCTTATGCGATGGCACAGGAAATTGGAAATACCTGCAGAATCGGAGTCTTTGATGAGTTTGAGAACAACAAAAGGATGAGCGAAATTATCGAACATGCGAAGTTATTCGGTCGTGAGTGTGGTGGGTATATCAAACGAGGCACGCCGGGTGCGCAAGCACTTAGCTACAAGTTTAATCACATGGTCTGGTTTGCTTCAATATATTCGGCGAGGCAACTCAAAACCGATTCCGCCGCATCATCGCGCGCAATAATATTCAACATGAAGAAACCTGATATTAACGGCATCCCTCCGGCAAAGATGAGTGCGAAGGCAGGAAAGATACTCGCAGGCTATATTGTAGGCACAATGATTCGACATTGGACGCAAATTTCGGATGTGAAAGAAGAGATACTCAGGAATCCTCCGATAGCTCAAGGCGAAAGCCCATCCAGATTGGAAAGTAGAACAATCGAGAACTTCGCGTATGCGAGCGCCATCCTTAACATTGTTTTAAAACAACATCGCTGCGTCCCCAATTGGGCCAACCCTGAAATTGAAGACGACGGAGACAAAATTCTCCGGTCGATCATGGAGTCAGTAGTTCTTCACCCCCGGTGGGCCCGCTGAGCAGTAACCGGTTGGGCCCGGTCATGAGA
>CAYMEN010000049.1:0-25735 GCA_964389325.1 uncultured bacterium | reverse complement strand
GTCGGAGGGCACGGCAACGTCTCACGCCTCGATCCTGGCGCGGTCGCTCGGCATTCCGGCGCTGATCCAGGTCAAGCATCTGCTGTGCGAAGTCAAGCCCGGCTCGTTCCTCATCGTGGACGGCAACTCGGGAAGTCTCGTCGTCGACCCGCCGTCGAACGTCGTCGATGAGTATCAGCAGGCGCTTCTCCAGTTCGAGCGTCAGCAGCGCACGATCCAGGACAACCTCGCCCAGCCGGCGACGACGCGCGACGGGACACAGCTGCGCCTGTATGCGAACATCGGCCAGTCGCAGGACGTCGATGCGGTCCTCGCCAACCAGGCGGACGGCATCGGGCTGTACCGCACCGAGTTCACGTATCTCATCCGCCGCCGGTTCCCGACGGAGGAGGAGCTGCTGGACATCTACTGGTCGGTCGTCGAGCGGCTCGGCAACGCCGACGTCGTCATCCGCACCATCGATCTCGGCGGCGACAAGATCCCGTATCTCGTCGGCCAGTCGATCGAGAAGAACCCGGAACTGGGCTGGCGCGCCGTCCGCATGGCCCTCGACCTGAAGGACATGTTCAAGACCCAGCTTCGGGCGATTCTGCGCACCTGCGCAAAAAGCGGTCGTGGGAACGTCCGCATCCTGTTCCCGATGATCTCGAATCTGAACGAGCTTCGCCGCGCCAAGGCGCTTCTGGAAGAGACCGCCGCCGAGCTGAAGCAGGACGGCGTCGCGGTTCCCGAGAAGATCCCCGTCGGAACCATGATCGAGGTGCCGTCCGCCGCGCTGATGGCGGGGCGGCTGGTGCGCGAAGTCGATTTTCTCTCGATCGGGAGCAACGATCTCATCCAGTATACGCTCGCAGTCGACCGTACCAACTCGAAGGTCGCCCATTTGTATCAGCCGGCCAACCCGGCGGTTCTGCGGCTCATTCATGAGGTCGTCGAGGCGGGCTCCGCCGCCGGGAAAGACGTGAGCCTCTGCGGGGAACTCGCCGGCGACAGCAGGTATACGGCCCTTCTTCTGGGGCTGGGGCTTCGCGTCTTCTCGATGAACGCGGTCTTCATTCCGCGCGTCAAGCAGATCGTCAGGTCGGTTTCGCTGCCGGAGCTTCGCTCGCGGGTTCTGCCATTGCTCGACCTCGACACGGCCGATGAAATCGAGGAAGGGATCGCCAAAATCAACGCCGAGCTGGGAATCCTGTGAACATTCCCTCAGGGCGAGTCGCGATGGTGTGCCTCTTCCTGGTGGTTCTCTGCCTCTCCACGTCCTGCATGGCCCGCCCCGGTTCGTCGGACGGCGGTTCGTCTTCACCTTCTCCTTCCACGGAGGTCCCCGTGTACGGCCAGCCGCAGGAACTCCCGTTCGTCCGGGCCAGCCTCGCCGGCCATTCGGTCCGCCTGATGCTGGCGAAAACGGCGCAGCAGCAGATGTATGGGCTGATGTTTCGATCCGAACTGGGAGCCGACGACGGCATGTTGTTCTGCTACGACGCGCCCCGTCAGATGTCATTCTGGATGAAAAACACCATCCTGCCGCTCGACCTGATCTTCTTCGACGCCGACCTGCGCATCACCGAGTTCATCAAAGGGATGAAACCCGGCATCGGCATCGGCGATCCGCTGTTGCCGCGATACACATCGGCAGGGCTCGCCCAGTATGGGCTCGAAATGGCATCCGGAACGATCGACGCCTGGAACCTGCACCCGGGCGAGAGACTCGAGGTTCCTCTGCCGCTTCTCGGCACGGAATAACCGATGTTGCCACCGGCCCTCGCGACGCTCCTCCGGGCAACCAGCCTGGTTGTTGCCGTCACACTCGCCATTTCTCCGTGGATCATCGCAGTCGATGTCAGCGACCCATTCCTCAACCAGTCATGGATCACGTTCGGACTGGCCGGCGTCTGCCTCGCGGTTCTCGCCGCGGTCAGGCTGCGGTTCCAGCCGCGCAGGCCCCAGTTCCCGCTTCTCTCGGCGGGCATCATCGCCTGGATCGCGATTGCCGCCGCCGCCCTGCACTCGTCGCATCTCGTCGCCCTGCGGATCGGCCTGCTCTGGAGCAGCCTGCTCCTGATTTTGTTCGCGCTGCGGGCGATGCTCCGAGATCGGGACGCAGTCCCGCTGCTCATGCTCGTATCGGCTTCGGGGCTTCTGATGGCCGTGTATGCGCTGGTCCAGGCGTTCGGCTACGACGTTCTCACCTGGCCGGGGTCGGTCTACCGGGTTGTCGGCACCCTTTCCAATCCGCAGTTCCTCAGCGCCTACCTGCTGGCCACCAGCCTGGTGACCATCGGCCTCTGCCTCGACCCCAGCCTGTGGCCCCCTGTGGGGAGGCTGGCCCTGTTCCTGTCGGCACTCGTGCAGGCCGCGGGCATGTATGCCACGCAGATGGTCGCCTGCCGGCTCAGCTTCGTCTTCGGGATCATCCTGTATCTCACCACCTTCTGGGAAACCCGCCCCGGCAAACTGTTGCGCGCCACGCCGCTCCTCGCCGGCTCGATCATCACGATCATCCTGATAACGATATATGGTACCGTATCCATTGGCGTCTCTTCCTACCCCTGGCACGCCCTGTCGAGCGCCTCGAGTGAGAACATCTCGGCGATCACCCGCCTGTTCGAGTGGAGCATGGGGTTCAAGGTGTTCGCCCGCCAGCCGCTGACAGGCATCGGGCCGGGAGCGGCGCCGTACCAGTTGTCCTCGTTCCGGCCCCAGCTCGGCACCGTGCTCGGCCTGTCCCGATACAACGACGATCCTCATGCCTGGCCGGTCCATCTTCTTGCTGAAACGGGCCTGGGCGGCCTGTTCGCCGCCTGTTCCCTTCTCGCCGGAATCTTCGGCGTCCATGCCCGGCGCCGCCAGGCCCCGGCGCCCGACGACCACGATGGAACCGGCGCCGCAAACGCGCCTCCGATAGACCCCGCTCCGGCACAAGCGGCTCCGCCCATCCGGCCTTCCTCGACGGCGGGGGTGAAGCATTCGGTCGCGCGCGCCGCCATCGTTCCGGCCGCTTCCATTTTATACTATGGCCTATTTAACAACGCGCTTTCGGTCACGCCCCTGCTGACCCAACTGGTTCTGCTCGTCGCGCTGCACCAGGCGCTCTGTCTCCGCAACGTCCGCTGGCGGCGCGGTTTTTCCCTCGCCGCGATCGCCTGGCTCCTCCTCCTTCCGGTGTTCGCCGTCACCGCCTGGGTCTGCCAGTCGTCCCATCATGCCGTCGAGAGTCACCTGTTCTCGGGCCTCCGCCAGCTCGAGGCCGGGAAGCCGGACGCCGCCGAGCGGGCATTCACCTCCGCCCTGCAACAGAATCCGCAGCATCTGCAGGTCCTCTGGGGTCTAGCCCTCTCCTGCGAGCACCAGGGAAGGACGCAGCGGACGATGGAAACGCTCGCACGTCTCGACACCCTCAGCCCCAACGCCTTTTCCGCGAAATACGAGATTGCCCGCCTCGCCATGGAAAACCGTCTTCTGCTGGAGGCTCACCGCGCGGCGCTGCAGAACCTGAACGGCAATCACAATCCGCTCAGTTACGAACTCCTCGGGCGGGTCCTTCTCCTCGAAGGCAGGCGCGCCGAGGCGGCCCGGATTTTCGAGGAGGGCCTGCGGCTCGTCCCCCCCTGGCAACGCGAGGAAATCGATGCGGCGGACCGCATCCGACTCCACCTCGCCGAACTCCATACCGAGAACGGCGACTGGAAGAAAGCCGAGCCTCTTCTTGCCGGGCTTCCCAGGAATCTCGCCTCGTCCCCCGCCGTTCAGTACATGCGTGGGCTCGCGGCCTACAAAGCCGGCAACGCGACCGGGGCCCTGGCCCTGTTCGAACAGGCCGTCGCGGCGGATACGGCCAGCGAGCCCAAGTATCTGAACGCCGTCGGCTTCCTTCTCGCGGAGACGAACGGCGATCTCGATCGGGCGCAGCGGCTGCTCGAAGACGCGTACCGCATGTACCGGTCGAAACAGCCGCCCCTGCTGACCGAGATTCTCCAGGTGACTCACAGCCTCGGCATCGTCGCCTGGAAGAAGGGCCAGATGAAGCGAGCCGGCGAGCTTCTCCAGATCGTCGCCGAGCAGTCGCCCGCCGAATGGGGCCCTCTCACCGGGGAGAGGCAGGCCGACCTGCGCAGGTTCATCGCGGGCGGCCCGCCCGACCGCAACGCTTCGATGCCCGCGTCGGAAATGCCGGTTCCCGCGGCCGGAACCGTGACGGCATCCGATACGACCGTGTTGTCCGAAACGCCCACGGCGTCTGACAGCCGATGAGCGCTCTTCCCGCCCCCTTTTCCTGGCCCTCCCTGGCGCTTTCAGGCGTCCTGCTCATCCTGCTTCTCATCAGCCTGCTGCGCTGGCGGTTCTGGTATCACACGGCCGACTCCCTGCGGCATGCCCTTCACCAGCCGTATCACGGCATCGCCCTGATCGACCCCGAGGGGGGGGTCCGCTTCTGGAACCGCTGGATGGCCGAACTGACGGGCATTTCGGAGCGCCAGGCGCTTCACAGCCGCCTGACGGACCTGCCGGCCTTCCCGGCCGACCACCCGATCGTCCGCATGCTGTTCGGCGTCATGCCGCATCCGACGGACCGGCCGCTGATTTTCCGCACGCAGCTTCAGCGGGTCGGGGCGACCGACACAACCCCGGTGATCATCAACCTGAGCCGGTTCGCCGCTTCCTCACCGGGCGGATTTCTGATCATGCTCTCGGTCACGGACGTCACGGAGGCGGAAGACCTCCGCCACCGCCTTCAGAGCGCGGTCGAAAACGCCGAATCGAGCGTGCGGCGCATGGCCGAGCTGGACCGCCTCAAGTCCGAGTTTCTCGCCATTTGCGGCCACGAGCTGAAAACCCCGCTCGTCTCGATCACGGGCTATCTCGACCTGATGTCGTCGGAGCGGCTCGGCCCCCTGACGGACAAACAGACCAACGCCGTGACGATTTCCCTCAAGAATGCCTCGCGGCTGAACGAACTGCTTTCCCAGCTCCTCGATTTCGCCCGCATGGAAGCCGGGACCATGCGGTTCGACTTCATCCCGCAGCGTATCGGCAGCATCCTCGAAGAGATGATCCAAGTGGTCATGCCCATGGCAAGCGCCAAGCAGATCACCATCGCCCAGGAGATCCAGCCGGAACTGCCCCGCGCGCTGTTCGACGCCGGCCTGATTCACCGCGTGATTCTGAACCTTCTGGACAACGCGGTGAAATTCACGCCCCAGGGCGGCACCATCATGGTGAAGGCCGCAGCTGACGAACGGCATGTGACGGTCGAGATCATCGACACGGGAATCGGGATCGACCAGCGCCACATCGAGCGCGTCAAGGAGCCGTTCTTCCAGACCGACACGTCCGACACCCGGCGGACGGGGGGCATGGGGCTCGGCCTGGCCATCGTGGAGAAGATCCTTCACGGTCACGGATCCCGGCTCGAGTTGTCGAGTGAGAACCGCCATGGCACCACGGCGCGTTTCAGCCTCAGGATCGCCAAGAAGAACGCCTCGGCGAGGCTTTCCGCCATTCCCGATCCCCAGGAGTGAACCGGGAGGCAGATCCGGTCAGAAGGTCGGCGGTTCGCGGTCCGGATCGGTCGCCGGAAGATCGGCTTCGTCGTGGTCGTCCGCATGCTCCGGCGCGTCGCCCGGCCGGACGAGATCGAGCTCTTTCAGCTTGAGATACAGGTTCTTCCGGTGCATCTGCGCCAGGCGGGCCGCCTGCGAGACGTTCCCCCTGGCCTTGGCGAGAAGGGTTTCGAAAAAGCGCTTCTCGAAGCTCCTGAGGATGATCTCCTTGGCTTCCCTGTAGGGCATGGCGAGAATACTGTCATTTATATAGTTATCATTATCCAGTTTCGCACGCATCGGCGCGAGGGTCGAGTTGTTCTGGAACATGCTCTCGTCTTCCAGGATGATGACCCGCTCGATCAGGTTCTGGAGTTCCCGGACGTTGCCGGGCCAGGCATACTGGACCAGGCGGGCCATGAAGGCGTCGGAGAACGTCATCGGCTTCTTGTTGAATTTTTTCAGGATGCGGGCGGCGAAGTGGTGGACGAGCATCGTGATGTCGCTGCGGCGGTCCCGGAGCGGGGGGAGATGGATGTTCACGACATTGAGCCGATAGAAGAGGTCCTCGCGGAAGTGGTTTTCCCGGATGGCCTTGGTGAGGTCGCGGTTCGTGGCGGCCAGCACCCGCACGTTCACCTTGATGACGCTCTGGCCGCCGAGTCGCTCGAACTCCTGCTCCTGGAGGATACGGAGGATTTTCGTCTGGGTCGTCAGCGACATGTCGCCGATCTCGTCGAGGAAAATCGTGCCGTTGTCGGCCAGCTCGAACTTGCCGATCCGGCGGGCGATGGCGCCGCTGAACGCGCCGCGCTCGTATCCGAACAACTCGCTTTCGATCAGGGTTTCGGGCAAAGCGGCGCAGTTCACGCGGATGAACGGCCCGTCCCTGCGCGAGCTGAGCGAGTGGATCGCGTCGGCGACGAGTTCCTTGCCCGTTCCGGACTCGCCGGTGATGAGGACGGTAACGTCGTTCGGCGCGACGCGTTCGATGAGATCGTAGATGCGCTGCATGCTCTCGTGGGCGCCGATGATCGTGGCGAGCCCCTCGCGCTCGTGGAGCCGCTGGCGCAGGATCAGGTTTTCCCGGCGCAGGCGGCACCGTTCGAGGGCCCTGCGGACCGTGAGTTTGAGCTCGTCGTTCGCGAAAGGCTTGGCCAGGTAGTCGTAAGCCCCGCGCTTCATCGCGTCGACGGCCAGCGCCTCGGAGCCGTAGGCGGTGATGAGGATCACGAGGGCCTCGGCGTCGCGCTTTTTGACGGCGTCGAGCAGGTCGAGGCCGGAGGCACCGGGCATGTTCATGTCGGAGATGATAAGGTCGAACGCCTCGCCGGCGATCCGGTCGAGAGCCTCGGCGGCGGAACGGGCCGCCGCGATCGTGTATCCCTCGGGCTTGAGAACCGCCTCCAGGGTATACCGGACCGACTCCTCGTCGTCGACGACGAGAATGGCGGGCTGGCGCGGCCAGGCCTGTTTTGGATCGCGAGGCTCGGTCATGCCGGTTGTTCCGGTTCAGGATAGGATTTCGACATCACGGGCAGCTCGATGCGCACGCATGTTCCCCTGCCGGGCTCGGAATCGACGGAGATACTCCCCTGGTGGAGGTCCACGATTTTCTTCGTGATCGCGAGCCCGAGGCCCGTTCCATTCGGGCGGGTCGTGAAAAAGGGGTCGAAGATGCGTTTTGCGTCTCCAGGGGGGATTCCGGGGCCCTCGTCCCGCAGTTCGATGACGAGTTCATCAGCTTCGGGACGGACATTCACCGTGAGCGTTCCTCCGTGTTCCATCGACTGGATCGCATTGAGCATGACGTTCAGCAGAGCCTGTTTGATCTTTTCACGGTCGATTGTAGCATATAACGGCGTCTCGGGCCAGTTCCGAACGATATTCGCGCCGCATCTTCCCGCCTCGTGCCGCACGAGCAGGAGGAGTTCCTCGATGACCTCTTTCAGATCGGCCTCGCGAAGGTTCGCCTTTTCCGGCTTGGAGAAGTGCAGAAGCTGTTCGACGACCTTGTTCAGACGATGGACTTCGCCGAGCACGACCTTGACGTGATTCAGCGATTCCCCGCTGACTTCCTCGCCGATGATCTCGACCAGGCTTCTCACGGCGACGAGCGGGTTGCGGATCTCATGAGCGACGGAGGCCGCAAGTTTTCCGAGAACGGCCCATTTCTCGATGTCGAACGCCCTACGTTCGAGGGCCTTCATCTCGGTGACGTCATCGAGGACCAGGACGCGCCCGATGACCGTTTTACCGGCAATGAGCGGGTTCACCCGAACCTGCAGCTCGCACTCCTCGCCTTCCGGCCGCCGGAGGGTGATCTGGCTCCAGGGCGCCGGCCCGTATCCCGCCTCGCTCCCCCCTCCGATCCTGTGGTCCTGCATCGGCTCGCCGAGCACATGACTCAGCGCGGCGGAGAAGTCGGGATCACCGGCCCTGTCGACCACCTCATGCCAGGGGGCGTTCACGGTCGAGCTCTCCTTCAGCCCGAGAATCCGCATGAAGCCGGCGTTGACGGTGACGAATCTTCCGGATCTGTCGAGCGTCGCGACACCGGAGTCGACGCTGTCCAGGACGTTCCTGACGTATTCCTTCATTTCCAGAACGTCCATGTACAGCTGCGCGTTCTCGATCAACGTCCCGCCGAGCGGTGCCAGCGTCTCGAGGAACCGCCTGACCCCGTCGGAATACGCGCGGTTCCCGTGTTTTGCGAGGAACAGCACGCCCTGGATCTGACGCCCAGTCAGGAGGGGAACCACCAGCAGCGTGTGCCGGGCCGTCATGCACTCGACCGGCTCGCTCTTCGCGAGACACGTTTTCAGGCAGTTCTCGTACTCTTCGCGGAGGATGCGGGGAAACGACGGGGTTTCGACCTGCATCTCCAGGCGCCCCTCCGGGCCCCGCCTCAGCAGGAGCTGGCCATACGACGAAAACGACAGGGTGACGGCCCGCTCCAGGAACCCCCCGAGCACGTCATTCAGATCGAGGGAAAAGCCCATGTCCTTGGCGAGGGAGTAGATTTCCCACAACTCCTGCACCTTCTCGTCGAGGGCGCGCGTCCGCTCGAGATTCTCGCGGATTTTCTCCTGGAGGGACGAGGCCATCATATTGAACGTCTCGCCGACCATCGTCAGCTCGTTGCCGCCGATGACGTGGAGTCGCTGGCCGAAATCGCCCTCCCTGATCGCATGGAGGCCCTCGACGATCTGGTATATCGGACGCAATACGATCTGGGCGATGAACACGGCGAGGATCAGGCCGAGGCAGACGTTCACCCCGAGCGTCAGGAATACCTGGAACGCCGCTTCCCCCGTGTTTCTCACCCCGAAGTCCGGCACGCCGAGGCCGATCGCCCCGATCGCCACGCCGCCAGAAGATATCGGAAGATATATTTCTCTCGCCGTCACGCCGGCGACGCCTTCCTGGATCAGGCCGTCACGCAGGCTTTTGACCGGCGGGAACCCCCGGTCGGAAATCCGCTCCTTGTCGCCCCATTTTCGCCACCAGTTCTGGTCGTAGATCGTGATGAGGATTCCCTTCATGCTCTCCTGGCGGGCTGCCGCAACGGCCTCCAGGCGGGAGACATCGCCCTCGGCCAGGAACCGGAACGCCGGCTCCTGCAGGATTTTTCCCAGGAACAGGGCGTTGCCCGTGGCGTCGCCGAGATACGTCAGGTTCTCACGGGAGATGGTCGTGATCGCGAAAAAGCAGTTGGTGAACAGGATGATTCCCGCCACGTAGAAAATGAGGGCGCTCTGAAGCCGCCGCGGCGGGAACCAGTTCATGGGCGGAACGCGATGTTCACAAGGGGACCCAGAAGGAAACGACCGTTCCCTCGCCCGGGTTCGAAACGATGTCGAAGTCGCCGCCGGCGAGCAGGATGCGCTCTTCCATGCTCAGGAGGCCCAATTTTTTGAGCGATGCGTAGTTCTTTCGGATCGCCTTGGCGTCGAAGCCCTTGCCGTCGTCCTTCACGACCCCGCTCAGCCTGTTGAGCGACGGATTGAAGCTCAGGAACGCATGGATCGAGTTGGCCGAGGCGTGTCGATGGGCGTTGTTGACCGCCTCCTGGATAACGCGGAAGATCGCGAGTTCGGTATCGGGAGCAAGCGGGGTTCTCTCGCCCTCGATGTCGATGAAGACGTTGATGCCCGACCGGCCTTTGAAGCCGGCCAGAAACTGTTCCAGGGTCGGGATGAGGCCCAGGTCGTCCAGCGCCATGGGCCGCAGGTCGAATATAAATCGTCTGATATCTTTCAGGCTCCGCCCGACGGCGTCTTTCAGTTCGAGCAGCTCCTTCTGCAGGATCTCGCGATCGGCGAGATGCTCGAGGCAGAAATTGACGCGCATCGTCAGGCTCGCGAGGCTCTGGGCAGGTCCGTCGTGGATCTCGCGCGAGATCCGGCGGCGCTCTTCCTCCTGGGCACGGACGACGCCGATCGTCGGCGGGGCGACGCCGTCGCTCTTCTGGATGTCGAGAATACTCCCCACCTGTTTGAGGAGGGTGTCTATCCGCACCTGGAGCCGCTCCGTGAGTTCCCTGAACATTGCCTGGAGTTTCAGACGGTATCCCACCGACGAGGTCATCTGGGTATCGCTGCTACCGAGAATGGCACCCAGGTGGGTGAGGCAGGTGTCGCGATCGGCTCCGGAGAGGCCGGCGCCCCGCTCGCGGATGATGAGCGTGACCTCCTCGAGAAGCTTCCGCCGGTCTTTTTCCCCGGTCAGGGAGAGGATCCAGCTGTCGACCAGCTCGGCGATTTCGCCGAGGCCGCTCTTGATCACCATCATCTCCTGGGAAAGCTTGTTTTTCACGGTATCAGGCACGGCAGCTGTCCTCCGGTTCGAGTTGTCATCACCAGCGGGTGGGAGCGCCGGCTTCGGGCGGAGCCGCATGATACTCCCCGGTGCCGGATGCCGACGTACCTGCCGGCTTGCCAAACGCAAGGGGCTTCTGGAACCGGACATTTCCCAGGGCGGACCCCGGCGCGTCGCTCCGGAACAGGATCCTCTTCGCGGGAGCGGCCTGTGGCGCCGTGGCGGGCTTGGCTGCTTTCGGTGTGGCAATGCTCACCGGCACGGATGCCGGACGGCCATCGGCGGGTTGCACCGACACGGCCGGCTTCGCCGGAGTTTTTCCCGAAACGGGGGCGGGCGGCTGCTTCGATGCGGCCGGTTTCACCGGCTCCTTCGGCCTGGCAGCTTTTTCGGAATCGCGCGGCGCGGGGGCCTCCTTCCCCGGGCCAACCGGATGGATACGGATGCCGAGCTGTTCCATCTCCTGCTCCGCGCGGCGCCGGATGGCGTAGGTCTGGTTCGGCCCGTTCAGCACCTTCTCGAGCTCGCGCCGCGCGGCATCGGTGTTGCCGCCGTTCCGCAGGCATCGGGCCAGATGCAGCCTGAGATCGATCCTGTGCGGGAGCTTCTCGAGCGCATCTCCGAGATACCTGGTGCCATCCTGCCACCTTCCCAGCCCTGCGGCCATCAGTCCCAGCCGCGCGATGAAGGAAGGTTCGCGCATGCCGAGCTGGGAGGCCCGCTTGCTGGCTTCGTAGGCATCATCGGGAGCGCCCATCTTCTGGAAGATCAGGCCGACCATCTCGTATACGCCAGGATCTTCCTTTTTCTCGAGATACCCGAGCAGTTCGGGAAGAGCCTCTTCCCATCGGCCTCGCAGATATGCCGTCACCCCGCGGGCCCGTCGTTTTTCGAGGAGGGAAACCTCCTCGGTTTCCTTCTGCCGAGCTGCCTTCTGAACCGGGGATTTCACAGGCTTCTGCCGTGCCGCTTCCTCGGCATCCGGTACGGCTTCGGTGTTCGCAAGCAGGTCGTCCTGGGCCTTGTGCGATTCGGAACCCCTCTTTTTCTGAAGTTCCGGAGAAACAGCGACTTTTTCTTGCCGTTTCGACTCGGCCGGAGGAGCGTCTTTTACCGGCTCAGGCGCGGGTTTCGGAGGAACGTGCGGCACAACCGCCGGTTCTGGAACAGCCGTTTCAGCCACAGGAACGGGAGCAGATGCGTTGCCCGGCGCCGGCGCAACATCCGGCAGACCGGGAACGTCCGGTTCCGGTGATAGCGGGGGCTTCACCGCGGGCGGAGGGGGTTCCTCGCCCGCCGCGTCCGGAACGGGGACGGGCGGTGTTTTCCGGAACAGGTCCGGTGAAGGGTTCGAAAGCCCCGCAAACGAGGGATTTGCCTGGGGCTGGACCGGCCCCTGCACCGGAACGGGGGTTCCCGTTTTCAGAATCGTGTCGGGCAGGTCTGGAAGCGCCTGGCCGCCCTTCAGGCCGGGGGCGACATACAACACGACGCCGCGCCCCCGCGGGCCTCCGTCATCCTGCGGTGTTATCGCCGTTCGTGCGGGGGCCGGCGGCTGGGAAGGCGCAAACGTGGGGGATGCCGCCGAAACGGCGTCCTGCGCAAGGGCGAGGGCCGGAGGCACCTGCTGCTCCATGCCGGCTCCGGGGGAGAACGGGGCCGCGGCGGGCCAGGGCGTTCCGCCGTATCCGGCGCCGCCGGCGATCCCGGCGCCGGTCCGCCGCTCCTCGGCATCGACGTCTTCGAGCAGACGCTGGGTGACCTCGTCCTGCTGATCGATGCTGAGGGCCTTTTCCAGATGGCGCCTGGCGTTCTTGAGATCGTGCGTTTCCAGGAACGCCGCCCCCAGTTCGCGGTTGAACTCTGGGTTCAGCGGGTCGCCCGCCTGCGCCTTGCGAAGGTGCGGAACGGCATCCTCGGCCAGGCCGAGTTCTCGATATATAGCACCCATCATATAGTTGCCGCGAAGATGCGCCGGGTCCTTGGCGAGGCATTTCAGCATCGACCTGGACGCCTCGACGTATGCCCGCCGGTCGTACTGCAGCTTTCCGAGTGTCACCCACTCGTCCGCGTCGTCGGGGAACGCCTTCAGATACCTGACGAGAGCGTCCTCGTATGCGCCCATCTGCTCGTCGCGGTGATAGGAGCGCAGAAGCCCCTTCCACGCCTCGGCCGTCGCATCGGGCCGCTTCACGATCTCCTCGAACGCGCCGATCGCCGCGGTCACGGACCCGGTTTCGAGGAACGCGACCGCCCGGCGCATCGCCAGGCGCTGGTCCATGCCCGGACGTGCCGTCCCCGTGCCGCTTGCCGAGCCGGCATCGGTGCTGATGGAGAAGAGGGTCGAAGACGGACGGAGATCCTCGAGGTTCCAGTGCTGTCCGTTGAAGAGCCAGAGGCCGACGAGAAGGAAAATGACGAGCAGTCCGAAGGTGAAACGCCAGTTCCGTCCCACGCCGGTCGCCTCTTCGAGAGCGTCGGCCATGGCGGCGGCCGGCTTGTCGGACGCGCGCCTGGGGCGTTTTTTCTTCGGCTGTTCCTTTGGCGATGCGACGTCGCCGGGTTCGTCGGCCATCTTTCCGGCTGGCCTGGACACGGCTGCGTTCTCCTGGCGGGCGACCTCGATCACCGTCGCCTCATCGGCCTCCTCCGCGGCTTCCGCCCGCGCGGCGGAGGGTCCCATGAGCCGTGCCCGTGGGGGCACCGGAGCGCCCAGCAGGTGGCTGGCGCCGCCGTCCCGCAGATGCGGAATGAGGACGCGCTCCACCTCGAACCAGTCGCGGAGTCCGGAGAACAGCGACCGGTAATAGGCGTCTTTTATATTATATATCCATGCCAATATTATAACGACGCCGGAGACATACGCCGCGGCCACGATGGCGGCCGGCCCGAAATGGGGCGCCACCATGTCGTACAGGAAGCCCCGTGTATACAGGCTGTAGCCGCTGAGGACCGTCGCCAGATGCATCATCATCAGGATGATGCCGCGGTCGATGTGCCCCGCGTAGATCTGCCCCAGCCCCATGATGCAGAACGACATCAGCGCGGCGAGGCCCGGATTTCTCACCGAGCGCCGAAGCCGCTCCCGGCGCAGCGTCTCGACCCAACCATCCTCGGTCGCCCCGGTGTCAGACACGTCTTCCCCCGTCATTCGACGGGCGTTCCGCGGGTCATTCGATGACATCGATCACGCACCCGCTCGTCACGACGCACAACTTGATGCCGTTCTGGAGGCACCGCTCGACGAGTTCCGGCTTCTCGCGGTTGGTGACGACCATGCCGCGTATCGACGTGGCCTTCATCTTGCCGCCCGTCAACTCGTTTCCGAAGCTCGCGATATTCCCCTTGAGCCATTCGAGCAGCTTGAGAGTCTCGTCGAGGTCTTCGACCGAGGGGTTGAACACGACTTCGACCGCCACCAGGACGCCCTTGCGGTCCTGGCACAGAAGGTCGATCCGGCGCTTCTTCCCGTCCTTCACGATGACGACGTAGTCGCGGTGAATCAGCCGGATTCCCTTTTCGAACAGGCTCATGTGGCCGGCGACCCATTCCTCGAAATCGCGCTTGCAGCCGAAAAAGGTATTCCTCGTGAACTGCTCGAAGACCGACTCGATCGTCGAGATCTGCTCCTTGAGCTTCTCGTTCTCCTCCTTGACCTGGGAATACCGCTCCCACAGGTTCTTGTTCTCGTCGAGCAGCAGGATCAGTCCCTTCACGTCGCCCTCGTTGAATTCGCTGAGGGGGCGGGCAATCAGCCGGGTCACCATGAGGCGCAACGACATCATCGCGTCACGGGCGAGACTGCTGGGAATCTCCTCCCTGCTGATCGACAGCACTCTCTCGCCGTCATCGCGGTTCCAGCGGACGAGCAGGTTGTCGCCCGGCTGGAACAGGCGGAGAGCCTCACCAATGATCAGCTGCCGCTTTTCGAAGTCGGGGGCATGCCCCGGAACGCGGCGGCCGCCGATCTCGATGACGAACGGCTCGTTTTCCGGAAACAGCCTGCGGTACAGCTCATCCTCGCGGGCATACCATTTCAGATGCCGGTGTTTGTGCTCGTTCATCGAGAGGCGCTTGCGCACGACCAGCGCGTCGCCCGGCGCCGTCACGCGGCAGATGACGGTGGTGCCGCGATCCGAGGCCGGATACAGAACGATCTCGGACCCGGCGGCAATCTTCGTCAGCGGCTCTCCGATCGAGAGCTCCCGCCGTTCCCAGACGGCCGCGAGGTGCTCGACCTTCCGGCCGTCCAGCACCATGTCGAACATCAGGCTCGCCGGCAGGACCCGGCGCAGATCGGCGTCATGCTCTTCATCCCAGACGAGGTTTCCCGTGCGGACTTCCTCGGGTGTCACAAATTTTCTGAACTCTACCATCTCAAAAACCCCATTCACTGAACGACTTTTGTATCTCACCCATCCAGCTGCCGATATGGTCGATCACATACTGTTTCCCGTCATCGAACTTGTCGAGCAGGACTTTCGAAACCGGAACCTGCACGACGCCGGAGGCGGGCTCGTAGACGAACCTCTCCTTCGGAAGCTGTTCGTTGAAGGTGTAGCCGAGCACATCGAGCGTTCCACGCTCGGTGCCGTCGGGCGCGTATTCGACGACTCTCGTCGGCAGACAGGTGCCGGAGGCGAAATCCATCCCGTAGGTGCCCACGTCGAAAAGCCGGCGCCAGATGCCGCCCGCCCGCGGATTGAACGTCATGCGCCAGCCGCCCGACGCCGGGGGCGCGCCCATCTCGATATCGAAAAAGGTGAACATCGTCCTGCGCGTGATCTTGGTGACGATATCCCTCGGGTTCACCCACTGGCGCAGGGCCTCGGACACGAAACCGCCGCTTCCTGCGGTGTCGAGCGTCATCACTTCGTTGAGCCGGGAAATGTAGATCCAGAGGCGTTCACCGTCGAACAGGACGCGGAACTCACCGTCGTCGATATCCATCTCGAACTTGTCGGGGCTCTGGATCGACAGGCGGGCGAGCACCGTCCCCCGCGCGGAGGAAAGACGGACGTTCGCGACGAGGGAAAACACCTGCTCCGTCCGCTCCTCCATCTGGCCGAACAAAAGATCGGGAGTCATGTCGACGGCGCCCGCCGGAACCCCCGCAAATATTATGCATATTAATATATATATACACCAATAGCCGAAACGGCTCATCGAAGGACCGCCTCCTTTGCCCCGCGCGGCGCGGGCGCTGAAGAGTCCGGCCGGGGAACGATCTGGACGAGGCGACGGCACATCGTCTTCAGGGCGCCCTCGCACGCCTGACGGAAGCCGTCGAGGGCGGGGCCTGCAACGGCGGCCTCGGAAAGCAGCGCCGTTCCTTCGAGCAGGGGAATGAACGCATCGAGCCAGCGGTTTCCCGCCAGCGCAGCCTCGCCGGCCGTCCGGATGCGCTCCCAGCGGTTCTGGGCGCTCCTGAGGGGCGTTTCTGCGCCGCCGTCGAAACAGATGCCGGAATACCGCCAGGCGGCGATGTCCGAGGTCATGACCGCGCCGTCCCAGGAAACGGACTCGAGCGACGGATCACCGTTCCAGACGGCCGCGATCGATTCGAGATTCAGCACGGCAACGCCCGCGGGAGGGTCCGCACGTATCCCCGTGACCTGTGATATGATGCGCACCTCCCCGATCCGGCATCCTTTCCAGAGGATATCCCAGACGCAGCCGTCCTCCCCCCAGACGCCGGGCTGGAGGGTCCGGCCGATCGTCTCGAAGCCGGCGGTCGCAGGGGTGTCCCCGCCAGGCTGAAGAGCCGCGAGAAGCTCCGGCAGGCGCGAGATCCAGGCCGCCGAAAAGGGCCGGCGCCACCAGACGAGCGTTCCTACCGCACCGCCCTTGCGACGGCAACCGCAGCCGCCCTCGATGACGGGCTGCAGAGTGAAAAACTGGCCGTCTTTCCCGGCAATCTGTCTCGAGAAGAGATCCGGGTGCAGCCACCCGCTCGGGAGAATCCCGGGATACGGCGGCAACTCGACGGCCCCCCACCCCATGAGGGTTTCCCGGGCGGCCGTCAGCATCTTTCGCAATTCCACGTTTTCAGGTTCCTCCAGAGCCTCTGCTCAGATATACGCGTGTGGTATTATACCGGAAGTCGTACCACGCGACAAATCGCATCCGAAACGGCGGCATTCATCATGAAACATTTTACCACCGGTGACTTCGACGCAACTGCCCTCGATCCTCAATCCGTGGCCGTCGTCGGCTTCGTCGCCGGCTGGTGCAGGCCGTCCATGCTCCAGGCCGCCCTGCTCGAGAAGCTCGCCGCCGACTATGACGGAAAAGCGACGATCGGAACGGTCGACGTCGACGCTGATGAAGCACTCGCAGACCGGTTCGAAGTCCGGACACTTCCGGGCGTCCTGCTGTTCGCCCGCGGCGAGCTCATCGAAGCCCTTCCCGGCTACCAGCCCGAGGATTTCCTGCGCGCCTGCATCGAACAGCTTCTCCAGCCGCCCGAAGTCTGACGTCCGAGGCCCGGGGAATTCCAGCCCCCGGCTCACCCTTCCCCGTCATCGGCAGCGGTTGCCGCGGGGCCTGCTTCGCGCAACCGGCGTATCGAGACGGCCTTTCCGTCGGAACCGATCTCGATCACAACCCCCTCGAGAACGACTTCGCCGAGGGCCGGCCGGAACTTGTCGCCGAACCCCCGGCAGAACCGGTCGACCACCAGCTGTCTGTCGACGCCGAGCACGCCATCGCGCGGGCCCGTCATCCCGAGATCCGTGATATACGCCGTGCCGCCGGGCAGGATCCGTTCGTCCGAGGTCTGCACGTGCGTGTGCGACCCGACGACAGCCACCGCCCGCCCGTCGAGATACCAGCCCAGGGCGATTTTTTCGGACGTGGCCTCGGCATGGATGTCGACGAGCACGGGAATCCCCGGGGGGAGCTTTTCCAGCAGCCTGTCGGCCGTCCGGAACGGGCATTCGCCTGGCTCCATGAACACGCGCCCCGCGAGATTGATAACGCCCAGCGCCAGCGGCGTGCCGGCGCCAAGGACGGCCCACCCCTTCCCGGGCAGGGCATCGCCCCCCAGATTGTGTGGCCGAAGCACCTTTCCGTCGTCGCCCTTCAGGAGATCGGCCCAGTCGGGCCGGGCGAAGATGTGGTTGCCGCTCGTCAACAGGTCGATCCCCGCCGCGAGAAGGCCGTTCCTGTGGCGCGCGGAAAGGCCGGCGCCGGCCGTCGCGTTCTCGCCGTTCGCGATGACCCAGTCCGCACTCCAGCGCGTCCGCAGCGCACCCGCAAGCTCGCACGCGGCACGGCGTCCCGGCTTCCCATAAATATCACCAAGAATAAGAACTCGCATCGAACCTCACCGTCGTTTTTCCATCATACCCCACTTCCTCACCGGGCCTCGTCGAAAGAAAACGGCGCCGGGGAACGGATCTCCGCTTCCCGGCGCCGGCCGATGACGCAATTCCCGTCAGTGCGCGACTTCCACGCTGCGCACCTCGCGGATGAGGACCACTTTGACCTGCCCGGGGTATTCGAGATCGCTCTCGATCTTCTTCGTGATGTCCCTGCACAGCTTGGGCGCCGCACCGTCGTCGACCCGCTCGGGGTTGACGATGATGCGAATCTCACGGCCGGCCTGGATGGCGTATGCCGAGCTGACGCCGTCGAAGCCCTTCGCGATCGCCTCGAGGTTCTCGAGCCGCTTGACGTAGGCATCGAGCGACTCGTTGCGGGCGCCGCGGCGGGAGGCCGAAATGGCATCGGCGGCGGCGACGAGAACGGCCTCGACGGACTCGAACGGCTGGTCCTCGTGGTGGGCGCCGATCGCGTTGACGACCTTGGGCGACTCCTGGAATTTGCGTGCGAAGTCGGCGCCGAGCGAAGCGTGGTTTCCCTCGTCGCTCTCGATGACCTTGCCGATGTCGTGCAGCAGTCCGGCCCGCTTCGCGAGCGGGATGTTGGCCCCGATCTCGGCGGCCAGATTGCTGGCCAGATGCGCCACTTCGATCGAGTGCTGAAGCACGTTCTGGCCGTAGGAGGTGCGGTAGTTCAGGCGGCCGACGATCTCGACCAGCTCGGGGTGCAGGGCGGGAATGCCGAGCGCGAGCATCGCCTGTTCGCCGGCTTCCTTGATCCGGAGTTGGATCTCCTTCTTCGCCTTCTCGTACATCTCCTCGATCTTCGCGGGGTGGATGCGGCCGTCGAGCGTGAGCATCTCGAGGGTGACGCGTGCCGTCTCGCGCTTGATGGGATCGAAGCCAGAGAGGACGACGGCTTCCGGGGTGTCGTCGATGATGACATCGACGCCGGTGATGTTCTCGAAGGTGCGGATGTTGCGGCCTTCGCGACCGATGATGCGGCCCTTCATCTCTTCGCTCGGCAGCTCGACGACCGAGACGATCGGGTCGACGGTGTGGTCGGTCGCGCACCGTTGTATAGCACTAGCTATAACTTCGCGCGATTTCTTGTCGGCCGACTCCTTGATCCGCTGCTCAGCGTCTTTGATCTTCACGGCGATGTCGTACTGCAGGTCTTCCTCGACCTTTTTCAGCAGCTGCTCGCGCGCCTGCTCGGGGCTGAGCCCGGCGACCCGCTCGAGTTCGCGGCGCTGGGCCTCGATCAGTTTGTCGATCTCCTGGCGTTGGGCGTCGAGCGTCTGTTCGCGCTGCCGGTACTCGTCGCTGCGTTTCTCGAGGAGATCGGCCTTGGCATCGACCTTCTCCATCTTGCCGAGAAGCTGGGCCTCGAGCTTGTCGAGTTCGTGCTTGCGCTTCTTCGCTTCCTTTTCGGTGTTTTTCCGGAGCAGGAGCTCCTTTTCCTTGATCTCCCTGGCCCGTTTCTGAGCCTGTTCGAGTTCGGTCTGCGCGGTGGTCTTGGCGTCGTCGAGAATCTTCTTTCCGTCCGCCTGCGCTTTCGCCAGGAGATCTTCGTCCTGGCGGCGGCGCATCATGCCGGAAATGAGATATCCCACGAAGCCCGCCACCACCGTCAAGATGACATACGTTATGGCATTTGACATGGCGGGTCTTCGAGAACCTCCTGAATTTTTGGTTGTTGAAGCAGGCAACAGTTTCAACCCGCTTCTTGTGATCTGATCAATCATTCGATTTCAGCCGTGTCCGGTAGTGTCTCAGGAGCAGCCCGGCTCCCTGAAGGCGCCGGACTGCACGGTCGTGGATTACAGTTTGTCGGCGAATTCCTGGATAGGATGAGCCTTTTTGAGATCGGCGACATACTGTTCGAGGGCCGTCTTCTGCTTTTCGGGAAGCAGCTGGCTGCGGATCTGCTCTTTCACTTCCTCGAGAGGCCTGGAACCGGCCGCACGCCGCTCATCGACGCGAATGACATGCCAGCCGAACTGGGTCTTGACCGGGCCGACGACCTTGCCGATCTCGGCCTTGTTGACGGCCTCGTCAAATTCGGGAACCATCTGTCCCTTGCCGAAAAAGCCGAGATCTCCGCCTTCTTTGCCCGACGGGCATTTCGACTCGGCACTGGCGATATCTTCGAATTTCGCGCCCTTCGCGAGCTGATCGATGATGCTCTTCGCCTTGTCCTCGGCTTCGACGAGGATGTGGTGGGCGCGGGACTGCTCGGGTGTCGAGAACTGGGCCAGGTTCTTCTCATAGAAGCCCTTGACCTCGTCGTCGGTGACGTTGATCTTGCCGGCAACCTGCTCTTTCAGGAGCGCGTCGAGGGAAACACGCCGCTTCGCGTTCCGAAGGGCATCGGGATACTGTTTTTCGAGTTCGGCACGGTTTTTCTGGACGTGGCGCTTCACGAGCTCACGGTAGCAGAACTGCTTGACGAAATCGTTGAGGCCGTCGCCCTCGAGAAGCTGGGGGCGGATGAACGGCGGGATGCGCTCGAGATCGGGAGCGATCGCGGAAACCTTGATCGCCTCGTCGCCGATCGTGCAGATGGGCTTTTCGAGATCGGCCGGCTTCATTTCAGCCTGGCGAAGGACCGCCACGCCATCCGACGCAACGACGAGTTTGTATTCTTTTTCCATGTCGCCGAGGCGGGACTCGTAGGCTTCCCGCCTCTTCGAATCGGTCAGTTCGCGCTTGATCTGGGCGGTGACATCGGCCAGCGGCTTGGCCTTGCCTTCCTGCTTTTCCGAATACTTCACGAGCAGCCAGCTGCCGTCGTCACTCTTGACGGGCTCGGAAAGCTGATTTTCCTTCATCGTCGCAAGAGACTGGGCGATGACGGGGGAAACTTCGCCGAGCGTGATGAAGCCGCGGTCGCCGCCGCTGTCCTTGGAGGCATCGGTGGAGGAGGCCTTCGCGATGTCGGCGAACGACTTGCCGCCGTCGATGTCGCCCTTCAGCTTCTTCGCCGCCGCTTCATCGGCAACGCTGATCTGGTGCAGATGGAACTTGGTCGGATCGACGAACTGGTCCTTGTGCTCGTTGTAGAACTTTTCGATATCGGCGGCCGGCACATCGATTTTCTCGAGAAGCCCGCGGATGTAATACTGGGAAAGCATGTTGGCGGCGACATCCTCGATGTCCGCCTTCAGTTCGGGCCGGTCGGCTACGCCAAGCTTGTCGGCTTCGCGCTCGATGAGCGTGATCTCGACCAACTGTTTGAGGAACTGCTTCCGCCCGTCCGCGGTCTCGAAATGGGCCTTGACCTGCGGATTCACGGAGCTCATGAACTGCTCGAACTCGCGATTGTATTCTTCGCGGGTGACGGTGTAGGAGCCGATCGTGGCAAGGACATCGCCGGGTGCGCCGGCGGCCGGAGCGACGGCTGCAGGTGCCGGAGCGGTGGAACCGGGTTCGGCGGCATCGAGAGATCCCGCGAATCCGAACAGGGCGACAAAAAACAGGACAAAGGCGCCGAAGCGCCTGTCATGCGATGACATGAGTGCCTCCCGAAAAAAATTGAACGACGAAAAAGTATACACGCCCCTTCCGGCAAATGCAACGCACCCTTCCTCGGCGGTACAAAGAGAATCGCCCCGGTCCGGCGGGCCGGATCGGGGCGATCGTTGAGCGATCGATCGTGGAGGGGGTCAGGGCACCCGCACGAAGACCAGGCCGTCGAAGAACAGGTTGGCGCCGCCGCCGGCGCCGGCGTTGATCGCCGTCATTGTGATGGCGACGCCCTCGACACCCGAATTGAGGATGATCTGACCGAGGGACATCTGGGTTCTCCCCTTGTTGATCGAGGAGTAGCCGCTGACATCCTTCTCGAGGAGCGACGTCGTGAGAACGCCGTTCTCGCGGATCTGCACGCGCCAGTTTCCACCGGTTGTGTGCGGATACATATAGGCGTAGACGTTATATCGATAGGAGCCGCTGGTGGGAGACGGAAGCTTGTAATACAGGGTAGAGAAGAGACCGGTGTTCCCGAACAGATACCCGTCGCCGTTTCCCGGCGTTCCGACCGTATCCGCCAGCAGCAAGGCCACGCCGGCGCCGGAATAGTAGTCGATATGGGTGTAATCCTTCGAGTTGTAGACCAGGTAGCTGCCATCGATCGTGCCACTGGTGCCATTCTCGTCGAACTCCCAGAGTGTGTCCTCGCCCTCGAGCAGGCCAACCCACAGGCCGCCCGGATACGCCTTCACGTAGTTGCTCAGCTCGCTTTCCTTGCCGGACGAGCTCACCGCGGAGACCTTGAAGAAGTAGGGCACGCCGAACTCGAGCTTCTGCCCCTTCTTCTCGGGATTCTGCATGAAGCTGCTGGGATAGGTGTTGATGACGTAGGCCGAGGTCTCGGTCCACTGGGGCTGGCCGGTCACGAAGCGGGTATAGCCGCCGTCAGCGACGGTCGAGAAGTAGATATTATAGCTCACGGCATTTTTCGAGGCGCCCCACGCCAGCTTGATGCCGGCTTCGGTGCTGGTCGACGACCACGCCGTCACGCCCGAGGGCACCGCGGGGATGTCCGCGTCGGACGACTGGGTGACGATCGAGCTCATGTCGCTGATCATGCCGTTGCGATCGATTGCGCGGACCGCGAACAGGTTGTAGGGCGTTCCGTTGATGTCCTTGAAGGTCTGGGTCAGGTTCGCCGAGCCGTTGTCCTCGACGATGCCGATCAGCGAGAACAGGCGGTCGTTCTGGTTCGCCCGGAAGATCAGGTAGGCGTCCATGTCGAGCGTCGGGTTGTTCCCTTCGAAGATGGGCGTGCCGTTCTGGTTGAACATCGGCTTGTGGAACGAGATCACCGGGTCGGTGTCGTTGCTGACGGCCACGTCGTAAGGGGCCTGGGGAATCGTGTCGTCGCCCGAGCGCAGGGTGACCTGGACCGGATCCGAGTTTTCACTCTCGGTATACTGCTCGTTGAACGAGCGAATCACGTAAGTGTACTGCTCGGCGGAGGTCTTCACGACCGAGGTGTCGATGAAGCCGGGCGTATCCTGGGGAACCGACGAGATCCACTGCACACCGCCGGCGCTGGTCGAAAGGCCGCGGTAGATGTTGTAGCCCTTGATCTGGACGCCGGTCACCTTGTCCCAGGCGATGTAGACGCTGTCCTGGCTGGAGCGGACCTTGATGTTGACCACGCGGGGCGGCCGTTCCTCGACCGGCAGGCCGGCTCGGGCCTGGATCGCGTTGGTCTTCGACAGGTCGGATTCCTTTCCCTGCGTGTCGAACGCAGAGATCTTGTAATAGTAATACTGGTCGTTCACCAGACCGTTCTGGTTGTCGTTGTCCAGATACGTCGGCGCCGCCAGTTTTCCAACCGTTGCGATGAACGTAAACGGCCCGCCCGAGTTCGTCGAGCGATAGATCTGATAGCCGACCAGATCGGCCTCGGTGTTCGAGCTCCAGGTGAGCAGAACAGCCTTTTCCTTGCCGATGCCAACGACGTTCTGAGGAATGGTCGGGGCCTCGTAATCGGTGAGTCCCGGATCCTTCTTGACGCCGGTGGTGCACCCAAACAGGGTGAACATCATCATCAGCATGACGCCGGCCATGAAGCTCCGTCTGTATCGTGCTGACATCACCGTTCTCAGCATAGGGTTCTCCTTTTTCCTGCACAGCTTGGCAAATACCACGGATGATTCATCGGCAGCCTGTGACGAAGAGTTAACAGTTTCCACGCAAATTGAACGGGGGCGGCCTCATGTCCGATCGGGAAGTTCCGCCTCGCGAATCGCATGTTTCATGTCGGAAACGGCCCTCCCGAGCCCGACGAGCACGGCGCGGGAAATGATGCTGTGGCCGATGTTGAACTCCTCGAGGGCCGGCATGCCGACCAGGTCATGAACGTTCCAGTAGGTGATGCCGTGGCCTGCGTTGACACGAAGTCCGAGTTTTTTCGCCCGCGCCGCCATGTCATACAGTTTCTGGCGTTCGGCCTCGTGCTCGGCCTCGCTCACCGCGTCGGCATAGCGACCGGTATGGAGTTCGATGAACGAAGCCCCGGTCTTTGCGGAAGTCTCGACCTGGCGTTCATTCGGATCGATGAAGAGGCTTACGGCGATTCCTGCTTTTTTGAGTCGCTCGACGGCGGATTTCACGACGTCGAAGTGTCCGGCGACGTCAAGACCGCCTTCCGTGGTCACTTCCTGGCGTCGTTCGGGAACGAGCGTCGCCATGTCAGGCTTCATCTCCAAGGCAAATCTGACGATCTCCTCGTTCACGGCCATTTCGAGATTGAGGCGCGTCCGCACGGTCTGGCGCAGAATCTTCGCGTCCCTGTCCTGGATGTGGCGCCGGTCTTCGCGCAGATGGATCGTGATGCCGTCCGCCCCCGCAAGTTCGGCAAGGGCCGCAGCCCCGACCGGGTCGGGCTCACGCCCCATTCGCGCCTGACGGATGGTGGCAACGTGATCGATATTGACTCCAAGCTTTATCATCGCATTCCTCCGGACATGATTCTGATCGTTCTCGCTTCTTCCCTACGACCGCATGACGAACGAGAAGAGGCTCCCCTGGCGGCCCTTCTGACCGCGGTAGGAAAAATACTTCCCGGGCAGACACCGGGTGCAGTCGTTCACATGCCTGATCCGGTCGAGTCGCACGCCCCGGCGCAGGCACTGGGCAACGTTCAGCCCGCGCAGATCAAGGTGCCACCTGGCCCCGTGGGAGAAGAAACCCAGAAATCCCTCATCCGCCTCGCGGAACGTCGGCGGAACTTCGTCACCAAGCTCCAGACAGCAGTTCCCGATACCGGGACCCATCGCGACATGCAGCGACGCGGGAACCGCGCCGAACCGCTCGGCAAGCATCTCGATCGTTCGGCCCGTGATGTCGCTTCGCGTCCCTTTCCAGCCGGCATGAACGGCCGCCACGGCTTTATCGCTCCAGATCAGCACGGGCAGACAGTCAGCCGTGAAGACGCCGATCGGAATCCCGCGCCCGGCGGTCATGAGAGCGTCCCCGTCCCCCTGGTCGCCCGGTACCGAGCCGGCACCCACCTCATGAAGGGCCGTTCCGTGAATCTGCGTCGCCCAGAACGGAGCGCCAAGACCGCGTTCGCGCACGATGGGAAGCATCTGCCAGCCATTTGCCGCGACATCGGGAGGTTGCCGGTAAAAGCCCAGGTCCCCGTCGGAACGCTCTGAGAAAGCGGCGAGAACGCCACCGTCCTCGATGAGATGCATGGTCAGGAACCGGCCGTCAGCGAGGCGATCATCCGCTCGGCGAGATCGTCGACGGCGTCACGCTTCATCGATACCTCGCGAACGCGTTTCAGCGTCCTGACGGCATCATCGACGCGGCCCTTTTTCGAATACAGGGAACCAAGCACGATGTAGGCTTCCTTGAG
Source organism: uncultured bacterium (assembly GCA_964389325.1). Classification (GTDB taxonomy): domain Bacteria; phylum Muiribacteriota; class Ozemobacteria; order Ozemobacterales; family Ozemobacteraceae; genus MWAR01. Next base: position 671 of record CAYMEN010000049.1, on the reverse strand, counting down.
GCCACGGTCGAGCGCGATCGCCCGCTTGCACTCCTCGTAGGCGTCCTTCAGGCGGCCCTGGTTGTAATGCAGGAGGGCAAGGTCCTTGATCGCCTCGGCGTTTTCGGGATACCGCTCGAGAGACTTGCGGAACTCGCTCTCGGCCATGTCGTATTTTCCGGCGCGGAAGAAGTCCTTGCCCATCTCGAGGTGGGTGCGGGCGGACTCGACATTCTTTTCGTCGAGCTCCTTGCGTGCCTTCAGGAGCAGGCTTCGGGCCTGGCGGCCGATGCCCGAGTCGCCGGCGGCGGCGACGATTTTTTCGAGCTCGGCGGCAGCCTCGTTCACCAGTCCCCGGTCGAGATACGACTGGCACAGGGAGTACCGCTTCTCGAGCGAGCGTTCCTGGTTCACGGACAACTCGCCGGTTCTCATCTGAACGCTCTGCCGAGGAGCGGACGCCGCAACGGGCCGCTGGACCGCAGGAGCCCTGCTTTCCAGCGACGTGGCACCGAAATCGATATCCGAGCCGACGGGAGAAGCCGCCAGGGCATCGGCCCCCGGGGTTGCGCTGACGGGGGTGAACGAGGTCGAGGACTCCATGGCTTCGGCCTTGGCGTCGTAGTCGCCGAGCCGGTTGCCTTTTCCCTTCCGACGCAGGAACTCGTTCAGTTTCGAGCTTCCCTGGATGG
>CAYMEN010000048.1:0-28752 GCA_964389325.1 uncultured bacterium | reverse complement strand
AGCCCCTTCCGCGTTCGGAATATGCCCGGCGCCGTATCCCTCGAGAACGAGTCCCGCGTGCGTCGCGACCAGATGCGACACGACCTCGGGCTTCAGGCCCGGATACACGGGGAGCATCGCCACGTCCGGATTCAGGAACGCCCTCAGCAGGGCGCGGCGTTTTCCCCGCATGCGCAGCCCGTCGTCCATCCGGATCGTCAGGCCGATCGTGCCTACCGGAGGCGCGTTCACCGATGTAAACGCCTGCATATCGAATGCGGAGGTTTTCTTGGCGCGGGCCGCCCGGATCACCAATGACCCGAACACGACCAGTACTTCCGCCACGTCGCCGCACGCGACGCGCACGGCATTGATCAGGTTCGCCCGGCCGTCGGAGCCGATCTCGTCGAGAGGGACCTGTGATCCGGTCATCACGACGGGTTTCGGCAGTTCCTGCAGCATGAACGCGAGGGCTGAGGCTGTATAGCAGAGCGTATCTGTGCCATGCGTGACCACGACGCCGTCGCACGAGTCGAGCCGCGGGTAGATCGCCTTCGCGAGATCCAGCCAGAAGGCAGGCTGGAGGTTCGTCGAGTCGAGATTCACCAGCGGCAGAACCTCGATTTCGGCCAACTGCCGCAGTTCGGGCACCTTGTTCAGCAACATTCCCGCATCCGAGCACGGAGCGAGACCGCCGTCGTTCCCGCGCACCATCGTGATCGTTCCTCCCGTGGAGACGATCAGAATGCGCGGTTTTCCGTTCGTTTTGAGTGGGGTCATGGCTCGCCCTTCGTCAGAACTTGTATTCGATCGCGAAGTTCACGTCCTTCTTGTCGGTCACGTCGTCGACGCGCAACTGGAACTTCAGTCCCGGCCGGATCGCATACCCGCTCGTGAAGCGCACGGTCGGATCGCGGGTGTCGATGACATCGAGGCTGTAGTTGATATCCTGCGCCCACTGGTAATCGACGCCGAGACCGACCTTCGAGCTGATGACGCCGGCGCGCTTGATCAGCCGCTGCTGCGGGTCGCGGGCGACCATCAGGTTGAACAGCGGGTCGCCGCCGATGTCTTCGACGCCAACGCGGTAGAAGCTCTTTTCGCTCGGCCAGATGTCGACCATGATGTCGCTGAAGAATGTATCTTCTTCTTTATTATATCTAAGCAGATACTTGAAATCGATGCGGGTCTGTTTGATGTTCAGGAACACCTTGTCGACGGCCTGGGCGATCTTGTGCGCGTCGTCGAGGCCCGTCTTGATCTTGCTGCGGATATCCTTCTCGGTGACGATCTCCTTCACCTCGCGGGTGATCTCCTTGGCGTTCTCGCTGGCCTTACGCAGCGATTCGACCGTCGATTTCACGTCGTTCGTCAGCTTCTGATCGCGATTCAGCTCGTCGATCATCTTGTCGAGGCGGTCGGACACGTTCTTCACGTTGTCGACGATCTCCTTGAGGCTTTCCCTGTTCTCGCTCGAGATGTCGCCGATGCGTTTGCTGAAATCCTTCATGTTGTTCACGATGTCGCGAATCGACTGGCGGTTGGCGTCGACCTCCTCGTCGACCTTGCGGAGGACGTTCTCGAGATGCTCGACGATCCTGTCGGTGCGATCCTGAACCGACTCGATGATCTTGTTGACGTTCTTGGAGGCGGTTTCGGCGTTTTTGAAGATCGCGCGTGTGCTTTGTTTCAGCTCCGGATCGCCGACGATATCCTTGGCCGACGCGGTCAGACTCTGCAGTTTCTTGAGCAGCTCGTTCCCCTGCTCGAACAGTTCCTCCATGCGGGTCGGATCGGTGCCCTCGACGACGCTTTCGTTCTGGATATAGGGCGCCGACTGGTCGCGGGTCGGCACGATCTCGATGAACTTTTCGCCCATCAGGCCCGCGGTTCCGATCGTGAAGGTGTTACGATTCCTGATTCGATGGCGTTTTTCACGGACATAGCATTTGACGACGACCTGGTCGTCGCGAATCTCAATCGTCTCGACCTTTCCGATCTTGACGCCGGCCATCGACACGGAAGCCCCGGTGCTCAGGCCGTTGACCGAGTAAAAGGTCACGTAGAAACGATAGCCGCGCTCCGTCAGCTGGATGTCCCCGATGATGAACACCATGTACACCAGCAGAAAGGTGGCGATGAGAGTGATGATACCTACTTTGAATGTTGAGTTCATTGCTGTTTCCTCGCCTTCACAGGAGCGTCATGGGACCCTTGGCTTCGCCGCGGATGAATTGCTGGACGACAGGATCGGGTGAATTGATGATCTCTTCCTTCGTGCCGATGGCGACGATCTTGCCGCCGTAATGCAGGGCCAGACGGTCACAGACCCGATAGGCGGAGGCGAGATCGTGCGTGACGACGATCGAGGTGACGCCCAGCCGCTTCTTCAGACTGAGGTGCAGCTCGTCGATCGCCGACGTCATGATCGGGTCGAGACCGGTCGTGGGCTCGTCGTAGAGGATGATTTCCGGTTCCATCGCGATGGCCCGGGCGAGGCCGACGCGCTTGCGCATGCCGCCCGACAGTTCGCTCGGCATGAGATGGTTGGAACCCGGCAGTCCCACCATCTCGAGTTTTTCCGAGACGATGTGGTGAATCGCGAGATTCGAGAGGTTCGTGTGCTTGCGGAGACCGAAGGCGATGTTCTCCTCGACCGTGAGCGAGTCGAACAAGGCGGCCGACTGGAACAGCATGCCCATGCGCATACGCAGGCCATCGAGCCGCATCTGGCTGAAGTTCGTGATGTCCTCGCCGTCGATGAGCACCTGCCCCTCGTCGGGTTTGAGCAGGCCGATGATATGTTTGAGAAGCACACTCTTGCCGCATCCAGACGGGCCGAGGATGACGAGGGACTCGCCTTTGTATATCTTCAGATTTATTCCGCTCAGCACCCGTTTGGGGCCGAACGCTTTCGACAGGTTCGAGATGATGATCATTGCAGGTATGCCATGTTGAAGTTGTTGATGCCGACGGTCAGGAAGTAGTTGACCGCGAGGATGAACATGATCGCGAGCACGACGGCGCCCGTGGTGCTCTTCCCGACGCCCTCGGCGCCACCTTCGGTCGTGAACCCCTTGTAGCAGCCGATGATGCCGATGAGGGCACCGAACACCATGGCCTTGAACAGGCCTCCCATCAAATCGTAGATCTTGAGATTCTGCAGGATCGAGTCGCTGAAGGTGGTCAGGGTCTGGCCGATCTGGTAGACCGCGACGATCGAGCCGCCGATCGCGCCGACGATGTTCGTGAAGATCGTCAGCATGAACAGCATGATCGTGCAGCCCCAGAACCGCGGCACGACGAGATAATCGACGGGATTGGTCGCCATCGTCTCGAGCGCGTCGATCTGCTCGGTGATCTTCATGGTGCCAAGCTCGGCCGCGATGGCCGATCCGACGCGGCCCGCGACGACGATCGAGGTGAGGATCGGCGCGAGCTCGCGGGCCATGGCGAGACTGACGACGCCGCCGACGTAGCGTTCGGCGCCGAGCTGGGTGAACTGGTACCCGATCTGGACGACGAGAACGGCGCCCGTCGAAAAGCCGGTGATCATGACCATCGGCAGCGAGTCGACGCCGATTCTGGACATCTGTTCGATGAGGTTGCCGAATCCGAATCTGCCGTTCCGGAGGCTGTGAAACGTCCAGTACAGGGACTGGAGGAACAGGAGCGCCAGATTCCCGAACAGTTCAACGAAGCTTCGTGCCAGGTTAACAAGGATCACGGTTCAGTCCTCGCTCAGGGTGATCGTGCTGTCGACTCTGCCTAGAACGACCAGACTGGTCGGTTCGGTGAGAAAGTCTCTGCCATCGATCTTCACTTTTTTCGATTCGTCGCCTTCCACGGTCAGTTGGAACACCAGGTCCGAGTTTCGCGGAGCGCTCACCCAGGACCGGATCGTGCTTTCGAAGGTGTCATGCGCCGTTTCCTCGAACCGGCTCTTCTCGCGCCCCGCCTTGCCCCCCTCTTTCGCCGGCGCGTCGGACGAAATCCCTTCTTCCGTCCGGTTCATCGTGAGGCCATACACGGTCAACGTCAGATTTTCCTTGCCGATCTCGAGGGGAATCGGCAGCCGCACTTTCCGGACGACGCTCTTTTCGCGGTACGGCCGCATCGAGACCCACACCTCGAGCATGCCGCCGGGGGTGATCGAGGTGTTCTTCACCTCGACCTTCTCGACCGTCATCGTGCGACGCCGCTTCTCGACTTCGATTTTCAGCAGCAGGCGGGTCGGCCAGACTTCCTCGAGCTCGTTTCCCGTCAAGGTGTCGAACAGGCCGGTCACCTCTTCGATGAGCGAGCCGACGATGTCGTCACGCGAATAAAACAGGTTTTCCCGGCGCAGATTGTATTTCTGGCCGGTACTGCCGGTGCATTCGAGGGCGATGCCCATCAGCGCCGTGCCTTCGCCGCCACGATCTATAACGCCTTCTATAGATTGAATGAGGGTCGATTCAAGGACGGAAGCCAGCACTTCCGGATCGCGCACGATCTGGAAATTGATGTTCCGGGACCGTTTGAGGTCCTTGTCCGTCACATCGATCTGAACCGGTATCATGGCGGGGAAGCGGCCGACCTCGCCTGCGATCCCCTTCTCCCGGTCCTGCGTGATGATGCCGAGCATATCGGTCGGCGCGCCGATCTTGAAAGGCATTTCAACGCTCGAGAAGCAGTGATACACATGCGCTCCCGTCATCAGGAACGAGACGTTCCCCTTCTTCATGAAGGGGTGAGCGAACGCCAGAATCCGCTTCCCATCACGATAGGTGAGCGTTCCGAGCGTCGTCAGGTTGATGTCGCCGCGCGCGAGCTGCACGCCGATCGCCGAGCCGGGCTCGAGCGGATCGGATATGCCGGAAGCCCCCGAAGCCTGGTTCGGGATCGACGGCAGTGACGGCAACGGGCCGACGCTCGCCGGAACGGGCACCATCTTGATTTTTTTGTTTCTGCCACGCCCGTTCAGGGCACCGATGGCTTTTTCACACAGTCCCTGGATGACGATGGGGGCCGCCGCGCGCATGAACACGGCCTCATCCGGGGCGACAGCCCTTCCAAGCGCCGCGGGGTCGTCGCATTCGATGATATGCCGGATCTCCCGGCCGCCCATGCGGAGCGGTTCGGAGCAGCTCCAGCGCACGGGGGCATCCGGATCGGCCGGCCGGCTGGTCATCAGGGGATAATCCCAGATTTCGAGCATCTCCTCGATCGGCGTGACGAGACCGACGGTGTGATCGGTCATGACCCAGCCGGAGCTGAGGCCGCCGATGAGCTTGTTGTTGATGTAGATCGGGCTGCCGCTCATTCCCGCGGCGATGCCGCCGGCATCGTCGATCACTTTTCCGGCGACACGCACCAGGATCGATTTCCCGCTGATCAGGACGTTTTCATTGATCTTGTTGTTCGAGAGAATGCCCATCACTTCGACGTTGAAGGTTTCGATATCCCGGCCGTGGATGACAGTCTTGCCGAAACCCTTCATCCCAACCTTCATATCCCTGAGGAACATCATCTCTTCCGCCGCGCCGCCCGGAGAGCCGATACCGGCAAAAACAGCCAGCAGCACGAGCAGCCGGCACCAGAACGCAGAGCGCCCTTCAGCGCGTCGTAATGAGTATGCCATTGGAAATGGGCCGTTCCTTTCCATCCGAGGGCCTGTTCACGATCCGGTCACGGATGAACATCGACGAAGAACCGCCGCCATCGAGATTGATGGCGCGCAATCCGCCGAGCTTTTTGACATAGGAAGCGAGTTCGGCCAGGGTCATCCCGGCACTGCGCTTCGATCGCCCGTCCACAACGATGAACAGGAGTTCTCCTGTGACAGTCAGGGCGACAGCCGTCCTCGGATGCCGCCCGTTCCGGATGGAGGCATCAAACTTCTCGGCGTGACCGTTGATGTCGATACGCCCGTCCGTCATCAGACGGGGACCGCCGCAGACCGCGTGCTGAACGTCACTCCAGGGAGGAAGCACCTGGTAGTCGAGGCTGACGATCTGGGCCAGCCTGACGTCGGCAAGCAGGCGGGCCTTCTCGCCGCCAGCCGACACCACGACGCCGTCGGGCGGGATGAGCGTGTCGGCCTTATGAATGCCGATGACGCGGCCCTTGATCAGGGCGAGCTCGACCCCGTCCTCATCGGTCAGCGTGCTGCGAGCATATTCCGGGGTATACACCACGAGCTGATCTCCACTCCGAGGCTGATTGACGGCATCGATCGGCACGGCAAGGCCGCCGATTTTGAGGCTCCCGGAAAAGTCCGGATTTCCGAACAGGGGCTGGCCGGTGCGTGCGAGACCGAAGACCGAGCGCGCGTAGAGGGGCGAGCTGATCAGGCGCCGGTCGATGATCAGGGTTCCGATCGGATCGCCGTTGTGGGTGAAATAGGCGGCATTGATGCCGGCAATTGCCTTGTAGCGCTTCGCCATGGAAGAGAGGATCTCTTTCTGACAGATTCCTTCATTCGCAAGGACCGGGAAGATGGCGAGGTTTTTCGCCAGCGGGTCGACCCTGATGATGTGCGCATCGGCCGGGCCGGCTTTCGTGGAAGGACGGTCGGTGTAATACGTCACCCCGGGAGCCAGCAGGTCACCGGCCGAGAGCAGGAACTCGCCTTCTCCGGCCCGGAAGAGAAGCGTCAGGCGCGGAAGGCCGCCCGCACCGGTGGCGAGGATGGGGTCACCGAAGGCGCCCTTCCCCGCGAAGACGAGTTCGGTGTAGGTGGGAGCGCTGAAGTATCTGAACGACTCGAACAATGCCGAGATGCCGCGTTCCGTTTCGGGAGCAATCGGTGTCAGAGGCGGAGAAATGCGGACGCGCAGGAGCTTTCCGAGCCTCGTGGGAACCTGGAACGACAGGGGGCCGGAAAAATCGAAGTCCAGGGCCTGGTACGGCTCGTCGGCCCGGTGCGTCACGTTCAGGATGGTCACGGGTTTCCTGAGCGGCTTCGCCTGCAGCGGCGCGGCCATCGCTTTCGAAGGCTTCACGCCCGGCTTCGGCCTTTCGAGGGGAACCGCTTCGGACGCAATGGGGGCCATGGCGACGACGACGGCTTTCTCTCCTGCCACCGACGTCTTCCCTTGGTCTTCCGAGACAGCCCCTATCAGGAACAGTTGCCCGAGAAGCAACAGTCCCATGAACAGCTTGAGGGAGTCTTTCACCGGTCCCACCCCCTTTCGTCCGAGGATTATTCACACCAGCTATCGGCAGATTTCCTCGACTAAGTGAGACGGCAAGGAAGGGCACAGATGAAAACTCTCTCCTCGATCCGCCGGATCGATCATCCGGACGACCGTCCAAATATTGACGTTTGAGAAGGTGAAACGTCGTTTTCTTGACGCGGAAATTCGACGAAGAAACGCCAATAGCTCATCAGATCAAGATTTGGCTGGTTTCAGGAACCTGGCATGGGGAATGCGATGTTCAAGATGTCCGAAAGATTCACAAAAATTCAGGAGGAGTTTATGAAGAAATTCTGGACGATGCTGTTGATGGCAGGTCTTTTTTCGTTGAGCGTGGCGGCGTATGCGCAGCCGGCGGCGGCGGGCGGCGATACGGGCAAGGACGATGACATCGAGATGGTCGGGCCTGCGGAAGAAGGGCGGGGGCCTGGCAAGGGGCTCAGGAACCGCGAGAAATTGACCGCAGACCAGATCATCGAGCGGATCGGGAAGATGAAGGAAAAAATTCTCGGCCGCATCGGGGAGCGCCTCGAGAAGATTCCCGAGCGTCTCGAAAAGCTGGAATCGCGTGCCGACCGTCTTGCCGAGCGGCGCAACAAGCGCGCTTCGGAAGGCGTCGCCAGCGGGACCGCCGACCGCACGGCTCAGGCGAAGGAAAAGATCACCAAGCGCTACGAGGAGTTCAAGAGCCGCATTTCGAAGCGCCGGGAGCAGTTCGAGCAGCGCACCACCCAGCGCCGCGAAAAGTTCCAGCAGCGGATCGCCCATCTGAACGATGCGGACAAGGCGAAGGTCATGTCGGCATTCGAATCCGCTCAGAAGGACATCACCGCGGAAATCACGAAGATTTCAGCCGAGGTTCAGAAAAAGCTCGACGAGACGTTCCAGAAAATCCTGGCCAAGTTCAACTGATCGAATTCGGGCCCGTTTCAGCAGATCGCCGGGTCCGGCCGAGAGGCCGGGCCCGGTTTCTTTCAGGCATGATTGTCGTCGGCCCCGGCGATGCCGAGGCGTTTCATGCGATACAGCAGGTTCGTCCTCGGAATCTTCAACTGCTCGGCCGCCCTGCTCTTGACTCCGCCGGACCGTTCGAGCGCATCCAGAATCATGCGACGCTCGACGGCTTCCAGGGATTCGGTCAGCCCAGCGCACGGAGGTACGGATGCGGATGCGTGCGGTTCAACCGCCGACGTGCCGGTTTCCGCCGCTGCGATTCCGAAGTCCCGGGGTCCCATGAGGTCCGATTCGGCCATGACGGCGGCGCGCTCGATGGCATTGCGCAGTTCGCGGATGTTCCCTCTCCAGCGATGGGCGCGCAGGACGGGAAGCAGCGCAGGATCGAGCCTGAGACCAGGCCTGCCGAATTCCCGCCTGAACTGGGCCAGGAGGTGTTCGAGCAGGAGTGGGATGTCGTCGGGGCGGTCCCGGAGGGGCGGCATGGTTATCCGGACGACGGCAAGCCGGTAGAGGAGATCCTCGCGAAACTCCCCCCGGAGAGCCATGGCCTCCAGATCGCGGTTCGTGGCAGCGACGATGCGGGTCTCAATCCGGATCGGTTTTGAGCCGCCGACGCGCACGACTTCCTTCTCCTGGAGCGCTCTCAGCAGTTTCGACTGAAGCTCGAGCGGGACTTCGCCGACTTCGTCGAGAAACAACGTGCCACCGCGCGCCGCCTCGAATCTCCCGATCCGCTTTTCCCGGGCATCGGTGAAGGCCCCCTTCTCGTGCCCGAACAGCTCCGACTCGAACAGGGTGGCCGGGATCGAGGCGCAGTTGACGCGAACGAAGGGTCCCTCGGCCCACGGTGAGAGGCCGTGGATGGCCCGGGCCGCCACCTCTTTTCCCGTGCCGGTTTCGCCGCACAGCAGGACCGTCGACGGGAAGGCCGCCGCCTTGCGTATCAGGCCTTTCACGGTTTTCATGCCGTCCGATTCGCCGACCATCGCCGCCAGGGGGTCTTCGAGCCCCTCGATGGCCCGCCACGCGTCGTTGGCACGCCTGAGCGTGTCGGCCTGTTCGACCGACCGGCGCCGCTCGGCGACGCGCGCGATCCGGAAGGCGAACTCCTCGAGCGGCACCGGTTTGATGAGGTAATCGAGCGCGCCGAGTTTCATCGCGGCGACGGCCGTCTCGATCGTGCTGAACGCGGTCATGAGGATCACTTCGGCGGGTTTTTCGGTTTCGCGGGCGGCACGGATCACGTCGAGCCCTTCGCCGTCGGGGAGTTTCAGATCGGTGATGACGAGATCGAACGGCCGGGCGGCGATCTCGGAACGTGCGTCGGCGAGAGTGCCGGCGGAAACGGCGGCATGCCCTTCCTGCGCCAGGAAGGTGCAGAGGCCCTTGACGAGAGACCGGTTATCGTCGACGACGAGAATGTTCATGCGCCGGCAGGCACCTCGATCAGAAATACGGCTCCGCCCGCGGGGGCCGCCTCGTGCCGTATCGACCCGCGATGAGCCTCCACGAATTTCCGCACGAGGGCCAGTCCGATCCCGTGGCCGCCGGGCCGGCCCGTCGAAAACGGGGTGAACAGCCTGGGCATGAGTTCCTGCGGCACGCCGGGGCCGGCGTCGGCGAATCTGAAGCAGAGTTTATCGTCTTTCATATATATTTCTATATTCATTTCAACGGGCGTCGGGTAACACGCGGAGACGGCATTGTCGATGAGATTTTCGGCGATCTGCCGCCACATCATGATATCACCCTCGAGCTCGACGTTCAGATCGTCCGGGCATCGGATATCGCCCCGGCCGCTCGGGGGCACTCTCGCGGAAATCGCGTCGCGGAACAGGTCTGCAGGCCGAAACCGCTCGCATACAGGTTTCACGTCGCGCGAATAGCCCAGAAACCTGTCCACGAGTATCTTCAATTGCTCCAGCTGTCCCTGGATTTCCCTGAATGACTCGGTATCGGCGCCGTCGGGCATGTATCGTCGCCGCAACAGTCCCAGATGCATCCCGATGGCGGAAAGCGGGTTGCGCACTTCGTGGGCAATCGCGCTTCCGATGAACTCGAGTTCGCGGATTTTTTCCTCGTGGATGTTTCGCAGCTGCGCCTCGCGCTCGGACAGGCGCTCGGACAGGCGGCACAGTCCCTCGCGCAGGCGGTCGAGTTCGATGATCCCGAGATGTTCGGAAGCCGGCGGTTCGCTCCGGCCGATGCGTTCGAGGCCCGTCACCAGCAAACCGACCCTGCGCGAAACGCTTCCGGCAAGGAACATGGAAGCGACGACGCACAGGGGGACGGCCCACAGCAGCGCGGATACGGCCGCCCGCCCCATCACCCCGAACAGCTCCATGTATCGGAGGTCTGCCTCGACGCCCACGACTCCGCTCACGATCCCGTCGCGATCGAGACGAGGAACCAGCACGATCTTGCACCGGCGTGCCACGTTCAGCGCCGCCGGATCAGGGAAGAACGCTCGACCTTCTTCGAGTGCGAGCATGCCGTCCTCGATCAGATCGTCGACGTCTTCGATGGAAGGCGGCAGAAGGTCGGTCTCTCCAGGGATTTTCGCGGAATACGAGGCGACGAACCGCGGCACGTGGTCCCGGAACTCCGCCCAGTATGCATTATTGATCCAGGCCGCGTTTCCTCCGAGAGACAGCAGGCGTTCGAGTTCTGCCGAGCCGAAGCCGCCGGGGCGCGAGTGCCTGAGCGACCGCCATTCCGTCATCAGCCGCCGGGCGACGGCTTCCAGATTGCGTTCCGCCTCGTCGTCCAGGAGCGTGAACGACTGCCGGTACAGCAAGCCCCCGGTGACGAGGAGCAGAATGAGGGACGTTCCGAGCATCGTCACGAACAGACGCCCGAACAGCGATCTCGGAAGCACCGTCAGGCGCGCCATGGCAAGGCCGTTTACAGGGTCGCTTCCACTTCTTTCCAGCCGATCAGGTCTTTCATGACGGCCAGGTTATATTTCGTACCGTATCTAACCGTCTTGTCGACCATGTAATCGTAACTCGACTGGGAAAGGATTTCCTGCCAGTTGTAATAGGTGACCTTGATGTCGTTCGGCATCCTGCGCCGGTCGAAATAATCGGTCGAAAGGTTGCCGACCACGTGCAGGTTGATCATCTTCTGCATTCTCGACTCGGTGTCGAGCTCGAATCCGCCGGCGGCATGGAAGCAGCCTTCCCAGCGCGGGCTGACGTTGACGAAGGGGTGGGTGACGCCGAGCCGCGACCAGTCGCTGTCGTGATGGGGCTTGTAGACGATCTTGCCGGTCGTCGGGTTCTCGGTCGAGACGTCGCGTTCCTTGTCACGGATAGCGATGATGCCGAGCGAAGACTTGCTGCCATCGTCGTCGGTCATGGTCAGGATGTCGCCGCCGACGTAGACATTTCCCTCGACGACGAGCAGGCCCTTTCCCTTCATCCATCCTTCTATATATACATCACCCTTGATATATGTAAGGCCATTAATTTCGACGGCATGTGACGTATCATGCGCGCGCGTCGGATTTCCGAGATACCGGGTGATCTTGTTCGGCACCTTCCGCCAGTCACCCCAGCCGTAGAGAGGGACCACGTTCCTGTAGGTCACTTCGTTGCGGCCGAACGCCTCACGGAAATTCACGTCGGCGAAGTATTTTGCCTGGCTCGGCGTCTTCTCGGGATCGACCATCCGGTTCGACAGGCGGCGGTAGACCTCCTCGTCATAGAGGTTGATCTTGCTCGTCTCGTAGGCCTGGACCTTTTTCGTGTTCGAATTATAGGCCTCGTTATTTACTTTCGCCCACCAGGGCCAGTGGAACAGTCCCATCCACTTGTAATACTGGCGGGTGACCGCCTCGTTCTGATACTCGATCGAGTCGGCGCCGGCGAAGTTCGCGCCGCCGTTCCAGCCGGTCCAGCCGATGCCCATGTCGAGCCAGGGATTGTCGAGATCTTTCCGGAGGTCGGTCAGCATCAGCCACTTGGGCAGATCGACCCGCGCGCCGTCGCGCATGAACACCTTGCCGCCCTTCACGGTGAAGCCCCAGGGGTCCCAGAAGTCGAAGGGCAGGATCTTGAAGGAGTCCTGATGCGTCTTGTTCAGGTACAGGCCGTGCTCGGGCGCGATCATGCCGATCGAGTTTCCCGGGAACGGCGACTGGACCTGCATGGCGTTGCATGCCTTCTTCACTTCGATCTGGCGGCTCGTGCGGTGATAGGTGCCGCGGGAGTTGATCACGATGAGGCCGCTCCGCAGGACGTCGGGCGGGAGCCCCTTCGCCTCGAGCTCTTTCGAAGCTTCGGGATTGCGCTTCCAGGTGACGCGCGTCTTGATCTTTCCGTCGCGGATCAGCGGAGGGACGGCGGAATCCTTCCCTTCGAGACGGGACATGTCGATGTCGACGCTTCCCTCGTCGCTCTTGGCGATCATCTTGTAAAACGCGTTCTCGGGGTCGTTCATCCGGCTCTTGATCGTGAACAGCGCCTCTTCGACGCCGGCCTCGGCCAGAAGCAGGGCGCAGGTGCTGTCCACGTAATTTTCGGTCAGGTGGACCTCACCCCGCATGAAATGGATCATGCCGTAGACGATAATGCTGATCACGACGATCGTCGCAATCGTAAAGAACAATGCAAGCCCCGAGCGGCGCACCGGTCGACGGATCATGACACTACCTCCTGGCGGGGTGTGAGTGGCCCCGTACACTCTATTCTACCAATCGCAGAGCGCCTCCCGCAATACGGCCCGGGAAATGCTTTGTAAAGAGCCTCTCAGAAAACACTCACCGGGCCTCGAAAGAGACGATATCCCCCTCCGAAACCGTAACGCCCTGGGGAACCGTCGCCATCGAGCCGTCGGGCTGCACGTCGATGACACGGACGGTCCCGAGTTCTTTCTTCGAACTCCAGACGACCACGCCGGCGCGGTTATGAATCTCCTTCACGCCATACAGGATGCCTTCCCGGCCCTCCGAGAGACCGCTCGAGGTTCCCATGTCGATGATGATGCCGTCCGGACTGACTGCCTGCACCCGCGCCTCCAGCCGGAACAGGCCATTCAGGCGGGACATCACCCGGTCGAGCGCCTTTCGCGTGGCCTGGCCGATCATCGACGCGTCGAACTCGGAGGAGCCAAGCTTCAAGGCCGCGCCGAGGGCCTTTTTCAGGTCGCCGGCGAGGAGGACCGCGCCAGTCTTGTCGTGACGGGCCTCTGCATTGTCGGAAAAGACCAGCCGGCCGTTCTTCAGATCGATCACCTCGACGCTGAGGCGCACGTATGCCGTGACCTTCGTGTGCATGAAGCCGCCCGCGAGCTTACCCAGAGTCCCGAGGCCGGTGTCCCGCTGGAAATGGCCAAAATCCATCACTTTCCCGCGCAGGATGTAATCGGCACCCTGGAACCCGCCTTTGGCCTGGATCGTCGAGACGTCGAAGAAGCCGTCCCGCGAAAGATTGAGTTCGTCTTTCATCGCCCTCAATTCTTCCCGCTCGACGACGAGGACCTTCCCGGCCTGCATCAGCCGCTGCCTCAGCATTTGGGCGAGCCCCGACCCGATCGGGTAACTGGAATCGAACCCCGACGGATTCGTGAACGGAAGGACGGCGATCCGCGGCCGGGCCTCAGCCTGGGCCGAAGCGCCAAGACAGATGCCGACCAGCAGAAGCATCACGCGCGAAATCCGACGATACATGCTCATTCAGTCCCCCTGGGTCCGAGATTTTTTCTCAACAGCCGGCGATGCCGGCCCGGCCCGAAATGGTCATGGAGGAACTCCGCACTCTCACAACCGAGTTTCGAGAGATACAGGCCAAGAGCAGGCTGATTCTCCGGGTCCACCGTCAGCTCGAGGCTTTTCACTCCTCTGGCAGCCAGCGATTCGAGAATCGCGTGCATCAGCATGAAACCGACCCCCCGACGACGCCAGGACCGAGTCACGGCAAGGCTGAACAGAAACGCCCGGAGCTGCCCGACTCCGCCGATGAGGATAGCCTCGCCGACGATCCCATCGTCCGGGTGACGGGCAATCCACACCTCGCCGGCCCGCGCCATGAGAGCGAGATTGGGCGCCGTCTGGGCATCGGCCGGGAAAGCCTCCCGCTCGAGCGCCGAAACGCTCGTCAGCCCGACCCAGTCATCGGGCCTGAGCCGGTCAATCATCACGAGAGTCGAAGATGCCGTGTGCGCCATCAGACTTCCAGAAAGCCGATTGCGGAAGGAGCATCCCGCCCTTCGGCTCCGGATGAATATTTGCCGAAGCCGCTCTCGCCGAGAACGTAGACACTCCCGTCGGTCCTGCAGGGGAGCACCCGGAGAATCCTGTCGGGGAACGTCGTTCTGGCCTGGATACGCCCGTCGGGCGCGGCAAGGATCAGCTCGTCGATTCCCGTGGCAATCACGGCGCCCAGCCTGGTGAGACACATGTCGGAAACGCCTCCCGTCAGGGGAAGACGAATCCGTGTTCCGTCGCCGCTCCGAAGGATCGTGACGCCGTCGCCGGCGGCCCCGCCGATGAACATCACGTCTTCGATCTTGTGGATGACGATCTGTTTCGCCCCGCCCTCGACGCTCGCCCGGCGAAGAATGTCCGCCTTTTCACCGATCACCAGGACATCCCCGTTCCGGAGACCTGTGACGAGTTCTTTTCCGGATGCATCCATCCGGTGAAACATCGGCTCGGCGGGAAGTTCAATATCATTTACAATATTTCCTTCAGGGCCGACGGCGGTGACCCGGTTTTTCCCAACAAGCCTGGCAAGATGCTCGGAACCAAGGAGAGCGGAGATCGCGCCCCCGGACTCGATGGTTCTGTCTGGCTGGCCGGGATGCCTGTGGTAGTGAACCGCCCCCTTCTCGTCGAGAAGCAGCAGGGCCCCGGATGCGAACAGGTGGGCCGCTCGGAAGGTTCCGAAAAAGCGGCATGCTTCGCTTCCGTCTCCCCGGAAACCGACGACGCCGTTCTTTCCAACCGCGATGGCGAGATCCGCGGCGGCCGAAACGGCGATGTCGGCGACGTCCCCGCCCGGGAGGCGCGCGGTCCAGATTTCATCCCCGACGTCGTTCCGGCAGTGCAGGGTGTCGCGGCCGTCCCAGACCAGAGCATACTCGATCTGGTCGGCGCCAAGCCAGGTGCGGACGAGCGGTTTCCGGGCCATGCCGGCGCCACCGGCTAGATCGATCTGCCAGATCTTCCGGAAAGCGGGAATGCTCGCCCCGTCCGCGGGAGAAGGCGGTTCGACATCCAGGAACTCGAGGCGGCTGAAGTCGCGGGAAGCCGTTGAAACGAGGCATCCGACCCTGCCCTCCGGCGTCGCATACCAGATCGTCTGGCCGTCGCTCGTCAATCGGGCACGGAACAGAGGCTCCTGGAATCGGTGTTCCCAAAAAGGCTGGCCTTCGGCGTTGAGGATGGTCAGCAGGCCATCTCTCGAGTACAGGAGCGTCTGTTTCGTCTGGTCGGCGTAAGAGACGCCCGAGAAGTCGGCGTTCAGCTTCCCTTTCCAGATGCCGAAGCTTTTGACGCAGTTGATGCAGAAAATGCCCTGGCCGCGGTCGAGCGCGACGGTGACCTGGCCGTCGGCGCTGACGGCGAGGTCCTGAATGGGGTCGAGCCCCATGAACGCGTCGTAGGGCCGGCCGTCCATCGCGACGGCCTGGAGCCCCTCGCCGCGCTCGTCGCGGCAGGCGAATGCCACGGTCTGGCCGTTCGCAGAGATGTCGAGAGCGGCGGGAACCTTGAGAAGATTCCGGTAGGTCCAGCGAACGCGGCCGTGCCGGTCGGCCAGGACGACGGTCGGCTCGCGCGTCACGAGGACGACATACTGCCCGTCGGCGCTGATGAGCCCGTATACCGCCGCCGCCGGGCGCTTTTTCCACTGAATCTGGCCCCTGGGATCGATCAGCAGCGAGTTGCCGCTGTCGTCAACCGCCAGGACGTCGAGCGTATCGGCCAGGCTGATCGTGCGCATGGCGGCCCCGACGAAGGTACGCCACAGTTCCTGCCCGGCGTGGTCGAGCATGACGACATGCCCCGACACGGTCAAGGCTGCGAGGGCCTTGCGTTCGCTCGTTGCCTGCATCATGCGGATCATGCCGAGCTGCTTCTGCCATAGTTCCTGGTATCCTGCGCGACCTGCCGTATTGAGCATCACCGACTCCGTGTCACCCGAAAATGCCTTTTCCCCCAGTGTAGCCCCGCTCCGGTTCCCCGGCAAGAGGATTCTGCCCGAAACCGCACCGCGACTTCCTGATGAAGGCCCTCCCCCGGCACTGTCGCGTTCAGCGCCGGGGACCCGGTGGCACAGGAAAAGGGCGGCGGGAGAAGGTTCATCACCGTCATCCCACCGCCCTCTGGTTCGCGGGCCCCGATGATCGGAAGCCCTGTCAGCCTGCGCGGCCTGTCGTATTCAGGCCGTCGCCGCTCCGTTTCCGGACACGGTTTCCGACGCCGGGGAAGCGACGGCCACCCGGCAGTTGGGGCAGAACTTCCAGCCCGGTCTCAGCTCCGTGGCGCATCCCGCGCACTTGAGGGTTTTCGCCACGGCATTCCCGCACCACGGGCAGTTTTTGAAGGCAGGGTCGACCTCGCCGTGGCAATGCGGGCACTCGATGCGGGATTTCGCCTCGGGTCGGGCAAGCAGGTAGACCAGCAGTCCGAAAATCGAGGTGAACAGGGTGAACACGGCCCACAGGATCGGGCGCCTGACCTTGCGCTCCTGGCCATCGGCCAGCACGTAGATGGGGGGCGCCAGGAGGAGAAACAGGAGGATGGCCAGCGGCAGCAGATGCATGATGACTTTGAGCATCAGCAGCGCGCCAAGCACGGTGCAGACGAGCATGAGAATTTTCTTGTGAGTCCATTCGCCTTCCAGGTAATCCATATGCAGACTCCTTTTCCGTCAGCAGGCCATGAGCCTGAGAGTTCCCGCCATTGCGTGATACCAGCGTTTCCAGAGCGGAAGATCCTGGGTCGCACAGGTTTCGACATGGATCAGGATCGGCGCGGCCAGAATCGCCACGAATCCGCCGAGTGAGAAGAACAGGATGAACAGGCCGTATTCGAGGATCAGCCAGTGGTCGGACAACCACCGGCATTTCATCGCGAGCTCGGTGAAAAGCGGTTGTCCCATGACCAGGGCCACCCAGATGCCCATTCCGAGCAGAACGATATACGCATACTGGGCCAGCGCCAGGCCCAGCTGGCTATCGGAAGCCGCGGCCATCCGCCGGGGGGCTTCCTGCGGCTGATCGGCCAGGCGTCGTTCGAGAGTTTCCCAGAGTTCATCGGGAACCGCGGGATCGGGACCGGCCGCCTCGCGCAGTCTTCCGAGCACCTCCAGCGATGCGTCATACTCCGCGCGGCAGGCCGGGCAGTCCCGCAGATGGGCTTCCAGAACGGCGCATGGGCGGGGAATATCGGCCGACAGGGCATCCGCCATGAAGCCCCTGGCGTCGACGCAGGACAGTTTTTCAGTCATGGCGTTCCTCCTTGCCCACGACGCTCCGCAAGCGTTGCAGGCCGTTGAAGATGCGGCTCTTCACCGTTCCCTCCGGGCAGTCCAGGACCTGGGCGATCTCCTCGATTCCAAGCCCCTGGAGATGGCGCAGGACCACGGCCAGCCGCATTTCTTCCGGAATGCGCTCCAGGGCTTCGCCGATGGACCGTGATGTCTCGCGCCGCAGACAGACTTCTTCCGGGCGGTCATCCAGCGAGGCGGGCACCGATTCCAGGACCGGATCGTCACCCACCGGCACGGGAACCCGTTTTCCGCCATGGTCAGCCAGCCAGGTCATGGCCGACCTGCCCGCGACGGCGTAGATCCAGGGGCGGGCCTTGCCCCGGGCGGGATCGAACAGGGAAGCCTTGGTCCAGAGGCGAAGCATGATTTCCTGCAGGATTTCCTCGTGATCGCTCCGCGAGGGCGCCAGACGCCGGACAAATCCCAGGAGGGGGGCGGCGAATCGCTGGTAGATCACGCGGAAGGCCTTGCGATCCCCCTGGCCCGCCGCCGTTAACAGCTGTTCGTCATCCATGGTCGTGCGTCCTCTATTCCTATTTACACCCGGCCGGCCCGAACGGTTCAAACTTTTTTCTCATGCTATACTGACATCGAAAGCGGGATTGCGGGTCATCAATTCGCACAGGAGGCGCTGAAATGCCGCTCAGCCGTTTCAGGCACTGCGGGTCTTCGATCGTCGGCATACTATTATTATTGTTATATATTTTCAGCATCCATCCGTCGGATGCGGGCATCGACTACCGTATTTCGACGGTCAACGGCACCTGGCTGATGAACATGACAACGACCCTGGTCCAGGGTGAGATCAACGGGAAACCCGAGGTCGTCTGCCTTCCGCGGATCGAGTTCACGTCCGAGTTCGACCGCGAGGAGTTCAAACGGCGGCTGAAGGCGGGCATCAAGAAGCAGGACGTCGTATTCCATATCTATCACGATGAATTGAACAAGCCGATCAGGTCGGGGAACGTTCTGTTCGCCTCGGACATCTATCTCAAAACCCTCAAGATGAGCTACTTCGCCACGCTGCGGTCCTGGGGCTACAAGTTCAAGGTCAGCCGCCAGCCGCCGTTCGAGGACCGCGCCTACGTCCAGGAGGTCCAGTCGCAGGGCCTTCTCGAGATGTCGGCTGCGCTGAAAGGCGGCCAGGGCGACACGCCGAAAACACCGGGTATCGCGAAAGCCGGCGCCGGAGCGGCGGGAAGCGGCGGCGGCGGCATGATGTCGATCGCGCACCTGTTGCCGCAAGGATACCTGCCGCCCGAAGTGCGGAAAATGAAGAAGGACCTCGACCGCAAGCTCAGGGAGATCAAGACCCGCCCCTTCAAGGCGGAGGTGATCAGCGTCGACCCCGTCAGATGGGCCGGCGGCCGCATGGGCAGGCTCCTTCCGGACGGCACGGCGTCCGGATGCACCATCGAGGGCCGCTCCGTCGCGATCCGGCTTCCCGCCCCGCCCTCGAACACGCAATTGAAGCCCGAGGCCTGCGCCGCGCTCGCCTCGCAGCCGTGCGAGTTCATTCTGCAGCGCGACACGAACGGGCGCGAGATTTTCCGGGACGGGGCGTATGTCCTCGCCGATCTGTATCTGACGGACCTCGGCCTCACCTGGAACGACTGGCTCGAGAGCCTGGGTGTCGCCTCGCCGCCGCCCGTCTCAGACCCGGCGTATGCAACCGCCCCGATTCAGCTGAAAATCCAGGTCGCAAACGGTTCCTGGCAGGGGCTCAAAGCGCCGGCCCTGGGCGCAGTGACCTTCGACGCCCCCGTTCCCAACGGCCTCTCGGCGACGGAAATCATCCGCATTCCGCCGGCGGAACAGCCCATCACAGATTTCAAATCCTTTTCCGCAAAGGTGGCCGCAGACGCGCCCGTGCACGGTCCTGTCAATGTCACACTTCTCCTCTTTCCCGACGGATCGCCGTATGAGGAAATGGGCCAGAAGCGCGCCCAGCGCATTTTCTTCCCGAAAAAACAGGCCACGCTGCTCATGCTCATGAACGCAGCGAACAAGCACTGAAGGGAAGCCGGCCGATTGCCGTCACATTCTTCCAGCCGGCATCTTGTCACCCCCCGTCGCAATTCTTATAATTTGTACATTCATCCTTCGGAAATCATGTGCGAAGCGAGGTGCCTCATGAACAGCATCGCCTTACGACGTCATACGTCGATTCATCTTCTGGTCATCCTGTCGTTCGTCTGCTCGTTGTTCGTCATGCCGGCTCCGGCGAATGCCGGGGTGCTGTCCAAGGTCTGGTCGTTCGTCAGACCGGTCATGAAGGTCGCCGGCCATGTCGGCGGCGCGATTGCAGGTGCAACGATGGCCTCGGCGATCGTTCCTCCGCTCGGCACGATCGTCGGCGGCGTTGCCGGCTGGATCGTCGGCGGCATGATCGCCGATTACGGCACCAAAAGCCTTTCCAACCTCGCGGCCGTCGGGGCCGGGGTGGCAGGGGCCATTGCTCTTGGGCCGAGCGCCATCGGCGTCGTGGGCGGCTTCCTCCTGGGCGGTCTGGTCGGCAAGCTGGCGTTCAGTCTCCTGAAGAAGGCAGACAACGAAGTGACGGGCGGCGTTCTTCTCAACCAGGCGCAGGCCGCACAGGCACCTTCCATGTCCGTGTCTTCCCAGGTCGGCGAGGCCAAGAGCGACATGAACAACGGCATGCAGAAAGTCGTGAACACCGTGAAGGAAAAGGTGAACATCGTCACCGACAAGGCGAAAGACGCCAAGGCGAACCTGATCCGCGAAGCCCAGGAAAAGTATGAACAGGCCTCGAAGGCCTACCGCGAGGCCGTCGAGAAGGCCCAGGGTTCCGAAGTCGTCAGGAAGGCCAAGCAGGTCATGGACGCCGCGAAAAACGGTCTCCAGCAGCTTCTCCGCAAATAAGCAGGCATTGATTCCAGGCGGGGCCGAAGAATTCTTCGGCCCCGCTTGTTTTTATCGAACCTTCTTCAAACTCACCGTTTCCGTTCGTGCTGAGCAGCCTGTCGAAACTCGAACGGTTTCTCGCCCCCTTCGGCAGGCTCAGGACAGGCTTCGACAAGCTCAGGGCGAACGGGTGATGCGCCTGTTGCGTGAACCATGAACCTGAACATCGTGGCCGCCGGACGGAAGGGCCTCAGGCATAGGCAAGCTTCAGGCCCTCATCCATAGCCGCCCAGAGCGTCTCGACGCCTTCCAGACCGACGGACCAGCGGACGAGGCCTTGGGTGATCCCGCGCGCGAGGCGGTCGGCTTCCGGTATGCCGGAATGGGTCATCGACGCCGGGTGCTGGATGTAGCTGATCGCGCTGCCGAGGCTGACGGCCAGTTCCATGGGGGTCGTATATTCGGCAAAATAATTCATCAGCTTCTGGGCCGGCTCGAAGCCGTCCTTGAGCTCGAAGGCGATCATGCCGCCAGGCCTGCGCATCTGGCGTTTCGCCAGTTCGTGCTGCGGATGCGATGCCAGGCCCGGGTACCAGACGCGCGCAACGCGCGGATGGGACTCGAGGCGGCGGGCGAGTTCGTCGGCGCTGCCGCAGACCTGCTCCATGCGAACGGCGAGCGTCTGGAGGCCCTGGGAGTTCAGCCAGGAGTCGAACGGGCTCGGTGTCGGGCCGTGGTCCTTGTAGACCGGGAACAGATGCTCGCCCATGAACGACCAGGGGCCGATGACGACGCCGGCCACCGAGGTCGAGTGGCCGTTCACGTATTTCGTCAGGCTCTGGATGACGATGTCCGCGCCGAGCCGGAACGGCTGCTGCAGGTAGGGCGTCGCGAACGTGTTGTCGACGACGAGGGGAATCTGACGCGATTCCGTGAGTTTCGAGATCGCCCGGATATCTGAAACGTTCAATGTCGGATTGTCGGGAGTTTCGAGATACACCATCGCCGTGTTCGGGCTTCGTTTCAGGACCTCTTCGACTTTTTTCACGTCACTGGTGTCGACGAAATGCGTCTTCACGCCGAATTTTTCGAGCGACCGGAAAAAGCTGTCGGTACAGCCGTAGACGCTTCCCGAAATGATCTCGGAGCCACTTTTCACGAGCGCGAACGTCGTGCAGGCGATGGCACCCATGCCGGACGCGCAGACCAGGGACGCAATCGTGGGTTTTCGTTCGTCCGCGGCCAGCGCGGCGTCGATCAGATGCTGGCAGTCGAGCCGAAACAGCACTTTTTCGAGATACTCGGTCGTCGGGTTGCCAAGACGGGTGTAGATGCGGGCGAACGGTTTCTCGCCGCTCTTCGACTCGCCGAGAAACCGTTCGGCGCCGTCCTTGACGGTCCGGAAGCTGAACGTCGACTTCTGGACGATATTGGGCAGACCTATTCCAACCGCTATGGATGCGAACTGGTCGGCCGAAAGGAACGGCTCGTCCGTGCGCGCGTATTTGTTTTTTCGATCGAGCCAACTGTCATACCAGGGATGCATCGACATGGAAATGCTCCTTTCCTTCCTGCGGGACATTCTGTACAGCCCAGTTTACCCGCATCGGCCGTTCGGGTCAACGGCACCCGCCGGAACGCCCCGAACTCGAGCGGGTTCGGCGGGAAAAAAGTACAGAAAACGGTGGAAAAAAGCAGGTCGGCGACGTATGATGCGAATCATGATGACGTGCGGGAAATATCTGTTCATGGAGTGAGCTGATGCCCACCGGCCGGGAGAAGGAAACGAAGTATTTCCTTGCCGATCTGATCGGAGCCGACATCCGTTCCGCGGAAGGTGCCGCCCCGGCCCGTGTCGTCGATTTCACCCTCCTCCTCGGCGAAAAGTATCCGCGTCTTTCCCACATCGTCATCGAATGCGAAGCCGGCGAACGCCGTCTCGTGCGACGCGACCAGTTCGCCCAGTTCGCCCCCGGATCGCTCGAACTCATCCAGCCGGTATCGGATCTGCCCCTGCTTTCCGACGTCCCCGACTCGGTGCTCGTCCGCAACATCTGGGACAAGCAGATCGTCGACACGTCCGACGCGCGCGTCGTGCGGGTGAACGACCTGCAGATCGCCGAGGTCAAAGGGGAACTGCGCCTGCTGGGCGTCGACGTCGGCTTTCGCGGCCTGCTGCGCCGCCTCGGCTTCGAGAAGTTCCTGTGCCCGCTGATCGAGCGGTTCTCGGGCCCCCTGAGGAATGAAATCATCGGCTGGGACATCGTCGAAAGCGTACCGACGAATTTCACGCATCTGAAGCTCGCCGTTCCCTCGCAAAAAATTCGCGAGCTCCATCCCGCCGATCTCGCCGACATTCTCGACGATCTCAGCGTGCAGGAAGGGCTTTCCCTGCTGAAAGGCCTCGACACCGAGACGGCTGCCGAGACGCTGGCCGAGGCTGAAGCCGAGACCCAGGCCCAGATCATCGCCGAGATGCCAACCGAACGGGCCTCCGACATTCTCGAAGAGATGGAGCCCGACGAAGCCGTCGACATCCTCCAGGACCTCGAAGAGGACAAGGCCGCCGAGATTCTCTCGCACATGGATGCCGAAGAGGCGAACGACGTGCGGGAGCTGCTGAAGCACCCCGAGAACACGGCGGGCGGCCTCATGAGTGTCGGTTTCGCCACCATCTTCGAGGAGTTTTCCGTCGATGAGGCGTTCAAGCATCTCCGCCTGATGGCCGTCGATCTCGAGATCATCTACTACCTGTACGTCGTGAACAAGAACGACAAACTGCTGGGCGTCGTCTCGATCCGGGACCTGCTCGTCGCGAACCCGTCCGGAAAAGTCGTCGATATCATGAGCGACAAGCTGATCTTCGTCTCTCCCGACACCCCCCAGGAAGAGGTCGCGGCGCTCATCTCGAAATACGACCTGCTCGCGCTTCCCGTTCTCGACGAGGACGGCGGGATGATCGGCGTCGTTACCATCGACGACGTGATCGAGCTGCTGCTCGACAACATGCCGCGCATGTGGAAGCGGCGCGCGTTGACGAGCTGAGGGTCGGACGATGCCGCAGCCTTTTCTCGCCTTCGCCCGCGCCAGGCGCCGTCTGCTCGCCATTCTTGCCGTCCTCGGCCCCGGCCTGATCACGGCGACGGTCGACAACGACTCGGGCGGCATCGCCACCTACTCCCTTGCCGGGGCGCTGTATGGGTTTGATTTGCTCTGGACGCTTCTGCCCATCACGGTTCTGCTGATCATCACGATGGAGATGAGCGCCCGGCTCGGGGCCGCGACGGGCCAGGGGCTCGCCGACCTGCTCCGGGAGCGGTTCGGGGTGAAGGTCACGTTCTGGATGCTCCTGACCGTGCTTCTGGCGAATTACGGCACGGTCATCAGCGAGTTCGCGGGTATAGCGAGCGCTATAGACATCTGCGGCACCGCGACGGGCTACCCGGAAGTCTTCACCTGGCTCAAATACCTGCTGATCCCCCTGCTCACCTTCGGCATCTGGAAACTGATCACGGAGTATGACTACAAGAAGATCGAAAAGTTTTTCCTCATCTCGATCGTGTTCTATCTCGCCTACCCGATCTCGGCCTATTTCGCCAACCCTGACTGGGGAAGCGCGATGACCGCGCTCGTCACCCCGAAATTCCGGTTCGATGCCGGGTATTTCTTCACGATGATAGGCGTCATCGGCACCACCATCACGCCCTGGATGCAGTTCTATCTCCAGTCGACCCTGATCGAGAAAGGGATCACGCTCAAGGATTACGACGACGCGAAGTGGGAAGTCGGGCTCGGGTGTGTGACGACCGATGTCATCTCGTTCTTCATCATCGTCGCCTGCGCCGTCACCCTGCACTTCACGCCAGGCGCCCCCCCGGTCACCGGCATCGATGATATCGGAAAAGCCCTCGTTCCTCTCGCCGGCCCCTATGCCGGCTACCTGTTCGCCCTCGGACTCTTCAATGCCTCCTTGTTCGGGGCGGCGATTCTGCCGCTCTCGACGGCGTTCGCGATCTGCGAGGGCATGGGCTGGGAACGCGGCATGAACAAGACCTACGACGAGGCCCCCTGGTTCTACTGGATCTTCACGTCCCTGCTCGTCACCGGCGCCGCGATCGTGCTGATTCCCGGCATCAGCTTCCTGTATCTGGCCGTCATGCGCGTGTCGCAGGTGGCGCAAGGCCTGATCCTGCCGCCCTTCCTGTATTTCCTCGTCAAACTCGGCGACGACCGGTCCCTGCTCGGGGAATACGCGAATCCGCCCTGGCTCAGCCGCATCTCGTGGGCCAGCTTTTATATTCTTACCGCTATTGATCTCGTCCTGCTGGGCGCCACCCTCAAGGAGTTCGTCCTGTAGGGGCGGTTCGCGAACCGCACCTATGCCGCCCCATCTACATGCGGTAACGGCGTTACTGCTGGCGCAATTTCGGCAGGTTGTCGGCCCCGGTCTGGTATCCCTGGGGATGCAGGCTTTCGACCGTGCAGACAAGCGCATCGGTGGCATCGAGGGCGAACTTCCAACGTTCGATCGGCGTCTGGGAAGAGTTGACGACCTCGAACGTGAATTCTCCTTCTTTATCAACCGTCGCGGTGAAATCACGCTTTCCGCTGACGGGAATCATCCCGTTGTCGTTCACCTTCGTGCTCGAAACAACCTCAACATTGACATAGCCTGACAATTTGTCCGTGATGCGTTCGACATGGAGCGTCAGGTTGGCCGTCGCCCGGTGGCCGACCGACGTTCCGTCGATCGTCTTCGTATACAACGTTCCCTGGCCGTTCCAGATTCCCGACATGTCATTACCGGTAAACCGGGAGATCTTGTCCAGCGTATGCTGACTCGTGATGCCGGCAAGTGCGCTCTCCACCTGCGTTTCGAACGCGGCGGGGGTCATATCCGCATCAGCAAGCCAGACAGCGAGCTTTCCGGCAAGCGTGACGCAGTATTCCTCGAGGATGTCGTAGTCCTGAATCTGGCCGACTTTGGGCTCTCCACCGCCGTATGCCGCATACAGAAGCGACTTTGCCGTCGAGGTGAGGTTGACGGTTCCCATGTTCATCTGGGTTCCGGTGAAGGGCTTGGTCGCGCGCAGCGAAAAGCTGGCAAGATCGAAGCGGATTTCATAGGCCCCGAAGGGCTCGAGCCCTGTGACTTTGAACGAACTGTCGCCGGTGCTCAGGGTGAAAGGAACCGCCGTTCCATTCACTTTGCAGATGCCTTTCTCGGCAAAATCCTTCAGGAGCTCCGTATTGTAACCCGGCTGAGCCTTCACAGCCTCTGCGCGGGACGAACCGCCCACCAGCGCTGTCGCGTTGAGGGCCGGCGGCTGCAGCTGCCCGTAGAGCGTCGTGGTCGCGGCGGAACCGCTGTTCGAAGAACCGCCCATGCCGCATCCGGCCAGCAGCGGCAACAGACAGATCAAAGCGTAAAAAGCACGTTTCATCGGGAGGGCACCTCCTGGGCAGCTGGGGCAATTCAGGGCTGCCCGAAGTCTACCAGCTTCCGCCGAACCGTACAAGCCCCGCCAGAGGAAGCGCATGAGTTTCTGATCGTGCCCTGCTAGATTCGAGCCCCATCCCTGAGCCGCCGAAAGAGAAAACCCGCCAAACCGATCTGGGCGGCGGGTTTTCGGACATACCGGAGAATGAACCGGTGGCTATTTTTTGAAACTCTTTTCGGTCGGCGGGAGCATGTAGTCATACCGGGCATCTTTCGGAAGCGGCTGTTTCCAGAGTTCCTTCTCGATCAGGCGGTTGAGCTGGCGGCCGAAGATCGCTCCATAGCGATTGATATAATCTTCCTGTTTGTCCTTGCCTTCGAGGAACAGGGAGCCGAAGCTCTCGATCTCGGCGACGGCGCGGGCGACGAACGGGGCCCGGATCAGGCCGTACATCCCGATGCCGAAGAAATGGTACCAGGCGCCGTAGTTGTCCCCGAGGGGCTGGGAATCGTGCCGGATGTAGACGAGTTTTTTCTGCAGGGGCGACTCCCCGCGGTCGATGCGGTAAGGATCGCTCGCAAGCACGTTTTCGGCGGTGAGCATCGTGAGATACATATTTCCTCTGTTCAGCAGGTAGCTTTCACGAAACAGGTCGTGAAGCTGCATACCGCGATCGGGATAACTCATGATCCGCTGTTCGAGAGTCTCTTCCTGGCCTGTCACGGCATACCGGCTGGTCCAGCCGCAGGCAAGCAGGAGAAAGATCTTCGAGCGCATGAACAGAAGGGTCGGAAACTCTTTCTGCTTGCCGATGATGAACCGGCCGACACGGTGCCAGAAGCCGTACCACAGGTAGCGATGCGCTTCGGGCGACCATTTGTGCTCTTCGCCCATGACCGGCGTGATGGCCGGATACTCTTCGAGGATGACCCGGTGGATGGCATTGATCAGCCGGGGAATATGGATCGGCTTCGTCCGGCCGATCTTGAGCGGGTCTTCCGCCTGCCCGGTTTTCTGGGCCGTTTCGATCGTCTGGAGTTCCCTCTCCTTCTCGATCTCGGCCTGCGGATACGAGCCGCCGACGAGCGTTTTCAACAGTTTCCAGGGGATCTGGTCGAGTTTGCGGATGAGATAGGCGTCCCCCCGCGGATCGACCGTCTGGAGCCCGCTCTGCTGGTAATGCTCGCCGTTCGACCGCTTCAGCCAGTCCTTGAACTCGCCCGCCGACACCGGTGAAAACCCGCACCAGAGAACGATGAGAGCCAGAACCGAGACTCGATTCAGATGCATGCGTGCAATGCCCCTTCAATGAGTTTTTTTCATTATACCCGGAATCAGGCGTTCCCGGAGTACCCCTCCCGGAAGGGTGGTGGGCCCTGCAAGATAAGCCTTTTTCACGTTCCCATTCGTGCAGAGCCAGCCGAAACACGAGAGGTCCTCGCCCTTCGACAGGCTCAGGGCGAACGGGTGGAATTCATTCTTCAGGACTCAATTTCTGAGAGCGGAATCCGAGACGGCGGGCGGTTGTTCCGCGACAAAGACAGGTCCGGAAGCGCTCCAGGTGTGAAGCGGGGTCGCCCTTCCGCCGTGCGGTCCGTCGAGCAGGAGGGTGTCGGTTCCATAGCCGAACTTCGCGAAAAAATCGGGTTTTCCGTCAGGCTGCTCGTCACACGTTGCTCGGATGGAGATTCCCGGCTGCGAGGGGATGAGAATGCGCAGATCACCGGCGTAATAATAATCGCGGAGTGAGTCTTCATGAAGCTCCCGCTGAAAACAGGCTTCGAGCTGGCGGGGCTGTTCCGGCTGGATTCGCATGAGCGGCACATACAACGAATTCCGAAGGACCCATTCCCCATTGCGCTCGATCATCAGGACGGCCGGCTTGTTCCAGGACCACCAGAGACCGATCAGGAAAGGCCCATACAGGATTGCGAGACAGGCCAGCGTCGGAACGAGACGATAGGTGGCTGCATACGCAGGATCCATCGCCTCTTTCGTCGTCGGAAACAGCATCGGCCGGAGGATTTGGCCGGCGATGATCCAACCGAGAAACACCAGGAAAAACACGATGATCCAGGTGATTGCCGCCGTTCCGAAATCGAACACCCTGATTTTTTCGAACATGTTCCTGCTCCTGCCCTTCTATCCGGCTGTTTTCTCAGGGCCGGCAACTCCTGCATCCGAAGCCCTCTCGAGAAGCAAAACCGTATAATCGTCCGGCTGCGGCTGACCTGTCAGAAACGACGGGTGATGATCGAGAATGTCGCTGCAGGCATCGACCAGCGGAACGAGAGGTCGCGTTCCAAGATAGGTCTGAAGCGCGGCGATCTTCATCTCGTCTTCTTTGCCTTCGCCGAGCGATTCGTACAAACCGTCCGTGTAGAACAGCCACCGATCTCCGGGAAGGATTTCGACGGGCGTGCCGGGAGTCTGGGCCTGCTTCATGACGCCCAGCGGCGGCGCGATGGTGCATCGTTGCTGGGTCCATGTCCCGTTCGAGGCCCTCCGGAACGGAAACACGTGGCCGCGGTGGTAAATCGTCGCCCGATGTTCGAGCGTATCGATCACGGTGAACTGCGCCGTCACCATGAGACGCCGCTCCTGGCTGTTCATCAGTGTATAGTTGATCGTATTCACGAGATTTTCGACGGAGAACCCCTCTTTCGCCCGCTGAAGGACGGATGTCTTGACGATCGCCATCCCGAGGGCCGCCGGAACGCCGTGTCCCATGACATCCGCGATCATGACGACCAGGTGACGGTCATCGACGACGAAATAATCGAAATAATCGCCTCCCAGCTGAGTCGCCGGGCGAGAGTGGCCAAAAACCCT
>CAYMEN010000047.1:0-33770 GCA_964389325.1 uncultured bacterium | reverse complement strand
GCGCGATCACCTGCACCGAGTCCACCGCCGCGCTCATCTGCCCGAGGTTCACCGCGTCCTGCGCCGCTGTTCCTGTGGCTATACTAATCAATCTCCGATCCGAAAAATTGAATACGTTGGAATCAATGTAGAAAGATGCCTCTCCACTACCATCTCTGGTCGGCGTCTTTATGGAGATATAGCAGCCGCCAAGAAGGCCTGTGTATGGGAATGACGCTACAGTGACATACCATCCGCTGGCTTCGGTCGGAATTTCTTCGCGTGGGCCAAATATATACGTGACGGATTCACCAATAGACCCGAGCCAATGAGCCGGGAACGTATATCCGCCACTTAGCGGAGAGTATCCGCTAAAACCTTGTTTTGTTGAAGGCCTTCCGTATGCAGTCTCCTCGCCAGTCCACTCAATCGGCGGGGTCATGCTGGCGACGATGGCCGCCTGATTGGCCCGCACCTCCGTAGGGAACGACGCAATATACCCATTATTGGCTGGTTTCGTCAGATCCCATCCGCCGTCAGCCCACAAGGGAGCCACAAGAAGCACCAGAACCAGAACCAGAACCAGACGCCTTTTCATGTCAATACCCCCTTGCGTGCCAGTCAACGGTGCCGCCCACGTCGGCGCCATCAGGATCGACCACGATGACGGTGAACCCGGTCGTAGTCTTTGCGGTAATCTCGGCTCGTCGGCTTCCGCCAGCCGCCATGGCCATCACAGCAGGCGGGACATAGTAGACATACCCAAAAGATATTTCCGTTCCGCCCACGCACACCGTAGCGTCAGCGCCAACCCTATCAACGTCTGGCACATCCACGACCCACAACCACGCCCGCACCTTTGGCGTTTTGCTGGAGTCAGAGGTGGTCAGGTAGACGCGGCATTGCAGATACCTTGCCGTGACCGTCTGTGCCACCGCGTCAAACCAATTGGTCCATGTCACGTTGTCCAGGCTGCTACGGAACTTGAGCTGAAAGGCGGTTCCAGCAGTAGCGTCCACGATAATTCTCGGGATGATCTTAACCGTGACGGGTTTGCCAAGGTCGCGGACGGCTGAAACGTAGTCTCCTGCTGGGTAGTAAACTCCCGGTTCTAACTCTTTAATACAGAGAACTTCAACCGGAAAGTCAGACCATTTTTCGCCGATAAATCCAGGGTCGCTTGCCTTGCCCGCCATGTGGGCCATCGTGTAGCCAGATGAAGCCCACGCGGTAAATGTGTGCGTGCCATCCCTGAGATCGAGTTCATCATAGGTGATGATGACATTCTTGGGCAGCAGGATGATCGGCGTTATGGTCGTCTCGGCTGCGGTCGCTGACTCCCCCCCGCTGTTGTCTGTTGCTTTAACGCGGAATACATACCTCCGCTCTTCTTGAATCGGCACTGACCAACTATTCTCAGCAACGCCCACGCATACGGGAACGCCTTCATTCCACGCCACCCCTCCCTCCCGTATCTCGTATCCGCGCCGGTCGAGGTCAGAGATGTGATTCCATATTAGGTCTATCATTCCACCGTCTTGAGTGGCCTGGAACCCTGTTACGTCTGACGGGAGATCAGACTTGCCCACCAAAGCCAGCGAATCAGACAGCCCAGCCGCCCCTTCAACGCCGAACCAGTTGACGATGCGTGCGTCGATCTGGATCGTTTGGCCCTTCACCGCCCGGAGCGCCTTTATGACGTGGGCTTCGGTCGAGGTTTCACCGGCCTTGAGCCATGACCCGGTGCCGTTCAGCCGGTAGTAGATGTTGACGTGGTCGACATACTTGTAATCGGCTGGCAGGGTGAAAGATACGCTGATGTCCGTCAGGATAGTGCCATCAGCCAGAATGTAGGTATCCTCGCTGATAGCCGGTTTGCTGCTGCCCTCGAGCGTCGGCACGGGCAAAGCGTTCTCCATGGTCGTGCCGGGAATCCGTGGGTCAATCTCAGGATCATTCGGGTCGGTCACGGTTGTTGGGTCAAACATGGCATCGCTGAATGACCGGGCTTCGATCGTCGAGACGAAATCACCTGGTCTGAGAGCCGTTACCCTGAACAGGGCTTCAAGCAAGCCCAGGTCCGGGCGATCAATGATGATAAGGGAATCCACCGCAAGCCTTGAGCAATCAGCCGCAGTATTGAACATGATCTGCTGTTCCCCATATACCTCGTAACCGAGGTGGTAATCTGTAACCAAGCCAGCGGTGCCGTGGTCGCGAACCAGGGGCAGGGTGAATCGTCGCTCCTGGACGCCGATGGCGCTTTGGCTGGTCGTGTCGTCTCGTTGCTGCCAGCCGAGCCACTTCCCGGCAACCGGATCATGCCGGTATTCGGCGATTACCCGGTTGATTCGTTGGGTTGATTGCCCGCGCCCGAACCGCTGGAGAGCCATGTTCCGCAGATTGAACGTTGCCGCAGCAGTAGCGGTCATCTCGAACGTATAGACCCCGCCTTCTTTCGCGCTTGCGCCCGCCATTCCATCAGAGCCGACCACAAGCCCGCGCCCGCTGCCCTTCAGCGAGCATGAGATACCAAAGTAGCCGGCCTCGGCCCCGTCAGGCGCCACAGCGGCATCGCCCCGTTGCGCCCAGGCGCTCCCCGACCAGTCGAACAGGTATACCCCGCCCTGGTCAGTCGCTGAATCGTCTCGGGCATAGGCCCCGACAGCCAGGATCTCCCCATCAGCCGACAGAGAAACCGCCCGCCCGAAAAAGTCTTCCTCGGCCCCGTCAGACGCCAGCAGGACGTTCCCCCGCTGAACCCATGCGCTTCCAGACCAGTCGAACAGGTATACCCCGCCTTGATAATCGAAAGCCGCGTCACGGGCATAGGCTCCGACAGCCAGGATTGACCCGTCAGCCGACAGGGAACACGCGATGCCAAAGCAATCGCCCTCAGCCGCGTCAGCCGCCAGCAAGACGTCGCCCCGCTGAACCCATGCGCCCCCGGCCAGATCGAACAGGTATACCCCGCCCTGATACGTGGCTGGGTCTGACCTGCCGTAAGCCCCCACAGCCAGGATTGAAGCGTCGTCAGCAAAAGCGACCGAAGCGCCGAAGAAAAGTTCGGCAACGGCATCACCGGCTTCAAGCACGCTGCCCCGCTGAACCCATGCCCCGTCGGTCAGGTCGAACAGGTATACCCCGCCTTTCGTGCCGTTGCGCCCAGGAGCGCCGACAGCCAGGACAGCCCCGTCAGCAGAAAGAGCCACCGAAGCGCCAAAGGTATCACCGAACGCCGCGTCACCGGCTTTCAGGGCTGACCCGCGCTGAACCCAGGAGGTTCCCGATCGATCGTAGGTATAGACGCAACCCTCGTTCTCCGTCACGCCATCTCTGCCGTCAGCCCCTACCACCAGGACATCGCCCGCCTCAGACAGCGCGACAGAAGCCCCGAACAGGTCATGCTCGACCGCGTCAGCAGCCGTCAGCACAGAACCAACCTGCTCAGGCGCCCCGCTTCCCACGCCCCGAGCTTTATCAACCGTCAGGGTATACTTGCCTCCCCTGAAGTCCAGCGAACCGCGCATGGCCAGGGTCATCTGTGAAATCCATTGGCGTGCCGTCATCTGGGCCGATAAGGCACCATCGAGCTTGAACCCGATTTCCTGGCAGTCGAGGATAGCCTGGTCGAAGGAATCCCCGTCGATCTTGAGAGCGTTCACGCCCAGCCCCCAGCCGCCCACGCCCGAAGCCGCTGTTTCCAGCAGATACTTCAGGCATCGAGCCGGGTTTCGGCATTCTTCCTCGGTGTGGTCGCCCAGCTTCAGCCCCACGACATCAGCGTGGATCTCGGGCCACCGCCCGGAATCATCGCGAGGATCAGCAGCAAAAGTCACGATTGCGAAGCCCGGGAAGGTTTCCTGGTCAGCCGCGCCCACGTAAGCCGTGAAGCCCTCGGTCACCTCTACCCGGTCTTTGAATACCTTTACCACCTGCCGAATCTCCCCCACGCACAAGAGGAAGGTGAACGCGGTCCGGTCCACGAGGATGCCGGGCACCCGAACGGGATCAGCCGCCGACCCTCCAAGCACGGTAGGCACAGGGGTATTCACGGCATCAGCCCCGGCTTCTGACCAGGTGGACAACCTGACCACCTCATCAGGTATCATGCGGGAAAGCTCATGCTGCGGGTCTTCGGTCACCCCGATTGCCAGGTTCCCGGCCCCGTCGTGGTCGTAGGCCTTCACAATGCCTGACCAGGTTCGGGTGGTCGTGCCGTTGTCGATCTCCAGGGTTGCCACGCCGCCCCACAGGTTTTCAGTGACGGGAATGATACCGTCAGAGTTGCCCAGGGAAACATTGATTCGCTTTACCTGGAACTCGGTGCCCGGCGGCGATGCCAGTTCCTCAAGTTGCGGTGCGTTCTGGATTCGGCCCAGCCAGAGGTAACCGCCATAGTCCGCTGACCTGTCAGCAAAGCGGTAAGTGTTCGGGGTGAGCGTGTTGATTCTCAGTCTGACAGCCATTCTACACCCGCTCCTGGAATTGCACCCTGCCGGTGGCTTCAATCAGGCTTTTCGTGTTGCGGTTCCACCCTTGCGGCCGGATCACGAGCCAGGCGCCCGCCACGGTATCCAGGTCTTCAAAGATCACGGCATGCTCCCAGGTTTTCGGCATGCTCCTGGCCCCGGACAGGGCATCGTTAAAAGAGATCGTGATAACGTGGCTTTGCACCCGCCGAAAGCTCGGCACAATGTTCCCCCCGTCCGCCTGGAACAGGTCAGACCCGCCCGCGAGGTCGGTCGTCAGGTCTGATACTCTGGGCATGGCTGAGGCCTGCCCCACGATGAGGTTCCCGAGCTGTGGAACCGTGCCGGCATCAAGGGTTTGGCTTGCGGGAATGAGGATGCGAAGGAATTGATAGTTGAACGCCGTCAGGGCGAACCAGCCCTTGCGGTTGTCCGCCTCATCTTTCGCCAGGGAAGCCGACAGCGTGAAGCTGGGGGAAGTCCAGGTATCAGTTGCGTTGCCTTGTATCGCGCACGTCGGGAAGTTCGCCTGGTTCAGGAAAACCGCGTTCAGCACTTTGGTCGCGCCAAAGTCCATCTTCAGCCAAAGGTCACCGGTGTAGGCATCAGCCTTCCAGGACAAGCCGGGGTCAGGGTCAGCAAGGTTGGCAGCGGGATACCCCGAAGCGGCGCCGCTCGAGGTGATCGTCGAAAGGTTTTCGAATGTCGAGAGAAGTTTCACCCGCCCCTCCTAGAAATACGGTTTCGCGGTTTGGTTCAGGAATTGAGTCAGCGCTGTTGCCAGCTCGGGCTTCTCACCGCCGATTGCGTCAATGATTTCCCGCGCCAGTGCCCGCCCATCAGGTTGGCCGGGAGACAGGACGATCACCTGTTGCCCCGCCTTGTTGGTCGAGATTTCGCCCACCCTGGACAGCAGCGTGCCCAGAATGTCATCAGTTCGCTGGTCGCGTTTGTTCTTCAGGTCGGCTTCCTGCTGAAGCTCCAGGTCCAGGGCTTCCTGCTTCGCCCCGTAGTAGGCTGTCAGGGCGGCGGTGAATTGGCTGAAAAGCTGCGACCGTTGCGCCATGGTCAACGTTTCGTCGCTGATCTTTTCGTCCAGTTCGTCAAGCATGGTTTGATAGCTGCCCAGGCGATCGGTCAGGATGTCGGTGTATTTCTGCCCGTCCACTTCCACATCCCAGGGCTTTGCCCCTCGGGCGATCTGCTCTTGAATATCCCAAGCAGAGGAACCCTGGTTGCGGAGGCCTTGCATCATCACCTGGGTTCCAGCCCAGGATTCAAACTCCTCTGGGTTCATTGTCGTGTCGCCGATCTTGTAGGTGCCTTCAGGAGTGAAAAACCCGCGTCGGAACCGTTGCATCGCCGTGGATTCCGGGTCGAAAAGGCGTGCTAAATCCCAGGTCTGATTTTGCTGGGGGTCACCCCACAAGATGTTCGCTCGAACGCCGGGCTGACTGTTGGGGTCGGCGTTCCCGCCGGCCGTCGGCGTATACTGATATTGCAGCAGCCTGTCAGAGCCGAACCCAGCCATGGGAGTTGAGAGCAGGAAGGATGTCCAGTCATTGAGGTTCCCCGCCCAGAAGCTCTGCTTTTGGCTTTCCGCCTGCTTGATCTGGAGTTGCAGGGCATACCGGCTTTCTTCGTCCACCGTGCGGGTAAGAGCTTCGCGCAGATCGTCCAGAGACATCTGAAGTGCCGTGAACGGTCGATCAAGTTGCGTTGTGCCAATCTCATAGGCCCGCTTCGCCAGATCGATCTGGGCTTGCTTGGTCAGCTTCGTGAATGTCTCAAGAGCCGCGTTCGCCTGGGTCGCGTTGAGTTCGTAGGTGGTCGTTTTCGGGCCTTTGAACCAGCCGTCCCCGCTCTCGTTTTTGTTGTAGCCCGCCGTCCAGAACACAAGCTCCCGCAGTTCTTTCACTGTGTCGCTGCTCAAGCCGACCGTGCCGATGAGTGCATCTCGGTCTGTGCGTGCCTGCGAGACGCGGGAGTTGATGTCAGAAGCCTGCTGAACGGCTTCTTGGCCGTGAACCTTGGTGCCACCGAACAGGCGACCAGGCGATGTCAGGAATTGCAGAGCCGCACCGGCCGCCGCGTATTGGGTGAGGTTGCCCCATTGGACCTGCCCGCCTTTCATCATCGGCCCGAAGTCGAGCAAGCCGCCCAGTCCGCCAACGCTCGTGCCCTGGGCTCGCTGGGATTGCTGTGGAGAGAAAGCTGACGCTGCTGCGGAAATCCAGGTTGACGGGTTCAAGATGGAGAATCCCGAACCGGCCCCGCCGCCTACCTGGAAGGCACCCCCGCCTTGGAAAAGGTTGGCAGTCACCGACGCAGCGAAGGCCTTAACAACCTGAGAGCGAAGGGATTTGCCGAAGGATTCGAAGAAATCTCCGCCTTCCAGAGCATCGGTCAAGCCGGCTTCAAATGATTCGGCCACATCAACCCGGAATTTTTCCTTGGCTTTGGCCCAGCTTGCGAGATCCTCAGACGTGGTCGACCGCCAGGTCCAGGAGAACAGATCAGAAAACGAGGAGCCGATTTCCTCGGCCGCCCCGCTCGGTGACCAATGACTGTTGGGGTTCTTGCCAGCCATTACGCTTTCGAGGAATGAGCCGCCTTTCTCGCCAAGCATGTATTTGGGGAGAGCATCCTTGATGGCTTCAGCCAGATGCAGCATTTGGGCCATTTCCAGCGTGCTTTTGGTGAGCTGGCTGGCCACGCCGCCGGCCGCGGCGTTGACAGCATTGATGGCGGCCGCGACTTCATCAAGGGTTTCGACCCCTCGGCCAGCAAACCATTCCGCAGCCGTTTTTGCTTCCTTCAGGCTCTTTTTGGTCTTTTCGCCGGCATTCCCGACCTCGTCTACCCCGTCTGAAAGCTTCCCTGCTGCCTCGGGGCCAGACTTTTTCAGCTTCTCGATTTCCTCATTGAGAACGCGGATCTGAAGATTGGTGTGATGAACCCCGGCATACATTTCCGCCTTGGCGGATTCAAACTCAGTCTTCGCTCGGTTATATCCACCCAAGAGAATAGATTTGCTGAAATCCGACGAAACCCCGTCTGTCTTTGCGTTGTTATATGAAACTTGAGCGTCGGATAAAAGCGTAGCGGCCCTATTGAAACGTTCTTGGTGGAGAAGTAGGTTTCTTGCCTTCTCGGCTTCCAGAGTCGCAATAAACACTTCCTTCTGCGCAATCTTCCCGGCTTTTCCCATTCGGGCGAATGCCTCTGCCTGGGAATCCGTTACCCCGATCCAGTCCTGCCAGAAGGTAATGGCGTTTCTGATCGCCGGGACGACCTCCGTGTTGAGGGATTCAATAGTTGGTCTCAACGCTTTCGACAGAAGTAGGCCCATTTCCCGCTTTACATCTGAAATTGAGGCCTCAAACGCAGCCATGTCATCGGTAGTCGATGTCGCGATCCCGCCCATGGCGGCAAGTTCCTTGTTGCCCTCCTTTATGGTCATTTGCACCAGGGTTGCCATCTTTTGGGTATTCGACATCCCTTTCGTGGTCTCTTGGAAAGATGCCGGAATCCGTATGCCGAGATTGTCCAGAATCAGAGGAGACATCCGGCCAAGGCCGGTAACGATGTCATCGAATGCTTCCGTGGTTGTTCGCCCCATCAAAGCGCCTTTGTTGCGGGCAATCTCCATGAGGTTCACCATGGTCTCGACGTCATTGGTGACCCCGAGCAACATGGCAGACGACGCCTTTCGAATCAGCGTCAGCTCTTCGATCGTTCCGCCGGAAGCCTGTTGGAGCTGCGAAATGATGTTATCGCCGGAAACGCCTCTTGAAGAAGTAAACCGCTGAAACGAGTCGCGCGCCTTTTGCAGTTCAGCGCCCTGAGCGGCGAAATCCCAAACCCCGGAGCCGAAATTTTTCGCTTTCCCGAGGATATCGAGTGTCTGGTTGACCGTCACCGCCACATCACGCCAGTGGTTCTTGATGGCATCGCTGCTGTTCTGAGATCCGCCCTTCATCTCTTCCAGCCCCGTGGCTGCCCGGTCAACGCTTTGAGTCAGCTTATCGATGACGCCGGAAAGGACATGGATCTGGCCCGACAATTTAGCCGCCGATTCGCCCCCAGCAATAACCCTGCCGGTGAATCCGGATAATCGAACGGCAGTTGCTCCGGCTGACGCGCCAACTCCGTCGATCGTTGCCCCTGAATTCTTGAGCTGGCGATCGGCGGTATTGGCCGTGGTTGCAGTTTTCTGGATGGCGGCATCGACGGCGCCCAGATTCCGAACGGCGACTGAGCCGTCGGCTTTGATGATGATGTTCAGTTCGCGATCACTCACTGATCACAATCTCCTGTTTCATGCGGGCGACGCTCAGTTTTCGCTCGATGGGGGAACGCATGGAAAAGCGTCGAGAACCAGTCGGGCGACAAAAAGATTGGAAGAAAAGATCATCCACGAGAGGCACTTCGCCGATTTCCACCAGGGCACCAATGAAGTCCTCCATTTCCATGCGTTTCACCTGATCCGGGCTCCAGCCAAAGGCCCGGCAGATCTTTATGCGGATCCGCCGGGCCGCGTTCTCGAGTTCCTCCTCAGACCGGATCAGGTCTGAGGGACGACGGGAGGGTCCTGAGGCAGCTTCAACCTCGGATTGAAAACTTTCCGGTCGATCCAGACCTGGGCCAGGATCGAAATCTGGTCGAGATCGAGCAAGCGTTCGATTTTTTCCCGAGAATACGCCGGGGCGCCCGGTTCCGGATTTAGAGCGATTTCAACGACATCGACGCTGTCCATGCGCATGGTATCCACCCGACGAACGAGGTTGTCGGCCACCATCATTTCGTGGTCGTCCGCGTTGCCGGCCGCCGCTGCCTGCGCTTGAGCGAGTGCCCTGGCGTCTCTCTCCGCCGCGAGCTTGCGCTTCTGCGCATTGATCAGTTCACGGTAACAGTCATACTGATGGCAGGTATAGCGCAGCGGAATTTCCTGACCCTCCAGGGTGACTCCGATGTGGTTTTGCCGTCCGAAAATGAGCCAGTCTTTGCTTTCCATGGGGAATCTCCTTGTTGCGATGTGCTTTAATTGGGCTTTATTGGGACGATCCGTTGATCCAGATTCGGTAGACGGTTGAACTGCCTGAGCTGTTGGTGATCTTCAACAGGTCGGCTGTGTCTGCTGTAACGGCGAACCCCGTCGGGGAAACAAGCACCAACACTCCCAGCGGCGGTAAAACGATCGTGTGGGCCGCCGCGCCGACGAAGGTTGCGAACCCATTGGCGGCGGCGCCACCAATCGTGATGGTCATCGAAGCCGAAGTGTTTTCGATGACCAGGCTTTTGACTTTGGCAAACGCGACCGTGGTGCCAAACGCGTCGGTCAGTTCGCCCGCAAGGTCAAGACTCTCATTGGCTGCTGAGGTCAAGGTGCGGGAATCATGCCAGACGAGGTCGGCCTGAGCCGTGTCCGTGCCGTTGCCGAAAGGGCGGCTGACGGTGAGATTCAGCTTATCCCGGGGATTTGAGAGACCGAGCGACGCGGTGAAATCGCTGGCCACTGTGACCTGGACACTCGATGACAATGCGGCTCGAGCCGCCGGGGTCACCAGACACAGCAAAGCGACCGCTGCCACGATGGCGAAAATGGACAGGAAACGAGTATTCAATGGTTTTTCCTCCTTACTTGAACGTGAATCGATAGTTGTCGGCGGCACCGTCGGCCGACTCGCAACACTGAAGATCCAAACGCCAGGTCATTTTGTCGTCAGCATTGCCTTTCTGCACGTCATCCACCGCGGCAGCGGGAATGTCGACCTGAACGATGTTGCCGGCGACCGAGCCGAGGGTATAGGTGATTGCTCGGGTATCCCGGTCCTCAAGATCGCCATAGAAAGGCGACGTGGCTTCGAGCACGGCATCGATCTCGGTAGAAGCCGTGGGGTCACGGAACGTGATTTCCGGCGGATCGATGCCATCGTCAGCATTCATGTTCGGCGGCCGAATGATTTTGTTTCCCGTGACAAGGCGGAAGTTGCGGACTACGGCGTTTGCGAACGCGCCGAACACCAGGCCGGCATCGATCGCACGCAGCGGCCCAGTCGCCTGAAAAACGGGCGCTGTGGGCAAGGCGGTGTCCGCGATATCGCTGAACAGGCCTTCCAGCTCGAAATTGAGAACGGCCAAGCCGCCCGGCGGGTTTTCCTGGGTGACGTTCCCGACGCAGCCGACGGCAGCCCACATGATGCCATCTACATACAGCTTACACGTCACCGACTGCATGTCTGAGGGGTCGGCTTCAGGTTGATAGACGACGCTGACGCCGGCATTGATGGTCTCTTTCATCCCGCAGGCAATCAGAGCCGGTCCAACGTCCGGCGGAACATCCACGGTTCCGGCCCCTTTCAGCTCGACGCTGAACGTGAACATCAAACGCTTTTGGCCGATCTCGCGTTTCAATGCCGAGATAGACCGCCGAACCGCGACCCGGTCGATCACCTGCTTATCAAGCCTGATCGAGACTTCGCCGCAATCCAGC
The DNA here is from genome assembly GCA_964389325.1 of uncultured bacterium. Taxonomy (GTDB): domain Bacteria; phylum Muiribacteriota; class Ozemobacteria; order Ozemobacterales; family Ozemobacteraceae; genus MWAR01. The sequence goes on along the minus strand of CAYMEN010000047.1, from coordinate 22,823 downwards.
GCGTCGTTCGTTTTGTCCGGAGCGGCGTCTGTGCCCCGGTCCGGCTCCACTTTGATCAAAAACACCTGGTTACGAATATTCATGGATCACCCTCCCTGTGTCAGTTCATTGAATCGGTAGCGGATCCGAAGGCGGACCGAGCCGGAGGCCCAGGGAGCAAACACCCGAGGGTCCGGAGTTTTCGCGGTTACTTCGGTCATGATGGCTTTGCCGCCGAGAGTTCCGTCGGTCGCAACGGCCTTGACGGCAGCAGCGGCCATGGTTTCCCAGGCGGCCTGAGGATTCCCGGCCGGGTCGCAGATATGCAAGTCGAGATCGACGGTCCAATCGGCCTCCACCGTATGGGCATTCAAGCTGATCTGCCGGCACGTTTCCGGGCCGGCGATGACCACGGCAGCGGGAAACTGAGCATGGGCGATTTCGCCGGCCGAAAGACGACGCCTGGTCACAAATGCAAAGCCCGCCCCGGTCAGGGCGGTTTCCAGCCAGGTGACGATATCGGCGCGTGCGGTCATCAGGCCTGCCTCTTTCGCAGTTCGAACGACATGCCGTAGATCCAGACGTTGTTCGTCATGTTGAGGAAATCCTCGGATACGGGGTAGAACGCGCGATAATCGCCTTCAGGTGCGAACCCGGTCAGGCTTGCCCGGATCGCCTCGAGGTAGCGATAGGCGCCGTCGTGACCGCGCAAATCCCGAATTTGCAGCGTGACGCCGAATTGCAGAACTCTTTCCTGGATGATGACATCAAGGTTGGTCGGCTGTGAAAACCGGCTCCCCTGATACCCCACCAGCACGATTCCCTTCTGAAAGGGGAGCTTCTTGAAATCCTCGGGGCTGTCCGGAAAGGCGACGACCGGAAGATCCAAAACCGCTGCCTTCAGGCGCTCGACAGCGGCTTTTTCGATGATCTCAATGGGATCGTTGTCAGAAATTCCAGTCACGCAGCGTATCCTTCGAAAAGATTCGGTCATCCGCCTGAACGGCGGGACCGTCCGAAGCAGAGACCTTGGTTTCGGTTTCGTCCAAGCCGAGAGTGGCCCGGCCGGCCGCGACATCGCGCAGGAACGTGATCGCATCGCGGTAGCGGTCCCGGATCTCGGGGGTGACGTTGGCACCGTGCAGCAGATAGCGAACCAGGTCCGTCGTGATTCGGGTCAGGACCAACGGCGCATCGGCCAAGGGCAAGGGGAACTTCCCGGCCAGATAGGCGTTGATTTCCGCTTCCGCGTCGCCCATCGCCTGTGCCAGCACGCTCTCGTCGATGACTCGGGTCGGCGGATCAGCCCGATCGGTGAGCTGGATCAACACCTGCTCACCGATCCGGTCAATCAGATCTTTTCGTGTGGCGTAGGCCACCCGTTACTCCTTCTTTCCTTTTTCCGCGTCGCCGGTTGCCTTCACCGCTTTCACGACGGGAGCCACGGCACCGACTGCGAGCAGAGGGCCAGCGTCGGCATCGGTCAGGTCGATCGTGTGACCCGGATCATGGATGGTTCCGCCAAACTTTACGGCCGATTTAACGATGTATTTCATGCGTGTTCCTTCCCTCAGCGATTGCGTCAGGCCACGGCGTTCTGAATGAAGAAACCGAGGTTGTCGGCGGTGATGAGTTCCTTGACCGATTCGCCCACCCGCAGCATCTGACCGCCGCGCAAGCCGATGTTCCGATCGGGGGTTGCGCCGGAAACACGAGTGCCGAACTGGGCGGTGAGCCCGAACGTGGTGCCTCGGTTGGTGGTGGCAAGAGTGTCCCGGTAGATCAGGGAGATATGCTTGCCCCAGACGCGGGAAAGGCTGGCGGTTTGCCCCTTCTTGGCAGTGTTGAGGAAAGCTTCCCCCACAAACACCGCGTCGAGCTCCAACAGAGCGGCGATATCCTCACGGCGCACGACTCCGGAATCGCCACTGTTGCGCAGAACAGCCTTGACGATCTTCGGATGCCGGATCAACTGGCTGAATGCCGGCCGGCCGATCACCATGATGTTTGCCCGCATGATCATGGCATCGAGACAATCCATGATGGTCCCAATGGGATCGGAACCGACAAAATCACTGAATTGATCGGCGCCGGCAAGAGTGACTTTATTGGCAGCGGCGTAGTTGGCAGCGCCGAACACCAGGTCGGAGGCTCGCTTTTCCCGGTCAAGCAGAATCAAGTCGGTCAGGCCCTCGACGCCGCGGCCAACAGGATCGTAGTTGGGGGGGGCATTGTCGATGTCAGCCTGGGGAATGGGATCATCCAGACCGTAGTCGATGGTCGCTTCGGTTTCCTCGGAAGCCGAGAACTCGATCTTGTTCGGCTGCGAGGTTCGGCCGACCTTGGTATCCGGAATGGTGAACCCTTCGGCCAACGTGTGTTTGAAATACTTGAACTCCTGCTTGCCAACGAAAACACGAGGCAACACATCGTCGGCGATGAGCCGCTTGTTGCGGTAGCCGATGGCGATGGCGGTCAGTTCAGGCTGAATGGGAAACGGTGCGCGGTTGCTCATGTGGTCTCAGTGCCTCCTTAGCCCTGCATGACGCTCTGGGCGATCAGGCAAGAGCCGATATCGCCGAGAACGCCGGAATTCATGGCCATGCCGATGACGCGGACATTGGCGCCGCCGGCGGGTGCGGCCGGAACGGCCCGACCGACGTTGTCGGTGGTCAGCTCGTCGCCGCGAGTGACGGCATCCCCGTATTCGACCTCGGCGATGCCATGGGTATGGACGTCCAGGCGGTCCTCGGTCGAAGCTGCCCCAAGAGAATCGGAAATGCCGATCAGGAAATCGCCGGCCGCGGCGCCCTGAACGACCGTATCATCATCGGTGTGGAATTTGACGATGCGGTAAGGGTTGACGGCCGCGCCGGGCTTGAAGCTTTTGGTCTTGATGGGATCGTTCATGGTCTGTTACTTTCCTCCCTTGGACACGTGCTTGACGCATTCGGAAAACGAAACCTCGAAGCCCTTCCGCGTCTGTTCATCCTGGTATTCCTGGGCTTTACGGGCGATGGCCATCGGATCGGCGTTCAAGTCAGGCACATCGCCGCCGGCGATCTCTCCGAAATGAACCAGGTCGGGCAAACCGGCCATGAATTCTCGGGCCAGAGCGACGAGGGGTTTTTGCGTCTTTCCCGTTCCCTCACCGAAATCGAGCCTGGTCTCGGCCGGAATCGCCATGAGCATCTCCACCAGAACCGGCTGATGACAGACCCGGACTTTGCCTGACAGCGATTTCACGAATTCCTGAAAATCGGCTCTCCTGGCGGCAACGGCCCGATCGGCTTGATCCTTCTCACGCTGGGCAATTTCAGCTTCCCGCCGGTCGAGATCGGCCTGGCGTTCAGCGAAATCAACCCTTACGGGCTGGGTCGCAGGAGTGGTTGCGGTTGTGCCTCCGAGTGGAGTCACGGAGCTGGGCGGGGTTGCCCCGCCGGGATGAACGGTCATGATGTCCTCCTTCTTCTCAGGTTGGGTAAACCCGATCATGGTCGGGGCTGTATCCTTGGCGGCATCCACCGCTTGTTCGAGTGACCACACCGCGTAATCCGGGACGACTTGGTCGGCCTTATCAATGCCGAACGTGCCGATGAACCATTCCCGGAGCCGTCGCCAAAGAGTGGCGTTCTGTTCTTCCGAGAATTCGAAGGCGACCACGCCCCGGTCCGACGCTTGAAATGACAGAGTCGGCCGTTTCAAGCCTTTCAGCGAAGGCTGGGCGGCGCCGAGAAAGCCCACGTGGCGCAGGTAGAACACGCCGGGCTTGGGGTTGTCGGGGCTGGTTTTCGTGTAAAAGCTGGCGCTGACGGTATGAAACCGGCCCGAGTTCACCAGCTCGGCAAAAGCTGGATCGACCTGCTCTGGGTCGGCTCGCAGTTTCGAACCCGAGAATTCAAGCCGTTTCACCAGCCCGTAGGCCGGATCGTCGGTTTTCGGATGGCCGACAACGAGAGGCGCCCGGGAAATTTCCGGGTCATACGCTTCGGCAGTCTCCCGCAATTCGACCTCGGAAAACTTGATCTCGGTGCCGTCCATGGCCCGAAATGTGCCGGGCTTGAAGATCTCGATGGCGCTCATGGCTTATTTGGCCTGAACGGTGGCGGTCGTGGTGGCTGCGGTGCCGACCAGAAAGATGGTCGGGGTGGTGGTGGCCACGGTAAACCATTCAGATGCGGTCGCGCTGGCCACCGTCGGATACGGCGTGCCGGTGGCGACATCGGAACCACCGATGTTCGCGCCGGAATCCCCCGACCAAATCCAGAACCGCACCGCTTTGGTCCCGGCCGGCAGGGTCGGACACTGGACAGACGTCGGATAGGTGATGGTGAGAGTCGGGGTGGCCAGAGCTTTAAACCCCAAAGTGGGGCTTTCGACCACGGGAACGACGTAGTTGGGGTTGGTCGTTCGTTGGCCGGTCGGCACCAGCAACATCAGATCGTCGGCAAAAGCCAGCGCCGAAAGCATGACCAGACAGAGAACGAAGAGAACCCGAAATTTCATGGTGGCCTCCAATGCGTTTTATCGTTGATCGGTAGGGCTAGAATACGCATCAGCACGGCCGGAAGACAGGGAAACACTTCACTATGATTCCCTTTTCCCCAGCCCGGTAAAAAATCTCGGGGCAGGGGCAAGAAAAAAAACCTATTTGCGGCGTTGAACGCCGATTGAAGAATTGAGGTCAGGGGGTTCCGAGGGTTCGGATACCCCGATTGGGGTTTGCGTTGAAATTTGGGCCGTTTCCAGCGCTCTTATTTCCCGAAAACCGTCATAAAGTTGCTGATGATCAGTATTATCTCCTGTTCGTCCTGGCCACCGATGCCGAGAAAGGGCCGGGGTAGAAACTTCGAACCCGGATGCTTGACTTCTTTCACTGGATGCCCACAGCCCGGCCAAGCCAGCGCCTTTTTCGTTTTGGGCCGGATCAGGTGCGCCCGAGTCTGCCCACCGAGCTGGAGGATGGCCGCGTAAGGTTTGATCGTCCCGATCGTGACGCTGGACCCCGTGGTGCGATAGTTGATGCTGCCGCGCAAGCCTCCTCGGGTTCCCTGCTCGGACAAAATCTTCTTCGTCTTCTTCCGAGCCCATGTCTGTGGATGCAGATCGGCCCATCGCTTTCCGTCCGGATCCTGTTCGAGCTCAAAATGGTTGTCGGTTCGCCGAAGCATGTATTCGCCGATGTCCTTCATTGCCGGCTCGACATTGCCCAACGCAGCAATGGCCGTGTTCAGCATTTGGAGGATTTCCGTGGTCGCGAACTGAATTTCGATCGTTGACATCCAGGTCTCCTCTGATTACGTTTAGATTGATCGGCGTGGTGGGCCCGATACCATAACCACGTTGTGCGGCTTCTTCGCCATCGGGGACGGGGGGGCTTCCCTTTTTAGGCCCTTTTCAACAGTTTCCCTCGCCGCTGGGCGTTGGCGTAGCTGATCTTCGATGTTGGGATAAAAGTCCACCCTTCCAGGACGCCGCGACGGGCGTTGGCCACCACAATGATTGCCTTTCCAGACCCCACGTCATGCCCCTTGATGAACCTGATTCGCAGGGCCACCAGCCCGGTTTCTTCGCTCTCCTCAAAAGTCAGCCAGGCTTCCGTGGGGTTGGTAATGGTTTCCTCGAGGAAAGATAGGAAGGGGCCACGGTTTGGCGGAATGTGGTCAGCAAGAGTTTCGGCGTTCACCAGGACCGGATACGCGAATTCGCCAGCATTAAACTCAAAGACCTTTTCATCACCCTTGAACTCCCGTTTCAAGTAATCAACGACATCTTCACGAGTGACGATGCCGCGAGGCGCCGGCGCAGAAGCCGGAGGTTCCAGGGGAATTCTGTCGGGAAGACCGTTGCTCTGCCAATCTCCCGGGGTGATGGTCCGCCATCCGCCCGGTTTTACCGTCATCGCCTGTTTTGTGACCGGTCGCCCCCAGGCGGCCTCACCGACGTTGTAATCCCAGCCGGGATCGATTCCTTTCGGCACCTGCACTACCCGGGCATCATCGCCACGGCCCACGAGTTTCTCCTCGAGCTCCTCGGGTGGGGTCTCCGATACCTTCAGGCCTTCGCGCTCGATGTCGCGTTTCGACAGGGCGAACGCGGTGCACGAGCACCCCCAACCGTTGGGCGGAAAGTGGGTGCGCCACCAGGGATCGTCAGCCCGAAGCACCTTGCCGTGCCAGGCCAGGTGTTCCGGTCGCGGGTTCTTCGAGCCGCCGTGGCGGTATTCCCAGTAAGGGCAAAGTTTCAACAGATCCGGGTCGGTCATCTGTTTGTAGCGCCCGGCCTGGTAAGCGGTGCGCATGTTGGTCTCGAAAATGACCCGGGATCGCCAGCCGGGCGAACCTTTATAGGACCACCCATGCGTGGCCACGATCCGGTCAAAGTCTTCTCGGAACTCCTTGATGCCGGTTCCGGTCTTCTTCGCTTTCAGAATCGCGGTCTGGAAATCCTCGAGCAAGGCGTCCCGAGTTGCACCCGCGACGACAAAAGCCGGAGCGTGCTGACCTTGCCAAAGGTCCAGCCAGGTTTTGGTGGGCAGCCGGACCTTTTGCTGAAAAAACTCGATCTGCTCCAGGAATTCCTGGTTGAACGAGCCGAAAATGCCCGGTTTATTTGCCATTCAGCACCTCGGCCCGGGCGCCCAGATCGACGGTCACCAGCGCAAGCTGCATCGCCGTGCCGATGGCTGTGGGATCCGCTTCGGCGAATACCTCCACGAGACGGTCACGGGCTTCATCCAAGCTGTGACATTCGGCGAGAAGGGTGCGAATGGCATCAATCATGCCGTCCATGGCCGGTTGGGCCGCAGCTTCCAAGAGACGGGTCGTGCGGGTGACCAGATCGCCCTGGCCAGACTCCGCGAACGCCACCTGACGCCCAGAATCCTGGCCGGTCGGCGGGAGATCCTCGATATCGTCCTCCTCGAAGTTGTAGGTTTTCAGCCAGTATTTCCGGGTGAACCGGAACTGTCGGGCATCGCTCAGGGTCTTGTCGCGATTGGCACGGGCCGTCATATCCTCGGGCTCGTCGAAGTCCCGCCAAAGGGTTGGATACCCAGCGCCCGGCATGTTCACGTCCACGATCCATCGAACGAGCGTCTGATTGAGCTTGCCTGACAACAAATCGGCATCAGAGGTTGCGATTTCGAGGCGAACCTCGTTGCCCACCTCGTCACGGGCCCGGCTTCCACCGTCCCCGCTTTGATTGGTCGAGCCGGTCTCCCCCAGCACCGCTTCGCTGATCTGTTCGTCCATGTAACGAACCAGCTTTTCGTAGGTATCGATGCCGGAGCGAGCAGCTTCGAGCAACGAGATCTCCATCCCCGCAGGCACGGTTACGCCGGCGTCCTGGGCAATCGCTTGCAGGGCCGCAAGTAGCTTGTCCTGCTCGGCCTTTTCCGTGCCGGCCGGATACTTCCCGATGGCTGTCGGTGACCCGTATTTATCGCAGAACGTGAGCCAGAAGGTGATGCCCTGCCTTTTGAAGAATACCGGCCAGAACAGCTTGGAACCCAACCCGAGACCGAACGGACTGCCGGTTTTGGAACCCATGGAATGCACGATGAATTTGCGCGCCGGCACCGGTTCGCCGGTGGTCATGTTCGCTTGCGTCAGCAACCGCAGTTCCGTTCCATTGGGCGTCGCCATAAAGGTGAACCGACGCTGATCCCGAGCCAAAATCTCCGAGGGGAGCACAAAACCGTCCGTAACCGCCCACATGACTTCGCCGACGGCATACCCCTTCAATACGCAATCCAGCAGGTTCTCGCAGGCCGTATCGAACGGAAACGACTCGAATGCTGTCTTGATGAGAGCGGCTGCGTCCTGATCGCGGGGGGCATCGGATGCGGCATCAATGAGCCAGGGGCGGCAGACGACGGCCCGCTTGCGCTTCTGAAGAACGGCGAAGGCATGGCAGTCGCGTTCAATGCGGTCATAGACCTTCAAGCCATCGCCACCGCCACGGGTGGCAAGCGTTTCATCCTGGGGCGTCAGCACGCCGCCATACGTGGAAATGGTATGGTCGCGAGCGATCGTGGCGACCTCCTGCAGCATGTCCCGGGTCGACGGCTTTTTTTCTTTCTTCATGCGTGGCTCCAATCAAAAATAGTCGGTCAGGGTGCGACCGAACCGGGGTTGCCCCAGTGTCTGGAACTCGATGGGGGAAACATTCATGCCGTTGGCGAACCAGGCCAGGCAACCCGCAATGGCGGTGTCCCCGTGACGCTGGCCGCCGTCGGCGCCGCGGAATTTCTTCCCCTCCGGGAGCTTGGGGATACCTTTCTCGACCGTGACGGCGCGATGGTCGTCAAGCACGTCTGCATCCTTGGGCAACGACGTGTTTTTGTCCTCCATCGCGGCCCGATACTTCGGGAAGTTCTCCAGATACCACCCCTGAGTCAGCATGACCTGTGCGATGCGGGTCGCGCCAAACTTCTGGGCCGCAACCTCCGCCAGGTATTGCCCGTTGCCCCGGGCGTCCATGGCCCCGCCCATGAATCGAGGCAGGCCCGCCACGACGAAGAACAAGATTTGCTCCTGCTGTCGAAAGGGAATGTTGCGAAGCTCGATCAGGAACGGCATACGGCGTTTCAGCCCTTGATCCTCCACGAGGGGGGCGATGACCGACAGATCGCCGGACCGGCCGAAATCCATCCCGAAGAAGCTCTTGGATCGGCGGTTCAACGCATCGAGTCGTGGCTTGACATGCAGAGTAAGCCAGATGGACACCTCGGCCAATCTTACGATTTCCGGCTTCTGGGCGAAAGAATCAGGCAATTGATACTTGATGACCGGCGCGGCCGGGTCCATGATCGATTCCAGCAGGGCCCGAGTGAAATAGACGCCGGAGCCGTGCGACGGGATGCAGAACAATTCTTCATCGGCAGCAGAGCCGTATTGGTCGATGATTTTCTGACGCCAGGTGTTCTCGGCTTCTCGGGTCCAGGTGAGGCCCTGTTTCAGGCAAATGCGTTTGAACAGGCCCTGTTCGAGAGCGTCATCAAAGGTGGTTCGGTGAAGGCTATACGGCTTTTTCCCGGCCCGGATCTCGCCGATCAGTTCATTGAAGGGGTTGGCATCGCCGTCGTGCGTGGACAGGATCACGACCCGCCCGCCCCAGATCAACAGCGCCAATGCTGCTTTCAGCAATTCATCGAGCTGTTCGTGGAATGCCGCCTCGTCGATGATGACCATACCCTGTTTGCCGCGCAGATTGGACGGCCGAGAGGACAGAGCCGTGACGCGTTTGCCACTGGCGAACGTCACCCGATAGGCGACGATATCTTTGTCCTCGTCTTCGAGAGCGATTTCTTCCATTTCGCCGGCCGCGAGCTGATAATGTCTGGCCCAAAATCCGGTATCCCGGATGAACTCCTGGGCCATTTCCCGGTTGTAGCCGACATACCAGCTATCCATGCCGTTCTCGGCCGCCGCGAGAAGCGCGGAGTCAGAGGCTTGACACCAGGACGCACCGATCCGGCGGGATTTCTCCCAAACCTTGACCGGCGACTGGTCTGCCAACCAGGCCTGCTGATACGTCAGGAGAACGGTCGGGGCGTTCATGACGGTGTCGAGATCCCGAGAATCTCTCGGCGAATGGTCTGCACCGCATCAGGCGTCAGGCCGCCCTTGCGGACCACGGCTTCCACTTTTTCGGCGGCGGCCAGGGCGCGGGTTTTGACCTCGGCCATGTATTTTTTGACAGTCGTGCTGGCTCTGGACAGTTCGGAAATCATTTTGCTGAGGCTTGTCAGCTTGACAGTGGACGGCTCAACCTGGAGCTCCATGAGCACTTCGAAAATTTTGGTTTGCACCGTGCGAATGAGGGCTTCGTTCATCATGCCGGCATCGTCCGGGCAGGCTTCGGCGATCGCCTTGGCCTGCTCGGTCGCATTCTTGGCAGCGGCCATGGCTTGTTCGAAGGTTTTCCCATACCGGTGCACGGCGCTTTTGCTGATGTCGAAACCACGCTCCTTGAGCGCTTCCGCCAAGGATTCATAGCCCGAAAAGTTCCCTTCCACGAGAGCCTGGTCGAGCCAGGCTTTAACGTCCGAGGGCAGCATGGCGACAGATGAGCGAGCAGGCATATCAGATCACCATCGGGGCCATCCAGTCAGGGCACTTTTGAAGGCCATCGACGATGTCGGTGCCGTCCGCCGTGATTGTGATGGTCCAGACCTTTTGGTCACGGTCCTTGATTTTCAGGACGTGGCGCTGTTCGAGGTAATCGAGGTGACGCCGGATGTCAGCCGGCAGGACATTGTGTTTGTAGGTCATCATCGCGGTCAGCAGCATTTGTTCATTGACCCCGAAGTTTCCCGCCACATGGAGAAAGCGGAGGATATCCCTCCGGATTTCGCGGACCATGATCTGCATGAAATCATGCGTGTCGATCATAGATTTCCTCCCGTAACTTGTCGATCTTGTCACCGAGTCGGGCGCTGAACTCCTGCAACTTCTGGTCGATGACGGTGACGACCCGCATCCATTCTTCCCGACAATGGCGACAGCTTTCCAGCCGCACGTATTCCTTGGGCATCGTGGCCATCAGGTTCGAGATTTTCTCTTTCAGCTCGCGATTTTCCCTGCCAATCTCGTCGATCTTGGTTTGCATCACGGCTGAATACCGATCCAGGATCCACTTGATGATGGCCGTGAGAAAGCCGGTCCAGGCAAGCCCGACCGTTACCAGGATGCCGATTGTTTGTGCGTCCATCAGACCACCTCGGTTGCTTTCTCCGCCGCCACCACTGCCTCGATGGCGAGGTTCACCAGGTGGCGGGGCAAACTGGCCCCGACATCGGCGGAAGCCAGTTCCATGACCACGTATTCCCGCTTGGCCGTGGAGGTGAGATCCTTCATCCCGGCGGCCTTGCGGACCTTCTTCTTCAGCTCTTCGACGAGTTCCTTGGTCAGAGCGGTTTCAAGTTCTTTGAGGATGGCGCGGAAGTTGATGCGTATTTTCATTGGGAATTGGCTCCTTCTTCAGTCTTTTCCAACGACCCCTCGATGACAGGTCCGAGAACCTGGTCGCGGTGATTGCGGGCAATGCGGTCCTTGGCGCTCAGACTGGCCGCCAGAAGCTTGGCTTCCTCCAACAGTGGCGCAGGAAGCTCGGTGTTGAAGATATCCTTGAAAGCCACCCGGAAACGTTGCAGGTAGACGAACAGCTTGTCTTCCCGTCTCAGAAGCCCCGCGAGGCACATCTCTTCGACAATGGCCCACAAGTGAGGACTGAGCCGAAACACCCACGAGCGCATGGCATCGAAGCCCGCGACGGCTTTGTCGTCCAGGTCGGTTTTCGTCAGGGGTGCGAGCCAGCGCAGAAACAGCACGAGACCTCCGCCCGCATACAGCGCAAGAACCAGCACGAAGGAAAGAAAGTTCAATGTTTGCGTCTCCATAAGCCCCCTTTATTGTGGCGCATCAGGCCAATTGCATGACCACGCCGCATACACGCACAGAAAGAAAACAACCAGGTATTGAAAACTCTCCACGGTCATCCGGGTATCCCCTAGGAAGGCCAGGAAAGTTGGTATTGCTTGGCCTGCTCTTCGGTCATCGGCGGGTAGATCTTCTTGCCGGCGACGATCCGGCAGACGAAGAACGCCCTGCGGCCGGGCCGTGTATCAATGTGAATGCGGTCCTCGTGCGGATAAACGATGATCCCGGTGATCGGGATGTCCGGTCTGGCGGCGATCAGGCGAACAAGGGCATCGCAATGCATGGCTGGCGATTTCAGGTCAGCGGCCACACCGAGGAATTTCCCGGCCAGAAAAATTTGATGAATGCTGTGATCGACGCCGCCGACGGCCTTATTCAGCGCGGGCGGGCGAAAGCCGGACGTGATGGTCAGTGCCACCATGGCCGCATCGCGCAAGGGCTGAAGGCAACGTTTGGCGAACCAGCGCAACCAATACAACACAGCGAACGACGGGCGTTCCACCAGGTCAGGTCGGCTCGACGAGCGGCACAGCTCACCGAGTGTAAAATTCTCAGTCAGCGAAAGCCTTTGCCAGGAGTCGTTCGACATGATTTCCCCCTCGAAAAAGAAGCGGGCCTGGGCCCGCCCGGATGCTGAAGATTCCCAAACGCAGATTTCACCATAGCCCCACAGCAACGTCTCTGGTAGGGAAGCCCTTCAAACAAATAACCCCGAGCAAAGTGCTCGGGGTCAGAAGAGGATTTCGAGAATAGGGTTACGACATCTTCAATTCAAGGCGTTTTGACTTGTGATGCAACCAGAACTTTCAGCATGTTGATGATCTCTCGGAGGGCATAGATAACGATACAGAACAGCTCCTTTTTTGTGAGCTTACGAACGGCGTTCATGTCAATGGATCCAAGATCGGGCATTCTAGCTCGGGAACCTAACATTTTGCTTTTCTCCTTTGTTTCTTTCGTATTCTTCAGTGAATTGGACACATAACCAGTCAGGCATCAACCTTCGCCAGAGAGACGTTGGTGCAGGTCTTGTTGAGATGGGCAATGAAAGCCCTTGGCGAAGCAAACCATGGCCGAAACGAATAGATTACCTTTTTGACCATCTCTTCGGCGTTTTCCTTTCCAAAGAGCTTCTTCAGCTTCGGAAGGTTTTTTGCCTTGTCTAATGACCCCGTGCGGGGGAACCAGAATTTTCCGCCGATTTCCGAATGCCGGTCCATGTCCGTCCCCTTTATGAATCCATCCACGTAGACTGCCACCATAAGCTTCCGAGAACACATTTCGCACTTGGCAATAATCTCGTGACCATCGGCATGCAGTTTAACGAAGCCAAACATATAGGCAAGCTCGTCACGGATGGTCGTTGCCAGTTCCTTGCTGATGGCGGGCGGCTTTTTCATGGCTATTCACTCCTTTCGACAAAGCTTTCCGGCCGGAAACGGGCGGGCCGGCCGCCGGTTTTCAGACCGGGTTTCTTTCTGGTCGCGACCAGGCCGTCGAAGGGCAGGACCAGGGAAAGGGCATCGACGGCCAGGAAGTCTTGGATTCGGAGCATTCGGGCCACGCGGGGTTCGGTGAAAAAGAAGTTCTTGCGCTGGATGACGGTCAGGTTGAGGGCGTCCCACAGATCGGGCAGGGTCATATCCGTGGCGGCGAGGGCTTCCAGGATCAGCGTTTGCGAGAACACAAATTTGGTTTCATTATCGGGGTATCGGCTTTGCATCGTCCACCTCCAGAAGTTCACACCAGGCAGCAAAAGCGCTGGTGATTTTCTCGTTGTCCTTGCTCAGGATCGCTTGCAGGTAAGCGTTGACCCGGGCGAAAACAAGCTCTGCTCGTTCCTCAAGAGGATGATCGGGAAACGGCTTCGGTTCGGACATCCGGGTGCCGGCACACTTCGACGAGGAACCGGATCGCGACGGCTGCGACCTGCACGCACTCCATGGCCATCTGGACTTGATCGGGCCGGCGCTTGCGCACCTCTTCCCAAAGCTCGTCAAGCTCTTCTTTCATGATGGCGTAGCCCTCATGAGCGGAATGAATCGGCCCGTGGCGGCGGGCGCGCACATATTCGAGCAGAATGGCTTCGAACAGCCGCTTTTCATCCGACTGTGAACCTTTCGTCTCTTCGCCTGGCCCGGTCGTTTCGGGTATGCCCTGTTCGATTTCTTGCATAATTCCTCCTCAGGCCGTTGGCCGGCCATGGCGGCGGGCGTCGATGACCAGCGCCTGCACGATTTTATGGAGCTGGTCGGTGTCACACCAGCCGATTTTGTCGATGCAAAACATCTGTTTGGCCAGAGCATCGACGTAGGCCCAGGGCCGCCGGGCTTCGGTCAGCATGGCGCTGATCTTCTTGAGCATCGGGCCTTTCGCCGGATCGTCGATCTGCGAGGGCGTGCCGGGGAACCGCTTCTTGCCGCCACGGGCTTGCGGGCGGCCCCAGCCTTTGCCCCGGAAATAGGCCAGAAGCTTGCGGCGGTTGGGTTCGTCCAGCTCCTTGGCGGATTCGACGTTGCAGACACTCTTCAGGATGGACCGGTAGAGATCCTCGTCGAGATTGAGGTCCTTCTTCGCCAGGTGAATCTTGGCCAGGTCTGATTTTCTGGAATCAGGCTGCGTTGCGGGCATATTTCCTCCTCATCTTCGCTTTGTGTTCGCACATGGCGCAGGGGCGCGTTCCCATGACCGGCACGGTTCGACAGATCGGACAGCCGCGCCATCCGCTTGATTTCATGTGATCGGCCCAAGCCTTCTGCTTGGCGCGGGCACGGGCAATCCGGTCCTGGATGTTCACGGGTTCGAGGGTTTGTTGAAGCAATGGTTGCTCGGGTTCCCGGGCATTGGTCCCGCGCAGGGAATCCCAGGAGGCGAAGCCGGTCGGATGGCCGAAATACGGCACGACCTGCATGACATGGGCTTCCGGCACCCGCTCCCGAATCAGGTCGACCAGGGCCCGCGCCTCCAGGCGCAGGTTCTGCACCATGCCGCCACTGGCGCAAGCCACGCGCAGAACGCCGTTCTTGATTCCTTGCGGCTGGGTTCCTTTTGCCCACTGGGGGTTCAGGATCGTCGGCCACAAGGCGAGGATGCGGGCGAACGGCGCGACGGTCGGCGGCGGCGGCGTCGGAATACCACTCAACACCTGCCCCACAATCGACGAAGCCCGGACCGGGGAATCATTGCGTCTCCGTGCCGACATCGTCGTCCTCCTCGCCCAGGTCGAGCAGGCGCTGTCTGCATTTCATGGCAGCATGCAGGATCTGGTAGAGCCGCCGCCGGGTTATGTTGTATTCACGGCAGATCGTTTGCGAATTCGAGCCGTCGAACCGATCAATGATGTCTTGATCGCGTTTCGACAGCTCGTAAGCCATGCCTTTCGGCATATAGACGGTCTCGCCGCCAAACGTGCGCCGGAACTGTTCCGCGCACTCCAGCCCCGCTTTTGCCGCATCGAGGTCGATGACGCCCTTCGAGACCAGGAATTCAGCGACGAAATCGCCGATCGCCACGAGTATTTCCGGGTATTCTTTCCGAGCTTCCTCTTTGCGTTCCGTCATGATTGCCTCCGGCTGCTCATCAGACCCGGGGCGCCACCCCCGGATAACCCCGCGGCGCGGGGTTTCGCTTGGAGTCAGCAATTACGCGACTTCCTCCAGCTTGGTCTCGAACGGGACGATGACAAAATCCTCACTGTCGGAAACGGAAACGCCCTTGATGCCGGCCACTGCCTCGCGTTTGGCCAGGATCGCTTCCTTGTTGATTTCCTCCTTGGTCCGGATGAATTCCTCCATGCCCCACTTTTTGAAGTAGGCCAGCACGTCTTTGGTGCTGCGGATGTTCACCTTCGGCGGGCTTTTCCGCCATTTGACCTCGCCGCTCGGCAGCGTCACAGTCTTGGTCTTGCCGTTCTCGGTGATCTCCTTGCGGTGCGCTTCGCACCAAGCCTGAACCCCGTGCGACAAGACCCGGATCTGCTCTGCCATTGGCTGGGCTTGCTCCTCGAATTTCTGGCGGATGATCGCCAGCGCGTCGTTCATCTCCGTCTCCAGGCGCGCCCGCTCGCGTTGATGCCGGCCGATCTCCGCCACCGCCGCCACCACCTGCTCGATCGTCTGAGGCGCCTTCAGCGCCGCCTGTTTGATACTGACCACATTCGACATGATTGAATCTCCTTTCGTTTTCCTGCCCGGTCAGGCAGTCGCAACACCGCCAGACCCAAGGCCGCATTTCGCCTCTATAGGTGAGCTGCCGCGCATGGAGCCGACGAATCAGACAGATTCTGCGGAGTAGCCGGCCCTTCCATGGGCACCTCAGTTCCATGATTCCCCCTTCTGGTCTGGCTTGCTTCCACGGCATGCTGGAGCAGATCCATGCTGATCTTCAGATTCTTAATCCGGTCGCCGATTTCCCCACGGCGGCTTTCGAGAAGGTATCGCGGCGCCATGGTTTCAAGCATGCTCGCCATATCGGACACGACCAGCTCGTGGCAGGTCTGAATCAGGTCCAGGATCATCGGATTACGTCTCATTGGCTTTCGCTTCCTTTCAATGACGTTTCAAGGGCGTTTTAGGGTCCTTGTTGGGACACTCGTTTCGACAGGCCCGATACAGCGCCACGCGCTGAGGGTTGGTGGGCGCGAACGGCCGAAGTTGTTCGTCCAGGCAACGCCGGCGGCTGATCGCGCCCAGAACCGGGCACTCCACGCTCGAGTTCATGAATGTTCCGCGCACGAGAGCCTCGATCCGCCCCATGTCGCCCGGGTAGCTGCCCTTCAGGACGCGGTTCACGAGAGCAGGGGAGACCCCCAGGCGCCGGGCCACGTCGGCCTGGGTGGTTTCCAAACATCTCTCAGCCAAGGCTTGCAGCCAGTTGTCGTTCATGACCGGCCACCCGCCTTGTGCACGGCTTGCCGGATTTTCCCCATCTCCGCGGCTGCGACGTATTTGCAGAACAGGGTGTTGCCATACCGAGCGAGGAACTCCTCGCATGCCGCCAGGAGGTCCGGGGCTGCGACGAACAATGTGGCCTCGTTGCTGTCCCGCGGTGCGATCCGGCGGAAGCCACTGCGTTCGTGAATTTTGTAATGACCACGGTTGTCGATAGACCAGGTCAGGTCGGTTGTCGATTCAGGGCTGGTTTTAGGCATTTTCAACCTCCCCATCGTTGAGTTCAGGCACGACGCGCCGAAGATTCGAATCCCAGATGGTGCGACCCCCATCACGAAGTTGCGGGGCATGCGGCCCGGTGTTCAGCGTCAGACGAAAGACCCGTGGTTGCCCGGGGCGCGAAACGGGGACAAGACACCGCAGGTAGCCGGCTCGCAGCAGGTGCCGGCAAAATTGCCGGGCCATGCTTTCGGTGACGATGGCCGTCGCCACAAGATCGGGGACGGAAAAGGTGGGCAGAATCCGCATGGATTGCCACATTCGCCCAAGGCTGTTGTTTTTCACTGGTTTCGATTGCCTGGGCGGTCGGCGGGCCATCAGGATCGCCAAGTTCCCCCGCACTTTCTTGGCAAGAGAGTCGGCGTAAGGATACGTGCCCGAGAGAACCTTGTAGAAAACAGTGGGGGAAATGCCGAGCGCCCGAGCTGCTTGTTTCTTGCAACCGACAGCTTCAGCCAATTCCTCGAACTGGGTCCGGATATCGTCGTTCATTGCGTCTCCCCGGTTGATGCGGCGGGTTGTCGGCGGCTCCTTCGCGGTGCTTCGCCGAAGAAGAAGTCGCGCTGTTTCGTCCAGTCCTTGCTCTCGATACGCCGAAGGCCTCGAGTGCGGGCCTCCGCTTCGATCCCGGCCAGGCCGACAACCATGAGCCGGACCGACCCCGCGGCCGCCTGATGCAATCGCTCGACCAGATCCGGTGCCACCTCGACCTCGCACAAGTCGCGCGCCAGGCTACCGGCGTCATCGAGATCGCACGGCTTGAACTCCACCCAGCGGGCGATCCGCCCGGACAACTGCTGGCGGGCGGCGATTTTCCGGTGAACCCCGGCCATACCGATGAGAACCACGGGCACGGAAGCCAGGTCGTGCAGGTCGCGCAATGTTTCGACCATCCGCTTTTCCTCGACGATGTAGTCGGCTTCATCCAGGAACAACGGTCGACCGCTCAATGCCAGGCTTTGCACGATCTGGCCGACCATGTTGGCGCAACTCGATGCTCGCGGGGCTTCGTCCAGCTCGCGCAAGATCGCTTGCAGCATCGCGCTTGGCGACCACATGGATATCGCCCGCACGTAGACGCCGTGGCACTGGTTCACATACCAGGTGACCGCCGTCGTTTTGCCATACCCTGTTTCCCCGTGGATCAGGCCCATGCCGGGCATGCCGGGGGCTCGTGCCAGAAGCGCATGACCGGCTTCCGACAACCTCGATACATTTTTTACCAGGACCATTTTGTGACGCATGGTAACCTCCAGATGATGTTGTGCTCTGACCCCGATGGGGCCGGCAATGAGATGTCAGAGAACGTCGCGTGAATCGTCGGCGCTCGGTTCGGGTCCGCGCACGGTGCGGCCCAGAAGGGTTTCCGAAGCTTTGATGCCGGCCATCGTTGGCCGAAGGGGATGGCCGTCCGGAAGCTGTCTCTCCAGGTGCCTGGCCAGTCGCACCCATTGCGCGAGATCGGCGTCGAGTGCTTGCCCGTGTTGCTCCAGGTCATTGATTTCATCCATCAGGAAAGGCCACGTAAACTCCAGTGTTTGCAGCTTCTCCCGGAGCTGGCGGTTCTCCGCAACAAGACGCTCCCAGTCTGCTTTTGTTCTGATGCTGTTTCGCATGTTCACCTCCTCGTTACTTGCCATTTTGGGCTTGCTCCTGCATGTATTCCCACTCCATCTTGCGGGCGTGGAATTCGTCCGATAGTTCATAACTTTGGCGCCAGGCGTTGTCCTCGGGCGTCAGACCCTGGAAATCGACTTCCGCCATGACTCGCCAGCGGTGGAACCGTTCCCAGCTCACGGTCACGGGATCCTTCTCGGCTCGCCGCTGTTCGAGGGAAATGACCTCCGCCAGCTTCCTCTCGGTCTCCGGCTTCACCGGGTCGGCCTGGTTGATGGCCTCGATCCGTTCCGGCGTCAAGGGACCGTTTGCCGCCGCTTCGTCAGCCGCGGCCGCGAAAGCTTCGAGGGAAGGCGTCGTATATGGCACGCCCGCGCGCGGGAAACTGATGATCTTGGCCGCCGCGGCCCGTTCGACATCCAGAATCATCTGTGCGACATTGACATCCTTCCATTCCTTGTTGCGCTGCTTGCGCTCCTCGCGCTGCTCGCGCTGAAGCTTCTTTTGCGCGGCTTTCTGGATGGCCGCCGCCTTGGCAAGATCGATCCCCGATGCTTCCCAGGCCTCGCACAGAAATTCCTTGATTCCGGCGTCATTGAAACGGAAGAGCACGATCCGGCTGGGGTCCATCGTATCCTTCATCACATGCACCGTCTGCTTGACATGGGCGCCCATGACACCATGCAAATCGACGAACCGGAGATTCCCGACACTGATCCCCTTTTTGTCGATCTGGCGCGTGCCGGCGTCTTCCAGGACGAGGTAATCGAGAACACGGGGATCCTGGATCCGGCGAATCTCGACTGGGGAATTCTCCGCCGCTTCCAGCGGAGAACACCCGATTTCAGAGTGATACTTCCGGCCATACGAACCACCGGTGCACCAGCCGTCACAAAATGTCTGGAAATCTTCGCCCTTGCCCGCCATCGGAATGACATCCCCGGGCGTTTTTAATCGTTTGGCGAACGAAACCCGGGCTTCGATGTCCTTGCGTTCCGCGACGTTGTGACCGATGAAATTGGGCTCGACCTCCACCAGGTCGTGGCTGAACGTGCCAAACCCGCGCTCGATGAAAGGTTTGTGATCCGGCGTGAAGGGCGGACAAAATTCCCGGTCGACCTTCATATCGGCCCAGATCCGAGTGAGCATCTTGCTGCGGTAATCTTGCCCGTTATCGGTCTTGACCTTGCGAGGCACGCCCCAGGCGATAAGAGCCCGGCGAACCAGCGCGGCGATACCGACGGCCCGGCTGGATTTGGCAACCTGAAACATCAGTCTGCGAGTGGCGACGTCAATCACGCCAATCAAGCAAAACCTGCCGTTCTCGAACATGAGATCCGCCGGCGAGGAATCGAATTCCCACAGGTCGTTGGGACAATCGATGCCCGCGTCGGCCTTGCCGACCGCCATCATGCACTCGTTGCGCCATCGGTCAGGATTGGTCATCATGATGTATTCGGATTTGTGGTCCTCAATCCAGCGATCCATCCAACGGCTCACGGTGCGCTCACAGACTTTCACCTCGGGTCCGAACTTGGCCCGCAACGCCCGGAGCATGTGACCTGGCTTGATATGAGGAATCTTTTCGATGATCGCCAGAATGGCGCCCTGGATCTGGGGATTGGTGTCGATCGCGCCGGTTCCTCGCCGGACCCCGTATTGATCGACGAGAGCGTAAATGCCGCCGTCGAGTTCGAGTTGCAACCACCGCCGAATCGTGGCCGGGTGCAGGGTTTTACCGCGAAGAACGGCGCGGGCGTTTTCCGAAAGGGCGATCCTCTCGGTCGCGACTTCGGCGCAGAAGAGATCCTGGCCCTCGATCTTGGCCAACCCCGTCGTCTTGATGAATTCGCAGCAGGCCATGATGATCTCCAATTTGGCTTCGGCCCGCTCTTGTTTCCACCGGGGAAGCAAGTCGAACTTTCGCCGGCCTTCGACCCGAGCTTGCAAAATCGCATCCCGCTTGCGCCGGTCATCGGTGGCCATGGCCTCAACGTCGGCCTCGAGTTCCTCGAGCAACCGAGCTTTCTCGGCCCGGGTTCGCTCCTGGCTTTGCTTGGCGACCTTGGCGGACGCAACCTGGGCAGCGAGGTGAATCCTGGTTTCCTTGGGAAGTGAATCAAGATGGTATTCGCGGCCGCCGCCACGGCCTTGGCGGTCGCGGGATTGCCAGGCTTCGCGATCTGCCTTGTCGCGAACTCGTCGCTCCGTTGTCGGCAACCCCGGCATCCCAGCCAGTTCCCGCGCGGAAAACCATGCTTTCTCGTTCATTGGTGAGCCCTTTGATGTAAAATCAGAAACCGATCAGAGAAAGGAGGTGAGAACCATGGATGAAAAAACTGCCATTCAAGTCGCAACCGCCCTGACAACTGCCCTGATCCAGGTCGGGTTCGTTCCGCCAGCCGCCCATCGCAAAACCGATACCGCTGCAGAACAGGCTGTCGTATTGTTCCATGAGGTGCTGCAACAACTCAGGAACGACCTTTCGGGAAATAAGCTATAGAGCCAGGCTCGCTCACAACGACGCGGAGGTCGCTTTTGTGCAAGAGGTTCCAGGCGCGTTGGAAGGCCAGAAGAATCTCCTGCTGTTTTTTGCCTTTCATGGTCGCAAGGAAAGAAGAGGCGAGTAGATCATCGGTATTGTTTTTTTCTTGGTGCTTCATTGTTTATGCCGCCTTTTCAAATGCTTCCCGCGGACACCCAAGATCCACGAGGGCCTTCTCGACCAATCCGCTGATGGATCGGCCGTGAATGACATTGTTGAGATGCTGGTAGGACACGCCCAGCTTGCTGGCGATCTCACGCTGACGAAGGCCTGACTCAATGACCCACTTCTTGATTTCGATGATTTTTCGATTCTTGGCATTCGGCTCATTCATGGCTCACCTCGGAATTTTCGTGTAGGGCCTCCCCGTGGTAGAATCGAATCGCCAAACCCAATCCCACCACGAGGAGACAAATCATGGACATTCTGGCCTGCGGAAAACGTTGCAAAGACAGAGCAAATTATATTTACGATTTACTATCAGATGAAGAATTCGATCTTATGGAGAAGCACATTGAAGCAGTTGGAGAGGATGCATGGGAAAAATGGAAGACCAAGTATGCAGATGTTATCAGTAGAAGCGTATTCATTCTTTCAGGGCACCATCATCAGAGTTATTGGAAAATTCCTCATCTTCGTCGAAAAATCATTTTTGCAGCAGCCCAAAGAGCAAGCGACGGCTACGCATTCTGGCAATGCCTTGCAGAGGTTTTCAACGCTCGTCTAAATGAAGGCGATTTCGTAAACAAATCTGCCGAAGCTATGGCTTTGTTTACGAGGTCCGAGATGGACGAAAAGACGAAACAATCATAGGTCTTTCCATCTACGGTTGCTTTCAAGCAGCCTTCATCAATTTCATTCACGTCAATAGCTGCCATTTTCCCGACGGGTATTGAGCCGTCAGGCGAGAGATAACAAACGTTCTTGAACATAATTCCATTCTGAGTCACTCTTCTTTGCACTGGGTTTCTCCGTTGATCTTGTTTTTTTACGCTCATTTGATGCCTACCTCCTGAGCAAGTCGTTTGGCTTCCTTGGTGAGATGCCGGCGGCGCAGTTCCGCGCGCGCCCATTCGAGAATTTTCCGGTCCTCGTCGCCGATGATCTGGAGCCCCAACGGGGCGCAGATCGCCTGAAGAGACGCGGTGCTCCCTGTCACCCGGCAAAAGAGAGGGAGATACCTGAGTGGGATGATGAAGGCATTGGCCCCGGCCGCCACCCACTTATCCAGGAGCGCTTCGGAAATCTTCTGGGCGTTCCCGTTGCAAGTCATCCCCTCGATCGCCGCCAGCTCGTTCATATCCGCGACAACCTTCGTTCTGGATAACGGGCAGTTCCTCAACGCCTCCCGCATCGCAGCCTTCAAACGATTGATCGGGTCGATGCTGGGCGTATCCCACAGAAGCCCCTGGCGAGGAGGTCGGGGGGCTCCGAATTCGCCTTCGGCGAGGACATTGATCGAACTCATCGCGGGTGTTATCCTTGAGGTGAAGGTATTTGTATTGTCATTCCAAGAATAGCGCAATATATCACTCGCCGTCAAGTGATATATTGCGTCCGAGTTATTTTGTTTGCAAGGAATTTGCAGAGTGCCAGGAAAACCAGATTTGAAGGCAGTCCCAGCGAACTCGGACCCTCACGAGAAGCGTCCAAGTTCGCGTCCAAGTTCCCATTCCGAACTCGGACATTTCTGCGAAAGGTTAAAAACCGCCATAGGAAATCGAAGCGTGCGTGGTTTTTCGCGCGATCTGGGAATGTCAGATGGGGCCGTTCGAGCTTACCTTAGCGGTGATTCAGAGCCAACTAGACCCGTCTTACTTGCTATGGCTAAGGTGACAGGGGTCAGGCTTGAGTGGCTGTCGGACGGGACGGGCCCAATGCGCCCAGGCGACGGCCCCCAGTTGATTCCCGCCGGCGACCAGGTTCCGGTTCAAATCCACTCTTTGGCGGCTTCAGCGGGACACGGGGCTTTCTGCGACTCAGATCACACCGAAACGGTCATGGTTCCGCGCATCCTGGTTGACCAGACGGGGATCGCGCTGAAGGATCTCTGCCTGGTGAGAGTCTCGG
>CAYMEN010000046.1:0-34269 GCA_964389325.1 uncultured bacterium | reverse complement strand
AGCGGAGTCACGGCGAGAGACAGGATCTTGTTGAGAACGATGCTCTGGTTTCCCGCGACCGCCGGATCGGCGGACGTGTCGCGGATGACCACCGTCTCGCCCGTTTGAAAACAGCGCCTGATAAGGCTTCCGGAGGTCTTCATGTCCTGCTCGATTTCGCCGGTGCCCAGCCTGCGCAGCACGGCCATTTCGAACATCTGGCGCTGTTCGTTGAAGAGAATGAGGCCGCCGCGCTCGGCACCGGTGACCTGCAGGGCCATATCGATCGTGTATTCGAGAAGCCGCTGGAAATTGGTGATCGAGCTGAGGGCGAAGCTGACCTCGAGGACCGCGCTCAACTCGCGTATGCGGCTGTTGATGACCGTTTCCGTCGAATCCGCTTCGTGCTGGACCTCCGGGGGGAGCCGGAGGCGAAGGTCCTGAAAGGTTTCCCGGACCAGGTTCTCGTTCCGGCTGAGGAAGAAGGGAAACACCGGCGGATCGCTGGTTCCGCCCTGGGTGGACGTCAGATCGGCGATGCCGCCCATGCCGAACTCCGGGCCGGCCTCGAGAAAGAGGAAGACGTCCTGGGAAAGCTGGGCGACCGAGCCGGGCTGGAACGGCAGGAAGATGCCCGGCTGGATTTTCATGCCGTTGATGGGCGTTCCGAAGGTGCTGTGGAGATCCTGGATGAGGACCTGGCCCTGGGTGTCGCACCGGACGAGGAGATGCTCTCTGGAGATATTCAGGGAATTGAGGCGGATCTGGCAGGAATCGGTGCGACCGATCTTGATGTCCCCGGTTTTCGGTGTGAGGGTGCTTGCATGAAGCAGATTGCCGTTCTGATCCTTCAACACGAGTTTCATCCGGAAATATCCTTTGTCGCGGCCGTGAGTTCGGCTTTGATCTCCTTGAAATCGGGAGGGCGGTTGTTCGGATTCTTGCTGATGCAGTCGAGCATGAGAACTTCGAGGCGGGGCGGGCAGTCGGGTCTCAGAGAGCGCGGCCTGGGCGGATCCTGGACCAGGATGACGGTGACGTCGTCACCGGTGAAGGGGCGCCGGCCGCAGATCATCTCGAACAGCATCACGCCGAAGGCGAAGATCTCGCTGGAGGGCGTCGCCGGCTGGCCGCGAAGTCGCTCGGGAGCGAGATACCAGGGCGTTCCCACGACGACGCCCGTCTGGGTCAGTTGTGCTTTCATGGCCCCGTGCGCGAGACCGAAGTCGACGATGCGGGAATGGCCGGAAATATCTATGAGTATATTTTCCGGCTTGATGTCGCGATGGAGGACTCCCCGCTCGATGACGTGGTGAAGACCTTCCGCCACTTCCCCGCCGATTTTCAGGGCGGTATCGATCGCGAGAGGGCCCGGTTCGAGAAGCGACCGGAGGTTTTCGCCCCTGATGAACTCGAAGGCGATGAAAATGGGCGGGTTGACGGAAACGTCGAACACCTTGGGAATGGAGGGGTGATCGAGGGCCGCCAGGATTCTCGACTCGCCGAGGAAGCGCTCCCGGAGTTCCGGGTCGGATCCGGCGATGGCTTCGTTGAGCGTTTTGATCGCGACCTCGCGTGCGAGGACGTCGTCGAAAGCCCGATACACCGTTCCCATACCGCCGCGGCCGATCTCCGTAACCTGGACGTAGCGTGAAGGGAGCGAAGATTCCTTCTCGGCGGCTGCGGCGTCGATAAGGCTTTTTGCATGGGTGTCGCGATCGGCAGCGGTGCCCGACGGGCTTCGCGGCGACGGACTTGCGGCCGCTCCCCCGGGAACGGGCGAGCGTTGCTGCATGAGACGGCGGGAAAACTCGATCGCAGGCTGATAGGACGAATCGAGCGAAAGGGCAAGCTGGAGAGCCTGGCCTGCTCCGGGCTGGTCGCCTGACTCGTAGAGACACCGCGCGAGGGCATACTGCCATTTGACCTTTTTCTTCTCGGCTTCGGCAAGGGCCTGAAAGACGGGAAGGGATTCCCTGCTGAACAGCTTCTTCTTCTCGTATGAATCTCCGAGGTAATGAAGGGCCCGCGGGTCGTGATGCGCCTCGTAATACGCCCAGATGGCCTGACCGGCGGTGCGGGAAAGCGGGGCTCCGGTCGACAGGAGGGATAGGAGGCGTTTTCCCCAGGACTCCCGGGCGGGATTTCGGATGCAGGCGTCCTGGAGTCGTTCGACTGATTGGGGATCCGAGGCCTTCCTGGCGACGAGAAGGTCGATTCCAAGGTCCTGCCACTGGACGGCGGCGTCGGGATGACGCTGAGCCGCCGACTTGATCAGCTTTTCGGCTTTGGAAAAATCGCCTGCCAACAGCTTGCCTCTGATCAGGGCCGCGGCCAACGGCCTGTCTGAAAGCACGCGGTCTTCTTCCGGCTGGAACGCCACGATCAGGGTTTCCGCCTCTTTCCGCTGCTCGATGGCTGGCGCCTCGGTATTCATGAGGAAAATGAGACGGTCCCGCTTTTTCTGCCATGCGATGCGGAGACGCTCTTCGGCAGCCTGGCGCCATCGGCGAAGGAGAAAGCGGAAGACGAGGAACGCAAGGAGGCATGCTGCAAAAACCGGAACCAGAAATTCCAGCTCTCCCGCCGGCAGTTGTTCCATTGGAAAATACCGAGCCTCCCCATGAATCCTCTACTGGCAATGCTAGCATTAAAACCGATATTTGACAATCTTGGGACTGCACGATGCCGCGCCGAAAAGAACGTCGCCTGCCGGCGATGATTCTGAAACTGGTTTGCCGGCAGGCGACGGGATCGGGAACCGTGTGGGCGGGTTACCGGAGAAGTCGGTCGATCATTTCCTGGAGGTTTCTCACCTCGGTGGAGGCTTTTTTCAGGCTCGGAATGCCGTTTCTGATGAAAATGTTGTTCGACGATTCGACGCGTTTCTGGACGTCGTCGAATTTGGCTTCGGCATCGGCTGCGTTCGGATCGACGGCGATCAGCTCGTCATACATCTTCGAGCATTCGTCCACCAGACGGTCGAAATCGGGTGTGGCGGCCAGGTTGATCAGATAGGCCGCCGTCTGCTCCTTCTTCTCGTTCTCCTTGCGTCTCGCGGCTTCGGAGGGAACGTCGGGATTGCCGTGCAGGGAACAGGTCGCGCGCGGGGTTTCCGTCTCGAGGCCTGTCAGTTCGTATTTCCCGTCATCGGGGCAGACCGCGGGATTCTTCAAATATCCGAGCCGGACGAGACTTGGAGGAAGATCGCTCGTGAGCGTTGCCGGAAGCGGCTGGCCATAGTCCATGGCGAGCATTTCGAGCGCCCCCATGAGGACGCGAAGATTCGCGTGACAGGCTTTGGCCGTGTCTGCCTTGACCGCGACGCTTACCGATGCGGGCAGATCAAGCTCCATGCCGATGTCCCGGAATATCTCCGGGTTCTTTTTCGCGTCACGGAGCGTGTTGAGGAATCCCGTGCGCTCATACTCGATGGACGCTTTCATATCCACAGCGGGGCTGGGGATGCGCTTGAAGAAATCCGTCAGGCGTGTTTTCCAGGTCTCTTCCGGATGGCGCGCGCGGAACTCGATGAGCGCATTCGCGGCGATCTTTCGGATGGCGATTCCGATCATGGTGCTGATGATCACGCCGTTGTCCTCGACATGCTGGCCGAGCATGAACGTCGAGGTCAGCGTGTCGAAGGCGGCTTCGGGCCGGCCGTCTTTTTCCTGCTGCCAGGCCCAGGCCCGTGCGAGTCGCGCAAGTTGTCGGAGGCGGCGGTAGGGAGGGATGTAATCGGAAAAATGCTGGCGGTCGTCGGGCGTGAAATTGCACTGCTGGCAGGCGGCGCCGAGGCGAAGAAGATCCATCGCGCTTTTCACTTTCGGCTCGCGCAGGAGCGCGGCGGAGGCGCCGTCGAGTTTGGCCATGTCCTCGAACGTCTCGATCTTGCCCAGCCCGTCAAGGACCTCGTTGGGAACGGCCGGAAGCTGTCCGATCGCGTTCAGATACCGGACGGCGCCGTTCGGATCGTTGCCTGGCCTGGCGATGAGCGGATGCGCGATCAGCAGGAGCGATACGAGAACCAACAGTGCGTTTCTCATGGGAAACATCCTCCTTGTATAATAGTAAGTATATATCAGAGAGCGAGTTGGCGGCTTTCGCCGTGAGGCGCGACCGAGTCCAGGGCAAAATTGAAGGCCGGTTCGCGTTCGAGACGACGTTTTGAAAAGATGGAAAGCCCGCGCTCGAGGTCCTCGTCGTGCGGGGGCGCGAACGCGACCGGAATGTTCGCGGGAACGACGATCGGCAATGATGCCGGATACGCTTCGGGAACCGGTGTTCGAGATGCGGGGGCCGAAGGATTCGATGTAATATAGAAAACCAGGCAGGCGAGGAACGCCAGCGTCAGGCCGATGACGATGAATGGCTGAAGCCGCGGCTGCGACCATTCCGCCCGCCGTTCGAGCCGGGCGAGCAGGTCGTCCGAAACCTGCGGCAGGGGAAGCCTGCTGCGCAGGGAGTCGGCGAAGGGATCGTTGTCGTTCATTCCACCCATGACAGGAGCTCCTTCAGTTTCGCGAGACCGTATCGATAGCGGGACGAGGCTGTCTGCAACGGGACGCCCTGGTGTTCCGCCAGTTCGGCGAGGGATAGCCCGCCCCAGACCCGCAGGACGACGGCTTCGCGCTGTTCCTCGAGGAGTTTCGCCAGCGCCCGCTGAATCTCGATGCCGGTCGTCGGGTCGGGGTCGGTGACTTGCGACGGTTCGTCGTCGTCGAGCGGACTCGTCGGACGTCGTTTCGCCTGCAGGGCGCCGTTTCGGACGGAAGCGAAGAGGTAGGCGGTCGGGTTGTCGATCGCGGCCATTCTGTCCGGGGTTTCGACCCAGGGCAGGAGGGCGTCGTGGATGATGTCTTCCGATGCCTGCGAACCGAGGTTGAACGAGCTCGTCAGGTATGCTTTCAGCCGGGGGGCGAATTCCCGATAGATCTGCCGGAACCCTTCTTTCGGATTCCGGCGGTAGAAGTCCATGAGCGGTTCGTTCGGCATCGGTTGTTTCATCCTTCACCAGGAATGATACGCAAACCCGCCGAAATTATTTCGCGATTTATCAGCCCGGTGAAATAATTCGGCCTTGCTCGATTTTCGCGGACGCACGAAGGGCCGAAATGCTCTTCCACAACAGCCAGAGCGCTGGAAAGAGAAGGGTGCGCAGGTAGGTGCCGGCCATGGATTCGAGAATTTCGAGACGAAGGAAGCCCTGGAAAAACCTGACGACCCACAACCCGGCCATGATCGAGACGAGAATGAACGCAAGGGTGCGTTGGCGGTTGTCGTGCGAAACCGGGGCGGCGGATTCGAATATTCTGCCCAGCCGGCCCGGCAGGTTCGGAGCGACCAGGGCAAGCACGGCAATGGCCAGCAGCGGCGACGGCACCGTGTCCAGGGCGAACGGATCGGCCCGGCGAACCAGGGAGACCAGAAACAGGGTCAGCTTGACGATCCAGGCCGGAAGATACCAGCACATCATCAGGGGCGCCCAGAATATATCTTCTGATATATGATCGCGGAACCATGCGGATGCCGCCGAGACGTTGACCGCCATGAGACTCCAGAAAACGCCGGCGAACCAGAGGGTGGTTCCTCCCGGAATCGGCCCGGCAAGCATGCCGAACAGGGCGAGAATCGCGGGGCCGCGCGGCCACTCGAGCCGGTTTCCGAAATGCCAGAGCGCCAGGGCCGACCCGATGAAGAACAGCCTGAACGCGGCGTTCCTGCCTGCGGCCCGGGTGCCGCCGAAAAAGGCGAGGATCGCGAGCAGCACGAATACAAGAAGTCTTCGCAACGCGCCGAACGGTGAGTGACTCGTGCCGGTGATGAAGTCTGCGACCGCGGTGATCAGGATGGGATCATACTGTTCGGTGAAGTGGTCCGACAGGCGGGAGAGATGAAGAGGCGCCTGCGATGCGGCGTGCTCGTCCAGGGACGCCCGGATTTCGGAAACGGGAAACACCTGGTCGAGCGTGCCGGCAAACGCCGAGACGGTGGCGAGATGCGCCATATCCGGGGTCGCAAACGAGCCGAGGATCGACATGCTTCTGAGCGTGCTGGGTTGAGACCTTCCGGCGAGAGCCAGTGATGGCGGAACCCCGTCGGAATGACCTGCAAGGTGAAAGGGGAGATGCGCCGAAGGGCTCGCTCCGAGGGAGGACAAGGCGGCTTCCAGTTCCCTGCTCCTGATGCCGACGCCTTCGTCCGTCGTGACCGTGGGGGAGTCGAACGTGAACAGGTGGATGCCCCGGTTCGTGCACTCCCAGGCAAGGGGCATGAAGATCTCGCGATGGGAATTGGTTCCATGGGCTGCGAGAACCACTTCCTTGAGGGGGCCGCCGGGGGAAAAGAGCAGGCCCTGGTAGAGGCAGCCGTCGAGCGTGAACCGTTCGGTCGTCACACGGCTGGAAAGCGCGCCGGTGTCGAGAAACAGCATGACGAACAGGAGAGAGGTGCAGACCAGCCAGATCGCCCAGTCGCGGGGGCTCCATCCGGGAGCCGGCGTCGTCGGCAAGCCGGTCTCGTTCATCGTGGCAGATCCTGCGGCGCGGCGGGTTCTCCGGTCGCAGCCGGGGGGGCCTTTTCGGCAATCTGGCGGCGAAGCTCCTCGACCTGCCGGTAGATCCTGTAGACATCGTGGAAGCCTGGCGACATGCGCAGGGCGGCGTCGAGCTCGTTCAGCGCTTCCTGTGGCCTGTTCAGAGCCAGAAAGAGTCGTGCGGCGTCGAGCCTGAACTGCTCGGAAGCCGGATCGAGCTCGATCGCGCGGCGCATCAGGGGAAGGGCGTCGGCGGGGGCGGACGCGGCGGCGATGATGCGGGCCCGTTCCGACCAGAAGAGGGCCTCCCGCGGATTGATCTCGCCGGCCCGGGCGTAATACCCGAGCGCGGCCTCCGCATCGGAACGGGCTTCGGAGGTGCGGGCGGAAAGCGCCCAGACCATCGGATCGGACGGCCGTTGCGCTCGCAGCTGGGCCAGTCGGGCCTCCACCGTGCGGAGCTCGCCGGCGGCGAGTTCGGCCGAGGCGGCATCGAGCTGTTGCTGGTGCCGTGTTTCCCAGACGGCGAACAGGAGGTAGACCAGAAGCAGGGCGATGACGAGCGAGCGGAGCTTCCCCGCAGCGCCTGTCGCGGTTGTTTCAACATGCTGATCGGTAGGGGAGCCCGCGGCCAGGAGAGCGCCGACGGCCAGGGCGAAAAAGGCTGACGTTGGCAGCATTCTCGAGGAGAAACCGCTCAGGTTGTGGAGGAAAAAGACCGCCCAGCTGCCGGCTGCCGCCCCGCCCGGCCAGGAGCGGGGGGACGAGACGGCCTGTCTCGCGGCGGTCCACCAGAGAATAAGGCTGAGAACCGCGAGCAGGGCGGCCGCGAGTGGCCCTGCCTCGACGAAGGTCTGGAGAAACTCGTTGTGGGCGTTCATGGGGTAATCCCCGCCGACGCACCTGAACCGTGGATACACCTGGGAAAACGTGTGAAGTCCGTAGCCGGTCCAGGGAACGCTCGCGGCCGCAGCGTGAATGCCCTTGTTGATCAGCGTGCGTTGGGAGAACGTCATGTCCTTCGTGTTGCCGATGCTGATGAACCGGTATTTGAACGGGCCGGATAAAAATATGATTAACAATAGAATTGCAACGATGGAAAGAATGCGGGCGGCTCCGGACCAGGGCCGCTTCGGCGATGGTTTCCAGATGACCGTCGAAACGACGATTCCCGCGATCGCCGCCAGGTAGGCGCCGCGGCTGAACGTCATCAGCAGGGCGATGCCCGTCATCAGCAGGGCCGCCCCGAAAAACGCCTGCAGCCTCGATTCGTGCTTCCGCCACTCCTCCGATGCGAGGGCGAGGCCGCAGATCTGCCAGGGAATGAGGGCGGCCAGAAAGGCGCCGAACACGTTTGGATCGGTAAAGATGCCGGCGCACCGCGTCCGGATAATGGCGCGCAGGGCGGGATCGGCCCAGGTGAGCGGCATCGGGGCCCCTTCCGCGTATTCCTGGAGCGCCAGGGCGCCGTGAAACATCCCTGCCAGACCGGCGGAGAAACAGATGCCGGCCAGCCATCCGGCCCGCCCCGCGCCGTTCGATGCCGCCAGGGCCAGCATTACGAGAGCGAGCAGTTTCAGAAAGGCTGGAAATGACGCGGCCGCATTCTCGGATGTCACGACGGAAAGGCCGACCAGGACGAGCCAGACCGGCACGAGGTGCCAGAATCGGCGCGCGGGGCCTCCGGATGCCGCCTGTGAGGAGCCTTCAGACCCGACGATGCCGAACAGCCGGGCGAGAAGCAGGCCTGCCGCGGCCATTTCCAGCAGAAAGACGGCGGTCGTCTCGCCGCCGGCGTAGATCACCGGCAGGACGAGAATGACGAACGCAGGCAGGAGCCCTGCGAACACCGCTTCCGGCATGCCTGGCTCAGCCCTGCGGGTCGGGGGCGACGGGGCCGTTGAGGCCGTTGGGCTGCGTGAAGGGCTTGCGCTCGATGATCAGCCACTGTTTCGCCAGTTCCGCCATCGTCTGCAGGCAGCTCCGGTAGTGAGCGTAATCGTTTCCCGGAAGGTAGGTCTTGCGGGAGACCCTGAACCGGTCGGTGAACTGGAGGGTCTGCCTGTGCTGGGTGAGGGTCGATTCATACGACAGGCATCCGCAATTCCAGGTGTAGCCGCGATTCCAGGGCACCCAGCGGAACCGCTCCGGAAGCTCGAAAACGACCGTGTTCACGGTCTCCTCGGTGGCGTAGTAATCGAGCGGGTAGGTGCGCGTCGCGAGGCCGGCCGACCGCGAATTGTAGCCGATCCAGTGGTTCCGGAATGCCATCAGGTCTTCCGATGCCCGGATGGCCCCGTCCGTGATCCGGTAGTTCAGGATCAGCGTCACCGGGGCGTTCAGGTCGTCGAGGTCCGACAGGGCATACCCGGAAAGCTTTGCCTTGGGATGCACCCGCTTGGCCATCTGCTCGGCGAAATTCTGCCGTTCCTGGTCCTTGGCCGCTTTGAGGCCGCGCAGCGCCGCCTGGCCGGGGCCGTGCATCGTCCGCGCGTCGCGCACATCCATCGAACCGTCGGCGGCGACCTGCACGAAGATATGGCGTTCCGTGCGGTTGCCGGCGCCGCCCTCGGGGATGCGCTCGAATGTGAAGTCGGTTCCGGAAGCCGTCAGGAAGCATGCCGTCGTTCCCTGCGCGTCGGTGTCGAGCAGGCCGAACGGCAGATAGTCATTATCGCAGGCAGTATAGAACGTGCGGCCGTCGATGTCCAGCCTGAGAATCGCCGCGACCGCCTGGCCGAAGCTGGGAATCTCGGAATTGATCCCGTTGACACCCCATCCCTGCATGAACCCGACGTGGCTTTCGATGCCGAGCCGTTTGAGCGCGAAGTGAAGCAGGGCGACGCGCGCCAGCGAGTTGCCGTACCGCTTCGTCAGGGCGACGTCGATCTTGACCGGCTCGACGCCCCCGGCCGCGGGGCAGCCGATCGAGAGAAACCGGACGCGCCGGACCAGCCTGTCATACACCGCGGCGGCTTTGGCGAGATCGTTCGATGCCGATGCGGCGCTTGTCTCGGCGATGAACGCGTCGAGAAGGGCCGGCGTCGGCGCAGCCTGCTGGAGCGCCTTGGCGAACGCGCCGGCGAGCTCGGACCAGGCGGAGGCCGGATACACCATGACGCGCGGGAAGATGCGCGAGGCGGGGGGCATGTCGGCCTCGGGAATGAAGCCCTTCGTGTCCCTGAAAATCCAGCTCCAGGTGCGGGCTTTCCCGACGGGGTCGGCCATCTCCCTGAACTGGGGCAGGTTGTCGCCTGTCCAGTTCAGCAGGTCCTTCTTGAGGGGATATCCTTCCGGGAAGCGGATGGTGAGCTCATCGTGCATGGTCGGCTCTCGTTCGCCGTACATGTCGTCGATCAGCATGGGCCTGAGCGTCGTCGGCGGCTGGGCAGACAGTTTCCAGGCGACGTCGATCACACTGCCGAGATCGACCTTCTTCAGGCCGAACTTCAGCTTGCGGAGTTTGTCGTATTCCGGCGTGGAGCTGAAAATCCCTTCGTCGGAAACCGTGTCGTCCGTCAGGTGAAAGACGCGGCCGTCCGGCGCATATGTGTGGCCCCACAACAGTTCGACCTTCTCGCGGTCGGCCATGTAGTAGGCCGCCTGGTCAGCTTTTCCGAGGCCAGGTTCTTTCAGGATCTGCACGATTTCCCGGCGCTCGAGGTCGAACGAGCCGTCCGGGTTGATCGTGAACCGGCGCTGCCGGAACAGCGTGACGAAGTCGGAATTCGGATACGAGGCCGGGCTGGGCAGGTCGCTGAGAACGCCGATCGCGACCGGGTCGGTGAGGCTGGCGATGGTCTGGATCTCGTCGCCTTTCCGAAGCGTTGAGAGAAGCACGTTCGTCACGCTCGCGGCGGGAAGCTTCAGCACCCCGCTTCCCAGTTCGTCGAAGGTGACGGTGTCGCCGTCGATCGTGAGGAGCTTTCCCGTGTGCTCTTCGCCTTCGTTGAGGTAGAGAATGTCCGCCGTGGCCGGACCGAACGCGCAGAACACGACGGTGATCATCAAAAAGAGTGCGTGCTTTTTCATCGTCCGGCCTCCTTTGCGGTTGCTTCCTCGAGGAATATGCGCTCTTCTGTCGATTGCGAGATCTTTTCGAGGGCCTGTTTGAGCCGATGATACTCGGCGACGGGAACCCGGCGGGCCGTGACGGCGGTTCTGCGGCTCAGCACGATCGTGTCGCCGGTCTGCGTGTATGTCGACGAGAACCGTACCCACGGCGTCTCGACCGACACGGGAGCCGGCAGATACTTCACGGTGAACCCGGCAGGCAGCTTCACCGTGATTTCATCGGCCCGGAGCGACGTCGTTCCGTAGGAAATATCATACGTGCGTGACGCCAGGCCGACCTCGGGGAACCTCAGGCGCAGGCCGGGAACCTCGAAGATCATGTAACTGCCCGAGCGCGGCGCGAAGCGGTGGAGCGTGTATGTCGAGCCGAGCATGAACGGCCGGCTGAAATCGAGGGGGTGCGAGTGGGTCGCGATTTCGAGCGTGTAGTTCGGGCTGATCGCGCCGATACTGCCGCGGGTGTGCCGCTCGAACTCTTCCGGCTTGAGGCTTCTGATCCAGCCGCGCAGCGAGGCTTCGCCGGTGCCGGTGGCGATCGTCGCCGACTCGATGCGGAGCGAGCCGTCGGGAGAAAGGGTCAGGGTGCGGGTGGTCAGCGTCGAGTTCGCTTCCGGGGGCGGCAGCGGAACGTGGTTGATGCGCCGCATCTGAGCGTTGTCGACCGAGACGTCGTGATCGTCGCTGCGGAGGGCGGGGTAGCGGTAATCGCTCGCCGTCGAGTCGAGGTAGAACACCTCGCTCGCGAGATGCACCTCGGTGATGCAGTGGTTGTCGTCGAAAATGCCGATCTCGCGGATCGCCTTTCCGGCGTCGTTCGTGCGCACCCCGACGGGGTAGGCCTCGATGCCGAGACACCTGAGCATCGTGGCGAGCAGCATACCCTTGTCGGTGCAGTCGCCGAACCGGTTCTTCAGGGTTTCCTCGGCGGCCCGGCCGACCTGGTTCGCGGCGAGGCTGCCCTTGATCGAGATATACCGGATGTCCTGCTGGCAGAACCGGTACAGCCGCGCGATCTTGTCGTGGATGTCGGTGGCGCCCTTGGTCAGCTTCTCGACCTGGGCTTTTACTATATCTGTAACGATAAAACGTTTTTCGAACATCGGCGTGAGGCGGTCCCACAGGTAGGTCCGGTCTTTCTGGATGCTGAACGCCACGTTCGGCACGATCTCGCGCCACGGCGGCATCATCGGCTCGGAAATGACCGGCGGCATGTCGGTGAAATGCCACCGGTGGACGGTTTCGCCGTCCTCGTCGCGCACGGCCGGCTGGGCCTTGTCGGGCGGGCACTGGGGGGCGACGTGATAGAGCGGGGTTCCCTTCGGAACCCGCACCGTAAGCAGCGATTCGACGACCGGGTTGCTGTCCTGGAAGAACGACCGTCCC
This sequence comes from uncultured bacterium, assembly GCA_964389325.1. Lineage (GTDB taxonomy): Bacteria > Muiribacteriota > Ozemobacteria > Ozemobacterales > Ozemobacteraceae > MWAR01. The sequence goes on along the minus strand of CAYMEN010000046.1, from coordinate 22,298 downwards.
TCGAACAGTTTGCGGTCGAACGGGTTATACTCCTCGCTCTCGTAGGCGTAATCGATCATGCTGCCGACTTCGACCTCGGGAATCGTGAACGACATCGTTTGATAGGGGTTGTAATACTCGCCCCCCGAGCTTGCCTTCGTGACCTTGATCTGGTCAGGCGAAACCGAATGGACCGAGCCGTCAGGGGTCAGGCAGCGCGCGTGGATCAGCCTGACGCGCTCGCGGTTCGGGTCGAAGCCGATGCCGACTTCGGCTGCGCCGAGCGACTCTTCTTTCGCGAGGAGGAGGACCTGCCTGACGAGCGTGCGGTTCGTTCCGTCGGGACGAAGCCTGTAATCCAGCTCATCGAGAATCGTCACCGACGGAGCGTCGGGATACGTCGCGAGACACGCGCGGCCGCGGTTCATCAGGGGAAGCAGGTCCGCGGCTTCCGTCGCGAGCGCCGTCTCTTCGCGTTTTCGCGCCGAAAAGCTGATGTCGCGGATCGTTTCCCGGGCATGGCGAACCGTTTCGGAACCGATGCGAAGGGAAAAGGTGGCGCCTTCGAACAGAAGCTTGTCCGCATCGACGGTCTCACCGTTCAGAAGCGTCAGTTGTGCTGCCGGAAGGGGGGTGGCGGCCGCGATAAGCCCGAAAGCCGCCGTCGCGAGAAGTGACATGATCCTGCTGCGTCGTGATTTCATCGAATGCTCCGTCAGAGGAACGTTTGCCGGTGTACGGCTCGCCCATTCTACGCGAAACCGCCCGAAAATGTAACGTTTTGTCGGGGGCGGGTTTTCACCCAGGCCGCAGGCCGCCTGTCAGACGAGGAACGGCTGCGAGCCAGCGCTTCAGTCTCGATTCGATATCATTCAGTGTGTTATCCATGAAGCGCCTGGCTTTTTCAGGGCAGAAATCCGGTCTCCCGGAAGGGGTGCCGTCGTAGATGAGCACTTCGCCGGGAGGTGGATAGCACCAGAGGCCTTCGATGGGCTGGTAATCGTCTGTGGCCGAAGAATACTGCGACTCGACGACCGATTCGGGGTACATCGCGACCATCGCGGCCGTCTCCTCGACGGCGGCATGACCGCCGAGTCCTCCGTAGACCTGCTGTGCGGCGGGTTCGGAAAGTTTCCACCAGTTGATGACGCAGAGGGCGGTGTCGCGCTCGCGGACGAGCCGGCGGGCGAGACTCTGCAGGGGCGGCCGGTTTCCCCCGTGGCCGTTCACCACGATCAGCCTGCGAAACCCGTGATGCCTGAAATTTCGGAGGGTCGTTTCGATGAAATCGCCCCACTGGGGTTCCGGGTAAAAACTGGCGGGGGCCGTCTGTGCAAGCAGGTTCGTCAGTCCGTAGGCGAAGGGCGGGGCGACGACGCCGCCGAGACGCCGTGCCAGTTCGAGGGCGACGCCTTCCGCGCAGAGCGTGTCGGTGCCGACGGGAAGATGCCGGCCGTGCGCTTCCAGCGTTCCGACCGGAAACAACAGCGGGGCGTCGGATCGGATGAGACGTTCGACGGCGGGTGTGGTCAGCCTCTCGAGACGGACTTCACGGCTTGATTCAGGGTGACTGCTGGTTGTCATGCGTCATTGATCTCTTTTCATGTGCGGATTTCCTGAAATCCATCCGCATTGTAGCGCAATGCCTGATGAGGTTCCAGAGAGTCTGGCTTGCTTGCATGGGGCGGTCAGGCTATACTCGGCACGTCTCGTCGAGACGACGAAAATTTTGATACTCCCGGCGCTTGTTTTGCGCCGCCGCAGAGGTTAACCGGATGGGTGACAAACGACTCACGGGATTGACTGCCGAACAGGTCATCGAAAGCCGCCGCAGGCACGGCGCCAACGTGATGACGCCCCCCGAACGCGATCCCTGGTGGAGACTCTGGCTCGACAAGTTCGAGGACCCCGTCATCCGCATTCTCCTCATCGCCGCCGGCATCGCGCTCGTCGTGGGACTGGCAGACGGCTCGTATGTCGAGGGGATAGGTATAATAATCGCTATATTTCTTGCGACGACCCTCGCGTTTCTCAATGAATACAAGGCCGGCCGCGAGTTCGACATCCTCAACCAGACATCCGACGAGGTCGCGGTCAAGGTCATCCGCGATGGTGGCTACCACACGGTCCAGCGGAAGGAGATCGTCGTCGACGATCTCGTCCTTCTCGAAACCGGCGATGAAGTGCCCGCAGACGGGATTCTTCTGGAAACGGTTTCCCTCCAGATCGACGAGGCGAAGCTGACGGGCGAGTCCGTCCCGGTCACCAAGCGGAAAATCGCGACCGGCGAAGAGACGGCCCGCGAGAAGGATGCCGTGACCGAGGCCTACGAGCCGTTTCGGGCGCTTCGCAGCACGATGGTCATCGACGGCCACGGCGTCATGCAGGTCACCTCCGTCGGCGACGGGACCGAGATCGGCCAGACCGCCCGCGCGGCCGCGGAGGAGACCGGCGAGGAAACACCGCTTCATCGCCAGCTCGAGCGGCTGAGCAAGGTCATCGGCGTGGTGGGCTTCGGCGTGGCCGCCCTGACGTTCGTCGCCCTCGTCGGGCGGGATTTCCTTCTCGGAGAACTCCCGCTGACCTGGCAGCAGTGGGTGTTTGCGCTGATTCTCGGCGTGAGCGTCATCACGGCGCTCGCGCGTGTCTGGTTCCCGATTCTTGCCGATGCCTATGCGCTCGCCGGCCGCACCCTCGAGACGCCGGAACTGCTTCGAGGCACCGGCCTCGCGGCATGGCTGAAACTCCTCGGGGCCGGCTTCGGCCTGTTTCTCGCCGTCCTCGTTCCCGCGGCCGTCCTCGGCCTGGTCCCGGAAAACTCCGCTGCCTGGCTTCCCAGGACGGCGATCGAGGAGTTCCTGCATTTCTTCATGATCGCCGTGACGATCGTGGTCGTGGCCGTTCCCGAGGGGCTCGCGATGAGCGTCACCCTGAGCCTCGCCTACAGCATGCGCCGCATGACCGCCGCCAACAACCTCGTCAGGCGCATGCACGCCTGCGAGACGATCGGCGCCGCGACGGTCATCTGCAGCGACAAGACGGGAACCCTGACCCAGAACCGCATGACGGTGAACGGCTTTTTCGCGCCCTGGCTTCCTGATGGGAAACCCGTGCGGCGCGGTTTCGAATCGAAGAAGGAGCGCCTGCTGGCCGAGGCCATCGCCGCCAACAGCACCGCGAATCTCGACCTGAGCCGCGGCGACAAGCCCGCGACGATCGGCAATCCCACTGAAGGGGCCCTCCTCGCCTGGCTCGCCGAGAACGACTGCGAGTATCTTCCCCTTCGCAATGCCTTCGAACTGCGCGAGCAGTGGACGTTCTCGACCGAGCGGAAGTTCATGGCGACCTACGGGGTCTCGAATCTCGACAAAAAGCCTGTTTTGTACGTGAAAGGGGCTCCGGAAATTCTGCTCGAGCGCAGCGATCGCGTGCTGACGGACCATGGCGTCGTGTCCATCACACGATACCGCACGCCGATTCTCGAACAACTCAGGGAACAGCAGGCCCGCGGCATGCGCACCATCGCCGTCGCCGTTCGCGACGAGCTGTCGGAAATCCTCGAAAACAAGCTCATGGAGGTGGCTTCCGACCTCATCTGGTTCGGCTTCGTCTCGATCTCCGACCCGGTTCGCCCCGAAGTGCCGGGCGCCCTGAACGCCTGCCGCGACGCGGGAGTCCAGGTGAAGATCATCACGGGCGATACGTCCGCCACGGCTCTCGAGATCGCGCGCCAGACGGGCCTCTTCGCCGGCGATCCGGCGCCCGGCGCTCACATGACCGGAATCGAGTTCGCCGCGCTCGATCAGCAGCGAGCGGCCGTCGCCGTCGAGCGCATGCTGGTGCTGTCGCGCGCCAAGCCCGCCGACAAGATGCGCGCGGTGAAGCTGCTCCAGAAGAACGGCCACGTCGTCGCCGTCACGGGCGACGGGACCAACGACGCGCCCGCCCTCAACCACGCGAACGTCGGCCTCGCCATGGGAATGACCGGCACCGCCGTCGCCAAGGAGGCCAGCGACATCATCCTGCTCGACGATTCGTTCCCCAGCGTCGTGAACGGGATCATGTGGGGCCGATCCCTCTACGGGAACATCCAGCGCTTCGTCCTGTTCCAGTTGACCATCAACGTCGTCGCTCTCGGCATCGCCTTCTTCGGGCCGTTTATCGGCGTGAAACTGCCGCTCACGGTCATCCAGATGCTCTGGGTCAACCTGATCATGGATACCTTTGCGGCGCTCGCCCTCGCGACCGAGCCCCCGCACCGAAGCGTCATGAAGCACCCGCCGAGGCATGCCGACGACTTCATCGTCACCCCGGGCATGGCCCGCCGCATTTTCGGCGTCGGCGCCGCGTTCCTCGCCGTGCTCCTCTCGCTGCTGGTCTTCCTGCAGAATGACGGCATCACGCCGCGCGAACTGACGGTGTTCTTCACGATCTTCATCATGCTCCAGTTCTGGAACCTGTTCAACGCAAGATGTCTCGGCCTGAGCCAGTCGGCCTTCAAAGGGCTGTACAACAACCGCGGCTTCGTGTTTATAGCGGTCGCGATATTCATCGGCCAGGCCCTCATCGTCCAGTTCGGCGGCTCTGTCTTCCGCACCGTCCCCCTCTCGCTCGGCGACTGGCTGATGATTCTCATCGCCACCTCCCCCGTTCTCCTCGTGGGCGAACTCCTCCGCTGGCGCGCCCGCACCGCGGGCTGATATATGGTTCTATATATATCGTAGGGGCGGATCGCGATCCGCCCAGGTTTCCCTGATCCAAAATGAAACAGGCCCGGGACACTGCGCCCGGGCCTGTTTGTGTTTCAAACGTCACTCTTCAAACTTCAACCTTCATTCCTCATGCCGCGATATGACTGATCTCCGCGGGCCGCATGTCGACATGACCGCCGCTGACGTCATACAGCTGGTTCCGGACCCATTCCTGGACCAGGTCGAGGCCGTTGGGAAGGTCGAGAAGCTTGATCTTGGGGCCGAGAATGTCCTTGTACTGCTCCTTGATCTCCTGGATCATGCGGATGCGGAACTCGGCATCGGTTTTCGAATGATAGAGAGGGGTATCGGGAAGAACCACGTTCATTACCTCCTGCTGCAAAACGATTTCCCAGGTTTACACCAGATCTATCGGCTCCCCCCGCCCATTTCCGAAGCCCTGCAAAAGACGTGATAACACCACAGAGTCACGGAGACACAGAGAAATCTTTTGGAAAAATTCCACCTGCCGATGTAGGGGCGGGTTTCAAACCCACCCTCGTCGCGCACGAGGCTGTTTCCTTCAGACAAACTCTGTGTCTCTGTGACTCTGTGGTTCGTTGTCTCTTCAGAAGAAATGCGAGCTGATGAACTGGAAGAGCGGCATGACGATCTCGATGAGAATCAGAATGATGATCGTCATTTCCAGCGCCGTCGCCCTCGAATGGTCGATGCGCTCCATGATCACCCGCTGCGCCGAGTCGATCTCCTCGATCTTGTCGCGCACGGACTGGAACCAGGAACTGACCTGGAATGTCTCGTTCAGGTTGCGGTACAGCGTGGCGAAAAACGGGTCGTCGGTCACTTTCGAGGTGTTCGTCACGTCCTTGACCAGGTCGACGAGATCCATGCGGATCTCGGTCAGTCGCAGCACGTGACTGATGCGCTGCTTGTAATCGGTTCGCAGCCAGGAGAGCGGCATGATCGACTCTTCCCGGGGCAGTTGATCCAGGAACTGATACGTGTTCTCGATCGCGCGGTCCAGGATATAGTCATAGATTTTTAATTCATACAGCTGCACGCGCGAGAGTTCGAGCAGGTTCAGGATGTCGAGGCTGTCTGGAACCGGGGCGATATACGCCCGCTGGCCGAGCAGGAACAGGTAGTCATGCTCTTCCCCCACCGAGATCTGCGAAATGCCATGGCGCCGCGCCGGTGCCGACGGATCGAACATCTGCGGCAGCAGCAGCGAAACGGCCTGGTCTGGCTCGCGCTGCGTGTCGTCGAGATAGGCAACGAAATGATCGTTGAATGTCTGGGTTTCGTATTCCTTGCGGACGCCCTCCTTCAGGAGAGCTTCGACCCGCGTCAGATCGTCCTTGAACAGGGCGTCGAAGGTCTGCTGTCCGCGCGTCTCGAGATTGACGGAGTGAAGACGGGCCAACTCCTCGATCGTCAGCAGGTTCCCGTCGAGCGTCAGCATATACTCGAACAGCACGACGCCGTAACTGAACAGCTTCAGGTGCGTCGCCAGTTCCGCCGTTCCGCGGTCGAACCGGACAGTCTCGACATTCCGCCTGATGCGGATCGGTGCCAGGCCGGTCGCGGTGAAATAATCTGAATAGATCTTCGAAATCGGCTCGGGAATCGGCTCGCCGAGCTTTTTCGGCAGTTCCTTGAAAAGGTCGCTGGTGAACTCGCCGCCGAGGTCCCGCAGAAAGGCATGCACGATTTTCATGGTTCGATCTTCCTTTCAGCGCCCGTTCGAGAGCACTCCGGGCGATCACTGGTGTGACCGCCCGGCTGTCCGTCAGAGTTCCAGCCCCACCTTGAGGCCTTTCTGGCCCTGGAGTTGTTTCAGGCCGAGGAAGATGCCGGGCAGGAAGGATTCCCGCTGGAATGAATCGTGGCGGATCGTCAGGCACTGGCCGACATCGCCGAAGATGACTTCCTGATGGGCCGTGAAACCGGGCAGCCGGACCGAGTGAATCGGGATCAGCTTGTCCGGATCTTCGTCGTCGATGCCCTGTTCTCTCGCTTTTTCTGACTGGCGGAGCGATTCCATCATGCCCTCGCGGGTGCGAAGCGCGGTGCCGGACGGCCGGTCGAGTTTCTGGGGGTGGTGCAGTTCGATGATCTCGGCGCGGGGCATGTATTTCGCCGCCTTCTTCGCGAACTCCATCATCAGCAGCGCGCCGATGGCGAAGTTCGGCACGACCAGGACCGGCGTCGCCATCTTCTTCGAAAGGTGGGCGAGTTTCTCGACGTCTTCCTGCATGATTCCGGTCGTGCCGACCAGGACGGGCACGTTTTCCTGGAGACAGGTCGCCACGTTCGCGGTGACGGACGAAGGGGTGGTGAAGTCTATAGCGATATCTATTTTCGCATCCGAGAGGATCGTCTGGAGATTGGCCGAGATGGGGATATTGATATGGCTGAGGTTGAGCACCGAGCCCAGGTCGTCGCCGATGCGCGCGGTGTCGACGCCGGCGGCGAGTTCGTAGTCGCTGCTCGCCAGAAGGCCTCGGCTCACGACCTGCCCCATTTTTCCAAGGCACCCGATAATGCACACTCTGAGCTTGCTCATCTTCTTCTCCTGAATCCTCTGCCGGCGGGATGGTGACTCGGGGTGCTTACTCGCGAACGCCCCCGGTATTCATCGACAGAATCCCGGTGGAACCGAACCCGCCCTCGCCGCGGTGCGTCGCGGCCACGTCATCCGCCCGCTCGAACTCGACCGACGTCACCCGGGCGAAGACGAGCTGCGCGATGCGCATGCCCGGCTCGACGGTGAAGGGCGTCCGGCCGTGATTGATGAGGATCACGCACACCTCCCCCCGGTAATCGCTGTCGATCGTGCCGGGCGTGTTCAGCACCGTGACGCCGTGCTTCGCCGCAAGCCCCGACCGGGGCCGGACCTGCGCTTCGTATCCGTGCGGTATTTCGAGCTTCAGCCCCGTCCCGACCCGGCCGAACGCGCCCGGCGCGAGCGTCAGGGCTTCACGGGAACAGACGTCGTAACCCGCCGCTCCGCTCGTGGCCTGGGTCGGCAGTGGATACGTCGAGGCGTCGATCGAGGCGACGCGGACGGACGGGTGGGAGGGGGCGGTCATGCCTGAGCGTGCGCGGCTTTCTCGGCCGGGCGGCTTTTTCCCTTCAGCTTCTCGACCTTCTGGAACTGCTTGATTCCTTCGCCGAGAGCAGACATCGCGCGCCGGAGCTTCTCGACCTCGAGCACGTAGCTGATGCGGATCTCGTTACGACCCATGCCGGGCGTTCCGTAGAAGCCGCCGGCCGGGGCGACGAGCACGGACTCGTTCTCATGACGGAAGTCGGTCAGCAGCCATTTCGCGAACTCTTCCGAGTCTTCGATCGGGAGTTTTGCGATCACGTAGAACGCGCCGGTCGGCACTTTGCAGACGACGCCCGGGATCTTCGCGAAGCCTTCCATCACCGCATCGCGGCGGCGCTGATACTCTTCGAGAATCGGCCGGAAATACGACGGGTCCATCAGGATGCCGGCGCGGGCGGCCCACTGCTCGACGGTCGGCGAACTCAGGCGCGCCTGGGCCAGCTTGAGCACGGCGGCCATGACGTCCTTGTTCTTGCTCGCGATGAGGCCGATGCGGGCGCCGCAGGCGGCGTACCGCTTCGAGATGCTGTCGACGAGAATCGCATGGTCGGCCATGCCGGGCAGCTGCAGGATCGAGGTGTGAACGAGGCCGTCGTAGACGAATTCACGGTAGACCTCGTCGGCGATGACATACAGATTGTGCTTCTTCGCGAGGAACGCAAGCCCCTCGAGCGCCTTCTTCGGATACACCGTGCCGGTCGGGTTGTTCGGGTTGCAGATCAGGATGCCGCGCGTGCGCGGGCCGATCGCCTTCTCGATCGTCTCGACCGGGGGAAGCTGAAAACCGTCTTCCGCGTAGGTGAGCAGCGGCTTCAGATGGACGCCGAGCTGCTGGGCCATTCCATTGTAGTTGGTATAGAACGGTTCGAAGACGATGATCTCGTCGCCGGGGTCGCAGATGGCGTGGAACGCGAAGAAGATGGCTTCGCTGCCGCCGGTGGTGACGATGATGTCGTTCGCGTCGAGCGCGATGTTGTTCTGCTTGTAATACCCCGCGAAGGCTTCGAGCAGGTAATCCTCGCCGGGGGAGGGGCTGTAGGCCAGCACCTTCTGGTCGAACGAACGGATCGCATCGCGGATGGGGTCGGGGGTCGGAATGTCGGGCTGCCCGATGTTCAGCGGATACACAGTGACGCCGCGCTTGCGAGCCGCCGTCGCCAGCGGGATCAGCTTCCTGATCGGCGATGCCTGCATCTGGTCCGCACGCTTCGAAATCTTCATCATGACTGTTCGGTCCCTTCCTTTCACGACTCCGGCGCGGTCTGCCGCGTCCGGCTGAAAACGTCGCGCGTTTCCGTCTACATTACCCCTTTCCGCCCTCCCATGCAACCCGTATCACCGCAGAGGCGCAGAGACGCAGAGAAAAAAACGAGTCAAAATAGATGAACGAACATTTTCTCCCCAGCGCCTCGGCGCCTCCGCGGTGCAATCTTCCTCCAAGTCGTATCTGCCGGCGCTGGCGGATCACGATCCGCCCGAACGACACCGGGATTATCACGCATATTCGGAGAAGGGCGAAACCTGCCGATAACCGATGACGCATGGACCAGATGAAACAACGAAGGTGGCTCGTCGTGTTGGTGCTGGCGGCGGTTCTGTTCGCTGCCCAGGGCTGCCTGCAGTCCGAAAAGCAGAGCAATGGAAGCCTGCGCGGCACCGTCATCGACGGAACCGGACGGGCGCTCAGTGCCGTGCGCGTGTCCGTGCCTTCGGCATCGACCTATACCGACTCGACAGGCGCCTGGACGCTCGAATCGCTCGAACCTGGCTTCTATACCGTGACGGCGGATCGTGACGGATACGAAACCCAGTCGCGGCAGGTCGAAGCGCTCGCGGGCCAGACGATCGAGGGAATCACCATTTCCCTGCTGCAGAAAGGCTCGATCTACAACCTGCAGGCGATCAACGTGACCTCGTCCGAAGCAACGATCGAGTTCAACACGCAGACGATGTGCATCACCCACGTGGAATACGGCCCCAACGTGCTCTACGAGAACAGGTCGGCCGACGTGGCGACGTACGCGCTGTATCACAGCTTCACCCTGACCGGCCTCACGCCGGCGACCACCTATCACCTCGTCGCCGTCGGTGTGGATACCCAGGGCCGGACGTTGCGAAGTTCGGATCTCACCTTCACGATGCTGACGACGGCCCGGCCCAACCCACCGCAGGGCCTGTCGGTCGGCCTCGGTTCGGTCTCCGGGCAGGTCGAAATCACCTGGAACGCCGACACGGGGGCCGATCTCGCGGGATACAGGCTGTATCGCGCCGACGCCGAAAGCGGGCCCTGGACGTCCGTTTCGACGTCGCTCCTTCAGGAAACCCGCTGGATCGATACGACCGTATCCGCCGGCCAGAAACTCTATTACCGCGTTACGAAACAGGCCGGAACGGGCGAGGAAAGCACGCCAACGCCGGTCGTCGCGTTCCTGGTGCCTGGCATCACCACATCGAGCCTCGTCTGGACCCCCGACCGCGATCCCTACATCCTGACGGGCGACCTGACGATCGCCGCCGGAAACGAACTTCGAATTCTCGCCGGCACCGAAGTCCAGGTCGAGTCGTCCGACCGGTGGAATCTCGACCCGCTGTCGGACGGGAAAATAGAGCTCAGGGTGCTCGGCACGCTGGTCATCGACGGCGCTTCCGATGTGCCGGTCACGTTCGCCTCGAAAGCATCCGCTCCGCAGGCAGGAGACTGGAACGGCATCACCTTTGCCGCAACAAGCAACCTCGCCGCTTCCGCGATCACGGGGTTGCGTCTGTCCTTCGCCCGCGACGGGATCAACGGCGAGAGGGGACTTCCGAACGTCGTGAACAACTGCATCATTCGCAACTGCAGCGAGTCGGGAATCGAATGTCACGAAGCCCGACAAAAAGTCTCTGTCAAAAGCACCACGGTCGAAACGTGCTATTACGGCATCAATATCGCTTCGAACAGCCAGGCGGTGGAAATTGCCTCGTGCACGATAGATCGCTGTTACTATGGAATCATCGCGCGCAACAACACGAGTGCGAATATACTCGATAACGTCGTGAGATTCTGGTCCGTCAGCGGTCTCGACCTGGGAAACATCGATCCGAACTCCACGGCAAGGGGAAATCTCGTCGCTCCCGGTTCGAACGGAACGGCCGTTATCCTGCGCGGACGGGACAAGCTGCAACGAAATACGCTCCAGGGCCAGATCGGCATCGAGATCTCCGGGGCCGCGCAGGCGACGATCTATAGCAACCTGATTCTTGCCGACAGAGATCGCGGTTCAATCGGCCTTTTGTACCGAGGCAATACGACGTTCAGCAATCTCGTCCAGGTCATTTCCGGAAACTGCATCTGGAACGTGACCGACGCGACCCTGCGGTATCGCGGCGCCGACGGTCTCGCGCTTCCGGTCGGAGGTCTCGACGTCGTTCTTGCCGAGATCGGCCTCCAGGGGGGAAATCCTTTCCAGGAACTGACGACGGCCGGCTTCAGCTACGTGCCGTCTTCCGAAAGCCAACTGGAAAACCGCGGCTTCCTCGGCGAGGATGTCGGAGCTTTCGATGTTCCGTAACAAGGCCTTTGTCCGGTTGCTCGTGCTGGCGGTGCTCGCCCTCATCACGACCGGCACTGGTTGCGGACTGCGCGAACCCCAGACTGGCTCGGTGTCGGGCAGGGTGGTGGATACCGCCGGAAATGTCGTTGCCGGCGCACGCATCTACTCGATTTTCAACGAGGTCGAAAAAGTCTACACTGGTACCGACGGTGCATTTTATATTTCTGAACTTCCCGCAGGCCGGAACCGGCTCGTGATCGAACATGCCGAGTATGACGTCACCGAACTCGGCTGCGACATTGCCTCGAACAAACTCACGGATCTGAACATCGTGAAAATTGAAAAAGCCGGCCAGCAGCGGCGCATCACCGATCTGAAGGTCGAAAGCGTCGGCTCCACGAGCGCCGTGCTTGTCTGGAGCACGTATCGCTCCGTCAAATGCTTTATCGAGTATGGAACGGGCGACGGCTACACGAACACGATGGAAGAAGCCGGGCTGGCCGAAACCCACCGGTTCACGATCACCGGGTTGGAACCCGAAACCCTGTATCATGCGCGCGTCCGCTTCAACGAGGATGACGCCACTCCTCGTATATCTGTTGATATGCCATTCAGGACGGGTGTTGGCGCCACGCCCGAAGCCCCTGCCGCGCTCAGAATCCGGGCGCTCGAAGCGTATGGCACCATCACCATCGAATGGGACGGCTCGATATCGGCCTCGGCGGCCGGGTATCGGGTCAGACGACGCGAAAACGGCGGCGAATGGCTTGTGCTGACGAGTGAGACGTTGTCCGGCGACATCCGTTCGTTTACCGATCTCGGAGCGAATGGCGGCGGCTTCTATGAATACGCCGTGTCTGCGGTGAGCGAGTTTGGCGCTGCGTCAACCTGGACGCCGTCCGAGCGCGTATTTATGCCCGGTTTCATCAATCACGACCTCACGATCACGGCGTCTGACTCGCCGATGGTCCTGGTCAGCGACCTGATCGTCGGTGTCGGGGCGAATCTCTACGTCGAGCCCGGCGTCGAGTTCAGGGTTGCCGACAACGACGCGTTCGGCCTCGGAGAAGACCGCGACCGCGTCGAGATTCTCGTGAACGGCCGGGCCGTCATTCTCGGAAAGAGCGGCGTTCCGGTCAGGTTCACCCCGCTGAACGGAGCCGGCGTGCGCGACCACTGGGCCGGCATCCGTTTCCGGAAAGGCGGATCGGGTGTTTCCGAAGTGGGATTCGTCGAGATGTTCGGCTGTGCGGGGCCTGCCGTGCTCGTCGACCGTATCGAAGCGAACGTGCACGATCTGACCGTGAAATACAGTGTGGGCGGGTATCGTATCGAAGGCGTGAGGATCGTTCCGACCCTCTCCGATTGCAGTTTCACGGATATCGCGTCCGCGGCGGTCGAGGTGATCGGGTGCCGGAGATTCGACATGAAGCGCGTCTCCATCGATCGTGCCCGCATTGGCTGTTCGTTCGCGAAGGACAACCCGGAAGACCGCATCACCATGCGGGAGTGCAGGATCGAAGCCTATGAGATCGGCGTTCTTGCGAATTTCGCGAGGTCCGTGATCGCGAACTCGCTGATTCTCGTGCCGTACGGCACCGGGGTGCGGTTCACGGACACGAGAGTGACCGATAACTTTCTCGACCATTGCACGATCGACGCGGATGTCGCCGTCGCCATCGCGTCAGGCCAGCCTCGTATAGAGAGCAATATTCTTTGTAACACCTCCGAAAAGGGAACGTATGGGATCTCGTATGAAGACACCGCGAACCCCCTCACCGGCTATTTCGGATACAACGACGTCCACGGTTTCGAAACCGGATATCACAACTGCATCAAGGGCCTCGGCGCCCAGGAAATGAAGCCCGACTTCGTCGGCGGCAACCCCTACGATTATCATCTCATGCCGGCATCACCCCTCAAACTCCTTGACATCAACGGCCTCGAACTCGGCCGCTACGGCCAATCATTCCGCTAAAACCCGTTATCCACACCCATTCATGCAAATGCGCGCACGGCCCCATGCGCGCCTACGGTTACGTTGTGTTTCGGATGATTGTGGTATCTGGTGTAGGGGCGCGTCTCAGACGCGCCCGCCCCGCACATGACGTGTGGTGTCTTCCCCTGTTCCAAACAAAAAAAATCTGCGCCATCTGCGTAATCTGCGGATGACCTCCTCCCTGTGTTTCCCGTGCCTAATGTTTTATCCGGTGTTTTCCGATGTATGGGATGACGTATGACACGAGAAGACAACAGAACGCCCGGCCGTCGGCACCGGCGCGAAAACCGCCGCCGCCAGATAGCCCGCGTTCTGCGCGCCCAGGCCGCCCTTGCGGAAGACGCGGCGACACCCATGACAGGCAACGCAGATGCAAACGAACCGAATCGGCCTGAGCCTCGCATGAAAAACGGCCGCGTTGCCGCCATTGCCGTATTGTGCCTCGTCGCCCTCGTTTCGTTCGGCCTTATGGGTTGTGAAAACGAGCAGAAAATCCGGCGCGGTGTCGTTTCCGGGGGAATCAGTGACACCGCCGGAAATAGAATATCGAATGCAATAGTAACGTCGCATCGCTCCCTGTACACCGCCGCATCGGGCGAGGATGGAAGGTATGCCTTCACCTCGCTCGACGCCGGAACCCAGCGTCTTACGGTGACCCGGGAAGGCTTCAAGACGGCCTCCCTGACCATGACGATCGAAGAGGGGCAGGTGTACGGCAACGTAAACTTCTGCCTCGAGCCCCTTTCGAACCGGATAACCTGCACGGTCTTCAAGCGGGAACTCGACACCGTCATGTTCGATGTGTTCCCGGCCGAACCCATGAAATGCACGTTCGTCTACCAGGGCGAGCATCTGCCCCAGATCAGGACCGAACCCACCGGCCTCGGCACGGACCACCGGTTCGTGATCAAGCCCCCTGTTCCCGGCATCGTCTACACCTACTTTGTTGAGGGAACCACGTCCGATGACCGGCATTACCTGACCCAGACGGCAACATTCACGACGCTGCCGGCCGGCGATATGCCGGGAGCTCCCCCCGCTCCGACCGTTCCCGCGGTCGCTCAGACTCCGGATGGCCCGAAGGTGACATGGTCATACGACGGCGCCGATCCCTTGAAGGGGTTTCGGATCTGGCGCGGCGAGAGCGATGCGTCGTTGTCCCTCTGGAAAACGGAGAACGAGGTCTTTTCGGCCGAACGCTTCTGCGTCGACGATCAGCCGAATCCCGGCGTCAGAACGCGGTATGCGATCGAGTCGGTAGACCTCGACGGCAACGTCTCGTCTCGAACCGCCGAAGTCGCGATCATTCCTGCCGGCATGCTGAAACAGAGCGTGACCTGGCTCAAGGCCTGGAGCCCGATCGATCTGACGGGTGATATCTCCGTTCCCGAACTGACGACGCTCACCATCGAACCGGGCGTCGTCGTCCGGGTGAAAACGCAGGATCTTGCGCAAAGCGGCATTTATCCGCTCCTGTGCGAGGTGAACGTCGATGGTCGCCTGATCGTAGCCGCTTCCGGAAGCGAATCCGTGAAATTCATCTCGGCCGCCTCGCTTCCTGGCCGCGAGGATTGGGAGGGAATCAGGCTCCGCACGACCTCGAGCCAGCCCTCCGGTTCGGAGATCGCGAATCTGGAAGTCGTGAACGCCCGCACGGGACTCGCGATAACCGACGGCCCGCTTCAGCTTGCCGGCTTCGGCGCCCGCATGTGCGAAACGGGCCTTCACATCGGCGGCGCCAGCGGAACCGCCCTTGCAACACTCTCTTTCACAGATTGCACGACCGGTTTCATGGCCGAAGGCACATCGAACGTCACCGTGAAGACCGTGAAGGTGCGCGGCGGCGAAACGGGCGCCCATCTCCGCGGAAACCGCAGTGCCTTCCTGAGCGGTCTCGACGTGCGCTCCGTCACCGATACGGCGCTGATCGTCGACGACAACGCCAGTTCGACCGTCCGCGGCGCCCTGCTCGACTCGACCCGGCTCGGCCTGGCCGTGCGCAGCGCCGCGGCCGATCTCCAGTATCTCACGATCGACGCCCCTAACGGCGTCTACATCGACGGCGCCAACCAGCCGACCCTGAAAAACAACATCATCGTGAACCGCCGCGCCCCCGGCACCGGCATCGGCATCGAAGAACGAACCTCCGGCCGCAGTTATATATATAACAATATCTATAGTTTCAAATACGAAACCTCAGGCTGCGACCAGTCCGGCGCCCCCGTTCTCAACATCGACCCCCTCTTCGTCGGCTCCGCATCCGGCGAATACGATTACCACCTCCGCGGCGATTCCCTCCTCCAGACCTCCTCCGACGCCGGCACCCAGATGGGCGCCTACGGCTGGGTCGACCCCGCCACCCTCACCACCGAATAACCCCTCGGCCACCACCCCCTTTTGGCATCGAGGCGTAGGGGCGCATCGCGATGCGCCCAAAACGAATCCTTACCATAAGCCGACCACCTTCTGCTGTAGGGGCGGGTTTCAAACCCGCCCACCGGCGAACCATGGTATACTCTTTGTGATGAATGCATGAACGGAGGTTGCCCATGGCACATCCCCTGAAATCCCCCAACCAGAAGTTCACCTACGCCGATTATCTGACCTGGCCGGATGACGAGCGCTGGGAACTGATCGACGGCGAAGCCTACGATATGACACCGGCGCCAACACCAGTCCATCAAGGAATCACGATGGAGCTATCACGCCAATTGGCCAACTTTTTTCTTGGAAAACCATGTAAAGTTTTCGCGGCTCCGTTCGATGTTCGCCTCCCGAAAAAGAACGAATCCGACATGCGCACGACAACGGTCGTTCAGCCCGACATCCTGGTCATCTGCGACTCCGATAAAATCGACGACCGCGGCTGCCGGGGCGCACCCGACCTGGCCATCGAGGTGCTGTCGCCGTCTTCCGTCTCTCACGATCAGCTCCGCAAACTGAATTTATACGAAAGCAGGGGTGTTCGGGAATACTGGATCGTTCACACCGAAGGCTCGGTCATGGTGTTCCACCTCGGCGACTCCGGAAGATACGGCCGCCCCGACACCTACGATCGCACGACGAAGATCGAAACACCCCTTTTCCCCGGGTTGTCCATCGATCTGTCGACGGTCTTCCCCGAAAAGGTGCGCGTCGTCCGACAATCTCCCCGAGGCTACACAACCGGGAACGAACAATGAATCATCACGGAAAGCACGTTCCAGAGATTCTATAATTTGCTCAATAGCTCTTCGTTCGATGCCGATATGAGAGCGATGTGAAGCAGTTGCTTTGCGATTTTCGCCATACGGTCGATCGAGGAGAAAACCATGCGTCGTTCGTCATGTACCCTCATGATGCTTCTTCTAGTCTGCTCGTCGTTTCTTCCCGCCCCCGCGCGAGCCGAAAACGATACGCGTTCTATATCTCAGCGCATCACCGAACTGCGAAACCGGCTCGATTCCTTCTGCGGCAACCCCGTGAAAAGCGATGCACAGTCTTCGAAGAATTCTTCCAATTCGGCGACCGGGAAAGCTTCGCAAAAATTGAATGAGGCACAGACAGACTCTGCGCTGCAGGGAAGTTCATCTGGGAGAGACACCGAGAAATCGATCGACGGCGAAAAGTTCGTTCTTCTCCCGCCCGAGTCCTCTGAACATTCATCGTCCAATGTCTCCCCCGAAGGCGAATCCGCCGCCATCGAACACAACCGGAACGTCACGATGACCGTCCTGTTCCACGACGCAGACGCCCCGTTTCAGGCCGGCAAGTCCAACCCACCCGAATCTTCCGCGAAAAAAGCTGTCTCCCCGACTCCAGCCGCGAAAAAACCCTGAACTGCAAAGTTCCGGGTTGAACGAGGGGGGATATTGAAGTACCATTCGGGCCATGCAACCCGATTCGAAGATCTATGTTGCTGGCCACCGGGGCCTCGCCGGAAGCGCGCTGGTTCGCGCTCTCGAGGGGCACGGGTATAAAAACCTTCTTCTGCGATCGCACGCAGAACTTGAACTCCGAGACGGTGCTGCCGTCGAAGCTTTTTTCTCGGCCGAAAAGCCCGACTACGTGCTCCTCGCAGCCGCAAAAGTCGGCGGAATCCACGCGAACTCGACCTACCCGGCCGAGTTCATCTACGACAACCTTGCGATCTCGACGAACGTCATCCACGCCGCCTGGCGGCACGGTGTAAAGCGCCTTCTCTTCCTCGGCTCATCGTGCATTTACCCGAGGGACTGCCCCCAGCCGATGCGCGAGGAATACCTCCTGAGCGGCCCCCTCGAGCCGACGAACGCCCCCTACGCCCTCGCGAAAATCGCCGGCGTGATGATGTGCAACTCGTATAATCGGCAATATAATACTCGCTTCATCTCCGTCATGCCGACAAACCTCTATGGCCCCGGCGACAACTACGACCTCCAGAACTCCCATGTTCTTCCGGCCCTGATCCGCAAATTCCACGAAGGCAAGCAGGCCGGCGCCGATGCGGTTGAAGTGTGGGGCACCGGCACTCCCC
Organism: uncultured bacterium; assembly: GCA_964389325.1. Taxonomy (GTDB): domain Bacteria; phylum Muiribacteriota; class Ozemobacteria; order Ozemobacterales; family Ozemobacteraceae; genus MWAR01. Next base: position 4,468 of record CAYMEN010000046.1, on the reverse strand, counting down.
GCCGCGAATTTCTCTTCAGCGACGATATGGCCGACGCTTGCCTTTTTCTTATGGGGCAACCCGATGAGAATCTGTTTCACGCCGGGCGGATGGCCATGTTCAATATCGGGAGCGGAGTAGAACTCACGATTCGACAACTTGCCGAGACAATTGCAGACGTGATTGGCTTCTCGGGAAAACTTGTGTGGAACTCGTCGAAGGCGGACGGCATGCCGCGCAAGCTCCTCGACGTCACTCGCATAACTGCCTTGGGGTGGCGGCCGCGCACGAAGTTTGAGGCAGGCATCCGGAAAGCCTATGAAGAGTATGTATCACGAGATGCAAAGCAGGGGAGGATTCAAGCCTGATGGCAACATCGAAACGAACGGCGCTTGTTACAGGTATTACCGGTCAGGACGGGGCCTACTTGGCCGAACTCCTTCTCGATAAAGGATACTGCGTTCACGGCATCAAACGCCGATCGTCCCTGTTCAACACGGATCGAATCGACCATCTCTACCGCGATCGCCATGAGTCCGGCTATGACTTCACTTTGCATTACGGCGACATGACCGATTCGACCAATCTGATCCGCATCATCCAGGAAACCCAGCCCGACGAAATCTACAACCTCGCGGCTCAGAGCCATGTGAAGGTCAGCTTCGAAACACCCGAATACACGGCAAATTCTGACGGGCTGGGCGTTCTCCGCCTTCTCGAAGCGATCCGCATTCTTGGCCTCGAGAAAAAAACCCGTTTTTATCAGGCTTCGACCAGTGAATTGTTCGGCAAGGTCCAGGAAACCCCCCAGCGCGAAACGACGCCGTTCTATCCCCGAAGCCCGTATGCCGCGGCCAAATTGTATGCCTACTGGATCACCGTGAACTATCGCGAAGCCTATGGAATGTTCGCCAGCAACGGCATCCTGTTCAACCACGAAAGCCCGCTTCGCGGCGAAACGTTCGTCACCCGCAAGATCACCCGCGCCGCCTGCCGCATCCGCGAAGGACTTCAGGACAAACTCTATCTTGGAAACATCGATGCGAAGCGCGACTGGGGCCATGCTCGCGACTACGTCGAAGCAATGTGGCTGATCCTTCAGCACCACGAACCGGATGACTTCGTCATCGCGACCGGCCTGACCACGAGTGTCCGCGACTTTGTCACGATGGTCTTCCGCGAACTTGGCATGGAAGTCGAGTGGCAGGGCTCAGGTGTGAACGAAAAGGGCCTCGAAAAGGGAACCGACCGCGTGCTGATCGAGATCGACCCCCGCTACTTCCGCCCCACCGAAGTCGACCTCCTTCTCGGCGACCCCACGAAAGCCCGCGAAAAACTCGGCTGGAAGCCCTCCTGTGACCTCGCCCGCCTCGTGAAGGAAATGGTCGCCTCCGACCTCAACGCCGTCCGCCGAGACGAAACCATCCGCAACGCCGGCTTCCACGTCTTCGAAAGCTTCGAGTAACTTCCCGAAAAGCTGAAGCTGAAACGGTGAATTCCCCATCTGCCGCGCGGCATGCGGCACCCAAGAGAAGTATCCAGGGGATATCGCACGAGGTGAACAAGGAGTATGTTTCATGCCAAAGGCCGTGAAGAAATCCGCCCGTGATTTCACCTACGGGGAGTATTGCACATGGTCCGATGAGGCCCGCTATGAGCTGATCGAAGGAGAGGTTTTCGACATGACCCCGGGCCCGGGCAGGCTCCACCAGGAACTATTAATGGAGCTTGCCACGTTGCTCCATTCTTTTTTCAAAGGCAAACCCTGCAAAGTCTATGTCGCTCCCTTCGACGTGCGCCTGCCCAACCGCAAGGAAGCTGACGAGGATATCAAAACCGTCGTCCAGCCCGACATCCTCGTCGTCTGCGACGAATCGAAACTCGATGACAAGGGCTGTCGCGGAGCCCCGGATCTGATCGTCGAGATTCTCTCCCCCTCGACCTCTTCGAAAGATCGTGTGCGCAAACTGAATCTCTACGAGAAACACGGGGTGCGTGAATTCTGGATCGTCGATCCCAACGGCGACGTGATGCGTTTCAACCTCGGCTCAGACGGACGTTATGGTCGCCCCATGACATTCGATCGCTCGATGACGTTGATCTCGGAGATCTTTCCCGAGCTGTCGATCATCCTCGACGATGTTTTTCCCAAGCCACCCAAGCCCCCGAAGAACGTGAGACAACCGCCGCCGAACTTTGGCTGACACAACATCTCCCAGAGTTGAAGGCCAGGGCTGCGACTGCCCGACCAGTGAAAAAAGTTGGGCTTTTCCCCGCGGCGGTGTATAATCAGGCCCTTATATTTTAGAGGCCTCGGGAGGATACCGTTGCTGCTGCGGGTGCAATACAGAGATCTCAGGCGCATCGTCCTGGTCATCAATGACATCGTTTGTATTTCTCTCGCGTTTCTTTCAGCCATCTACCTGCGATTCGAGACGCTCGAGCCACATCATTACAGCTTTTTCCTCTGGATGATCCCGGCTTCCCTCCCGTTTGCCCTGGCAATATTCTCCCTTCTGGGATTGTACCGGCGTTCGGTGAGATATGCCTCGATTCCTGATTTGATGGCCATCGTCATTGGCGTGACGGCTGTCACTGTTTTGAAACTGGTCTTTGCCCTGATCACCCCCGGGATGTGGTATTCCAGGGCAGTCCTTGTCATGGACTGGATGCTCGGCACGGTGTTCCTGGGCGCATCGCGCATGCTGCCCCGCATCATGCTCAACTTTGCCGAGATCGAGCCCCTCCGGACGCTCATTTACGGCAAAGCGAAAAACCCGCCCCGCCGCGTGTTGATCTACGGAGCTGGCAGAGCCGGTGAGAGCGTTGTTCGTGAAATCAGGCGCAATGAGCAATTGCCCTACGAGATTTATGGGTTTCTCGATGACGACCCGCAGAAGTTCGGGAAGATCATCCATGGCGTCGAGGTGCTCGGAAACAGGAAAATGCTCAAGAGCATTGTCGACGAGCATGCAATCGACGAAATTTTCATAGCCCTTCCATCCGCCCCGGGTGAAGAAATACGTGAAATCATGCGCCTGTGCCGTGGCTCAAAGGTCCGGTTCAAGACGCTTCCCGGCATGCAGGAGTTGATCGAGGGAAAACTGCTGAGCATGCAGCTCCGCGATATCTCGGTCGAGGACCTGCTCCGCCGACCACCTTCCGACATCAACCTGGCCGAGATCGCTGCATATATCACCGGAAAAATCGTCCTGGTGACAGGTGCCGGTGGAAGTATCGGCAGCGAGATTTGTCGCCAGATCCTTCCTTTCCAGCCGTCTCGCCTGCTCTTGATGGGACATGGGGAAAACAGCATCTACACGATTCACCAGGAACTGTGCGAGCGTCCAGATCTTGGGCACACAAAACTGGTCCCGATCATCGCCGATGTCCAGCATGATGCAAAGATCCGGGCCGTGTTTCGTGAGCATCTACCGAATATCGTCTTCCATGCCGCGGCTCATAAACATGTCCCTTTGATGGAATCGAACCCCGAAGAAGCGATCAAGAATAACATCCTCGGCACCTCGAATCTTGTTCACGCGGCTCATGATGCACAGGTCGAGCGTTTCGTCATGATATCGACCGACAAGGCCGTGAACCCGACCTCGGTCATGGGCGCCACGAAACGATTCGCCGAAATGATCATGAAGTCCGTCGCGAAGAAAAGCCCGACCCGTTTCTGCGCCGTCCGGTTCGGAAACGTCCTTGGAAGCCGCGGAAGCGTTGTCCCGTTATTCAAAAAGCAGATCGAACGCGGCGGCCCCGTGACCGTCACGCATCCGAACATGATCCGCTACTTCATGACGATTCCCGAAGCCAGCAAGCTGGTCATCCAGGCCGGTTCGTACGGAAAGGGCGGCGAAGTCTTCCTGCTCGACATGGGCGACCCCGTGAAAATCGCCGATCTTGCCGCCGACCTGATCCGTCTTGCCGGCCTGGAAGAAGGCAAGGATATCAAGATCGAGTATTCCGGTCTGCGGCCGGGCGAGAAGCTGTTCGAAGAGCTGTTGACCGCCGAGGAAGGCGTCTCCGCCACGCGCAACAAGAAGATCTTCATCGCCCGCCCCGAAGTCGTGAGTGAAGACTTCATCGATGCTCATACGACAGCCCTGCTCGAAGCCGCCGATGCGGGAAACCGAACGCGCATCATCAACCTGCTGCGAGAAGCCATTCCGGCCTTCGCCCCCGACCGCGACCAGATTTTCAATATGCCGAAGACCCGCACGGATATGCGCCAGGGGGCAGAAAAACCGAAGGGCCGCCTGCGGGTGGTATAGGTTGCAAAGGAACCATTTCGGTCTGCCCGATCATGCCGTTGCCGCAATGATTGACGTCTTCAGCAGGTATCCCGAAATAGAGACGGTCTTCGTCTACGGATCCAGAGCCAAAGGAAACTTTCGCCCCGGTTCGGATATCGACCTGACCCTGGATGATTGACTCGACGGTGGCGGCGGCATAAACTGTACCGGTGAGAATTTTGCGGGGG
>CAYMEN010000045.1:0-34809 GCA_964389325.1 uncultured bacterium | reverse complement strand
CCAGCCGAGGTCGAGGAACTCCTGCCAGTTGACACCCAGCTTCGGATAATACACCGAAAAGTATTTTTCCATCATTTCCTTGGTGAACACGTCGATGCCGGCCGGGACGGGGGTGTGGGTCGTGAACACGTTGCTGGCTCGGGTGAGTTCGAGCGCCTCGCGGAAGTTGAGCTGATGCCGTTCCATCGCCACGACGATGCGTTCGAGGGCCAAAAACGCCGAGTGGCCTTCGTTCATGTGATACACGGTCGGGTGCATCTCGAGCTCGTGGAGGGCGCGCAGGCCGCCGATGCCGAGAACGATCTCCTGCTGGATGCGGGTCTCGATGTCGCCGCCGTACAGTTCGCGGGTGATGCGCCTGTCGGCGGGGGTGTTGGCAGGAGTATCGGTGTCGAGAAGCAGCAGCGGCACGCGGCCGATCTGCGACTTCCAGATGAGCACCTTCACGGTGCGGCCCGGCAGAATGACTTCGACCGAGAGTTGGTTCCCCTTCTTGTCGAGGCAGGGCTGGATCGCCATGTTGTGGAAATCGTTTTCCGGGTAGCTTTCTTTCTGCCAGCCGTTCGCGTCGAGCGACTGCTGAAAATAGCCGACCCGGTAGAGAAGGCCGACGCCGGCAAGCGGGAGACCGAGATCGGACGCCGATTTCAGGTGGTCGCCGGCCAGCATGCCGAGGCCGCCGGAGTATAGCGGCAGGCTTTCGGCAATGCCGAACTCAGCCGAGAAGTAAGCGATGACCGGCTTCTCGGAGTAGCCGTATTTCTTGGCGAACCATGTCTGGCGGTCGGTCATGTAATCCTGGAAGGATTTCCAGGCGCGTTCGAGATGGGCGAGAAAGCCGTCGTCCTGCGCCTTCAGAGCCAGGCGTTCCTGCGACATGCAGCCCAGCATCTTGACGGGGTTGTGATAGGTGCGTTCCCACTCGATGGGGTCAAGCCGGCGGAAAAGCCCGATGGCTTCGGGATTCCAGCACCACCAGAGGTTCATTGCCATGTCTTTCAGGCGCTTGAGCGGCTCCGGGAGGCTTGGAACCACGACGAACGTTCGGATCGGCTTCATTCTGCTGATGATCTCCTCAAGTAGAATAGGGGGAAAGCAAGTCGCACATCATATACCACGGCATGCTTTCATGCGCAATCCCGCCTCCAGGGCAAACGCATGCGTTTCTTCGCACCATGACGCTTTTCCGTTCGTGCTGAGCCTGTCGAAGCGCGAGCGCCGTTTCCCCTTCGACAGTTCAGGATGAACGGGCGTGTGAGGTTGCAACGTCTGGGAACGCCGCTCTACGCCAACAGTTTCGAGAACTGATGCGCTTGCCCTGAGTGCGCGCCTACTTGTAACCTCGGGGAGAGACGGGTATACTGGGGAACCCCAGATGCAGCATTTGATCACCATCCTATGTATCGTTTTTTTCATCGGGCTTCCGGCCTGTTCGGCCGAGGAGAGTGTTGCCGCGCAGCGGAAAAGCCTTCGGCCGATCGCGACCGAGCCGTTCCTGATTCCCGACACGCCGCCGAACATGACGATCACGGCTTCCGCAATGCAGTTCGCGAGCGGGGTCGTGGTCCTCGAGGGAAACGTGCGCGCCGTGCGGGACCCTGACCTGCTGACCTGCGGCCGGGCACGGCTCTACCAGACGCCGCGGCGCATCCACGCGACGCACGTGCCGCGCCTGTTCCGCAAGGAGCCTCTTCCCGAAAAGCGCACGACGCGCGAGATGACGCTGGACGCGACCGACATCGTCTGGAATGACGACGCAGGCACGATCAACGCCTCTTCCGGCGTCGCAGTGAAACTCGAGGAGCGGACCTGGGACATGGCCACCTACTCGTGGGTGATCATCTCGGCCGATGCCATGGAGGGCGACCGTGGAACGCGCCGGCTGCGCTTCGACGGGAACGTGAAAGTGAAGGATCGGGAGCACTTCGCGCAGGGAAGACACCTCGATTACGACCGGGCCAGTTCGACAGCCGTCCTGACAGGCGATGCGATGGTCGAGACCGAGGAGTGGAGCCCGAAGGAACAGCGCATGGTCAAACGAACCCTGACGGGACAAATCATCAGATATAATACCGAAACGAAAGCGGCATCATCAGAATAACTATGGACTTGAACATCACCTATCGCGGCTACGTCCTCGACAATTTCCAGATCCAGGCCATCACCGAGATCGAAAACGGCCATTCGCTCGTCCTCGCGGCGCCGACCGGCTCGGGCAAGACCCTGGTCGCCGAGTATCTCATCGAGAAGATTCTCCAGACCGACCGGCGCATCATCTACACGTCGCCCATCAAGGCCCTCTCGAATCAGAAATACCGCGACTTCTCGCGGCTGTACGGTGACAAGGTCGGCATCCTCACCGGCGACGTCGTCATCAACCGTGACGCCCAGGCCCTCATCATGACCACCGAAGTTTACCGGAACATGGCCGTCGAGGACCCCGCCGCGATCGCCGACGTGGCATACGTCATATTCGATGAGATACATTATCTCGGCGATATCGAGCGCGGCACGGTCTGGGAGGAATCGATCATCTTCTCTCCGAAGTCGGTCCGGTTCCTGGCCCTGTCGGCGACGATCCCCAACTACGCGGAACTCGCCCACTGGATCGAGTCGGTGCTCGACCACAAGGTTTCCGTCATTTCCCACAACGAGCGGGCGGTCCCTCTTTCCTATGCCTTTTACTATAAAAAAGCGCTTCTCCCCTTCAAGGAACTGAACAAGCGGGTCCGGAAGCACGGGGAGGCAGACGAACCGCAGCGCCGGAAGCGCGGCGAGGAGAAGACCGAATACCGGCATTTCGACATCATCCGGACCCTCCAGTCCCAGGACCGTCTTCCCGTCCTGTATTTCGTCTTCTCTCGCGCCCTGGCCAACAAGATGGCGAGAGAGACGGCCCGCCAGTTCGACTTCACGAGCAAGGCCGAGAAGGAGCGGATCGCGGACATGGTCGATGCGGCCATCGAGAAATACTCGCTCTGGTCGCTCGAGAGCGCGAACGAGCTCCGCGAGCAGCTGATCCGGGGCGTCGGCGTCCACCATGCCGGCCTGCTTCCGCAGCTGAAGGAGCTGGTGGAAGTGCTGTTCGCCGAGCGCACCGTTCGCGCGCTGTTCGTGACCGAGACGTTCGCGGTCGGCGTGAACATGCCGGCCCGCACCGTCGCGTTCGACGCGCTCAAGAAGTTCGACGGCCGCAGTTTCCGCTCGATGAAAGCGCTCGAGTTCTGCCAGATCTCGGGCCGCGCCGGCCGCCGCGGGATCGACCCGATGGGCTGGGTCGTCGTGCCGTACCTGCCGCGCGATCTCGACATCGACGAGACCGAGCGGCTCGTCTACGGCGACATCGAACCGCTGACGAGCCAGTTCGACCTGTCGTTCAACAGCGTTCTGAACCTGTATGCCGGCCATGAGGACGACGAAGTGAAGACGATCCTCAAGCGGAACTTCGCCCAGTTCCAGGCGAACCGGCATCTGCCCAAGCTCGCCGAACGCGTCGCGTCGTTCCGGGCCGAGCTCGACCGGGTCCTGCCGCGCTGCCATGAGAAGACGAACGATCTCGAGGCCTACATGAAGTTTCACAGCAAGATGCGCGACATCCACAACACGATCAACCATCAGATGAACAGCATCAGCGGCGGCCTCCGCGGCAGGCGAAACCGGCCCCTGGAAGAACGGATCAGGAAGGATTTCGACGGCAAAATCGCCGAGCTCGAAGCCGAGGAGATGCAGTATATCTGCGGCCGGTGCCAGAGCCGGAATCGCTGTTCCGGCGCCTATCTGCAGGCCGCCAGGATCCACAAGAAACTCGACCACTGGCGCGAGCAGTTCGAGAAGCAGGAACAGTTGCAGCTTCCGATCTACGAGAAGAAGGTCGCCATCCTGAAGGATCTCGGGTACATCGATGACAAGGGTCTCCTCCCGCGCGGCGAGTTCGCCGCGAAGATCCATACCGAGGAAATCACCGTCACCGAGCTGTATTTCAAGGGCGTCTTCCACGAGTGGGACCCCAACGAGATCAACGCCCTCGCCCTCGCGCTCACTTACGAACACCGCAAGCGCGCCGGCATGGACGGCGGGAAACAGCATCCCAAGCTGTTTCCAAGGCTGCGCGAGGCGAAGAGCTTCGTCGCGGCGCTGTCCCGCCGGTATCCGTTCGTCAAGCCCCTCGAGACGGCTATCGCCGACGTTATGTTTGCCTGGAGCAAGGGCGTCGATTTCACGGAGATCGCCCAGATGACCGACGTCCCGGAAGGCGATTTGATCCGGGCATTCCGGCAGGCCATCGACGTCATCCGCCAGGTCCGCGAGGCGACCGACGACCGCAGCCTCCACGAGAAGTTCGACACCTGCCTTCGCGCGATCAACCGCGACATCGTGCTCGCCACGGAGCTGCGAGACTGATTTCCCGAAGAAAAGGAAGCACACCCTTGCCGCACCGCCTCCCCAAATCCCCGTTCCTGAGCAGCTCGCCCGAGGAAACCCTGAAACATGCGGCCGAGACGGCAGCCGCCGTTCCCGGAGGGCTGATCCTGCTGAGCGGGGGCCTCGGTGCCGGAAAAACTCTATGGGCCAAGGGATACGCGGCCGGGCTCGGCATCACCGGTGATATATATAGTCCAACATATACGATAATGAACGTCTACCGGCAGGGCGGGATCGTCCTCCATCATCTCGATCTCTACCGCATCGGCTGTTTCGAGGAAGTGATCGACCTGGGGCTGTTCGAGATCCTCGATGCGGGCCATCCGTGCGTGATAGAATGGCCGGAGCGCGTTCCGGCTCTCTACGACCTGCCGCATCTCGAGGTCTGCCTCGAGCCCGGCGACGGGTTCGACAGCAGGCTCATCCGCTGGAACCGGCGCGAAGGGAGCAGGCAGGCATGAACTATATTTTTCTCGATGCTTCGTCGACCGAGGTCGTCGGCCAGGTCGGGACGGCCCGGGAGTTCTTTCCCTTCCAGTGGAACACCGAGCGCAATCTCGCCTCGCGCCTGACGCGCCTCTGCGAGGAGATGCTCGAACGGGCGGACCTCCGGATCAGCGACATTTCCCGGTTCGGCCTCGGAACCGGCCCCGGAAGCCTCACCGGACTCCGGGTCGCGGCAGCCTTCATGCGGACGCTCGCGCTCGCCACCGACTCGCCCCTGACGCCCATCGACCTGTTCACCTGGTCGGCGCACACCCTCGCCTCGAGCGACGTGAGCGGGCCCGTCCGGCTGACGATCCCGGCCCTGCTCAACCAGGCGTTCGTCGTCGACCTGGAGCTTCCCCTCGAGATGCCCTTCGTCAGCCTCTCCCCCCGCCTCGATCTTCCCGGCCCGGCCACGGACGGCAGGCCGACCTACGGCATCAGGCACGAGAACCGGGAGGTCTCGCACGTCGAACCGAGTCCCGCCATTCTTCACGATCTCATGCAGACGGCTGCGCCGACCGGCTACGATGCCCTTCTGAAGGCGCTTCCGCTGTATGTCGTCCCGTCGCAGGCGGAGATCAACCTCGAGAAGCGCCGGAGCCGCGAACGATGATAACGCTTGGCATAGAAAGTTCCTGCGACGACACCTCCGTCGCGATTGTCGAAGATGGCATCCGCGTCATGTCGAGTCTGGTCTCCTCCCAGGTCGAGGTCCACCAGCGGTTCGGCGGCGTCGTTCCGGAAGTGGCGTCGCGCAAGCATCTCGAAGCCATGCTTCCCCTCCTGCAGCAGGCGCTCGGCATCGCAGGCGTCGAGTTCGGCGCGATCGACCAGATCGCCGTCACCGCCGGCCCGGGCCTGCTGGGGCCACTCCTGGTGGGCCTTTCCACGGCGAAAGCGCTCGCTTGGCGGTTCCGCCTGCCCCTGATCCCGGTCAACCACCTCGAGGCGCATCTCGCTGCGGCGTTTCTCGCCACTCACAAGCACCCCAGGTTTCCCTACGTGGGCCTGATCGTCTCAGGCGGCCATGCCAACCTTGTGCTGGCCGCAGGGCCGCGCGCGTTCACGACGCTCGGCCGCACGGCCGATGACGCGCCCGGCGAGCTGTTCGACAAGGCCGCGCGACTTCTCGGTCTGGGTTACCCCGGCGGTCCCGCCATCCAGAAATCGGGCCTGACCGGCGATCCGAAACGGTATAAGCTTCCCCGGCCCATGCTGGGCAAGGGGCACGGCTTCAGTTTCAGCGGCCTGAAAACGGCCGTCCTGCACCTGCACGAGCAGGAGGGTGACCGACTCTCGATTCCCGACGTCTGCGCGAGCCTGCAGGCGGCGGTCGCCGACACCCTCGTCAGCAAAGCCTCGGCGGCGCTTTCCGAAACGAACGCGAAACGCCTCGTGATGGCCGGCGGCGTCGCCGCAAACAAGCCGCTCCGCGAGGCGATGGCCGCCATGTGCGAACGCGACGGCATCGAGTTTCTCGTGCCGCCGCCCGCGCTGTGCACCGACAACGCCGCCATGACCGCCGCCCAGGGATTCTTCTCGGCCGCCACGGTCGACATCGACCCGCTGCTGGTCAACGCCCGCGCCGACTGGCCGATGGGCGCCCCCTTCCCACTATGACGTCAGACACCGCCGCAGAAAAGAACCCAAACGCCTCCGGCGTCATCCGGGTCCTGCCCGAAGAGGTCGTCGGCCGCATCGCCGCCGGCGAAGTCGTCGAGCGGCCCGCCTCGGTCGTGAAGGAGCTGATCGAGAACGCGATCGATGCCCAGGCGCGCCGCATCGAGATCGAGATCAAGGAAGGCGGCCAGAAGCTGATCGAGATCACCGACGACGGGAACGGCATGTGCCGGCAGGACGCCGTGCTCGCTTTCACCCCCCACGCCACCAGCAAGATCCGCAGCGAGACCGACCTCGACCATCTCGAGTCGCTCGGGTTCAGGGGCGAAGCCCTCGCCACGATCGCCGCCGTGTCGCGCGTCGCGCTCGTCACGCGCCTCGCCGGCAGCGAGGCCGGCACCCGCCTCCAGGTCGACGGCGGCCGTCTCGGCAGCGTCGAGCCCGACCACTTCCCGCGCGGCACGCGCATCCAGGTGCGCAACCTGTTCTTCAACGTGCCCGCCCGCCGCAAATTTCTCAAATCGGTCCAGAGCGAAATGGCGCAGATCTCCGACGTCGTCTGCCATTACATGCTCGGATATCCCGAGGTCGCCTTCCGGTTCACCCGCAACAACGCCCCGCTGGCCTCATCGCCGGGGTCCGGCAGCCTCATCGACGCCGTCCTCGCCGTCTACGGCCCCGAGGTGACGGGCTCGCTGATTCCGATCAAGGAACCCCTTTCCCTGGCCGGAACAGGCTGTTCCCTCCGCGGTTTCATCTCCCGCCCCACCGACGCGCGGCCGTCGAACCGCTACATGACGCTGCTCGTCAACCGACGCTACGTGCGGTCGAAGCTGCTTTCTCAGGCCGTCGCGAAAGCCCTGTCGGCTTTCTTCCCTCGCGGGCGCTGGCCGGTCCTGGTTTTCGACCTGCGCCTCCCCCCGGAAGTCGTCGACGTCAACGTGCATCCCCAGAAGATCGAGGTGCGGTTCCGCGACGAACGCTGGATCTTCGGCCTCGTCTGGGAAGCCCTCCAGACGACCCTTTCCGGCCTTTCGATGGTCGCCCCGGACGGAACGGCTTCCGCCGAGTTCGACAGGTCGGCCGAGCCCCGCACCGATGATCAGCCCGCCACCTCCGAATCCGACCGGGACGAAGCCACCCCCTCGTTTTCGGCGTCGGGGCCGGCGCATCCGTCGCTGTTCGGCGAACCAACCGCTTCAACAGGCGACGCCGACGCCTCGGCCATTCCTCAGCCCGCGATCGCCGGACGGGTGTATGAGCTGAAGGAAGCTGTGGAACGGCTCGGCCCGAGTTCGGCGGCCATGACAGCCCTCGAGCCCGTCAAACAGCTCCAGGAGCCGAGAATTCTGGCACAACTGCTCCAGTCGTATCTGCTCGGCGAGGACCGCGATGGCCTGTTCATCGTCGACCAGCACGCGGCCCATGAGCGCATTCTGTTCGACACCTATGTCCAGGCCTACCGCGACCAGAAAATCGCCGCCCAGCCGCTCCTGTTCCCGATCCCACTCAAGCTCCTCCCGTCCGAGCGCATGATCATGAAGGAGCGCGGTGAGCAGCTCAGAGAGCTCGGGTTCAGCATCCAGCAGGAGGATGACGGCCAGTTCTACGCGATCTCGGTGCCCATTCTCGGCGGCAAATCGGCCGACAACGAGGTCATCCAGGATCTCCTCTCCCAAGTGCTCGGCGGCTGGGAAACGCGCTCCCTCGACGAGGTGAAGCTCGACTTGCTCAAGATGATGGCCTGCAAAGCCGCGGTCAAGGCCGGTGACCCGCTGAAAGAACCCGAGATGCGATCGCTGCTCGAGCAGCTGCTGAAAACCCCGAACCCGTTCACCTGCCCGCACGGCAGGCCGATCGTCGTCCGCCTCGCGACGCGACAGATCGAGCACGGCTTCCTTCGCGTCTGAACGGAATGCCTTCCCGGCCTCTCATCGCGGTCCTCGGCCCGACCGCCTGCGGGAAATCGGCGCTGGCTCTCGAGCTGGCGCGCAGATTCGGTCTCGAGATCGTCAACTGCGACTCCCGCCAGATCTACCGGGAGATGGAGATCGGAACGGCAAAGCCGGGGCCGGATGAGCGCGCGGCGGTTCCCCACCACCTGTTCGACCTGGTCGGTCCCGACGAGCGATTCAGCGCGGGCGAGTATTCCCGGCAGGCCACCGCCTGCTGCGAATCGCTCTGGGCGGCCGGCAGGGTTCCCCTGCTGGTCGGCGGAACGGGCTTTTACTACGACGCCCTGACCGAAGGCCTTCCAGAGGAATCGGGTGACCCCGCATTGCAACTCCAGCTCCAGGAACGCTTCGAATGCGAAGGGCTCCAGGTGCTTCTCGACGAACTCGACCGGCTCGATTCGGCCGGGGCCGCAGCGATCGACCGGCGGAACCCCAGGCGGGTCCTGCGCGCTCTCGAGCTCGTTCTCGCCGGCGGCCGCGCACTGGCCGACCTCCGGAAGCGGCATGGAGCCATCCGGGCAACCCCGTTCCCGATCCTCGTGACGGTCGGGCGTGAGATGCTGCATGAACGGATCGCACGCCGGGTCGACGCGATGCTCGCGGCAGGGCTGGCTGACGAGGCCCGTTCCCTCATCGACAGATTCGGAAGCGGCGCACCCGGGTTGAAAAGCATCGGATACGCCGAATGGGCCGATCCACATGCCGACGAAGCCGCCATCCGGGAGGCGATCGTCGCCCACACCCGGCAGTATGCGAAGCGGCAGGAGACCTGGTTCCGAAAAAGGCCGGGCGGCGTGATGCACGATCTCGGACGTCGCGAGACAACCGCAGACATCATCAAACGAACGGAGACTTTCCTGGGCAGGTGAAAAGCCCGGTGAAATTGCCGGTTTCATGCCGTCGATGATATACTGACTCAATAAACAGCCACTTTATGCCGAAAGTCTGAGGAGAACGATATGTCGCTTTGTGCTCCATTGGTGGCAGGCCAGGCGCTGAAAAACGTCCTGATCTGCATGTTGAATCTGTTCTTTTCTGTATGGGTTTTCAAAAGCCACGGGGGAATGTGAAATCGCCCCAGCCGCGGAGGTGACGCAGTGCGGGAGGTAACGGATCTAGAGATCAGTGCCGGCATCAGGCGCGAGTTATCCGGCCGGCGTGTCGATCTCGGCAAGCTCAAATTCACCGTCTCGGGCGGTGTCGTCACCTTTACCGGCGATCTGGCCTTCATCGGGCTCGACAAGACCCCCGACGAAACGGCCGTCGAGATAAAATTCATCGAATCCACGCTGCGGGCGCAACGCGGTGTGAAAGAGCTGAAGTTCGAGCTCGAGAACTGGTCGAAAAACGTTTTCGGCAAATGGGAGTCGAAAGTCGCGCCCGCCATTCATGGAGCAGGCGGCGGCGAAGGGTTTCACTGTCCCGACTGCCAGACGGTCTTCAAATTCTGCCCCTGCTGCGGAAAACCGCTCGTCGCCGGCCTCCCTCAGACCGGCCAGCAGCGTCGGCCCGTCGCGACCGGACCGGCTCTTCTGAAGCCGCTTCCGCGCAAGCTCGAGCCGTTGAAGCCCATCCCCCTCAAACCCGTCGAACCGCTCAAGCCCTCCAGTCCCTTCTCCCAGCCGACACCCGCCGGTGCCGGGAAGGATGCCGCGCGGCCGGTTGGCCCCACCCAGTTGAGGCCCCTCGGTCCGCCCCCCGTCAAGCCGCCGGCGCCCACGCCGGCTCCCGACCTCGGAAAAACGGCTCCTGCCAAGCCCGTTTCACCCGCCCCGGCACCTGATGCCGGCAGATTGTCTCCGCTGAGACCAGCGCCGCAACCGTTCACACCGGAGAAGCTCACACCGGTGAAGCCCGTTCCGGCATCTGTCCGGCCGAAGGCCCCCGTCCATCCGCTTCCGGCCGCTCCCATCGAGCCTCCCAAAATAGCCGTCCCCCGGCCCGAGCCCCACGTGACGCATCCGGAGCCGGAAGTTCCAGCATTCCCTCCCGCTCCCGAAAAGCCACCCGTACCGCCGGCAGAACCGGAGGTTCCCGCCTTCAAGCCGGCCCCCGAACCCCCTGCCGAACCCGTTCACGCCGTCGAAGCGCCGAAGCCCGTTTTTCCCACCCAGCCGCCGAAACCGGCAAAGCCGGCCGCACCCGTGCCGCCGAAACAGGAAACGGGAGATGACTTTTTCGACATTTCGATGCTTCCTCCGATCAAGCCGAAAGCGCCCGACAGCCGGGTGAAACAACCGGCTCCTCCGGCGAAGCCGGCCGAGCCTCTCGAAGAACCACCGCCGTCGCCGAAGAAACCCGTTGTCGCGCCGACGCCGGCAAAACCTGCCATCGCTCCTTCCCCGGAACCGGCCCAGGATCAATTCGACGATTCCCTGCTTCCTCCGTTGAAGCCCAAATCGCCGGAACCGGCCCCGGTGCCCGCGCAGAAAAAGCCTGCAGCCCAGCCACAACCGGTTCTTCCAGCCGATGAGGAAACGCCGTTGCCTCCCATGAAGCCCGTTGCGCCCGCCGAGGATGAGGAAACACCGCTGCCGCCCATGAAGCCGGCAGCCGGGGCACCTGCCGCGAAAGGCACCAAGCCGCAGAAAGACACCGGCGACCCGTTCGCATCCCTGTTCTCCGAAATCGAGGCGGGCGGCGGAAAGGGTTCGAAGCCGGTCGGAGGCGCGAAAGACGGCGTCGACGACCTTGCCGCGCTCGATCTCGACATCATGGACATTTTCCAGAAGCCAGCCGCCGGCCCCGGAAAACCCGCCGCCCCGGCCAAACCGGCAAAGCCCGAACCAGCCCCGCCCGATCCCCTCAACCTTGGCGGCTTCCTCGATCTCGACGCGCCCGTCGAGCCCGCACCCAAGGACAAGGCCCCCGCAAAACCGGGTGAGAAGCCAAAAAAAGACCCGTTCGCCCTCGACGACTTCGATATCAGCAAATTCAAGATCTGACGCACGCCCCGGAGAGCTGACATGAAACTATTGCATCCGATATTTATGCTCGGCTTCATCTTCTGGCTGTACAAACAGCGTTCGCTGGGGATGAGCCTGCTGGATCGTCACGGTCGTCTGGCCAGCGACGAGACCGATGCCGAAACGTCGCGAGCGAAACACCGGTTCTGGGGAATGATCCTGACCGGTTACTGTTTCGCCGGGCTCATCGGCGGCGCGATCATGACCGGCATGGTGTATCCCGAAATCACGATTCCCTTCGGTCAGACATATGGGCACGGATATATCGGCACCCTCGGATTCGGCTGTCTGGTCATGTCGCTGGTGCTCGGCTTCTCGATCAAGCGTGTCGTCAAGCCGAAGATCCGCGAACGGTTCGTCACGTTCCACACGAACATGATCTTCCTGATCGCCGCGTTCGCCGTTCTCTCGCTCCTGACCGGCGCGGGGCTCCTCGTCTTCGGTCCGAGCCAGGTCGTGACGCAGATCCAGGTCACTCCCTGACGCGGGCAGTTCGCATTTCCTGGAAGGTTCCGACGGAGGGACATGATGGCTGATTCCCTGCCCAGACGCACGCCGCTTCGCCATGTCGCGGGAACGGGGCTCGTCCTCGCTCTCGGCCTGTGCCTGATCTCCGGCGACATCTCGCCGGCCCATGCGGCGCGCAAGAAGGGCGGCACCACCTCGACCAGGAAGAAGAAGTCCGAATCGACGTCAGCCGCCTCGTCTCCCGAACGATATTACGAGACGATCTGGCAGCGGTACCAGGTCGGTTCGGAGAAGGAACGCCAGGCGGTCGTTTCCGAGCTGAAAGCCCGCTCGAAACAGGATCCTTCTGACGGAACATGCCATTATTATCTCGGCATGATGCTCGCCGAAGACGGCGGCTCGAAAAGTGCCGAGGAGCACCTCAGGGCCGCGGCGGCTGCGTTCCCGGAGTCGCCCGACGTCCTGTACTGTCTCGCGGAGCAGCTTCTCGCGCGTCACAAGCCGGAAGAGGCGGCCCCTCTCTACGAGAAAATTCTGACGCTCGCCCCGAACCACGGCGGCGCGCTGACCCGGCTCGGCCTCAAGGCCCTCGATGAGGCGCAGTATCCGAAGGCTCTCGAACTGCTCACGGCCGCGCGCGCGGCGAACCCGGACAACCGTGAAACGCTTCGCGGGCTGGCCATCGCCCTGCATAACTCGGCGAAGCCGGCCGAGGCGATCGATCTGTTCAAGACCGTTCTCGCACTGGACGAAAAAGACCCGGAGGCCTGGATGCTGCTCGGCAAGAGCTACGAAAGCCAGGGTAAGGTCAGCGAGGCGGCCGAAGCGTTCGAGAAGGCCAAGCAGTTCGGGAAAAGAGACCTGGAGATCAAGAACCTCGTCGGATACGATCTGGCGCGGGCCCTGTATGCGACTGGCAAAATCGACGAGGCTATCAAGGAGTATCAGCAGACCATCCGGACGGCGACCGACCCGGCGACCGGCTGGTTCGAACTCGGCCGTCTGCATGACGATCTGCGCGACACCGACGCCGCCATCGAGGCATACAAGAAGTGCTTCGAGGCTGACGAGAAGCGGGGCGACGCGGTGTTCCGCATCGCCGAGCTGTACCGGTCCGACGAGAAACTCGACGAGGCGCTCGGCGCGCTCGAACTGATCGTGCGCAAGAAGGACTGGTCAGAGAAGGCAAAGGCCCTGATCGAGGAGATCAAGGCCGAAAAGACGGAGGGCGACCGCGACAATCTCATGGAGCTCGCTCAGGGCGGTTCCGAAGAGGAACGTGAAAAAGCCTATCAGAATCTCCTCGCCATCGACAAGAAGGACGAGGCGGCACTGGAAGGGCTCAAGCAGCTTGCCTTCGAGCGCGGCGATCTCGATCAGGTCCGATATTATATCAAAGAGTTGAAAAAAGCCGGCCATCTCTCGAAGGACCAGGCCGACATCCAGCTGAACGAGCTGAAATACCGCCAGGATGCGGGCGAAGACCTCGCCGTCTGGGAAAACAGGCTCGAAGAGTACAAGAAGGACGGAGACTGGAACAAGGCGATCGAGATGAACACCAAGATCCGCCAGTATGCCCAGGACCAGCTCGACTACTGGCGCCGGTACTCGCCGAAGAGCAAGGAGGGGCTGGCGACGAAGTCGGAGATGATGAAGCTGACGAGAATCCGTCTGCGGCTGATTCGGGAGACGATGAACGACCTTCGCAAAGAGAAGGCCAAGAACAAATGAGATTGCAAATGCCGTTCCTGGAGGGAAGAGAGATGCGTCGTACGGGTTTCACACTGATCGAACTGCTGGTCGTCATTGCGATTCTCGCAATCCTGATCGGCGTTGCGGCTCCCTACTACCAGGACTACGTCCGGGAATCGAAGATCGCGAAGGCGAAGACCGACCTCGACATCCTGAAACAGGCCGTCGTTCTCTTCAACGCGCGCGAAGACATCCCCTACCAGGGGCCCCTCGCGACGCAGCCGCCTTACCTTCCGATGCTCGGCGACCAGGATTTCATGGGTCTCCAGGGCCAGTATCTGACGAACATCCCGATCGATCCGTGGGGTCGCAACTACCGTCTCGACCCGTACGGCTGCTTCGTCTACAGCGACGGGATCGACCTGCGCGACAAGACCGATGATTATCGCGACTACTATGTGAAGGAGCTGGCCCTCCAGCGCATCGAGTGGCTCGACGCCGACAACAACCGGGCGGTGAACGACCAGGATTATTTCGCCTTCTATTTCAACAAGCCTCTCTGGGTCGACGGCGGCGGCATCTCGGGCGGCGACTTCGACGTATTCGAGGGAAACGACAACATCACGGCGACGACGCCCCTCTCGATCACCTACAACCAGATCGACAATCTCGGATACAACCAGGACACGGCGACTTCCAGCCGCATTCTCTGCCGCGTGAACGCCGGCACGAATCTGCGCGTGGGAATCCATTCCGTGGCCCTCAAGCATGAGATCGACATCCTGAAAAAATACCGGGAAGTCGTCGTCGACCGCGAACGCACGAACATGAACAATCTGTATACGAAAATCGAACTCATCAACGGCCAACCGGCGCGGTATGCCGTCCGGACGAACCCGATCAAGATCGTTCCGCGATATTAGCCGGTTCCTCCGGAAAACGACGCCGCCGCCGGTTCGAAGCCGGCGGCGGCGCTGTTTTCCGGGACGTTGTTCAGAGGCTTGCCATGACCTTGTCGGCGGCGGCCAGCGTCGCCTCGATCTCATCGGTTCCATGCGCGAACGAAATGAAGGCAGCTTCGAACTGGGAGGGTGCGAGATACACGCCCTCGGCGAGCATCCCGTGGAAGAACCTGGCGAACCGCTTCACGTCGGCAGTTTTCGCGGTGCGATAATCGACGACCTCCGCGTCGGTGAAGAACGCCGTGAACATCGAGCCGAACCGGTTGATCCTGCAGGGAATCTTTCGTTTTTTCGCGATGTCCGCGAGGCCGTCACACAACCGGCCCGCCTGTTTCAATAATTTCTGATATAGTTTTTCGCCCGTCCTGAGGCGGGAAAGCGTCGCGCGTCCGGCGGCGACGGCGACGGGGTTGCCCGAAAGCGTCCCGGCCTGGTAGACACGGCCTTCCGGGGCGACGCAGGCCATGACCTTCTGTTTGCCGCCGTAGACGGCGAGAGGCATGCCCCCGCCGACGATCTTGCCGAGGCAGGTCATGTCGGGGACGACCTCTTCCAGCTGACCAGCGCCAAGGAAGCCGGCGCGGAAGCCGCACATCACTTCGTCGAAGATCAGCAGGGCGCCGGCATCGCGTGTGATGCGCCGGACGTCGGCGAGATACCCCGCGAGCGGTGGCACGACCCCCATGTTGCCGGCGACGGGCTCGAGGATGACGGCGGCGATCCGCTCCCCGTGGGTTTCGAATATTTTTTCCAGGGCGCCAGCGTCGTTGAACGGCACTACGAGCGTGTTTTCGGCGGTTCCCGCCGGGATGCCGGGACAGCCGGGGATTCCCAGCGTGGCGACGCCCGAACCGGCCGCAACGAGCAGGGAATCGGCATGGCCATGATAGCAACCGTCGCATTTGACGATTCTATCGCGACCGGTATATCCTCGCGCGACACGTATCGCGGACATCGTTGCCTCGGTTCCCGAGCTGACGAAGCGCATCTTCTCGATCGTGGGGTAGGCTTCGCGGATGAGCTCCGCAAGCTCCGTCTCGCCCAGCGTCGGGGCGCCGAACGTGAGACCGCGCGCCGCCGTTTCCGTCACGGCGTTCACCACGTCGGGATCGGCGTGGCCGAGAATCAGCGGGCCCCACGAGCCGACGTAGTCGATATACTCGCGGCCCTCGATGTCGGTGACCTTCGCCCCACGCCCCGAAGCGAAAAAGACGGGATCGCCGCCGACGCCGGCGAATGCCCGCACCGGGCTGTTCACGCCGCCGGGAAACACCCGCATGGCATTCATGACCGCTTCGTGATTGGCCGTCATTCAGCCTTTTCCTCGAAATACCGCATCGAAGATTTCTTCAGTTCGCGCACCGTACGCAGCACTTTCGGCTTCGCCAGCCCAAGCGTCTCTCCGAACCGCTCGAGAAGCTTGTCCATCTGTTCCTCATCGCGGGTGTGAATCATCGTGAACAGGTTGTACGGCCACCCGGGCGGGCATTCGCGCTCGTAGCAGTGCGACACCTCGGCATGCTTCGCCATGGCCGTGCCAACCTCCTCGACCCGATCGGCGGGAACCTGCCAGGCAACGAGCGCATTTGCGGCGTTGCCGACCTTCTGAGGCCGCACGGCGATCCCAACCCGCCGGACCACCCCGCTCTTCAACCACTCGCCGACCTTCGCGATCACGCCCTCTTCCGTCATATCGACGGCGCGCGCGGCCCGCAGGAAGGGGCGGCGCTCGAGTTTGAACCCGCGCTGCAACTCACGAATCAGAGCTTTTTCCTGTTCCGTAAGGTTCATGATCGTGCCCTTTCTAGTCCTGGTCCATCCGGACCTTGAACAGCCGTCGCGCCTGGAACAGCTGGATCGAAGCGATGTTCCCGCGACGTTTGACGTCGTCGAGAATCGCCTGTTTGCGCGCCTCGTCCCTGGCGATGATGGTGAACCAGACGTTCGGCGTGCCGTCGCGCAGGTAGTTGTGCGTGATCTCATGGTATTCGGCGAGAACGGCCGCCACCTCGTCGACACGCTCGGCCGGGACGTCCATGGCGGCCAGGGCGCCCACATAGCCGAGCTGGCGGCTGTCGAAAAACGGGCCGACATACCGTATCGCCTCATCCTGCATCATGCGCGCAAGACGTGAAATGACGCCGCTTTCATCGATCCAGAGTTTGTCGCCGAGCGCCTTGAAGGGCTCCGGCTCGAGCGGAAATCCGTTCTGCAGCAACCTGATTATCTCGCGGTCCTTCTCGTCCATGCCCCGATTCCTTTCGGCATCACGTGGAATGACAGCCGGCGCCGGACAAAAACACGCCGGGCGGCGGGTACAAATATACCACTGTTTTCACGTTTTGGAAGGCTCAAATGTACAGGTCGGATCGCCCGCCATGTATCTTCCCTCGATGGCGAGAGCGCGCGCCCTGCATCCGCCGCACAGCCGCTTGAACGGGCACACGCCGCAGCGACCTTCCAGGCGGTCGAGGTCACGCAGATCGTTGAACAGTTGAGAATCGAGATACAACGCGTCGAACGCCCGTTCCCGCACGTTCCCGGCGGAGCGCTCGAAGTAACCGCACGGCCTGACATCGCCCCGCGAACTCACGAACGCGAAGCCGTCGCCCGCCATGCAGCCCCGGCCGTGGCCGGTCTGCCTGAGCCCGAGCTTGGCTCTCACCCGTGCATACTGGGGGGCGCAGGTGACCTTGATCGGAATCGGCGACGCGTCGGCGGTCGGCGCGACCCACTCCAGCACGCGCTCCACATCGCGATCGCCGAGCATCGCGCCGTCGGCATCCCCGGCCGCCCGGCCCATCGGAACGATGAAGAACAGGTGCCAGGCGGCCGCCCCGCGCGCGATCGCGAACGCGTGCATCTCGGCGAGCCGCTCGCAGTTCGCGTGCATGACGGTCGTGTTGATCTGGAACTCGACGCCGGCTTCGCGGAGGCGGTCGAACGCGCCGCATGCCTGGTCGAACGCGCCCGTCCGGCCGACAAACGGGTCGTGGAAATCAGCCGACGGCCCATGGATGCTGAAGCTGAACCGCCTCACCCCGGCCGTTTTCAGGGAATCGATCCGCGCGGCCGTCAGCAACACACCGTCATTCGTCGAGACGACGGGCGTCTGACCGTTCGCCGTCGCCGCCGCGGCAAGGATCTCCAAATCGTCGCGCAGGAGCGGCTCGCCACCGCTCAGGATCACGATTCCCGGGCCAACCCGCGCGGCTTCGCGGAGCAGCTTCTTTCCCTCGTCGGTCGTCAGCTCTCCTTCGGGGCGGGTCGGACACGCCGATGCCCGGCAGTGCGGACACGCGAGCGAGCAGGCCTGGGTCGTTTCCCAGGCGAGCAGCTGGAGTTTTCTGAATGCGGGCCGGCTGTCGCTCACAGGCCCTCCCGGAGCCATTTCGCCGCTTCGGGGGCGAAGTAGGTGAGAATCCAATCGGCGCCGGCGCGGCGAAGCGCGGTCAGCGACTCGAGAATCGCCGTCTTCTCGTCGATCCAGCCGCGCGCGGCGGCGGCCTTGATCATGCTGAACTCGCCCGACACCTGGTAGACGGCCAGGGGCACGTCGAACTCCCGGCGGGCGGCGGCGAGAATATCGAGATATGGCATGCCGGGCTTGACCATCAGCACATCGGCGCCCTCCTCGAGATCGAGGCGCATCTCGCGCAGCGCTTCACGGGCGTTGGCCGGATCCATCTGGTAGCCCTTGCGATCGCCCTTCTGCGGCGCCGAGTGGGCGGCCTCCCGGAACGGGCCGTAAAAACTCGAGGCGAACTTCGCCGCGTAGGACATGATCGGTGTTTCGACAAAGCCCTCGGCGTCGAGCGCCTTCCGGATCGCCCCGATCCGGCCGTCCATCATATCGGACGGTGCGACCATATCGGCCCCGGCCCTGACGTGGGCAAGCGACATCGCCGCCAGCACCGGCAGGGATTCGTCGTTCCGGATCCGCCCTTCCTCGTCAAGCAAGCCGCAGTGCCCGTGGTCCGTGTAGGCGCACAGACAAACGTCGGTGATCACCCAAGCCTCGGGACATGCGGTCTTCAGCCAGCGCAACGCCTGCGGAACGATCCCATCAGGATCGACGGCAGACGAGGCAACGGCATCCTTTTCCGACGGGATTCCGAACAGAAGAAAGCTGCGAACGCCATTCGCCATGGCATCCCGGACGGGAAGATCGATCTGCTCGGCCGGCCACTGGAAATGGCCCGGCATTGCCTGGATCGGCCGGGGCTCGTCGATGCCCTCCATGACGAAGAGCGGCAGAATCAGCGACTCGGGTCGCACGTGCGTCTCCCGGACGAGCGCGCGAATCCGTCGATCGGCTCTGAGCCGACGCGGCCTGTGAAGTGGGAACGACATGATGGCTCCTCCTGCCCTGCGAACTTCCACGAAGTTTGTTCCCACGAAGATACCACTTCCGTCCGCGGGTGTACATCCCGGCCCTTTCAGGGATAACGTCGACGTTCGTTGCTGTTTGTCTTCGTTTGCCGGTGTTTGTCCTTGGTATGTCGTGTATTTTCTTTTTGACAGGGCCTGTGCGGCATATATATTTTTGTAAGGACACCACCCGTGCTCGTTCATGGAGGAACGACCATGAAAGTTGATATGACTGCCTCTCAACGTGCTCTGTCGCTCGATATCAAGCAGAGCGAGGCCGTGCTGCGCGCCAGTCAGACCGCCAATCGCGTCAGGGCCGAGGCCCGGCAGGCCCCCGCCGAGACCCGCACCCGGTATCAGAACGCCTCCGTCCAGGCATCGAGGGAAGCCGCTTCCGCGGAATACTCCCGCCTGCAGCAGCGCAGCCATGCCGTGAAACAGCTGACCGCCCAGATGTCCCGGGCGGTGAGCCAGAGCACCCGCGACGTCAACTCCGTCATCGCGGCCCTGATCGCCCAGCCGGTTCGCGGCGAGCAGCCACTCCAGATCGGACGATTCCTCGACACGTTCGCCTGATATATATCATAGATTATAAAATCACCCCGGCGGACCGCTCCGCCGGGGTGATTCTTCGTTTACGGACTCTATTCCCAGATCACTCCGAGAAGTTCTTCGAGCCTGCATCGTCGAGCCGCAGCATCGGAATCAAATCCGATGCGTCGGACATCGAAGGGGCGGAGTCCATGCGCATCAGCTCGAGATCGCGGCCGTCGGCGCTGCCGGGGTCGGAGAGCTCGGCTTTCGCGATGCTGTCATCCGGCAGCATCATCGCGTCGGACATCGGCTCGTTCATCGTATTCAGGGCGGCATCGGCCTTCGCCGAACTGATGTAGGGCAGTTCACCGCCCAGTTCCTGCCTGATGATCCCCATTTCATCCATGCCGAACGTATCCGCCGGCGAAGCGGCCGGGGCGGCGCCGCCGTTCACGGGGCCATCTTCGCGGTACAGAACCATGGTCTGTCCCATGGAGCCGTCCTGGCTGGGCGCCTCGAGCGGGGCCGGCGTCAGGGCAAGGCGCGGCGACGGCTCGGCGGTGGTGGAGCCGCCTTTCTTCCCGCTGTTTCCGAGCAGGAACATCGGCAGTTTTTCCTCGATGACGGCCTTCGAGCGGCGTTCCTGCATCTGCTCGCCGGTTTCCAGCGCAATCTGGGGAGTGGCGGCGGCTTCGGTGCGACCGGCTTTCGCCATCGCCATTTTCATTTCGGCGACGTTTTCCTTGAGCCGCTGGTACAGGCCGCTCACCTGGTTGTGGGCGTAGCCGGAAATCTGGTTCAGGTTGCCGCTTCCGGGGTCCATCGGATTGATATACTTCAGCGAATCGCGGATCTTCGTCGTCGCCGCCTCGCAGAGATGAGAGAACTGCTGGGTCGCGTTCTTCACGTGCGAATCGCCGATCGAGAGCGTGTTGTCGACGCCGCGAACCGTGTTCTTCAGGCCGGAAAGCTGCGAAAACAGCTTTTCCCGTGTCGGCACGGGCAGGTTGATCAGCGGATACTGCGCGAACGCGAAGTGGTCCGAGAAGCGGAGCGTCGTCTTGATCGTGGCGGTCATCAGCTCGATGCCCGAGGTCACCTGCTCGCAACCGTTCTGGATGTTGAGCAGGAGCCCCTTGAGAGCTTCGTTGCTCGACTGGACCTGTTTCATGATGGCTTTCGACGCCTGGACGTAGATGTCGAGCGGGGCGATCGACAGGGTCGGAATCAGCTCGAGGGTCTGGTATGACTCCTGGCCCATCGAGATCAGGCGTTCCGCCGCGGCGAGGTAGGTGCGTGCAAGGCGCATCTGGTTCTGGTTCGCCTGGCTGACGTTCGCGAGCGTTTTTTCGAGCGACGCCATGGTCTCTTCGCGAGGGGCGGTGATGATGCGGTTCAGCTCGACGATCAGCCGGTCGAGCGCCCGGTTTCCCTCGATCAGGCCATTGATGCCGACGGCGCCGGCCTTGACCGCTTCCTTATAGCTCTGCGTATCGATCGTCAGCAGTTTCGCCGCGATGTCGCCGCACTTTTTTCCGGGCACTTTCCCCATGAGGGTTTTCGTGACGGTTTCCAGGTTCTTCCTGGAATGCGTCCAGTGCGACTCGACGAACTTGACCAGGTTCAGGGACTGGCCGGTGACGTCCGGCTGGACGTCTGACGCGAAGAAGTCGGGAACCTTCGCGCTCTGCCGCGAAGCTGCCTGAGGAGCCGGCGCGGGGGAAGCGCTGATGGCCTGAGCCTTCGGCGAAGGCCGCTTTGCCGAGAGCCAGTCCAGGGCGCCGCCTGCTTCTGCGACGGGCAGCGTGCTCAGACCGAGGGCCGCGGCGAGGAGAATCGCGCTCAGGCGCCATGCAGCCGTCTGTTCCTGTGTTGGTTCCTGACCCGGGATATCTGGCCCGTGACGCTGGGGGAAAGGCGGTGCGCCGTTCCGTCTCGGGATGGACATGGTGGCCTCCTTGTTGTTCCGGACGAACATCTTTTGCAGGTATTATCGGCACACCATGGGAAATCATCCAGCGCTCCCAAACACCTCCCGACAACGATCACCATGAATCGTACGATACGATACATGCGCAGCGTAACAAGCCTCCACTCCCTTTCGGCGCACAGGCGGGAGCATCACCCTCTCTCTGACGGCTCCTCGTGACGAGCGTTGAGTTCGATACCAAGGAGGGTCAGGTCATCACCGGCCGGGTCGGGGGCGCCAAACGCGTCGTCGTCTGCAATGGCGGCCTCAACCGTCTCTCGAAGCGACCGATCGCCTCCACGGGCCAGTGAGGCCATCAAACGTTCGTCACCGAACTGCTCCCCCGAGGCATTCCGTCGTTCCGTCACACCGTCGGAATACAGGTAGAGCCTGTCGCCAGGCTTCAATTCGAGCTGCCGTTCATCGGTTGTTCCTGCGCCGCCGAGGCCGATGAGCGGCCCTCCGCCGGTCAGCGCAACGGGTATTTCCCCCCGTCGATGAAAAATGGGCGGCAGGTGTCCGGCGTTCACCCAGGAAAGGCTTTTCCGCGACCGGTCGATCTCGAGATAGACCATCGTGAAATATCGGTTGAACCGGTCGATGGGAAACTCCTCTTCGAGTCTCACCAGCAAGGCATTCATCGACTGCCGCTTCGTGCCAGCATTTTCCTGAAGGCCGATCAATTGCTGCAACGCCTGCACCGCCGCGACACCCATCATCGCTGCAGGCACACCATGGCCCGATGCGTCGAGAATATAAGCCGCCAGGGTTCCGTCCGAGAGAGGAAAAAAATTGAAGAAATCCCCGCCGATCCCGGCGCAAGGCCGGAACTTCCAGGCGGCCTGCACATCGGCAATCTGTCCGAGCTTCGGAAGAAACCGGCTCTGAAGCCATGCCGCCGCTTTGAGATCCTGCTGGAGCTGTTCGTGCTGTTTCCGGACCTGGGTCAGAAGGCTCTGTATCTGCCCGGTCAAGCCGCTCAATTCATTCAATCCCGTCGTGGAGCGGTCTCCGATGACTTCGCCCCAGCAGGAAATCTCGTCGCCATCCGAAACGGCCGTAAGACGGCAGGGGCGGCCGTTCATCGCGAGGCGGACGAGGACTGGGGCTGGCTCCTCGCCGGGCATCAGGTCCGCCGGCGAGATTCGCCCGTCGCCCTGTGCCGCCGGAAGGAATACGTCTCCCACTTCCCGCCCGACCGGCGGAACGGGTTCGCCCATCACCCGACGCAGGCTGTCACTGCACCGGCGAATCACTCCCTTCCGGTCGACGGTGACAAGAAAAACCCGTTCCGACAGGCTCAGAAGCGTCTGAATTCCTGCGGGAAAACCGGCATTGAGGGACGTCTCACTCAATTCCCCACCCCCGGGCCAGTTCGATCGCTTCGACAGAGGTTGTGACGATATTGGCTCCGGGAAGGCAGGCGGCGGCTTCGGGGAACATCACAAACACCTGCCCGCCAATCAGCAGGGGAATTTTGTTCAGTTCGGGGTCGGCAGCAAGGAAATCGATCAGGCGTTTCACATGGTGGAGGTGGTAGGGCATCGATACCGATATGCCGATGAATCGCGGCCGGATGCGGCGCGCCATCCCGATGAGATCGTTCATGGGGGCATTGGCGCCCAGGAACGTGATGTCCCATCCGTCGGCTTCGAGACAATGGGAGATCATTCTGGCCCCCAGCTCGTGCAGCTCACCGACAGCCGCGGAAATAAGAGCCCGTCCGCGGGTCTTGGGCGAAAGAACGGCTTTTCCCTGCAGGGTGGCCACGACGGCCTGCGCCGTCGCCGTGGCAAGGTGTTCCTCGGCGACGGTCACTTCGCCGCGCTCCCAGCGGCTCCCCACCTCATACATCGCCGGCTGGAGCGTGTTCTGATAGAATGCGCGGGGGTCGGCTGAGGGCTGGAGACGCTTTTCCCCAATCTCGATGGCGTGCGGCAGATCCTGGTTCAGCAGGGTATCGAGAAACGTCTCCGCTTCATCCGGCATGGCCTGCTTGGGGGGTTCCGGCAACTCGTCGGCGATCCGGAGCACCGCATCATGGTGTTCCAGCATCCAGTCGTACACCGGCAGGATCGCCGCGGCCGCCTCGGGCTTGAGTTCTTTCTGAATGGCCTGTTTCCAGGCGTTCAGCTCCACGGGAAAATACGCGTGCGAAAAGCCGTGTTGTTGATACGTGCGGTAGACCCACGGCAGGACCGACGCGAGAAGCCTGAAGGCGCTCAGATGCAGAACCGTCGTCAGGAACATCGCATGGTTGCGGTGATTGTCCTGCATCATTTCGACGCCGGCCGTCATTCCAAGGAGGTCGGTCAGATACGGCCGCGACATCAGGGCAAGATTCACCCGTTCGGTCAGCAGGCCTTTCCGGGCATCATACGCTTCCGCGGCAGCGACGGGAATGGGACTCAGTCGGCCGGCATCGGCCAGCAGCTGTTGCATATGGGATCCTCCGGTGAAAACGCTTTGATCCAGTATGCCACAAGTCCGCACCCCCTGTCCGCAAGCGCAACGAATTCGCCCGGCGACCGCATGCGCTTCTGTCGTGTTCAAGAAAACCCGACGTGAATCACAGACGCCATGAGATCAGCCCCCGGCGCGTTTCACTTTGTAGCCCTGCTTCTGGAGGGCATCGACGATCGCGTCGGCATGATCGCCCTGGATCACGATGACGCCGTCTTTCGCGGTTCCGCCGCAGCCGCAGCGCTTCTTCAGGATTCCGGCGATCTCGGCCAGCTTCGTCTCAGCGACGGGCAGCCCCGTCACGACCGTCGCCGTCTTGCCGCCGCGCCCTTTCGTTTCCCGCTGGACGCGGGCGATGCCGTCAGCCGGCAGCGGACGCACCTCATCGGGGCCATGCTGGCGCTTTTTCCCGGGCCGGCACGTGCAGGATGCGATGGGGCGCTCGCACTCGGGGCAGATTCTTCCGCTTTCTGACGTATAGACGAGTTTTGAACCGCTCATTGCTTCCTCCTGAATGCCGGATCGTTCTTGAGCCATGGAGAATGATAATCATCCGCTCGCCCTGAGCTTGTCGAAGCCTGTCCCGAGCATCCCGAAGGGGGCGAGAGTCTCTCGTGTTTCAACAGGCTCAGCACGAACGGGAACGAAACATGCCCTTTTGGCATGCGGCCAGAGCAGGAAACCGCGTTCATGCCCTGATCGATCTGAGAATCGTCTCAAAAACGGACAGTTCGGTTTCGCTCGCCGCGCGCGTCTGATTCGCCCGGAAGAGAAATGCGAGGGCATCTTCATCGGTTTTGAAGCGTGTCACGGCGGGAGGGGGGGCGCCGTTTTCGAACCATTCGTACAGGTAGCCCGCAGTCTGGCCCGAATACGCATCGGCCCGCCAGGAAAACACCGAGTATCCCTCCTTGTTGGATCGATACTGTGTCTGGCCGGCCTTCAGCTTGATGAGGATCTGCGTTTTCACCTTTCTCAGGGGCCCCCGGTCGGCCCTGGCCTTATACGCCGCGGCCGCGGCCGGATCGATCAGGGTGGCGATCGCCAGAAATCCTTTCGACAGGGCGATATCACACGCGGTCTTCCCCGAGGCGTCCTTGATATCCGCTCGGGCGCCATGCGCCATCAGTTCCCGAACGACTCCCTCCTTCTCGCACCTTGCGGCAAGGATCAGCGGTGTGTCGCCGTCAGGATTTTTCTCGTCCGGATCGGCGCCGTTCTCGAGCAGGCAGGCCGTGAACCGCTCGTCGCCGGCGAGCTGGAACCGCGCGTTCTCGTGCAGGGGCGTATCTCCGGAAGTGTTTCTCAGGCGCACCTCCCCCCCATGATCGATCAGCAGTTGAACGCCCTCCCGCTCGGTTCCCTGCCGGGCGACCCCATGGAGAGCCGAATTTCCCTCGCCGTTCACGGCAGAAGCATCGGCCCCGTGTTCCAGCAGCAGGGCGATCCCATCCCGGCACGGTTTGGCGGCGCAGTATTTGATCAACGCCGTGTTTCCGGCGCTGTCGCGGTCGTTGGGGCGGGCCCCGTGCCCGAGCATCAGGCGCAGGTCGTCGAGGCCGGCATACCCGACCTTGTCGAGCCAGACCGTCGAGACCGTCCCGTCGGTGTATCGGACCGGTTCGTTGATGTCGACGCCTCGCTCCAGAAAGAACTCCATTATTGTATAGTTATATATATGCGTAGCCTTTTTCAACGCGGTGAATCCCAAACGATCGCGGGCATTGATGTCCGCCCCATGCACGACCAGTTCCCTGATACGCTCGAAATCGGGTTTGTCCGTTATGCATGAGCATGCGTCGATAAAACGTTCGTTGATCTCCGCCGCCGTCATGCGCGCATAATCGAGCGGCTTTCCGTATTCGAGCACGAACCGTTCCAATTCATCCCGCGCCTGCTGCAGGCTGTTCCGAACCTCTTCCGTGACGGCCTTGTCCGAAAATGCCATCCGCGAAAACACCTTCTGGATATCCGTAAGCCTGACCGGAATGCCATTCGCCTCGAGAACCCGTTCATACGCCTCATACCTGACGAAATAATCGGTGTCGAGAAGCTGTTCGAAATCTTCCAGGCTGCCTTTGATCTTCATTCGTTCCTCCGTTTTTGCCGGCGAAGTTCCAGTGGACGTGGTGTTCGCCGTCCTCATTCAAGTTTCAGAAGGCCAAGTTCGAATGTCTTCCCTGCCAGCCTCGCGAACTCCTGCCAACTCTTGTCCTGGAGAAGAAAGCAGCCCAGCGCCACGGACTTTTTTTCAGGACGTGCCCCGTGGTGGAGAAGAATCTCCACGAGCTTCACCTCCACCCCGGATTGTCTGCCCTGGTCGGAAAGGGTGTAGCGCGTCAGTTCGCCCGGCCTGAAGGAAATCAGAGAGACGGATGGCCGCACTTCACGGACGGCGATATGGGTGTATGCCGAAAGCGGCTCTCTCCAGCGTGTGGTGACGAACGGAACGCGAGAGGCCGTCCAGTCGACATGGCGTTCGGTGATTTCGAGGCGAACCCGCCCATACCCCGCGACGCAGAGCAGCAGCACGCTTATACTCGTAAATATACATATCGGCAGATATTCCGAAGGAGGCCAGAAGCAGGTCATGCCCAGGGCAAGAATGCCCCCGTTCGCCAGGAGAAGACAGAAGATCACGAACGGCAGGCTGACCCCATTGTTCACTTCGGCTGATACGGGCAGCCGTTCGACGTCGAGATTCGGATGATACCCCGGACTCAGCATTCGATTCCCCCGGCTTTCGGCAGATACTCCGTATGTCGTATCATACCACGGGCTCGAACAGGCATGTTTCCAAGCTCTCCGCAGACCAAACCGGGTTTTGTGGGATGATCGACTTGACGAACCTCATTCCGGCCGGGATACTTGAAGAAGGCTATCTGACTCCCGACAGATTGGGAACCAAGGGAGGATCGTTATGACTTGGAATCTGAAGTTTCGGAGGACGGCAATGTCGTTCGGCACGGTTGTCGGGCTCCTTGCGGCGTGCGTGGTTCACGCCGGCCCGTTCTCGGGCAGGTCCGTCACTGTCGATCAGGACGCATCGGTCAATGACGAGTCAGCGGCTCCGGCAGAGGCTGCCGTCGTATCGTCGGAAGATACGGCTGCCCCCACCGCCATTCCGTCCGCTCCCGCCACGGAATACACCGTTACAAGCGGCGACTACCTGAGCGGCATCGCCCGACGCCTTCTTGGTGATCCGGCGCGGTATCAGGAGATCGTCCGCCTGAACGTCGACCGTTACCCCTCGCTCGCCAAGAATCCGAACCTGATCCTGGTGGGCTGGCAACTCCGCCTGCCCGGCACCGACGGCACGTCAGAACGATCTTCGTCCGTCACTCCACCGTCCAACCCGATCGCCGCCTCGCCGGCTCCGTCGCAGGGTTCGGTCGCCAGGGCGCCCGAGCCGGTGAGTCCGCCGGCCACCGGCGGCCAGACCTCCGGTACCGTGCCGTCCTCTCCTGCAGCGGTTCCTGCTGCTGCGACGACACCCGCTCCGAACCCGGCACCCGACGGAACCCCGCTGATCGGTCCGGGCCAGCGTGTCCTGCACATCGGCGATTCGCACACGGTCGGCATCTACGGCTCAACGATCGATGCGGCAATGCGCGAAACCGGCGCCCAGATTCGCACCTGCGGCGTGGCCGGCAGTTCCCCGTCGTGGTGGTATCAGGGAACGGTGACGAAGTGCGGGTATTACAGCCGTGACGAGAAGGGCAAGGTCGACCGCCCGGCCGACTGGCGCACCCCGCGCGCCACCCCCTCTCTTCCCGATATGATCAGGGAATACAAGCCGACGGTGCTTGTCGTCTCGCTCGGGGCGAACCTTTTCGGGGCTTCGGAAGCCACGGTGAAGCGCGAAACGCAGCGGATCATCGACACCGCGAAGGAAGCCGGCTGCACCCTCGTCTGGGTCGGCCCCCCGCGCGCCCGCGAAGACGTCAAATCGATCGCGGCGCAGGACCGCCTCTGCGAGACGATCAAGGCCACGGTCGGCACCCAGGGCACGTTCGTCGATTCCCGTCCGTTCACGAAATATCCGTCCGGCGGCGGCGACGGCCTCCATTACTGGGGAACGGAAGGGTCGAAAACCGCGAAAGCCTGGGCAGGAAACGTTCTCGAAACCATTCAGACGTCAGGGAAGAAGTAACGCAGTAATACCATACGATATGCCAAAGGCCCCGGCGATCTCAACCGGGGCCTTTCGTATATCTCTTGCGAGTCCTGCAGGTTGAAAACCACCCGTTCGCCCTGAGCCTGTCGAAGAGTGAACGGGAACACGGCATGCTATGGTATTTCTTCGTAAACGGCAACGGCCCGGGAACCGGCATCCTTGTTTTCCTTCTTCTGCGAGAGAATCTCATGCAGGCCCGCCGTTTTCACGCGCAGGGAAATACTCCCCTTGTTCGGAAACCGGCCCTTGGGCGCGCACAGGATGGCCAAGTCGTCGTTCGCCAACCGGATTTCGTAGACATCACCGGTGGCGCACGAGACGGACCGGCGCACGTCGTCGAGTTCCTTCCCCTCCAGGTGCCGAAGAACGGCGGCGCTCAAGGCATACGAGTCCGGCCCGCCCGTCATGGCGGGAACCACGATTCCGTCGGCGTTTTCGGACGTTGATTCGGGTCGATCCGCGGGCGCCGTTTCGACGGTCTTCAGGTTCTTCAGATGCACCCATCCCGTCGATCCGTCATCGAACTTCACTTCCTTCCATGGCCCCTTCTCGGAAACAATGAGACACTGGGTTCCCGTCGCAGGCTGGAACAGGATCTTGTCCCGAACGCTCGGTCCCGCCCGCACGTTTCCCTCGCCGTCGATGAACTCCATCGCCCGGCTTCCCCAGTCCGCATCTCCGGCTTGAACAGTGTCGGCGGGGACCAGGAGACATGCGGTCAGCATTCCGAGAACACACAAGTTCACATACATCTTCATATTTTTCTATGCTCCTTCACATGGGAAGTCCTGCAACATCCACCCGTTCGCCCTGAGCCTGTCGAAGGGCGAGAGCCCTCGCGCAGCGGCAGGATCAGACTTTTTCCTGCATGAACTCGCCGGCGGCCTTTCCGAGGGCATCGGCCGTTTCCCGGAGCCGCGCGACATATTCCAGCAAAGTGCTGCGGAGGAGGGCAACAGACTCCGTCCTGGCTTCGGGCAGGCACATGATCTTGAACTCGACACCGTCGTCGCCGAGCGGGTATTCGGTGATCTCTCCGATCCACTTCCGCTTGATGGTCCGCTCATCGGCCTCGCCCGTGTGATCGGCCATGGAAATGCGAACCGAATGTTTGTCCTCGGTGAGGATATCGTATTCGGTGACGATCTCCTGACAGCCTGTTTTCAGGCACAGCAACCGGATCCCGAGAAGTTTGCTCATGTTCTCCCCTTTCCCGCACGCGCGACGGATACGATTCTGCCTCCCCAGATGGACAGGACGTTCTCCGGGGGCCTCCCTCTTCGGGTATACTTTGAAAGAATTCTTATCATGATTGCCAGGGAAAGGGAATATACCACCATGAGTCGACAGAATGCTCCCCGGTTCCTGAAGTATCTCGCGTTTTCACTTCTGGTTGTCGGCCTGCTCTGGGTCCTGCCTCTTGCGGCGCAGAGCCAGCTGTCGAATGGCCAGGAACCGGTGGTTTCGAAGGCCTACCGGGTAACGGTCATGGGCAGCCGCCAGGTTTCGAACGCCGACGAGCGCTCGCTGAAAAAGCTGGTCGGCCACCTGAACGATGCCGTGAAAAAGGTCACCGGCTGGGGCATTCCGATGGACCGCCCCGTCCGGATCATGCTGTACACCGACACCCATTTCCCATCCCGTGACGTCTGGACGGCAGCCGGTGTCGTTCCCGACGAGAAGGGTTTGGCCGCGTTCGTCGAGGAGAACACCCTGTTATTCGCGACGATGAGTGGGTATGAAATGGCGCACGAGACCGACCGGTTGCGGGACAAGTGGTTCTTTCTGCGGCCCGTCACGCTGAAGAAGGAGCATCTCGGCTCGCCGCAGAAACTCACCGGCAAGGACCTGACCGAGCTCGAGAACCTCGTGAAGGCCCAGGGCGAACGTCTCGGCAAGAGCTTCACCCAAACGCTTGCCGACAACATGAATGACTACGTGGTATTCGATAGCGCCGCTTATAGTTTCCCGATCGGCACGCTGTGGGTGCCGGTCCGCAAGGCCGACGATCTCCACCGGTTCCTCGACACGATCGTGCACGAGTTCGGCCACCACGTGTTCTACCAGCTCGTGACGAACGTTCTGCACCGCACGAACCCGAAGAACCGCTGGACCCGCCTGCAGATTTTCGCTGCAACGCGCAACCTTCTCGCCCTCAACGAGTTCTTCGCCGACTACACCGCCGTCTCCTGCGGCCATAATATGGTCATCTCCGTTCACAACCTGATCGCCGGCATACCCCAGGATTACAAGCGGTATTTCAGCCAGGACCGCACCCTCGATGAGTTTGTCGCCGCCGCCACAAACGGAACCAAGCTCGAAAAGCGCATCCTGGGCGAGGGCCACAATTCCCTCAACCCCTGCCGCTCGTTCGTCTGGAAGCTGAAGCTCGCTCTCGGCACGGCCGTCACCGACAAGCTGGTCATCGCCGCCGTGCGAGACCAGCTGCTGGCGTACTACGGGAAGGAACTCCCCCGGATGAAACGCAAGCCCTCGAAACTCGGCTGGGGCTGCTACGAGTATTCCGGCTACCCCATCGACGTCCTGACCGAGAACCTCCGTTTCCTCGGTCACCTGCAGGCCGCCGCCGACAAGCAGTTGTCCGCCGATCAGAAAGCCCGGTTCTCCGCCGAAGCGGAAAAAATATTCGGCGTGCACTACCCCCTCAGGCCCGCCGCCGCATCAGCCCGATAACACACAGTTCGACCGCAAAGTTCCACGAGGCCCCGATCCAGGCAGCCGGGGCCTTTTCTATATCTATAAATATTTTTACATTTTCCCTCGCCGGGGTCAAGAATTCCGCGCACCGAGCCGATACGCTGAAAATCCACGGCTGCGCCCGGCTCCAAACATCCCCGTGCCGCGCGGTCATCCGTCACTCGCCGGTCGCGCCGCGCGCCTTCCGTTCCGCAGGCTCGGAATGATGCTGGGCCGCGAACAGGCTGTCCCTCGCGAACGCACAAGGAGACCTGCATGCGCATGTTCCACCGTCACGACCTCATGCCGACACACGCTTCCCTGGGAATCGGGCGAACGCTCCGAGCGCTCTGTCTCCTGGCTTTCTGCCTCTGCACGGGTACCCCGTCGGTCGCCCAGGAGGGCATCATCAGTTCGGTGTATATCGCCGAGCGCACCGCCCTGCAGCAGATGAACGCGGCACGCAAGTCCGGCAACGAAACGGAAGTGCAGCGTCTCTCGGCGGAGGTGACCCAGGTCGTGCAGCAGAAGAAGGAGTGGGCGCAAAACCTTCTGACGCTGACCGAGAACGAGCTTGCCCGGCAGCGGGAAGCCAACGCCCCGACTTTGACGCCGGAACGCCGGGAAGAACTGGAAGAGCTCATTGGGAAGATCGAAGCCGACATCCGCCTGCTCGATCTCGAACTCGAGGAGAACACCTGGGGCTTCTTCGCCGTCATGCAGAACCATCGTGCATATATCAAGAGCTATGAAGACACCATCGAATCGATCCGCCAGTATGCGAAAGAAACCGTCGAGGCTGCCGAAAAGCGTGCCCGGGATGCCGAGGAACAACTGGCCAGCCTGACGGCGGAACACGAGAAAGAGTATCAGGCCCTCCTCGAGAATATCCGGCAGCAGGAAAAAGCGCACCAGGAAACGATTCAACAGGTGAACGAAGGCCGCCAGCCCCGAGAAAATATCGATCGCAGCGCCGCCGGTGTGACTTCGGCCAACGCTCACGCTGCGAACGTCAGAAAGGCGATCGATGACGGAAGCTACAACTCGAGAGCACACAATTGGACGAGCGCGAACACGTATCGCGGGCTGATCGAGGCTGCACGCGGTGAAATCAGCCGAATACAGGCCGCGCTGGCCGACGGTTCACTTCAGCACCGGTATTCAGGCCCCCGGGGGCAACCGTCCATTCGCGAGTGCAAACAAGCCATAGAGAGCGCGAAACTCGAGATGCAGAAGAAGCAGGATCTCTACACCGCGGAAGAATGGGAAAACCGCAAGGACCTCAGAAAACGCCGCCAGGAGCTGCACGTCGGACTCCTGCGGCTTCAGGCCGAGGCCGGACTCAAAGACGACAAGATCGCGGCGCTGATCGAGCGCCGAAACGAGCTCGAACGCTTTCTCCATCATGATTTCGTGACCGAATTGCCGAAGGAGGAATCGGGGTTTCTCAAGGCCATCCGCTGGATCGATGAAGCGCTCGACAAGGTGTCGAAGGTGGCCGAACGCTTCGAACGCCTGAAAAAGGTCGTCTCGCTGGTCCAGGCATCCAACCCGGCCAAGGCCCTGGACCTGTTTCTCGAAGAAGCCACCGGCAAAAGCCTCACCGCGCGCCTGGGCGAGAAGCTGCTTCCGAAGGCGGTGTTCGAGAATCCCCTGGTGCAGCGGCTGATTCGAGGCGAAAAGATCGGCCGCAACGAACTGGTGAAGGAAACGGTGATCCAGTCGCTCCCACCCGATGCGAGACGCCGCGTCGAAGACGCCATCGATGTGCTGAACACGGTCAGAAGCGACAACCTCCGCGAACTCGTCAAACAGAAGGGTTTCGAGCACGCCATGCGGGTCATCGACGCCCAGCCGGAACTTCGGAAAGCCTGGGAAACCTTCGACCAGGCCCAGAAAATCGTGCAAAACCCCGCCCTCATCGAGGAGCGCCTCAAACAGGCCGTGACTGAGCGCGTCCGCCACGAACTGAAAACGGCCGGCCGCGAACTCACCGACACCCTGGTCAGCGACGAGATCCGCACCCGCCTCGAACGCTACCAGGGCTCCATCGAGACCTTCAAAAAGGACATCCTCGACAAGGCCGGTCAGGTTCCTGAAGCGATCGCCAACGGCGTTCTCCTCACCGTCAAAGAAACCATCCAAACCCGCATCTCCCCGACCGACAGCGACCCGGTTCCGATGGAAACCCTCGTTCTCCATTCGACACTCAGGTAACCGCACGCGGGACATGCCGGCATATCTCGATCGGCACAGATATCGAGTAGGAGGCGGGGTTACCCCCGCCGTCCTCTCACACCACCGGACGTACGGTTCCGTATCCGGCGGTTCATGACTGACATTGGAATCTCCTGACCAAATCGAGCAGTGACACGAGACCAAGATCATCAAAGAACCGTTTTGGAAAAGCCTCGTTCATGTGGCTTGCACCGGCGTTCCACCACGGGCCTCGCCCGTTGGAAGCCGATTTCCAAGCCCGAGTTTCATCCAAACCGCGTTTCATCAGTGCTTTCATTCGCGCTCGGGGCTTCTTGAGTTGTCGCCAGATGATGCCCTGAGCCTTGCGGCGCAGCCGGCTGTCGAGTTTTTCAAAGATTTGCAGCACCTCGGCGAGGCGAAAGTAGTTTCCCCAGCCTCGAATGATCGGGGTCAGTTTCTTTTTGATCCAGAAACCGAGATTGCATCCTCGGCCTTTCCTGACCAGTTCCCGCACCGTCTTCCGAAAGCGCTCCACGTTTTGTGGCGCTGCTTTCAGACGAGGATGCTTGTGGAACGTCATCGTGTAGCCAAGGAATTTGCGCTCCCAAGGGCGGGCTACGGCACTCTTTTCCCGATTCACTTGCAGCTTGAGTTTCGATTCCAGGAACCGGGTCACCGAGGCCATGACGCGCTCGCCGGCCGCCTTCGATTTTATATAGATATTACTATCGTCAGCGTAGCGGCAGAACGCATGGTTCCGGCGTTCCAGCTCCTTGTCCAGATCATCGAGCAGAATGTTGGAAAGCAGCGGAGAGAGAGGACCGCCCTGCGGTGTTCCCTCGACCCTCTGCATTTCCAGCCCCCCGATCATCATTCCGGCTTGCAGGAAACGACGAATGAGCCGCAGAACCAGTTTGTCTTCGATCTTGGGCGCCACCCGCGCCATCAGCACGTCGTGGTTCACACGATCGAAAAACTTCTCCAGATCGAGCGAGCGGGCTTGCAGAACGGCCTGGTGCGCAGATCTGCCCTGAAGAAAGCCGAAACTGGAATCCGAGAATGTTCCGTCGAAGATCGGACACAACACCTGATGAATCGCCTGCTGGATGAGCCTATCGACCACGGTAGGGATGCCGAGCATTCGTGTTCCCTTGCCGTTCGGCTTGGGAATCTCGACGCTTCGGACCGCCTGCGGCTGATACGCACCATTCAACAGAGCGTCTTTGATGTGCGCCCAGTGCCCCCGCAGATGCGGCATGAGGGCCTCGACCGTCATTCCATCGACGCCGGGGGCTCCCTTGTTTCGCATTACGGCTGCATAGGCAGTCATCATGTTCTCGCGTTCGACCACCGCTTCCATCAATCGAGTCGATTCCGGGCAGCGGGGCTCCCTCGTTGCCGTGATGGCGGACGCGCCAGCATCGTACCCTCGCGGATTCCGTCCGCTACTCTCCGAAGAGTCGGCAGGCATTTCAGCCTTCCGGTCTGCGTCTTTAGCCATCATCGAAATCCGGGCTCCTGCCACGTCCGTCATGTTCGGGCCTTTGGCCGGATCGATCGGCCTCGTATGCCCTCGGCTGACTTCTGCCGTCCCATCGCCGCACCTCTCGGCACGGCTAGCACTGAGGCAGGTCGGCAGACCTCCCCGGTAATGCGCGCTTCCTTTCCCGCTTATGCCCGTCGGATATACGGCCATGCGTTCCGTACAAGTATTGGACTTTGAAGATTTCAGCCTTCTCATCCCACATGGACGCCTCGTATCCGCTTCCTGTTCGTCGGGCCAGCGTTTTGCCTGCGGCTTCCTTCAGATTCCGCCTCGCGACGG
>CAYMEN010000044.1:0-35802 GCA_964389325.1 uncultured bacterium | reverse complement strand
CGGAAAGTTCATCCGCTCCGATCCGGGCCCCGCGACCGTCGTCTTCTCGATGACGAAAGCGTGCGGCTACAAGTGCCCTCACTGCTATCAGCGAAACGACACGGGAACGGACCTCGACATGGAGATCATGAAGAAGGCCGTGCGGGGCATGGAGGAGATCGGCGTGACGATGTTCGACATCGAGGGCGGCGAACCGCTTTTGAAGTTCGACCGGCTTCTCGACCTGCTGTCGGCGTTCGACGGGAAACGGGAGCTGTGGGTTAACACCACCGGCCATCTCCTCACCCCCGAGAAGGCGCGCCGGATGAAGGAAGCGGGGGTTTACGGCGTGATGATTTCCCTCCATACGCCCGAACCCGGCGACTGCGACCGGTTCACGGGCATCCCCGGCTCGTTCGACAACGCCCGCGAGGCGGCACGCTTGTTCAACGAGGCCGGCATCACGGTCGCGCTCAACAGCTGCCCCACCTCGGAACTCGTCGAAAACGGCGGCCTCGACCGCATCATGCGGATCGCCCAGGAATGGCGCTGCTCGTTCGTCCAGGTTATCCACGGAAAGTCCGCCGGAGCATGGCTGGGAAAACAGGACGAGATGATCAAGGCGCGCGATGCGATCCGGCGGCTTCGGAAGTTCCATCTGCTCCACAACGCTCCGAACGAGTTCGCCGACGCGACCTCGGCGTCGGTGCAGGTGTATGAGGAGTCGCCGAGCCATTTCGGCTGCACCGCGGGCGGCATCGACCGGTTCTACCTGAACGCCAACGGCGAAGTCCAGCCGTGCGAGTTCCTGAACGTCTCGTTCGGCAACGTGCAGCAGGAGGATTTCAAGACGATCTTCACCCGGATGCGAAGCTTCTTCCGAAAGCCCGGAACCGCGTGGCTCTGCGCCACCGAGGCTGGTTCGATCCATCGGACCCTCCAGGAAAGCGGCCTGAAGACGACTCCCCTGCCCCGCCACCTGACCGAGATTCTCGTTCCGACCTGGAACAAGGGTAAGCCCACCCGCCTGTATGAGCGGATGGGCCTGTATCGCTAGAAGACGGCATTCGCTCATGCGCTCGAACGGAACCTCACGGATCTTTCTCGTGATGAATCCGTCATCGCGTTCGTTCCGGTCGCGATATATTTGGCCTGCAATATTCGACGGCCTGAAACGCCGCGGGGTCGATTTCGACTTCGCCCTGACAGAAAAGAACGGCGACACGTCCGATCTTGCTCGCCGGGCAGTCGCGAGAGGTTTCGGAACGGTCGTCGCCGTCGGCGGCGACGGGACCATCAACGACGTCCTCAATGGCCTGTTCGAGCCGGGATCGGAAACGGTCGGCGCATCGTTCGGCGTGCTGTACACCGGCACGAGCCCCGATTTCTGCCGCAACCATGGCATTCCCCTCGATCTCGAGGCCGCCATGGATCTGCTCGTTTCGGGCAGACCCCGCATGATCGACGTCTGCCGGATCTCCCATGCCATCGAAAATGGCGGGCCCGCGCATGTCCGCTTGTTTTCCTGCTGCGCGAATTTCGGGCTGGGCGCCGCCGTCGCGCGCGGCGCGAACACCGGGCTGCGAAAACGCTTCGGCGACATCGCCGGAACGCTCATCTCGCTCGTCACGTCGATCGTCCGGTTTCGTCCCCCGACCATGCGGGTGCGTCTCGACGGCGTCGAATATATATATCATAACATGTATAATCTCTTCGTCGGCAAGGGCCGCCTCGTCGCATCCGGCATCAGGCTCGATCTGCCGATCGAACCCGACGACGGCCTCATGTATGTGGTCCCGCTAGCGCGAATTTCCAGGCTCAGGTTGTGCTCGCTCGTTCCGAGAGCCTATTCCGGCACCCTGCCCCGGCTGTTCGAGCCGGCGTTCGCCCGCCGGGTCGAAATCCTCGAATGGGGCGACGCCGGCGAAGTCGAGTATGACGGCGATCCGAGGGGGTTCCTCCCCGCGACGATACGGGTGCTTCAGAAAAGCCTGCCGCTGATCGGGCCGGCGTGAACGGGAGAAAGGCGGATATGGACGAATTCCGGAGAATCAAAAGCCTGGTCCAGGCA
The DNA here is from genome assembly GCA_964389325.1 of uncultured bacterium. GTDB lineage: Bacteria > Muiribacteriota > Ozemobacteria > Ozemobacterales > Ozemobacteraceae > MWAR01. The sequence continues at coordinate 33,752 of CAYMEN010000044.1, read as the reverse complement.
TTTCCACGCCACAGGGAACAGCTCAACGGCCTGTTCGAAAGCGATGCCGAAATCATCACGATGGGCGACCGAACCCTGGCGATCACCATTGACGAGTTCAGCGACGGGGAAGACGGTTTCCCCTCCCATGACCCTGAGACGCTCGGTTGGAACCTCGTCATCGCGACCATCAGCGACCTTCTCGCCGTCGGAGCCGACCCGCAGTGGTTCCTCCAGGTCGTATCGGTGCCCGACAACCGCTCAGACGATTTCTGCGACCGCCTCATGAAGGGGGTCGGAGCTGCCCTCGCAAAAAGCGGCGCCTGCCTCATCGGCGGCGACCTTTCCCGCTCCCCCGGCTGGAGGTATGTCGGCAACGCGATCGGAACGTGTGGCCCCCGGCCGATCCTCCGTACGACAGACGCCAGCCACCTGCATCTCTACGCGACGGGATCCTTCGGCCTGGGCAACCTTGCCTTTCTCTCGCCCGGCTCACGGTTCAAACTCGCATCACGCCGTGAACTCGTTTCGGAAATCCGCGACGATCTCTCCCTCTCGATGGATACCAGCGACGGTTACAGGAATACCCTCCTGACCCTCCTGAAGGTGAATCCCGGCCATTCCATCACCGCACGCGCAGATCCCGGGATCATCCATACGGATGTTCAGGAATTCTGCAATCAAAACAGACTGCCCCCGGAAGGCTTCCTCTTCGGCTCAGCCGGCGAATACGAACTGGTCCTTGGCGTCGAGGCCTCACGCCGGGAAGCGTTTGAAAAAACGGCCGGCAGCCGTGTCTTCCCGATCGGAACGATGACATCAGGCGGTGAAAGCAACGCCGGGGCGCTGTTCTGGCAGCACCCCGGCAGTTCGAACCCTCTTCCGGACCTTCCCGTTTCCATCGACCCGCGCGAATCTCCGGAACGATCGGCCTACGTTCAGGAGATTCTGCAAGTCATCCGTCGGCTTTTCTATCGATGAATCGAGACAACCGTCACGGCTTCAGAAGTGGTCTTCGGCCTGGACCTTGATCGGACAGGGAAATCTTATTTTATAGTTATCATTATCGTTGTTGGCATCGCCGTCCCAGCGGCCGTGGGAGAAGAACTTCATCTCGATGTTCACGGCGCCGAACTGCGGGTAATACGGGGCGTTCGTGAAGAGCAGGTAATCGACGACTTCGTCGGACGCCAGCTTTTTCAGGCCGCGCGTGGTGCCGCGCGTGACCGTCGGGTGGAACGAGAGGATTCTGATCCGCTGGTGCCGGTCCGAATCGCTCTCGCGGAGCGTGATGAACTCGCGCCTCGTACCGTTGAGATCGAGGTAGCAGTTCACGCGGCCTTCCTGCGTGAGGTAGCCGTAATAATCGATCGTCACGGCAAACTCGCCGGGCCGGCGCAGCCACTCGACCGTGAGCTTCACTTCGCCGTCGCGGTCGACGAAACGATGCGTCTGAACACCGATCGGCTCGAGATCTTCAATCAGCGATTCCGCTTCTGCGACGTCGTCGGAAGCTGTGGCGGTTCCCGAAGGAACCAGAACGAGAGATACGATGACGGCGATGTATAGTGCAATATTCAGAATTGATTTCATGTTTCACTCCGGAGCATCCCATGCTCTCTTCGAACTGCGGCTTCAAAAGGTCGATTGAAAACCGCAATTCGCATAACGCATAAGGCGTGCCAACTCGTTCAGGGCACCTCGCCGCACCTCGGCGATGCCATGAAAGAGGCATCGAATCTGCGATAAGGCGGGTAGCCATATTCGAGTGGGGAGTGACGCGATAATTGCACAGGGGTGACCAATCTTCGTACGAAAAATGATGAAAAATTGGATATCAGGTTTTTCGTTACCAGGTCGAGTAAAGCGTTCCGTCGAAGGCGGTGCCCGTAGCAAGGGATCGTACGTCGAAAATGTTGCGGCCGTCGGTGAACAGGGAATCAGCTTCGTCCGTCGTCGAGCGCGTTCCCCATTCAGGCCGGCCCAAAAGCGGATCGACCGGGATGCGCCTGAGAACACGAGCCTGCGTCAGATCTTCGAGATTCACCGGATACAAGGCTTCCTGGGTTGCTCCGGGTTTTTTCTTCAGCATGACGTCATGATACCGGTCGATTGCCTGGCGAAGTTCGCGAAGCCGTTCCTTCAGGGCTTCCTCCTTCTTGCTCCGGACGAAATTCCGGGAAAGCGGAAGCGCCGTTCCGGCGAGGATGCCGATGATCACGGTGCAGACCACCAGTTCGATGAGCGTGAGCCCCCGGCGCAGGTCAGTATTCCGCATACGGCCTGCCTCTGCTGTCGGGTGTGTTCTCCGGCGACTGGCCCGAAGCCCCATGCAGGCGAACGCTGCCCGTCACGGCGTCGAACGAGATGATCCCCGACGCCCGGCTGCCGGCCCAGTTCAGAACGGGCCTGGCCAGATACTTCGGGGAAAGGGCGTCGATGCGTTCGGGAAACCGTCCGTCATGCTCCAGCGCGAATTGATGTATAGCAGTGCGAATATGAGAAAGCTGGACCATCACGGCGGCGTCTTTCGACCGCTCGAATGCCAGGTTATTCCGGGTCGAGGAAATGCTGACGAGAATCCCGATGATCGATATGACGACGATCAACTCGATCAGCGTGAACCCGCCTGCGGAGGTTTTTCGCGATGAGATGCGCCCCGTCATTTCTCTCCCCCGCCCGCCGTTCCATACGAGAACACATCGCGGCCCGCGAGCTCTATGAAGGGAATCCGGACGTCTCCTGATGGCAGGGGCGGCAGTTCCGCGGTTTCGGGGAGCTTGCGCTTGAGCAGGATCATGACCGCCTGGATTTCTTTCTTCACGGGTTCGAAGACGGAAGGGTCTTCCCACGTCGGCTGGGAAAAGAACACCCAGAGCCGCTCGAGATGCTCTACGAGCCGTTTTTCGCGTTGTGAGGCCGTCATCTTCAACGGCTGCATTTCGCGGAGGGCTTCGAGGGCTGCTTTTTCCGGCCGGATGGATGAACGGACGATCGGGAAGCCCGTCTCGAGCCGGTTCAATTCGTTGATCACGCGCTGAACCCGCTTCGTCGGCAACGGCTTCGAGGTCACCTGCTGCTCGGGCTCGCGGATCTCGATGCCCGAAATCGCGTAATCCGCGACGATGCCGGGGCCGAACTCGTAGGAGGCCGTCAGGAACAGCAGGATGAGCAACCCTTTCAGAACGCGGATCTCCTGCTGATGCTGGGCGAACGTGTCGATGACCTCCGAGCGGGTCTTCTCGTGAAACGTCTGTGAGTTCGTATTCATGGCTTCACCAGGTGAATCATCGAGATCGTGAAGTTCCGGTCCTCGTTCGCCGTCACTTCCGTCAGCAGAAGAGGCATGCGGATTCCTCTCACCGCCTGCATGAACGCCCTGATGCCGACGTAATCCGCATTGAGGTCGAACCTGAGCGTCACGCAGGGCGGGAGCGTCGTCGCCGGCGACCGGTCGATCTCGTACCGGACGGACGAGATCTCGATGCCGAGCAGCGAAGCCGTTTCGTTGATGCGATCGATCAGCAACGGAAGATTGCTTTCGGGGGGAAGCCAGCCGTCGAGCGCCGCGGCCTCGCTCGCCAGTTTCGCGTATTTCTCCTTCAGTACCCCATCGTTTGCTTTTTGCTGCCGAACTTCGGTCGCGGTTTTCAACGACGCGTCGTAGGAGGCTTCCGTCACCGCGAGGTTCTCGAAATGCGGTATGAGAACGAACGACGGGGCGAAATACATGATCAGGGTGATCAGAGCCGGCAGCGGGGCCTTTTCCCGCAGCTTCTTGACCTCGGTCGGATTCATCATGGGTGCGTTCCCTCCTGCCCGGAAAGCGGCAGATAATCGACATCCATATCGAACGTTACGCCGGACTCGTCTTTCGCCGAGAGTTTCGCGTGGCGCAGCAGCCTCGGGTTCGCGAACCGGTCGAGCGCGTAGAGCGACTTCAGGAGGGCCGTCACGTCGCCGAGTTCGCGGGCGTTCCCGGCGAGCGCGATCTTGATGAGCTTCTTCGGAACGATGCGGACGCGCGTCAGGCGGACGCCCTGCGGAAGGATGGTTTCGAGGGTCTTGTACAGCTCGTTCCACGAGAAACGCAGCGTCTGGTTCGTATGGTGGTAGGTGACGAGCCGCCGGTTGATCTGGTCGATCTCGTCCAGATCCGGCCGTGATTCGGCGAGTTTCTTCTGAAACTCGGACGTATGCTTCTCGAGGACGTCCGACGCGGCGTTCAGCCGGGCGATCACGTCGCTCGTGTTCACATACTGGTAGCCCATATATCCCGTCATCATCGTGGGAACCACGTAGAGAAGGCTCAGGATGGTCTTGTACATGAAGCTGCTGCCGGAGCGGTATTTCACGGTCGGAACGAAGTTCAGCAGGTGTCTCATCGTTTCACCTCACTCCACCAGGAGCCCGATGCAGGGGGCGTATCGGGGGCCGAGCGCGAGGACGGACGGCTCGAGCGTTCCGACGCCGGGCAGTTCGGCGAGCGGGTTGAACCGCTCGACGGGGGTGCCGAAGTAATCGCTCAAAAACTCCGTCAGCCCGCCGAACAGGCTCGAGCCCCCCGTCAGGTAGACTCTCGGAAGTTTCTGGACCTTGAACTTCTCCTGGTAGAACCGGAACGTGACGTTCAGCTCGCGGAGCCAGTTCCCGAACATGCGCGCGATGTCGTTGCGCCTGGGATACATCTCCAAAATTCCCGCCTTGTCGACCGGGAAGAAGACGGCGTTTTTCAGGTGCTCTTCGGCGTCCTGGATCGTATACTGATGAATATCCATGCAGTGCCGCGTGAACTCGGCGCCGGCGACCTCGATGACGCGCTCGTAGCGTAGGATGCCGTTCTGGAAGCATTTCACGACGGTCGTCTCGTGGCCGACGTGGCACATCATGATGTGGCGGTCGATCGCGTTTTCCGGGTGAAGGCCTTCGAACACGTTGTAGACGCCAAGTGACGACGTGTCGAACGCCATCACCTGGATCTTCAGCTCGGCGAGCACCTCCGACAGCGTGTCGAGGAGGTTGCGACTGACCATGCCGACGAGGTATCGGTGCGACGCGCCTTCGGGGATATTTTCGGTCGAAAGCAGCTGGTAGTCGACGGCGACGTCGAGCCCCGACGGGACTTTCAGGTCGCGTTTCATCCGATGTTCGAGAAACTCGCGCAGCTCGCTTTCCCCGGGTTTCAGCGTCATGTCGAGCAGATTGAGCTTCACCCACCTGTCGGGCAGGCCGACGATACAGCCCTGGCGACCGTGCCGGATTTTCGAGAAGACGGTCCGGAGAAGGTCCCTGAACTTCCCGATGGCGCCGATGACCGGATTCGTAAACCCCCCCCCGATCATGCCGTCCGGAACTGGCTCGCAAACGAGCGCAGCGGGGCGATACCCGGCATTGCCGTTCGTATGTTCGAGCTGGACGGCTTTGATGGAAGCCGATCCGATGTCGATCGCCATGTATTGCGTGAACAGTCTCATGCCAGGTTCCCTTCCTCGAACGTCACACGGTTCATTTCATCGAACGTGGTGTCGCCGGCTTCGACGCGCTTCCAGCCCGCCTGCCGGAGCGGGATCATCCCCTGCTCGATGCCGGCTTTGCGGATGAGAAGCGGCGACTCCTTCGAGAGGATCATCTGCTTGATGCGCGGCGTCATCTCGAGAACCTCGAAAATGCCGAACCGGCCCTGATACCCGGTCTTGTGACAATACCGGCAGCCGGCGCCCTTCTTGAACGCCGCGGAAGCATGCTCCTCGAAATCGATGTTGAGCCGCTTCATCTCCTCGGTGATCGTGTCGTCGTCCGTCTTGCAGTTCGGGCAGATGCGCCTGATCAGACGCTGGGAGAGAATCAGGTTGAACGAGCTGACGAACTCGTATGGGTCGATTCCCATGTTCGTCAGGCGCGAAATCGCGTCGATGACGTTGTTCGCGTGAATGGAGCTCATCACGAGGTGCCCCGTCAGGGCCGCGTTGACGGCGATCTGCGCCGTTTCCTGGTCGCGGATCTCGCCGACCATGATCGCGTCGGGGTCCTGCCTGACGATCGACCGGAGACCGGAGCCGAACGTCAACCCCTTCTTTTCGTTCACGGGAATCTGAACGATATCGGGAAGCTGATACTCGACCGGGTCTTCGATCGTGATGAACTTGTCTTCCGGCGTCTTCACGTATTTGATGGCGGAATACAGCGTCGTCGTCTTGCCCGAGCCCGTCGGCCCCGCCACCAGCACCATGCCGTACGGCTTTTTCACGTTCCGTTGGAAGGCGAGAAGATCGTTCCCCTGGAGCCCCACCTTCTGGATGTCGAGGCCCAGCGACGATTTGTCGAGAATGCGCAGGACCACCGTTTCCCCGAAGATCGAGGGAAGCACCGAAACGCGGAAGTCGACGGCGCGGTCATCGATTTTCAGCTTGAACCGCCCATCCTGGGGAATGCGCTTCTCGGCGATGTCGAGCTGGGCCATGACCTTGAGCCTCGAGATGATCGGGGCGCGCTGGCGCGGCTCGACGTCGGAAAAGATCTCGTGCAGCACGCCGTCGATACGGAACTTCACCTTCAGCTGGGACTCGTATACTTCAAAATGTATATCGCTCGATTTCTTTCGAACGGCCTTGAGGAGGATCGAGTCGACCATTTTCACGACCGGCGCCTCCTGGCTCACTTCCTCGCTGATCGCGAGGCCGGGGGCGGCTTCCTCCGCGCTCTCCTTCTCGACGACGAGTTCCAGCGGCTGGATGTTGTCCATGTCGGCGAGGACGAGCTTCGAGTCGAGGCTCGTCTCGATCATCAGCGACAGCTGCTTCTGGATCGCATGAAGCGAGGCGACTTTCGGAAGGACCGGCAGGCCGAGCTTGACCTCGAGTTCCTCGATCGCGTCGACGTTTCCCGGGTCGGACATGATGAGCACGAACTCCTTGTCGGTCCGGGAGTCCGGGATGAACGAGTAGGTGCGCATCAGCGCGACGTCGACGCTGTTGAACAGGCTGTCGTCGATCTTGTAATTCGTCAGGTCGACGTATTCGAGGCTGAGCTCGCGGGCGACCGCCTGGGCGTATTGCTCCTCGGTGAGGATCTTCCGCTCGAGAAGGATGCGGCCGAGGTCGGCGGGAGGAGCCCCGAACTCCTCCTCGATCGTCCGGAGCTGGTCCGGGGTGATCAGCTTCATTTCGAGGAGAATCTCGAACGGCGGCTTTTTCATGAACAGCTTGACGAAGGCGCGATGGAGGGCTTTGGGATCGACGGACGCATCCTCGGCGACGAGGTCGGAAAGAAGCCTGTTCTCGCGATGCGCGCGGTCTTCGAGCTTCGACAGGGCATCTTTCCCGATCAGGTGATGGTCAAGGAGAAACTGTCGGATATGATCCATTCTTTCCTCTCCCGGGGTCAGCGGATGTTCGTCGCGGCGGTCAGGATAGGCAGCAGAAGGGCGACGATGATGGAGCCGATGACGACGGCCATCAGCAGGAAAAGCAGCGGCTCGATCAGCCTGGTGAGCGACGAGGTGAGATTGTCGATCTCCTCGTCGTAATGGTCCGCAAGCCCGTTGAGCATTTCCCCGAGATTGCCTGACTCCTCGCCGACCTTGACGATGCGCGGCACCATGCGGGGAACATGCGGGACCGACTTGAGCGCCTGCGCGAAGCTGTCGCCGCGTTCGATAGATTCGGGGATATGTGCGAGCCTCAGGGCGAGGGCACGGTTTTCGAGGCTGTCGATCACGACCGCCAGGCTCTGCATCAGGGGAATCCCCCCCTCGATCATCGTGGCGAGCGTTCGCGCGAACTGGCTGAAGCCCATCTTCTCCTCGAGGGTGCCGATCATGGGAATGGAAAGCTTCATGCCGTCCACGTGCGTCCTTCCGGCGATCGTCGCGGTGTATTTCCGGAACGCGACGAACAGGCCGACGACGGCCGCAATGACGAGCCAGAACCACTCGGCGAGGAGGCCTGACACCCCCAGGATGATCACCGTGAACGTGGGAAGCGGCACCTCGAGATTCTGGAACAGGTCCGTGAACTCGGGAACGACCTTCACCATCATGAAGGCGACGGCGGCGATCGAGACCAGCAGCAGCACGGCCGGGTAGATGAGAGCGTTGACGATCTTGCCCCGGATCTCGAGAATCCCGGCGTAATACGACGACATCCGGTCGAGCACGCTCTCGAGCGCTCCTGCCGCGACGCCGGCGACGACGGTTTTCACGAAGATGTCCGGAAAGACGTGCGGGTGCCGGGCGAGCGCCTGGCTGAACGAGACGCCTTCTCCGACGTCGCGGCTGACGGCGCGGACCGCGTTCGAGAGGGCCCCGGGCGGCGCGTCCTCGACGAGAAGATCGAGCGCCTCCTTCAGGGGCAGGCCTGATTTGACGAGCGTCCGAAGCAACCGGGTGAACTCCATGAGTTCCCGGATGCCGACGCCTCGCCTTAACTGCAGGATTTCGGAAAGATGCTCCGTCCAGCTTTTCGGTTCCTCGTCGATCCGCAGGACGTAGCAGCCGTGATCCGTCAGGGCCGTGCGCAACTCATCGATCGATTCGACCTCGCGCACGAACTCCTGCATGCGGCCTTTTTCGTCCGCATATTTCACTCTTGCCTTGATCACGAAAATGCTCCGTTATATATATACGCCGGAGGATATTCCGAACGGCGTTTCAGCATCCGTAGTTCAGGCGGTTTATGAGAACCTCCGGATACTTCCTCTCGCGCATCTTCTCCTGGCACGATGCGATCTTGTAATAAACGCGCCTGTTCCGCACGATGATGCGGGTTTCGAGAATCTCAAGTTCCATGAAAGACGCCCGGGGGTCGCCGTCGCGGGGTTGCCCGACGGATCCGGGATTGACGAGATATGCAAAATCATTCGTTATATCGAGCTCGATATCCTTGTCGGCCTTGACCGACTCCTCGAAATACTGGTCGTTTGCTTTGTCGTAGGCGTAGACGGCGGGCATATGCGTATGGCCGAACAGGCCCACCCGGATGCCCGACGTCGCCATCGAGGACAGCGAGGGGATCGCGAGTTCGAGCGACAGCAGATACTCGTCCGGGTCGAGGGGACTGCCGTGGACGAGAATCAATTCCGGATCGATCCGGAGGGACGGCTCGAGCTCCGCGAGCCAACGCTGCGACTCGGGCGTGATCGACTCGATGTTCTTCAAGGCGGCATTGATGGCGTTGGGATTGAATCCGATCGGCGCGGAGACTTTCGAGATGACCGAGTCATGGTTCCCCATGACGATTTTCAGATTGGCCAGTCCCGAGAAGAATTTGACGCACTCGTCCGGGTTCGGCCCGTACCCCGTCACGTCCCCGGCGCACCAGACGGCGTCGAACCGCGACAGATCGGCAGCCTCGATGACTGCCGTGAGAGCTTCGATGTTGGAATGAATGTCAGAAACGAGAAGAACGCGCATGCTGCTATCTCTCCCGGTTCCCTGCTATCGGAACGATGCGCGGTTCTGATGAGAGAAAAAAACGGGGTTTTTCAACCCCGTTCCTTCCATGATCGAATACCGGCGCTAATTGATGAAATGCTCGTTCAGTTCGGCTTGCTTCTTGGCGAGTTCGAGGATCCACTGCTGGTCCTGGTCGATGAGAACCTCCTCGACGCTGTTCAGCCACTCGCGGGCCTGCGACTTGTCCTCGAGCCTGCGGTACAGTTCGCCGACGAGATACGTCACGACGGGCAGGTTGTCGGGGTTGGCGACGGTCGAGCGCTCGACGGAGACGCGGAGAAACTTGACCGCGAGCTGCTGCATCTCGATCTCGGCTTTCCGGTTGTCTGACTTGCGACAGACCCAGGAGCCGCGCAGATACAGGTTCCCGATATGGTAGGGATTCTTCTTTTGAAATTCGTACAGCTTTCCAGCAAGGTAATACATCTGGGCGACTCTCGGAAGCTTTTTTGCAAGCGGCTGCTCGAGAACCTCGCGAATGCGGGACTGGCTGATCGTCTCCGCGCCGACGGACTGCCCGAAATCGTCCGGATATGCGCAGAACTGGCAGGAGGGACACTGCACGAGGAAATGTTCGAGAGGATCGTCCCCAAGGTAATGGGGGTAAAAATCTGAATCCTGGCCCTGGTGGCTGACGGCCTCGACGATGTTCGAATCGAACTCGGCAAGGCAGGTGGGACACCGGAAATGTTGCTGAGCCAATCTCGTGGTCACCTGACCGCTCCCTCGTGTGTGAATGGTCTCGGATGGCTGGCATCCGGAACCGGTGTCATTGTACCTCTGTAAATCGATCATGTCAAATGAAACTCCGCATCAATAGGGAATCGCAGGGATCGACCCCATGTCCCAGGGGGGCCAGAACTTGAACTCGGCGCGCCCCTTCACCTGGGTCACGTCAAGAAACCCCCACGCACGGCTGTCATGAGAATTGTTCCGGTTGTCGCCCATGACACAGATCTTGTCCTTAGGTACGCGCAGCGGGCCATACGAACCGAACACATACTCTTTCACGAACGGCTCAGATACCCTGACGCCGTTCCGGTAGAGATACCCGTCGCGAACCTCGAGAAGGTCGCCGGGACCGCCCACGACACGCTTGATGAAATCCTTCTTGGGGTCGAGCGGGAATGTGAAGACGACGACTTCACCGAGTGAGGGTTTTCGCAGATGATAGATCATCTTGTTGACGAGAATCTTCTCATGCGATTTCAGCTGGGGCTCCATGCAGGCGCCTTCGATGACGAAACCCTGCAGAAAATACGTCTGCAGAATGACGAAAAAGATCAGCGCCTTCACGAAATCTTTAACCCACTCGCGAACAGCTTCCTTGTATTCGCCCATATGGAACGACTCCCTGACGTGCCGGCGCCGGAGCGCCTATACCCTGTATGCGCCCGATCAGCGCGCGGATGGAGGGTATATCCACTCCGCTTTTTCCCTCTTCGGCCGGAAACGCAGGTTTCTTAACGAATTTTCGCGCGCGTGAGAAAAGTTTTCTTCGTCAGGCGGAAGCGGTTGCCGGGTCAAGTTTCTTGAGTTCGTGGTACAGCGCCGCCAGGAAACTGCCGACGTCGGTCACGATACCGATCGTCTGGTGGGAACCGCGGTCCGCGAGTTTCGTGACGACCGCGGGGTTGATGTCGACGCAGATCGTCTTGACCCAGCCGGGAAGCATGTTCCCGACCCCGATGCCGTGAAGCATCGTCGAGAGGATCAGCATGACGGTACACCCCTGCATTAACTCGAAATACGCTTTCTGGGCGTCGACCATATCGGTGTACACCTCGGGAAGCGGCCCGTCGTCACGGATGCTTCCGGCGAGGGCGAACGGGACGTTGCGCTTCACGCACTCGTAGAAAATGCCATGCGTCAGAACGCCCTGCTCGACGGCGTTTTTCATCGAGCCGCACCGGAAGATCTCGTTGATGGCCCGCAGATGGTTGCGATGCCCGTCCTCGACCGGCTCGCCGCTTTCGATGTCGATGCCCAGCGACGTTCTGAAAAGACTCTGCTCGATATCGTGTACCGCGGAGGCATTTCCGGAAAGGATGAAGTCGACGTACCCGTCGCGGATCATGCGCGAGAGATACTCGGCGCCACCCGTGTGTACAACGACGGGGCCGAGCGTGATGCCGAGCTTGCCGCCGTTTTTCCGCTTGTCGATGATCGTCTGGGCGATCTTTTTCACCGCGATCCGGACGCGGCGCTCGGAGCTGACCTCGCTGTTCATGAACGCGAACTCTTCCCGGTCGCGCTCTTTTGATTCGGGCTTGATTCGGATGCCGCGGATACCGCAGGCGATCTGGTCGCCGGCCTTCACGTCGCGGAACTTGCGGCAGACGATATCCCAGCCGCTTCCCTGCTTCGAACAGACGAGAACCGCGTCCATCCGCTGGTTCCGCGCTTTGTACCACACACCGTCGAGCCGTATCTCGGTAAGGTGGTTCGTCGTGGCGTAAAAATCTTCGGGAACGACCCAGTCATGTGAAGCGTGCTTGAGGATGGCGTTCTCCTCGACGACCGGCTGGCAGCCATGTCCGTGAAGCCCCTCGCAGAGTTTCTGAAGCTCGGCCTCCGTCCTTCCGAACACGGTGAACCGGGCCCGGGACGGCTGTTCGTGCGACTTCCCGACGGTGAACTCGTGAATCTCATACTCACCCTCGTTCTTGATGATCAGATCCATGCAGGCCGACATGATGCCCGAATCGATCAGATGCCCCTCGACATGAAGCTCTCTGAAAAAAGGGGATCCTGGTTTTCCTGGGTTCATACGTTGTTCCTTTCATGCGATTGATCGTCTGTCGGAGAATCATTTTTTTTTCGTTTGCGAGGAACGAGCCTTCCGTCCCGATGGTCTTCCGGGCCATCAGGTTGCGGCCCTTCAGGGTATGCCAGCAGTTCGTCGATGGTGAAACCCTCGATATCGAGCTTCCAGCGATTCATCATGTGCTCGACATGTTCTCGGGAGCGCTTTCTGCCATACATGCCGGCGGCCTCGCGCTGGCGCTGAATCTCGTAGAGGGTGACCGCCGTCGCGACCGAGACGTTGAGACTCTGGACGAGACCATACATAGGAAGAAATATATTATCATCGGCGATCTCGAGAACTTCGTCGGTGCAGCCCCGATGCTCGTTTCCCATCACGACGATCCAGGGCTTCGTCCAGTCGATCTTCCTGAAATCGACGGCGTTGCGAGCGAGATGGGTCGCGGCGATCTTGTACCCCGCCTTCTTGAACTTCAGCATCTCGCCGAGGAAGTCGTCGTAATCCTCGAGAGCCACCCAGCGTTCCGAGCCGCGCGTGACCTCGGGGTTCACCCACTTCGCCTCGGGATCGGGCCGCCAGATGACCCGGTCGACGCCGACCGCATCCGAGGTGCGCAGGATCGCGCTGACGTTATGGGGGTCGTGCACCCCGTCGAGCGCGACGATGATGTCCGTCTGACGGTTGTGCAGGGACGTTGCGATGCGGTGAATGCGTCGTGGGCTGGGCATGGTCATCCTCGTGGAATGATGGAAGTTGCCGACGCGGCCGTGGCCTGCGCCGGGTGAATCGTGGCTTTCGTCGCGACAAAACCGCTTTCGACGCCCATTTCCCGGAGCTTCAGGTTGAGCCAGGTTTTCCTGGCGTCGAAGACCGGGTTGATGCGCGAGAACATCGCCCTGATGGCGGCAGCGGGAAGGGGAACGCCGTTGATGTCCATCTTCCGGCAGTCGAACGCGATCCGGTCCGACGAAATGAGCTTCGGCTGTCCGTTGACGCGGAACCTCGCGACGAGAATCCCCTTCCGGACATTGCCCGTCAGGACCGTTTCCTTCGGCGCGATCCGGAGCGACATCTGGGAAAGCCGCTGGGCCTTCGCGAAAAACCGGAACACCTTGAGAATGTCGTCGGCGGAAACATGCGTCTCGAGATCGATGCGCCCGGCAGAAAGAAACCGCAGATGCCCATTCCCGAGCGCTTCGGGATCGACCCGTACATCGGGAAACTCGAACCCCGCATGATCGATCGTCAGGTTGTAATACCGCACCCCCGAACACCTGACCCGAATCAGCCTGAACGAACCCGAAGCGTCGCCCGCCGGCTCTGCCTCGACCGTCAGCGACGCCGGCCGCGGCGTGATCTCCCCCATCGCCCTGACCTGGTCCGGCGCGTACCCGAGTTTCTCGAACAACCCCGTCGCCCGAAACTCCTCCGGGTCCCGAAACGCCGCCGAAAAGGCCTCCGCAAGAAGCCGATCCGACCGGCTCGCCGTTTCGGCATGACCTGGCATCGTCATGCAAAATACGAATATGTATACAAACAAACGAATCCGAATAAAAACTATATTGTTAAAAATATTCCAACCCCATCTTCCGTAGGGGCGGGTTTGAAACCCGCCCACGCCTCGCAAATGCTATAGACACACCCGTACGCGATGTATGACCCGTCCGCGATCCCAAATGTACCCACGCGGAAGCGCGGCGAACATTGTATCACGACGCACCCCTCCCCCGCAGAGCCGTCGAAATCAGATTCGCCGTCTTGATCGGTATCCCCGTCCGCTCCGCCAGCTCCTCGGCCGTGGCTTCCGATGCCCTGAGAACAGACCCGAACGCATCGATCACCTTGCGAAGCGTCTTTTCCCCTACGCCTGGCAGATTCAGGAGCGAAGACCGCATCGTCGATTTCCCGTGAACTTTTTTCTGGAAGGTGTTCGCGAACCGGTGCGCCTCGTTTCTGAGTTTCACGAGCATGCGAAGAGCCGACGACGTGTGCGGCAGCCTCACGGGCTCGCCCTCGGGCGGCACGAGCAGTTCCTCTTTCTTGGCGAGCCCCCACACCTCGCGGTCGACACCCAGTTCTTCGAGCACGGCCCGGGCTGAACGCACCTGGGTGATGCCGCCGTCGACCACATACAGGTCGCACAACGGGCTTCCTTCCTCGAGTCTGCGGGTGAACCGGCGCCGGGTGACTTCCCCGATCGAGGCCGGGTCATCCCCGCCGGACGCGGTCTTGATGTGATACAGCCGGTATTCGCTCTTCTTCGGGACGCCGTTGATCGCCGTGACGAGCGACGCGACGGGGTCGACGCCGCCGACGTGCGAGATGTCGACGCACTCGATGCGGCGCGGCGTGCGTTTCAGCGAAAGCATGCGCTCGAGTTCGAGGACGCCGTCTGCCACCCTGCCCTCCCCGTCAGCGCGGATGTTTTTCATCAGTTCCAGCGCGTTCTGGTTCGCGAGCGCGAGCAGTTTCCGGAATCTGCCCCGCCTCGGCGTCGCGATGCGGACGGCGTGGCCGCTGGTTGCGGTAAGCATCTCCCTGAGCGCCGTCAGAGGATGCGGGCAGATCGATGTGAGGATCCGGTGCGGGATGATGTTCGCGTCGTAGAACCGCGACATCAGCGTGCCGAGAAGCTCACCGGTGTTCGAGCCGGGCTCCCGCTCGGCTTCGATCGTGCGCCGGCCGATCAACTTCCCGTCTCGTATGAAGAAGACCGACGCGATGAAGGTGTCGCCGCTCTCGGAAAGCCCCCAGACGTCGCCGTCGACGGGCTTGAGGAACTCGACTTTCTGCGCGGCCATGAACCCGGTGAAGGCCCCGATCGTGTCGCGGAGCTCCGCCGCCTCCTCGAACCGGAACTGCGCCGAGAGGGCTTCCATCTGTTTCGTAAGGGCCCCGAGATCGGGCGGCTCTTTCCCGGTGAGCACCCGGACGGCCTTGTCGACGAGAGCCCGGTATTCATCGGGGGAAATCCTGCCGTGGCAGGCGCCGCGGCATGCGCCGAGATCGTGACGGAGGCACTGTTTCCGCTGTGCCGGCTTGTCGGGGTCGATCACCTTTCCCGACGAGCAGAGCCGGAACGTCACGTTCAGAAACTCGATGATGCGCTTGAGGCCGTACTCGTCCGTGAATGGCCCGAAATACAGGTTCCCGTCGTTGAACGTCACCCGCCGCACTTTCAGGATGCGCGGGTACGTCTCACTCGTCGTCACCATCAGGTACGGGTGAGTCTTGCTGTCTTTGAGAAGGATATTATACCATGGCTTATGTTTCTTGATCAGGTTGTTCTCGAGGATCAGCGCCTCGGATTCTGTATCGGTGACCACGAACTCCAGGTCGGCGACGGCCGCGACGAGCCGGTTCGTCTTCGCGTCCCGGTGCCGCGCCCGAAAATACGACCTGACCCGGTTGACCAGCCGCCGCGACTTCCCGACGTAGATCACCTGCCCGGAGGTATTGCGCATGATATACACCCCCGGCTTCGCCGGTATCTGCGCCAGCAACCTGCCGAGCTTCTCCCGATCGATCACGGGGATTTCCCTCCGGTTGTCCCGCCAAGCCCGTTCAGCAGGTCGTGAAGATCGCGCCAGGGCACGACGGTACGGTCTGATCGATGCTCGGGGCGGTCGCCGCCGTAAACGATGGCACTTCCCCGTGGAAAGGCGCCGGCAAGGCGCTCGAACGACTCGAACCCTCTGCCGGTGTCGCCGGGAACGGTGGCGCCGGACTTGATTTCGATGGGAAACACCTCGCGGCCCTCTTCGATGACGAGATCGATCTCGTTGCCTTTCACATCCCGGAAAAAGGTGAGGTTGCTGCGCTGACCGCGATGATACCGATGCTTCAGGCATTCGAGCACGATCAGGTTCTCGAACAGGGCGCCGCGCAGAGGATCACGGGAAACCTGTTCCGGCGTTTCGATGCCAAGGAGGTGCGTCGCGAGCCCGACGTCGTAAAAGTAGAGCTTGGGCGATTTGATCAGCCTGCGACTGACGTTCCGATACCAGGGCGGCAGGAGAAAGACGACGTAGCAGGCTTCCAGAAGGCTCATCCAGGCCCGGGCCGTCGTATGCGAGACGCCCGTGTCGGCGGCCAGACCCTGGAGATTGCAGAGGTTCCCCACCCTTCCCGCGCACAGTTTGACGAACCGCGTGAAGAGGCTGAGGTCACGCAGATGAACCAACTGCCGGAGGTCGCGCTCGACATACGTCTCGAAATAATCGGCCAGGGTGCGCACAGGATCGAGGCCCCGATCGTGGATCCGAGGGTAGAACCCCGTGAGAAGAACTTCGTCGAGACTTTTCGGCAGCCTCCTGGGCCCGAGTTCATCGATGCTGAACGGAAGAAGCTTCAGAAGCGTCGTCCGGCCCGCGAGAGACTGCGAGACGACATTCGTCATTTCGAACTGCTGGCTGCCGGTCAGGATGAAACGCCCGGGCGCCGGGTCTTCATCGACGAGCGTCTGGATATACAAGGGCAGTTCCGGAGCTCGCTGGATCTCATCGAGGATCGCCCCGCCGGAATACTGCGCCAGAAAGCCACGCGGGTCGTCCATGGCAAATGAGCGGATATCATGGGCTTCGAGGCTGACGTACGGCATTTTGGGAAACGCGGCCCGACAGAGCGTTGTTTTTCCGCTCTGCCGCGGCCCTGTTACGGTGACCACCGGATACTGCCGGGCCAGCTTCTTCAGCAGGCTTTCGATCGTGCGCTGTATCATTCCAACATAATCATACGAACAGAAGGGTATTTATGCAAGTTCAACTTGCAAAAATACCCATATAGACTGAAAGCAAGTTCAGATCACCTTCTGCGATGGTGACGACGTTGTCAGGAATGGCGAAAACCGGTTCGCCGTTTCCTGGGGAGTCATGACGTTCTCGAAAATCGCTCTTTACTTTCCAGGGTGTGCTGGGGAACAATGTCCATCTGAGAAAGATTGTCCGGGAGGTTCTCGCGTGATGCCGTTTCTTTTGTTGACCATTCTGTCGATTGCCCCGATCGTGATGTTCTTCCGGTATCTCCGCTACATGGACCGCGCCGAGCCGGAACCGGTCGAACTCGTCATGAAGGTCATGAAATGGGGCGCGATATCGATTATTCCCGTCGGGATCGTCGAGGTCGCCATCGAGAAACTCGCCTTCGGCGGCCCGCCGAAAGACATCGCCGGCATCTTCCTCTTCTCGTTCATCGGGATCGCCGCCGTCGAAGAAATCGGAAAACTCCTCGCCGGCCTCGTTCCCGTCTGGAACAACCCCAACTTCAACGAGGAAAACGACGGCATCGTTTATGTCTCGGCCGCCTCGCTCGGGTTCGCCGGCGTGGAAAATTTCTTCTACGTCATCGACAGCGGCGCCGGCGTCGGCGTCCTGCGAGCCGTCCTTACGGTCCCCGGCCACCTCGCCTGGGGCGCCATGATGGGCTACTACGCCGGCCTCGCGAAGTTCGCCCCGCCCGAGCAGCAGCAGTCCCTCATCGTCCGGGGCTACCTCTACGCCGTTTTTGGCCACGGCCTCTACGACGCCTTCCTGCTCAGCCACCGGCCCCTTCTCGTCCTGATCATGTTCCTCGCCGGCCCCATCTACATCTGGAAGACGCTCCGCAACCTCTTTGAAACCGGCCGCCGCCTCTCCCTCCAGCGCATCGCCCGCGAAGGCGGCCCGCCCGTCGTGGAAGAAATGGAAGAACCCGTCGTCACCGCCCCATCGGCATTGAAGCTCTACGTCGCCCGCCTGCTGTACACCCTCTCGGCCGGCTTCTGGGCCCTCATCCTCCTCGGCCTGTACGCCCAGGCCCAAGACCCCAGCCAATACGGCCGGACACCCGTCAAGGAAACCCTCCTCGGCACGGTGGTGCTGACCGCCTTCCCCCTCATCCTCGCCCGCTTCCTCTCGTCATCCTACTGGCGGCAAGCAAGAAAATTCCAGGCCTCCCGCCCCGCCCCTTCAATAACCGGGGATGCCGTGTGATGCTTGTGGAAGCCGATGTGCTGAACGCGATAAATTGGGAGTATGGCGATGAATAAGCGCGATATCGGGAAAGAGATCCTTGAAGGCATTCGCGAAATCAAACAGGGCGGTGGCCGGCGTTTCACGACCGCGGTACTGGTTGAAATTCAGACCACACGCGAAAAGATGGGATTGAGCCAGTCTGCGTTCGCCGGTCTCCTTGGCGTCAGCCTGCGAACTCTGCAGGATTGGGAGCAGGGTCGCCGGCAACCGACAGGCGCAGCCCGGTCCCTGTTGCTTGTGGCCCAAGCCCGGCCTGAAGTATTGCGGGACATTCTGCTGAAGAAGGCCGCGTAAGGCCCAGTTTGTTCGTGCTGAGTCTGTCGAAACACGAGAAGACCTTGCCCCTTTGACAGGCTCAGGACGATTTAAAGCCGTTGAAACGCTCCACATGCGGGACAGCGGCCGTATTTGCGGCCGATCTGGTGGCCCAGGACGCCGAAGAAGATCATGTCGACGTATCGGTTGCCGATCAGCATCATCAGCGTCGGGATGATGGAAATTTTCTCGAGCGTGGCGCCGATGCTGTACCCCAGAAGCATCCCCGCAGCGGTGAGGGGCACTCTCAGGGTAATGGCTGGCTCGAATTCGACCCCGCATTTTTTGCACGTTGTTTTTACCGGGGTAACGCCGTCGGTGCCGGTCGACGGCCCAGGGAATTGGGCCGTGATCGTGACCGACGGGACCTTCCCCAGCAGGTGTTTTTTCAGCTCCGCCTCCCGCTTCCGGCCGAACCAGCCCCAGAAGGTGAAAACCACGCCAAGAATCAACACCAGGGCCCAAAACCCGAAATCGAACATAAAGACCTCTCACCAATGATGTATCATGGCGTACTATATCCTGATTGATGGAATCAACGCAACCGGGTTCATATATACATGCTGTAATACATGCAACATTGCCGATTTACGTTCAACGTATTGCGTTCAATGGATTTCCATGTAGTATTCTTGAATCATGCCCCTCAGAAAAAGAATTCTTTTCATCATCCTTGCTTTGATGACCGTAACGATTCCTTCCACAGTGCGAGGAAACGACCGTATTCCGATTACTTTTCAAAGCAAAGCTCTTGATGGCTTGCCGCCGTGGAATGTCGACAATGAGTTGTTGATCGCCTCCCCGGCGCAGGCGTTTTCTCTTGCCCAGACTGCCCTGTCGTGGGGGGAAATGGCGGTCGGTGATGCCTCGGGCATCACGGAACGTCGCGGACTTGCGCCGGAAACGGTTGCGGCGAAATGGGTGATTCCCGGACTGTTGGTGTGTGTGCGGTGGGAGACGTGCGCGGAAGGGACAGGAAGGTTCATCGAGGAAGGGCATCTGATGCTGCTGGCCTCGGGGGCGGAATGGGTCGACGTGTTTCGGCACCAGTTCGAGGCACTCGTCAGATCGGATGACGGCGAGTGTGAGACGACGAAACTGACCGTTTCGAAACAGGGCAATCAGATCTTCGTCCAAAAGACGCATGACGAACAGCGGGCGTGCGAAAACGCGCCACGCGTCTGGTCGCGCATCGAGAGGCAGACGTGGCGGGATTCTTCGAGGCGACTCGCGACCGTCAGGACTGTCGAAGAGCGGCTGTATCGGATTGCATCGGGACGTCTGGAATATGTTTCCGGACGTGCAATCTTCGATACGGGGAACCGGGCGTTCCGGCCTGGCGATCTTGCGGAGGCTTTCAGGGTCGATGTTTCGACCCTCGAGCGACGGAACCGGAGGTTGTCACGCAAACGACAATGGCGGGGCATCGTGGTAATCGATGATTCCCTGCCGGATTGCCGTTCGTCTGTTACCGACGAACAGTGAATATCGCATCCGCAGATGGCGGGCGGATGGGGCGCAGATAGAGGGCAGACAGGGACGGTTGGCTGAATTCATGTATGAAAGCCAATGGGAACGAGGAATAGCAGGTGCGCCAAAGGGCGGGTTTCAAACCTGCCCCTACGGAAGCATGATCTGATGCGGATATATCTATGCCGCTATCTTTTCGCGTGGTGGAGATGGTCGGTTGCGCTTGAGGCTTTGATGTAGGAGAGGGCGAGTTCGTGGAAGATGTCGCCGGCGGTTTTGCCGGACTTGGCGGCCTGGACTTTGATGTACGAGACGACGAGGTTGCGGACGAGGTCGTCGGTGGTGCGGCCCTCTTTGGTCGCTTGTGCTTCGAGGGCGCGGTAGGTGGCTTCGGGAAGGGAAATGTCGACGTGAAGCTGCTTCATGGCCGCGACTCCCGTTACTTCCCTACGGCGATGCCGGTTTCGATGATCTCGAGAATGTGTTCGTGAACCTCGTCGACGGGCGATTTGCCAGCTTTGGCAGCCTGGAGCTTGAGATACGAGGTGATGAGATCGCGCATGAGGCTGTCCATCGGCTTGCCCTCGTGCGTGGCAAGGGTCTCGAGCGCCCTGAGGGTTTCCTTGGAAACGGTAACGGCATACTGCTCGTGCTTCGTCATATCGATCTCTCCCGTTCAAACTCTCATAATTTTCTGGACTGATGTTTTTTCTGTCCTTAGCCCGAATATACTCTCAGAACAGCCCCCTGTCAAAAGGAGATACGATCCGCAGATAGCGCAGATTACGCAGATGAATTCAGAGAAAACGCTTACGGCAGAAAGTGGCAGGGGGTTCTCGTGCTTCGACAGGAGCAGCACGAACGGGAAGGCACAATTGGCTTTTTCAGGCTTTCCATGAATCGCGCTTCCAGAGGGCGATGGAAATACCGGCGAGCATGAAGAGGCCGGCGAGGGCGAGGAAGGTGTCGACGCCGAGCGCTGACAAGGCCAGGTTCGAGAAGAGCATCGCGGCGATGCCGCGAAGGCCCATCAGGAAGGTATATACCGACCCGTATACGGCGAGCTCCGAGACCGGGGCGAACGCGATGATCAGCTGCATCCAGCTCAGGTCGAAGCCGACGTTGAGGATGCCGGTGAACGAATACGGCACCATGAGATAGGCGGCTGTAGGCGCCAGAAAGAACAGCCAGGGGTTCAGCAGGCCGCCGAACATTCCGAGAAGCAGACCGCGCTGCGGGCCGTATTTCGCGATGAAGCGGCCGATGACGACGTAGGCGAACATCTGGACGACGTTCGTCAGGCCGTTCAGATACCCGACCGTCGTGTTCGACACGTGCCAGCCGGTGACCAGCTTCGTCGGGAGAACGCCCAGCATCAGCAGGTTGCCGAAGCCGTACAGCATGATCGTCACGTTCAGCCAGAAAAACCCTTCCGAGGCCTTCAGGGTCGTTCGAACCGATCCGACGCTGAAACCGCCCGTCGCGAACGGCGGCGAGGCGTCGCGCGGCAGCACGCGGTTGAAACTGATCGACGACAGCATGCCGCAGACGCCCGCGATCACGAACATCGCCGTTTTATGCCCGGAATCGAGCATCCAGCCGCCCAAAGCCGAGCCGAGGATCGTCGTCATCGCGATGAAAAACCTGACGTACCCCATCGCGAGACTGCGCGACCCGTCGGAATACAGCTCCTTCAGCACCCTCGTGTAGGCGCCCATGCCGAGCCCTTCGACAAACTGGCACAGCACGTACAGCAGCAGAATCGCCGTCGTATTGTCGGTGAAGCCGACCCCCGCGATCGCGAGCCTGGTCACCGCGGTCGGAACGGTGATGATGTCGAGCGCCCGCCAGCCCGTGAAATACCGCAGAAGGGGGAAGCCGAAAACGAGCGAAAAATACGGCGCCGACAGCGCAAGCCCCATCTCGAGCGGCGACGCCGAGAGGCGCTTCATCAGGATCGGGATGAACGGCGTCATCATCCCGATGAAGATGCCGTAGAACGCCCCGGAAACGGCATCGATCTCGTATCTGTGCCGATCCGCTTCCGAAATTCTCGCCGAAAAGGGAAAAATCATGCGCGGCTTATAGGGAACCAGGCGTTCGGGAAGATGCGCTCACCGCCCGATCGAGACCGCGTCAGTCGCGTCCCGGGGCGGCGCGGCTTCCTGGGACTCCGAAGTGATGACCGGTGCCGATGCGATATCAGGCGAGAAGGTCATCGCCCGGGAAGCAGGAACGGCGGTGTCGGAAGTCCCTGAGGCGATGTCCGGAGTGCCAGAAGCTATGTCGGAAGACCCTGAGGCGATTTCTTGAGTTCCGGAAGCTATGTCAGTCGTTCCGGAACCCGTCGGCGCAACCGTTTCGATCCGGTCGGCCGTCAGATACTTGAGACGAGGTTCGGATGCCGACGTCGTCCATTTGCCGACGATCTTCACGGTTTCATCGGGAATGCCCGGCTTTTTGACGGCCGAGAGCAGTTGAAAATTCAGCGTGAGCGGAATCCGGTCCCCCGAAGCTGTTTTGAGAACCCAGCGACGGAGCATCTTGCGGCGTGCGACGGGATGCTCCTCGATCGCGAGACGGCCCGTGAGTTCCGCCATGGACTCCTTCCGTTCCGCTTCAGAACCGGTGGAAACGATCTCTGCATCGTTGATCAGGAGCGGATCCATGCCTTCCATCTTGTCGAACGGCCAGGGCGGGCGCGTTGCCGAAGCCTGGGCCGGAACGGGAGTTCCGGAGGCGGGGGAGATGATCAGGTCACCGACGTCGGTATCGACATCGGGCAGGTTGATGGATGGCTCGTTTCCGGGAGTCACGGGGATGAGATTCGAGAGGTCTTCGGCTGACGGTCTTTCGGTTCCATCCGGGATATCCGAAGGCTGAAGGAGCGCCGCGGGTTCCGAGCCGATGAAGGCGGCTTCCTTGCCGTCGACGACGAGTTCTTCAGTTGTTGATGCTGCGGGCGTCTGGGAAGCTGTCTGCGCCGAAACAGAACTGTTGCCCAGGCCGTGCAGGAAGGCCAGGACGAGGATCGACACGACGGCTGTGGAACGGGTGCCCATCATTCTGCTCCAGAGGATGTGAGAAACCGCACTATACCACCTTTCACCGGTCGGTGCCAGATGGCGGCGCGGGGGATCTCCACGACCAGCCGATCAGCAGGGCACCGACGACGGTGAACGTCACGTAATCCAGCGGAAGCCCGAACAGCCACTTCTTGTGCCACGGGATGAACGACGGCGCGAACTTCGCCCACCCCCACCCCGGGTTGAACAGGAACCAGGAAAAATCCTCGATGATCCAGAAGATCATCAGGCTGCCCAGGATGCGCGCCTCGAGTTTCGGCGACCAGGAGCCGGCCGCAAACACCGGCCAGTGGAACACCAGCGCCATGAACGAGAAGATCCAGGCGTGATACCCCGTCATCGGCCGGCCGCCCCAGAAGATGTCGAGCAGCCAGTGGCTCTCGATCCGCCAGGTCGGCAGCCCCGCCGCCCAGCCGTTCGACCCTTCGATCTGGATCTCCGCCATCCCGAAAAACACCGCCGTGACCGCCACGAACAGAACGCCGATGACCGGCTTCAATCTGTCAGAAAACTCTATAGTATATATCATATTATAATAATATCGTGACCCGTAGACGGGGTTTGCGAGCCGCCCCTATACGCGTCGGGCGACATTTCAACCGACATGCGAACCAGAAACGGAACGCCGTTTTTATTGCGGGCCGAGGATGGCGGAGAGCAGATCGCGGGCGGCGTGGGGTTTCGCGAGTTTCCTGGCGTTGTCGCGCATCGAGGAGATGCGGCCCGGGTCTTTGATGATCGAGCGGACCCGGTATTCGAGGGCGGCCGGGTCGCATGCCTTCATGGCGGCGCCGTTTTCGAGCAGGAAGTCGGCGTTCCGTTCTTCCTGGCCGGGAATCGGCGCCACGACGATCATCGGCAGGCCGACCGCGAGACACTCCGAGGTCGTCAGGCCGCCGGGCTTGGTGATCGCGACGTCGGCGCAGGCCATGACCCGCTCGATCGTTCGTGTGAACCCCATCGGGAACAGTCGGCCGGGGTTTTCCGACGCGAGCTGTTTGATGGCGTTCAGAAGCTGTTCGTTCTTTCCGGCGAGGGCGATGACCTGGAACTCGCCGGGAATCTTGAGAAGCCGCTCGGCGAGCGAGTCGATTCCCCCCACCCCGAATCCGCCCGACATCATGAGAAACGTCAGTTTCTTCGGATCGGCGCCGATCTCGGCGGCGCAGGTCGCCCGGTCGCGCGTTTCGGAGAAGATCGGCATGATCGGAATCCCGGTCGCCCGCGTCGTGGCTGCGGGAATCCCGCGGTCGGCGAGTTTGAACGCCACTTCGTCCGTGGCCGCGAAATACCCCGTCATGTGTTCGTGCAGCCACATGGTGTGGATGTCGAAATCCGTGACCTGGACGTACGTCGGCCTGTCCCATCCGCCGTTTTTGATCTCGCGCGACAGCAGCTCGGCCGGCAGAAAATGCGTGCAGACGACGATGTCGGGATTGATCTCGCGCAGCTTCGTCATGAAGTTCTGCGTGTTGAGCCGCTGAAGCGCGCGGCGGACCTTGTTCATCGCCGAATCGTGATCCTGCTGGTCGGACTTGCGATAGATGTAGCCCCAGAGCGAGGGATGCTTCTCGACGATCGTCAAATACGACTCGGCGTACATTTTCCGGAAGATGTCGTTGACGAGCGTCATCAGGTCGACATGAACCGCCTTCACGCCCGGGAAAAACGTTTCGGCGGCCGTCTTGACGGCCTCTGCGGCGCGCATGTGGCCCGCTCCGGCCGAAACACTCAGAATCGCGATCGTTTTCGTGGAAGCTGTTTCACTCATCGAACGTCTCCTCGTTTCATCTCGTGTCGCAGTATACGCCTTCTTCAATCTTTCAGGTGAAAGCCGTCCTTCAGAACATGCGCGGAGTCGCCTCCGACCATGACTTCGAACTCCCCCGGTTCCGTTCCCCATGTCATGTCCGACCTGAGAAACGCCAGGTCGGCGGCAGCGATGTCGAACGTGATCCGGCGTGTTTCCGATTTCGGGATGCGGACTTTTCTGAAGCCCAGCAACTGTTTGACGGGACGCGTGACGCTTCCGACGACGTCGCGCAGATACAACTGAACGACCTCGTCGCCGTCGCGTTCCCCCTCGTTTTTCACCGAAACGGAAACGCTGATTTTCCCGTTGCCGGAAAGCGTCTTCGGACTGAGGCGCAGGTCGGAATACCGGAACGAGGCATACGACAGTCCATGGCCGAACGGATACAGCGGCGTGTTCGGAACATCGATATATTTGCTTGTGTATTTATTGTCCGATTCGGGTCTGCCGGTGTTTTTCATGTCGTAATGAACGGGAATCTGCCCGACCGATCTCGGAAAGCACATCGTCAGCTTGCCCGAGGGGGTGTAATCTCCGAATACGACGTCTGAGACGGCTTTGCCGCCCATCGAACCGGGGAACCATGCCTCGAGAATCGCGGGAACGGCCTTGTGCAGTCGCGAGATCGCGAGCGGCCTGCTGTTGAACAGAACAGCGGCGACGGGCTTCCCGCACCTGGAAACAAGCTCCGCAAGTTCGTTCTGGACTCCCGGAAGGTCGATACTCGAGCGGGAAGCCGCCTCGCCGCTCATCCCTTCCGTCTCCCCGAGCACGAGGATTACGGCATCCGCTTTGCGCGCGATTTCGAAGGCTTCCCGGAATCCCGACACGTCACGGCCGTTCACATCCGCGCCCTTCGCGAAAAGCACCTGCGTCTTCGGCCCCACGGCCTCGCGAACCGCACCGAGAAGCGAGAGCACCTTCGAGCCGTCACCGGCGCCGTGCCAGTTGCCGAGAAGATCCGTGGTCGCTTCGGCAAGCGGGCCGATCACGGCGATAGACCGCAGATCCTTCCTGAACGGAAGAACGTTTCCGTCATTCTTCAGGAGAACCATGGATTCCCGGGCGATCTCCCGGCTCGCTTCGAGATGTTCGGCGCAGAATACGACCCGGGATTCGCGTTCCTCGTCGCATCCCTTGAAGGGATCGTCGAACAGGCCCAGTTCCGCCTTGACCGTCAGGATGCGCCTCACCGCTTCGTCGATCGCCGCAAGGGAAATGTCACCCTTGCGAACCAGTCCGGCAAGATGTTTTTGATACACCCCGCCCTGCATGTCCATATCGACGCCGGCCCTGGCAGCCAGCCTGCCCGCCTCATGTTCGTCCGCAGCAACTCCGTGAGGGACGAGCTCGTTGATCGATGTGTAATCCGTCACGACGAAGCCGGTGAAACCCCACCGGTTCCGCAGAACGTCGGTCAGGAGCCAGCGGTTCGCTGTGCAGGGCACCCCGGCGATCTCGTTGAACGAGGTCATGAAGGTGCGTACCCCCTCGGAAGCGCAAGCCAGGAATGGCGGAAGATATATTTCCTCGAGACTGCGGAGAGATACGTCGACGGTGTGGTAATCCCTGCCGGCCTGTGCCGCTCCGTAAGCCGCGAAATGCTTGGCGCAGGCGATCACGGAATCACGCGCGGAAAGGTCCTTCCCCTGGAAACCGCGCACTCTGGCACGTGCGATGTGACTGCCGAGGAGGACATCTTCGCCTGATCCTTCCGAAACTCTCCCCCAGCGCGGATCGCGGGCGATATCAACCATGGGGGCGAAGGTCCAGTGGATCCCTTCCGCTGAGGCCTCGATCGCGGCTATCCGAGCGGATTTCTCGATCGCTTCGAGATTCCAGGTGCAGGACTCGGCCAGGGGAATCGGGAATATGGTCCGATGGCCGTGAATCACGTCGTATCCGAAGATGAGCGGAATCTTCAGCCTCGTCTCCCGGACGGCGATATTCTGGAGATACCGGGTGTACGAGGCGGTGAACGCGTTGAAGAGAGCGCCGCATGTCCCGTTCCGGACGGATTCGAGATACCCGGCATTGACCGTCGGCCCGGTCTGGTCCCAGGTGCTGGTGAACAAGGTCATCTGGCCGATCTTCTCCTCGAGGGTCATGCGCCGGAGAAGCGACTCGACCAGGAGTGTCCTTCCTGCATCGGAAGCCGCGAGCGGGGACAGAAGGCCCAGAAGAAAGACCCCGAACAGGAAAGGGAAGGCAAGACCTCGCCGAATCATCGTTCATCTCCTTGAAATCTGTCGATATATATACGACCCGTTGCTTCGGGAAACGTGAATTCGAGCCTTTTCAGACCGTTCCGGATTTCCGGTATGCTCATGAAAAGCCTCCAGAACAGGCCGGAACGGAAATTCTCGATCATCACGACGATCGGCCCCTGGTCGATGGCAAGCGTGGAATCCGCGGTCCAGCCTTCACGGCGGCAGAAGGCGTCGTTGAAACCGTGCCTGCCGAACAGGCTTTCGCCGTGCCGTTCCATCAAGTGACGGGCGGCTCTCATCGACTGCCTCGGCGTATACGGGATCGAAGAGAGCGCGGCCGTCGGTGCGACGACGCCCCGGTCGTTCGAAGGGCTGTGTGCGTCGTAACCCCAGGGATTGTCGCAGGATGTAAGTCCCCAGCAGCTCCGTGGGGCGTCGGGGCACCCAGGCGGGTGTCTGGTGCAATGGAGGTAGTTGATCATGGCGTGGCTGATGTTCTGCAGCCAGTAGTCTGCGTATCTGTCTCGCAGTCCGCGCGGATCGAGGCCGAGAAACGAGTAATGCGTGAAAAACAACGGTCCCCCCAGATCGGGTCCGAGAGGGAGCCTGATCGAGTCGAAATACCTTCTGCCATTGATGAACGCTGGTCCCGTCGCCCACCCTTCGTGGTAAACCGCTGGTTCGACGGGGTGCGTCGGGGAAGAGGTGGCCAGGATATACGTTATCAGGCACTCGTTGTACCCGTGGATCGGCAGGTTCATGTTCCAGCCGTGGCGCGGAGACCAGTGCCAGTACAGGACGTTGCGACCTCGCGTATACCAGTCCCATTCGACGTCGCGCCAGAGACAGTCGATCTTCTGCCGGAGCATTTCTTCGGCTGGATTCCGGGAGTTGAAATAGGTCCGGACCGTCAGGAGACCCTGGATCAAAAAGGATGTCTCGACGATGTCGCCGCCGTCGTCATATCGGCTGAATGGAATCGTCTTTCCCGTGCGGCCGTCCAGCCAGTGCGGCCATGCGCCGTGGAACCGGTCGGCTTTGCCCAGAAAATCGGCGATGCGCAGGCACCTGTCGAGAACATCCTCGCGTTTCAGCCATCCGCGTTCGATTCCGGCAAGCAGCGCCATGAGGCCGAAGCCCGATCCCCCCGTCGTGACCGTGTCCGGGGTCGAGTTTCGCTCGGGGGTGAGACCGGAAACAGGATGCGCGAAATCGGTGAAATACGCGAGTGTTCGGTGTTGAATGGAATCCAGGAGAAGGGTTTCATCGGCAGAAAGGCGATGTTCCGCTGTCGCCGGGGTGAGAAGCCCGTACATCACGAGAAGAATTGCGATCGAAAGACGTTTCAGGCATCTGACCATCGCCCCGGATCTTTTGTCCCTCGCCGGATCTCTCATCATGTGCAGGGTATCATGCGGACATGCCGATGAGAAGTTCGATGGTGGTTGACGGAACTCGAATTGGCGCGTATTGAAGAAAGGACCGCAGCGTTGCGGATGATGTCGAACCTACAGGAAGGCTTGCTTAATTATATAGATATATGAATATACAGAACGATTATCGATTTCGGGCGATCATGGCCGGCCGAGTGGCTCTCGAGGCGGGAGCCCTTCAGCGGCGGAACTTTTTCGGGACGAGCACGATCGAATACAAGGGCGCGACGGACCTCGTGACCGAGACGGATTATGCTTCCGAACGTCTGATCCGGGAGGAGCTTGCAAACCTGTTTCCCGGTGAGCCGTTCATGGGTGAGGAAGGCGGCGGCGCGCCGTTCGATGCCGACCAGGTCTGGATTGCCGATCCGCTCGACGGAACAACCAACTTCGCGCATCGCCTTCCCCATTTTGCCGTGTCGATCGGTTTTTGCGAGAAAGGCGAACCCGTTGCCGGGGCGGTGTATCAGCCGATCAACGACGACCTCTTCTACGGCTGGAAAGGCGGCGGCGCCTGGCGGAACGGGAAACGCATCCATGTCTCGACCCAGACGGACCTCGGCAGGGCGCTTGCCGTGACGGGCTTCCCCTACGACCCCTCGGGCACCCTCGACGCGATCGTCGCCCGCGTCAAATCCGTCATGCCCCGCACCCAGGGCCTGCGCCGCCTCGGGTCGGCCTCAATGGATCTGTGCTACACAGCCGCCGGCCTGTTCGAATTCTTCTGGGAAACCACCCTCAAACCATGGGACGTCGCAGCCGGCTTCCTCCTCGTCCGCGAAGCCGGCGGAACGGTCACGAACTTCTCCGGCGGTCCCGCCCCCCTCAACGGCGGCGAAATGCTCGCCTCAAACGGCGCCTTGCACGACAAGGCCCTCAGCATCCTCAACGTGCCGGCGGTTGTTTCCTGACGGTCAGCCGGCGGTTTTCGGGGGGTTGAGCATCGAGCGGGGCTGGCCGGTGGCTTCGAGGACGTTGAGCCAGAAGGTGCTTTCGGGGTCGATGACCTTGCGGCTCTTGACCGCCATCTCGATCGGGATGTGCGTGAACTGGTTGTTCCAGATGCCGACGACGAGGCCCGTCTTTCCGGCCATACCGGCGTGGCCGGCGTTCTGGGCGAGCATCGTGCAGTAGACGCTGTCCGACGGTAGAGCCTTCGAGCTTCTGATCATGTAGCTCGGGTCGATATATTTTATCGATGCCGGGACCTTCTGCCCTTCCAGATACGTCTTGAGGCTGTCCCTGAGATACGTCCCAATATCATTAAATTTAATATTGCCTGAGATATCTTTCACGTCGCTCTTCGCGAGTTTCTGCCCGACGCCTTCGGCGACGACGATGACGGCGTGCCCGCGTTTCTGCAGCCGTTTCTTCACGCTCTCGTAGAACCCGTTCGGCCCTTCGAGATCGAACGGGATTTCGGGAACGAGGCAGAAATTCACGTCCAGGGAGGCGATGGCCGCGTTCGCCGCGATATACCCGGAATCACGCCCCATCAGTTTGACCAGGCCGATGCCGTTCATGGCCCCCTTCGCTTCGACGTGGGCGGCCCTGATCGATTCGACGGCCAGCGAGAAGGCGGTTTCGAACCCGAACGTCTTCTCGATGAAATTTATATCGTTATCTATCGTTTTCGGAATGCCGACGACGCCGATCGGCAACCCGCGCTTTGTGATCTCATTGTGGATGTCGAGCGCCCCGCGCAGCGTGCCGTCGCCGCCGATGCAATACAGGATGTCGATGCCGAAATCCATCAACCGGTCGACCATGTTGCTGACATCCTGAGGGCCGCGCGACGAGCCGAGGATCGTGCCGCCGATTTCGTGAATCTCTGAAACCATGTCCGGATCGAGCACGACGGGGTTGAGGTGGTAATCCTTCACCATCCCCTGATACCCGTATTTGAACCCGTAAATGGTCTTGATGCCATACCAGTATGAATGCTGCATCACGAGGGCGCGGATGACGTCGTTGATGCCCGGACAGAGGCCACCGCAGCTCACGATGCCGATCTTCGTTTTCGAGGGGTCGAAGAAAATTCTCTCCCGGGGGCCGGCACGCTCGAAGGTGATCGGCTGCCTGTTCTCCGACATGCATTTCTGGACGGCGTTCCAGGAGACGTTGCAGAGAACACGCTCATCGTTCGGAACGTAGTTCGTGAGATAATCACCGTCGACTTTCGAAAGCTCGAGCGGCGACTTGAATTGCGGCTCTCCCAGTTCCTTGACGATGAAATCCTTCTGTTCGATGTTCATCTTTTTCCCCTCGCCTCGATTTGTCGGCGGCGCCGAAACACCGCGTTCTTTGTCTTTACTACCGGTCGTGGGGTAATATGTCAAGACCAAAGTATGCTCGACGCACTGCTGCTGACCGCCTTTTCGAACCTGCTCGGCCTGCTCCCGCTCTATGCGGCGCTCAGGCTCGCCCAGCACATGCAGTCCCCTCCCCCGGCAACGCTGTGGGAACAACTCGTCGCGTCCGTTCCGCTGATGTGCGGCTGCATCATCGTCGCCGTCGCGCTGCTTGCCTGGCGCCTGTCCGTTTCGGCCGGCATGGATGCGAAAACGCGGGTGATTCTCTGCGTCAACATCGCCGTCATGGTGCTCGTCTGGGTCGTTCCGTCGGCCCTCGGGCTGGAACACTGGATCCAGACGGCGCTCATCGAAATCTGGAGCATCCTTTCCGCTCTGTTCCTCCTGATGGTCAGTTTTTTCGTTCCGCTGAACGCCGTCTGGCGCGCGATCGGCCCGAAAGAATCGCAGGAAAAATAAAAGAGACAGGTTTTCGCCTGTCTCTGAGGATGAACCGGAGATGCTCCGGAAAAAACGATGCTATGCGGCCTGCGGGTGTCTTGCCATTTCCTCGAAGACAGGGTCTCCGCGAACTTCGAAGTGCCGGAACCGCCTTGCAAGCTCGCGAACCGTCGCGGCACGCACCCAGTCTGCCCCCGATTCCTTCAGGGCCGGATCGAGAACGTTGCCCGGCCTGAACTTCTGCAGGATGAAATGGTCGCATCCGATACCCTGGAGCATGTCGGCCACCCGAAGAATATCGCCATCCGAGATGATCTCAGGGTGAACGGTCGTGCGGAACTCGTGGTTGACACCGCTTCCGGCGAGCAGACGAGCGCTTCGAACGATGGGGTCGGTTGTGGAGACCCCGAAGCACGATCTGTATCCGTCTGCACTCGATTTGATGTCCATAGCGACATAGGAAACCAGATTCTGGAACAGGAGAGATTCGAGCCGCTCGGGAAAGAATCCGTTCGTATGCAGGGCAACCTGGTATCCCATCTCGTGAACACGCCGCACGGCGGTCTCGATGGCTGGTTGCATCAGGGGTTCGCCGCCGCTGAACACGACTCCTTCGAGGAAACCGCGCCGCTTCTCGAGAAAACTGACAACCTCAGGCCAGGTGATATCGCCCGGCCCTCTGGCATCAAGCAACCCGGGGTTATGGCAGTATGCACAACGGAGATTACAGCCTTGCAGAAAGACAACCGCGGCCATGAGACCGGGGAAGTCGATCAGGGTGAATGGTTGAAGACCACCGACATGAACGCCGGAGCACATGTGTTTCATGATTGGCCTTCGAATCAGACGACGGTGCGAACAAGCTCCTGGGCGTCGAATGCGTTGCGCTCGGTGTACTCGCTCTTCTTGCCGGCATTGAACTGCGAAACGGGGCGGTAATACCCCATGACGCGCGTCCAGACTTCGCACGCCGTGCGCGCCTCGACGGGCAGGTCGATCCGCTCGGGAACCGGGGCTTCGGGATTCGCTTCCATCATCGCGGCGCGGCGCCGGGTGACTTCGGCGTTGTCGCAGGTCGGGCAGTATTGATGCTCGCCGGCGATGTATCCATGCGTCGGGCAGACCGAGAAGGTCGGGGTGACGGTTATGTAGGGAAGGCGGAACTGGCTCATGGACTTCTGGATCAGCCGCTTGCACGAGCCTGCGTCGGGGATGCGCTCGCCGACATACAAATGCAGAACGGTTCCGCCGGTGTAGAGGCGCTGGAGCTGTTCCTGGTGGCCCATGATCTCGAACAGGTCGCCCTGGTAGCCGACCGGAAGCTGGGTCGAGTTCGTGTAATACGGCGCGTTCGGCGAACCGGCCTGGAGGATGCCGGGGTATCGCTTCTGGTCTTCGCGCGCGAACCGGTAGGTAGCACCTTCGGCCGGCGTCGCTTCGAGATTGTACAGGTGGCCGGTATCCTGCTGGGCCTGCACGATGCGCTCGCGCATGTGGTTCATGATGCGGGTCGCAAGCTCGACGCCTTCCTTCGACGTGATATCCATCGTGTTGTCGGAGAAGTTGCGGATGCACTCGTTCATGCCGTTCACGCCGACGGTCGAGAAGTGGTTCCGGAGCGTTCCGAGATACCGGCGGGTGTAGGGGAACAGTCCGCCTTCGATGAGGCGGGTGATGATCTTGCGCTTGACTTCGAGGCTTTTGACGGCCAGGTTCACGAGTTCGTCGAGGTTGTGGATGAGAGCTTCGTAGTTGCCCGTGTGCTTGAACCCGAGGCGGGCGAGATTGAGCGTGACGACGCCGATCGAGCCGGTCTGCTCGGCCGAGCCGAAGAGGCCGTTTCCGCGCTTGAGAAGCTCCCGCAGATCGAGCTGGAGGCGGCAGCACATCGAGCGCACCATGTTCGGCTGCAGGTCTGAATTGAGGAAGTTCTGGAAATACGGCAGGCCGTATTTGGCGGTCATCTCGAACAACGCGTCACAGTTCGGGTGGTCCCAGTTGAAGTCCTTCGTGATGTTGTAGGTTGGGATCGGGAACGTGAACGCCCGCCCGGCCCGGTCACCGGAGCACATCACTTCGATGAACGCCTTGTTGATCATATCCATTTCGGTCTGGAGATCGCCGTATGTGAAGTCAACCGGCTTGCCGCCGATGAGCGGGGTCTGCGTTCGGAGGTCTTCCGGGCAGTTCCAGTCGAGGGTGAGATTGGTGAAGGGCGTCTGCGTGCCCCAGCGAGAGGGCACATTCAGATTGTAGATGAACTCCTGGATGCCCTGGTAAACCTCGTTGAATGTGAGCTGGTCGACCTTGACGAACGGAGCCAGATAGGTGTCGAACGAACTGAACGCCTGTGCACCTGCCCACTCGTTTTGAAGTGTGCCCAAAAAGTTCACCATCTGACCGACGGCGGACGAAAGGTGCTTGGGCGGTGAAGCCTCGATCTTATCAGGCACCCCATTGAATC
>CAYMEN010000043.1:0-36107 GCA_964389325.1 uncultured bacterium | reverse complement strand
CGCACAGCTTTGGCAAGAAGTAGATCGGTTAGCTAAAGCACAGCATGACAAAGTAAGAAGTCCTTCGAGAAATCGACGCTGCCGTCTTCCTTCAGGGGCGGGTTCTTCGGGTCCAGCGTCGTGACGCGGAACATCGCGCCGGCGCCCTCGCAGTCCGACCCGGTGATGATCGGGGTGTGCATGTAGAAGAAGCCGCGGTCGTTGAAGAACTTGTGGATCGCGAACGCCATCGCATGCCGGATGCGGAACATCGCGCCGAACGTGTTGGTGCGGAACCGCAGATGCCCGATCTCGCGCAGGAACTCGAGCGAGTGCTTTTTCGGCTGGAGCGGGTATTTCTCGGGATCGGCGGTGCCGAGCACCTCGATCTTCTGGGCTTTCAGCTCGACCGCCTGGCCGCTGCCCTGCGAGGCGACGAGAGTGCCGGTGATGCGGACGGCAGCGCCCGTCGTGACGTCGGTCAGCATGGCTTCGGAGATCGCGCCGCCCTCGAGGTCGGCGACGGCCTGGATATTCATGATCGTCGAGCCGTCATTGACGGCGATGAAGGCGACGTTCTTGCTGGTGCGCTTCGTCCGGACCCACCCGTTGACGATGACGGGGTCGGAAGACGGGGACATCTCGAGTATCTGGGCGATTGTCGGCTGCATTGATGATGCACCTCCATGCGAATGATCCTGCGGCTTCGCGGCAAGCCTGCGAAAGCAGGTTATACTCCGAATCCCCCTCCGCCATCAAGCCCCGACGCCGGAAACGTGGAAGCGCATCAGTTTTCACAACACCTGAATCACAGCTCACGAGGGGCAGGAGATTCCACGGAGGAATGAAAGAATCTCTGCGATTCACGTTCGATCTTCCCCTGAATGCAAGGCAACCGGAAGGCGGTTGTCAGACCTTCACCCAGGGAGCAAAGCGCGTCTTCCGGGGAGGCGGCTTGAGAGCGTTTTCCATCGCCTCTTTGATCCGCCCGATCGACGCAGCTATTTCCTGTTTTCTCTCCTCGTCGGCGATCTGTTCGAGCACCGCCTCGAGCGCCTGAACGGACCCCGCGC
Organism: uncultured bacterium; assembly: GCA_964389325.1. GTDB lineage: Bacteria > Muiribacteriota > Ozemobacteria > Ozemobacterales > Ozemobacteraceae > MWAR01. Next base: position 35,055 of record CAYMEN010000043.1, on the reverse strand, counting down.
CCGGTAATCCCTCGAAAACGCCCAGGGCTTCCCTGAACAGGAAGGGGTCGGCGAAAAGCTCGATCAGCACCGGAAACAGCCGCGTCTCGTTCAGCGCCCGCACGGCATGGCATGCCGAAGCCTGCATGTGCGCCTTCCCTTCGAGCCGGAGCATGCGTTCGACGACGCCCATGGCTTCGTTCCTGTCATACTCCCCGATGGCGATGGCGGCGTTCGACCGGACACGGTTGTCGGTATGATTGAGCAGCTGGGTCAGCATCACGAAGGTCTTCGGGTTCTTGATGGCCTGGATTCCTTCGACCGTGTTGGCGACCACACGCGAGTCTTCATGCCGCAGATACGGGGCCACCCGGATGAGCATCTCTTCGTCCGGAAAGCTCTGCCCGAGGTGCTTGGTGAGGAACGAGAGAACCGACTCGTCCGGGTTCGAGTCGAGAAGGGCCAGCAGGGGCTCTCTGGTGCTTTCATCAGGGTTCTCGCAGACGATCTTCAGCTCCTCGACGGTGATAGAGGCCGGTTCCGAAGCGATTTTCGCGAGAATCTCCTCGCGGCTCGGGGGGGGCGGAGGCTCTTCGGGCGGCGGGACGACAGCGTTCTGCGACACGGTCGCCGGATCGACGCCTTTGAACGAATACGTCACCTCGACCTTGTTCAGGAGTTTCTTGGCCCAGAAGACGACCCCCGGATCCCGGTGGAACTTCAGGTCATACAGAACCTCGAACAGGATCTTGCTCGAACAGTCGGTCTGGGACTCGAACAACTCCTTGAGGAGCGCCGTGATCGAATCAGGCGTTCCCGTCTTGAGGTCGAAGGCAAGCTGTTTGATATCCATGGTCGCGCCACTGTACCCCAGACGGGCGCGGATTTCAAATTCCACGATCCGGCGGCAGAACGCTGAATTCAGAGCTCCCGATGCCTGTCAGGGAAAACTTCGTGACCTATGATATCGATCATGCTATTATCATTTGTAAGATGAGATATTCCCGGCATGTGTCCGGGCACCAGAGTGAGAGACACGTTCATGGCTGAAATTCGGGCGAAGAACGAACATTTCCCGATGCAATCGACTCCATAGCATCGGTATCGATGCTATCGTCGGCGCATCCGAAGCGGATCTCGACAGGGGAACAACCAGATGAGCCTGATCGAATGCAGTGAATGCGGCAAGGAAATCTCGTCGCATGCGGCAAGATGCGTTCATTGCGGCTTCCCGTCCAACGGAACCAAGACCGGAATCCGAGGAACGAAAACGAAACTCCTTCTGAGTATCCTGCTCGTGACGGCAGTCATCGGAGCCGCGATCAGGGGAGAACCTCTTCTCCGATATTTTCAGATCGGCCAGACCCCGGTCCCTGCGGTTGCCAAGCCCTCGACCGCTTCAACGACGGTCCGCATGGCCTCGGGATCAATAACGGAATATGAAACCCCGGCCGATGCATCGGCCACCAAGTCGATCGATCCCCGGCTTGTTTTCGAAGACTCCCCGGGGAACGCAACCGACGACGAGGATCCGGCCCCCGGAACCGGAACGGCGTCCCTCCTTCCATCCGCATCTCCTTCCGCGATGCTCGCCTCGAGCGAGAGCGCGTCCGTCGATCCCGAAACGATCGCCCGGCGTGTCATCGACAGGAATAAGGAAATCTTTCGGTCCTTCCAGGCGCTGGACTACACCCACTACTGGACCGCAGAAGACCTGGACAAGGTTGCCCGATGCGATGCGGATCGCAAGGAGCTTTTATACGCCCTTTCCGCACTGCAGTTGATCGATCAGAAGCCGGAATACGCACTCCTCATCGAGTTCCTCCGCATGGAAAATGCGGCGACGATGGCCGTCATGGACTATTACCGGGACCTCATCGTCAACCGCTACACCCGTCCCGCGAATCCCTTCTTCGTCACCAGGCTTCAGAAAGCCTTTTCCGACATCCGGAAGCTTGAAGGAAAAATCGAAAAATTCGGGTGGAAAAAGGGGTATGCCACGTGGGGCCAGGGAAAAAAGTAGACAGCCGCCCGGTGGCCGCTCAGCTGCGAAATCAGCGGGAATAAGAGAGGATATGCATGCTCGTTGACTGCCCCGAATGCTCCGGCAGAATTTCATCCCTGGCCGAGATCTGCCCCAGGTGCGGCTATCCCCTCGAAGCGCTCGGATTGCAGAAACCGCCGGACCAGGCGCCGGAAGAACCTCCGGCGATGAACGGCTCCGAGGACGACGTGAGGTTTCAGAAAAATCGGTTCGAAGGAAAATTCAAAAAAGTGTTCAAAGAGATCGAGATCATTCGCGATCAGACCCGGCTCGTCAAAGGGTTCATTTTCACGTCGCATCCGTTTTCCCAGGAACAGCTGCTGAAATCGGATCATTTTTCCAGGATGGATTCGATCGTCAAGAAAATCGAAGATGACGCCATGAACTGGTTCTGCGCGAGCAACGCCTCACATGTGGCTGAAGAGATATATCATGAAATACGCAAGCAGGTGCTGAGCGACATCGCCACCCTGAAACGCGAAATTTCCCACCGCCAACCCACCTGGTGGGAAAATATCCTGACCTCCGTCAAACAATTCCTTCTTCACTTCGGCATCTGATTTTCAGTTTGCCAGAAACGCCCTTCCCGTGCTATTCTCTGGGTGTTGCCGGAATGGCGGAATTGGCAGACGCACGGGACTCAAAATCCCGCGCCCCCTAAAGGCGTGTCGGTTCGACCCCGACTTCCGGCACCGAACAGAACCGCCGCTTCCATCTGGAAGCGGCGGTTCTGCATTTCAGGCCATGTTCGTCAGACGTTCACATCCGTCGAGCGGCGCTTGTATTCCTGGGTTGGCGGGAAGACCAGGTCGCAGACGTCGAGGGCGATCTGCAGCTCTTCGTTGGTGGGCACGACCATGACGGTCGTCGGGGAATAGGGATGCGAGATGATGCCCTCGCGGGAGCCCATGGTGCGGTTCAATTCATAATCCATGAAGATGCCGATGTTTTCGAGGCGGTGGCAGATCCGCTCGCGCATCTTCCAGCCGTTCTGGCCGATGCCGCCGGTGAAGACGAACAGGTCGACCTTGGCCAGCGTCGCCATGTAGGCCCCGACGTAATGCCTGACCCGGTGCGCGTAGGCTTCCAGCGCCTGGAGGGCGGCCGGGTGACCGGTTTCGGAGGCCTTTTCGAGGTCTCGCAGATCGTTCGAAAGGCCGGAAAGACCGAGCAGGCCGCTCTTCTTGTTCAGCATCGTGTTCAGCTGTTTCGCGTTGTAACCGCGGTCGTGGAGGTAGAACAGGATGGCGGGATCGATGTCGCCGCTGCGGGTTCCCATGATCAGGCCTTCGAGCGGGGTGAACCCCATCGAGGTGTCGACGGATTTGCCATTTTCGATCGCGGTGATCGAGGCGCCGTTCCCGAGGTGGGCCGAAATCACGTTCGTGTTCTCGGGCGAGCGCTGCATCAGACCGATCGCGCGGGCCGAGACATACCGGTGGCTGGTGCCGTGGAACCCGTACCGCCGGATGCGATGCTCCTCATACAGCTCCCGCGGAATCGCGTACATGTAGGCATGCGGCGGCATCGTCTGGTGAAACGCCGTGTCGAACACCGCGACCTGCGGCACGTCGGGAAGAAGCTCTTTCGCGGCCCGGATGCCGGTCAGGTTCGGCGGGTTGTGAAGCGGAGCGAGCTCGACGCATTTTTCGATCGTGTCGATGACGTCGTCCGTGATGACGACGGAAGAGGCGTATTTTTCACCGCCGTGAACGACCCGGTGGCCGATGCCGGCGATCTCCCGGATGTCGTCGAGAATCCCGTGGTGGTCATCGACCAGGTGCTGCGCCACGAGCCCGATCGCGGCCCGGTGGTCGGGAATCGGCTGCTCGTGTTCGAACGTGCCCCCGGGCGTGCTCTGCTCGAGCCGGCCGGTCTCTTCGCCGATGCGCTCGACGAGACCCCGCCCGAGGCTTTCCCGGTGGGGCATGCGAAAAACCTCATATTTGAGTGAACTGCTGCCGCAGTTGAGAACGAGAATCAACTTCGCTTCGAGTTCCGTCTTCGTCATTCCTCTGTATCTCCCCCGCGTGGCCTTCCCGTATCGGGGTGCCGCGCGTCACCGCCACGATATGCCATGATCGGCTTCAGGTCAAGAAAAAGGACACAACGGCACTTGCGCCGATGAGAACCAACTTATAATATTCTTCTATATTTTATCTGCGGCATCCCGCCCATCTGCGCCATCTGCGCCGTCTAGCGGATGTGTTCCACCGTTCGCCATCGGGAATACACGGTCTTGTGGGATGCCGGGGCGTGGGTTACTCTTGTCGGAGACAACCGAAAGGGGGCGAACCATGTCCGTCCGCAAAAAAAACGTTTCCGGGGGCCGGAAAAGCGCACCAGGGGGCAGAACCGCATCGAAAAAGGCCGTTGCGGGAAAGCCGCTGACCCCGGAGGATCTGGCGCGGTTCGTCCTGGCAGAAGACTGCCGCATCGCCCCCGAGGGCGACACGATTCTCTTCACGAGACGCCACGTCGACGACAAGAACAAGACCGTCGCGAACCTCTGGACGGTCGCGACGGACGGCCGGTCCGCGCCCCGCCAGTTCACGACCGGTGGGAAGGACGGCCACGGCAGGTTCTCGCCCGACGGCCGCCACATCATCTTCCTCAGCAGCCGTGATAAGTCCCCCCAGCAGCTCTGGATGATCCCGAGGCTGGGTGGCGAAGCCCTCCAGCTCACGAACTTCCCCGAGGGCTCGATCGGCGAGTTCCGCTGGTCGCCCGACGGGCGCAGCATCGCCGTCTCGTTCCGCGAGCAGGACCCCGACTGGACCGAGAAAGCCCGCAAGGACCGCGAAACGAAGGGGCTCAGCACACCGCCGCGCGTGCTGGACAATCTCTGGTATCGCCTCGACGGGGACGGGTATTTCAATACTTCTCGCTATTTTCTCTATATCGTCGATGCCGCGAACGGCACGCACCGGAAGCTGTTCGACCATGCGCCGCTCGGCATCGGCAGTTTCGACTGGTCGCCCGACGGCCGCGAACTGGTCGTCGTCGCCAACCAGGATCCCGACGCGCTCACGAAGCCGTGGAAAACCCGGCTGGTCATCGTCGACGCGAAGAACGGCCGCGCCAGGCCCCTTCCCGGACAGACCGACGGGATGCGCATCGGCGTCGCCTGGTCGCCTGACGGCACCCTGATCGCCTTTTCGGGCACGATGGGCCGGCAGGAGGTCTGGCGCGCGGTGAACCAGCACCTGTTCGTCGTCGACCCCCGGACCGGCGCCCAGCGCTGCGTGACCGAGGGCGCGGATGTCTGTCTCGAGTCGGCGGTGCTGAGCGACACGCGTGAAGCCGATTTCATGCCGATATTCCACTGGACGCCCGACTCACGGTCGATCTGGTTCGAGGCCGGCGTCGAGGGAACGAGGCGGCTCGCCCGCGTGCCGATCGGCGGCGGGGAGCTGGAGTGGCTCACGGACGGCCCCGACCAGGCCTCGTTCGGCGGCTTTTCGGCGGATGGAACCAGGATCGCCATGCGGCGAGGCAGCCCGCTCGACATCGACGATATTGCAATAGGAATACAATCGGCCGACGGGGTTCTCTCGGCACGGCCGCTGACCCGTTTCAACCACGAGCTGCTCTCGGGAGCCCTTCTGTCGAAGCCCGAGATGCACTGGGTCGAATCGGCCGACGGGACCCCCGTTCAGCTCTGGGTCATGAAACCCGTCGGTTTCGAGAGCGGGAGGAAATACCCGGCCCTGCTCGAGATTCACGGCGGCCCGCACGCCCAGTACGGCGGCCGGTTCTTCCACGAGTTCCAGGCACTCGCCGCCGCCGGCTACGTCGTCGTCTTCGGCAATCCCCGCGGCAGCAAGGGGTATGGCGAGGCGTTCGCCGACGGGATCTGCGGAGACTGGGGGAACGCCGACTGGCAGGACATGCAGGCCATCATCGACTGGATGCGCAGGCGCGCCTTCGTCGATCCGAAGCGCATGGGCGTGCTGGGCGGCAGCTACGGCGGCTACATGACGAACTGGATCATCGGCCACACCGACGTCTTCGCCGCCGCCGTCTCGGACCGCTGCGTCAGCAACCTCGTCAGCATGGCCGGCACCAGCGACTACCCCACGGTTCCCGACTCCTACTGGCCCGGCAACGCCTGGGACCGCCCCGAAGAGCTGTGGAACCAGAGCCCGCTGAAATACGCCGGCGCGATCAAAACCCCGACGCTCTTCATTCACAGCGAGGGCGACCTGCGCTGCAGCATCGAGCAGGCCGAACAGCTCTTCACCGCCCTCCAGCTGCGCGGCGTCCCGAGCCGCCTGGTCCGCTACCCGTCTTCGACCAGCCACGGCATGAGCCGCAGCGGCCCCGCCGACCTCCGCATTCACCGCCTGCGCCAGATCCTCGGCTGGTTCGATCGCTGGCTGAAACCTGAAAAGGCGAAGTGAACACCGGCCGCTGAACGTCTCGATTCCTGCTCATCGAAAGCCAATGTGCCGGCCCCGTTCGTGCTGAGGTATCGAAGCACGAACCAGCGCTCGCCCTCTGCTTCCAATGTTCGCCTTTCGATACCTCAGGGCGAACGGTTGGTTTTCACTCGGCAGGACTCGATAAAACCCCCTCCCGGATACCCGGAAGGGGGTTTTATTTGATACGGAATATGTATCAGGGCAGTTTCTTCTCGACCAGCTCCATCGTCGTGACGCTCTTCATCGGGGCGGTCATGGTGGTGACCATCTTCACGAGACTGCCGGGCACCTCGTCGGAGGCCCAGATCTTCGTGGCCACTTCCGCGCCCTGCTGGTTCATCGTCGACTCGACGACCTTGCACTTGAAGCTGCCGGCCGGCACCGTGACCTGCTCTTCCGTGGTCTTCGCGTCGGCCTTGACCATCTCGGCCAGCTTCGGATCGACCTGGGTGTTCTCGATTTTTGCCGGGTAGTCCATCTTCGTCGCGGGCATATCCATCTTGTTGCCGGCAACGACGGTGGCGCCGCCCATTTCCACGACGACCTTCTCGGGGGTCACTTCGAGGAGTTTGTAGGTGATCTCGCTCTCGGTCTTCATGTTCGAGACTTCCGACGCCTGCTTGTATTTCAGCTCAGCCCCGACCTTGAACTTCGACCAGATGCCGTACGCCGGATTGTCGACCATCTCGGCGGCGAACGCCGTCGCGGCAGCCAGAACAGCCATCAGAACGAATGCAAAACGCTTCATGATACGCTCCTTATGAACGATGTTTCGCCGGAACGCTTCGGCCACTCCGGCATCGCTGGCCCGATTCTATCACGGGTCCGTTTCAAGAACCAATCCGCAGATGAAAGCCCGAACACTTCACGAACGCGTTCCGTTCGTGCTGAGCCTGTCGAAGCACGAATGCTCTCGCCCCCTTCGGCAGGCTCAGGGCGAACGGATATATTATATCAATCAAGTTACTATCTCGTTGGATCGTGATCCCTGCCGCCTGAGATATGGGACGAGGAGGAAACGTTCTCTCTTTACCCTGTTTGTGGTATGAAGATGAAGAAACAAGCGGATGGAAGAGGAGATGGCGATGCAGGGAAAGAATCCGGAGTTGGGTCGTCGTCGCGGCTTTTCCTGTTTCCAGGTATTGTTCGGCCTGGTGTTTTTCGCCCTCGGACTCGTGGCCTGCGGCGTCATCACCTACTCGTGGGTCCAGGAAAACCGCACGCGGTTCTGGGAGAAAACGCCCTGCACGGTGATCGACGGCCGCATCGAGGAAACCTCCGATCACCAGGGCGGCTTCTCGTTCCAACCCCGCATCCGGTATTCCTACGAGTTCGGCGGCAAGCCCCACACCTCCGACCGGGTCGCGCCGACGGCCGTGATCGAAGACGACTACGCGGACGCCCAGGAGATCCTGGACGCCTTTCCCGCGGGGAAAGAGGCCTTCTGCCACGTCGATCCCGGCGACCCCGCGAAGTCGGTGCTGCAGCACGGCTCTCCCTGGATGATCCTGATCGCGCTGTTTCCCCTGATCTTCGTGGCGGTCGGGCTCGGCATCATGCTGGCCGGTCGGGCCGGCGACGAAAAAGGGACGGCGCCGATCTCGTCGGCTTCATCCCGCACCCTCCCGCGGTGGGCCGTGCGGCTGTTCTTCGGCGTGTTCGCCCTGGTCGGCATGGGTGCCGGCTGGTCGTTTTTCGTGGTGCCGGCCATGAACATCCATCGAAGCGCCTCCTGGGAACGCGTTCCCTGCACCGTCGTGTGGAGCCAGGTTCGGACGCATTCGGGGGACGAAGGCGACACCTACAGCGTGAATATTCTATATTCTTACGAATGGAATGGCCGCCCGTACAAATCGAACCGTTACGACTTTTTCCAGGGATCGAGCAGCGGCTGCCAGTCGAAGCAGGAGATCGTGAGCCGCCATCCGGCGGGGCATCGGACGACCTGCCTGGTCAACCCCGACCAGCCGCGCGAAGCCGTGCTGACCCGCGAGGCATCGGGAAGCATGCTGCTCGGGCTGGTTCCCCTCATATTCTTCGTGATCGGCTCCGCCGGCCTGCTCTTCTACCGGGGTGAGGCCCAGCCAGCTCCGGCCGGCTTTCCCCGGGACAGTGCGGCCGCAGTCCGGAACGGAGGGCCTTCCAGCCCAACCGCTGACGGGCCTGCCATGCTGCGCTCCAGGACCAGCCCGGGCCTTCGCGTCGCGATCAGCATCGTCATCAGCCTGGTCTGGAACGGCATTCTGACGTTTCCTGTCACCGAGATCATTCGAAGTTTCCAGAAAGGCCGGCCGGAATGGTTCCTGGCGTTCTTCATCATGCCGTTTGTTTTGGTCGGGCTCGGCACGGTGGGTTACGTCTTGTACACGATGCTGGCGTATTTCAACCCGCGCATCGAGATCGCGGTGGGGTCGTCGGCCGTTCCGCTGGGCGGCGAAATCCGTCTGAAGTGGCGGCTGCTCGGCCGGGCCGGGTGCATCCGGAAATTCCATCTGGGAATCGAAGCGACCGAAGCCGCGACCTACCGGCAGGGCACCTCGACGACGACGGACAGGGAAGTCTTCTTCCGGCAGACCGTGTTCGAATCGGAAGACCCGCGCGAGTTCTCGTCGGGAAAAGCCGTATTCGTCGTTCCCCGCGACTCGATGTACTCGTTTGACGCCCCGAACAACAAGATCACCTGGGAACTGGTCGTGAACGGCGAGATCCCGCGCTGGCCCGATCTCGACGAGCGGTTCCAACTGACGATTCTGCCGCTGCCCGCGGAGCAGGAGGATTCCGGCGATGCCTGAGCCGACCATTCATCTCGAAATCCCTGGAACAGGCCTGAAACCAGGCGAGCACCTGCGCGGCCAGGCTGCCTGGAATCTGGCGGCCACCCCGGAGAAGCTCGAAATCCGGCTGTTCTGGTACACCCGGGGCCGCGGCACACGCGACGTCGAAGTGGTCGAGCGCCGGACCGTCGCCCGGCCTGGAATCACGGGGGAAGAAGCCTTCGCGTTTCACCTGCCCGACGGCCCCTACAGCTTTTCCGGGAAACTGATCTCGGTGATCTGGGCCGTCGAACTGGTGGCGGACGAAGAAACGGTAGGCGAGCGGGCCGAGTTCATCCTGGCCCCCGACCGCCGGGAAATCCTGCTCGGAACATCCTCCTGATGCTGGCCCGCGAGAATCCCTTCCGCTCGGACCGGATCGAATCCCTGCGATACGAGATGCCGCCCGCCGAATGGGACGACCTGTTCGCACAGTTTCAGGCGCACGGCCGACGCGGCGCCCTCGTCGGCCCCGAGGGGGTCGGCAAGACCACCCTCCTCGAAGACCTCGCCCCGCACCTTCGCCACATGGGCCTGCAACCCCGGTTCATCAGGCTGAACCGCCACCAGGCCGACTGGAAGACCCTCCTGGATGGGCTGAATGGCGGAGTGGCCGAAATCGACGCCATCCTGCTCGACGGGGCCGAACAGCTGTCAGGGCTCCAGTGGCTCTATTTCCGATGGAGAACCCGCCATGCCGGGGCCGTCGTCGTCACGTCTCATGTGACGGGGCTCCTGCCCACCCTGCGCGCGTGCCCGGCGTGCGAGACCCTGTTCGGCGAGTTCGTCGCCCGCCTCTCGGGAAACGCCTGCGCCGACATCGATCCGGGCCAGGTGTTCCGGGCCCACCGGGGCAACATGCGCGAATCATTTCGTACGTTCTATATGCATGCGGCCGGATGTGCCGGTGCAGGTCAGGGGTGATGGTTCCTCCCGGCCGCTTCGATCAAAAGCGGGTCGGGCGAGTCGAGCGAGCCGCCCGTGATATGCGCGGCCTCGCGGCAGCCGGCGTCGCAGTCGAGTGCCTCGCCGCACCCCCGGCAGGATTCGGGCAGATACCGCCTCGTCTTGAACCGTTGCCAGTAGGGCGTGGCGATGGCGGCGGGAAGATCGCGCCAGGTGCCGAGATGGACCGGCGAGTGGTTGCACGGCCGCACGCGCCCCGCCGGGTCGATCGCGAAAAAGTCCACGCCGCCCGAGCAGCGGGTTCCGATCGTGAGCATCCGATACTCGCCCTCGATGACGCATTTCGGCAGCTCGGTGCCGATCGAGCCGTAGGTGTTGGCCTCACGGCAGGCGCGCTCGGCGGTCTGCAGCATCTCCGTCACCTGGGCCCTGGTCAGGCAGAGGTCGTTCCGGCAGGTTCCGCGGCCGCCCGGCAAAAACCGGTTCAGCAGCAGCTGGCGGCCGCCGTTCAGAAAGCCCGCCGCAATCGTCTCGAATAGTTCCGGCAGGTTGCGCACGGTGACGCAGACGCTGACGACGGTTGGAACGCCGGCGGCATCGAACGTCCGCAGGGCCGCGAGCGCCCGTTCCGAGTCACCGCCGCCGGTGTGTTCGGCGTAGGTGGAAAGTCCGGGCAGGCTCACCACGACCGCCTTCACAACGTCGCGCACGGCCTCGGCCCGCTCGGGCGTGACCAGCCGGCCGTTCGTGATGAGCGTCACGTAGAAGGGCTTTTCCTCGGTGCCGACCAGCTTCCCCGCCGCGTCGAACACCGGGTATCGGGCGCGCGCCCGGCGCAGATGGTCGAGAACCGCGTCGAAGCCTTCCTTCAGGAACGGTTCGCCGCCCGAAAGCGCGATTCCCGTCACCCCGTGGGCGGCGAGCGCGTCGATGCAGGCGATCCAGTCCGCGGCCGTCATCTCGGCGTCGCGGGTATACTCCCCGGCCGGGTTGTCCCACGGAACGGAGCAGAACACGCATTGGTGATTGCACCGGAAGGTGAGCTCCAGGACGGCTGTTTTAGGCACGGCAAGATTCATCATACGGATGAGTGTATCATCCCGACTTCCTTTTGGAGCAGGGTTTTCGTAAACTGATCTCATGCGACAGGAACGAATCGGGGACTCATACACGCCATGAACCAGACGAACGAACAGAGCCAGGAAAATGCCCGCCCCGCCACGCCGCCGCCGCGCGGGTGGTCATGCTCGTCATGCCTGCTCACCCTGGTGCTCTCATGGCTTTTCCTCCAGTTCGGCTTCCTTGTTACGGCGGTACTCGCGCAGTTCAAGGCGTCCCCCGGCTACGCCCTTGCGGCGGCCGGCATCTTTCTCGTCGGCTTTTTCTGGCAGATCCGGGCGTCCCGCCTCGGCTGCTTCATGCCGATCTTCATCTTCGGCGCGTTCCTGGCGTCGGAATCCGTCGTTGTATGCATGGCACTCTATGAAGCCGGCGCCTTCAAGAATGTCGATTTCACCGAGGCGCGCCGGTCTCTCGAAAAGAACGCACCCGGCCTCCTCGAGTTCGGGCAGCGTCTTTTCACTGCCGGGTCGAATCTGGCGAAGGGCAGGATCGGCTTCGGCGACGCCCGCATCGCCGAGCTCGAGGAGGCGTTCCGGCGCAGTCCGGGCAGTCCCGACGCGGTGCTGGCCCTCGCCGATGCCTATATGACGAAAAACGACCTTGCCTCGATCAGGTTGGCGACGGCCCTGTATGAAGCGCTGGTCGAAACGGACCCGTGTGATGCCTTCCTCGCGAGGCTGGCAGACGCGTATGCGCGGATGTTCCGGTTCGACCTCGCGTTCACCACGGCGGCGCGACGGACATGGCAGCCCGACGGCGGGCTCGGGAAGGCGGCCCGCCAGATCGCGTGGCTCGCCGCGGCCAGCGGAGACCTTCCGCGCGGCATCTTCGAGCTCGAGCGCATCCTGCGTCAGAACCCCGCCGAACCGGAAGAGGTGATGCTCCTCCTGGCCGGCCTCTACAATGATGCAGGGAACAGGCACCAGGCCCGGGCCCTGCTCGACCGGATCATCGCGGAAACGCCCGCCGCGCTGAACGTCGCCAAAACCGCCGCCGCCATGCGGCAGGAGGTAGGAAACTGAGATGAGAACGCGACTCCCTGCCGTCATCCTCTCGCTCTTTCTCGTTGCCGCCGGACTGTGCTTCCCGGGTGGAGTCGCCGGCCAGAGCGTTTCCAACGACGATCTGGTCGCATACGCGCGCGCGGCCGCCGCAGGGCAGGCGACCGAACGGCAGAAGGCCGTCCTGTTCGCGAACAACGAGCGGCTCAACAACCTCGCGATGGCCGGAAAAATCTCCGACGGCGAGTATCAGCACAACCAGCGGGCTTTCGTCGAGAAGAACGACGAGCTGATACGCACCGCCTCGACCCGGCACGGACTCGCCGTCGCGCCGTCGAAGAATACCGATACATATAAAGCCGGGACCGACACCGACCGCCAGCTCCAGAACCCGCAGGGGGAGCTCACCGTCGACCATGTGAAGAAGGTGCGCCACGAGTACAACCGGGAAGTGGCCGGGTATCTCTCGTCGCAAGGCGTGAAAACAGCGCCGGCCGAGAACTGGGCGAAAAAGCTCACGACCGACATCATGCCCTCGCCGTATGACATGAAGCCGGCCGACTTCAAAAATGCCAACAGCTATATCAACGCCGATGGCGGGCTGGCTTATACGAATGCCGAGGCGGCGAAGCTTCAGCTCGGCATCGACGGTGGGCAGTCCGTTTCCCCGACGGCGCATGAGGCGGCAGCGTATCACAACGAGATGCAGAAGAAGGCGGCGGTCATGAACGCCGAAATCCGGCGGCTCAACGGAGAGCGGGCGAAGCTCAGCGACCCCGCGGAGATCGAAAATATAGATATCGAAATTCGGAAGCACACCGCCTTCATGAGCAAATACCTCAGCCGCGACGCGAAGGCCGCCGACCTCGTCGACGGCAGGGCATCCGGAGACGGGCTTACGGAAGACGTCTATTCGCGCGGCTCAGCCGAGCGGATCAGGCAGGCGCAGAAACGCGACGCGTCGAGGGCGACGCGGAACGCCGAAGCGTCCGTTGGCGCCGTCAGCGAGCACCTGGCCCGGAACGCGACCCGCAAGTTCAACGATGCGATCGCGGGCGCCGCCGCGGCCGGCGGAGACACCGCGGCGGCGAAGAGCATTATCGCTGAAAATATACAAAACCTCCCCCCTTCCCAGAAAGCCCAGGCGGTCGCGGACCTCGAAATCAAGTACGGCGGCGACTTCGCCCGGGGGGTGAACGCCGAGTTGAAGAAGCCGTCCGCGCCGGCGCCGGCGATTGGCGGCAGGGCGACGGTCGCGAATCGTCTCGGCCTCGTCAGCACCATCCTGAACGTCGGCACCCAGTATTCCCAGGGCAAGACAACGACCGAGATCCTCTGGAACATGTCGCTTGGCGGCACCCTCGAGACGGTCAACGCCGGGACGGCCGACTACACGAAAAAAGAGGTCGAGCGGCTCAGGCTCAAGTATCTCGCCCTCGGCGAAGACCCTGAATCCATGACCGTCAAGCTGAAGATCATGGCAGAAGCCACCGTCAAGGGCACCTTCCACGGCACCGCGATCGGCAGTTACGAACTGCTGAAATCCGCGACCCACACCGCGGCAGGGGCGGCCGCGGCCGTGGCGGATTCGGCGATCTTCCTCGTCGGCGAGACGCTCGACACGCACAATGTGCTCGAGACGACGTTCGCCGAGATCCAGGCGCAGAACATGGAGCAGAGCGTGCAGAACGCGAAGGCCTCCAGGTTCGGCAAGGATGGAGTCGCCGAGCTGAAACGACTGGCGAACGACGCGGCGTATCTCAGGACCGTGCTCGACCAGAACGCGAGATCGGCGCGCCAGTTCTGCCGCGCCGCCGACGCCGCGCTCGAGCGCCTCCAGGAGGAGCAGCGCGAGATCGACGGGATGAAGGGGGCGGATGCCCTGAAAACCCTCCCCGAGACGGAAGTGCGACTCGCGAAAAAGTTGATGGCGACAACGGCTTCGCTCGAGCTGATGGCCCGCCAGGCCGATGCCGCGAAACGAGCGCTCGCCGTCGGCGGCGATCCGAAGAAGGCCCTGGTGACGGCCCAGGCGCTCGCTTCGAATTACGAAACGCACGCGGCCGCGATCGAGGCGTGCAAGACGGAGATGTTCGAAATCGGCCGGCTTTCTTCAACAAATAGCATGAGCGATATATTTGCAGGTTTTGAAGCCGGGAAGGCGTCGCTTTCCGACATGGGCCGCCAGGCGGCCGCCAACGCCGAGATCATGCGGAAGAACGAGGCCCGCTTCAAAAAGACGATCGCCGACTTCGACAGCCTGAAGGCGCGCATCGAGAAAGCCGGAGACTTTTTCGCGGGAAAACGCGAAAGCGACGAGGCCGACTGGGTCGTGATCAGGTCACGACTGAACGGCATCGCCCGGCCCGACGCCACCATGCCCGAAGCCTTCTTCGGCGAGGTCGGCACGCTCGAACGGCTTCCCGACAAGATCACCTCGGGCATCGGCCGCCTCCGCCCGTCGCCGGGCGCAGCGCAGGCGGGCGTCCAGGAGATCGGTCCTCTCGCCGATGCCGCCCTCGAGCGACTGACGCCAGGCTACAACGCGGCCGCGCGCGCGCTCGCAACCATACAAGAAGCTATCGTTTCACTGCGCGAAGCCGCGGGCCGGAAGCCCGAGCCGGCGACGCCGTCGCCGGCCGGCCTGCGTTGCCCGTCCGAAGCGGACGTCGGGGAAACCGTCAGCATGAGCGTCTCGCTTCCTTCTTCCGGTGGAGCATCCGGCGGCGGCTCTTCGGGCCAGGTCGACCCCTTCGGCGGACACGACCCGAACTCTCCCGAAGGCATGCAGGCCCTGCTGAACTACAAGCAGACAGGCGGAACCGGCGGCTCGCGTGCGGGCGGCGGCGGCGGCGCGTCAGGGTTCCTGGTCAGTTGGGAGTTCGGAGACGGTTCCGCCACCGGCAAGAATTCCTCGAACGGCGCCTCCCACGCGTATCGGAACCCGGGGCGCTACACGGTGATGGTCTCGGTGTTCGCCGCGAACGCGCCCGGCACGGTCGTGGCGCGGAACTCCGCGACCATCACCGTCCGGCCGCCGAAGCAGCCCCAGGCGAAACAGCCGCCGAAAAATGACGGCCGGCTTCCCTGCGGCCACATGCCCGGCGAATGCCCGAAATCCGGCATCAAGTCGATCAAATGCCGGCTCCACTCGGGTGCGATCAGCGACCGGTGAGTCGGTTCGTCAGAGAACGGTTCCCGTCGGGTCTTTCCGGCGACTCGTGAACTTCCGGTGGGCGCCGTGAATGTGGCGGGCCAGCAGCGGGAACCGCGACAGGAAGGGCAGGGCGAGCACCTTGTCGAAATAGAACTCGGCCTGTTCGTCCAGTCCCAGGCGGGCTGACAGTTCGGCGCCCAGAAAGCCGTTCACCACGACCGCCCGCTCCCCGAGCAACTCCTGGCCCGGTCTCAGCTTCTCGCGCACCGACTCCCAGCTCGTGAACCGCTTGCTGAGCGGGAGATAGGGGTGGTACAGGCGCATGATGCACTCGAGAGCCCGTGTCTGGTAATCCGTTTCCATCAGGGGTTTCCCCAGGCGGCGGCACATCCAGGACGCCTTGAGGTAGATACCGGCGGCCAGGCGGTCGTACTCGAGCGGCTCGAGTTCCTTCGCGCAGAGGGCCGCGAGATCGAAACTCCGCACCCCCTCGGTCAGCGTCCGTTCGTTCTGGAAATCCAGGTCGTGAGAGGCTTTGACGCGATCTTCCAGGTTGGCTTCCTCGAGGAATTTCGCGATGGTCTCCGGCAAAAAAGCAGCCCGCTGGAACCGCCCGGCGAAATTCGCATACAGGCAGGAAGGGCAGACGATGATGGCGTAGGTTTCCGGAACGATGCCTTCCTTGCAGACCGGGCAGAAATCCGTGTCCGCCGTGTGATACTCGACCGCGCCGGGCTTCAGCTGCTGCGTGCCGAAGCGTTCCCTGCAGACGCCGCACTCGAAGAATAGCACATGATATATATTTCCCTGCTGTTCGGACCCGCCCGCATCGGCGACGACGGGCCGCAGCGGGAACAGATACTCGTTTTCGACGATCTCCGGCTCTTCGTTGAGCGAGCTCAGGGTCTGGACGAGCCGCGGGACGCTGAGCGGCTTGACCAGGATGCCGTTGGCCAGCTGGCCCATGCACTCCTCGGCAAGCTCGCGCGTGAAGCTGGTGGCGAGAAAGACGATCTTCACCTCGGGCGCCTCTTTCATGCCCAGGGTCGCGATTTCGGGCATCGAGTCCTGGAAGCCGTCGAGGTCGATGAACCACGCGACGGTCGGCTCGGCGCTCGACATGCGCGCGATCTCGCGATAGCTCCAGGCGCGCTGGAAGCGGAAACCGAACTCCTTCATCGTCAGCCCGACGAGCGTGGCGAGCGTTTCGTCCTTCGTGAGCAGCAGGCACTGCCTGGTGTCGCCCTTCTGGTCCGTTTTCGGCGCCGACCGCTCGAACGCCGCCCGTATCTCGCGAAGGCAGGCCAGCAGCGGCGCCAACGCCGGGCGGTTTTCCGGCTCGCCCCTGGTCATGCCCATCAGATGCTCGAGGAACGGGAACAACGGGTCCTGCGGCGTCAGCGCCTTCAGGGAGATGGTGTCCTCCGTGCCCCGGCCGGGGCGCGAGTGGCTTATGTCTTTTGCGCCGGCCAGACCCGATGGAAGCCGGCCGAAGATCAGTTCCCAGAAAATGAGGCCGGCCGCGTAGATGTCGCTCGCGGCGCTCACCGGCCCGCCTTTCCACTGTTCCGGGGCAAGGTAGACGCCTTCGCTCCCGGCCTTTTCCCGGGAAATCTGGGCGACGGGATACATCGGGAATCCGCCGATTCGCGGCTCGTTCTTCTCTCCGATCATGATGAACGCCGGCTGGATGTTTCCGTGCACCTCGTCGCGCTCGTGAATGGCGGAAAGCGCGTCGAGAACGTTCAGCATGAAGAGCGAGAGGGCGTCGTGGTTCTTGGCGAAGATCTCCCCGACCTGGTCAAGCGGCCGGCCGGCCGGCAGCTCCATGGCCATGAGCCGGCGCCCGTCGCGCCGGTCGGTCTGCTGAAGAACGACTTCACAGACCCCGGGATGACGGACCTCGCCCAGCCGCTTCAGGCGCTCGGAAACGGCGGCTTCCGGCTGGGCGACGGATCCCCGGACGATCTGGACCAGCACGCGCGTGTCGGTCTTCGTGTCCCAGGCCTGGTAGAACTCGCCGAACGGCCCCTTCTGGACCAGCGGGCCGAGCGGGAAGCGCATGGACAGCGCGTTCGACCGCTTCAACAGGGTTTCCTTCACGCCCTGGAGCGTCTGGATGACGTCGTCGATCTCTGGCCGTTTTTCCGGCTTCTTGTCGAGCATCCGGAGGAGGATGTCGGAGAAGAGCCGCCCGACCTGGTTTTCCTGGAGCAGGTCGATCGGCACGGGGGCCGTCAGGTGCTGCATGACGATCGCAAGAAACGCGTCGGACGTGTCTTCCGGGGCGACGAACGGCGGCGTGCCCATCACCAGTTCCCACAGGACGATGCCGAGCGAGTAGATGTCGGACCGGTACGTGATGTTCGGCCGGCCTTCGCACTGCTCGGGCGACATGTAATGGGGGGTGCCCAGCGCGATGCCGGTCTGGGTCTGCTTTTTCGAGCCCTTGGCGATGCCGAAGTCGACGATTTTCAAATCGCCGGCGGCGTTGATCAGGATGTTCGAGGGCTTGAGGTCGCGATGGATGATCTTCTTTGCATGGACCGCCTTCATGCCGTCGAGAAGGTCGAGGAACATCCTGATCAGCCGGGTCGGGTTCCGGGCCAGCTCGTCCTGAAAATCCATCAGGCTTCTGCCGGGAAAGCACTCCATGACCATGAAGGGAAGCCCGGTCTTCATGTCGGTTTCGAGCGCATACACCTCGACGATGCGCGGATGCCGGATGGTGGCCAGGATCTCGCCTTCCTGCCGGAACCGGCTCACGCCGGCCGGGTCATGGGAAAATTCGCGTTGCAGGAACTTCAGGGCGACCTGCCGGGACTCGCGCTCGTCGAACGCCTTGAACACGGCGCCCATGCCGCCTTCGCCCAGCGCGGAAAGAATGTGGTAATTCCCGTTGATGATGGTCCCGATCGAAAACATGGCTCGTGAGTTCCTGTCTGGCTGATCCGGTTTGCGGGCCGCCCGCGCGGCAGACACATGATAGCACACCCCGCCCGCCGCGAAGCGGCCGATCAGCCGCCGCGCGTCCAGCCCGCGGCGGCGCACGCCTCGAGCAGGGCCGTTCTGAACGTTGTCAGATCGGGATACCGCGCCTCGGCGAGAATCCTCCCGGGGTCGTCCCCGGTTTGAACGGCCGGCTCGGCCAGCGCACGGTCGATGACCTTGGCAATCTGCGCGGGAATGTCCGGGTTTCGCGTTCTGACGGGAACCGGCGGGTGGCCGGCGAAGACGCTTAGGAAATCCGCCAGCCCGGCGGGCCGCCCGGCCTTCCGGATCTCGTTCCGCAGCTCCGTCACCCCGTCCCGGGGCAGGCATCCCGTGAGCATCTCGTAGAAGACGGCGGCGACGGAAAACACTTCGGATGCGGGGAGAGATCTCCCGAACCAGGTGATGCGTTCCCGCGGCCAGTACGGCGCCGCGTCGTGGTAGAGGTCCGACAGCATGATCTGCGAAAGCCCCGCCGCCTCGAGCCCGTGAAACAACCCGAAATCAGCCACGCGGGCGCGACTTCCGAGTCCGCGCCCCGACAGCAGGATATTACGGGGTTTTATATTTCGATGATATATATTGCCAGATTTTGCAACTGCATAGACCAGCCCGTCGAGCACCTCAACCATGATCGGCACGGCTTCGTCGGGGTCGATCCGGCCGCCGCGCAGGGCGAGAAGTTGCGCCAGGTCGCGTCCCTCGACGTATTCGCGGGCGCTGACGAACACGTTGCCGTCGCGCCAGACGTCGAACTGCCGGCAGAGTGACGGATGCACGAGTTCCCCGAGAGCCTTCGCGTGTTTCAGGAAGACATCGGCGGCCTCGTCGGTGAAGACGACGTTCGGCACGAGGGTCTTCAGCGAGACCATGTCGCCCGACCGGACGTCGACGGCCCGGTAGACCACGCCCATCCAGCCGCACCCGAGCTCCGGCCCGACCTGGTATTGTCCGGCAAGCATCGATGCCGGGAGCTCGCCCATCGACGCCGTCGGGGTCCCCGCAAAGGGAAGCGCCCGCCGCGTCGTCGTGCGCCTGCGGGCCGTCGTGCCGGGAACGGCGCCTTCGTCGATCGACACCGAGATGCGGTTCTGCCCGACGACGATCTGGTCGCCGTCCGAGAGGAACGTCGCTTTGGACGCAGGCCGGAGAAGCCCGCGCCCGGCATCGCGCCCGCCGTACAGCCTGTCGTTGACATACACCCCGTTCGTGCTGCCGAGATCCGACAGCAGGACGAACGGAGGCGAAATTTCCAGGAGAAAGTGATGTCGCGACACGAACGGATCGTTCTCGACCCGCAGCGCAGCATCGCCCGCCCGCCCGAACAGGACGCACCCGGGCTGCTCGAAGGTCACCGCCCGCCCCTTGAGCTCCCCCTGGAGAACGTTCAGTTCGACGGTTGCCGTCATGCTTCATCCTTCCTGCGCGGCATCGAAATCTTCGGATAGAGCTTTTTCATGCAATCCGGGCAGATTCCGTGCGTGAAATCAGCCTCGGAATGGTTCCTGATATAGGTCTCGAGAATTTCCCAGTAACCTGCGTCGTTCCTGATCTTCTTGCAACTGCAGCAGATGGGGAGACATCCCTTGAGCGTCTTGATCTCGGACTTCGCTCGGCCCAGCTCTTCGAGGCCCTTGTCGCGCTGCGATTCCGCCCGTTTCAGGGCGGTGATGTCCTGGATGAACGCGACGAACCCCCTGGACCTGGGCGACTCGGAGGGAAAGGGCAGATAGACGACCCTGACCGCGCGCATCTCGCCGTCGAGGCCGAACGCGACGTTCTCGTATTCGACGCGCTGCCCGGCCAGTGCCGCTTTCATCTGCGCCGATGCGCCCTTCCAGGACTCGGGCGAAACGATATCCTTCACGGGTTTCCCGATGACGTCCTCGCGGGCAAGGCCATACCAGTCGGCATACGGTCTGTTGACCCAGATGAAGCGAAGGCGGGCATCGACGTAGGCGACCAGCGCGGGAAGGAGATCGAGCAGGGTTTCACGTTCCGAAAGACGAAACCCGGTTTCCTCCGCATCTGCCTGGAGCCGCTGGAATTCGGCCACCAGGGAGTCGGGGGAAACCGGCATGCGGGTCCCGCATTTCGAGTCGGATTTCTTCATATACACCAACAGCGGATCGCCGGATGAGGTATTGTCTTCGCTATCGATACGCTATCACTCGCTCCCGACCGCGTCAAGGATGTTCGCAAACAGCCTCCTGCATCGACGCAGGGCAAGCACATCGACACCGCCGGGAAACGCCCGGGCCGGAAAACTGGTATCATGGTTCCATGAGCAAGCGAAACAGGCGCGGAGCGCCCTGGCTGTACCTGGTCCTGGCCCTCCTGGCCGCGATCTTCCTGTATCTGTTCGGCTGGCCGGTCGCGAAGCAGGTCATCCTCCACCGCGGCGACGATGCCTTCGAAGAGCCCGCCCGCCCCGCCGGCGCCCCCGGCCTCCCGAACGACTCCCTTCCCGAAGAACCCTGAGGAGCAAGCCATGAAAAAACAATGGGCCCTGATCAAGCAGCGCATTTCGAAGGGCGACCTCTGCTTCGAAGAAACCCTCGAGGTGTTCGACGACGAGACCAAAGCCCGAGCCGCCCTCGCCGACCGCCAGAAATCCGCCACCGGCGGCTACCCCGACTGGGACGAATACACCCTCCGCGAACTGCACCCCTGACCGCCTCCGAATCTCAGGTTCCTGAAGCAAGCAGGGCAGAGAGCTCCTTCGGCGGAAGCCAGGTGAACGCTTTCCCTTCGAAGCCGGGGAGCATCCGTTCCGGTGCTCGTGGAATCGCATCGAATGAAGGGATGCGATACCAATTGCGCGCGGATGACCAGGTGGCAACCCCCGGCGCATCGAGGTCGAGCACCTTCACCTCGCCGCCCGACGTCTCTTTCATCAGCAGGAAAACCGGCACGCCCGAATCGCTGTCCCAGGTGACGGAAATCCGCTCGCCCGACGCGATGGGAATTTTATTCTGGATCGGCACCTCGCCAAACCTGCCGGCGCCCAGTTCCCGGAATCTATAGCATGTATGATAGGAATCATCTTGTCTGTAATTGTAGACCGGCGTCACCTCGAGACTTCGCCCGCTGTGATTCTCGATGGAGTAGGTGCCCAGAAACAGCATGAACATGCCCCCGGCAGGGTCGAAAACGATATAAAACAGCAGTATTCCCAGGATCGCGAGAAAGCCGAGTCCCGCCAGACAGACAGTCCCGACGATCAGCCGGCCCAACAGGCCCGCACCCCTCATCACAAAGTTTTTCATCGGTGTAAGCATGCTTCCAGTATCTCACATCGCCGCACACAGGTTCTCACGAGCCCCGTCCCACCGGCCAAGTGACATCCGGCATCGAACAAGCCAGTCCTCCAATCCGGACTGTCGTGGCACAAGAAGAAACATGGCAGCCATGAAATCCGAAAACCCCGGAGCCCATGAGGGTTTCCGGGGTCTTTGCATCGAAACTGAAGATGACGATCATGATGACACCCGCCAACCCTCAACAAACGATGGGGTTAATTATCCGCTTACGCTGGTTCGCTTCCAATCATGATCTTACTCGTAGTTTTTCGTTAACCGAAAACACATGGCGTAACCTAGATGAATGAACCGCCGAACTCAACCGGAGTAGCACTTCGCCTCAGTTAAATTGTCTCAGGATGCCTGCGATGACGATTCAGAGGACATTTCCGATTGTTTTTCAACAATGCCAGTATGACCTGTGACCTCCGAGATGCGCAAGCGTGAGCTCTGGCTCAATCGATTTATACCCAGGCTTCGTGCAATCTCAACAGCATTTCCGTTCAATGCAAGGAGCCTATCGATTGCTCTGAGCTCTTCACTGCAGATGTATTCCGCCTTTCTCATTTCCTCGTTCCGGTCTTTATAACGTGACGGAGGTGACTGAAGCGGATCGGTGCCTTCAGGCCAGAAAAATAAACCTACGTTCTCGGATGTCACCCCACGCTGCTGTTTGGCAATATCGATAACTATATCTCGGATCTGTCGACCTGCACGTTGGAATCCGTGGTGACGGGCAATTTTCCTGACCAGAACCTCCTCGTGAATTGGCCCTTCCGTATCAATGACATGATTAGTCATGACGGCAAGACGAAACTTATATTCATCTGCATAGAATAATCCCGGATCTGCCTGATATTGCTCCCCTTCAAAATCAGCTATGACATACCGTGTTTCATCGCGCTCCAGAACAACGATCTGGGCAGCTGCCTTCGGTTCCTGAGGCAATGTATCAGTGACATCGGCAGTGATGATACTTGAAGGAGCCACGGGGGACGTATTTTCCTCAGTTTCCTGTTGGGACGCAGATACTTCCGCCTTATTCTTCGCCTCTAAAACACTGGCAGCCTCATCGCGCTGTTTCCGGTCTACGTTGAGTAGTTGCGTCAGGGCTTCGTGGAGCGTCTCCAGAGCTTTTGGCCGATTCACCCACCAGTCGGTAGACCATACACGCAGCAGTTTCCAGCCGAGTCCTTCCAAAACCAACTGGCGTATTTTGTCACGCTCTCGTGCGACGTGGGAGCTGTGATACATCGCACCATCACATTCCACACCTGCCAGATATATCCCCGGAGCGTCGGGATGCGCGATACCCAAATCGATTCGATAGGCGGAAACACCGACCTGGAGATGGACTACCCATCCCTTGGCTCTTAGCGCTCGTGCAACCGCGGTTTCAAATGGGGACTCGCAATCTCCCCCCGGTTCGTGGATTGCTGCTCCAAGAGCAGCTGGTCCACGACTAGCATACTCAAGAAAATGTTTTAGATCCATGACAGCCTGAGCCTGGGTTCGTGACAAGTCGATCTGATCGGGGCCAAGCGTAGAAAATACGATCATCTCCGAACGGGCTCGCGTCATGGCAACATTCAGACGCCGTTCTCCACCATTTCGATTCAGCGGACCGAAATTCATCGTGACATGGTTGCTCTGATCGGGGCCGTAAGTAATACTAAATAGGATGATATCCCGCTCATCACCCTGAACGGTCTCGAGGTTCTTGACGAAGACGGGCTCAATGGTCTTGTCTCCCGAAAAAGCCCATTCGATTTCCGGATTCTTTGCGCGAGCGTCATCCAACAGGTTTTCGATCAGAGTCTGCTGTTCAGAGTTGAATGTCACGACACCTATTGATTGACTGGATAACGTAGGATCGTCGCTTGAAAGCCTGTAAAGAATCTCTGAAACGATCGCTCTGGCTTCACCCTCGTTGTGACGACTTTTCCCTCGCGCATAGAATCCTTTGGGGCGAACGAGTCGGACGCCCTGATCAGGATGGATCGGCGCCGGGAATGTTATTAGGTCATTGTTATAGTATCTACTATTTGAAAATGCGATGAGACTTTCACGGCGTGAACGATAATGCAGATTGAGAATACGCTGCGGAATACTTGCACCAAGCATTTCGTCCAGAATACTTTCAAGGTCGCCCTCAGTATCGATTTCTCCTGAAATGTCGTCATCGGCTCGCGCAAAGAAGTTCGTCGGCGGCATCTGTTTCGGATCACCAGCAACGATGGCCTGACGGCCTCGGGCAAGGGCTCCAACGGCGTCCCAAACAGTGATCTGGGAGGCTTCATCGAATATCACAACATCGAAAAGCGCCTGCTGGGACGGCAGATATTGGGCGACGGAAAGCGGTGACATCATGAGACAGGGAGTGAGTGCCATGAGAACATCCGGGATTTCCTGAACCAGTTGTCGTACTGGTTTGTGCTTCATTTTTTTCTGGAGCTCGTGGCGCAGAACGCCCCAGGTAGACTTCCGGCTGATATCATCCGGGGCCGGAAGATTACCAGCCAGTTTGGCTCCGATATATTCTGCTGTGAGCTTTTGAAACCGGCTGTCAATCTCCCGAAATTTCAACACAGCTGCCGAATGTTCCGGCACTGAAAACATTTTCAGCACATCATCCTCGCCAATGACGGCTCCCGACCACCATGTACAGTAGGCCGCCTCGAAAGTAGCTTCAATTTCGTCTATCGGAATTCGGCCATTTTCAATGGCCTCCACGAGAGGCGCAAGTTCAAGATCCAATGCTTCCATCCGGCGACGATACCAACCACACCAGGAATTCAGCTCTGCATGGCGATCAATGATGGTGTCAGCCATTTCCCGGATCTGTTTCAATATCTTGTCGTTTCCGGCAACTGGTTCGTGAAATGATCGCCCTGCTCCCCTTTCGAACTCCTTCCAAGCATCATGAAACATACTGAGTGCTTTCAAATACGTCCCTACCGAACAGCCAACCGCAGCTTCGGGGGACAAGAGATCATTTCCTTCGGCAAGCAGGCCCCTGACCGTATCGCGAATGTTCGTCAGAGTTGCCGTATCAGCTGCCAGTCTGCTAACTGCCGTCCGTATCTGCTGCCCGAGGACTTTCAGGTCCAGCATCACATCAGGTTTCGTCTCATGCCCCTGCCAAACGTTAAGTTCTGAGAAATGGGCAGAGAGACGGTCAATGGCTTCACCCTCGGCTCTCATTTTTGTCAGTATACCTGCATCGCGAGCGGGGTCAGGCATGCCAATCGCACCGGCGGCTTTCATATCGTTGATCACGCGTCTGCGGGCAAACCAGCTCATCGGCCACCAGGATGCCTCAGCTTCTTGCCAGCGTTTTTCGATGGCACTGCCGTCAATCTTACGCCATGCCATGGGTTCATAGACGCAGCTCAGGGCAGCATAGGATGAAGCATAGGCTTGGAGGCGTGTCACGGCGTCCCCGATCGCATCGATACGATCCGGCCCATTCTGCTCAAGGGCAAAGGATGTCTGTTTTCTGTATGATGCGGTCAATCCGAGTGCCAGATCAGCCAACGCATCTAACCTGCTCATCGATCGGTCGGGAATTTTTATTCCAATAGTATCGAGAAGTGACTGGCAAGCACATTCCAAGGCTATTGCCGCCTCCGACAGCCGACTGGCCTGTCTGACGATCTGCGTTTCCCACTGGGGAGACCACTCTTTCCACTCCACGAAATAGAATGGGTGATTGGAAACAGCCCCAACAGCTTCGGCCTGAACACGCAAATTCTCCACGGCTTCACGCATAGCCTGCAGACGGACTGCATCGTGCTGATTTGCGGATGGCCAAGAGAAAACAACGCGTGTCGCGAGAGCCTCGTCTCGAATTTTCACGCCGATGGCATGATGAGCGGTCATTCCATTGCGTCGGATGAGATGAAGCCTATCCACCACCATGTTCAACCGGTCTCGCAATACCAGAAGACGCTCTGCTTCGCGTTCCCAGGCAGCTGCATCGAAGCATTTCTGGTTCATCCAAGCATTTCGTAGTTGAGCAAGAACATCGGCCTTGCGAGCTTTATTCGAATGCAGCTCGAGACAAAAGCGGCCCAGACCAATATCCTTGAGGCGGCGATACACGACTTCCAGGGCAGCTGTCTTTTCGGAGACGAAAAGAACGGTCTTGCCCTTTCCCAGTAAATGGGCGATCAGGTTGCTAATGGTCTGACTTTTTCCCGTGCCTGGTGGGCCGATGATGATGAAATCCTTGCCTCGATCTGCCGTAGCAATCGCAGACAATTGAGACGCGTCTGCGGGTAAAGGCGTCAAAAGGTCAGATGGTCGGTACTGCCGATCTATCTGCGACTGGCCGACGAACTCGATATCACTTGAATATGGTTCACGAGGAGTGTCAATGAGATGCCTGACAACGGCGTTGTTCCGAAGGGCGTCGGTCCTGTCGGCAAGATCTTTCCACATGAGGTATTTGGCAAAGGAGAAGTGCCCCAGAACGACGTCTTCGATAACTTCAAAGCCCGGCGCCTCCTTGATAGCTTTTCTGATCGTCGTGAAAATTCCTGTTACGTCGATCCCGCTGTGATCTGTCGGTAGAGGACCATCAAGCCCAGGGATGTCGATCTGAAAATCCTTCCTCAACATTTCAAGGAGGGTCGTGTTGAAGCGTGGTTCGTCATCATGAGACGCCATCTTGATGCCGCTTCGGACGGATTTCCGCTCCAGTGTAATTGGCAGGAGAATAAGCGGCGCTCGGAATCGGCGATCGTCTTTTCCCTTCTGCTTCCAGAGCAGGAATCCTAGAGCCAGATAGAGAGTATTTGCACCACCTTCCTGAAGTGCCGTCTGGGCTTTCCGGTAAATCTCAACCGCTCGCCGTGCGAGCTCTTCCGGGGGTAGATCTACAAGTACCTGATTTTTTTCTAGGGATTCCCGGGCATATTCGATCGTAATCGTTTCACCCGTCCGTTGTCGGTGGAGTTCTTCATCCTGGCCCTGGACTGTCGGTTGGGGAATGGAGACGATGGATATTCGGGCACCTTCTGCAAGCCGATCTTCAAGAAGACCTGGTTCTTTGCATAAAAGCCGCAAACTCGTTTTCTCAGATTTGTGGTTGAGAAGAGGATTCCGGGCTGACAGGTCGAGGAGTTTCCTTTGCCAGCGTTCAAGACGACCTGCAGGGGTTTCTGGTTTCGTTTCCACCTCCATCTCGTTTCCAAAATCGGGAAGAGGCGGGGCTTCTTCGAGTGGTAGTATGGCGACAGGTTTATTTTGCATTTCACCTGTCGCCGAACGTGTTTCGCTTTTCTGACAGAGAGGGAAAATTCGATGCGATCTCGCGCGTTTGATGTCGACAGCTGCATGGAACGTATCATCTTTTTCCGGAGATATTGATTCAGCTGCCGTGGCCACAGCTTTCGAAAATGGCGGAGCGGGGTGAGAGGTTACAAATGTTGTCTCAATCAGGATGAGTTCCTTGAGCTGAATTCTTTTTCGAAGGGTTTCAGCATCATCGATGACTATGGTCGCAAGTTCATCCGGTTGCAACCACACCCCTACAACTGCATGCCCCCAGGGCAATGCAACGATTGGATTAAGTCCTGCCTGTTCCAAAGCAGCTGAAAAAAGCATGGTGGTATCAAGGCAGGTTGCAACGCGATTTTCAAGGATCTGACCGGGTAATCGGACCTTTTGTCCGTCTCTCTCGAAGCTCGCCGGCGGAACGGCGTAGGAAATTCCAAGGTTGCAGACAGCGGCATAGATTGCAGATGCGAGCTCCCAGACACGCTGGCGACTTTTCGATTTGTATCCATCTATCCCATCAGGTTTGCCGGCTTGCCGGAGAATAAGGCTCGCATCGTGGAGTATCCGGTCAATGGCAGGATCATTCGGCATCGAGAATGCAGCCAATAGTTCCGGCATGGATCCGGAGCCACCCCACTCATTGTATGCCAGAAGTTCTATGGGTTTTGTCTCTTCCGCGATGACATGCCCGTCGTGTTCAACCGTGACAGTGGCGTTTCCACGGACAGAGTCGGCCAAGGTGAGGAGGAAGCCTCCGTCCAATTCCACATCCCGATCTTTCACTGAAATGGTAGAATCCGGGCCAATCCGATCGAACCTCCAGGATTTCGGCTTCAGGAAAGGCGGGTTCGCGGACAGAGTGACAATGAGAGCTTCCTGTGCTTTCTCGGAATTACCGCTGCTGATGCGCAGGTCTCGCAGGAAAGCATACGAACTCTGATGGCAGGCGAAATTCAATTTTGTGGCCATTTCGCAGTGAATGGCGATAGATGTTAGCCTCAGTTGTTCCATGGTTGCCCCTCTTCCGTGAAATCTCCTCGCGGGAGAATCCGAAACCTTTTGCGTCGTGCAGAAAGGTGTGTCTATTGGAATGTACTATAATCTATTGAATATACTCGAGAGATCCCAACTTGGCAATGACCAACGCTGGCGTTCTCTTGATGCAACCATGAGGCAAGGCCCTGACCTGCCCTTGCTAGCTTATACTATATTGTTATATACAGTAAAAGGTTCCTCGATGAGCGGTAAAACGGCTTGAAATTTCTACCAAACTAGAAGGACGGTTTTCCGCCCGACCTTAAGAATGAATCCTCAAAGATCGCCCTCACTTCGACCTAACCGCTCTGCACCGCCTGGAAGCATGGAAACGTTGTTGATCGAGATTCGCTCCTATCAGAACCTTCCAGAGCTCTCAGGCATATTTTCACCGCAGCCCAAGTAAAATTCGGAAAAACCATTAGCAAATTCATGAGCACCTGTTTTTCGAAAAAACAAAAAACCCGGAGCCCATGAGGGTTTCCGGGTTTTTCTAGAGAGCGGGAAACGAGGGTCGAACTCGCGACTGTATTTTTCCAACTCCCGAGATAGGCTTGTTTCCAGCATTTCCACTTTCCAGAAATACGATATTTTGGTATAATCTGGATATCTTAGGTCACACTTTAGGTCACACCTCTTGGGGAGGATTTTATGGCATGTCTTCTTAAGCGAAATGGCGTTTTCTACTTGAAATACTATCAGAACGGAAAGATTGTTCGACAATCCCTGAAGACGAAAAGCAAGGACGTTGCCAAGAAAATCCTCCGTCGTTTCGAAGACGACTTCGACAAGGTGAAAGCAGGGCTCATCGACGCTGCGATCACCCCGACACAAGCGTTCGAGAACTATATGGAAATCAAATCTAGAACAGTAAAGCCACAAGTAACGGTCAGATACAAACAACTATGGAGTGCTCTAGAAAGTTACATGTATGATAAACAAATCAATTACATCAATGATTTGTCATCAACGATCGTATCTGGCTACATCTCTTGGAGAAAAGTCTCTCCCAAAACCATTAAAGAAGAACTTCGATTATTGAAGTCCATCATAGCTTGGCTTGTAGAAGAAGGACATTTAAAATCATCGCCTGTTTCGAAATTCCCAATATTAAAAACACCTCCCAAAGACCCCGATAGAATCGGAAGCTACACAACCGAAGAGGTAAATATGATTCTTGAGCACTTCAAGGATCATCCGGCCGGTACAGCCTTAGCTTTTTTACGCTATACAGGAGCCCGGCGCGGTGAAATGGAAACTCTGAAGGTAAAAGATGTAGATTTATCAGCTCTTACCATAAAGTTGCTCACTCCAAAAACTTCAACAAACGCCTCAGACCAATACCGCTTGGTCGAAATCCACAAAGATCTCCTTGGGATTCTCAGGCGAGAAATGGATGGCAAACAACCAGAAGACTTTATTTTTCCAAACACTTGTCAGCACCGCCCGGCTTGGCTGACACAACTCCTTGAAACAGCTTGCCGGAAATTGAAAATACCCTATCGAAGGATTCATGGCCTGAGGCATTTCTGGGTTACATCAATGCTCACTTCTGGCGCACCCCTTTCCATCGTTATGAAGATGGCTGGTCACAAAAACATCAGTACGACGCAAAAATATTTGCATCTTGGAAACGAGAATAAAGGCTGGATTAATAGAATTTAAAGCAACACCAGTTTGTCTTTTCCAATATTTTCATCCCTGACATTGCTCTTCTAGCCAGAAGTTACATGCCCTTACTTGAAAAGTCCCGGATACAGGATTGAGATTCGGGTTTTTACTATCTCATTCCGCCTCTGTTAAGTTGATCTTAGAACCCCCCTTGGTAAGCGCAACATTGTTGCGTCCAAACTACCAAGGGGGTTTTGTTGAATGATCAAAAAATACTCAGAACACAAGTTGTATGGCCGTATAAGGGCATTGAATATCCCTCTATACGAGTTACGCCGGGCCTTAGGAGAGAACGCGCCTTGCGAAAGCACTCTGTCACGCGGGTTGCGGTTGATATCTCCGCTTTCGGAGGAAGTCGTCCGGAAGATCGAGTCATTTCTGGACAATGTAGAAAAAGAATCCAAGACATGAAGAAATCATATTTCTGTTCTTAAACATCTATTGAATCTTAATATTTATCGATAAGGGGATAATTACTATGAGTGATAATACCAGTGACCTTGAACGTTTTGAAGCATTAAAAGAAAGAATTGATAATAATCCCAGCGCTAAAGAAGAGTTCATCTTCGCAAACTATCTCGAAGATGGTGAGTTTGTAGAAAAAGACTTTGAGAAGGCCATGATGTATTACCAAAGAGCCTCAGAGAAAGGCTTGATCGAGGCAACATTCAACTTGGCGTGCTGCCTCTATTTTGGGACTGGTTGCGAGGCAAACCAAGAAGAGGCATTTAAGTTATTTGAGATAGCTTCTAAGAGAGGGTTGCCAGAGGCAACAATGGGCTTGGCTGAGTGCTATATGGACGGAACCGGAACAAAACAGGATTTCGAGAAGGCCGCTCGTATTCTATTTCAGTTAGCAGAAAAATTATTGCCTGAAAGAACAAATTAGAATTATCACTATGCATAAAATTAAACCCGAGTGCGTTTATTGTCGCACTCGGGTTTATTTAAACTATTTCCTAATGCTTTTAAGGCTTGATCCTTCCAGAGCGATCCGATCCAATTATCTGGAAAGGAAGACTCAGTTTTTACCCACACTACATTCCAGCCCTTTTTAATGAGACGGTACTTCATAGCAACTGCCCCAGCCTCGTTTGAGGTATGTATCATAACGGGGCAACTGGGACTCATCATTGCCAAGAAGTCCGCAACAAAGCAGCCGCAAGCAATACCTAAATTGCCGCATCTGCTTTCGTGTGGCATTAAATCGTGATCCAAGGATATCAATCGAATCCTATCAAGATTGAATTGTAAGTATGAAATGGCTTCGAAGGCATCCTTCTTTACAACAATATTAAATCCAAGTTTCGAAAACTGGCTGATTCTTGCTTCGCAGTCATCGAGAATAAATATGCTCATATTTCATACCTCGCTGTTCGGATAGGTTTGCAGTTCTGATGTATCGTCCTTCTTTCTTAAAGAGCCTTAATGACTGAATGTGATCTCAATAATTTAAGAATCTTTAGGAAAGCTGATCTGTTTCTGAACATTCCCGAAGACCGAAGATGGTATTTCTCTTCCTTTGTATGACAAAGACAAATGCGGGGGCTGTATCGCCGCCTGCTCATAAGTTTTTAGAAAATTACCTTCGATGTCGAACATGGCCCCTTTGTCGAAGCTCTTCTGATACCGATATCCGGTGATCCTGCCAAAGGTGATAATCGAGCCTCTGCAAGAGGCATAATGTCGGCGGATCACCTCTCCGATCTGTTCGTTGGTCATATCACCCGATTCGACAAGGATGAATCGCATATAGGGTGACCCGGTAATGACAGCCACGAATATTGGAGAAGGAACATTGCGTTCTGTCTGGACAAATATGTGGGGGCGAAACTCAGCCTGCGCCTTCACAAGCATGGCGTTGTACTCTTCCAACTGGTGCCGTTCAATATCTTCAGAAACCCGCTGCATAAGGTATTTTGAATCGATCCGAAGGACACCTGCAATACGCTCAAGAAGGTCTTGCTCGTTGTCAGTGCCATTTAAAAATCCGTCAATACGCCGCAGAGCCTTGGCAGTGTTCCGGTATCCGAGGGACATCGCGAAATGTCGTCGGCCTTTTGATTCGATCACTTGCCTTACGACGATTCGAAGTTGATCGAGGTATCGATTCATAGATATACCCCCCACGCAAGACTTACCGAAGGTCATACAGGTAAAGGAGAGCCGCCCAGCCGGACGGTAGGATGGCTGGCGGAGACTCAAGTTCTTCCCCGTAGCAGATTGCCAGTTCAAGGAAGGACACCGCATGAAAGTTTGCTTCCATGATCGGGCGTGTTACCGCAAGCCAGTTGTCGTTGTCACTCATTTGGAATATCTTCCCCGTGCCTTCTTTGATGATTTGCTTAAACCATTCATTCAATTCTTGCTCGGGAAGGAGGCTTTTGAGTAGTGACACAATGCGCTCTGTAGCTTGCTGGAGCCGATAGACCTTAAAGCTTTGGTGATAAAATCGATAGAAGGCTTCTCGATCACCAGCCATGGCAAGCATTTCTTTCAGCTCTGGCAATTTTTCTTTGATATTTTTAAGCAATTCTATTCGCAGCTGCACTCTCATTTCTTCTTTCAAGTACGCCATCCGTTTCCCTCCTTTCTACAAAGTATAATATTGAAGATTTAGACCCTTTCAATCCCCAATTCACTAAGGTTGCAAAGTAAATTAATGACTTCCTCATCCTCAACATTAAACAGATCGTATCCGATGGCCGTTATTCCTTCTCGATCAATTGAATCAACTCTGCCGTAATTCTGATTGTTTCGTGAAAATATTGTCTGTGCGACATATATCAGCTGGAAGAATCTCATATCTGGATATGTTTTCCAGATATCTGCAAGCAATTTAATTACAGTATTGATTCTCTCTTTCTTCCTCATATCCACTCCTCAAGAATATCTTCTCTGGACAGGCAGAGCGATTCGAAAATGTTTTGTCTAAACTTTCGCCGAAGAATCAGCGAAGTTCCGAAAGCCGATCCGTGATACGGGTTTTCCAAGACGAGCGTCTCGTCGCTCGACTACCCCGGAAATAAGGTGACTATGTTGAATCCGAACACCGGGTTGAAGGATTAACCGCTGCCGCAATCCGGCGAAATCACTCGGAACAAGTCCTGATATTCGCTTGAGGGAATCAATTTCTCCCTTTCCGAATTTTTCAGTCGCAAACTCTGACAAAAGCATGGTGTAGAAAGTTACGGCAGCATCTGGGCGGAGAGGTCCGAAGTTCAGGGTGAAATGGAATCTTCGGAGTGACGCTTTGTCGAGAATGGATTCATGATTTGTGGCCGCAATGAACAGTCCACGGAATGTGTCCAGCGCGGAGAGAAGCTCGTTTACCTGAGAAACCTCCCAGCTGCGATTGGCCCGGTCCCTGCTCTGTAAGACCGAATCGATCTCGTCGAAAAACAGCACTGCCCCTTCTTGCTCAGCTTCGAGAAAGGCCTGCCGAATATTTTCCTCGGTACCTCCGACAAATTTGTCCAAAATATTTGAAGCTGTTTTCAGGTGCAAAGGACGTCCGATATGCTCGGCAAGATAATGGGCGAGGTGTGATTTTCCCGTTCCGGGAAGTCCGCTGAACAAAAGTGTTAACCCGGAATGCCGCTTTTCACCATTCAAATGTGCTGTATCATCGCCCTTCCAGCCATCAAGGATGGAGAGTAATGTCTTCAAGTCTTCGAGAGGCTCAATCGTCAATAGTTCCGGCGGGACAATAACGTCTTTTATATTCTGCTTCTGTGATTGATTTTCACTCCCGGAAAATACGTTCTGTGCATTCAGCAATCTCTCGATATGGGTTACAACACGCTCCCGAGACCAACCCTTTTCCGGAAGATTTGCTGAATTGCGGAGAGCAGAGTCAATACCTCCCGCATCGATCCTGTATTTCGTAGCGAACGCTGAAATATCTTCAGTATTCAAGACTGTAGATAAATTGTAGCGTTCAATCGCTGTTTGCCAGACAGATCTCCGACCAGCTGTGGTTGCGCGATTAAACCTAACGGCATATGCAAATCTACGTCGAGTTGATGGGTCAAGATCGAGGTTGTTGGCAACAAAGAATTGAACACAGGGTGATCGATCTAATGCCTCGTTCACTGCAGCCTTTCCTGCGCCTGAACTATTTCCTGTAAGTATCCCAAAGATCGATGGAATGCTGGTTCCAAGGAGTGAATCAGCCTCGTCAATCAAGATTGCAGAGTTGCTTTCCCCTGCGATGTTCTGGCAACCATAAAGCGCTCGAAGGCGGAAGAGATCTGAATTTGCCCCGTCCTTTTCCGACGATCCGGGCTCTTGAGAACGAATCTCATAGAGTTTCAAGCCCAGATGGCGGCACAGGCTCCGAACGGTTTCCGATTTTCCAACCCCGGGGGGACCACCTATTAAGATGTTTACCCCTTGACCATTACTTCGGTTAAGTAGGATCGTCTTAATCGAATCTACGTCAGTCGGTTGAATCAATAGCCTGTCTAGAGGGATAATACCGGCATCCCAAGTGGTCCAATATCTATCGTTAAGAGGACCATCTCTGAGACCGTTTAGAAATTCAAAAATTTCAGAACTTGGATCTAGATCGCTGTCAACAAAACCAAGACGGCGTAATATGCCGTTCTTTCCAAGAGTTTTCATGAAGATCAAGGGATGATGTTTTGAAAACGGTATTAGGCCGTCCAGACGACGAATTGCTGAAATTCTCGATGAAGTAGGAATATAATCTACGAGATTTTCGAAATTCCTCGAAGCGCGATACAAGGCTACGAGAACGAGAGCTTCTTTTTCGATCTCCGATAATCGGAATGTCTTTTCAATCTCTGTAAGTCGTAAAAAGAAAGTTGATTCAATCTCTCGGACTGATGCGAGATTATTAATCTGACTGTCAATTGACTTGAGGATAATCGGAATTACTCGTCGGCAAATTCGAACTTCATTGTGAGCTAAAGCCGAAGCGAGATCATTCATATCCGGTGGAGAATTAAAAAGATCTTTGTATCGCAAATCCTCAGTGTAGAGAGAGGATAAAGGTCTAATTGTTCGAATTAGACTCGTTCTCCATTTTCCGGGCTTTTTGAAACCTGCGAGTGAGATAATACTGTCTGACGCTGAGGAATCATATGGTGGTTTGATTTTTGAAATGAATATTTTTGCCATCATTAGTTCGAGCAATTTCACGCCCATATCCATATAAAAATTCTCATGCGTATTATCACTAGGTAACATACTCAGTATTTTACTGACAAACTCTTTTCTCTTCATTTCGGCAACCCCCTTTCGTATTTATTTCTACTGTACCAGGTTTGAATGAAATGCATGAATTCACCACCCATCAACGG
>CAYMEN010000042.1:0-36296 GCA_964389325.1 uncultured bacterium | reverse complement strand
TGATCAAACTCCGAGACAGCTGTATTTATGCGAGTCTTAAACCGGACAGTAGTGATAGCATATATAACGTACCGAACAGGTCGTCGACCAGCCTCGATAACCAGGTGACCATCGACACGACGCCCCCGACGGCCGTCCTGTCCCTGCATCCCGACCAGGTCGATCCCGCCAGCCTGACCCCCGTCCTGTTCCGGCTGACGTTCAGCGAGCCGGTGACCGGGTTCGCGAGCTCGAACATCCTGCTCCCCTCCGCGGAACTTCTCGTCTCGGCCGGCACGACCGATCCGGCCGGCCTCGTCTACGACATCGCCGTCGATTTCGGCGGCACCGGCGGCGCGGTCAGCCTCTCAATCGACCCGGCCGGCATCACCGACGAGGCCGGGAATGCGCTTCCCCCGGCCACGGTGATCGACGACTCCGTGGATTTCGACGCCTCCTTCCCCTACGTGTCGATCGAGCAGGCCCCCTCGCAGCCCGATCCCGCCAGCGGCACGCCGGTTTCCTTCCGGGTCGTTTTCAGCGAACCGGTGAGCGGGTTCACGGCGGCCGACGTCTCCCTGGGCGGAACGGCCCAGCCCACGACGTGCGTCATCGCCCAGGTGGATGCCGCGAACTACCTGGTCTCGGTCTCCGGCATGGCCGGTGACGGAACCGTGATCGCCAGCATCCCCTCCGGAATCGCCGTCGATGCCCTCGGAAACGGCAACGCGCCATCCTTCCTCCAGCCGACCGACAACGAAGTGACCCTCGACACCACACCACCCACTGTTTCCGTGACCCTTCCCGCAGGCAGCAACGGTCTGGCCAGCGGCGATTTCGTCATATTCAACGTCATCTTCAGCGAACCGGTGACGGGCTTCGACGCTTCCGACGACGTTCTCATTGATACCGTTCCACCGTTGGACATCCCGCCCCTGATCCCTCTCATCACCGCGGTTTCATCGACCACTTACACCGTCCGGATCGACACCCCCGAGGATGGGGATTACCTCCTCACTGTACCGGCGGATGCGGCCACCGACCTGGTCGGCCATTCCAGCCTGGCTTCAGCCGATATCGCCTCGCAAACCCGCGATACCACGCCACCAATGGTGTCCACTCTTGGAACCGGAGAACCCTTTTCTCTCGATGCGGGTACTGACTATGTCCTGGAATTCAACGAACCTCTGGATGCCGCCAGCCGGATCGCCGTCGGCGATGCTATCGCCCAAGCGGTAGCTCCCGGGAGTCTCATTTCTTCCTGGAGCGCAGACGGAATGACCTTCACATTCCAGGTCACCAGCACAACCGATATCTTTGGACCTATTGAAGCCGATGTCACGGATCTGGCCGGAAATACAGCCACTGTAGTCCTTATCCATGGTGGGATGGCGTGATTTGAAGGATGGGAGATGGCCACCAGCGGCACCGTCTCGATCACCGTGAAGGCCGTCAAGAACGATGTCGGCAAACCCGACAGCGCGACCGCCGTCATCACGTTCTGACCTGCGATCATCATGTTGATTTCTGCATGACAAAAGACAACTTCGTATTCCCGTTCGTGCTGAGCTTGTCGAAGCACGAGAGGGTTGCACCCTTCGACAGCCTCAGGGTGAACGGATGTTCTTGATACTCAATACTGAAAAATATAATTATCGGAATCCAAACGGAGGAACTATCATCAGCGAGAACCTTCCGGCCATGAACCTGAACCGCCGACGCCGTCATCGCACCGGCCGGATAGCCCTGTCGGCCAGAGTCGCCATCTGCCTGCTGTGTCTGGCATTGTTCGCGTGGCCTGTCGAGGCCGGCATCGCCACGGAAACGGCCGTCGTCGCGAGCGGGACGATCAGGCTGTCGCTGGCCGAGTGCGTCGCGCTGTCGGTCCGGCGGAACACGACGATCAAACTGGCGTATCTCGACCGCGTGCTCGAGAAATTCGCGTACATCACCGACACCTCGTTCGCGTTCCGGCCGAACGCCTCGGTGGGCGTTTCGGCGACCCGGTCCGGCACCGGCGTCAAGGACGCCGGCCGCTCGTCGTCGCGAAACGACAGCATGAGCGCCGCCGCGCAGGTCCGGCAGCGGCTCCCCACCGGGGCGGAGATCGGCGTTTTGTGGCAGCCGTGGTCTCGCACGCTCGACCGCCGTTCGGCCAACGCAGTCTCGGCCGACAGCAACGCCAGGCGGCAGAGCTGGAGCGTGAATCTCACCCAGCCGCTGTTGAAGAGCGGCGGCACCCGCGTGGCCACGCTCGGTGTTCGCCGGGCGCGCATCCACGAGCAGATCAACGTGCTGCTGCTCAAGCAGACCGTGATGGACACGGTCACCGGCGTCATCAAGGCTTATCGCGTCCTGCTCAAGGCCCGGTGGGACGTCGAGATCAACCGGACCTCGCTCGAGCGCGCCCGGACGCTTCTCGAGACGAACCGCCTGCTGATCGAACTCGGCAAGATGGCGGCGCAGGAGATCATCCAATCGGAAGCCGACGTCGCCGACAAGGAACTCGCCCTCGAAGTCGCGGTCAACGCCTACGACCGGGCCCGGCTCGACCTGCTGCGCCTGCTCGATCTGAGCAAGTTTCTCCAGATCGTCCCCGACGACGAGATCGAGTCGCCGCCGTTCACGTTCGATGAAAACCGCGTGCTGGCCCTGGCCCGCGAGAACCAGCCCTACTTTCTGGTCACCCGGCTCGACGTCGACCTGGCCGAGATGGATCTGATCGCCGCACGAAACGGCATGAAACCGGATCTCTCGCTGACCGGTTCCTACGGCACGAGCCAGGTCAACGGCCGGCCGGCCCTCGACAGCCGGAGCAACGAATGGGGCGTCGGTCTCACGCTCGACATGCCAACGTATGGCCTGGACCGGCGCGAACTGCGGGCCGGCCTGATCGGCGCGGAAACCGGGGCGAAGAAGGCGGCGCTCAATCTCCGAAAGCTGTCCGACAACCTCGAGCTCGAGTGCATCGATTCGGTCCGGCAGATCCGCACGCTCGAGAAACAGATCGCGCTGGCGGCGAAGGCGCGCGAACTGAGCGAGCGCAAGCTGGCGGTCGAGCAGGAGAAGCTCAAGGCCGGCCGCAGCACGAACTTCCAGATCGTCGCCTACCAGGACGACCTGCGCAACGCGAAAATCAGCGAACTCTCCGCCCGCATCTCGTATCTCGACGCGCTTTCCGACCTCGATGTGTTCATGGGAACCATGACCTCGACGTGGGGCATCGACCTCAATGACCGGACCCCGGCCGAAGGCCCGACAAACGCATCGGAACCGGCCTCGCTCCGGCTCACCGACCCGGAAACGCCGACCGCGACGACCGTCGCCAGCACCGGTGATGACATCGGCAGCGTCGTCCCCGCGTCCGTCACCCTCCTCTTCACGGATGTTCCGGAGCCGCTTCGCGACAGCGCTTCCGAATCGGAACTTCCCGGCATGGAGCTTCCGGAGATCGACACGTTCCGACCTGACGAGATCCCGGAATACCCGGAAACCGCCAGCCAGACCGAGGTTTCACGATGAGCGACACCGCCGTTTCCCAGGACCAGGTCCTTCCCGAGCTGACCGAGCTGATCCGCATCGGTCTCGCCCTCTCGAACGAGAAGGATTTCGCGGCGCTTCTCGAAACGATCGTGACGGCGGCGCGCACCCTGACGCGGGCCGACGCCGGCACGCTGTATATCGTCGACCCAAAGGCGCGCCAGCTCCAGTTCAAGATTCTTCAGAACGACTCCACGCGAACGCGCATCAACGCCGTGCGAGACACGGGCGCGCCGATTCCGCCCCCCGTGCCCCTGTTCATCGACGGGGCCCCGAACAACGGCAACGTCTCGTCGCACGTCGGCCTGACCGGCGAAACCGTCAGCATCGCCGACGTCTACGCCGCGAAGGGGTTCAATTTCGGCGGCGTCAAGAAGTACGACGAAGTGTCGGGCTACCGCTCGAAATCGATGCTGGTCATCCCGATGAAGAACCACGAAGGAGACATCATCGGCGTGCTACAACTGCTGAATGCGCGCGCGCCCAGGGGCGACGCCGTGATCAGCTTCTCCGAGCGGGACACGGTTCTCGTCAGTTCGCTGGCTTCCCAGGCCGCCGTGGCGCTGACGAACGCCGACCTGCTCGGCCGGATGAAGGCGGACCTGGAGGAGATCCTGCGGCTGCGCGACAGTGAAAAGGAGCTCGGCGACAAGCTTCGCGAGGCCTACATCAAGACCGAGCAGTCGAACCAGGAGCTCAAGGAGGCCCTCGGAAAAGTCTGGGTGGTCCGGCTGACCAGCGCCATCTTCCTGACCCTGATCGCGGTGATTTTCTGGGTCTCCTCGCACCAGGGCGGCATGGACCTGTTCACCGACCTCCGCCGCCTGGCCACCCGAAAAACGCCTTCGGAAGCGGCGTCGCAGTCTGCCGGCATTCCGACGGTCGCGGTCGAGATCATGCCGGTGTCGACCGCGATCACGCTGATCGGCCAGGTCGAACCGATCCGGCAGATCAACGTCGTGAGCCCCTTCTCCGGCAAGATCGCGGACGTGAACTTCGAGTACGGCCAGGTCGTGCAGGAAGGCGACGTGCTGGCCTCGGTCGATCCCGGCGAGGTGATGGTGCGACTGCGCGAGGCGCAGGCCGCGGCGATCAGGGCGGAGCAGAACGAGAAAACGCTCCGGAACTGGGTCTCTGGGCCCGAGGTCACACGGGCGAAGATGAACCAGAGCCGCAGCCGGACGATGCTCGACTCGCTGAAACGCAAGCTGGCCGAGGCCCAGCTGATGTTCTCGCGCGGCATCATTCCCAAAACCGAGCTGGAGAGCGCCCAGGAGAGTTACGACAACCAGGTCATCAACGATCGTGCCGCGGCGGACGAGGTCAAAAGCCTGCTCGAGCGGTGCAGCCCCGAAAACCTCCGGATCGCGGCGATGGAGGTGAAGAACGCGCTCGTGCGGCGCGACGAACTGCAGGCGCAGATCGACAGGGCCGTCGTGCGGGCCCCGCTGAGCGGCGTCGTGCTTCGCCCGCTGGCGCGGGACGACGACCGCCGAGGCGGCGGCGCGCGGCAGATCGAGCGCGGCGTGACGGTCGAGCAGGGCCAGTCCCTCGTGGCCATCGGCAATCTCGAGGGAATCATGGTCCGTTCGCAGGTCGACGAGGTGAACATCTCGAAGATCGCCGTGGGCCAGCCGGCCTGGGTCACGGGCGACGCCTTTCCCGGCCTGATGCTCCCCGGCTCGATCACCGCCGCCTCCTGCCAGGCCAGGGGCTCGGAAGGCGGAAGGGCGGAAGGCGGGAAGCCGCCGGCGTTCGACGTCACCGTGGCCGTGCCGCAGCTTGACGACACCGCCCGGGCGGCCGTGCGGGTCGGAATGTCGGCGTCGGCGCTGGTCACGACCTACGAGAACCCGGAGGCCATGGTGCTGCCGGTCAGCGCCGTCCTGGCCGAGCCCGACCAGTATTTCGTGTTCCGCCGCGACCCGGCGACCGGCCGGTTCGAGAAGACGCCGATCATGGCCGGCTCGACGACGCTCGACTCGGTCGAGGTGGTGGGCGGGATCACCGCTTCCGACGTGGTGGCCCTGAACGTGGAGCGGTTCATGCCATGACCGTCGACAGCCGCTCGTCGCCCGAGGTCATCAGGCTCGAAGGGATCAGGAAGTCGTTCCGGATCGGCGTTCTCGACATGCCGATCCTGAACGGGATCGACCTGACCGTCGGAAAGGGCGAACTCACGGCGGTCGTCGGCACCTCCGGCGGAGGGAAAAGCACGCTGATGAACATCATCGGCCTGCTGGACGAGCCGACGTCGGGGCACTACCTCCTCGAAGGCGAGAACGTGCTCAGCCTCGATGACGACCGCCTTTCCGATATCCGGGCACGCAAGATCGGGTTCGTTTTCCAGCAGTTCAACCTGCTGCCGCGGTCGACGGCGCTCGAGAACGTCGCGCTGCCGCTCGTGTATCGCGGCGTTTCCCGCGGCGAGGGCGAAGCGCGGGCGATGGCCATGCTCGAGAAGGTGGGCATGAAAGACCGGGCGCGGCACCGGCCAGCCGAACTCTCGGGCGGGCAGCAGCAGCGCGTCGCCGTGGCCAGGGCCCTCGTCGGCACTCCGTCGCTGATCCTGGCCGACGAGCCGACCGGCGCCCTCGACACGCGGGTCGGCCAGGAGATCATGGACCTCTTCACGAGCCTCAACCGCGACGACGGCATCACGGTGGTCATCATCACCCACGATCTCTCGATGGCAGCCCGGTGCCGGCGCCAGGTGCGGATCAGGGACGGCCGGATCGTCGACGAGACCGCGGGAGGGCCGGCATGCTCCTGAAACTGCGCATCAACCTGCGGGAAGCCGTGCGAAGCCTGCTCTCGTCGGTGCAGAGGACGCTTTTGGCCCTGCTGGGCATCGTCATCGGCATCGCCTCGGTCATCGCGATGGTCTCGGTCGGCGCGATCGTCAAAAGCGAGGCCCTGCGCCAGTTCCAGGACATGGGTACCGATTTCATCACCGTCACCGGCCTCGCCAGGGGCGACGGGAAAGCGGCCGCGGACGTGATCGGCCTGCGGGTGGTGCCGAAGCTGCACGCTCTCTGCCCGTCGCTGGCGTCCATGGCTCCCTACGGAACGAGTTTCGCGCAGATGCGCTTCCGGGGCCAGGAGTATGCGGCCTCGATCATGGGCGTGACCGGCGGGTTCCACACGGTCAACAAGCTGAAGATGTCGAGGGGGAGGCCGATCAGCGAGCTCGACCAGGGCTCGTGCAACTGCGTGCTCGGCGAGCGCCTCACCGGCCAGCTGCGCCAGGCCGGCGTCGTCAACCCCATCGGCCTGAACGTGATGCTGCTCGACAACGTCTTCACCGTGGTCGGCTGCGTCGAACGGGCGTCGGACAACGCGCTCCGGCCGATGGAGATCAACGACGGGCTGATGATTCCCTACTGGACGCTGAAGCGGATCACCGGCACAGACCGGGTCGAGGCGATCGTCGGCCGCCTCCGGCCGACCGCGACGGTCGCCCGGGCGCAGGCCCAGGTCCAGAGCGCCGTCGGCCTGGTGCTGAGGGGAGTCCAGCCGTCGGTTAACAGCGCCGAAGCCCTGATCGAGCAGATGAACCGACAGATGAATTTGCTGACGCTCCTGCTGGGCGTGGTCGGCAGTATCGCCCTCGTCGTCGGCGGCGTCGGCGTGATGAACGTCATGCTGGTTTCGGTATCCGAGCGCCGCCGCGAAATCGGCATCAGACGCGCGATCGGCGCGAAGCGACAGGACATCCGGACCCAGTTTCTCATCGAGTCGCTGCTGCTCTGCCTCGTCGGCGGCACGCTCGGCATCGCGCTTGGCATCGGCGGTGCCTGGGGAATCGCGAAATACCAGTCCTGGCTGTTCTTCGTCACGCCGGAAGCCGTCTGGCTGGGCGTCGGCGTCTCAGCCATGGTGGGCATCTTCTTCGGCTACTACCCGGCCCGCCAGGCTTCCCGCCTGCGCATCATCGAGGTATTGCGCTCAACATAGTATCATTAGCTATATATCCTTTGTCATATTAAGGATGAGCGGATCCGTTTTCACAACCGCTGAATCACAGAAAGCACAATGCACACGGAGGTTTCACAGAGAATTCCTTTTCTCCGTGAAACCTCCGTGAACTCTGTGATTCACGTCTGTTCTTGTGAAATCAGGTGATATATGACTGAAACGGACTACTTTCTCTTGCGGAGAGGCTTGATTTTCAGGGCGTCGTGCGTGATCTCGATCGTGCGGCCGCTCTTCTGGATCATGCCGGACATTTCCTTCCCGGCAGGAATGCCTTCGCCGACGACCGAGAAGATCCACTGGGCATGCTCGTCGACCAGGCGTGTGTCGTCGAGCTGGAAGGAGGGGCGGACCGATTTTCCCGGCTCCACGACGATCTGGATCGATTTCGCCAGGTTCATGCCGCGAGCCTTGTGTTTCAGGGAGCAGTTCACGGCGATCTTCGTGTCGAGGCTGTTGACGATGATGACCGTCACCGGCCCGGGAGTCGGGCGGCCTTTCAGCTCACGCTTCTTGTCCTGGTCGGGCAGATGCTTGCCACCGTCGGGGCGCTTGTGGGGCTCTTTCCGCCACGCTTCGTCTTCGGGCCCCGGGGTCGGCGGCTTCTTGTCGCCATCGGGGCGTTTGCGGGGATCTTTCCGCCACTCTTCATCTTCAGACCCGGGGGTGGGCGGTTTCTTCTCACCGTCGGGGCGCTTGCGGGGCTCTTTCCGCCACTTCTCTTCTTCGGACCCGGGGGTGGGCGGTTTCTTCTCACCGTCGGGGCGCTTGCGGGGCTCTTTCCGCCACTCTTCTTCGTCAGGGCGTTTCGAGGGCGGCCGCTTGCCGTCGTCGGGGCGTTTCGCCATCCCGAGGGCGGAAGGAGTGAGTTCGATCGTCCGGCCCGTCTTCTGCAGGGCTCCGGATATCACTTTCCCGGCAGGCAGCCCTTCGCCGGCGAGCATGAGCTTCCAGTGAGAATGCTGATCGAGCAGGCGCGTGTCGTCGAGCTGGAAGACGGGGCGCACGGTGGCTCCCGGTTCCACGACGATCTGCACGGGTTTCGTCAGGTTGATGCCGCGCCCCATGTGCTGCAGCACGCCGTTCAGGGTGACTTTCCTGTCGAGCCGGTTGACGATGACCATCGTCACGGCACCGGGCGTGGGCTTGCCCTTGAGCGGCCTGGCAAGACCGGGCGCCGTCGGCTTCGGGGGTTCCATTTCGGGCGGCATGTGTCGAGACGGCCCCGTTCCCTGCGACATCGCTCCCGTTTCTCCCATATCCGGCGGCCTGTTCGGCTGCTGTTGCGCGCCCCCCATCCCGGAGGGCTGCCCGGGTGGTTGCTGAGACCCGATCCCAGACGGCCCGGTCTGCCTCGAGGAATGCTGCGCCTGCGCGGCGCCATACCCGGCATGCTCATCCTGAGCGTGGACCTGCGCGGAAAGGAACATCGTCATCAGGACGGGCACCGTTGCCAGAGCGGCAAAACACGGAAAAGATCTTCTCATGAGAATCCTCCTTTATATTTGCGGGGATCTGAACTCAAGGTAATTCTCCTGTTTTCCATCTGTCAATCACGTGTTCCCATTATTTGTCGAGTCCCGCAGGCTGATAACCGACAATCGCCCGTTCATGCTGAGCCTGCCGAAGCACGAGAGCCCCTCGTCCCCTTCGGCAGGCTCAGAATGAATGGCGCCGACCGTCCTCGGAATACCCGCATCTTGCGCTATATTATATAATTATTTATATATTCACATGCGAAGCGCAGGGCATTCTTGACGAGCAGATGCGTTCTCGCGTATCTCTTTAACAGCCTGTTAAGAGAGAGAAGCTTTTGAAAAGGATGTTTTCCATCTTGGGTCTCATGAGATTTCCGAGATGTCGTTTGCATGGCTGGCGGTTCCGGGAATGGTTCGTCTTCATTCTCGGTCTCGGACTCTTCCTCCCCGGAATTTTCTCGGCGCAGGAAGCGCGCTCCCGGCCCCTGGTCGTCGGCTGCGATGCGAATTATCCGCCCTACGAATACCTCGATTCCCGGGGGCATCCGGCAGGGTTCAACGTCGATCTGATCCGCGAAATCTCCCGCGAGACCGGCCTGGCGGTCGAGATCCGCTCAGGACCGTTCCAGGAAATCCGCCAGGCGTTCGAAGCCGGAAGCATCGACATTCTCGCCGGGTGGGGATACACCCCCGAGCGGGCGAAAAATTTCCTGTTTTCCGTTCACCTCAACCAGATCAGCTGGAGTCTTTTCGTCCGCACAAGCGGGCCGGTCATCCGGTCGGAGGATGATCTGGCCGGCATGACGATCATCGCCCAGAAAGGCGACGCCAATTACGATTACTTCACGGCCCGCAACCGGAACGTCCTGGGGGTCGCCAGACCGGAAGAAGCCTTCCGGGCATTGCTCGCCGGAAAAGGCGACTGCGCCGT
Organism: uncultured bacterium; assembly: GCA_964389325.1. Lineage (GTDB taxonomy): Bacteria > Muiribacteriota > Ozemobacteria > Ozemobacterales > Ozemobacteraceae > MWAR01. The sequence continues at coordinate 26,393 of CAYMEN010000042.1, read as the reverse complement.
GATCAACAAGGGAGTCGGGCTGTACATCCTGCATCGCGATCGGATCCAAGGCGTCAGACGTCTCGAGATCAACTTCCATTCTCTTCGATATTGTATCGCCCTGCACAAAGGAAACGAGGAGTTCCTGGGACGAATCAACGAAGCCATTTTCGTGCTCAAGGAGTCGGGCCGTTTCCGGGAAATCTACGACCGCCATTTCGGCCTCCTCGAACGGAAAGAGACCTCGCTGTACGAGTTTCTGAAAAGCATGCTGATCGTGCTGGTCCCGATCGGGATCCTGTTTCTGGTCATCCTCTGCTCGGGATATTCCGAGGAATCGCTCTCCTCGTCCTTCGTCGGACCGCGTCCGACGGCGTTTTTCCAGAAGCCATACGACTTGTCGTGCCTGGTACAGAAAGTATCGGCGCTGGCGAACTCCTGACCGGCGAGACGGTCGGCGCCGCGCTTTCCCGACGCATCACGCGATAGCCGCTGTTCCACGCCGTCATCGCGACCGGTCATCATTTTCTTGTGCCGGACCCGTTTTCCATCTATCTTGGAGGAACAGGCAGCCGCTCTGCGGACACGCTCCACCGGCAGGGGCGTAAAGGAGGTCTCATGCGAGGATTCGCATCACGAGCTTTCGGCGCCATCACCCTCCCGGTGATGGCGGTGTTTTTCTTCGTCCTGGCGACGCCCGAGCCGGTCTTTTCCCGAGCGGGGGGCGGCCATTCCTATTCGTCGAAGAAAAGCCATTCATCGAGTTCTTCCTCGAGTAAGCACTCCTCCGGCTGGGGCAGCAAGAAGTCGAGCAGTTCGAGCCACACCAGAAACAGAAGCAGGGGCTCCGGGTCATCCACCCCGATGAACGCCAGCGAAGCGACCTTCTTTTTGCTGGTCATGCTCATCGGCGGCTTCGTCGTCGCGGTGAAAATCTACGCGGACTACGTGAACAAGGGCTCGGTCGGCACGGATTGGACGGACGTCGAGAAGGTCCAGCAGCAGTTTTCCAAACTCCGCACCCAGCCGGACTCGGCCAGGGTAAAAGCTCTCGAGGCGCTGAGGCTCCGCGATCCCAACTGGAATGAGATGCGGTTCCTGGAGCGGGCAAAACAGGGATTTTCCCGCATTCAGGACGCCTGGTCGAAACAGAATCTGAGCTCCGCGCAAGGGTTTCTTTCTGACGGCGTCTACGAGAGGTTTTCGCTCCAGATCGACGAGCAGAAGAGCGACGGCATCCGGGACCACATGGAAAACCTCAAGATCCTCAACGCCCGCATCGTGCAGGCGGAAAGCGGCAGCCGGTTCGACGTGCTCCACGTCTCGATCCGCGCTTCCGCCGTCAACTACCGCGTTTCCCTGGCGGGCGGCCGGCGGCTGGACGGCTCGACCGAGCCCGAGGAGTTCGAGGAGATCTGGTCGTTTCTCCGGAGACCGGGGAGCAAGACGCTCGAAAAGCCCGGCCTGATCGAAGGCGTCTGCCCCTCATGCGGCGCGCCGCTCGAGATCGTGCGCGCCGCGAAATGTTCGTATTGCCAGACCTTTCTGCGGTCGGGCGAGCACGACTGGGTCCTCGCCGAAATCACCCAGGCATGCGAATGGGCCGTCGCCGATGCGAAGCCGAGGCCCGGGCTGGACCGGCTCATGGAGGCCGACCCCGGCTTCAGCGTGCAGCAGATCGAAGACCGCGCATCCGTCATGTTCTGGCGGTATTACACGGCGTTCCGGCTCGGAAAGGTCGATCCGATGCTGAAGCACGCCCACCCCGACTTCATCGTAAAGCTGCGTGCGAAACTCGCGCCGAAACCCAGCGGATCGAGGACGATCTACCAGACGGCCGCGGTGGGCTCCGTCAACGTTCTCGGCGCGGTTCCCGGGGAATCGTCCACCCCGCCCGACTCCTTCGACAGAATTCCGGTCGAACTCCGCTGGTCCTGGAAATCCGCCGAGAAGAACGCGAAGGGGAGCGTGATTCCGGGCATGGAACACCCGCTGAACTGCACCCAGGTCTTCGTGTTGATCCGCCGGAGCGGGATCAAAACCGACATCGGCCTTGCCCTGTCGGGGAGCTGCTGCAAGAACTGCGGGGCCCCCGAGACCGATACGGCGGGCACGGTTTGCCAATACTGCCAGACGCCCCTGAACGAGGGGACAGCGGACTGGATCCTGGAGCAGATCGCGGATCCCCACGCCCCCGATCTCGTCAGGCTGCTGAAATCACAGTTCGCCGCTTCACGCCCCGCGCCCGCGCGCCCCGGCACGGAACCCGGCCCGAGCGTCGCAGGCAGCGTCCCCGCAGACAATGCATCCGACGATACCTTCGAGTTGCGCGGCTCCGCCGACGCCCTGCGCTGGATGACGGCCGTCATCTTCGCCGACCGGAAGGTCGAGCGGGCCGAACTCGACCTGCTGAAACAGTATGCGCGAACGTACGGCGTTCCCCAGGCGAAGTTCAACGAGATCGTTCTCGCCGCAAAGGACGACAAGGCCGTGCTCAGGCCCCCCGAGAATCCGCAGGAAGTCGCCGCCGTCTATCGGGAACTGGCCAGGCTTGCCCTGGCCGACGGTACGATGAGCGACACCGAGGAGAAGCTGCTGAACGCCTTCTGCCGCCAGGTCAACCTCCCCGCCGACGAAGCCGCCCGCATCCTCGCCTCGGTGAAATCGGAACGGGTGTAATTATACCAATCATTATACAAGCACAGAGGCGGTTCGCGAACCGCCCGAAACACTTGCCACATGCAATCCGGGAGGATCACGATCCGCCCCTCCGTCACGGCAGAGCTTTGTCTTGAAGAATTTTTCCTCTGCGCCTCCGCGACTCTGTGGTGCGTTGTTTTCCCTGCCGTGTTTTCTTGTGATACGGCCTGAAATGGGGTATAAACAAGGAAATCTCTGCCGGCGCGGCCCGTTTCGCAGCCGGCATTCTGGAGTTGTGACATGACGTTGAAACGCGGGATCGAGCGCACCCTTCGAACGGCCGGAGGGGCGGCCCTGCTTGCGATGGTCCTTCTTCTTGCTTCGGCGCCGGTGGCATCGGCTCGGAATCCGCTTTCCAGCTACCTGTCGCGCCTGCTCGACGAGAGCCGCGCCGAGATCGCCATCGGCCAACTCCTCGCCGACGGATTCATCGCGGAAGTCGCCCACAACGCCCAGCCCTCGACCGCAAGCACGGCCGTCACCGTGCCGGCCACCGCTGACGACGAGTTCATCCGGCGGATCGTGGCGGACCTCTCGTCGAAATGCCCCCGCCCGACCCTGCCGTATTCCGTGACGATCATCGAGAGTTCCGTCCCCGCCGACATCCCCTTCCCCGGCGGCCCGATCGTCATCACGACGGCACTGTGGCGGCAAGCGGCGGAGCCCGCCGAGAAGGAGTTCCTCATCGCGCACAACCTCATGCACGTCGCCCTGCGCCAGCCGATGATCGCCCTCAAGCACGAAGGGCTGTACGCCCGCGCCCTCAAGCTGCTCAAACAGCGCACGCGCGACCCGCAGCTGTTGCGCCAGGCGGTGCGCGACTACCTGAAGGCAGCCGAAACCATGGACCAGAAGCGCGCGGACCGCGAAGGCGTCATGCTCGCCTCAAACCCGGCCGCCGTGCGCGACGGCGGCATCGCGCTTCTCGAACGGCTGACGCAGATGCTGTGGCCGTTCCAGTTCGGCGCCGTCGACGATTTTCTGGCCCGCGCCCGCGCGCTCGAACGGCTCGCGCTGCCTTGACATATATATACTTGGTAATATACACACGATGACCGACGAGGGCTGGCTCAGACAACCCAGGGAGCTCGCGACCGACCAGGACCCCTGGATACGCCGTCTCGCCCTCGCGGAGCTCGCCCGGGCGCCGCTGGCGATCGACCGCGAGCTGTTCGAGGAGCACCTGTTCAGCGCCGACCCGGCCCTCGCCCTGCCCGCCTTCCTCGGCCTGAGGCGCCTCTGCCCGCCGCCCCCCCTGATGGACGAGGCGTGGCGCGACATCTTCGGCGAAGCGATCGACCTGCTCGGGAAACGCGCGGCGAGCGGTCCCCTGCCCCTCCGCGCCGCCGCGATCCAGGCGCTCGCGTTCGCGCCGGGCGGCGTTTCCGACCTGCTGCTCGATCGGCTGACCGCGTCCGCCATCGACGAAACGCCGCTGGAAGCCCCAATCTGGAGCGAACCGCCCCAGCTTCCCCTCATCCAGGAAGGCGGCGGAGCCGGCGACCATTCGGCCTCCCTGGCCCTCCTGCTCGGCGCGGCCCTGCGCTCCGGATCGCGGGCCTCGCGCATCGCGCGCCTGCTGGCCGACGGCGACGAATCCCGGTGCATCCCGGCGCTCCTCGCCCTCCAAGCGTTTCCCCAGCCCGAACTGGCCGAGCGCGTGCTTCCGCTGGTCCGCGCGCCCTCGACGCGCGTCGCGGCCGAGGCGGCCCGGGCCCTGCTGACCTGCGGCGGAAAGCGCGTTTTCCTGCTCCTGCTCTCCCTCGTCGCAGACACCGCCGAACCGGTCCGCAAGGCGTATCTGCTGCCCCTCGTCGCCCGCACAGGCCGGCCCGAGGTCTGGAAGCTGCTCACGACCCACCTCACCCACGCCGATCCGCGCGTCCGAAAAGCCGCGATCGGGGCCGCAGCCGGCCTCGCCGTCCCCGCCCAGCAGCGCGCCGCAGCCCTGACGCCCCTTCTCGCCGATCCCGATCCGTCGGTCGTTGCCGAAGCGGCACGGGTGTTGTGGCCGCTCGGCTCGATGGATGCGCTGTCAAAACTCGAAGAGATGATACGCCGCCACGACGCCGCCCATCGCGCGCTCGCCGCCGACGCCCTCGGAGGCCTCCCTCCGGCGCCGGCCATCCCGATCCTCGTCGAACAGATTGCGCGTGAGCGGCATGGTGACGTTCTGCGGGCGCTTCTCCTCTCGCTCCGCCGGCTGCTGCCGAAAGCCGCGCCTCAGACGGCGATCACCGAGCGACTCCTTCCGACCCTGCGGCGGCTGCTCGACGCGTCCGACCCCTTCCTGCGCAGCCAGACCGCGGTTTTAGCCGGCCTGCTCGGCCAGGCCGCCGAAGACATCATCCTGACCTGCCTCGAGAAGCCCGAGCATCCACACGTCCTCGCCTCGCTGCTCGGAGCGCTGCGCCGCATTGGAAGCTCGCGTCTCCTCGTCCTGGCGCGCTTCTCCGACCACCCCGACCCCCGCGTACGCGCGAACCTGATGGAGACGATGCTGTTCAGCGGCCCGGGCGCCGTCCCCTACCTGACGAACGGGCTCCGCGACCCGGCCCCACGGGTCCGCGCCGCAGCAGCAAAGGGCCTCTTCCAACTGGGCCAGCTCGAGGTCATCCCCCTGCTGACCCGCATGCTCCTCATCCCCTCGCCGGTCCCGGTGCTCTCGGCCTGCCACGCCCTCGGCCAGCTGATGCGCCTCCAGCCGCCGACCCTGCGCTCGGACCACCCGCTCTCCCTCTCCCTCTCCCGGGAAGCCCGCCGCCGCCGCCCCCCGGCCATCGCCGGCCCCCTCGCCCTGCGCGACCCCTCGCTCCCGGACCTCTTCGAAAAGCTGAGCGGAACGGCGAACGATACGCATGCCACGATCGAACTCCTCGAACACCATGTGAAGGTGCACCCGACATCCAGGGCCGCGCGCCGCATGCTTGCCGCCGTGCTCGCCGGCATGGACCGTGCCGGGCCGGCCCTCTCGCTCATCGAAAGCTGCCTCGCCGAACAGCCGGGCGTCCTGGCCGACCTGCTCGACGCATACCGCCTCGCCATGCGCATCGGAGACCTCCCCCGCGCCGAGCGGCTCGGACACAAGGTGCGCGACACCTACGGCGCCCTGCTCGACGCCTGCCTCGAACTGGCCCACTCGAGCCGGGGCGGCCCCGCCGACCAGCTGCTGGACCGGCTGTTCAACCTGCGCGAGCCGTCCATGAACCTCTACAGCGCCATGATCCAGCTCAAGGCGAAACAGGGCGACGTCGAAACGGTGCTCGACCTGCTCGCGGAACTCCTGCTGGCCCGCCCGGGAAACGCCACCGTCGCCGCCCGCCTCGCCGCGAACCTCCCGCCGGCCCTCGCCGAACTCAAATCCGCCCTCGCCGAGTATGCCCGCGCCTCCGCCGGCTCCTCATCCCCCATCCCGGCCTGAACCCGCTGCGGTCTCCAACGATCTGCAGGGGCGGGTTTGAAACCCGCCCCGGGGCGCGTCCCGGCAGCCGCGAGTCCTGAATTATTCGTTAAATTATAAAACCCGGCCAGGATCTCCTGGCCGGGTTTTTCCAGAATACTATATCGCTAATTGTATATTATGCGCCTCAGTGGCCGCCGCAACCGCCGCAGCCGCCGCAGCCGCCGCGACCGTCGCCGTGATCGTGGGCGCCGCAGCAACCGCCCTCGTGCTCGCCGCCGCAGCAGCCGCCCTCGTCACAGCAGCCTTCGTCGGCATGCGCCCAGGCTTCGCTGCCGGGCTCGCCCTCTTCGAGGATGTCGACGACGCGCAGTTTGAACGTCAGGGCCTCGCCGGCCAGGGGGTGGTTCAGATCGAGGGTCACGTGCGTGTCGGTGACCTGCTTGATGACGGCCGGCATGTGGTGCCCCTCGGGGGTCTGGAGCGCCAGCTGGAGACCGACGGCGGGCTCGAAGTTCCACTCGGTGCCCTTGCGCTCGATCGTGAAAACGCGCTTCTCGTCGCGATCGCCGTAGGCGTCAACCGGCGGGATGGTGACGGTGCGTTCCTGGTCGACGTTCATCCCGAGAAGCGCGCGGTCGAAGCCGGGAATGACATGGCCCTGGCCGACCTGGAAGCGAAGGGGATCGCGCCCCTCGCTGCTATCGAAAATCTCTCCGCTTTCGAGCGTTCCGGTGTAATGGACCGCGACGAGGCTGTTCTTGTTCACTGTGCGCATGTTCTTGTTCCTTTCAACATCTTCAACGACTTCACCGGCAACACAACCCCTGCCGCATCGCGGTGTGTTCTCCAGTGTACCGCACCGAGCGCTCTTTTGCAAGGCGCCGCCCGCGGCTTCTCCGCCGGGGAAATCTCTGAAAACCAAAGCGCGGCATTCCCGGTAGAAGAGGTATACTCATGGCAGCCTGTGGATAGAATCACAATTTCCGTTCGTGGTGAGGTATCGAACCACGAACAAGCCTGTTCATGAGGTTCCGATCCCCCTTCGATACCTCAGGATGACCGGAACCGATCTAATCCACAACCTGATAGGGAAGATGTATCACGTATTGGAGCGATGTGGAACATGACATACAAGACAACCATTTCGAGACTGCTGACGATTGCCTGTATCCTCGGAACGACGGCCTGGGTCCCTGGCCCCGCCGGCGCCCAGACGACGTCGCCGTTCGGCGGCGAGCAGGTCACGGTCACCGTGACCGACACCGGCTCCGCCTCGACGACGGCCGTCGCCTCGGACACGCAGGATGACCTCCTGACGGCGGAAGAGCGCGAACTGATGGCGCTCAAACTCCTGCCGCACTACTACCCCTTCCTGAAGCAGGCGATGCAGAAACCCCTCGGAAGCCTCGACCGGGCGAAGGCGCGGGCCAGGGCGCTGTATCGCTACCCGAACGCGGTCTACTCGCCGAACTTCGGCGATCCCGTCCGCATGCTGGAATGGGCCAGGCGCTACCGGAACGACGCCGCGATGGTCAAGTTCTCCGGCACGGCGCAGCGCGGCGATATCATTCTGAGCGGCCACAAGACCGTCGAGGGCCAGAAGAACGACCCGATCGCGATCCTCACCGGCGGCCGGTATCACCACGCCATCGTCGTCATCGACGGGCCGCCGTGCGTCTTCATCGAAGCGGTCGGCGCCACCGGCTCGAAAACCGACCCGACGAACAACCGCGTCCGCATCTCGTGCTGGCACGAGGCGCTCGCCAACTGGGCCGGCATGCGCCTCGAGCGCCCCACTGCGGGACAGCCGGCGGCCGAGGCGAAGAAGAACATCGACGGGGCCGTCAACTACCTGGTCGCCCAGCTCGGCAAGCCGTACGACTACGGCTTCACCAACAACGACACGAACCGCGCCTTCTACTGCAGCGAACTGGCCTGGAAGTGCTACGCCGTGGGCGCCGGCATGACCAGTTACCAGCCCGCCAAATCCTCGGGCCGCGACCGCATGATCGTCGCCCTGAACGCGGTCGTCGACGGCCTCCAGCCAAAAGACCGCGTCACGACCGCCAACCGGGTCGTCGCGTTCGCGAACGAGTACACCTCCCAGAAACCGCCCGATCTGCGCAAGCTCAACAACTTCATCGTCGACGAGCTGACGCCTGCCTGCAAGACGCTGTCAGACGCCTATCCGACGCCCGAGGCGCGGGAAAAGCTCCGCTCCGTGCTCGAGAAAGTCCGCACCAACGAAGCGTTCCCGAAATTCCTGAAGGCCCGCTCCGACTTCGAAACGGCGAAAAAAGCCGGAAAGTTCGAGACCGGCTGGGGCATCGGCGCAGCCCGCAAGCTGGCGTCGGAAGCGAAGATCGGCGCGTCCATCGTGTCCGATATACATTCCCTCATCAGGCAGAGCGGCGCCGGCTATGCGAAACTCGCGAAACTCGTCGGCTCGGTGTTCGCGCCGATGTACAAATATATGGGCACCTATGCCGACTTCCTGACGGGCATGGACGAGGCCGGCAAGGTGAATCTCCCCGACGGCGCCAGGACGGTCCTCTCGATGACCGACTGGCTCGCCGAGAAGCGCGAGTCGGTGAAGAAATGGCCGGTCGGATCGAGCCTCGCCAACCTCCTTCCCGGCAACGGCGACGGCAAGGTGCAGGAGAGCTTCACCAGCCCGACAGACCTCGCCGGAACCTCGGCCTTCCACGTCGAGTATCCCTGATCCTCGTCCTCGACGACAAGGCGCCCGGGCCGCACGATCGCGGTCCGGGCGCCTTCTTTTCCGCACCCCACTCGCCGCCGTGCGGTTTTTCGGAAAGTCCCAGCGCCGAGCACAGGGACGAGGCGTCATACGTGATTCTGACGGGGAGTTCCGAAAGCGACCGTTCCAGGTAGGGAAGCCTCTCGACGATCTGCCCGACGCCGGCCCAGGGATGTTCGGTCACGGCGCCGCAGACGTTGCAGGTATAGGCAACCGACTCGGGCGGGCGGGCGATCATGCCCTGCCCGAGTTCGAAACCGGGCGGTGTTCACGGTGGATCTGATCCTGCTAGAATGGAGGCGGGAACTGGGGGTTCGGATCTGGAGACGACGTCGAGAGGAGACACCACGATGGCACTCAGGAGCATACTGGTTCTGGCCGGAATTCTGGCCCTGTGGTCAGCCGGTCCGGCGGCGGCATGGGAGGCAGCCTTCCACAAGGAGGGGGCGAACGGGTGGTTCCGGCTGACCGTGCCGCACGAGGAACTTGCAGGCTGTTCGGCCGCCGACGTGGTTTCCGAGCCCGCCGACCGCTCGCTGTTCCAGGTGACGATCGGAAGCTCGCGCCTGGGTTTGCGCTCTTCCCGAGCCCAGGACGTCGCATGCCGGCAGAACATGCGAATCCTGCTCGGCGCCTCCGAAATGTATGAAATGGACCACGCCAAGCCGTTCGCCGGCCCGGACCAGGAATATCTCGAAATACTATACAAAGAAAAATATCTTTCAGCCCGCATCACCGGGCCGTCCGGCCGGTGCCGCTACCGGTTCGTCACGGATTCCCACGGGGCGAAAACGGTCCGATGCGACGCCCACGGGCCTATCGATCCCGACGCCAACGACCTCGAGCGGCTCCGGAAAGCGAAAGAGGAGAGCCTGCAGGAAAAACCGGCGCTTCTCGTGTTCGGCCGCTGCCGCGCAGCCGGCCCCGCCCGACTCCGGCTGCACGACCGGCGCGACGGCCGCCTGGTGCGCGAGATCACCCTCGAGGTCCCCGCGACCGACGTTTCCGACGACCCACGCGTGCGCGACGACTGGTTCGACTCCTGGAAGCGCCACATGACCGTGCTGGGCCGGCAGACGCCTGCCGACAGCCTGTTCTCCTTCCTGGCAAGGCAGGTTCCCAGCCGGCTCGGCCTCGTCCGCGACGAACCCGAGCGGCACCGCCCCACCCTCTTCGGCCGGCGCGACACTCCCGACGCCGACCTGTATTCCCTCACCACGGGGGCCCTCGCCATCCAGGAGGCGCTCCAGCTCGATCGCATGAACAGGCCGCCCGCATCTGCCACCGTTGATGACCAGACCGAGCCCATCACCGTGCTGTCGGGCCCCGACATCGAGTCGCACCCATACGAGACGATGATCGCCGGCCGCGAGCCCGCCATCCCGCCGCTCGACCGGCTCGTTCCGTCCGAGTTCTATAGTTGTCACTTTTCCGACATCAACCGCCAGATCGCATTCGGAGACCTGCTCGACCAGTGGGGGACCAGCCTCCTGCACACCCTCCAGGCCGCGGCCCACGACGCCCGCGTGAAGGAGAAACTGCTCGACCAGCTGTGCCTCGAAACCTCCGAGCTGACGCGGCTGTTCGGCGACCAGGTGATCGCCGACCTCACCGTCTGCGGCGCCGACCCGTTCCTGCACGAGGGAACCGACCTCTCGGTGCTGTTCACGGTGAAGAACCGGGCCCTCTTCGACATGATGGCACAGAAGCGCTTCGCCGCAGCCCGCGAGCGGTTTCCACAGGCCCGCGAGGAGCGCCGCGAGGTCGACGGCGTTTCGGTGTTCGCGCTCACGACCCCCGACCGGCATCTCCACTCGTTTTCCTGCGTGCTCGGCGAGGTCTCGGTCTACTCCAACAGCGCCGCCGCCATCGAACGCATCATCGCCGTGTGGCGCGGCCGCCGCCCCTCGCTGGCCCAGTCGGCCGATTACCGCTACATGCGCACGGTGTTCCCGCACGATCCGACGCGGGAAGACGTGTTCCTCTACCTGTCCGACGCGCACATCCGCCACCTGGTCGACCCCGTCTGGAAGATCGCCCGCCGCCGGCAGCTGCACTGCATCAGCAGCCTGCGCCTTCTCCAGAACGCGGTCACCCTTCACGCCGACGAGCACCCCGGTGAACTCCCAACCCTCACCGACCTCGTTGCCGACGGTTGCCTGAAGGAATCGTACCTCTCCTGCCCCGATGGCGGCACCTTCACGCTCGCCTCCGACACCGCCGAACCCGTCTGCAGCTTTCACGGCCGCCTGCGCTACCTCCGGCCGATCGTCGATCGGCCACCGAACCGGGTCACCAAAGAGGAGGTCACGGAATACAAAGGCTTCGTCGACTCCTACAAGCGATACTGGCGAAGATTCTTCGACCCGGTGGGAATCCGCGGCCGGCTCGCGACCGACAGCATCGCGCTCGAGACCTGTATCCTGCCGCTCGTCGAAAACTCGCTCTACGACGGGTTCAAGACGATGTGTGGCGGCGCCCCTGCATCGATCGACCTGCCCATCCATCCCGGGACGATCGGTCTCCTGACCGGCAAACTTAACGGCGAGGGCGTCAGCGAGCTCACCTCCGGCTGGGACGAAACGATCAACAGCCTGGTCGCCGGCTCGACCCTGACGAAAGACGAGTTCCTGCGCGCGATCGGTCCCGCCTTAGTTCTGGGCCTGGTCGACGGCGACCTCCGGTTCGAGTTCATGCAGGACACCTCGGGCTTTTTGATGATCGACATGGCCCGTGACCCCGGCCGGGCCGCCGTCGCGGGGGTCCTGCTGTATTCCCTGAACCTGCCGGTGTTCGGCGTGGTCCAGGTGCGCGACGAACCACTCGCGGCCCGCTTCCTGCGCGAGTTTCTCGACCAGCTGGTGCGTTACTCGATGAGTGACGAGTCCCGGTTCTCCAGCGGCCTCCGCCTGCGCACCTACGAAACCTCGCTCGGAACGGGCAAACCGGCCTTCCACACGCTCGAGCTCGGCCTCTTCGTCGTCCGATTCCGGTTCTTCTTCGCTGTCCACGGCGGCGCCCTGCTGGTCTCCACCCAGCGCAGCGTGATCGAGCGGATGCTGAACGGCCCGGTCGACCGGCTCAAAACCTCCGCCAATCTCGAGTTCCGACTGCGATACAAGGCGTTCGACCGCATCTCCGAGGCGACCCGCCTGGGATGGCAGGAACAGGTGCGCGAAGCCTGCCTCAACAACCTCGGCTCGCTCCACGCCCTGTCGCGCCTGCGCGGCATCCCGCCGGACCGCTGGAACGACGAGTCCCTCCGGATCAACGGCTACGTCCCCTTCTGCCCCGAAGGCGGCGCCTACCGCGACGAACCCGGCCGCGGCGGCATCGTCTGCCCCGTCCACGGCACCCCGGAATATCCGCGCCAGCCTGAATCGGCCGATGCGACGCAGCCCTTGAACCGATTCGTCGACAGCCTCGAGGAGCTGACCGCCTCCCTCGAGTTCACCCCCGAGGGCCTCTTCACCCGCACCACCATCCGACGAAAACCGTAGCGAGTTTTCGGGCGCATCGCTCCCAATGAGCCGTAGGGGCGCTTCGAGAAGCGCCCTGCGCGCACATCATCACGCCGTGTCCGAAAATATCCGGACGCTGCGATCGTCGCAGGCGATTCGGGCGGTTCACGAACCGCCCCTGCGGAATGCCTTGCGCATTCCGAACAATTGCGCGACAATGCAGGCCCGAGACGACGCATGGATCATCTTCACAACACGCACTCGACAGCCGCCGGGTTCCGGTCCCGCGAGCGGCGGCGGTTCCAGCTCCTCCAGGCAATCCTGGTGGGGGGCATCGCCGGCTTCGTCGCGGTCGCGTTCCAGTGGTCCCTGTTCGAACTCGACCACCTGCGATCGCGCCTCCTGCACCCCTTCCTCGAGAGTGGCTGGTGGGCGGTTCCCCTCGCCCTGCTCGCCTGCGTCGCGGTCGTGACCCTGGTCGCCCGCATGACGGCGCGCTTCAGCCCCGAAGCGTCGGGAAGCGGCATCCCCCACCTGAAGGGCGTACTCATGAACCTGCGCGAGCTGCGCTGGTGGCGGCTCCTTCCCGTGAAGTTCGTCGGCGGCGTGCTCGCCATCGGGGCCGGCCTCTCGCTGGGCCGCGAAGGGCCGACGGTCCAGATGGGCGGTGCCGTCGGGAAGCTGGTCGCCGACCGGCTGGGTCTCCCGTCGAAAGCGGCGCCGCTGATGATCTCGGTCGGCGCCGGGGCCGGCCTCTCGGCCGCGTTCAACGCCCCGCTGGCCGGCTTCCTGTTCGTGATCGAGGAGCTCCACTTCGAGCTGACCTCCCTGCCCTACGTCACGGCCCTCGCCGCCTCGATCACGGCCGACACGGTCGCCCGTTCCTTCCTGGGGCAGCTTCCGTCGTTCCGCGTCTTCGCGCATACCACCCCGCCCCTCGCGGCACTTCCCTGGTTCGCGCTCCTCGGTGTCGCGGCCGGCCTGGCGGGGTTTGCATTCAAGCGGGCCCTCATCCGGGGCGTCCGGCGAGACGGCATCCTCGCATCGGTTCCCGACGGCCTCTTCGCCCCCCTGGCCGGGCTCGCCGGCGGCATGGCGCTCGTCTGGCTTCCCGAGATCGCGGGCGCCGGCCACGGGACGGCGGAAATGATCATCAACGAGTCGGTCCCGGGAAAACTCGGCCTGGGCTTCGTGCTGCTCCTGCTCGCCGGGAAGTTTCTCCTGACCGTGGCCAGCTATCTCGCGAAGGTTCCCGGCGGCATCTTCGCGCCGATGCTCGCGATCGGCAGCCTGACCGGGTATGCCTTCGGCCTGGCCGGGAACATGCTCCTCCCCGGCACAGGGATCTCCCCCTCGATGTTCTCGGTCATCGGCATGGCCAGCTTCTTTTCGGGAGTGGTCCACGCGCCCCTGACCGGCATCGTGCTGATCCTGGAAATGACCGCCAACTTCAAACTGCTGTTCCCGATGATGATCGCCTCGCTCATCGCGTTCTACATCTCGGAATGGCTCGGCGGAAAACCCGTATATGAAGCACTATTGAACGAAGATCTCCGGAAGAGCGGCCCGCCGCCCGCCCTGTTCGCGGAACCGTCGGACCTGCACCTCGTCGTCGAGGAGGGCTCCGAGATGGATACCAGGGAAATCCGCACGATCAGCCTGCCGGAAGGCGTCCTGATCGTGAGCATCCGGCGCCTCGGCCAGCACATCGTCCCCGCAGGCTCGACGATCATCCAGGCAGGCGATGCCCTCGACATCGTCGTCTCGGGCGACGTCGGCCTCTTCACCCAGGAAATCCGGGAACTCGTCTCGAAGAAACAGCCCGCGTCTTGATCCCGGCCGTTCGTGCTGAGCCAGTCGAAGCATGGGAGGCGTTCGCCTCTTCGATTACTTCCCGGCCAGGCCGAGCTTCTTGCGACAGTCTTCACAGAAGAGGCGGGAGGCTATGTAATCGGCATTCTCGATCACCCGTTTCGCGTCGGGGCCGTCTCTTCCCATGCCCTTGGGGCCGGCGTCGAACGAGTCGACGGGGTGGGCGATGAACAGCAGTTTGAGCCGGTCTTTCTCGTCGCTGGTCGAGACGTTCCAGGAGAACGCCTTTCCGCACTCGCCGCATTCTGTAGTCATTACAATACAATATGGCTTCCCGCCGCCGCACTTCGAACAGAGGTGCGATGGATCGATCGTCACTTTCACGGGAAGGTCCCGGAACGATCGCCTCAGGTAGGGAAGCGCCTCGGAAAGTTCGCCGGGGCCCTCGTAGGGCAGGTCGGTGACGGTGCCACAGGTTTCGCAGGTGTATTGAACCGACACGGGCGGCATCGACATGTCGTAACACATCGCGCTGTGGAACGGAACCTTGTCGGGTTCGCGCTGCAGTGCCCGAAGAGACTCGACCAGCGCCTGCCGCTTCCCTTCGTCGGGTTTCCAGGCCCCCGTCTCACCGGCGGCAGCCCCGCCGTTCGGAGCCGGCAGCGGCGGCTCCTGGCCTGCCGCGCTCACCGGAATCGCGCCCACCAGCATCGCCGCCAGCATTCGTTTCAGTTTGTCCATCGTCATGACATCCTCCCACGAATCAGCATCGTGACTCCTCCATATTACCCCAAGAACGCTTTGCAGGCACCATCAGCACGAAGCATGGAGCGGGGCCCGGCTTTCCCCAGGCCCCGCTCCAGTTCAGACCGTTTCAGATCTCAGTTTCCATCGAACGCTTTTCTGAACAGTTCCTTGATCTCGCTGATCAGCGGAAACCGCGGGTTCGCTTCGGTGCACTGGTCGTCGAACGCCATTTCCGAGAGCTCGTCGAGCTTCGCGGCGAATTCCGACTCGTTCACGCCCGCTTCCCGGATGGTGAGCGGCAGTTCGAGCTCTTTCTTCAGCTCCTCGAGCTTCGTGACGAGGCCCTGGACCTTCTCGTCAGCCGTGGCGCCGGTGACGCCGAGGTATTCCGCGATACGCACGTAGCGGTCTTTCGCGACCGGATACTTGTACTGCGGGAACGACGCCTGTTTGCGGGGCGCGTCCGTCGAGTTGTACAAGATCACATGCGAGATCATCAGCGCGTTCGCGAGACCGTGCGGAATGTGGAACATCGCGCCGAGTTTGTGGGCCATCGAATGGCAGATGCCGAGAAACGCGTTGGCGAAGGCCATGCCGGCGAGCGTCGAGGCATAATGCACCTTTTCGCGCGCTTTCGGGTCGTTCGCGCCGTTCCTGTAGGCCGACGGCAGGTATTTGAACAGCAGCCGCAGCGCCTCGAGCGCCATGCCGTTCGTATATTCCGTCGCGAACACCGAGGCGAAGGCTTCGAGCGCGTGCGTGACGGCGTCGATGCCCGAGAAGGCGGTCAGCCGTTTCGGCATGTTCATGACCAGATCGGGATCGACGATCGCCATGTGAGGCGTGAGCGCGTAATCGGCGATCGGGTATTTCACGCCGGTCGCGGCATCGGTAACGACGGCGAACGGCGTGACTTCGGAGCCGGTGCCCGACGTCGTCGGAATCGCGACCATGGTGGCCTTCCGGCCGATGTCCGGGAACGAATAGATGCGCTTGCGAATATCCATGAACCGCATGGCGAGCCCTTCGAAGCTCACCTCGGGATGCTCGTACATCAGCCACATGATCTTGGCGGCATCCATCGGCGAGCCGCCGCCAAGCGCGATGATGACATCCGGATTGAAGCTGTTCATGCGCTGCAGGCCGCGTGATACCGTCGCCGTCGAGGGATCGGGCTCGACGTCGGCGAACACTGTCGATTCGATGCCGATGCGCTCGAGCACCGAGGTGACCCGTTCCGCGTATTTCATGTCGTAGAGCGGCTTGTCGGTGACGATGAACGCGCGGCGCCGGCCGATAAGCTCTTCGAGAGCCAGCGAGAGGCAGCCCTGCTTGAAGTAGACCTTGGGCGGAACCCGGAACCACAGCATGTTCTCCCTGCGTTCAGCAACGGTTTTCGTATTCATCAGGTGTTTGATCCCCACGTTTTCACTGACCGAATTGCCGCCCCACGAGCCGCAGCCGAGCGTGAGCGACGGTTCGAGCCGGAAGTTGTAGATATCGCCGATCGCGCCGTGCGACGCGGGCATGTTCACGAGGACGCGGCCCGTCTTCAGGCGCTCGCCGTACTGGGCGATGCGGTCGAGGTTCTTGGGGTCGGTATAGAGAACCGATGTGTGGCCACGGCCGCCGAACTCGACCAACTGCGCCGCCTTGGCGACGGCGTCCGAGAACACCGTCGCGCGATACAGCGCAAGCACGGGGGAAAGCTTCTCATGGGCGAACGGCTCGGCCTCGGCGATTTCCTGCGTTTCGCCGATCAGCACCTTCGTCGACTCGGGAACCGTGAGGCCGGCCATCTCGGCGATCTTCACGGCGGGCTGGCCGACGATCGCCGGGTTGATCGTGCCGTCGACGAGCAGCACGCTGCCGAGTTTCGCTTTCTCCGCGGGAGTCAGAATGTGGGCGCCGCGGGCGATGAACTCCTGTTTCACGTCTTCATACCGGCTGTCGACGACGACGACCGACTGTTCCGAGGCGCAGATGACGCCGTTGTCGAACGTCTTGCTCATCAGGATCGAGTTCACGGCCATCTTGAGATGCGCCGTCTCGTCGATGACGGCGGGTGTGTTGCCGGCACCGACACCGATCGCGGGCTTGCCGGACGAGTAGGCGGCCTTCACCATGCCGGGGCCGCCCGTGGCGAGAATCAGGTTGATGTCGGGATGGCGCATGAGATGCTGGGAAAGGGCAAGCGTGGGCTCGTCGATCCAGGCGATGACGAACTCCGGCAGACCTTCTTTCATGGCCGCCTCGAGCATGACTTTCGCGGCGGCGACGGTGCAGCGCTTCGCGCGCGGATGCGGCGAGAAGATGATCGCGTTGCGCGTTTTCAGCGCCAGAAGCGTTTTGAAAATCGCCGTAGACGTGGGGTTCGTCGTCGGTATCACGCCCGCGACGATGCCGATCGGCTCCGCGATTTTCTGGATGCCGTTGGCGCGGTCGTTCGAAATGACGCCGCAGGTGCGCTCGTCCTTGTATTTGTGGAAAATGTATTCAGCCGCGAAGTGATTCTTGATCACCTTGTCCTCGACCACGCCCATCCCGGTTTCGGCAACAGCTTCCTTCGCGAGGCAGATGCGGTTCAGGTTCGCCGCCATCGATGCGGCACGAAAAATCGCGTCGACCTTCTCCTGGGAAAACGTCGCATAGACGCTCTGCGCTTCCTTCACTTTCTGGATCAGCACATCGAGCTCTTCGACACTCCGGATTTTCATGTATTCCATACCGTTCCCCTTTCGAATGAATTCGTGCTATTCAGTTTTTTCCATGCATATTCACAATGAAAATTTTCATCATTCCATAGGATCTAGAATCAGCGAATAAAGTATTCACCATTAATATCAGGTTCTCATGACGTATTTTCATTGTTGTGAAATATTTCACTTAAGCTCAACTCATATATAGCCGATTTTCCCTAAAAGCGCAAGTGCTTTTTTTCACAATATAAAGTAATCATTGGCTGTGGCTTGTTTTTAACGATTTTTATAAAGCTGGCCAGCCATTCATGCATTTCCCTTCTCCTGCACCATTCTCATCGATGGGATCTCCATCGATCCATCCCCTCTTCCGCCAATGGGTGAACGTGCCTCTGGAGGGACACCCACGGCATATGCGATGAACCAGCATTTTCATGGGATTCCGTCACCCGATCCGACCGGGGGCCCACAAAAATGCTTCACCGACCACAAGCCCTCTCTTCTTCCGAAACCAGGAGAAAGCCCGTTGATGTTCACGCATACTGTTCGTGAAATTTATCGCAATTTTGTCATGATGAGCAAATACAACTTGACATAGAACAGTTTCGTGATTAATTAGATATTGTAATATCGAGAAACATTTCTCCATATCAGGGGGTTCATCCATGACAACACTCACCGCAAAAGCAGGTCCGAAGCTCCAGTCGATCCAGCGGCTCCCCGCGTATCTCGGGGTTCTGCGGCGGATGCTCGAGGCGAAACGGGAGTTCGTCTCGACGACGCATCTCGCCGAGGCCCTCCACCTGCCGGCCATCGTGATCCGCAAGGATCTCCAGATGACGGGTATCACCGGCACTCCCCGCGTCGGGTTCGACCTGCGGTTTCTCCTCTCGTCGATCGAAGCGTATCTCGGCTGGAACAACACGAAAGACGTGTTCCTGGTCGGGGTGCGGGGCTTCGGCGAGGCCCTTCTCTCGTTCGACGGGTTCCGGACGGCCGGCATGACCGTCGTCGCCGGGTTCGACAACCATCATGAGCTGTTTCCCGAGGGCATCCGAGGCAAGCCGGTCTTCCCGGTCGAAAAGCTCCCCGATCTGGCCGGCCGGATGCACATATCGATCGCTATTCTTTGCGTTCCGGACGTGGACGCCCAGGCGACGGCCGAGCTTCTCGCCGGCTCGGGAATCCGAGCCATCTGGGATTTCACCACCCCCCGGCTGAGTCTTCCGGACGAGATCATCGTCCAGAAAGCCGGCCTGATTTCCGAACTGGCCGTCCTGTCGAAGAGGCTTCGCGAACGCGACCAGATGACATCCGGCAGGGAAGGAGCCACCGTATGAGAAAAATCGTCGTCTGCATGGGCAGTTCCTGCTTCAGCCGCGGGAACCAGAGGAACCTCGAGTATATCCTCGGCTTTCTCGTCCGCCACAACCTCTCGATGAAAGTCGAGCTGTGCGGCAGTCGCTGTGAGAACAAATGCTCGATGGGTCCTTTCATCAACATCGACGGGAAGCCGTTCGCCATCCGCGACCAGGAGTCGCTCGAAATGATCCTCCGCAACGAGCTTCTCGGGCGGGTCGCCGCCTGATTCGAAACGGCAGGGAGAAAGACAATGAACGCCGGATTTCCGATCTACACGTCGCAGAACGAGTGCCAGGACTGCTACAAGTGCGTTCGCCACTGCACGGTGAAAGCCATCAAGATCGAAAGCGGCCATGCGGCGGTCATCCCCGACCTCTGCATCTCCTGCGGCCACTGCGTGCGGATCTGCCCGGCGAAAGCCAAGCACATCCGCAACGACCTGCCCCGCGTCCGCGCGATGATCGCGGCCGGCGGGCAGGTCTGCCTCTCGCTCGCCCCCTCCGCCGTCGTCGAGTTCGCCGACTGGCCCACGGCATCGCTCCTCCGGGCACTGCATGGCATCGGGTTTTCGGCCGTCAGCGAAACGGCGCTCGGCGCGGAAATGGTCAACACGGCTCTCGCCGCCCGGTTGAGCCGATCCGACGCTCCCCGTTTGACGATCTCGACCGCCTGTCCCGCCGTCGTAGAATATATTCATAAATATATACCGGCGCTGACGCCGTATCTCGCCGACATGCCCTCGCCCCTGCTCGCCCACGCGGGGCTACTCCGGTCGGCCCTCCCGCCCGGCGCCCGGATCGTCTTCGCCGGCCCCTGCGCCGCGAAGAAGCGCGAGGCCGACAGCCACCCGGACCTGCTCGACGCCGCGATCACCTTCGCCGATCTCCGGTTGCTGCTGCAGGAAGGCGGGTTCGAGCATTCACCTGCGTCCGGGCCGGGAGCGGACGACCGTTTCTTCCCGCATGGCGCGCGCGAGGGCCGCCTGTATCCTGTTCCGCACGGCATGATCGGCTCGCTGGAGCATCTGCCGGGGCTCGATAACGTCGAATGCCTTTCCCTGAGCGGTATTTCGGAACTCGAGGAAACGCTGCGGAACTGCACGCCGGACCGTCTGTCGAAGCCTGTCTTCATCGAGGCTCTCGCCTGTCCGGGGGGGTGCATCAACGGCCCCGGCTGCGTTCAAAGCTCGGCCGGCCTGGCGGGCCGAATGCAGGTGATGAACCAGGTTGGACGGAACGAGCCGGCATCCCCGGCACCGGCTCCCGAAGCGTTTCTCCCGGTGACCGCCCAGGCCGTCTCATCGCAGGGACATACCGAACGCCAGCTCGTCGAGGCGCTCGGCCGGGTCGGCAAGCGTCACACGGCCGACGAGCTGAACTGCGGCGGCTGCGGCTACAACACCTGTCGCGAGTTCGCCGGCGCTCTCCTTGACGGCCGGGCGGAGCCGAACATGTGCCTTTCGTGGCTGCGACGGCAGGCGCAGAAGAAAGCCAACGCCCTGCTGAACTGCATGCCCTGCGGCGTCGTGATCGCCGGTGCTGAAGGCACGGTCATCGAATGCAACGGACATTTCGCCCACATGTTCGGCCACGACGCCGAATCCGTCTTCGAGGTCGTCCCGGGCCTCGAAGGGGCACGTCTGGACCGTCTGGTGCCCTTTTCCGAGTTGTTCCGCGCGGTCCTGCGCACCGGCAACGAGCTGCACAAGGATACCCTGCAGGTCGAAGACAAGGTGCTCAACGTCACGATCTTCACGATCGAGCCGCACCAGGTCGTCGGGGGAATCATCCTCGACGTGACACAGGCCGAGACGCACCGCGAGGAAATTTCCCGGCGGGCGGAGGAAGTCATTCGGAAGAACCTGACGACGGTACAGGAAATCGCGGCGCTGCTCGGGGAAAACATGGCCGAGACCGAGATCCTGCTGCGCCGCCTGGCCGACGATTACGCCATCCATCCGGAGACGCCGGATTCGTCGGGCCAGCCGGAGTTCGAACCAGCCAACTGGAGGAAACCCGGATGAACGGCGGATTGTATCTCGACGTCGGCCAGTCCCAGTGCCCGAAAAAGGGCGAGAAGGTCTGCGGAGACGCGTTCCGCTCGCGGAAGATTCCGGCCGAGAACCGGGTCATTTCCGTGCTTTCCGACGGTCTTGGAAGCGGCCTGAAAGCGAACGTCCTCGCGACGATGACCGCCACCATGGGCCTGAAGTTCGTCTCGGCCGATGCCCGCATCCTGCCGGCGGCGGAGATCATGATGGAGGCGCTTCCCGTCTGCCGGGTGCGCAAGATCAGCTACGCGACGTTCACGATCGTCGACTGTCGCATGGAGTCGCAGACGCGCATCATCGAGCTCGACAATCCTGCCTTTCTTCTGATCAGGGACGGGAAGCCGGTTCCCGTGCCGCACCGGGAGCTCGTCTCGCCCAGGCATCGCGACCGCGTGCTGCGGGTATACGAGTTCGAGATGCGACCGGAAGACCGCATCATCGCCTTCTCCGACGGCATCAGCCAGGCCGGCCTCGGCTCCGAGCGGCATCTCCTGGGCTGGACGCGCGAGGGGGTCGCGACGTTCGTCTGCGGCCGGATCGCCCATTCCCCCACCCTTTCGGCTCAGCATCTCGCCGAACAGCTTCTCGACGAAGCACGGAAGCAGGAGACCGGCGGACAGGCGGGGGACGACATGACCGCCACCGTGCTGTATTTCCGGCAGCCGCGCCGGCTTCTCGTGCTCTCGGGGCCGCCGTATGACAAGGCGCGCGACGTCGAATACGCCCGCCTTCTGGATGAATTCCCCGGCCGCAAGGCCGTCTGCGGCGGAACGACAGCCAACATTCTCGCCCGCATCCTGCACCGCGACATCGAAACAGAACTGGGCTCCGGAACCGGCGCTCTGCCTGCATTCTCGCGCATGGCCGGGACCGATCTCGTGACCGAAGGCATTCTTACGCTGACGCGTACGGCGCAGATTCTCGAGGGAGATACGCGGCCCGGTGAAAGGAATGCAGCGACGGCGCTCGTCGAGTTGTTCCAGGAAAGCGACCTGATCGAGTTCGTCGTGGGCACGCGCATCAACGAGGCCCACCAGGACCCGACCCTCCCGATCGACCTCGAGATCCGGCGCAACATCGTCAAGCGTATCGTCGCGGCGCTCCGGGACACCCATTTCAAGGAAGTGACCGTTCGGTTCGTCTGAACCGGGAAGGAATACTATATGGATAAATATATCGTTCGCATCTGCTCGGGAACGACCTGTTTCGTCCTGGGGGCGGCAGGCCTCCAGAACCTGGCGGAGCATCTGCCGCCCGCCCTGAAGGCCAGGGTCGAGATACAGATCTCGCACTGTCTCGGCCTGTGCAACGACCGCAACTTCAGCCGGGCGCCATTCGTCACGATCAACGGCGAGCCGATGGGCGAGGCGACGATCCCCGCGATCATCGAACGGCTCGAACGGCTTTCGTCCGGGAATGCGTAAGGAGCGGGACCATGCTTTTTGAAAACGATGCGACACGGATCCGGAGAGAAGTGCTGGTCCGGATTGCCCGGGCCTACCTCGACGGGAATCTCGTCCGGGACATCGACCGGATCCCGCTGGAGATGCGGCCGCGCGCGACGCAGGTCGTTTCCCGGTGCTGCGTGTACAAGGACCGCGCCGTGATCCGGTATCGCTGCCTGGCCGCGCTGGGAATCGGCTTCGAGGAGGAAATAGACGAGCTCACGCCGCTTTCCGCGTTCGCACAGCAGGCGCTCGAGCGCAACAAGGTCGAGGGTCCCGTTCTTTCGATCCTCGAAATCGCCTGCCACGGCTGCGTGAAGACCCATTACGCCGTGACGGACGCCTGCCAGGGCTGCCTCGCGCGCCCCTGCGCGGTGAACTGTCCGAAACAGGCGATCACGATCGTGGACGGCAAATCGCGGATCGATCCGAAAGCCTGCGTGAACTGCGGAAAATGCCAGAAGGTCTGCCCCTTCAACGCGATCGTCAAGATTCCAGTGCCCTGCGTGGAAGCCTGCCCCGTCGGGGCAATCTCGAAAGACGAACAGCAGCGCAGCGTCATCGATTTCGACAAATGCATCTCCTGCGGGAAATGCATGCGCGCCTGCCCCTTCGGCGCCGTCCTCGAACGGTCCGAGATGCTCGACGTGCTGAAGGCGCTGCGCGGGCCACGGCCGGTCACGGCCATCATCGCCCCGGCGATCGTCGGACAGTTTCCCGGGACGCTGGAGCAGATCGTGGCCGGCCTGAAACGGCTCGGTTTCGCGGATGTCGTGGAAGTGGCGCACGGTGCCGAGCAGACCGCGCGAGCCGAAGCCGCCGAGTTCGCCCATCGGATGAAGCGGGGGGCGACGTTCATGACTTCCTCCTGCTGTCCGGCCTACGTGCAGGCGGCTCGCAGACATGCGCCGGGCTTGATGGCGCATGTCTCGGATACGCCGACGCCGATGCACCTGACGGCCGAAGAGGTCAGGAGACGGAATCCCGATGCGTTCGTCACGTTCGTGGGACCCTGCGTCGCAAAGCGGTTCGAAGGCCGGAATGACCCGATGATCGACGCCGTGTTGACGTTCGAGGAGCTCGGCGCCATGTTCATCGCCGGCCGGGTCGATGTCGCCGCCTGCCCGGCAGATCCTCTCGACATGCCGGCTTCCAGGAAAGGCCGCGGATTCCCGATCCAGGGCGGTGTCACGAAAGCCGTGCAGGCGTTCCTTCCGCCGGGAACCCTCGTGAAACCCGTCTCCATCAACGGGCTGACGCGCGTGACGCTCCTGCAGTTGAAGGCGTTCCTCAACGCCTGCCCGGGAAACTTCGTCGAAGTGATGGCCTGCGAAGGCGGCTGTGTCGCCGGAGCCGGCGTAGTGGGCCAAGTCCAGTCGTCGACACAGAAGATCCGCAAGCTCACGGAACCGGGTCCCTGACGAGCCCTCAAACCTTCACGCTGCGCCGTCGCCCGTATCGGGCACAAAACAAAACCGCTCCCCATGCGAGGAGCGGTTTTTGATGTATGTGCTTACTGGTTGGTCAGAGGGAGGTTGGTCGGCGGAAGCGAGGGATACTGCGGACCGGCCGGCCTCATGGCGCCGCCGGGAATCTGGGTTCCGTTGCCGTTTCCCCAAGACCAGCCGCTGCCCCAGGCGGAGCCCCACGAGGAACCCCAGCCGGAGCCCTGGTGCGTGTTGTGGTTCGAGCCGTAGCCACCGGTCGGAATCTGCGGCATCACGACGACGCGGGGCCGCTGAGTGGTCATCTGGCCCGGAACGCGGACGCCGGCATTGATCAGGAGCGACTCCTTCGTCGAGCGGACGATCGCCTGAACCTCACCCATCATCATGCGGGCGGCGGCGTCATCGTTCATCAGCAGATGGAACCGGATCCGGCCGAGCCGATCATGGATCTCGGCCAGCAGAGGCCGCCAGGCCGGATGCATGGGGGCGCGCTCGAGGGCCGAACGGGCGTTGTTGATATGGCCGATCGCCATGACGTCGCGGCCCCAGTTGCCGGTGCTGGCAGCGCACATCGCAAGGTCGCTCTCGATCATGCTCAGAAGGCTGATAACCGTCTGAAGTTTGGCCGGATCATAATCGGGACGTTCATAACAGCCGCCGTTCGACTGACCATAGTGGCCATGATGACCGGACTGCCCGGCCTGATCGGACTGACCAGACTGGCCGGATTGTCCGGGATATCCATACGAATCCGACTGGCCGCACTGCCCCGACTGCTCTGACTGCCCAGATTGTCCCGCTTGACCACATTGGCCTGACTGACCGGACTGGTTCCAAGGGTCTTCCTTTCCGGCCTGATCGACCTGCCCGGTCTGCTCGGAAGGAGCCTGCTGGCCCTGATTCTGCTGTCCGATTTCGACAGGAACGCTGGGTTCCGGGGGACGTCCGTAGCCGCTCTGACCAAACGGGTCCTGAAAACTCACCGGCGCTGCCTGGCCGCTCTGGTCGGTCTGCCCGACGACAATTTCCTGGGCCCAGCACGGAACGGAGATCGCGATCGCCATCAACCCGGTCAGAATCCTGCGTTTCATCATCTTCCTCCTGTCGATAATCCAGCCTCTTGTTGTGACAGAAAGAGGAAGCAACAATTGTACCAAACCGGATACCCGCTCCCGACGCTCGCTTCGCCGTGCTGACGCCCTGCACCTGCCGGAAACATGGCACCTTCCCTGCCGAAAGAACGACGCCAGGCTGCACAACTCGAGAATCACCCTGAAATTCCGTTCGGCTCTCTCGAGATCTTCGGATGAGAGGGTTCCCAGGGAACATATTTCCATCCCGGAATAACGGACTTCTCGGTGTGTTCTGTTACTGTGAGGCCTGCAAAAGACAAGGCCCGGGGTTGGTTCCCCGGGCCTGTCGTTTTCCTAACTCCCCTTCCCTGCGTCTAGTAGTTGGGCGGGTTGTAATTCTCGAGGTAGGTGGTGGTCTTGGCGGTCACGTCGACCAGCGCCCAGGAGTGTAGACGATCGGCGTTGCCGGCCGTATTTTCGATCATCCAGATCTGCCGGGGATTCCCGACATCGGCGGGATCGTTGAACACAGAACGGACCATCGACGAACTGTTATTTCCGATATATACCAGGTATTTTTCGGTATCCGAACTCGGCTGGAGATGCTCGAGGCGGAAGGTTCCTGTCAGATCTTCGTTGCCTGGGTTATCTTCACCCGTCCGGGTGGAAAGAATCGGAGACCCGGCAACTTCCCAGTAGGAAACGTCTTTTTGCGTCTCTTCGCCGGAGACAAGAACGGTGATCGTGCGGGTTTCGTATTTCATCGGATAGACCCTGACGATCAGGCCATCCACGCCAAGGCCGGTCGTTTCATCGACATACCTGCCGGTGATGGCACCGACATCGTTTTCCTGGCTCTGGATCATTTCATAGGCAAGTGTCCCAGGATACATCGTCGTCGTATTTCCGATCTGCTTCACGATGAAGTTGATAGTCATGGTTTCCCATCCGGGCTTGGTGAATGTGAGTTCATAATCCCCAGGTACCAGGCTCGCGAACGAGAACCGCCCCTGATCGTCGGTGATGGTTCCGCCAACCCCCTTCAAGGTGCACGTCACATATTGGAGCGGGGCCTTCGTAAACGCGTCAATGATGGTCCCGGAGGCCAGCGGATGAACGATATCTTCTTCCGTCAGCACCTTTGGGGCAATATAGAGTTCAGGCGAATCAGGGACGATGGTCCCATCGTTGAGAATCAATATCACGTAGGTTGCGGGAGAATATGCCATCGCATCTCGCGCCAAGCCGATATTATAGGTGCCAGGCGACAGGTTTTCGAAGACGAACTCGCCCTTGACAGTGGTATTCAGTGACCCGACAAGCGATCCGTCAAGATAGGCCTCGACCAGGATATTTGACAGTGCTTCCGAGGTCGTTGTCAATTTGACAACACCTTTCATCGTCGTTTGGGGACCCAAAGAAAAATCTTTGATCTGATCGACATTCGGCTTGA
>CAYMEN010000041.1:0-36432 GCA_964389325.1 uncultured bacterium | reverse complement strand
TGAAACCAAATCCAGAACCAGAGGTGAAGATGCTGTTCATTGATCGCTTACTATGAAGACGCCGTCCGCCGGATCGTCACCGTCTCGGCCTCGCAAAGTCTGGCCGCCGCCAACCGGGAAATGTACGAACTGCTCAAGGACGGGGTGACCGTCACCTGCCGTAACGCTAAAGACGAACGGGTCCGTGAACGCCTCCGGGTCTTCGACTTCGACCACCCCGGCAACAACCATTTTCTCTGCGTGCGCGAGCTGTGGGTGCGCGGCGATCTGTATCGCCGCCGGGCAGACATCGTCGGGTTCGTCAACGGCCTGCCCCTGCTGTTCATGGAGCTGAAAAATATCAGCAAAGATATTCGGGCCGCCTACGAGCAGAATTTCCTCGACTATAAAGACACCGTTCCGCACCTGTTCCACCACAACGCTTTGGTCGTCCTGGCCAACGGTGTGGAGGCCAAACTCGGTTCGGTCACCAGCCGCTTCGAGCATTTTCACGAGTGGAAGCGTCTGGCCGAAGAAGAGACGGGCATCGTCGACATGGAAACGCTGCTCAAGGGTGTATGCGACAAGACGAATTTCCTGGATCTGCTGGAGAACTTCATCCTGTTCGATGACTCGGCCGGGGAGTCCCGGAAGATCCTGGCGCGAAACCACCAGTTCATGGGCGTCAACCGGGCTATCGAGGCGGTTCGTGATCGAAAGCATCGGGACGGCAGACTGGGGGTGTTCTGGCACACCCAGGGGTCGGGAAAAAGCTATTCGATGGTGATGTTCACCCGAAAGGTTCACCGGAAACTCGGCGGCAACTTCACGTTCCTGGTCCTGACGGACCGCGACGATCTGGATACGCAGATCTATAAAACCTTTGCCGGGTGCGGCGTCGTGGACAACGACCGATCTCCCTGCCGAGCCGCGAGCGGCGATCACCTCGCCCAGCTGCTGACCCAACACAAGTCGCATATCTTCTCGCTGATCCAGAAGTTCAACCAGACCGTCATCGCCGATGCGGCTTATACGCAGCGGGACGACATCATCGTCATCACCGACGAAGCGCATCGCACCCAGTATGGAACCCTGGCTCTCAACATGCGCAACGCCCTTCCGAATGCAGGCTATATCGGTTTCACCGGGACGCCGCTGTTCAAGGATGACCAGATCACCCGGCGCGTGTTCGGCGAGTATGTCTCCACCTACGATTTTCAGCGGGCCGTCGAGGACAAGGCCACGGTGCCGCTCTATTACGACGCGCGCGGCGACGAACTCGGCGTGGCGATCGGCGACCTGAACGAGCGGATCGCCGAGAAGCTGGAGGAGCTGGAGACAGGAAACATCGATGTGGAACAACGCCTGGAGCAGGAACTCAAGCGTGACTATCACATCATCACGGCCGGAAAACGGCTCGATCAGATAGCCCGGGATTTCGTTCGGCATTACTCCACGGCATGGGAAACCGGCAAGGCCATGCTGGTGTGCATTGACAAGGTCACCTGCGTTCGCATGCACCGGCTGATCGAGTTTTACTGGCACGAACGAATCCATGAATTGGAAGGGCAGTTTGCGGCGGCCACCGACGAACAGGACGAGCAGTATCGCAAACGTCAGGTCGAGTGGATGAAACAGACGCAAATGGCGGTCGTGGTCAGCGAAGAGCAAGGCGAGGTCGAGAAGTTCCGTAAATGGGATCTCGATATCACACCGCACCGACGGCTGATCAAGGAAGGCATCGCCCTTCCCGAGAACATGCGGAAACAGTCACGGTTTCAGAACATGCAGCGACTGGCACTGGACGATGCGTTCAAAGCCGAGGAACACCCGTTCCGCGTTGCCATCGTCTGCGCGATGTGGCTGACCGGATTCGATGTTCCCAGCCTTTCCACCCTGTATCTGGACAAACCGCTCAAGGCACACACCCTGATGCAGGCCATCGCCCGGGCAAATCGGGTGAACGAGGGCAAGAACAACGGGATGATCGTGGACTATTGCGGCATCCTGAAGAATCTGCGCAAGGCCTTGTCGACCTTCGCCGGAAAGGGCGATGGCGGGCGCGGCGGCGATGGCGGCGAGACCGAACCGGCCAGACCGGACGCAGAACTGCTGGCTGATCTTGCCGAAGCGATCGCGCTCATCGGGGAGTTTCTGCACGAGCGAAACGCTTCATTGGATGCGATCGGTCAGCAGACCGGTTTTGCCCGGAACGCAGCGATTCTTGCCGCCAAGGAAGCGGCGAACGAGAACGACGAAACGCGAAAACGGTTCGAAGTGATGTGTCGGGCCGTTTTCTCGAAGTTCAAGGCCTGTATCACGATCGAGGGGATCCAGGCGCATCGTCAGGCATACGAAGCCGTCAACATCGTCTACAAGAGCCTGCAAAAGGATCGGGAACAGGCGGATATCACCGATATCATTCGACAGTTGCACAAGGTCGTCGACGAGGCGATCGCAACGAAAACCGAACATGCCGCCGCAGAAGACTCACACCCGTATGATATCAGTAAAATCGACTTCGACCGGCTTCGCCGGGAGTTCGAGCGCACGCCGGCCAAACGCACCACCGTGCAGAATCTGAAAAATGTGATCGAACAACGCCTCCGGCGCCTGCTCCTTCGGAACCCCTTGAGGACCAACTTTCAGAAGCACTATGAAGAGATCGTCGCTGAGTATAATCGCGAAAAGGACCGGGTGACGATCGAAAAGACCTTCGAGGAAATTCTCCGGTTCATCGATCGGATGGACGAAGAAGAGAGCCGCGCCATGCGGGAGGGTCTCTCCGAGGAAGCCCTGGCATTGTTCGATGTATTGAAGAAACCGGACCTGACCCCCGGCGAAATCAAGCGCATCAAGTCTGTAGCCGTCGAGCTGCTCGGAACGCTCAAGGCGGAAAAGCTGAGAGTCGATCGCTGGCGCGAAAAGGAAGCAACCAGGGATGCCGTGCGAGGGGCTATTACGAATTTCCTTTGGGATGATAATACGGGGTTGCCTGAAACATATTCAGAAGCGGAGATACAAAACAAAACAGAAGCTGTTTTCGTCCATGTATTCCGAGCTTACCCAACGGTACCGTCACCGTATTACGTCGACATGGTCGCCTAAAACAGGGTTTTAGCAGCGATGAGCGCAGAAATTTGATGGACCCTCTGTTTAGAGAAGTCGACTCCTCTTTGTTCGAGAATTCATTCTTCTGAGGACCACCTCCACTGTTCAAATCCTCGTCCGCTTTTCGAGGGGCGAGGATTTGGTTTTTGATACTTGTTTCGAGGTGAAACATGCCGAATACGGTGAAAGACCAGGCCCGCGCTCTTCTCGACAGTCTTCCGGATGATTGTACATTCGATGACATTCAATACCATCTCTACGTCGTCGAGAAAGTGAAGCGCGGGATCAAACGCGCCGAGACAGAGTCGACACTCACCCAGGAGCAAGTCGAAAAGAAATTCGATGCATGGCTCGTGAAATAATCTGGACAAATCCACGAAGGTCTTACGACGACGTTCGTGGATTTTCTTTTCTTACGCAAGGACCATGTTTCCGCGTGGGAGATGAGGTTTGGGCCCTCCCTTCGCTTCCGGGTCCCGCTGCCGGAATGGCGACAGGGAAACAGCCCGAATTCCGGCATGTTTTCCCATCTTTCTTTCAACGTTTTTTTCAACCACGCTGCCACGGCCGACCAGCGGAGGGCCTCTCGGCTGGCGTGAAAATTGCAGTACCCCATCATCGCCGCCACGGAGCCCTGCGTTGCAACCAGCCCGCGCATGAAGGAGCACAATCATGTCTTCCCCGCGTCCGCACCTCGTCCTGCTGGCCCTCCTCCTGACCCTGCTCGGAGGCCCTCTGATCGCCCTCGAACTCACCTGGCCCGAACTGGCCTTCCGGGTCACGCTGGCCCAAGACGCGACCCTCGAAAGCGTCGGCGGGTTCTACGACGTGAAAGCCGCCACGCGAAGCGGAACGCCCAAGGGCAGTTACGGCCGGCCTTTCGACGCCATCGTCCGCAGCCCCTCCCCCGGGACCTGGGTGGCCATCCTCGGGGCAGAGAAGGCCGTCTCGGCGCACGATCGGGAATTGTTCGTGACGTTCACTCCCTTCGCTCCCCGCCTTCATTGGTCCTGCCTTTTTCTCGATCTCACGTTCCGCAAAGAACAGGACACCTTTCAGACCCGCGTCCTCGTGACCTGGGTCACCCCCGGGGCCCCCGTCACGCCTCAGACCGGGATCGACGAAATGCGGAAGGCCGCCATCCGGCTGCTCGACGGGCTGGTCATCAACCTCGACGAAAACGAGGAAATGAGGAAAAACCGTCTCTGGAATGCCACCATCGGCGCGTGGGTTCCCACCGGGCCCTGGCGCAAGAATGGCGTCGAACTGCAGTTCGCCGGCGACCTGCCGCGCTGACGGTCACCAGCAGGCCGGGGCCTGAGCCCACGGTGCTGCCGAAGTTTTGATCCTGGCAAATGGGGTTCCCAATGTTCAGTCAGGTGAAGGTCTACGATCTCGAGGCGCTGGTGATCTGCGGCGTTGTCAGTTGGCTGGCGCTGCTGTTTTACCTGCCCCTTTTCGCGCTTGTGGCCTCTATGGCGAAGGGGCAGCTCTCGCTCTCCGACATGCATCATGCCTTCAGCAACCCGCACTGGCAAGGCATCGTGCTCGGTGTTTTCTGCCTGGCGATGTGGACATCAATCGCGGTTGGGCTTCACTCCTGCTGGAAACGCCCGGCCTTTTTCACCATTCACCCGTCAGGAGAGTGGGCTTGCCGCAATTCGTTCTATTACGCGCTTCATAGAATTCATCCGAATCAGCCACGTCAGGTCAAGACCAGCCTGAAGTCCTGGCTTGATGACGATATCAACGAGACCGTCATGAGCGGGCATTTTCTCGTCCTGACGGAATCCGCAACGCCCATCACGTTTCCCTACAGCGGTTCACCATTACCGGACGGGAAATCGGCCCTGTTCCAGGAACTCGGGTATCCGGCCGATTTTGTTCTCACCGCCGACGCTGACGGTGCCCTGACCACACCTGTCCACACATGGACCACCTCCGGGCCGCTCATCCAGGCGGAGGTCGGGTTATAATCGGCTCTCACGTCCCCGAATGTCATCGAACAAACCGGGGCTGCACATCATGTTCGAGAATCACCTGCAAAACCATCTTTTGTCTCCCTCCTCAATAATAATACGTTTTCCTATATTATCCGCTTTCTGAGGCAGGCTTCCGCTCGCCCCCCATGCGGATTACCTCCACTGCTCAAAACCTCAGACGTCGTTGTAAGTGCCCCCATTTTAGGACCACGGATTAGTAGAATTTCAGGCAAATCACCTTGATGACTCGTCTTGAAGGGATTCTTCCATGGATTTCAGGAGAGGAAGCACTTCAGGATCGTCTTCGTAGTCCAAACGTGATTTTTTAAACTCATCCGCCGTGAACTCGAATCGGCTGGCGATGGAATCAAATTCCCTTCTCAGGAGATTCTTTTTTTCCTCGCCCGACAACGTGCGCACCTGGTCCGAGATCAGGAACTCATTCAAGGCACGCAAGCACAGGATCAATCGGGACTTCACCGACGTTGTATCGCCTCCCTGCGAGATTGCCGCCGCCTGCTTAACGTCAGGGAGGGCCGCTGGCGTTTCCGAAGAAGGCTGGACCGTTTCCAGCCTGGCGATGCGCCAACCACTCGGTGTCGAAGTGAGAGTGAATTCCATCGTATCGCCGTCCCGCTCCACTCCATTTTCCTTGTACTGCACTTTCGCCCGCAATATAACGCGAGAGGCCGTTATGGACATGTTCGAGTTCCCGGCGGCCCTGGCTTTCGTCCAATCCTTCTCCATTTCTTTCAAATGCTCCGCACGCCGGGTTCCCTCTGGCGAGGCATCGGGAGGCAGGAACAATCCTTTCATCGCTTCAACGTCATAGCGTGAAAAGGCATCTTTCAATTGGCCATGGAAGCCCTGGAGTGTCGAAGAATCTTTCCTTGATGCCGGTTCCGCGATGATCATGCAGAACGATGAAGAGAGCAGGAACAAAAACAGCAGGAATCGTGATTTCATGAAACCTCCTCCTATTCCGAAACCAATTGCACGGTTCACAGCAGCAATGCCCTGAACCGTCCACCAAACCGGGGCCACTTCAGTTTGAGGATTTACTCCGATACGGACCGCCTCCTTCTTATTGAAAACTCGCCCACATTGGAAAAAGGGGCGAGTTATCTGGCGATGAGATTGAATATTCTCTGATCTATTACTACTCGTTTCCGTAGTAGAGAAAGTCTAAATCTTCTTTTGAAAGCATTTTGGAGAGTTTCAGGGAAGCAACGCTCCTGCGTAACTGCTCTACGGTAATCGGGCCTATCACCAGGAAGTTCGTTCGTTTGTGAGCCAGCGCATACGCGTTGACCATCTGATCAACGGTATACGACGTTTTGTGCTTTTTGTTGAACTCTTTCGTAAAGCTGACAACCCTGTTATACCGTTCTTCGTTGGCGCAGGTGAAAATAGCATGATAGACATTCTTCCAGTAAGGATCACTTTGACCGTATTTCCTTCTGGCCTCTTTTTTGGCATTTTCCCAACTGGGTTCCGGTCGATCGAGAATGCTGACGCCTCCCAAAGGAGAATAGGGCATGATATTGATTCCCTTCAGGAAGTTTTCATCCATCATCTCTTCATGGGTGACTTGCACGCCGCCAGCATGGATGGCTCTTTCAGACATCTCAAAAAGAGAAAAATACGGGCTGTTGAAAACCGGTTTTGCATAATCAGCGTGATTTTTTGCCAACGCCAGTGATCTCGTGATTCGGTGCGGCTTCCAGTTCGACCAGCCAAGAAACGTGTATTTGTCGCGAACTTCTTTTGAGCTGAGGGCTTCCATTATTGTTTTAACGGAATTCTGGCTCCTCTTAATTGGCTCGAAATGAATAAAATCTCCATCATCCCTGTGCATGAGGTAAACAGTGGGGATCCCCCTCAGATTTTTCAGTGTGTTTCCCTGTTCTTCACCGATTCTCTCGATGATCTGCTCTTTGCTGCCGAAAAGACGGCTGGCATACGTTCCGTCTGGAGCATTTGGGAGAGACGCATCTCCCTCAGCCATAATGCCCTTTGTCTTTAACATCTCCTGCAGACAATTGGAATTCATTCCTGCCGGCAATTGTTTTGACCAATACAGATCAAATGGAAATCCGCCTTTCGACAAAGCGTAAATTTTCTTGCCCGGATTGTTTTGTCTGTATGATTCCATCCATTTGCCGAGCTTGTTTTCAATGTCGCCTACGTATATCGGCGACGTATCGAAGAGATTGATTCCAAGGCGGGCAGCTTCGTCGAGAACACGATGAATTTCCTGCTCGGAAATTTTCCTGGAGTTTGGCCCATACCAATCTTCCTGAGCCAAGTGGTCCGTACCCATGATCAATCTGGAAAATTTTACCCCTTCGTTCTTTTCATTGCGAACTTCGATGTATTCCATCCCTTCCCGGGACAAATCCAGTGCGAACAGAATATTCGCATGAAGGAAGTTGCCAAAGAGCAGGATGGTAATCAGCAGAAATGCAGGTAATCTTTTCATCTCAATTTCTCCCAAGCCAGATGCGTGACAATTCTTGTTTCAGATTCAACCTTCACCCAAAGCCAGAGGAGTATAGAGTATTTCTCAACTTTTGAACAGCCGTGGCCACCAAAAACAGGCCGGAACTTTTCCGTAGACGCTCGCTCGGCAGCCTCGTGTCCGGCTTGCCTTGCCGGGGGACAGGGGGGATGGTATCCTTCGTCTGTACAATCACATTCAATGGCTCGAACCCAGGACAGTCGTGGTGATCGATGACGAGGGGCATTCCCCGTTGTAGACCCACACCCCAGAACGCGATCGGGTGATCAAGGATCTCATCGAACGGTAAGGAGTCGGAAATGGCGCTTCCAAAGATTGGCTACGACATCGGGAAGGAAAGTTTGCGGAACAACTGTTTCTGTTTTCTGCAGGAACACTTCGAGAAACATCCCGACCGGGTTTGCATGAAGTGGGTCAACACGAAGAACAAGATCTGGTTCGATTACAATCCGTTCGCCCGGACGCTGACCCACGACCCCTTCACGTATAAAGACATCTATAATATGGTCGTCCATGTGGCCGCCGGGTACAAGAAACTCGGCGTCCAGAAAGGCGACCGTGCGCTGGTGTATGTGCCCATGATTCCGTGGCTCTACACGGGCATGTTCGCGTTCCAGATGCTGGGGGCCACGTGCATTTTCCTCGATTCCTTCGCCCGGGCCGATCAGCTCGAATTCGTTGCCGATCTCTGCAAGCCCAAGGTCTGGCTGTCGGGCGAGCGCGGGTTCGGCATGGGCGAGGGGAAACCCGCTCTCGAAGCCATTCCGATCAAGATCAACATGGGGCCATGCACGAAAACGTGGACGGCCCGCTTCGAAGAGCTTCTCAAAACGCCCGAGGTCACCGAGCCGGTTCCGGTCGCGCAGGAGCACACCGCGCTCATCACGTTCACCACCGGTTCGTCCGGAACGCCCAAAGGGGCTGACCGTTCCCATCGGTTCCTCGCCGCCCAGCATTACGCCATCGACGGCTGTCTTCCGTATGCGGAGAGCGACCTGGATCTGCCGGTCTTTCCCATCTTCTCTCTGAACAATCTTGCGGCGGGCGTGACGACCGTTCTGCCGGCCATCAACGTGGCGGAACCGGCCGCCAACGATCCCTACGTGCTCTTCACGCAGATCAAGGGGGAAGGCCTCACCACCCTCACGCTGAATCCCTCGCTGCTCAACGGGTTGAACAAGTATTGTCTCGAAAAGGGCGAAACCCTTCCCGGGTTGCGGCGCGTCGCAGCCGGCGGTGCCGCCGTGTCGCGCGACGTCGTGGAGGAGTTCACGAAGATCGCGCCGAACGCAGACCTCGTCGTCATGTATGGTTCCACCGAGGCCGAGCCGATGACCCATATCACGGGCAAGGAGATGCTCGCCCAGCGCAGCGTCACCGAGGACGATCCCGAGCTCGTCGATGCCGGCGTCAACGTGGGACATTTCGCCGAGGGACTGAAGTTCAAGTTCATCAAGATCGTGCGCGGTCCCATCGAAATCGCTTCAGACAGCCAGTGGGCCGAGCTCGAGGTTCCGCAGGGAGGCGTCGGGGAACTGCTGGTCGCCGGCGAACATGTCTGCCGCGCGTATTACAACGACCCCGAAGCCTTCAAAAAATCGAAGATCCGCGACCACAACGATATTGTGTGGCACAGGACAGGCGACCTCGGACGCCTCGACGGAAAGGGGAATGTCTGGATTGTCGGCCGGATTCACAACGTCATCGAGCGCGCCGGCACGTATCTTTTCCCCGTGCAGGCGGAAGTCGTGCTGAAGCGCCAACCCTACACCCGGCTGGCCGCCTATCTCGGCGTGCCCGACGGGAAACTCGGCGAGAAGACCGTCTGTGTGGTCGCCCCGAAGGACAACGCCGACATCGCGAACAAGAAGCTCTGCGGCGAGCGCGAAGCCGAGATTCGCCGGGTCATGGCCAAGAACGGGATCCCGGTGGACCAGGTGATCTTCCATCCGGACATTCCCATGGATCTGCGCCATCGCTCGAAGGTCGAGTACGGCATTCTCCGTGACGAACTGAAAAAAGCCGGCCTGGTGTGATGGCTGACGGCCCGCCCGTTCCCGAGATATCAGACACGCGGGCCGTTTTTGCCGTCAGGGATGAAAACGCGGCATGACCTGATGGAAGCGAAGCGGAATGCGCCGTGAGAGGTCAGAGGAGAACCTGCGATGGGTGCGGAACAGAGAGAAAGTATCTCCACTTCCCGGTTGATGTGGGAGGCGGTGAAAAATATTTCTCGCAAAATATTTCATTTCATCGTCCCTACCGTCGTCGTGCTCGGGTTGGCCCTGGTGATGGCCCGCTATCAATCCAGTCCGGGTGAACAGAAAATCAGGGAGATCACGAACGGCGGTGTGGTCCTCTACACGGCGCCCGGCCACGATGCCAGCGACAGGGCGCGGGCATTTCTTCAGTCACAGGGGGCCGCCTACCGGGAGGTCATGTTTGACGGCAGGCCGATGCCGCTGATTAACCCGGGGAAGGTCTGCATTTCCTGCTTTCCCTTCCTTCTCGTGGACGACATCCGGATCAACGGGTACAGGCCAAAAGCCTTCGGCGCCGCCCTGGAGGCCCGAAAGAGCAACTCGGTGCTGAAGCTCCATCTCGCGCAACTGTATGCGCTGTTCGAGGGGATCGGCCTGTGAAAGCGGTCCAGCGGAGCAATCTCGTGATCATCTTCGGGTTGCTCCTGTTCGTCTCCATCGGGATGTATGACAAGGCAATCAGGTCGGAACGAGCGTTCCAATCCCTGCACCTCGCTCCATCCACATTCTGGGCGACCAGGCCAGGAAGCGGCGGCCATCCGCTGTGCTGTCATCTTCAGCTCGGGGGGCCGGGAATTCCGCCACGACTGCATATCGTCGCCTTCAGAGCCGAGCCGCCCAGTCCGCCGCGGCCGGAATACGGGGGTCCGGCGGATCATGTCGAAAGAAATGGAAACATTCTCACATTCAGGATAAGCACCGAAGGCGTCTCCTTTTCGGGAACGCTTGCCTCGGGTGCGATCTCGGGTGTCTGGACAAATCCCGATTCAACCATGTTCGACATGACCCTGTATCCCGTGGACCCTCCGCCGTTCATGTTCACCCGGCAGCACCCGCACCCTCCGTACACGTATATCGTCGAAGATAGAACGATCCCCGGGGGCCAGGGGCGACCGCAGCTCGCGGGAACCCTGACCCGGCCTGTCGGCCCGGGTTCCTTCCCGGCCGTGCTCCTCCTTTCCGGCCAGGGCCCCGAAGGGCGGGATGCCGAAACCCGGTTTCACCGGCCGTTCCTGGTCTGGGCAGATTTTCTGACCCGCAACGGGATGGTGGTTCTCCGCTGTGACGACCGCGGGGTGGGCCTCTCGGAAGGGGACTTCAACTCGGCCACGACCGCCGATTTCATCGAGGACGCCAGGGCCGCCCTTGATTTCCTGAAAACACACCCCGAAGTGGACCGTTCCCGTATCGGGATGCTCGGCCACAGCGAAGGCGGTCTCGTCGCGGCGGCGGTGGCCTCGGACAGCCCGGATGTCGGCTTCGTGGTCCTGCTCGCCCCACCCGTCTGCCCCATGAATACGATCTGGAAACAGCAATTCGGGGTGATGGCACAGAAAGGCGGATTGAACGACCAGCAGAAACGGCTGGGGGAAGAGTTTGTCGAAGGGGCTTTCAGGACGCTGGCGATGAATTCTCCCACGGCCGGGGGCAGGCAGGCCTTCAGGGATTACTACACCTCCTGCCTGAACGCCATTCCGGAACAAGACCGGCGGATGGTGGGGTTTCCCTCTTCTGACGGCGACCTGGCCGGTATCGAGGCCCAGCTGGACATCTGGTGCACCCCCTGGAAGTATTTCATCACGAGGTTCGATTCGGCCGCCGCGTACAGAGGGGTTTCCTGTCCCGTTCTCGGCGTGTTCGCCGGCCTCGACGAACAGATCCTGCCGGAGCCGAATGTCCGTCTGCTCGAACATCTCCTCGGCACCGGCCGCTGTGCTTCGTTCAAGACGCACGTCTTCCCGGATCTGGATCACCCGATGCACAGGCCAACCAACTTCGAAACCGCGACCTATCCGCTTCCCGAAACGGTGTCGACCGACGTTCTCGTCCACGTCCTCACCTGGCTCCAGGCACTCCCCGGCAACAGCCGATAAACGCCGAAGCCCACGAGCATAGGGAGTTTCAAAAGCATTCCCCCGCAAGCATGCCGCAGGCGGCGCGGATGTCGATTCCCCCGCTGGAACGGCGCGTCACGGGCTTCACGTGTTCGGCGCGAAGGGCGTCGCGGAAGATGTCCAGTTCGGCCCGGGTCGGGGGTTTGAAGCGGCCGGTCGGATCGTTCACATCGATCAGTTCGAGCCGGAAGGGCAGGCCGTGCGTCAGTTCGGCGAGCTGTCTCGCGTCGCGGGGGCTGGTATTGACGCCGGAAATCATGGTCCAGGCCAGGGTCACCTGCCTTTTCGTCGTTTCGTGATATACCCTGATGGCCTGCATCAATTCGCCGGTGGTCCAGGTTTTCTCGACGGGCATCAACTCCTGCCGACGTTTCGGATCGGCGCAGGAAAGAGAGATGATGAGCTTGAGCAGCCTTTTCTCGGCGGTGAGGCGCTGAATTCCCGGGACGACGCCGGAGGTGGAAATGGTGATCGACTTCGGCGACATCGCCATTCCGCAGGGTTCGGCAAGGATGGAAACGGCACGCATGACCGCGTCATAGTTGAGCATAGGCTCGCCCATTCCCATGAACACCACGCTTCGAAGGGGATGGGATGAATCCATTTTGATGCGTATAACCTGGTCAATGATTTCCCAGGTCGACAGGTTGCGCCTGAATCCCATTCGGCCGGTGCAGCAGAAGGCGCACCCCATCGCGCAGCCGACCTGGGAGCTGACGCAGACGGCGTAGAACGTCTCGCCGGACTGGCTCGTGAGGGGGATGCGGACGGTTTCGAACGGGTCCGGCCCCTCACCGCGAAATGCGTAGCGGGCGAAGCCGTCGACGGGCGAGACGACCTTTTCCAGGAGCGTCAGCCGGGGAATCTCCGCGACTGTTCTGACGCGGGCCAGCACCCGCGGGGAAAGCCCCGGCCCCTCGGGAAGCCACCTGTCCTCCCGGACGGCCGCGGCCTGGAGTTTTTTCGCCATAACGAGGGAAACCCCGGCCGGAGCGAGGCGTGCGTGAAGCTCTTCGATCGTATGGTCTTTCAGCAGAATCATGGTATGAGGATACTTCAGGCGGGAGCGATCGGATCCAGGATGGTGTCACAGGATACCATGCACTGTTTCGAAGCCGCCGGCGCTCGGAAGAACCTTCGCTCCCACGGCCCGCAATGCGTTTGAAATGCCGTGGGGATCGTCGATCACGGCCCCGGTTTCAGGCTGAATGAGGGAAAGGCTGTTTGACTTCGCGTCGGCAGCTTTCTATACTTGTGGTCACAGATTCAGAGCCGGTTCGGGAAGGATCACATGACGGGGAAAGCCAGGGCCAGGATCGGGGTGGTCCTCGGGTCCGGGGGAATCAAGACCCTGGCCGCGGTCGAGCTGTTCCGGTTTCTCCAGCGCGAGAAGATCGAGATCGATCTCCTGGTCGGCTGCAGCGGCGGAGCCATCCTTTCCTGCCTCTACGGCTGCGGCTATACGCCCGACGAAATCGTCCGAGATATCAGAACTTTCTGGAATCGCTCCCTCTTCGGCAAACGCGACTGGCGAACGCTTCTCGGGCTCATCGGCCTGCCGTTCTGCCGTTTCCGCATGGGCCGCGCGATCCTGGACCCGGCGCCGATCCGAAAGGCGCTGACCGATTTTTTCGGGGACCGGCGGATCGAGGACCTGAAGCCGCGAACCATCATCCAGACGACCGATGCCGAGACGGGGGAAGGCGTGCCGCTGAACTCCGGGCCGATCGCGCAGGCCCTCTATGCCTCGGGCGCGCAGCTTCCATTCCTTCCTCCAGAGCGCATCAACGGGCAATGGCTTGTCGACGGCGCCTACAGTTCCGCACTGCCGATCATGGAAGCGGTCAAACACAATGTCGACGTGATCATCGCCATGACCCCCGAAGTCCAGGTCAGCGAGCCCCACGGCTTCATCGACTTCTACCTTCACTTTCTCAGCCGCTGTTTCCGGGTCAGCGAGCGGAGCCAGACCTCCCTGGCGGTTCACCTGCATCATCACGAGATCGTCATCGTCGACGTCCGGTTCGGGGAAGTGATCAACATGTGGAACGTCGAGAAGATCCCGAATGTCCTCGAAGCGGGGCGGCAGGCGGTCGAACGACAGGCCGGTGAGATCCTGGCGGCGATCGACAGCTTCAAGGGACGGTAGCGAAGCCGGATGTCGCTCAAAACGCGGATCCTTCTCATCCTCGGGGTCGGGAACCTTCTCGGCAGCATCCTGTTTTCCGCGCTGACACTGCATAGCCATTGGGAATCCGCCCTGCGCTCCCTGGACGTTCGCCTGATCCGCGCGGCCCATGCCGCCGCCTTCGTGGCCAACCCGGAGTTCCATGAACGCCTTCTTCAGGAGGCGGATGAGATCCCTCCGGAAATTGCCCTGAAGAAGGTTCGCGACCTCGACGATCTCGCGGAAAAGATGGTCGTCCGGAAAATCACCGCCCTGGTCATGCGTGGAGACCGGGTCTTCATGTCCGCCTTCAGCGGAAACCGGGAATCCGAGG
Source organism: uncultured bacterium (assembly GCA_964389325.1). Lineage (GTDB taxonomy): Bacteria > Muiribacteriota > Ozemobacteria > Ozemobacterales > Ozemobacteraceae > MWAR01. The sequence goes on along the minus strand of CAYMEN010000041.1, from coordinate 22,182 downwards.
CATCTTCTCCCTACAGGCTCCGGGACCACGAACTGCACGGCGTGAGCGAGCCCCTGAAATCGGCATTCGCTGGGGAGCAGCCGCTCTGCGTCTACGGCAATCCCGAGGAGGGGCCGTGCCGCTGCGTGCTTCTTCCCCGGAAAACCTCTTCCGGAGAGAAATTCGTCATCGCCGTCGAGTTCCCGATGGAATCGGTCCATGAGAGATTTCAGGAGCTGATCGGCCAATATGCCCTGCAGGCGTTCGTCTTCTTCCTCATCCCCTTCGTGCTCCTGTCCTACTTTTTCGGACGGGCCGCGAGCCATCTGCAGCAGCTTTCCCGGTTCACCACGACTCTGATCGACCGGAATTTCTCTCCGGATCCGGAAACCATTGCCGGGGTCGAGAACATCGCCCGCGAGCATCAGGACGAGATCGGCACGATATCGGCATCGCTGGCCCGCATGCATTCGGCGCTGGGAAAGCACATCGCCGAGCTCGAGCAGGCGACTGCCTCGCGGGAGAAGATGGAAAGCGAGATGCGCATCGCCGGCGACATCCAGCGAAGCATTCTGCCCAAACGGTTTCCCCCGCATTTCCTGACGGATCGGGTGGAGATGTTTGCCACCCTTCGCCCGGCGCAGGGCGTCGGCGGAGACTTTTTCGATTTCTCGCTTCCCGATCCCGGGCATCTCCTGCTCCTGGCAGGCGACGTGTCGGGGAAGGGGACGTCGGCCGCCCTGTTCATGGCCCTCACCACCGCGTATCTGAAAGCCTGCGGCCAGCAGGGACTTTCCCCGGAGGAAATCCTGCGTTCGACGAATCGGCACCTTTCACGGAGCAACGAGCTTTCGATGTTCGCCACCGTCTTCTGCGGGCTGGTGGACCTGGACGACGGGACCCTGCGGTTCGCCGTCGCGGGACACAACCCCGCGATCATCATCGGGGAGGGCGGCCCGGGATTCCTTCCCGCCGGCGGGATGGCCCTGGGACTTTCCGACCGCCCGGAATTCTTCGTGGGAACGGCTTCGCTGGGCGGCGGCGAAACCCTGCTTCTCTATACCGACGGCGTTCCCGAGGCCATGAACACGGGCCGGGAATTCTTCTCGGAAGAGCGGATGTTCGAGGTCATCCGACGGTGCGGGGATCGCAGCCCGCATCGTCTCGTGACGGCGCTGACGAACGAGGTGAACGGGTTTTCCCGCGGGGTCCCGCAGGCCGATGACATCATGATGATGGCGATCAGGCTTCCGCGCAGAGCCGGCGGGGCCGAGGAGACGCTTCCCGCTAGTTTTCGGATGAAGAATTCCTTCGACGGATATCCAGCCATGAACCGGTTTTTCGAGGAGTTCTGGGAAGCGAACTCGCTACCGTCGGCGTTCCGGCACGATTGCATGGTGGTCATCGAAGAGGCCGTCTCGAACGTCATCCGCCACGGATTTCCCGGCGGTGGAGAGCACGAAATACGTCTCGGAGCTGGAATCGTCGGCGGCTCGCTGATCCTGGAATTTGAGGATCAGGGCGTTCCCTTCAACCCGAAGAACCATGTCCAGCCACCCCCGGACCTCGCTCAGGGACGGGGCACCCAAGGCGGCTGGGGGATTTTCCTGATCCGGAAACTGGTGAGCGAGATGCTCTATCGGCGGGACGGTGACCGGAACATCCTGCGGCTGCGCATGGACCTTCCGACCGAAACGCAACCGGACAACGACATGCAAGGAGTGGAAACCATGGAGATTCAGGAAACCATCAAGGATTCGATCGCCGTCCTGAAGATCGCCGGCCGGATCGACACGCAGTCGGGCAGCACGCTCGAACAGGCTCTGGAAAGAGTTCTGGACCGGGGATACCTGAAGATCCTCCTCGATTTTTCACTGGTGGAATACATCACCAGCGGCGGATTGCGGGTTCTGCTGCACTACTCGAAAATGGTCCAGCCGCTGGGTGGGGCGCTGATCCCGGCGGCCATGAGCCCCGAAGTGAAAAAGGTCTTCCAGTTGACCGGCTTTCTCGCCATTCTCCATCATTTCGCCACGGTCGAGGAAGCCGAGGCGAAACTGCGCGCCTGGCCGGACGGGGCGTGAGCGCCCCGCTCCGGGGTGGTCAAATCAATACGTTATATATTGAATAATATTTATTAGCGGGTGCATGATTCGACGAGGGTATGCAAATGAAATTCATAGACTTTGATACATGGAAGCGGAAAGAGCATTTCCGGCATTTTTGCAGCCTGGACGACCCGTATTGGAGCCTGACGACGGCCCTCGACTGCGCACACGCCCGGCGAACCGCGAAGCAGGCGGGGGAGTCCTTCTTTCTGCGGTATCTCCACGCGTCTCTCGTCGCGGCGAACCGGGTCGAGGAGCTGAGACTGCGTATCGTCGACGGCCGGGTCGCCTGTTTCGACCGGATACACGGCTCTGCGACGGTGCTTCGGCCCGACGAAACGTTCGGCTGCTGCTTCATCGAGTTTTTCGATGATTTCGCCACGTTCGCGCGCGAAGCGGACAAGAGCATCGAGCACACCCGGGCGCGCTCCGGCATGTGCATCGACCAGAACGAACGGGCCGACCAGATCTTTTATTCGAGCATTCCCTGGCACCATTTCACGGGACTCACCTATTCAAAGTCGCTTCGCTCGCAGGATTCCATTCCGCGAATCACGTTCGGGAAAGCCGAGATGAACGGCGAGAAGCTGATGCTTCCCGTTTCCATCCAGGTGCACCACGGCCTGGCGGACGGACTGCATGTGGCCAGGTTTCTGGAACAGTTTCAGCAGGTGCTGAGCGGTTGACGCCGGCGTCGGCCGGCAACGGCCGGCCGCTCATTTATCATACTGGTACAAATTGTTGGCGCGCATGATGCTGATCAGCTTGTTGGCGTATTCCGGATCGGTCGCGTAGCCGGCTTTCTGGAGCTCGCGGGCGAACTGGTCGGGATCATTCCTGTAATTCAGGCAGTTCGCGTACCTTGAAGCCGTCGTGACCAGCTTCGCATGGTCGTCGAAGGATTCCTGCCAGGTGTTGTATTTCCTGAAGGAACTGTTGATCGTGATGTAGCGCCCGTTTTCCCACTCCTGGGTCGGAACGGTCACCGAGCCGGCCGGCCCCGTTCCCTTGATGCCGAACAGGTTCTTGGCGTCTCCGATCGTCGCGGCGCCCCAGCCGGTTTCGAGCGCGGCCTGGGCGAGCGTGACCGACGCGGGAACTCCCGTGGCACGGAACGATGCTGCCGCGACGGGGCCGAGCAGCGCGCAGAAGCGTTCCGGGGAAAGCCTGCCGCCCTTCCAGGCGTTCAGTTCGGCTGATTCGCCGGCCCCAGGCCGCGGAGCCGGGGTGGAGGGAGGGGCCGATCGTGTCGTCGAACCCGTCGGCATAGTGAGTGTCCAGCCGGGATAGATGAGATTCGGATTGTTTCGCAGCGACGGATACCGCCCCACGTTGAGGTTCACGATCTCCATGTAGCGGTTGGCGTTTCCGAGTCTCGCCGCAGCGATCGCCGAGAGCGAGTCGCCCGATCTGACGGTGTATCTGCCCGTGCCCGTTGCCGAATTCGCACCCGTTTTCGCACCAGAGGGCAGGACAAGACTCCAGCCGGGGTGGATGAGGTGAGGATTGTTCCGGAGCGAGGGATACCGGCTCACGTTCAGATTCACGATCTCCATGTATCTGTTGGCGTTGCCGAGGCACTTCTGAGCGATTGCCGTGAGCGAGTCACCCGATCTGACGGTGTATCCGTTTCCGGATGAACCCTCGCCGGAGCCTGCGTTCGCGGGAACAGCCACGCCGTTCATGATGACGGTTTCCCCGTCTGGCGCCACCTGTACGTCGGTGCCGGTGAACGGCATCTCAGCATGAACGAGACTCTGGGAAGCCACGAGTGACGCGACAAGCGCGATTCCGATACAGTGTTTCTTCATTCCGGCACCTCGGGATGTGTAAAATATCGTTTTCTTATGGTTGAATGATACTTTATATACGCCTCATCGCGAACAAAGTTACAGATGAGAGGGTCCTGTTTTTTGAACCTGCTCGAAGGAATCGCTCTGTGAAACCGGAATATGGGCACTCGGCCCCGAAATCGCACAGATCCGGCGTTCACCTTCTTCGTTCGCATGAGAGAAGGATCATGTGACAAAGGGAGGATGCGAATGCAAGCACGGACAGCGGTGTGTGTCGCGATTTTTCTCATGGGGCCGTTGTTTCACGCCCATGCCGGTGTCATGGAGGAAGTTCTGCAGGAAGCCGTTCGGAGCGGGAATGAAAAGCGGGTTGAGCAACTCCTGAAACTGGACATCCCCATCGATCTCGAATCGGCGGATTCCATGAAGAAAGACACTCCCCTTCTTCTTCAGGCCATCGCAGGCCGGAACAGCCGGATCGTTTTCCTCCTGTTGAAACGGGGAGCAACTGTCGACCGCCACGATCGATTCGGTCGCACGGCATTGATGGAAGCTTCGAACCAGGGTGAAAGCGGGATCGTCAAGGTTCTTCTCGAACAGAAAGCGAATCCGGACCATCAGGACCTGGAAGGAACGACAGCCCTGATGCTTGCCGCGTTTTTCGGCCATACGGATGTCGCCGGAATTCTGCTTGAGCACGGGGCCAAAATCAATCTCACGGAGAAAAAATCAGGCGATACCGCGCTTGTGAAAGCAATCCGAGGCCCCGCAGAAGCCCGAAAAAAGCGGGAGATGGCCGAACTGCTTCTGAAAAATGGCGCTGATCCCTGCATACGCTCACACGACAGTGGGAACACATCCCTGCAGACGGCCGCGGAACTCGGCTGCACGGCACTCATTCCCGTCCTTTCCGTTTCCCGTGACGCCGTGAACATGACGAACGAACGCGGAGAAACGGCGCTGTATCTCGCAACCGTCGGCGGCCATGACGGAGTGGTCGAAGCCCTGCTGGCCCACGGGGCTGATCCCCAGTCCACGACCAGGGACGGCATGTCGGCGTTCCTGGCAGCGTGCGCGATGAACCGCTCCTCGATCGTTGCGATGCTGGTGAAGCATGGATTTTCTCCGTCCAGCCGCGACCAATTTCACCGGACCGGTCTCATGCGGGCAGCTGAGGGAGGGGCTCTGAACGTTATGGAGGTGCTTCTCGACAAAGGCGTCGATCTCCATGCAAAGGACCGCGAGGGCCAAACCGCGCTGATGCATGCGGCCCGGTCCGGCAAGGCTGACGCCGTCATGATGCTGGTGAGTCGAGGGGCGCGCCTGGATGCCAGAGATGCCGTGGGCGAGACGGCGCTGCACATGGCCGCGGCGAATGGTCTTCTGGACGCCGTTCGCGCTTTGCTTCCCGAGAAAGCCGATCCCGATCCCGTGACCCGGACGGGCTGGACCCCGCTCATGGAAGCCATTTCCCACGGTCATACGGAAGTTGCCCGGGAGCTGCTCGAACATGGGGCAAAAGTGAATGCCCGCAGTCTCGAAGAGATGGAAACCCCTCTTCTGCTGGCGGCGTACGACGGCCGGACCGATCTTGCAAAACTTCTGCTGAAGCGGGGGGCCGACACATCCATTGTCGACGATCGTGGCCAGACGGCCTTGCACCGGGCAGCTTTCCGGGGTTTCACGGATTTCATCGCCCTTCTGCTCGAATACCGGGCTTCCGTCGACGCGAAGAGGCAAGGGGGAATAACCCCTCTCATGGCCGCGTCTGAACGCGGTTTTTCCGAAGCTGCCCGGGCATTGCTCGACGGGGGCGCCGGCGTCGATGTCACCGACAATATGGGGTGGACCGCGTTGTTCTGGGGAGCCTTCTACGGCAACCAGGACGTCGTCGAGCTTCTGCTCGCCCACGGGGCCGATCCCCGACATCGCGGCAACGGCAAGGAATCTGCTGCCGATCTGGCCCGCAAACAGGGCCACCAACCCCTGGCCGCCCTGCTGGTCCGCGCCGAACGGGAAACCAGCGGAAGGGTTCCATCGCAAGCGGAATGATTTGTTTGCAGGCAATATTCGTGTCGATTATCCACGCTTCCGCAGGCTAGCCGCCAATTCCGGGGACGAATGCGAAGCTATTCGGTCTCGAACATCAGACGGATTTCAGCAACACGATGCAAATCATCGGGCACCAGGCCGACTCGTTCAGGCACCAGTTCCCATGGACCGTCGTCGATGCGGACGAGGCAGCGCCCCGTCCGCGGGCGGATATGCATCCCGAACAGCGGAGAGCGTCCTTCCAGCATCGGGCGATACGGAAGGAGCGGCTTCACGATCATCCATGCCGATATATTTCCACACACATATTTCAGACCGGGCTCGCCGGCGTGAACGTCGGGAATGATCTGGAACCCGCCGACATCGCCACGTACCGTGGAGAAACACAGGACGCCAGGGTGGTTGGCGCGGACTTCGCCGCGCCCGGCATACTGCGAACCGCCAAACCGTCCGATGGCGCCCGCGGGTTTCGCAACGCAGCCGATGCAGTTCGCCGAGCCGTCGGAGTATGCGGCGAAAACGAGCCCGCCATGTCTGTTGACGAACCTCAGTTCCTCGAGACAGGGGTTCGGCCGGATGGAGGGGATGACCAGGATATCGCCAAGCAGCGGCTTGTACCCTTCGGGAATACGGGATGTCACTCCTTCCCGGGTGACATATACGGGATTTCCACTCGGGGCGCATATTCAGGCCCAAACAGCAGGCTTCCGGCAGGGACGTCGGTAAAAATCGACGTCGGACTCGAAAAGTAGGATTTCACCTCTTCCGCCGTTTTGCAGAGCAGTTCGCGAGGCTGAATCGTGAATAGAACGGCGTGTCTGGCTCCTTGTCGAACCTTGATATGAAGAGCATTGGCGGCCGTAGCGGCAACGGCCCCGGAAGCAACCAAGAAAATCACTTCTGCGAAAAAAAATGCCACGTGCAATTCAGCGTTCGTGCGTTCATCCAACGCATGATACTCCCGTCACCGCTCTCCCACCATGTCGCCCCATTCTGAATTTCGGAAACGTACGAGGGCTCATCTGCAATATGTATTCAATCACGTTCGGAACTCGTGGCATATCGCTGTCTGCGTTGTCATCAATCTCCATCCGAATTCCGGTTCCATTTTAACATTCAATTCTCATAAGAATATTTTCCGGCAATGAGGATCTCCACGCGGAGAATCAGTCGGGATGGCGCAACAATTTCGCGTGGCGGTCGGATCTCCCCAGCCATGCATACGTTGCATGGCATCGTCCGGGAAAGCATGCTACCCTGTTTTCATGGCACGCGAACAATCCCGGGCAACGCCCGCAACTCCGGCTCTCACGGCGACCGGCCATTGTCTGTTCGGTGACTCGGACAAGGTCAAATCGATCTGCCAGGTCGTCGACAAGGTCGCGCCCCATCGGGGCCCGGTTCTGCTGCGGGGAGAATCGGGCACGGGCAAGGAAGTCGTCGCCCGCGCGATCCACATGCGCAGTCCGCGCGCGCGACGCCCGTTCGTCGCGGTCAATTCCGGCGCCATCCCCCAGGAATTATTCGAAAGCGCCCTGTTCGGGCATCGCAAAGGCAGCTTCACGGGAGCCCTGGCCGACCACGCAGGGTATTTCGACCAGGCCGGCGGCGGCACGCTGTTTCTCGACGAAATCGGTGATTTGCCGCTCATGCAGCAGGTCAAGTTGTTGCGGGTGCTGCAGAGCGGCGAGATCCAGCCCGTGGGGGCCCGGGAAGGGCATTCCGTCGACGTCCGGGTGGTGGCCGCCACGAACCGGCCGCTCGAGCGTCTGGTCGAATCCGGGCTGTTCCGCGAGGATCTCTACTTCCGCATCAACCTCTTCACGATAACCCTGCCGGCGCTTCGCGACCGGACAGAAGACATCGCGCCGCTGGCCGAGGCGTTTCTCAGCCGCATGGCCGCAGAGGCCGGGCGGGCGAATCTCCGCTGGACGCCGGCAGCCCTGCGCGTGCTGAAAAGCTACCCCTGGCCCGGCAACATCCGGGAACTCGAAAACGTCGTCCAATTCGCCGTGGCCATGGCCGAAGGCGCAACAGTGACGACAGACGCGCTCCCGCAGCGGGTCCGTCGCGGGGAAGCGCCGTTCGACCGTGCCCGGCATCACGAAGCGCTGCACGGCACGACGACGGGCGGAACCGACGGGATCACGCAACTTGAAGATGTGATCCGCGAGCATATCCTGACCGTCTTCGAACGATGCAACCGGAACAAGACGCACGCGGCACGCGCCCTGGGCATCTCGCTGCGCGGTCTCCAGATGAGACTGCAGCGGTATCAGGACGCGGGCCGCTCGTCAGGAAGTCACCGGCCCGACTGAACCAGAAATCCGATCAGGGCGCCGTACAGAACGCTCAGATACGGACTGGCGACGATCGGGCACGTCCCGCCCGCGCAGCCGACCACCTTGTGATACGCGAAACCGAGCGCGCCGCCGATGACCGGCCCCGCTACTCGAGCGATAATGGACATGGAAAACATAGCGTCTCCTTTGCAACCTACGTCAACGGGCTGCTTCCGCCGACCGGCGGTCGGCATCGGAGCAGCAGGAACGGACGCCGAACGAGGTCAGGATATCCTCGAGCAGGCACCACCTGGAGAACCCCGACTGAAACAGGTTGGCGCCGACGAAGATCGTCAGCAGCGACCACCACGGACTGACATAGTGCGACAGGGCAACGCTCGCCATCACGATCGTGCCGGCCACGATGCGAATGATACGTTCGGTATACATGGGAACCTCCTGGCTATTCGATTCATCCTGACCATTCGCAATGCAAAGCTCGTGCCATCTGGGCGAAGCCGCGTATCAGCAGGTGAGTCCTGCTCATAGCGCGGGTGCACCCGCGCAGTTCACGAACAATATGCATATCTTCCATGCACGGGTTACATGGCCGCCATCGAACCCGGAACGGAGGCCGGCGTTCCCGGCGCGAAACAGCCGTCAGTTGGTTCCGTTTGCGAAGACCAGGCGGATCTCGGTGACGTTCCGCAACCCGTCACGCACCAGGCCAACCCGTTCGGGCACCGGTTCCCACCGGCCGTCGTCGATGCGGACCAGGCAGCGACCCGTCCCCGGCCGGACATGCCCCCCGAACAGCGGGAAACGCCCTTCAAGCATTGGCCGGCCGGGCAGGAGCGGCCTCACGATCATCCATGCCGATATATTTCCCCAGACATATTTCAGGCCGGGGCCGCCGGCGTGAACGTCGGGAATGATCTGGAACCCGCCGATGTCGCCCCGTTTCGAGGTGGAGACGCACAGCACGCCGGGGTGATTGGCGCGGACTGCGCCGCGCCCGGCATACTGCGATCCGCCAAACCGGCCCGTGGCGCCCACAGGCTTCGCGACGCGGCCGATACAGGTCGCCGAACCGTCGGAGTAGGCGGCGAAAACGAGCCCGCCAGGCCTGTTGACGAATCTCACCTCTTTCAGGCAGGGACTCGGCCGCAGGGAACGGATGACCAGGGTGTCCCCAGGCATCGGCTTGTATTCTTCGGGAATCCGGATCGTCTCCCCCTCACGGATGACATACACGGGGTTTCCCAGCCGGGGCGCATATTCAGGCCCAAACAGCAGTTCGCCGGCCGGAATGTCGGTGAAAATCGAGGTCGGGCTCGAAAAGTAGGATTTCACCTCTTCCGCCGTTTTGCTGAGCAGCTCTCGAGGCTGAATCGTGAAAAGGACCGCGTGCCGTGTTCCCTGCCGGACCTTGATATGAAGCGCATTGACGGCCGTCGCGGCCACGCTCCCCGAAGGCGCCCAGTCAGCGGCGGTGAAGCCGTCGTCGCCGGTTTCCTGCGCATGGCCGTCGTTGGGGCGCAGGACCCTTCCGATGGCCGTCCAGGTCACGCCCCGGTCGGTCGAAACGGCGATTTCGCCATGCTCACGATTTTCGATTCTGACACGACATTCCTCGTTTCCCTCTCTCGAAGCGAACGTCGGAACGACAAGTCCGAGCAGGAGAATCACTTCTGCGAGAAAAACCCACGTGCGTTCCAACGTTCGTGCATTCATGCAACGCATGATACTCCGGTTTTCAGCCTGGTCAGGCCAGAGTCACGCGATAGGCTTCGACCGAGCGGGTCTTTCCCTTGATCGGGGGCAGCTTCAGCGGATGAATGGAGGCGGGGAAATCAGCCAGCAGGCGACGGGTCTCCGCTTCGATCACGATGCCTCCGCCGGGAGTCGCGCCGATGTTGCCGGACGGATCGAGCTTCTGGGCAAGGTCGCCGAGGCGGGAGGCGAGGTTCACGGTATCGCCGAGGATCGTGTGTTCGAGCCGCACCTCGGCCGTGCCGAGGATTCCCGACAGAACGGTACCCGTCACGATGCCGATTCCGATCGAAGAGCCGATCCGGCTCTCGAGCGCACGCATGGCCTCCCGCATGGCGAGAGCCGCTGAAACCGCTTTTCTGGCCGAATCGCCGCTCCCGGGACCGGCCTCGTGGAACACCGCCAGGATCTTGTCGCCGATAAACTTGTCGATTTCGCCGTCGTGGGTGCGGATGATGCCGGACATCGCCTCGAGGCAGATGTTGAGGCGGCCGACCAGCTCTTCGGGGGGAACGGCCGCCATCAGCGCCTTGAATCCGCTCAGTCCCGCGAAGATCACGGTCACGCTGATCACCTTTCCGCGATCCGAGCCATCAACATCCGATCTGGCCCTGGCCGTCATACGGACCGACTCCGATACGAACCGGCTCAGGAGGCGGCCTTCCTCGACCCCTCGCGCCATCGTGTTGAACGAACCGGCCAGCAGCCCGAACTCGCCCCCGAACTCGTCGGAAAGCCGCGCCTTGAAATTCCCCGCCCTGATCTGGCGGGCGGCGAACGAAAGATCGAGCACCGGCCTCAGGAAGGACTCGGAGGCATACCATGAGGCCCCGACGCACAGGACGACCAGCAGCAGAAGCAGAAGACGGCCGCGCGCAATGCCTTCCAGTTCCGCAGCCAACTCCCGGCTGAACGGGGAAAAGGCGACGAACGCCGTCTGATCACCCTCGGATCGCGGCAGAACGCTCATGAGAATCGTGTCGCGCCCCTGCGTGACGAACCGGGAAAGCATTGTCTGGGCCTGGAACGCCTGCATGGCGGGTTCGCTGAAGAAGGCGGGTGAAAGCCGAAGGCAGGTCGTGAACGAAAGCGTAGCCTCATGCGTGGCCTGTTTCATTGTCCAGAACGGCGCATCCGGAATGATGGCCGGAAGCGACCGGTGCACGACCGAGACGCCCGGCAGATCGGCCGGCAGAAGTTCACTGCGCGAGCGGTTCCAGGACATGAGGGGCTGATACGATATCGGCTGATATGGAAACAGGGCCAGGAAGGAGAACCGCGGCACCCCCTGATCGAAGAGGAACAGGCGCACCATCGTCGAGTTTTTCAGATCCCTGGAGAGTGAGACCTGGGTGAAGAATCGCAGGCCCAGGTATTCCTCGGCGAGGAATTCGGTCGAAACGACGGAGGACATCGCCGTGCGAAACTGGTCCGTGCTTGCAGAAACGAGCATGTCCTCAAAACTGCTTTTTGTTCCGGCATGTGCCCCGGCGGCATCGAAACGCTGGAGGACACTCGCCGGGCCGTCGAACAGGACTTTCCTCTGGAGGATCGCACCTTTCTTCGCATCCCAGGCAAAATTGCTCCCGAAGAAGTCGGCCCCTCCGATGATCGGGTCCTTGATGACCACTCCCGCGGCGGCGAGATCTCTGTACAGTTGCCATGCGAGGAAATTGACGGAGTCGACCACCCCCGTCTCCTTTCCGTCCGCGGCCCTTGCCAGCGCGGCCCTGATTGCCGGCTCGTCCAGACGGCTCTGGATCAGATTCAAATAGCCGCCAAAATACACGAGAAGGGTTCGATCCATGTTCCGAACCACTTCCTCCGTTTCATGAATCCGGTCCGACCGGAATCGGAATGCCTGCTCGGAAAACGACCGTTCGAGAAACAGCATCCCCTGAAGAACGATGGGCAGGATCATCACCAGGAATGCCCCGAGCATCTGCGCCTTCAGACCGATCCGGACCGGCCGTTTCCAGAGCCGGTCATTGATGAGGAACAGGGCCCAGGCCGCCAGAAACGCCCCGAAAAAGAGCATGGTTCCGAACCTGAGGAGGGCCGGGACCTTTGATTCGGGGGGGCAAGCCTGCATCAGAACGAGGGTGATCGGGTTTTCCCCAAGGGACCGCCTGGCGTGGACCACCAGGCGTTCGCTCTCCAATGGCAGCTCGACGGGGCTCAACGGCGGGTTGTCGAGCAGGCCGCTGAGCGCGGGATTCCGGAGAAACGCCGGATCGATCCAGTCCGGATTTCGCGCGCCATGCGCCGGAAGGATTGCGGCATGGAAACCGCGCCTGGCCATGTTCGCCACGAACGCCCGGTTTCCCTGCTCCTGCGTGATCTGGTCGTCCGGTATCACGAAAATTGCGGCCGAGAGTGTCGCCACCGCCGGATCGTTCCATGACCGCCCGACGACCCAGAGGGACTGGAAGGAACTGCCGCCCAGGGAAACCGGGGCGAGGTTCCCAAATCCCAGTCCAAAATGGCGTTCGAGCTCATTCCTGGATCCCACCGCCTGGTTATACTGGTTCCAGGCATCTTGAAACACCGCTCCGGCACTGAACGGGGATGGCCCGGCAAGGGAGAATGCCTTTTCCGCAATCAGCAGAACCCAGCTCTTCAGGAGATGATCCGAAAGCGGCTTCAGACTCCCGCCCGCCCCTCCCCGCACCTCTCTGAACATGATCAGAAGGGCGCCTTCGGGGAGTCCCGACCTCGGCACGTCGAGGCGGAAGCATCGGGCACCGGCAAGCGATGCAGCGATACTCGCCAGAAGGCGGGGTTCACCCGGCGGGTCCTGCTCCAACGCCTGTTCCGCGCGGGCACGAAGATCGAGAGAGATCTGGAACCGCGGTTCGAGAGATTTTTCCGCCAGGCTGAGCTCTTCGCGGAAATCGGCCTGCATGCGGGTCAGCCGGGTCACACGAGCCTGGCCGGAAATCGTGTCGAGGCCCCCGAGCGTCAATCCGAACGGGACGAGGATGGCAAGCAGCCCGAACAGCAGGACCGCTCCGGAACTGGCCTGGAAGGCAGGCCCACCGGCGGTTTCAGCGGCAAGTCTCGAAGCCGGCCGTTCCGTCGACTCCGACTGCCGGGCCGGGGATTCACCCATCCTTTCCTGCCCCGCGCAGGCTAACAGCCTCTCCGTCACTTCCCAGGCATCGTCACAGTCCGCGCCTTCCACCGGGATGAATCCGAACCGCTCCGAGACTGTCTCGCGAACCGCACCGGAACAAACGATTTTCGTCGCCTTTCCGAATTTGGAAGCAGCTTCGAGGTCGGCGGCATGTTTCATCGGGTCTCCGACCACGGAAAAATCCAGCCGGACCGCGGGGTCGCCCATGACGCCCGTCAGCAGACTTCCCTGGTCGATGCCGATGCCGATGCCATAGGTGAACAAGCCCTGGGCGAGACGTTCCGCGTTGAATTTCCGGTGCTCGTCCATCATCTCCTGGGCGGATTCGACGGCCTTTCCGGCCGCGTCGAACCCCGGCGTGCAATAATATACGGCCTGGATTGCATCGCCGATGAACCGGTCGATGACGCCGCCATGCTTCTGAATCGCCCGCGTCATGATCTGCAGGTGCCGGTTGATCAGCGAAAAGATCATCTCCGGCGGATGCGTTTCGGAAAGGGTCGTGAAACCGCGGATATCGGAAACCAGCGTCACCGCGTCCCGGCGGGTTGCCTGCGAAAGCTGCTCCGGATCGCCTTTTCCGAGAACCTCGAGAACCTGCGGAGCGACGAACCGGCTGATCTTCTGCCGCTCGGCCAGCCACCGGGTCATCATGTCGAGGGTCTTTCCCGCCTCCCCGATTTCGTCATGCCGATACTCGGAGACGCGGACCGTGAGATCGGCGTTCGAGATCCGCTCGAGCCCCTGCGCCATCTTCACGATCGGGTAGGCGATCCGTCCCGACAGAATACCGCTGCCGATGATCGCCAGAAGCAGGAGCAGGGCCAGGATGACCACCGAGCGTCTCTTCTCGGCGGCGATCCCGTCCAGGATCGGCCGGGTGGAGGCCGACGCGACGAACAGGTGGCCGGGGAGACTGCGGCTGAACAGGAACGCCCGCCGCTCCTCGCCGGTCGAGGTCTTTATTCCATATCGATATTTTTTTATTTCATTAGCTATAGAATCGACGGAGCCGGGTTCGCCGGCGCCCGCTACGACGACGGGCTTCTCCTCCGCGCGGATCGCCCCGAACGTGACGGCCGGCAGTCGCTCGTGCAGGGATGCGATTTTTCGGACCAGGTATGGGGCGTAATGGGCCTCTTCCTCCCAGATGGCAATCAGAAGGCAGGGCTTGCCGGTCTGCGGCGTGAAGCGGTTATAATAGCGAAGGACCTTCTTCCGGCCAAGGTTGACTTCGTTGATGGCGTCGAACTCGCTGAAGGCCTTCTTCACGACCAGGCCAGGACTGGCGGCTTCCTCGAGGCTCGCCGCTCCGCTCATCTTCAGCGTGCTGATGATGACGCGGATATCCTCCTCGGTGATGGTCGCTGCCTTGCGATACACAACCTGGTTGGCCGCGTTCAGTACCACGAGAGCCCTGGGTTCGCCGATACGCGTCTCGAAGGATTCCCAGACACGGTCGAGAATGGCCTGGTTCGAGGCGGTTTCAAACTGGACGGCATCGATGTCCCTGGTCAGCATCGGGGAAGACAGAATCGCCCGGCACGCCTGGAGCCAGGAGTTTCTCGTTTCCGTGAATCCGGTTTCGATCTCCCCGAGATACGAATCGAGATCGCTCTTCAGCGCCTCGAGGCGGTTCGATTCCAGGTCCGCGAACATGCGCTGCCCGGTGCTCCAGATCAACGCGACCGGCAGCAGGGAAAGTCCGAGAATCCAGAGCAGAAGCGTTGTCCTCACGCTTCCGAAAGAGCGGTTGCCGTACGTTTTCCGGAAAAAGAAAGACAAGCCCCACCCGGCCAGGACGATCGCGAACAGCCATCCGGGGACTCCCGTCTCGGGAACGACGGCTGCCGGACGCCTGCCGATGAACATGCCGATGGAGCCGCTCAGCGGGTGAAGCGCGCAGGCATATCCCCACAGCATCGACACCTCGAGAACCTTGTACATGTCAGTGCTGGGCATGTCGATGCGTCCGATCGGCCGGTCGTTTTCGGGAGGGCTGAATTCGATACGCGAACTGATCTGACGGCAGAGTCGCCGGGCAGGCGAACTCAGGAACCGGACGGGCGCCAGGATGGGCGCCTTTGTCCTGTCCATCGGAGTTCTGATGGGAATGAACACGGGCATCACACGCGCGGCCCCGAAGTATCGACGATGGTTCCTGAGGGTCAGGATCATCGCATCGCGATGGGCATGGAGAGAATTCGGGAAGAGAAACAGGAACGAGACCCGCGGCTTCCCGGCGACAATCACGTTTTCCCAGGCAGCGAGATAGAGCTTCTTTTCGAAAAGGACGGGAAAACTCTTTCCGTGGAAAGACGCTTCCAGGATACCCCGCGGCAGCCTCCCGCCGAACAGGCTGATCAACTGCGAAGTCAGGGCATTCTCCTGGAATTCGTTCGGGAGATCGCAGGCCTGCAGGCCGAGATTTCTCAGCATCTTCGACAGCATGGCCCGGCCCCTGGCCTCGAGACCTTTTCCGGTCAGGAGCGTCCCGTTGCCCGGGCCCTCCCCGGGATGGTGGAACGCATAGACTTTCGGCCGTCTCATTCCCTTCGGAATGAAGCACGGCAGCTCGTCGCCGAAAAACCGCGTCAATTCGGGGACTTCCCAGCTTTTCCTCCGCTCGAGGGCAACCCGCGTGCCCCGAACGGCCTCGGCGACCCAGAAGCCGGGCTGCGCCATCTCCTCGAGCTGGCGGGCAAGGATTCCCTTCTCTTCGGCCCACTGCCTGCGGATGTCCGCGTTCTTCAGGCGCGCGGCGCTTTTCATGCCGCTGGAGAAAATTGCAAGCGGAAGGAGGAAGAGAAAGACAGGGAACAGGATGGAGACGGCCCGCAGGATCTTTTTCATACCGACTTATTTCGTCTGGAAGCGCGTGACGCCGTCCCAGTCGGGAGGCGGGGGTTCTTTCAGGAATCGCCGTGTTTTTTCGAGAAGCATGCCCACGGAAAGGTCGCCCGGGTTCGGCGATGCGAGGCCGACGAGCATTCGTTCAGCCTCTGCGAATCGCCGGTTCAGATACTCGCCGAGGGCGCGTTCGTATGCTTCGGCAAAACGGAGCATGGCATCGGGAACCGCTCCCGCGGCGCCGAGAAGTTCGTATACAGGGAGCGACCTCGCCTTGCCCTTGACGGCGACGATGTCGAGGAGCCGCCAGACAAATCCTTCTCCGGCCAGCTTCATGACGTTTTCTTCGGCCATGATCTGCGTTCCATACGTTTTGTTCAGCCCTTCCAGGCGGCTGGCCAGGTTCACCTTGTCGCCGACGGCCGTGTAGAACATCCGGTCGGGTGACCCGAAATTTCCGACCATCACCGCTCCGGACGCCAGGCCGAACCGGGTATGCAGTTCAGGAAGGCCCTGAGAGAGGCTCCGGGCATTGAACTCCCCGAGGAACTCCCTGCATGCGAGCGCCGCCCGGACGGCGTTGGCGCACTGGTTCGCGTCGTCGTGCGGCGTTCCCCAGAGGGCCATGATGGCATCGCCGACGAGCTTGTCGATCAGGCCCGAATGGCGCCTGATCCGGCCCATCATGTTCTCGTAGTAGTTCGTGAGATGCGCCGACAACGTCGTCGGGTCGAAGCTTTCGGCGAGAGAGGTCGAATTGCGGATGTCCGTGAACAGGACCGTGATCTCACGGCTGCTGTATTCGAGTTTCGCCGCTGTTCCGGCTTCGAGCAGCTGTCTGACGAGGACGAGGGGGACATACCGTGAAAAAGAGTCGAGCGCGGTTTTCATGCGCTCATGCGCCCTGGCCAGCTGGTGCACTTCTAATATAGTTGAATCTATAGAAGTCTTTGTTTCCAGCTCCAGCATGGTGATCAAGCGGCTTTCATCCGCGAGGAGCCTGAGCGGGTTCGCATACCAGTAGGACATGTTCGCGGCCATCACCCAGCAGAAGATGAGCAGCCCGGCCGTGACGACGATGATGATCGAGCGCTGTCTTCTGAACTCCTGGAACAGGTCCGCCTCCGGGATGACGATGCCGATCCACATCGGTTTCCCGTTCGGAATCAGGAACGGGCGCAGATGCAGGATGAACGGCTCGCCCGCGCCCGACACCCGGACCGTGCTTTTTTCGAGCCGCAGGTTTTTCCCGGCCTCATTCAGGGCGGGGATGCCGAGTTCGCCAAGGGTCGGAAGCCTCGTCGGGAAAGACGCGAAAAAGGCCCTGCGGCCTTCCTGGGAAAGGAATTGCGGCCCGCCCGGCAGGCCGATGACGTTTCCCGTATCGGACAGGATGAACGTCAACCCGCCTGGTGAAGGGCCATGGAGGACGGAAAAGTCCGAGATCCGTTCGAGTTCGACGTTGAACGTCATGAAGAAGTCCGTCCTGTCTGGGCCCCCGAGGGGGCCGGACAGCGAAAGCCCCGGCGCGTTGGCGGTATGAAAAAGATACGGGGACGTCCAGGACGGCGATGCCAGCGTTCCGGATGCGCAGGCAGACTGCTGAAGCGTGGCGTCGAGATACCATTGTCTGGTGCGCGGATCGTACTCCCGGGGGGCCAGCCATTCGCGCATCACCCGCCCGTTCCCGTCGAGAAGCATCATGGATTGCGACGCCTCCTGCCCGGACCGGATGCAGCGCACCACGAAGCCCTCGGGATCGATACCGATGCGGAAACTCTGCCCCTCGGCATCCCCTGTGGTGATCGACGTGATCTGCGGATGCGCCTTCTCGAAAGGCAGGAGCAGGGCGATGGAGCGGCTCGCATCGCGGGGCTGGAACATTCCCGACCGGGCCCACATCCGCGCCATCTCGAACCCGTCGATCGCGGGCTGAAAAAAGGCGGCGAGGTCGGCTTCCATCGCATCTCCCGTCTTTTCGACGGAAACGGCCGCCAGGTTGTCGCCCAGGCGATGATGGCCGTACACCCAGCAGGCGAGATACACGACGGTCACCAGCACCGCGATTCCCACGAGATTGAACCGCAGGCTGGTCAGAATCGAGACCTGTTTCGGACGAATACGCCCACGCAACGTCATCATGCCCCTTCACCCGCGCAACGTCTTTACGGGACAATCATACTCTGATCTGATCCCGTATGTTCCGGATTCTGGAAAGACCGGGCAATGCGCGATCTCGGGGCGTCTCGGCCCCCGCAATCATGGATCGATGGAAGTCTCAAGAGCAACAGGCATATATCATTCATGGCACCTCTCCTCACGCTCAGCATGAATACCGTATGCCGCTTCCGTGATTTCCCAGAAAGATCGCACGATCAATCCCATGCTGCGTCACCATACCTCTCAGACATGCTCGTTTCCCCATGAGTGTCGTTCAGTTCTCAGGTTCCACGGTATTTTCCGGAGCGCGTCGAAGATCTTCCGCTTGCCGATCCGGAAGCCGGCGCCTCGGGAAGCAGACCGTTCCGACCGTCGTCAATGATGGTTCGCCGATACTTCGCAAGCGTGCGCATCCGCGAGGCCTCAAGGCGGCTTGCGTGGGATGTCGCGGGGTGGCGGTCAGTTCATCCCGAATGCGGCCACCCAGCTCGATCAACCGACTCGTCCCCAACGGCGGCAAGGATCTACCGATCTCCGGAGGCTAAAAGAGGAAATCGGTCGAGAGGAAGCTCGATTGTCGTTCCTTCACGATCGTGGTGATCAGATTTTTATTGAGATCGCTCTCTTTCGCAGCAACCAGGGTCCGGATCGAAAACACCCGCAATGCATCGGAAACCGACAGGGTCCCTTCGGCCGAATCCTTGCGCCCCGTGAAGGGGAAGGCATCGGGGCCCCGCTGGCATTGGCAGTTGAGGTTCACCCGGCAGACCTGGTTCACCAGCGGATCGATCAAGTGGGCCATCTGGACGGGGTCTGATCCGAACAGGCTGACCTGCTGTCCGAAATTCGACTCGGTGACATACTCGATGGCATCTTCGATGCGGTCGAACGGGGCGATGGGAATGATTGGTCCGAACTGTTCTTCTGCATACAATTTCATCCGTTTGTCAACGGGGTAGACTACGGCGGGAGAGAACAACGACAGATGCGAAGACCCGCCGGACGGATTGACGACCTTCGCTCCGAACTGGCGGGCATCGTCGATCAATTCCTGCAGCCAGGCGGCTTTTCCCGGTTCGGGGAGGGGGGTGATCTGAACGCCTTTCGTCCACGGCAGACCGGCCGACAGGTTTTCGACCTCGTGGCAGAACTTGTCGAGAAACGCCTGGACAACGGAGGAATGTACGAAAAGCATCTTCAGGGCTGTACATCGCTGGCCGTTGAACGAAAGGGTTCCCAGCAGGCATTCTTTCACGGCCAGGTCGAGATCGGCATCGGGAAGGATGATGCAGGGGTTTTTCGCGTCGAGGCCAAGCACGCATCGCAGACGGTGCGGTTTTGGATGCGTTTTCCGAATGGTGTCGGCAACCCGGCTGGTCCCGATGAATGCCAGAACATCGATCTTTCCCGAGCTCATCATGGGAGTGATGACCGTCTGGCCGCTTCCATACACGGTATTGATGACCCCGGGAGGAAAGGCCTTCCGGAAAGCGTCGAGCAGGGGGCGGAACAGCAGCACCCCGAGTTTCGGGGGCTTGAAGACAACGGTGTTTCCCATGATCAGGGCCGGAATCAGCGTGGTGAACGTCTCGTTGAGGGGATAGTTGAACGGGCCCATGCACAGCACGACCCCGAGGGGTGCCCGGCGGATCTGCCCGATGATCCGCTGCTGGATGGTGAAGCGCGAAGACGCCCTGTCGAGCTCTTTCAGAGCCTCGATCGTATCCCTGATATACTCGATGGTCCGGTCGAACTCTTTCTGGGAATCGCCCAGAGTCTTGCCGATTTCCCACATCAGGAAATTGACCACGACATCGCGACAGGCCTTCATCTGCTCGACAAACCGCTCGACATGCCTGATGCGGTCCCCGACCGACATGGTCGGCCAGACGCCGCGCCCGTGATCATAGGCGTCGACGGCAGCCTCCAGAGCATCCATGGCAGCCTCCGGCGAAAGAGACGGAACGCTCCCGAGGATCACCTGCTCCTCAACCCCGCCTTTGTGAACGTGGATCGGCGATCGAATTTCCTGCACCGGCCCGCTCCAGACGCGGAGCTCCCCCCGGACCAGATACTCCCGTTGATCGGCAAGGGGCAGTCGATACTCTTCCGGAACTCCGGACTCTTTCGGGAACACCGCGGCCAGCATTTCCGTCCTCGCCATTTTCAATTCTCCTTCCCATATTGAGGGGACGAAGCCCCTATGTCCATGGCATCATATCACCTACGCCGAGCTCTATCGAGAAAACGTCATTTCTCCTGTTCCAGCGGAACATGTCATGCCACGCCACGGCAGCCGCACATCAGGGCTCGCTCCCAATGGACGCAGGCACGGACAATGGGGTATATTCGGGGCGTCCGGGCACCATCATGCGTGCAGGCCGCCGCTCCCGGGAGAGAATCTCATACCGGGATGGTTCGAATCACTTTGCGACAGGACATGCAATGACACACTCGAATGCAGCAACTCCTTCCCCGAGCTTTTATCAGACTCTCACCAGTTTTGGCCGCGCGTTCTGGTGTTCGAACGTCATCGAACTGCTCGAGCGCTGGGCCTATTACGGTGTGCGCGGCGGCATCGCCGTCTACATGGTGGCCGCTGCCACCGTCGGCGGGCTCGAGTTCTCGCACCTGCAGAAAGCGAACATTTTCTTCTGGTGGGCGGCGTTCCAGTCGCTGCTTCCCACCGTCATCGGCGGCCACGCCGACCATTACGGCCACAAGCGGACCGTCGCGTTCGCCATCGCGGTCTCGGTGGTCGGGTATATCAGCATGGCGCTGGTGAACGGCTACTGGCCGTTCTTCATCGCCTGCATGCTGGTCGCGACCGGCACGGCGGTGTTCAAACCGGGCATCCAGGGCATTCTTGCGAACTCCACCACCAAGGAAAACGCCACGCTCGGCTGGAGCTTCTTCTACATGATCGTCAACATCGGCGGCTTCACCGGCCCGCTGATCGCGGGGTATCTCCGCCTGATGAGCTGGAAATACGTGTTCATCACGAGCGCCTGCATCCACTCCCTGAACTTCATCACCCTGTTCTTCTTCGACGAACCCGACCGCGGCCACGTTGCCGTCGAGCACAACGACCGGAACCTGGGGGAAAAGCTTTCCCGGATGTTCAAGGAGTTCTGGCAGGTGCTGTTCAGCTCGCTGAAGAACCTGTTCGATCCGCCCCTGATGATGTTCCTGGCCGTGTTCTCGGGCTTCTGGCTGATGTTCATGCAGCTGTTCGACCTGCTCCCCAACTTCATCACCGACTGGGTCGACACCTCGGCCGCCGTCCTGTTCTTCGGGAACCTGTTCGGAAAAGAGTCCTGGATCACCCTCGGGCAGGGCGGCCAGCAGATTCCCGCCGAGTGGCTCATCAACCTCGACGCGTTCGCCATCATCTTCCTCATGCTGCCCATCGGCTGGGTGTTCGGAAGAATGCGCCCCGTCGCCGGCATGATCCTCGGCATCTTCATCGCGAGCGCCGGCCTCGTGGTCGCGGGCTACACGATGAACGTCTGGATCTGCGCTCTCGGCATCTTCGTGTTCGCGATCGGCGAGATGATCGCGAGCCCGCGCAAGAGCGAGTATCTGTCGATGCTCGCCCCGCCCGGCAAGAAGGGCCTGTACATGGGCTACGTGAACTTCCCCCAGGGCATCGGCTGGATGCTGGGAAGCAGCCTGGCCGGTCCGATCTACCAGTATTACGGCGACAAGACGACGCTGGCGCGGCAGTATCTGGTCGAAAACCTGAACATGGCGAAGGAAACCGTCGCCCAGCTGCCGCTCGACCAGGTGCTCCCGACGCTGGGCAAGGCGTTGAACCACCAGAGCGTCCAGGAGACGACGCGGCTCCTCTTCTCGACCTATCACCCCGAGCGGATCTGGTTCGTCTTCGCGGCGGTCGGCATCCTCTCGATGCTCGGCATGCTCGCCTACGACATGGTGTTCGAGAAAAAGCGCCAGCAGCAGGCCGACGCGAATTCGGCGACCCCCGCCGCCTGACGAATAGCACTCCAAATACAAAGAACGTTTCACCGCAGAGGCGCAGAGATCCG
>CAYMEN010000040.1:0-36849 GCA_964389325.1 uncultured bacterium | reverse complement strand
GACCGCTCACAACAGGGAAGCCCTTTGACATCGCTTCCGCCGGTTGCTAGAATGAGCCGTCACCAGACCGGTGACGAGAGGAGAACCGATGGCAGAACCCCTCGGCCGACAACCCGTTGCTCCTGCCCCGAAGCCGCCCCAGGCTTCCCCCGCCCCGGCGGCCCCGAAGCCCGTCCAGGCCGACCCCGCCGAAGGCGCGAACCAGGAGATGTTCCGGGAACTCGATGTTCTCGTGCGCGCAAAATATCCCATCATATACCTGGTGACCCACGAGGAGGACCGCGTCGAATCGCTCCTCGCGAAACTGTCGAAGTCCCAGAACAAGGCGTGCTACAGCTGGTCGAGCACCCGTGGTCTGCTCCCCACAGGCACCGACCTCCAGTCGAAGAAAAAAGTCTCCGAGATGACGCGCGATCCGATGGCGGCGCTCGACGCGGTCATGGAAAACCTCGAAAACGCCTTTTTCGTCTTCAAGGATTTCCACGGGTATCTCGATGACACGATCATCAGGCGCCGCGTCAGGGAGCTGGCTGCCTTCCTCCGCGACAGCCCGAGAACGATGTTCTTCGTGTCGCCGACGCTGTCCGTTCCCTGCGAACTCGAAAAGGAAATCACCGTCATCGAGTTCGGCTACCCGACGGCCGACGAGATCAACAGAAAACTCGAGGAGATGATCGACCTCGTGAAGGACAATCCCCGCGTCCGCATCGACCTCGCAGCCGGCGACCGCGAGAAACTCATCAAAGCCTGCTCAGGCCTGACACTGCGCGAAGTCGAGAACGTCCTGTCCAAGACCCTGATCACCCGCCGCAAGCTCGAGGCGGGCGACCTTTCCGCCATCCTCCAGGAAAAAGAGCAGATCATCCGCAAAAGCGGCATTCTCGAATACTACGCCGCCACGACCGAGTTCGGAAACGTCGGCGGGCTGGAAAACCTGAAAAGCTGGCTTCAGAAGCGTTCTGAAGCCTTCACCGAGCGCGCACGCGCCTTCGGCTGCACCCCCCCCAAGGGCATTCTCCTGCTGGGCGTGCAGGGCTGCGGAAAAAGCCTCGTGGCAAAAGCCGTGAGCAGCCTCTGGAACGTGCCGCTGCTGCGGCTCGACATGGGACGCATCTTCTCGGGGCTCGTCGGTTCCAGCGAGGAGAACGTCCGCCGCGCCATACGCACCGCCGAGTCCGTCGCTCCCGCCATCCTCTGGATCGACGAAATCGAAAAGGCGTTTTCCGGCGTCCAATCGTCGGGATCGACAGACAGCGGTGTCACGAGCCGTGTGTTCGGCACCTTCATCACCTGGCTCCAGGAAAAGACCTCGCCCGTCTTTGTCATCGCCACGTCGAACCGCATCCGCGATCTTCCGCCGGAGCTGTTCCGCAAAGGGCGCTTCGACGACATCTTCTTCGTCGATTTGCCCCAGCCCGAAGAACGGGAGGCGATCTTCACGATTCACCTCAAGAAGAAAAAGCGCGACCCGAACGTCTTCGATCTCAAGGAGCTCGCCCGCAGCACGGATGGCTTTTCCGGGTCCGAAATCGAAGAGGCGATCTCCTCGGCGATCTACGAGGCGTTCCACCAGGGGCGCGAACTCGATACGGAGTGCATTCTCAAGGCCGTCTCCGAAACGTATCCGCTTTCGAAGACGATGCACGAGGAGATCGACGATCTCCGCAGGTGGGCGTCCGAGCGGGCCCGTTCCGCGTCTTTCTCCGCGGTCAGCGAGCGGAAAGCCGGCACCCACCGCGCGCTCGAAATCGGTTGAGGGAGGCAGGTCATGTCAGCGGTCGTATTCATGGTGCCGGCGCTGGCCGGCGGACCGATCTTCGCGGCGGCGGTCGCCGTCGCCGGGGCCGCGGTCGGCCTCAAGGCCGTGTCGCTTCTTGCCGACAGACAGCGCCAGGGGGCGGCTGTCGATGAGGGCGTGGATGTGCAGGTTCCCAATTCGCACGCTCTCGCGAACACCGTCGACGAGGGGGACATCCTCCCGCTCGAGGGAAACGGGTTCCGGGTGACGTTTGCCAAGGACGGCAGGGGCAACTGCAGCATGCGGGTCGAGGGAAAGGGCAAGACCGACGCCGAGCTCGAAGCCCTCGGCCGCGACCTGATCAACCGCGTGGCCCAGCAGTATGCCTACCAGAAGCTCAGCGCCGAACTGAAGAAAAAGGGCTACTCGCTCGTCCAGGAAAACGTCGAGGAAGACAACACGATCCGCCTCACCGTGCGGCGCTGGAAGTGACCACGGACGGAGGAACTGGCAGGTGAGTCGCTTCAGATGGCTCGAATTCGACGAGCCGAAGGGGCCGGAACTCGGTCCCGACAGGAAAAGCCCCGATGCCGACGAGGTTGCCGGCGTCGACATGACCGACGCGCGGCAGGTGCTGAAACTCGCCGATGACGCATACCGCCTGCTCGAATACGAGAAGGCCCTCCGCCTCTACTCGAAGGCCCTCAGTATAGACCCGAATATAGAAGATGCGTGGGCGGGCCAGCTTCGGTGCCTTCTCGACTTGGGGGAGAACCCCGAGGCACTCACCTGGGCGATCAAGGCGCAGAAGATGTTCCCGAAGAACGCCGACGTCCAGTCCGCCAGGGCGCTTGCGCTGGCCCGCCAGGGCAGGCTCCAGGAGGCGATCGCGTTTTCCGATGGGGCGATGAAGAACGACCGTCAGGGCTGGTTCGTCTGGGTCGCGAGAGGCGAGATCCTGGCCCTCGCAGGCTCCGGCAACGCCGAGTTCTGCATGATGAAGGCGCGCGAATGCGAACGCGGCAGCGACTGGCTCGTCACCCTGAAGACCGCGCAGGCCTATGCCGTGACTCCCCTCGCCGACAAGGCGCTTCCGCTGTTCCGGAAAGTCCTCGCCGAGCATGCCGACCTGGCCGACGTGTGGTATGCCCTCGCGAAGCTCCAGCTCGAACTCGGATTCGTGGGCGAATCCTGTGAAACGATCGAACACGCGGTGCGGTTGCAGCCGCTGAATCGCACCTATAGCGAGTTTCAAGACCGCGTGAGCAACGTCAGCCCCCTGGACCGGATCGGAATATGGCTACGCCAATGGACGAAAGGATGGTTTCGCAACCCATGAAGAAAGAAGAGATTTCCATCGTCATCAAGCCCGACGGCCAGGTCGAAATGCGCCTGGAAGGGTTCGGCAAGGCCTGTGACGAGGTCGCGAAAGAGCTCCAGCAGCTCCTCAACGCCCGTGTCGAAAAAAAACAGTTCACCTCGGAATACTACTCGGCCCCCGTCACCACCCAGAACACCACCCGCACGAAATAACCTCGCCCCGCTTCGAAAAACGTGAATCACAGAGGTTTCGCAGAGATTCTATCTTTCCTCTGGTTGGAGGGGCGGTTCGCGAACCGCCCCTGCGATCGTGTGGAGCGTTTTTTTGTATCTCCGTGATTCACCCGGTGTGAAAACGAATGCCCTTGCCCGTGCCTTCGGCTGGATGTGGCGGATCGGGTTTCCTTCGTGGTATCATGCGGATTCACGGCACGACGATGCCGGGATGAAACTGTGAGCGCCTGGAGAACTCGATGATCGGTTCCACCACGATGCAGGGACTGCTGCGTCTTTGTCAGGAAAAAGAGGCGTCCGACCTCCACCTGTCGGTCGGGCTTCCCCCCGCGGCTCGCGTTCATGGCGAAATCGTGACCCTGCCCTTCGACAATCTCGCGGGCGATACGTGCAGAGAGCTTGTCACGTCGATCCTCAACGACGAGCAGATCGAGAAGTTCGAGCAGGATTGGGAGCTCGATTTTTCCCTCGATATCCCGGGAATCGGCCGGTTCCGCGTCAACGTGTTCCGCGAGCGCGGCAATACCGAAGCGTCCCTCCGAATTATACAGCCACAGATAAAATCCCTCCAGGAACTGGGCCTTTCCGACGCGGCGCTCGAGCTTTCGCGGAAGCCGAACGGTCTCGTTCTCGTCACCGGGCCGACCGGCGTCGGCAAGACGACGACCTTCAACTCCCTGCTCGATCAGATCAACCGGGAACGCCGCTGCCGCATCATCACGATCGAGGACCCGATCGAATATATCCACCGGCATAAAAAGTCGATCGTCCTCCAGCGCGAGGTGCACAGCGACACGAAGTCGTTCGCCATGGCGCTGAGGCACATCCTCCGCCAGGATCCCGACATCATCGGCATCGGCGAGATGCGCGACCTCGAGACGATTTCGACGGCGATCACCGCCGCCGAAACCGGTCACCTGGTCATCGCGACGCTCCACACCAGCGACGCCCAGCAGACGATCGACCGCATCGTCGACGTGTTCCCGCCGTTCCAGCATGAGCAGATCCGGATCCAGCTCGCGAACTCCCTCCAGGGCATCATCTCGCAGCAACTGCTTCCGACCGTCGACAAGAACGGCCGCGTCCTCGCCTACGAACTGCTCATCGCAACCCCTGCCGTCCGGCGCATCATCCGCGAGAACAAGATTCCGCAGCTCGACACCTTCATCCAGACGGGAGCCGAGTTCGGCATGGTCGCGATGGACCGGAGCCTCAAGACCCTTTACCAGCAGGGGCGCATCGCCTATGACATCGCCCTGTCGAAAGTGAAGAATCCCATGGCCTTCAAGGAACTTTGACCGACATGTACAAACCAGCCTTCCCCCTCCAGGACCAGCTGCGCGGGTTTTCGCGGGCCCTGTTCTCGACCTGGCTGTACCACCGCCGCTTCAACGTCTTGTTCGACGCGGGAGAGGGGATCGCAACGGCCCTGCTGAACCGCGTATTCGGCATCCGTAAGATTTTCCTCTCGCACGGCCATGCCGATCATATCGCAGGCCTTATAAATCTCGTGAACATCCGGAACCTCGGCGCGGGCGACCAGACGGCGACGCTCGAGATCGTGTATCCGAAGAACAACACCCTGATCGAGGTCATCCGCCAGTATCTCGCCAGCACCCAGCACGAGCTTTCCTTCGACCTCGTCTGGCGGCCCGTCGAGGTGGGCGAGCGCATCGAGTTCGAGGACGGGCGCGGGAAGACCTTCATCCGCACGTTCCGCACCCAGCATTCGCACAAGCAGCTGAGCCTCGGCTTCAACATCGTCGAGATGCGCCGCCGGCTGAAAGCCGAATACGTCGGAATGCCCCAGAACGAGATCAACGCCGCCATCCTTCGCCTCGGCAAGGAGGCCGTCGCCGAGAGCTTCGAGCAGATCATCTTCACCTACGGTGGCGACTCGAGACCGATCAACCCCGATTCGGTCCGGGACACCCTGTTCCTGTGCCACGAGTGCACCTATCTCCGGCTCGATGACGACGAGCGCAATTTCCAGCAACACTCGGCCCTGAGCGATGTCCTCCAGACGGCGAAAGACGCCCACGCCGGAACGCTGATGCTGTTTCACGTGTCCCTGCGATACGCTCACGACGAGATCCGCGACTGTGTCGCCGAGGCGGTGAAACGGATCAATCCGGGCTGCCGCGTCATCATCCTGCATGGCGACAGATTCATCGACCCCATGGCAAGCCCGTCGGGACGTCACGGGCAGAGAAAGAACACCGACGAGGAAGAGGACGCCTGCGAACCGATGCCTCGCCTTCAAGAGGAGCTGGAGGTATGACCCTTTCTTCAAAGATCCTTGTGGTTGATGACGAACACAGCGTCAGGTGGGCGTTCGAGAAGGCCCTGAAAAAGGCTGGATACGACGTGTTCCTCGCGGAAACGGGCGCGAAGGGCCTTGCGATTTTCGAAAGCGTCCGTCCCGATCTCACCCTGCTCGATATCCGCATGCCCGAGATGGATGGCCTGCAGGTGCTCAAAAAAATCCGCGAATCCTACCCCGACGCGCAGGTCATCGTCATGACCGCGTATACCGACATGGAAACGACGGTCTCGGCGATGAAGCTCGGCGCCTACGATTTCCTCAGCAAGCCGTTCAATATCGACGAGTGCCTGCTGCTGATCGGAAGAGGCCTGAACGCCCGCACCGTCAAGGCCGCCGATCTGCCTGAAACTTCCGGCGACATGACGGGCGGGCTCAAGGGGAACAGCCCGCCGATGCAGGAAGTCTACAAGCTGATCGGCAAAGTGTCGGCCGAAGACGTTACCGTTCTCGTGACCGGCGAGTCCGGCTCGGGAAAGGAACTCGTGGCCCAGGCGGTGCATTACAATTCGAACCGCGCTTCCAAGCCCTTCTGGGCGATCAACTGCACGGCGATCACCGAGAGCCTCATGGAGGCCGAGCTGTTCGGCTATGAGAAAGGCGCGTTCACCGGCGCGAACACCTCGAAACCGGGCGTGTTCGAGCTTGCCCAGGGCGGAACCCTGTTCCTCGACGAGATCGGCGATATGAGCCTCGAGATGCAGGCCCAGCTCCTGCGCGTGCTCGAGGAGCGGCAGATCGTGCGGGTCGGCGGCAACAAGCGCATCAAGGTCGACGTGCGCATCATCGCCGCGACGAACAAGGACCTCCGCAAGGCGATCCATGACGGCCGGTTCCGCGAAGACCTCTATCATCGCATCAAGGTCATCGAGATCCACCTCCCACCGCTCAGAACCAGGTCCGAGGATATCCCGCTGCTTGCGAGTTATTTCTGTACCCAGCTCGCGGCCCAGAGAAAAGGTGTGCCGAAAAGCATCTCCGACGAGGCCCTGTCGATCCTGACGGCCTATGCCTGGCCCGGCAACGTCCGTGAACTGAGAAACGCGATCGAACAGTCGTATACCCTTGGCCGCGACCAGGTCATTCTTCCCGAGCATCTTCCCATCGAGGTCCGGCAGGGAAGCACGAGGCAACAGCCTCCTGCCGCTCCTGCCTTGACGTCGCTGCAGGCGCAGGGCGTTCAGCCCCATGCGGCGACCGCTTCGGCAGGCCATGAACAGGTTCCGGCGCCGGGAGTCGTCATCGGAGGCCAGGCGCATGAGGAGACGGTCGAACAGAACATCCGGAACTTCGTCACCCAGTCCCTCCGCGAAAACATCGCGGGGTGCGCCCACGAGCGCCTGATGGACGCCGTCGAGCGTGAACTCCTCCTGCAGGCCCTGAACATGTTCAAGGCCAACCAGGTGCAGACGGCGAACTACCTTGGTATAACGAGAAATACACTACGCGCCAAGATCGAGAAGTATGGCCTCTGAGCCCCGCATCGGGTTCGTCTGCGCGATCGGCTGGGAACAACCCCTCATCGATGAACTGACCGTCGTCGCACCGGGAGCCGAAGCCTCCGCCGCCGCCCCCGGCCTCGTGACGGCCAGGCGCGTTCCCGCGCTGATGCGATGCGATACGGTCTTCGCGCGCAACCGGCTCCCGGACATCGTGCGGATTTCGGCCGACGGTGCGCGTGACCTCGCAAGACTCGCGGGTGAGGTGGCGGATGCGATGCTCGATATGGTGGCATTGAACTGGACCGCAGGCTTCGTGACCCCGGATGCCTGGACGTGCGAATCTGAAATATACGCCGATATTCATGCGCGTGCCTCCCTCATCGCCGACTTGTTCGACGAGCGGATGCAAACCTACCGGAAACGCGCCACCGAACGGCGACGGCCCTGGCAAACGATCGCGGAGACCGGCCGCGGGATCGTCGTGACAGGCCTGCTGACGAAGAAGGACGAGATGTGGCTCAGCGTCGCGCAACTGGGGCGCGATGCGGCCGGCATCATGGCGCCGGCGCCGTGGCCTTCCCCCGATGTTCTCCTCGAGCACGACCCCGTCGCCCCCTGCCGCTCTTATTACAAGCTCGAGGAGGCCTGGCTCGAGGCCGGAACGGCCCCAAAACGGGGTCAGACCTGTGTCGACATCGGTGCGGCGCCGGGGGGCTGGACCTGGTCGGCTCTCAAGCGCGGCGCACGCGTCACGGCCGTCGACGCGGCGGACCTCGACCGGCGGGTCGCGGCCGACAAAAACTGCGAACACCGCCGCGACAACGGCTACGAATACATGCCGGAGAAAACGGTCGACTGGCTGCTGTGCGACATGATCGTGCGGCCGATGGCGACGCTCGGCCTCGTCGAGCGCTGGCTCGAGGCCGGCCAGTGCCGCGGATTCGTCGTGAACGTCAAGTTCCGCGGGAAAGACCCTTCTTCTATATTAGATACTATAGAACAGCTCCGAAAACGGTTCGCTCTCGACCGGCTCCGGGTGAAGCATCTGTTCCACGATCGGAACGAGATCACCCTCATCTGTCCGCCGGATACCGGAGAACACCGGCCGAAACGCCGCCGCTGACCGCCGTGCGCCGGCGCCAGGCTGGCGAAATCGTGATGGTCATGCCTCGCTTTCGTCGAACGAGTCGCGCAGATCCGTCAACTCATACAGCGAAAAAGCACGGCTCTTCCCCTCGGGTGTGACCCGTTCGAGAAACTCGAGCCTGCCGCGGCCCCGGAGAAGCCGTACCGTCGACGGTGCCACGACGATGCCGCTTCTGAGGGCCTGTTTCGACCGCGTTTCAACGAATGAAGCGAGCATCACGGCCTCACCGATGAAGGTCGCGTCGAGACGGCCGGAACTCGAGCCGACCCGCCCCGCGATGACCCGCCCGCTCGAGATGCCGATGCCGGTCCTGATCGTGAACAGGCCGGAAGACGCGCGCTCCCGGTTCAGCAAGGCGAACTCGCGCCGCATCTCCAGAGCCGCCGAACACGCCCTGAACGCCTGGTCGCCCGCGCGCGCGTCGTCGCGAAACACGGCCGTGAGCGCGTCTCCCACGAACCTGTCGATGGTGCCGCCGTTTGCGATGATGCAGGCCTCCATGCGGGTGAAGTAGGCATTGAGCATCGAGACGATCTCCTCGGGCGGATGGGCTTCGGAGAGGGTGGTGAAGTCGCGGATGTCCGACGTCATCACCGTCACGTCCCGATATTCGCCGCCGGGATACATCATGGAGTCATCGTCGGCCGAGGCGATGGCCATCGCGTCATCTGACACGAACCTGCTCATCCGTTCGCGTTCCCTGATGCCTGCGACCATGTCATTCAGAGCGTCGGCGAACGTTTCGAGTTCGTCGCCAGTCTGAACGTCGAGCCGCCAGTCATACCTGCCTGACGCGGTTCGCCGAATCGCTGTCAGACACGACTTGAGTGGGTGCCACAGCAGCGCCGCCGTTCCGAACGAGGCGCCGGCGAACAAAAGAAGGGCGATGCCGATGACGGCGAACGCCAGGTGCAGGTCCTGACGGCCAGAAACGGGTTCGGCGATGATGGCGCCGACAAACGGGACGTCGCGCAGATCCCTTGCAACGATGAGCCGCGGCCGGGCATGCCTGGAACGGTCATACCGGAGATCGGTCTGCTCGTTCGCGCACTGGAGGGCGATCCGCTGGAGTTCGGGATCGAGGCTGGAGATAGGCGGAAAATCCCTGATGTCCAGCGCCAATTTTTTTTTCGAGTCGAATTTGTAGAGTGCCTGTTTTACCGCGTATCCCGGTGTCAGCGGCTTCAGCATCGCCTCGACGGGAGCGGCGAGCTTCAGGAACTCCTGATAGCGCCTGTTGAAGAGGCACGTCATCGCGGTGAGGGCATACGGAGGCTGGTTCCGGTCTCCTCCGGGATACAGGAGAAACGCTCCGGTCCGTTCGAAAATCTGCGAGAAGGGAAGGAGGAGGAGCTTGCCTGGGCTCGTCATCAGCCGGTTGAAAAATGCCGGATCGATGAACGTTTCTCCGAGCCCCTGGGTCAGGTCCGACATGGTCCTGAGTTTCTGCTGCTTTTTGGGGTCAGGCTGGAATGCCTGAACGCTTCCGAGACCGAACATGAGATCGATGGCGAAGCCCCGGAAAATCTTCAGGATGAACTCCTGCGACTCGCCTGAAATGGCGGCCGAACCGATGGTTTCGAGATCCGGCATGGCTTCGGAACCGTCCGCCGTGATCGTGAGGATGTTCGTCCGGAAAGGAATACCTCCGTGAAATCGGATCAGGCGCCTGATCCGTTCGATGCTGAAGGTCTCCGGCGTGCCTTCGAGGCGCTTCCGTGCTTCCAGGATGTCGAGGCCCAGAAACGTATCGAGGCCGGCAAGCTTCATCTCGGTCGTCTCGAGATGCCGTTCGAACTCGTCGAGCGTGTCGTTGGCGTAGGCCCGCTCGTGGAGACGCTGATACGAAAGAAGGGAAAGGATCGTACCGATGAGCGGGATCCAGATACCAACTGCTATAGCTAATAGTATTTTTCCTCGGATGCCGAGGGAGAGGCGCCGGTCGCCCTTCGCCAGCGCGATGATGAAGAGGCCGGAGAAGGCCAGCAGAAGAATGACGGCCGTCCGAATGAGCGGAAGAAGCGGGCGTAGGGGATGTGCGAAGGCGGAAAGAGGCACACCGACCGCTGCCATCGGAATCCGTCCTCCTGACGGTTTCGTTCTCGAACGACGAATCTGTTTTTCGAACGAACTCGGCAGGACGTCGACGAACCAGAGGGTTCCGGCGCTGACGATGAACCGCGGGGACTGTCTGCCGCCCACCACCGCCAGGGTGCGCCTGAACCCCTCGTTGATGACCCTTGCGGTGGCAAAGGCGAGCCGCTTTTTCAGGTTCATACGATCCTCGCGGAGGGAGACCAGCGCGTGCCAGGAAGGAGCCTTCGTCCCTGGTTTGCACGCGATAAAACGGGAATACCAGATCGCCGTGTCAGGATCGTAGCGGCTGAAGATGGCTTGCGGAAATCCCGAGCTGTTTTCATACAGGATCAGGGTCCCGTTCTGGCCATACATCTGCTCGAGAAACGTGGCCGCGTTCCGGTAATCGGATTTGTTGTAGGAACTGCCGCTCATCTTGATGAAATGCAGGCTGAAAAGCTCATGCATGGCACGGCGGCATCGACTCCGGGACCATGATTCCGGGGCGAGCCGGGGAGCCTTGAGGGAAAAATATCTTCCGGAATGATCGCCGATGGCAAAAAGATGGAATGGCGAGCCGAGGCCGGCGGAAAAGGACGCACCCCACCGTTTCAGAAAACGGATCGGGTCCGCTGAGGAAGAGACCGTATCGAATGTCGTCGCAGCCTTGGAGAAGCAGTGCTCGAAAAACCGTTGAGGCGAGAGGTCTTTTTCATACTGCTTCATTTCTTCCATGAGGAATTGCTCGATCAAAGCCCGCTGCAATTGCTCGTCCCGGGATATCAGCGCATTGAGGCCTCCCAAGAGAAGCACCGAGGGCAGCAGAAAGACGACGAGCCACAGGCTGGCCAGGGCGAAACGTGATATTCTAGGTACTATTTCGATCTTCCGAACCTGTTCCATCACCCTTCCTCCGGCCCTGCGAGCTCGTGCACCGCCACGGGTTCGAGCTTGCCCTTCACACGTACCTCGCCGGCGGCACGCGTTCTGAAGGATGACTCGAGGGATGAAGCGGTCGCACCACTCATCAGAACGGCGCCGAACCCCTCGGAACAGGCGAGAGAACTCAGCCGAGCAGCGAGATTGACGGTATCCCCGATCACCGTGAAATCCTGTCGCCGGATCGCCGAACCGACACGGCCGGAGATGACCGTTCCGGTCGCGATGCCGATCCCGATCGCAATTTCCCGCTCTCCAGCGGCGGAGCGGGCGAGGTTGAACTCGCGCAGGGCCGTTTGCATCGTCAACGCGGCCCTGCATGCCGCCGCCGGATGGGCCGGGCCGGTGCGGTCCGGGTGAAACACGGCCATCACGGCATCCCCGATGAACTTGTCGATCGTTCCGGCGTGCGAGACGACGGCGGCTTCCATCGCCGTGAAATAGCCGTTCAGGAGCGCGACGGTTCCGGACGCGCCGAGGGCGTCGGAAACAGCCGTGAAATCCCGGATATGCGCGAAGAGAATCGTCATCTCGACGCGCGTGCCCGCTTCATGGCCGCTCGCGACAGCGTCGGCCGCAAGCCCTGAGACGAAGCGACGGAGCCGGTTCCGTTCCCGAACACCGCGGCTCATGCGGGAGATCTCGTTACCGATCACTTCGAACTCGTCTGACGACCTGATCTCGACGGCAAGACCGAACTCGCCGTGCCGGAGCCGGTGAACCGCGGCGATCAACCCGTCGAGAGGGCTCGCGAAGAGACGGCCGAGGACGTGTCCGGCAAGCATCAACAGGGCGAGGGTGTAGGCGGCCAGCAGCCAGAATGTAAGTGACAGCCGGCCTTGCTGCATGCTTCCGCGGGGCTCCGCGATTCCGACGGCGATGTACGGGTATCTCGAAAAGAGCCGGGCGGCTTCGATCGATTCATCGGGCCGGGAAAGCACTCCCGTCCACCTGTTTTCCAGCGCCCGGCGGGCAAGCCCCCGCACCGTCTGGTCGGTATTCGCCGTGTTCGGCCAGGCGACGGTGTCGTGCAGCCTGCCCGTCGACGCCGTGTCGATCCGGAAGATGGCGATGCGCGTTTCATACTCGCCGTCCATCTCGCGGAAATACGAGGACGAGGTCTTGAATAGGGAATCGAAGGTTGCGGCGGGAACGAGTTCGGGGCGGCCGATCAGCATGAGGGCCGCATCTTCGGTGACGGTTCCGTCGGCGGCCGCCTTGAACGGAAAGAACAGCTGGAAATGCCGTGGGCCGAGAACGGGTATCTCGACGTCGACGCTTCTTCCTTCCTGCACGATGAAATCGTTCGTATGGGTCGAAGAAAGGCCATGCAGAAGAGCGACTCCGCCGGAGACGGGGGTGATGGTGGAGGAGAGCTTTTCGTATATCGACGGGCTCAGCATGCCGCGGGCCTTCAGAACGCCAACGATGGAAGGAAAGAAAAACTGGATTTTCCTCTGCGCCATGAGTGCGCCGACCCTGCATTCATGGTCTGAAAGGGGAATGGAAATGGTCCGGCCGCGGGAATCGACGAAATAGGCGGAGTCATACAGGCGCAGGGCGGCCAGTTCCTGGATCACGCTGCGGACTGCCTGCTCGTCATCGCCGAGCGTTGTGGAGAGGCGGTTGCGGATCTCGATGACGCGGCGTTGCATGCTGATCCCGAACGAATGGACGCTCGATTCGATCTGGGCGAGTTTCTGGCGAAGCCTGTTCATCCTCTCCTGGCGCGTGAGAACCTCGGAGAACCGGTTGTAGGCCGTCGCGGTCAGCAGAAACAGGATGAGAGGAAGGCCGACGGCGATCGAGAGAAGGATGACGAGCTTGGTGCGCAGCGGCATGTTGCCGAGATTCCCCGTGAATCCGAGGCGCAGAAGAATGAGGGCGCCGCTCAGCCAGGCAAGCATGACGAGGCCCCGGGTGGCGCTCTCATGGGCGCGGAGCGGCGACACGAGCTTCTCAGCCCGCATCTCTGCCCTGAGAAACAGCATTTTCACCGGATCGATGTGCCCATGAGCATCATACAGGCCAAGAGGGGCGGCGCATTCGATGGCGAGTCCCCTGCCGGCCGGTTTCCAGGATGCGGTGAGGCTGGACGCCCGGCGCGGGCGGAGGACCGCCCGCCTGGTGACGCCTCGCTCCGGGGTCAGGGATGCCGCATGGCGGAGCAGAAGGCGTTTCGAGATGTCCCGCTCGCGGACGAAGAGGAGGCACCCGCCGGAAACCGGTGAGCCGGGCTGATGTGCCCCCGTCTCGAGATGCAGAAAAACATAGACGGTTTCACCGAACTGCCTGGTCGAGAAGAGGGCGACCGCCTTCCCCGGGGTGGGGGCGATATCGTTTCTGAAGCCGAGAACTTCGTTCATCAGCTTCGATGCGGTCTTGAAAGGAACGCCGGAGATGCCGGCGGGATCACCGGCGCGAAGGAGCGTCCGGCGATCCATGCCCGCCAGGCCGCGGAACCAGGCGGTCACGATGCGCAGCGGCGGCCGCATGCGGGGATCGGACACGGCGACGCTGACGGACGCGAGATCCTCGTTGCCGAAGACGGCCATATACGGGAGCGCACCGGTTTCGGAACGCCAGGCGGCCAGGAACGGGGAGGCCCGGCCCGGGAACTCCCTTCCCGGCGTATGCCGATTTCCTTCGTTGAGGTTCGCGATGATCCTGGTTGTAAGTGACTCGATATAAAATGCGGGGTCCAGCTCGCGCTCGAAGAGTCTGAGCTGCTGGATGAGTCGGCCGCGCGCCGAATGCCGCAACTGCTGTTCGTGATCGGCCGCGACGGTTTGCATCAGACCGACGATGAGGAGGCCGGGAAGGAAAAAAACCGTGACCCAGAACACGAACAGCGCCGCCGGAGAATGCCTCCGGGGCGTGATGGAGTGCAGATGTTCCATGTCCGACATGTGGCGGCATCATACCACACGGCCTGCGCGAAGAGGCATAAAAACGGGGCCTGGACTCGAAATTCGAGACCAGGCCCCGTTCGGGAACCGGTGATTACCAGTGCTGGGGTGACATCAGGGGCCAGGTTTCCTTCCACATCGCGTCGAGCACGAGGTCTCCATCGAGTCGGCGAAGGCCCGGGCGGCCGGAAGGCGGGAAGGGTGCCGAGCCGGTCGCGGCGAACGGAGTCTCCATCTGCCCCGACAGGAGGTGCATTGCCTGGTGAGGATGTTCGCCGGCGACGGATGCATGGCCTGACAGCAGGGACGGAATGCTCGAGGCGGAGGGGGCCCCGTGGGCGGACGCATCGTGGATGACGCGGCGGTCGTCCGAAACACCCACCGTCTCCACCTTGATCATGTTCGTTGCGCCGGTTTTTCCCACGGGGATGCCGGCAACGAGAACGACCTGGTCGCCGTTGCCGACGAGGCCCGTGGTGGCAGCGAGGCGGATCGACTCGACGTGGAGCTCCTCGAGGGTCCGGAACCGGCGACCGAGCACCGAGCGCACCCCCCAGTTGATCGACAGCTGGCGATGGACCTGCTCGTCGGCGACGATGGCGATGATCGGGATGTCGCACCGGAGGCGGGAGAGCTCCTGGGCCGTTCGGCCGGTTTCACTGACGGTGATGATGGCTTTGGCCCCGACGTTGTAGGCGGTGGTCACAGCGGCGGTGGTCACCGCCCCGGTCGTGTCTGCCATGCTCTCGTGACGGGAGGTGTAGGAAAAATAAATCTGTCGATATGCAATGGCGGCCTCGGCGCGCTCGGCGATTCGGGCCATCGTCTCGACGCAGGTGACGGGGTAGCGGCCGACGGAGGTCTCGCCGGAGAGCATCAGGGCGGAGGTGAAATCGTAGATGGCGTTGGCGATGTCCGAGACCTCGGCGCGGGTGGGGCGGGGGGACTCGGTCATCGTGTGGAGCATCTGGGTCGCGGTGATGACCGGCTTGCCGGCCATGTAGCACTGCCGGATGATCTCCTTCTGCGCGATCGGCACTTCCTCGGGATGAAGCTCGACGCCGAGATCGCCGCGCGCGACCATGATGCCGTCGGCGGTTGCGAGGATCTCGCGGAAGTTCGCGAGTCCGGCGTGGTTCTCGATCTTGGCGATGATCTTGATGTCGGGCGAGCCCGCCTCGCGGAGGATCTGCCGGACGGCGTCGATGGTGGCCGCACTCTGGGTGAACGAGACGGCGATGAAGTCGAACCCCTGCTCTGCGGCGAACTTCAGGTCGGTGATATCGCGCGGGGTTGGGTTCGGGAGGTCGAGATGCCTGCCGGGCACGTTGACGCCGCGGCGGCCGCGCATCCTGCCGCCGGTGACGACGCGGCAGAGAATCTCGGTGTCGCTCTGGACATCGACGACTTCGAGCTGGATCAGCCCGTCGTCGAGCAGGATCGTCGAGCCGGGAAGCACTTCCTGCGGAAGGGTGGGGTGGGAAACCGCGAGCAGGGCGTCGGTTCCCTTCACGGGCCGGGTCGTGAGGGTCAGGGTGCGGTCCTGCACGAGCGTGATCACGTCTTTCTCGAGATCGCCGGTGCGGATCTCGGGCCCCTTGGTGTCGAGCAGCATGGCGACAGGTGCGCCCAGCCGTGCCCGAACCTTCTTCAGGGCATCGATGCGCCGGCCGTGCTCGGCGTGATCACCGTGGGAAAAGTTGAGTCGCGCGACATTCATTCCCGCGTGGATCAGCTGTTCGAGAACCTGCTCGGATTCGGCCGAGGGGCCGAGGGTAACGAGAATTTTCGTCTTGCGCATGCGGTAGCCTTTCGAGTGCGTGATTTGAGCAGAGCCCATCTGTGTCTGCGCATAACAGCAATCGGCATGCCATAATGGGAAGAACGGCTTCAGACCTCAAAATGCGTCAGAAAAGCGGCCCCGCCGTGCGTACTTCTTGAACACCACAGACGGACGGCGTGCTCAGAATCGGTGCATCGGCGGGAAAAAAGAAAAACCCCCGCGGGGAGCCGCGGGGGAGGGGAGCACAAACGCCGGGTTATTCGAAGCCCATAACGGGAACGACGTATTTCTTGACGATCTCCTGCCCTTCCTTCGTCAGGGCGAAGTCCAGAAACTTCGTCACGTTCGGGTCTTCGGGCTTGTTCGAATAGATCAGGACATACGGTCGCGCGAGCGGATACTCGCCCTTGTTGAGGGAGTCGCGCGAGGGGAGCACGCCGTCGATGGCGACGAACCGGGCCGTCTTGTCGTCGAAGGCGAGAGAGGCGAAGGTGACGGTGTTCGGGGTCGACGCAACGTGGGACACGCATTCGGTGATGCCGGGAAGAATGACGGCGGCGGTTGCGGGGGGCTGGCCTCCGAGGATCAGTTCGCAGAACTGGCGCGCCGTTCCGCCCTCGGTCGCGTTCTCTTTCAGAACCGTGATGATGGGCGCGTCGGTTCCCCCGACGTCCTTCCAGTTTTTTGCCTGGCCCGAAAAGATGTTCCCGAGCTGTTCCGAGGTCAGCGAGGTTACGGGCATGTCCTTGTGAACGTAGACGACAACGGCGTCGTAGCCGATGACGCGGTTGCCGGGCTCGGTTTTCATCTCATCGGCGGTCAGCAGGCGGGAAAGGCCGCCGACCATCGCCTTTCCTTCGGTGACGGCCTGATACCCCTGTGCGGAGCTGTTCGACGTAATCTTGTCGAAGGAAATGCCGGTTTTGGCCTGGAATGCCTTGGCGAGCTCGGGCAGAAGCGTGTCGCCGATCGAGGACGACCCTTCGTAACTGAGCTGGGCTGATGCCGCGAACGGAACAGCAAGGGAGATCGCGAGGGCGAGGAAGAATGGGCTGAGGGAACGGATCATCTGATCATCTCCTGAAATGCCGTATTTCTCTTCTTTCATACCACCGCCGCGGCGATTCTGTAAACTCCGTCTTCGATTCGACCTGACAAAAAGGGCGGCCGTGAGGTATCATAGGCCGCGTGCAGAGGTTTTTCATCCTACAGAAAAGAGAATAGAATCCACCAATGACCGAGGATGTCAGCGCGCGCATGGAGGACCTCGAAAAGAGGGTTCGCGAACTCGAAGCCGCCCTTCTGGACAAGGAACAGTGCCATGTCGACCGCATGGGCCTGTTCGCCGGAGGCGTGGCCCATCACATCAACAATATTCTTACAAGTATATACGGAGGGTTGTCCCTCGCGGCTACGTCCCTGGCAGAGCCGACGCAAGCGGCCAGATACCTGGAATCGACCCAGAAGGCGGCCGAACGTGCCGGGGAACTGACCGCCCAGCTTGCGATGCTTGCGAGACGCGATCAGCCCGTCCGGCAGCCGGTCCCCCTCGGGCGGTATCTGGCGGAGGCTCTCCCCAGGGCTGCTGACGGAGGGAACAAGGTCGCCTTCGAATTCCGGATCGGCACGGATCTGCCTGATATAGCCATTGATATATATCAGTTCGAGATCCTTCTGAGGCACCTCGTGAAAAACGCGTCGCATGCGATGCCAGACGGCTGCCGGATTCTGGTCACAGCTGCCGCAACCGACAAGCCCGGCCTGGCGTGGGAGCGCGAGCCGATCGAGCCGGGTATGCCCTGGGTCGAGATCGTTTTCGCCGACAACGGCCCCGGCATCCCGCCCCAGATGCTCGGCGTCGTGTTCGAACCGTATATCTCCGGCCACACTCGCGGAACCGGCCTCGGCCTGCCCGTTTCCAGGGCGATCCTCAAGCGCCACGGCGGCCACATCACCCTCGTGTCGAATCCCGGCGAGGGCGTCCAGGTGAAGATCCTCCTCCCCGCCTTCCGCCGGTAGCCCAGCCCATCGAAACGCAAATCCACCACGATTCGCGTTCGCTCTTACCCGCGGTGAGGCACATCGATGCGATAGGCGTCGACCGAACGGATTTTCCCCTTGATCGGAGGCAGATCGAGCGGCTTCAGGAGCCGCAGGAGATCGCCCGGTTCCGATGGAAGAATCCTTCCGAGGCCGGCTTCGAAGACGATGCCGCCTGCCGCTCCGACGGCCGACTCGCGGATCGAACCGTCCGGCCCCAGGCGCATGGCGATATCGCTGAGGCGCGACGCGAGGTTGACCGTGTCGCCGATCACGGTGTACTCGAGACGGACCTGGGGCGCGCCCATGATCCCGGCGAGCAGAGGCCCATGAACGACGCCGACGCCCAGCGGCAAATCGAACACGGAACGCAGGTCCGCCATCCGCTCCTGCATCGCGATCGCCGCACGCAGAGCCGCATCCGCGGCCTGGCTCCGGCCGCCGAGACGGTCGGGAAAAAACACCGCGAGGACCTTCTCGCCGATGAACTTGTCGATATCGCCGCGGTGGTCGCGGACGACCTGGGACATGACTTCGAGATACCGGTTGAGTTGCGGAACGAGCAGGGCCGCATCCGTTCCCGCGAGAACGCTCTTGAAATTCCCCAGGCCGGCGAACAGGACGGCGGCCTCGGTCTGCTCGCCGCGCCGCGCGGCCTCTTCCCTGCCGGTATCGCGTGCGGCGGTCCTGACGGACTCGGAAACGAAACGGCTCAACAGCCTGCCTTCCTCGACGCCCTGGGCCATCGAGTTGAACGATGAAGCCAGTTCCCCGAACTCGTCCCTGCGAACGACGGGAAGCCGAACCGTGAAATCTCGGCTCATGATGCGCCCGGCGGCATCAGACAAGGCGAGCAGCGGTTGGAGGAACCTCGCGGAGACGTGGCGGGCGAGCAGGATGGAGAACAGCAGCATCGCGAACAGGACCCCGCGGCGCCTGTTCATGTCGGTTTCCGCCGTCGCCCGTTGCTTCCCTGAGGGGATCTCGGCGAACAGAATTTTCCCGGCCATGCGGGTGGGGAGAAACGACATGATCGTCCGCTCTTCGGAGGCCCGCCCCACGGCAAGGGTGGTCGAAACGCCGGCGTTGAGCGTCGCTGCCGACATGGTCATCAGCGATGGTGCCAGAGAGTCGTAGATGTTCCTGACGTCGACCTCGCCGTCGCTTTTTCGTTCGATCGTGTAGAACGGGGGAGCGAAGAAGAGCATCGGTTCGAGCCTGTCGGCGAAGCCGACTCGGACGGGCGCCGGGGCGCTTCGGGAGGGGGCGCTGCTCAGGAGGGCCTGCGTGTCGAAAGAATGCGGCTTGAAATTCACCAGGAAAATCCAGCGCATGAACCCGTTCGAACGGATCATGAACCGGACGAGGGTGTCGGCCATCGTGAACAGTGCGATGCTCGACATGTCGTTGGGGGCGACGAGAAATCGGCAGAGTCCATCTGCCGGGGTTGCGGCCATCAGCAGCTGCTGGCTTTCCTCCATGCCGACGCCGATGAGAAGGTCTTTCCCGAAGCCCTGTGCGGATTTCGAGCTTCTTGCGGGGCCGGTGTTGAGGGAATCCAGGATTCTCGCGCTCAGAAACCGCATCAGGTTCGTCAGGAGAGCGATCTTCGAGAGATGGATGTCGCCGAAAAACGCGAGGAAAAACCCGTCCAGTCCGGTGATCATCGGTGTTGAAGCAAGGAGCCCCCAGCGGGCGAGACGGGTGGCTTCCGCCCTGACGATCGGGTTCAGCGACAGGTCGTCCGCCTTCGGACGGCGCAGTTCCGCCGCGGCAAGCTCTTCGTGAAGCCGGCGCCGCGTCGAGAGACGGCTCATGACGGATGCGGCCCAGGCCTGGATGTATTCCCGATGCCGGTCGGTTGCCTCGAGGGTTTCCCGGAGGGTCGAAATGCTGCTGTTTGACTGGCTGAGAGACTGCTCGCCGGCCGTGCGCTCGAGCGAGAGGAAGCCGAGGAACAGGAACGGCAGGAGAACGAAGACGAACGCCACCGTCAGCTGCATCTGAAGTCCGGGAAGCTTGCGGCCGGTTGCGGCATCGCGCCAGAGTTTCGCGCCGATCTGGCCGAACAACAGCCAGATCGCCGTCGCGAGCCAGTAGAGGGGGGGGCGGTTGTCTGCGTCGGGCGTTGCCGGGCCGCTTCGACGCGCCGCGATGATGCGGTACCGATGATCGAGCGTCACCTCGCCTTCCTGGATTTCCCAGCGGGTTCGTGCAGGTGAGGGGTCCGTGAGATACGCGCTCAATTCCCTGTCCGATCGGAAGAGCGGATGGCAGATGGCTCCCGATGCATCTGAAACGGGAAGAAGGGCGACGGCGCATCCGCGATGCGAAAGAAGCCGGACCAGGGACGTTTTCCCGGAGTCGGCGGTCAGACGGTCGGGAGTGATCGTGAGAAACAGCGCACCCCTGATGCGTGGCAGGAACAGGTTCTTCCGACCGAAATTCGCCTCGATGGCGGCCGTGGAGACGGGGCAGCCGCTTGACGGGTCGCTGCCGAACAGCGGGAACCAGGTAAACAGGACATCCCTGCTTCGAACCGGGATTTTGAGAAATCGGCCGAACCCTTCCTTCATCGCTCCCCACATGTTTGTCTGTGAAAATCTCTTGCGCATCCACTTCTGGTCGTGACCGGGAGCGGTCGGATAGCTGAAAGACTGGATCTCGCCCCGAAAGATCTGGAAGACGTCTTTCCATTCGTCGAGGGTGAAGATATGAGGCTTGCCGTAGGTGAAACCGGCCGGCGGGTCATCAGACCCTGAGCGTCCGAAGGTGAAAGCGCACCGCAGGCCGGGGAACAGGTTGCGGAGCTGGGAGATCCTGTTCCGGATGATCCGTCGTGAGGCGGGAGTGCCGCAATCGACCGACATGACGGGGGCCACGATCTGCTGCATCAGCAGAAGGCTCAGGACATGTGAATCGGTCGTCTGCTCGGCGAACTGAAGGTCCTGGCGAAGCTGTGAACGCACGCGACTGCCGATTGCGTCGCGGGACGAGGCGTCGAGGTCGCGCGAAGCCGTCAGCATGAGCAGGAGCGGCGTGACCCAGAGAACGAGGGCGATCGCGATCGAAACGGCTGAAATCCCCGACGGTCGCGCGGTTGTATGCGTCTCGGGCATGGGGGGCGACGCCGGTTGAGGGTGCTCCGGAACATCGACATGCCCGGCTGGGGGAT
This sequence comes from uncultured bacterium, assembly GCA_964389325.1. Classification (GTDB taxonomy): domain Bacteria; phylum Muiribacteriota; class Ozemobacteria; order Ozemobacterales; family Ozemobacteraceae; genus MWAR01. The sequence continues at coordinate 15,723 of CAYMEN010000040.1, read as the reverse complement.
CGGCATCCTGCCGGATGTTCAAATCCTGTATGCCGTCGCCGGGACGAACGGTCACGAGTTCCCAAACGGATTCCCCGTGTTCGCCGGAGGTGCTCGGCAGAGGCTCGAAGACGAAATCCCCGCTGGCGGCGTGTTTGACGGCATCAGACGTGATGACGAGCGTGTGGCGGCCGCCTTTCGAGAGGGACTCCAGGTCGGCCGCGTGTTTGAGCGGCTCGCCGAGAACGGTGAAATCGAGACGGACCTGGGGATCTCCGAGGATGCCGGTGACCACCTCCCCCTGATCGATGCCGACGCCGATGCCGTAGGTGAACGCTCCGCGTTTCCGACGCTCGTCCTGGAGCCGCCGATGGGCCTGCATCATCTCGTGGCCGGCGAGGAGAGCATGGTCGACAGGGCGCCCCGCGGTGTCGGGAAGAAAAACAGCCTGTATTGCATCACCTATAAAACGGTCGATCGAGCCGCCGTGCTTCTGAATGATGGCCGTCATCGCTGCAAGATGCGCGTTGAGCATCGAGAAGATCTCGGGGGCCGGATGCGACTCGCTCAGCGTGGTGAAGCTTCGCACGTCCGTGACGAGAAGGGCGGCCTGCGAGCGCGTCGCATCGGTGCGGCCGCTCAGATTGCCGCCCGAGACGACGTCGAGAACCTGCGATGAGACGAACCGGCTCATGGCCCGCCGCTCCCGCAGCCAGCCGATCATGGTGTCGAGGGTGCCGGCCGTGCTGCCGAGTTCGTCGGCACGCTCGATATGGACCCGGGTCTCGAGATCGTCCGCCGACACGCGCCGCAGGGCTTCCGACATCCGTTGCACGGGCTCCGCCAGCCACGCGGAGAGAAGGACGCCGGCGCCGACCAGGAGGGCGAACATGCAGAAGAAGATCAGCAGGGAACGGACAAGGTCGTTCGACTGCTCGCGAAGGATCGGGTCGAGGGGGGCGGTGATGCCGAGCGTATACTCCGGCATCGTCTTCCCCTTGAAAAGGACCGTTTCCGAAAGGGATTCCTTCGTGTCGGGGAGATTGCGGGCGGCGAGGGAGATATTGCCGATCTGGCCGGGGGTCGCGGCGGCCGATTCCAGTTTCAGGCTCGATCCGTGTCGGCGGAAGGCGCAGACGCCGAGATTGGGATTTTCCCGGTTGAGTCGTGTGAGCGATTCCGAAAGATACGTGCGGTAGACGCGGTCCTGGGCCCACATGATGAAGATCATGTAGCGCGCGCCACCGCGGTGAAAGACGAAATCGTAATACCGCAGGGTGTGCCTGTTGCCGAGGCGATAGGTGCATGCCGCATCCGCCGGGCCGAGAAAATTTTCGTTTTTGGAGACGATGTCCAGATTGCCCATCTCGGCGGCGGAGGATTTGCGCCTCTTCGTAGTCGCCTCGCTTTCCCGTGCGATCTGTGGGGCGATTCTCGTGAGGGTTTCGGCGGCCAGGAACTCGTGATACCACACGAGGCGGCCCGCCGTGTCGGGGCTGACGGAGGGCGATACCCGGGTGAGTTTGAAGCCGCCGTGCCCGAAGATGAAGATTCCGGACAGTTCCATCCCGGAAGAGGCGCAGCGAGACTCTATTGTGTCAAGTATAATATTGCCTGCTTCATGAGTGAGCGCGGCGGTGTCGAGCTCGGCCGGGAGGGAGGGGCTTCGGAGAATACCGCGGCATGTCTGCAGGAACGCCTGGGTGATGGAGGCGCTTCCGGAATCGATGCGCTCGAGATGCCGATGCAGGGTCGAACGGAGTTCGGTGCGCCTGTTCGATGCACGGTCGGCGGCGAGCCGCTCCTGCGCGGCCAGGAGCAGAGCGGCCGGAATCGCCGCCAGCACGAGGAGCCAGAAAAGCAGGGTGGACCTGACGGAGAACGACGGCAGGGCGCGGCCGGTGGCGACCATTGCCGCAAGGAAGAGGAACGCCGCGGTAAGAATGACGGCGCCGGCGTTTCGGAGATGGGCGACGGTGGGGAGGGGGATGGCGGGGGCTGGGGAGACGATGACCCCGGCATGCCCGGAAAGCGGCGGGAGGGGGAGGGGATACAGCCAGGCCGGGCCGTCGGTGATCGGGATGTCGAGCGCCTTGAGATCGATTTCGCCGATTCTTGGCGTCTGAAGGGCCTCGAAGGCTTTCGAAGAAATCGGTGTCGCTTTCAGCCGGCGGCCAAGGCTTCGCAGTGACTGCCGCGCCTGCATGTCGGCGGCAAGCGTTGAGGGAAGGAGGATGCGGCGCCTGTGCCTGGTGCCGGGCGCAGGGAGGTCGATCGCGGCGGGAACGAACGCGGGCGACGGCGAGATCGATTTCCAGTGCCGGATGGCGAGTTCGACGCCCCGCCGGGCGAAATCGAGGTCGAGAGGCCAGAACAGGAACACCGCGCCGCTCGTTGCCCCGGTGCGGTCTCGCAGGGCGTCCCAGGCCGCGAGGCCGAACTGGTGCCGGAAGGTGATGAAAAAGGCGCGACCGCGCCAGGCGCCCGTGAACAGTTCGGTCGGAACCCCGTCCCCGAATGTCGCCCTCAGCCGGGACGTCCACGACTCGGTCCCGCCTGTCCGGGCGGTTCCGCCGGCCTCGGAAGCAAGCTCCCTGAGCAGCCCGCGGAAGAAGACGCGGAAATCACTTCGCAGGTTCCTTCCCTCGAGAAGAGCGAACGGCGCGGAGGGATTCACCGGATCTTTCACGGCCGCCCAGGCCTGGAGCCCAGAAAAGCCCCGGCGATGGAGCGATGAAATCGCTGACGAGAGGGTGTGCGAAACGGATGCCCATGGCGTGCCGCAGTGCAGGCCGGTCGTCACCTGACGGAGGCTGTCTTCCAGCCAGAACTCTGGGGAGGCACGCTCCCGGTAGCGTTCTGCGAGAGGGCGTACGGTGGCGAGCCATTTCTGCACGGCGCTTTCCCGGGCCAGCGAGATCAGGCCGTCTGCCTCGGCATGCAGGATGACCAGCGGGATGATGCCGACGAGAAGCGGCAGCACTACGGCCAGCCAGCCGGAAGGCGCGTGCGTCGTCGTTCTGTTCGTCACCGTGGATCCTCTCGGTTTCATACTATGCGAAGAGGGTGCTTCCGGGCAACGTGACATATAAAATATCTAATAGTATACATGCGGCGGCGCGTCGTCCGGGTTGCCGGTCTGGCCAGACCGAGCCGGATTTCGGGAAAATCGGGAGATGGAAGCTTGACGTCCACGCATGAAGGGCGTATAACATCCCGCATTTACAGGCGGACTGACAGCCGCCGGCCAAAAAGGGCGAATCGTAGCGATGATATTGCTTGCTCTTGGGTGGTTGTTCTTTTTCATCAGTTTCCTGACCGGCGCGTTCGGTCATGACATGGCGGTCGGCTGGCGACGCTTCGGCTGTCGCACGGCCGCGGCGGGCTCGGCCTTCATCCTGGCGCTGGGCATCACCGGCATGACGGGCACCGAATGGCGGTTCGCCTGGGATATCCCGGCCGTTCTCGGCCCGAGCACGTTCGTGCTCGACAGGCTTTCCGGCCTGTTCCTCACGATGCTCGGCGGGGTCGGGGTGGCGGCCTCGATTTTTTCCGAGGGCTACCTCGAACATCTCGAGAAACGCTGGAACTTCCACTGGATGCCGATCTGCCAGGCGCTCTTCCTCGGCTCGATGGCCGGCGTCTTCGTCGCCGGGACGATCCCCACGTTCCTCTTTTTCTGGGAACTGATGGCCCTCAGTTCGTTCGGCCTCGTCATGCTCGATTCGCTCACCGAGGGGCGCCGTCGAACCGGCTTCATCTACCTGGCGATGACCCACGTCGGAACCGCCTTCCTCACGCTTGCTCTGCTCTGGCCCTGTGCCAGAAGCGGTTCCGGTTGGGCCATCGCCGATTGGGTCGCCGGCCTCGCCGGCTTCGGCGGCTGGGAGCGCGTCGCCGTCATTGCCTGCCTGCTGATCGGCTTCGGCACCAAGGCCGGCATGATGCCCTTCCATGTCTGGCTTCCCCGTGCGCATCCGCAGGCGCCTTCCCACGTCTCGGCCCTCATGTCGGGTGTCATGGTGAAAACAGGCATCTACGGCCTGTTCCGCTTCCTCACCGGCTCGGGCGTCGTCTTGAATGCCGAGCTGGGATGGGCGCTCCTGGGAATCGGCTTCGTGTCGATGCTGCTGGGCGTGCTCTACGCCTGCAACGAGCACCAGCTCAAGACGCTGCTTGCCTACTCGAGCATCGAGAATGTCGGCATCATCCTGCTCGCTCTCGGGATGGGAATCCTCCTGAGAACATTGGGCCATGAAGCCGACGCGGCGCTGGCGTTCGCCGCCGGCCTCTTCCATGCCTTCAACCACGCGTTCTTCAAGGGGCTGCTCTTCATGTCCGCCGGGGCCGTCCAGGCGACCTCCCACGACGGGAACATGGACGAGCTGGGCGGAATGGCGCGCACGATCCCGGCGGCATCGATGCTGTTTTTCGTCGGCGCGATGGCGATCTCCTGCCTGCCCCCGCTGAACGGCTTCGCCGGGGAATGGCTCGTCTACCGCAGCATTCTCAGCGGCTTCGGGCTGCCCGGCTTCGCCAGCAAGATCGTTCTCCCCCTGATGGCGGCCGGTCTCGCCCTCGCGGGCGCGCTCGCCGCAGGCTGTTTCGTGAAGGCCTTCGGGGCCATCTTCCTCGGCAAACCCCGCTCCCATGCCGCAGAGCACCAGGCGGCTCCGGGAATGAAGCGCATGATCGCCGGCATGATCCTGCCCGCCGTTGCCTGCGTCGTCTTCGGCGTTTTCCCCGAGATCATCATCAGGCCGCTCACGGCGATGTTCGACGTCTCCAGACAGCTCCCGATGGGGCCTCAAGCCCTCTCCTGGCCCGGCCACCCGGGTGAAGGCGTCCAGCCGCTGCTGATGCTCACCTGTCTCGCGATCGGCATCCTGATGGCCTGGTGGATCATCGGCCGCCGCGGCCGCGCCCCGGCCGCCGCGATCGTCGAGACCTGGAACTGCGGCACCCCGCTCACACCGCGCATGGCTTACACGGCATCCTCGTTTGCCGAGCCCGTGAAAGTGAACTTCGCATTGCTGCTCCAGCTCCGACGCGACCTGCGTGACCACGGCCCGCTCGCCCCGCTTCTGCCCTCGCGCATGACCTACAGACTCGAGACGGTCCACCTTTTCGTCGATTATCTCTACAAACCCCTGCTCCGGGGCATCCTGGCCCTCTCGTTCGGCATCCAGAAGCTCCAGGCCGGCTCGTTGAACGCGTATCTGGTCCTGCTGTTCGCCGTCATCGTCGGCCTGCTGATCATGGGAGGCGTCCGATGAACACGCTCGTTTTCCTGATCGTGAAACTTTCCGGCCTTCTCCTGCTGGCCCCGGTTCTCCAGGGACTGATCAAGCGGTTGAAGGGAATTTTCCAGGGCCGCCAGGGCCCGGCCATCGCCCAGCCCTTCCGCGACGTGAAGAAGCTGCTCGCAAAACGGCGCGTCATCAGCCGCGAAACCTCGTGGGTCTTTGGAATCGCGCCGATTGTCGCGTTCGGGGCCGTTCTGACCGCCGCCCTCATGGTGCCCTGGATCGACCCGTCGCCCTGGGGCTACATGTCCGATCTGATCCTGTTCGTCTACCTGCTCGCCATCCCCCGGTTCATGATGGCGCTCGCCGGTCTCGACGCCTCCGGATCATTCGGCGGCATGTCCAGTTCCCGCGAGATGGCCGTCTCCGCCCTGGCCGAGCCGGCGCTGCTCCTGGCCCTCCTGACCATCGCCATGCCGACGCGCTCGCTGAACCTCCAGAACCTCATCGGAGCCTCCGACGCCGTGCCGATCTTCACCCCGGCCGGCCTGCTCGCGGGCGTCGCCTTCTTCGTCGTCGTCGTCGCCGAGCTCGGCCGCATCCCCGTCGACAACCCCGACACCCACCTCGAACTGACCATGATCCACGAAGGCATGGTGCTCGAATACGCCGGCCCCCAGCTCGCGCTGATCCATCTGACCTACTGGATCAAACAGGTGTCGCTCGTGCTGCTGCTGATGAACGTCTTCGCCCCGTTCGGCCTCGCCGTCGCCCTCGATGCCGCGGCCGGCTTCGCCGCCGTGGGCTGGCTCATCGCGAAGCTCGTCATGGCCGCGATCGCGCTGGCCCTCACCGAAACGCTGCTCGCCAAGCTCCGCCTGTTCCAGATGATGGATTTGATGGGGCTTTCCCTGGTCCTCTCGATCACGGCCCTCCTGTTCATGGCGACCGGAAGCTGAGGAATAATATATGAACTATTATAATAATATCATCACCTGGATGGGAACGATCATCCTCGTCTCGGGCTTCCTCACGGTCCTGTTCCGGCGGTTCTGGAACGTTCTCGCCTGCTACCGCATCCAGTCCCTCGCCCTCGCGATCGCGACCTGGACGGCCGGACGAATGACGGGGAACGGGCATCTCGAGATGATCGCCTACGCGACGCTCCTCGTGAAGGCCATCCTGATCCCGTCCTGGATCCGCCACGTGCTCAAGCGCATCAGCACGCGCACGGAAGCGCGCCTCACGGTCGGCGTGGCCTTTTCCCTGTTCAGCGCCGCCGGCCTGCTTCTGCTCTCGAACGTCGTCGCTTCGCGCGCCCTGCACGGTCTCAAGGTATCGCCCGAAGCCCTGACCGAAGTGCTGGCGCTCGTGCTGATCGGCCTCTTCCAGATGATGACCCGGCGCGAGGCCGTGACCCAGATGATGGGAATCCTCTTCATCGAGAACGCCCTCACGCTCGCCGCCCTTCAACTCGCAAAAGGCCTGCCGATGATCATCGAACTCGGCATCATGCTCGACGTGCTGATCGGCATTCTCGCGATGGGCATTCTCGTCTACCGCATCCAGGAACAGTTCGACACGACCGACACCGCCCACCTGTCGACGCTGCAGGGCTGAGGAGACGACCATGTTGACGACACTCATCACCGCGTTGGCAATCTTCTCCGGCGTCGCCTTCCTGCCGGCCCCGGTCGCCGTCTCGACCGCGATCGCGATGCTCTCGAGCCTCACCCTCTGGGGCGTCGGCGGCAGCCTGGTCTGGTCGGTCCTCGTAAACGGCCGTATGCAGAGCGCCTGGGGCATCTTCTTCCTCGACCGCCTCGGTGGCTTCTTCCTCGCCGTGCTCGTCCTGGTCGGGGGCGCCGTTCTGCTGAACGTCGCGGGCCAGCTCCGCACGGCTGCCGCCTCGGAGGCCGGGCATGACGCCGCGGGCTCCCCGAAAAGGGCGGGGGAGGTGCCCCTGACGGTCTCCCTTGGCCTCACCCTGCTGTTCCTGCTCGCCATGATTCTCGGCCTGAGCTCACGCAACCTCGGCCTGATCTGGGTCTGCGTCGAGTGCACGACGATGGTGTCGGCCCTGCTGATCGGCTTCGAACACCAGCGCGCCGCCCTCGAGGCCGCCTGGAAATACATCATCCTCTGCACGGTCGGCCTCTCGTTCTCGCTGCTGGGCCTCATCCTGCTCGTCTACGCCGCCGAGATCTCCGGCGCCGTGCCGACGCTCGACCCGGTCGGCCTCGCGTTTCTCGCCCCCCAGCTCCCGCCGGCCCTCCTGAAACTGGCGTTCCTGCTGATTCTCGTCGGCTTCGGCACCAAGGCCGGCTTCGCGCCGCTCCACTCGTGGCTTCCCGACGCCCACTCCCAGGCGCCCGCCCCGACCAGCGCCCTGCTCTCGGCCGTGCTGCTCAACTGCTCCGTCTACGCGATCATCCGCACCGCCGGCGTCATGAGCGCTGCCGGCCTCGGCGCCGAGGTCCGCTCGGGGATGCTGCTGTTCGGCTTCGTCTCGGTCCTCTTCGCGGCCCTGTTCCTCCTCGTCCAGCACGATCTCAAGCGCATGCTGGCCTACTCCAGCATCGAGCACATCGGCCTGATCTCGCTGGGAATCGGCATCGGAACCCCCCTGTCCATCTTCGCCGCCCTGATCCATACGATCACCCACTCGCTCGCCAAGGCCCTGGCCTTCCTCTCCGCCGGCGAGATGGTCCAAACGGCCCACTCCCACGACATGAACCGGATGCTCGGCATGCTGCGCCGCCGCCCGGCCGCCGCCACCGGCTTTGCCCTCGCCATGACCGGCCTCGCTGGCCTGCCGCCGTGGCCGATCTTCGCGTCGGAACTGCTGCTCGTCTGGGCCGCGATCGGGGCCGGCCGCCTCTGGCTCGCGATGAGCCTGCTGCTCCTCCTCGCAATCGCGTTCACCGGCCTGCTGTACCACGCGATCCGCGTCGTGTACGGCGACGATCCGCACCATCACCATCATCATTACAGGGAGGGCCACGGCCACCAGCCGGAGCCAGAAATTCCCGAAACCGTCGTGACGAAGCGGGAATCCGGCCTGATCTGGCGCGATCTTTCCATGGCCGCCCTCGCCCTCATGGTCATCGCGACGCCCCTGCTGCTGCTCTCCCCGGCCGCCGAAACGATCCGGGCGGTCGCGGCCGTCATCCCGGGAGGTGGATTATGAACCGTCTCGAAGAATTCCTGGCCGCCTGGCGCCTGGCGCCGGCGAAAGACTCGCCCGCCGATACGATCGTTGCCGATATAGAAATGGACCGGCTGCACGAGGTGGCCGCCGCCGCCCGGCGGGATCACGCGGCATCGCTCGCGATGATGACCGCCCTCGACCTCCTGCCCGAGTCGCCCCGCTTCCGTCTCGTCGTCGTCCTGCACGTGCCGGGCGAGAAACGGTATCTGGTGCTTCGCGCCCCGGTGAGCGCCGACAGGCCCGAGTTCCCGACGCTGACCGCCCTCTTCGCCAACGCCAGCTGGCCGGAACGCGAGATCCGCGACATGTTCGGCCTGATCCCGCTCGGCCACCCCGATCCGCGGCCCTTCGTCTGGAAGGGCGGCTGGCCTCGCGACCTGGCACCCCTCCGCAAGGATGTGAAGCTCGAACGCGCGTATCCCGTCGAGCGCGCGCTCTTCCCGGTGACGCGGGTGGAAGGCGATGGGGTGTGTGAAGTGCCGGTCGGGCCGATCCATGCCGGCATCATCGAGCCCGGGCATTTCCGGTTTCAGATCGTCGGCGACACGATGCTGGCCCTCGACGCGCAGCTGTTCTTCTGCCACCGCGGCATCGAGAAGATGGCCGAAGGCCGCGACCCGTCTTCGGCCCTCCTGCTCGCCGAGCGACAGTGCGGAACCTGCTCGGTCAGCAACACCCTGACCTTCTGCCAGGCCGTGGAACGCGCCGCGAACGTCACGGTGCCTGCGAGAGCGCGCGCCCTCCGCCTCGTGATCGCCGAGCTCGAGCGCGTCTACAACCACGTGAATGATATCGCCGCCATCCCCGGCGGCGTCGGATTCGCCTTCCTGGGCAACCAGGGCCTGCGGGTGAAGGAGGAGATGCAGCGTCGGCTCCGGGCCCTGTGCGGCCACCGCTTCATCCGGAACGTCCTCGCGCCTGGCGGTATGCGCCAGAACTTCGACGACGCGTCGGTGCAGAAGATCGTCGAGGAGTTCGAAGGCCTCTGGAACGAGCTGAAAAAGCCCGTCAAGATCGCTCTCGACCACAGCATCTTCCTCGACCGCCTCGAGACGACGGGATACCTGACGACGCAGAACGCCCTGGCCCTGCACGCCGTGGGCCCGGCCGCCCGCGCCTCGAACGTCGCGACCGATACCCGGCTCGATCACCCTTACGATGGATATGCCGGCCTGGGAGGCTGGAAAATCCCGACCCGAACCGAAGGTGACTGCATGGCTCGGTTCCGCCAGCGCGTCTCCGAACTCGACCAGTCGGTCGAACTGCTGAAGAACGTCGCGGCATCGCTTCCCTCCGGCCCGGTTCTCGAAACCGTGAATGCGCCCGCGGCAGGCGCGTGGGCGATCGGCGCCACCGAGTCGGCGCGCGGCGAGAACATGATCCTCCTCAGGTTCGGCGACCGCGGCCTCATCGACCGGTATGCCGTGAGAACCGCGTCCTACTGCCTCTGGCCATGCATCCCCACCACCGTTCGCGGAAACATCGTTCCCGATTTTCCGCTCATCAACAAGAGCTTCGAACTCTGTTACGCCGATGTCGACCGCTGAGGGCCGAATATGCTGAAACAACTCTGGATTGCCCTGACGAAACGCGGCGTCGTCGGTACCCCCGACGCGCTCCCCCCCGCCCGGTTGAACGTGACCGGGAAACCCGTCCTGACGGCCGGCCGCTGCACCGCCTGCGGCGACTGCGTCAAGGCCTGCCCGGCCTCGGCCCTGCGCATCGTCGGGGAAGCGGTTGCCGGCGGAACCGGGCGGATGGTGGAGTTCTCGGCCGGCCGCTGCATCGGCTGTGCCCGTTGCGTCGAAGCCTGCCGCCCGGGCGCCATCGCGTTCCTGGGCGGAACGGAAACCTGGACGACGGGCGCCGCCGACGAGTGGCGCACGATCGAAACGCGGGAGGGAAAATGACATGACCATCCACCTCGAAAAGATCGATTTCCCCCTGCCGCCCGAACAGGCTGATCCCGAGGCCCTCCGCGCCATGCTGGGCTCCCTCCATTTCCGTCACCTCGACGTCGGCTCGTGCAACGCCTGCGACAACGAACTGATCGCCCTCGGCGGCCCGCATTACGACATGCAGCGCCTCGGCATCGACTGCGTCGCCTCGCCCCGCCACGCCGACGTCCTCATGCTGACCGGCCCCGTCTGCCGCAACTCGCTCGCCGCCGTCTACGAAGCGTATACCTGCACGCCCCTGCCGCGGCTCGTCGTCGCCGTCGGAAACTGCGCCTGCACGGGCGGCGTCTTCGCCGGCAGTTACGCCGTGTTCGACGGCGCCCGCGAACTCGTCAGCGTCGCGATCAGCATCCCCGGCTGCCCCCCGTCCCCCGACGAGATCCTCGCCGCCCTCACCAACGGCTTCCGCACCTACGCCGCCCTCCAAAAACCAAAGCCGTAACAACCCCTCACAACTCCTGCGACACCAGCCTCAACGGCGTATGGGCGGATCGCGATCCGCCCAAATCGCCCCGATGATGAACCCCGTCATCTTTTTCTCTTCGGTTCTATGGTATAGATGGTGATACAAAAGAACGCGGGCGATTCCCGATGGAACCGCCCGCGTTATGATATACCGCAGCGTTTATTTCTTCACGGCCAGGTCGATGTAATCCGTCGTGACGGTCGGCCGGTCCTTGGCGCCGAGGAACTCGAGGAGTTCGGCGATGATCTTCGCCTTGCTCTCGGCGTCCTGGCGGCTCCAGGTGCGGCTCTTGATCTCGATGAAGTTGCCGATCGAAGGCTTCTTCATGCTGTCGATGTTGATGAAGAACTCGGTCTCCTTGAAGTGCACGAGGTACCGCAGGCGGTCTTTCTGGACTTCGGTCTCGTCCTTCGGCTGGAAATACTCGCGGTAGAACCGGAGCGAGTTGTTCGCCGGGGCGAGATAGCGGCTGCGGGAGAGCAGGACGGCCGACGGATACTTGTTCTCGCGGTCCTGGCCGAGAAGCGTGAGGCGCGCGCGGACCTGCGAGACCTGGCCCTTCTCGTCGACGAACTCGTCTTCTCGGTACCGCAGGCGGCCCTGGGTCGTATCCTCGAAGTCGAAATACGTGTCGAACTGGCGGTAGTGGCGCTTGCGCTCGATCTCGATATCGCCCTTCTCGAGCTTGGCGACGATCGGGGCGGTCTCGTCGATCTTCACCTTGACCTGGACCTCGAAGCTCTCTTCCTCCATCGCGCCGCCGATCGCGACCAGCTTCGACAGCACCGACTGCTCACGCTTGGCGAGAAACGCGTCGATGCGGCCGGCATACGCGGTGGCGTCCTTCACCAGTCCCGCTTCGTCGAGGGTCAGCACCTTGCGGTCGCGCATCAGCCACTTGCCGTTCACCATCGAGTCGGTGACGTCCGTCGATTTCGTCGCGTAGACGATCTGGGAATAGATGCAGGTCTCGTCGCGCTTGAACCTCGGCTGGTTGTGAAGTGGATGAATATCAATGGTTATAATATCGGCGCGTTTGCCCGGGATCAGCGACCCCGTGATCGAGTCGATGTGCAGGGCCCGGGCGCCGAGGCGGGTCGCCATCAGCACGACGCTGCGCGCCGGAAGGGCGGTCGGATCGAGCGTCGAGAGCTTCGCGAGGAAGCTGGCGAGCCGCATCTCTTCGAACATGTCGAGGTCGTTGTTCGAGGCGGGGCCGTCGGTGCCGAGACCGACCGAGACGCCCAGTTCGAGCATGCGCTTGGTCGGCGCCGCGCCCGAAGCCAGTTTCATGTTCGATGACGGGTTGTGAATCGCGCTGACGCGGTGCTTCGCCATCTCGCGCATCTCGCCCTCGTCGATGTGGACGCAGTGAGCGGCGATGGTCTTGGTGTCGAGCAGGTTCTGCTTGCGGAAGTAGGGGATGCCGGGCATGCCATACTGCGTGCGAAGCCCTTCGACTTCCTGCGAGGTTTCCGAAAGATGCGTGTGCAGCGGAACGTCGAACTCCATCGCGATCGCCGCGCAGGCCTTCAGCAGTTCGGGCGTCGTGGTGTACGGCGCGTGGGGCGCGATCGCGGGAACGATCAGCGGATGCCCCTTCCATTTCTGGATGAAGGTGCGGGTGTAGTTGAGCGCGTCGTCGTATGACGGCGCGTCGGGCGCCGGAAACTTGAGGACCGACTCGCCGCACACGGCGCGCATCCCCGATTCGGCGGCGGCCTTCGCCACCTCGTCCTCGAAGTAATACATGTCGGCAAAACAGGTCGTGCCGCTGCGGATCATCTCGGCGCAGGCGATCTTGGTGCCGAGATACACGAACTCCGGCGTCACGAACTCGCGCTCGACGGGCATCATGTACCCCATCAGCCAGACGTCGAGCCGCAGATCATCGGCCAGACCGCGCAGGAGCGTCATCGGGGCGTGCGTGTGCGCGTTGACCAGGCCGGGCATCAGCACCTTGCCGGCGCAGTCGATCGTCTCCTTGCCGGAATACTCCTGCCTGATCTCGGCATCGGGCCCGACCGCGACGATCGTCTCGCCGTTGACCGCGATCGCGCCTTTCTCATGCTGCGTGAACTCCTGATCCATGGTCAGGACATGGGCGTTGGTGAACAGAACATCAACTTGTTTCATCGGGTCTTCTTCTCACCTTTCTTGTTCAGTCGGCCGGGAATCTCCGGTTCGTTTGCCCGGCATTGTACCACGTTCCATGACATCCGCCAACGACCATCTGACAAAAAAACGACCGGGGCTGCGATCGTGACGCCGCAGCCCCGAGCATAACAGCCTGTGGATAAAATCACAATTTCCGTTCGTGGTGAGGGATCGAACCACGAACAAGCCTGTTCAATCGGTTCCGGTCGCCCTTCGATACCTCAGGATGACCGGAACTGATTGAATCCGCAGACTGATAAGGAACTTCTTCGGGGGCTATTGAATCCCGCAGAAAGCATGCCGCCCGTTCGCCCTGAGCCTGTCGAAGGGCGGAAACCTCTCCTGCTTCGACAGGCTCGGCACGAACGGGAAGGCGAAAGAGGTTTGTGTCATGGATGCATCAAGAACCGCTTCGCGCGGAAGCCTCACCGCCCGCCTCGCCGGGAACGGACTCTCCTTCTGCGGCGTCACAGGTGGCGTCTGTCGTCTGAACCCTGACGTCGAGCTTGTCATGAGAGGTGGCCCAGAGCAGAAGGGCGATCGCCCTGAGCTTTTCGTCCGTGAGGGTCAGCGACGCCTTCCCGGCGACGTGCCGCACCGCTTCCGTCAGGTCGGTCAGGATGCGGTCCTGCTGGCGGACGAGGCCGGCCGGGTCCATGCTCTCGGCTCCGCCCGGCGAGGCGATCTTCGTGAGACCGTTCGCCGCGGCCGATTCGATCAGGCTCGGTGGTTCCATGGTGAAAACTTCCGCGACCAGGCCGGGAGTGAACGAAAGGGACGCCAGAACGTTGTTGAGCAGCTCCGACATGCCCGCCATCTGTGGTGAATCAGGGGAGAACAGGGCGCGGATCTCGGCGGGAACCGAAGCCGCATCGAGCTGCTCGCGCATCTTCTCGATCAGCTGGTAGAGCCGGGCGAACTCGGTCCGCGATTTTTCCCCGACGAGCGTCGTGACGGCGTCGGCGATCAGGGAAAGGGAGTTGCGCTTGTTTTCCCGAAGCCGCGCCGTCTCGATTCCGTCTTCGATCTCGCCGCCGTCGCTCGCGCCGGGAACCAGCTTCTTTAGCGGCCGGAAGATGAACGCATCGTCATAATCGTCGAGAGCGCTCAGCTCCTCGCTCGTGAAGCCGAGAATACGGGCCCGCTCTTCGAGCCGGCGGGTGAATACCCCGCGGCCCTCTTCGGCACTTATTTCGCCGTTCTCGACGGCCTCGGCGACGCCCTGCTCGATCTCGAACGCGTTCACGGCGAGGGCCTCGAACCGTTCGCCGAACTTCAGGCGCCGGGCTTCATCGCGCGCGGCCAGAGCGTTTGCGATCGAAGGGATTCCCTGCCCGAGAAGCGCGAAGGATTCACGCGGCAGCATCGCGGTCAGTTCGCCGATGTTGATGTCCTGCGATTTGCCGAGTTTGCGAAGCTCGTGGACCAGCTGCGCTTCGAAGCTCCTTCCGGGAGTCATGGTCTCTGCCCGTACGATGATGCCGGGCTTCAGCATCGGCAGAACGCCCTCGCACGTTTCCGCACCCTTGATGGCGCGGATGATGAGATTCCGGGTGGGGTGGTCGGTGGCTGCATACGAAATCTGGTAGTATCCGCGATCGTCCGTCTGGGACTGGCCGAGGATCACCTCGTTGCCGCCTTGCCCGTCGAACGTCGAAAGCGTGACCGTCGTGTCGGCGAACGGGCACGTCAGGGAAGCCCCGACCCGGGCCTTGATGTTCGACGGAAGGCTGGACCTGCTCACATAGCCCTCGACACCGCCCCGGATCGTGTCGGGCGGAAGAATGCCGGCAGGATTCCCCCCGCCGTCGCTGCTGTTCCCGCAGCCGGTGAAGAACATCGAACAGACGAATGCCGTCAGAAACGCGAAATACCGGATTTCGCCCCGCTGGGCACGCTTCATGAGAACGCCTCCTGACAGAAAGAACGGAATGCACCTTCTGTATGGTGCAGATTCACGGAAAGGTATCGGCAAACTTGGGAAAAATCCTGAACGCGTTCCGGAAAGACAGGCCGGCGAAATAAATATATATCAATATAATTGACAACCGCCCGATTTTCGTTCAATCTGAATCGCAGATGGATAAACGAGAGGACGCGGGACGCATCGATCTCGAGATACGGCGCTGCCGCGAGGAAATCGATGTAAAACGACGTGAACTGGCGGCTCTTGAAACCCGACTGCGCGAACTGGAGGGGGCAGGCGGGAGTCGCCTGACGCTTGAACAGAGTCTCCGGGGACTCATGCAGGCCGATCCGGTCGGGTTCATTCTCGGTGATTCCCACGGAAAAATCATCGAGATGAATGACGCCATCCTCCGGATGATCGGGGCTCCATCCCGCGACGTGGCGATGCGCGTCAATCTGCTCGAGCACCGGCCCCTTGTCGAGTCTGGACTTTCCGAACGGTATAGTCAGGCCATCGCCGCCGGAGAAGAATGCTTCGTCGAATCCACCCATGAATCGGCATGGGGGCGGCCGATGTATCTGAGAATATTCATCAAGCCGTACGAATCCCTGCCGAAGGGAGAACGCCTGGCGGCAGTCATCATCGTGGATGCCCTGGAAAAGCGGAAAGTCATCGATGCCCTCCTTGCCAGCGAAGAGCGGTACCGGGTCGTGGTCGAAACAACGCAGGATGTCATCTACACCGTGGACTTTTGCACATTTTGATATGAGCCAGTACCGGAAAGGGCCGTTCCTCGG
>CAYMEN010000039.1:0-38271 GCA_964389325.1 uncultured bacterium | reverse complement strand
CCACGATCAGGAAGGAGCCGGGCTTGACTTCACACAGCAGATGCTTGACCTGGATCAGCGCGGGAATGCCGAGCGACCGCGCCAGGATCGATGCGTGCGACGTCGCCGTACCCTCTGACATCGCGATACCGCGGATGATCTTGGGGTCGAAGCCCACGATGTCAGATGGGGTGAGGTCCTCGGCGATGATGATGATCCCGTCCTGTGACTGGAACTGCGCCGAGATAGGGGAATTCGTCTGGCAGTTGCGCAGGATGCGCCGGCCGATGTCCATGATGTCGATCGCCTTGCCCTGGAACTGCGGGTCGGGCAGCTTGCGGAAAAACTCGCTGTAATCCTTGATGACGGCCGACAGCACCGATTCGAGGCAGAGCCTGCGGTCCCGGATCCGCTTGACGACCTCCTTGCTGAGGTCGGGATCGTCGATCAGCGTCTGGTGCGCCTGGAAAATGTTGGCGATCTCGAGGCTGCTCTTGATCTGCGGGAGCTCGAGGAGCTGGGAAATCTCGAGGCGGGACTGCCGCAGCGCGTTCTGGAAACGTGCAACCTCAGCCTCGATCCCGTCTGCCGCGATGGGCGTCGCGGAAACGTTGTCGAGCTGAAGGTGTTGAAGGCAGTGCGCACGACCCAGCGCATACCCGGGTGAAATGGCGAGACCCTTGAGCATGGACGACCCTTGCAATTCGATTCCGGCCATCATATCATGAACCCTCCCGACGGGCAACCGAATGTGAACGCAGAGCAAGAGCGGAGCAACGTATCATGCGCATCCTGATCAGCAACGACGATGGAATCATGGCGAAGGGCATCGTCGCCCTCGCCGAGGCACTTCTTCCGCTGGGCCGCGTCAGCGTCGCCGCGCCCAACCGCGAGCGAAGCGCCTGCAGCCACTCGCTCACGCTCGAACACCCCCTGCGCGCGACGCCGGTACACTTCCCCGTGCCGGTGCACGACGCCTGGGCCATCAGCGGCACGCCGTCCGACTGCGTGAAACTCGCGATCGGTCAGCTCCTCAACGAGCCGCCGGACGTCGTCGTGTCGGGCATCAACAAGGGGGCCAACCTGAGCGTCGACGTGTTCTATTCCGGAACCGCGGCTGCGGCGATGGAGGGCGCGTTCGCCGGTTTCCCCGCGTTCGCCTTTTCCCTTGCCAGTTACGACCCGTCCAGCGACTTCACCTGCGCCGCGAAATGGGCCGCGGCATGCCTGAAACACATCATGGAACGCGGACCTGAAAAAAATATCATGTATAATATAAATATGCCGACACTTCCCGAACGCGAAGTGAAGGGAGTCCGTGTCACGCGGATGGGGCACGTGCGATATCGCGAGTCGTTCGAGTGCCGCAGAGACCCCAATGGCAAGCCATACTACTGGTTGTGCGGTGACCCCGAGATTCTCGATCAGAGCCCGGAATGCGACATCGTCGCCGTGCGCGAGGGATACGTTTCCATCACCCCCATCCGCGCCGAGATGACGGACTTCGGCCTGTTTCAGAAAATGACCGACTCCGGCTTCGCCAAAGAGATTCAACGCCCCTGACCGCCTGCGACCCTGCCGGCGTCGGGATGGGAGTGGGCGGATGAACGGAATGCGTGTCGAGGATGTCCCCGGGGGAATGCACGAGCTTCGCGCCTGTATGGCCGCTATTTCCGCATGGCGCGAGCATCGCCTCGAATGGGTCGAGTCCACCGGCTCGACGAACCAGGAACTGAAAAACTCCTGCGACGTGCGTCTTCTGGTCGCAGGATATCAGACGGCGGGCCGTGGGCAGCGCGGAAGGGCATGGACGGCCGCTCCCGGCACGGGACTGCTGTTTTCCTTTTCATGGATCTGGCCGGACGTCGATTCGGCGTGGGAAATTCCGCTCAGGACAGGTCTTGCCGTGCGGGACGCCCTCTGCCCTTTCGCGGGCGCGGCCGATCGGCTCTGGCTGAAATGGCCGAATGACATCTGTCTCGACGACGGAAAGCTTGGAGGCATTCTCGTCGAGTCGACCGTCAGGGACGCCCGCCTGCACCTCGTGGTCGGCATCGGCATCAACCTGCGCGACCCGGGCCGGCTTGCCGACGACGAGGCCGGGCTGCGGATGAGGCCAGCGGCTCTCGACGAGTGCGGCGAAGCTGCCCACGATGCAGACCGCTGGGCCGTTCTTCGTGCGTTCGTCCGCTCCTGGGCGAACCGGATGGACCACGCGGGTTCGGGCGGGGAAGCGCTGAGAGCGGCCTATATCGACGCTGCCGGGCCGTTCTGGGGCCGGAACGTACGTATCGCGCTCGGTGACGGCGAAACCGTGGAAGGACGCGCGATCTCCCTGGCCGCCGGGGGGGCGCTCGAAATCCTCGAAAAAAACGGCGGGCACCGGCTCGTCACCGATGCCCGCCGACTCTTCCTCGTCGGGGATTGATCCGGGTCAGAGGCCCGTGACGGGAATCAGGATCTTGTAGGAAAACGGTGCCTGATTGGTGCGCCCGTACACCCAGATGTAGGCATCGGTTGTCTGGTTCTCGAAGATATGCTCCACGATGCCGCTCTTCATCTCGACGGGCGAAGTGGTGATCCGGTCGCGGCCGTCGAAGATTTCGATCTTGACCGAGTCGCGCTGGACGTTCTGCGCGAAATCGACGCTGATCGCAAGCGGGGTCTGGGGAGAAATCGACTGGGCGGTCGGGGTTGGATCTGTGTTGATATCGAACGACTGGGCCCCGTTGGTCGCCCGGTTCTGGATCGAGACGCTGAGCAGGTAGGGCCTTGCATCCGTCCCGCGATTCTCTCCGGCCACGGGGTCGATGGCTGTGCTTCCGACTTCGCCGGCATCCTGGGCCATGGCGTAGGAGTTTTCATGTGTCGCGGCAGTCTCGTAGTGTGCGGGAGACTCGGTGTCGGAGCTTCCGGAGCCCTCCTGGCGGTGGCCGGCCCGTGTTGTGCCTGACATGGATCCGGAATCGGAATCGGAATCGGAATCGGACCCGGACCCGGACCCGGACCCGGACCCGGACCTGGACCCTTCGCCTTGGGACACACCACGGGATGAGCCTGCGCTTGGGCTTTCGCCGGAGCCGGTCCGGGACGTTCCGACGTGGCCGGCCGAACCGGTGTCAGCTGCCTCGGCGTCGGAGGTGCCGGTACGCGAGGAGTGCTGCGGTCCCGTCGCTCTGGAATCGGTCATACGGCCGGAAGAACCGGTCTGGGAACTGCTGATCGAGGTGCCGGCGTCAGTGGACGACGTTTCACCCGTCTGCAACGGCTCGCCGACGCCCTGTCCGCCTGCCTGTCCGCTGGCCTGTCCGGCGGCGCCCGCATGGGAACTGCCCCCGTCGGCAGAGGCGCTGTGGTCACCTGCCACCTCGGGCGGGTTTGCCGGATCGGTGTACAGGTCGCTCATGTCGTAGCTCTGGCTTTCACCCCCGACGGAGGCGTCTCGCCTGACGCTGCCGGTGCTTGCGCCCCAGCCTGTCGCGGCTGACGATGATGAAGAGTCTCTGCCGCCGGAACTGCCGGTGCCGCCCGAGCGACCCGAGAAATCCGGATCTTCCGTGCGGGCCCCGGATGATTCGACGGCCCGGTTCGCGAAGGACATCTTCAGCACCGGAATCTGCACGTTGATGATCTCCTGGCTGTCCTTCGATACGGGGTGCCTGTACACGACGCGCGCGGTGTAGTCCTTCTGGTTTGGAACCCGGAAAATGTGGCGATAATTCGCAGGGAATGAGCCGTGATCGAAGGCATGATCGCCTTCGTTGTCTCGGATGGTGACGCTCAGGTCGTTGCCGTCGATCCCGGCGCCGAGATCGAGGGCGATCTTCACGCGGGTGTCTTCGTAGATGGGCCTGGTGATCGAGGCGACGACGGGCACCCGGCCTGGCTTTGACGGGTTGATCGCGGCCGCGTAGCGGCATTCCTGCTGAGATATAGGGTCAAATATAGAAAGGATGACGGGAGGCTCGGGGATCTTCGCGGGGGCTGCGTCGATTCCCTTGGGCGTCGCTGCCGACGCGGGTGATGCGGGCGCCGCGGCCGGTTTGGCCGAGGCTGTCGTGGCCGTGGGTGCCGGCGAAGACGGCTTCGACGGGGCTGGCGACGTTGACGGCGCGGAGGAGGCCGCGGGCCGTGAGGATGCCGTGGGAGTTCCCGAGCTGCCGGACGTTCCGGCCAGATCGGTGGTCGGTGCTGGCGCTGGCGCTGGGGCCGGGGCCGGAACCGGGGCGGGAGAGGGGGCCGGCGCAGGCGCCGCCGGGGTCGTCTGGGGTTTCGACTCAACGCCGATATTCCCTTCGGCCCAGGTCTCCTTCACTTCATAGGGTTTCCCGTCAGGCCCGATTTTCCACTTTTTTTCCCAGGTCCAGGCCCAGCCGGAGCCGCCACCTGCCTCCTTGATCTTGGTGGCCGCGTCGTTGAGAAAACCGTTCACGAAACCCTGCTGGTCGGAGGTGCCGGTATTCGTCACCTGGGTACCGTCCGTCCGGGTGCCGCCGGTGGTATTGATGATCGTTTCGATCTTCTCGGGGCTTCCGGTTGTACCGCCGGACCCCGTGGTGAACCCGCTGGTGGGCGACTCCCACGGTCTCGGGTCTTCCGCCCGGGCCGGAACTGCGGAACACAGGGTGGCAGCCAGCAGAAGGGCTGGGACGATGTCTCGTGCGTGCATAATGTCGGAAGCCTCCTCTAGTGACAATTCATTCTTTCCTCTTCAGTATATTGGCATTCTCCGGGTATTGTCAAAATGAGCCGCTCTATTGTATGAATGAAGGGTATACACCTCATACTGTAACATTGGTGATCATGGAAAGGACACGCCGAAGCGGCACCACTCCGTGTTTTCACCCAGGAGGCGGGAATGCCCGATTTCGATCCGCGGCTCATCGCATGCCGGCGGTGCGGCGTCATCATGATGAAGCTGTCGCGAGACATCTGCCAGAAATGCCACCTCGAGGAAGAAGAGGATTTCAATAAGGTGAAAGACTACCTTCGCGACCATCCCGGGGCCTCGATGAAGGAAGTCGCCGTTGGTACCGGCGTTGCTGAGAGCCTGATCGAGAAATTCGTCTCCAGCGGCCGCCTCGAGCGGCTTGGTGTCGTCGTCGAGCACACCTGCCAGACATGCCACAGGCGGATTTCCTCGGGCATCATCTGCCCGGAATGCAAGAAAGACCTCAAAATGCATCTTCAGCAGCTGAGAGATGAAGTCACCCGCACGCGCGAGCCGCCCAAGCCGAAACGGGACGACTCCTCCGACGGCGGGTTCCACTCCGGTAAAACCAGAAGATCTGAGTAGTTGAATTGGATATGGTGCTGTGCTAGACTTCATTGTTTGTGCCTCTATATTGGCTTCCGGTGCGGGTTGTGTGGTTCGTAACCGCGCCAGGCCGCTGCAGTGTGGCTGCGCGGTGTATCTTGCGGCAAATCCTGGGCCTTGCCCGACACGGAGAGAAAGCAGATGATTCCTGGTGAGGAAAAAGGCGAAATCAGTAACGAGTTTTTCAAAAAACTCAATCAGCAGATCGTCCAGAAGGACAACCTCATCAAGCTGCTGCAATTGCAGATCAAGACGCTGAAATCCCAGGCTGATGAAGCCGCCGAGGGGCCGAAGAAGGCTGACCTGGAAAAGGCTCTCGAGGCGAAGGAAGCCGAGGTGAGGCGTCTCGAAGCCAGTCTGGCCGAGGGAAAAGCCGAGCTCGATTCCCGTCTTCGCGAGAAGGAAGAGCAGATCCGTTCGCTCCAGCAGCTCCTGGAACAGCACCAGCAGGACCAGCAGGAAGCCCTGGCCGCTTCTGCCGCGGATTCCCGGATTCCGGAACTCGAATCGCGGATAACCGAGCTCGAAGGCCAGATCGAACAGGAAAAACAGGCGCGCGCCGCCGTCGAAGCCGCGGGGCAGACTGCCGATGAAGAACTCCAGAAACTGAAGGCCGACCTCGAGACGGCCCGGGCCGCCGGGGAAGAAATTGAGAAACTGAAGGCCGACCTCGAGGCCGCCCAGACCATGGCGGCCGAACGCGAAACGCTCCTGCAGACCGTGGCCGGTCTCGAGCAGGAGCTCGCCGATGCCAAGGCAAAGGGCGCAGAGCTCGTGTTGACCTCCTCGCCCGAGGAGTCGACCCGGATCTCCGAACTCGAACAGGATGTGGCCACGCTCAAGGGGCTCATCGCCGAGAAGGACGAACAGCTCTCGACCCTCCTGGCCCCGGGCGGCGCCGTGATCTCCGAGGTCGATCTCCAGAGCTTGAAACTCGAAATCAACTCGACCAAGCAGGCGCTCCATGAGGCGACGGCCCGCGCGATGCGCGCCGACGAGCTCGAAAAGCTGATTCCCGAACTCGAAAACCAGGTCGCCGAACTGCCCGAGCTTCGCCGCAAGGTCGCGATGCTTGAAACCGACAGCGCCGGCCTCGATGAAATGCCCCTCAAATACGCCGCCCTCGAATCCGAGCGTCAGGCCCTCCAGGAGGAAGTCCAGGCCCTGAAAGCCAGGCCGTCGGCCTCGCTTGACGACCTGGCGAAGCTGAGCCGCCTCAACGAGGAGTTCGGCCGCCGGCTCGCCCAGAGCGAGGAAGAAAAGACGAAGCTCCGCCAGGAGATCGTCGATCTGCGCATGAATCTCAACATGCAGCACGACACCACCGTGCATGATCCGAACGTGCGCATCGAGATCGAGCAGTTGACGGGCCAGGTCGCCGACCAGCTGGTGGCGATCCAGAAACTCGAAGGCCTGCTGACGCAGCAGAAGCGTGATCTCATCACGAAGGACGAGGAGATCGCCACCCTGAAACAGAAGGTCGCGGCGGCCGAGGACTCCACCTCCGTCATTTCGGCCGACTCCGACAACCAGATCATCTCCGGCTTCATCGACTTCTTCGATGGCCTCGATGCGTTCCTCTCGAAGAATCAGAACCCCGAACTCCAGAGCCTCCACCGCAAGCTTCTCGACCGGCTCATCATCCCGAACAAGATCCAGTATATGCCGGTCGTCTCCGAGATCTACGACACCCAGCGGCACGTCGCCACGGACTACTTCCGCTCCGACAAGTTCCCCGAAAAGTGCATCGTGTTCGAGGTCGAAAAGGGCTACCGCAAAGGCGATTCGGTCATTAAAAAGTCGAAGGTATGGGTCGTCCAGAACCTGTATCACTGCGCCAGCTGCGATGCCCTCCAGGGCAATCCCGACAGCCGGTTTTGTCACCTGTGCGGCAAGAAGATCACGGCCCCGAACGGCCTTCCGGTCGACAGCCTGCCGACCTTCGAGCCGACGGCGACCACGTATCTGCGGTTTGCCGAGCGCATGATCGAGACGAAACAGTACGACAAGGCCCGCGATTACCTGAAGGAAGGCCTTGCGATCGATCCGCAGTCGGTGCCGATCCTGCTCAGGCTCGCCGACGTATACGCGCAGGCCTCCGAGTTCGCCGAGTCGCTCGTCCTGCTCAGGCAGGCCCAGGCGGTCAAGGAAGACCCGCGCATTGCCGACCGCATCAAGCAGCTCGAGGTCAAGATCACGATCTACGAACAGGCGCGCAGCCTCAACCTGAGCCCCGAAGAGTTCGACAAACTGGTCAACCTCATCCAGAAGTAATTGATACAGACAACGATATGAACACAGCATCCGACGCAGAAAAGACTGTTCCGACCTCTCCCGATACGCTTGCGAAGGCCTACAACCCCGTCGATGTGGAAGACCGGATCTACGGTTCATGGGAACAACAGCGCTGTTTCCATGCCGACGAATCCGCTCCCGGCCCCCGCTTCACCATCGTCATCCCCCCGCCGAACGTCACGGGGATGCTCACGATGGGCCACGTGCTGAACAACACCCTCCAGGACATCCTCATCCGCCTCCACCGCATGTCGGGGAAGGAGGCCCTGTGGCTGCCCGGCACCGACCACGCCGGCATCGCGACCCAGAACGTCGTCGAAAAGGCCCTCGCGAAGGAGAAAACTTCGCGCCACGATCTCGGCCGCGAGAAGTTCCTCGAGAAGGTCTGGGCCTGGAAGGAAAAATACGGCGGTATCATCATCAGCCAGCTCAAGAAGCTCGGCAGCTCCTGCGACTGGGAGCGCGAGCGGTTCACGATGGATGAAGGCCTGTCGCAGGCCGTTCGCGAGTCGTTCGTCCGCCTTTACAAAGATGGATTGATATATAAAGGAAAGTATATAATCAACTGGTGCCCTCGCTGCCGCACCGCGCTTTCCGACGAGGAAAAGATCCCCGAAGAGAAGAAAGGCAGCCTCTGGTATATCCGCTATCCGCTCAAAAACGGGAAGGGCCACGTCATCGTCGCCACGACCCGCCCCGAGACGATGCTCGGCGATACGGCTGTCGCGGTGAACCCCGATGACGACCGGTTCCGCGAGCTCGTGGGACAGACGCTGGTCCTCCCCCTGATGAACCGGGAGATCCCGATCATCGCTGACGACTATGTCGATCCGAAGTTCGGCACGGGTGCCGTCAAGATCACGCCGGCGCACGATCCCAACGACTTCGAGATGGGCCGGCGCCACAGCCTCGCGCAGATCATCGTGATGGACGAGGGCGGCGTGATGAACGAGTTGGCCGGCTCCTACAAGGGGCTCGACCGGTTCGCCGCGCGCGAAAAGATCGTCGCCGACCTCCAGGAACAGGGACTGCTCGAAAAAATAGAAGACCATACACTTGCCGTCGGCCACTGCGAGCGGTGCAACACCGTCATCGAACCCTACCTGTCCGATCAGTGGTTCGTGCGCATGAAGCCGCTTGCCGAGAAGGCCATCGCCGCCGTGAAGGACGGCACGCTGCGGTTCACCCCGAACCGGTGGCTGGGCGTCTACCTGCACTGGATGGAAAACATCCGTGACTGGTGCATCAGCCGCCAGCTCTGGTGGGGCCATCGCATCCCGGCCTACACCTGCGGCCACTGTAAAAACGTCATGGTCGAGATGGAAGCCCCGAGCTCCTGCTCCAAGTGCGGGAAGTCAGACCGCATCTCGCAGGACGAGGACGTGCTCGACACGTGGTTCAGCTCGTGGCTGTGGCCCTTCTCGACGATGGGCTGGCCCGAAAAAACCAGGACCCTCGACTCCTTCTACCCGACCGACACGCTGGTGACCGCCCCCGACATCATCTTCTTCTGGGTCGCCCGCATGGTCATGGCCGGCTACTACTTCCTGGACCGCTGCCCGTTCCACGATGTCTACTTCACCAGCATCGTGCGCGACATGAAGGGCCGCAAGATGAGCAAGTCGCTCGGCAACTCGCCCGACCCGCTCGACATCATCGCCACCTACGGCGCCGACGCCCTGCGCTTCACGATCGTCTGGCTCGCCCCGGTCGGCCAGGACATCCGGTTCGCCGCCGACAAGGTCGAGATCGGCCGCAACTTCGCCAACAAACTGTGGAACGCATCGCGCTTCACCCTTATGAACATGACGGGCGCGGCCTGCACGATCTCCGATGCGCTGCCCCCCGTGGAACAGCTCTCGATCTGGGACCGCTGGCTCCTCTCACGGTTCAACGGCGCCGTCGAAACCGTCCGGCGCGAGCTCGCCGACGGACAGTACAGGTTCAACGAAGCCCTCAAGGGTGTGTACGAGTTCATCTGGAACGAGCTGTGCGACTGGTACATCGAGATGAGCAAGTCGACCCTCATGGGTCCCGACGGTCCCGACAAGGACCGCGTGCGCCGCGTCCTCCTGCACGTGCTCGACGGCGCCCTCCGCCTGCTGCATCCGTTCATGCCGTTCGTCACCGAGGAAATCTGGCGCAAACTGCCTGGCGCGAAGGGAAACCTGATGCAGGCCGCGTATCCGATCGTTCGGCCCGAACTCGTCAACACGCCGCTCGAAGCCGAAGTAGGCGAGGTGATGGAAGCGGTTCGCGTGATCCGCAACCTCCGCGCTTCCGCCAATATCGCTCCCGGAAAGCGCGTCACCGTGCGTGCCGTGCGCAACGAGGCGCTCAGCCCCGTCATCGAACGTCACGCCGACATGATCAGGGCGCTGTCCAATACCGAGCGGCTCGAGATCGTCGACGCGAAGCCGTCCGGTCATCTCGTCGGCCTGATGGCCGCTTCCGAGATCTGCCTCGATCTCGCCGGCATGGTCGACGTCGAAGCCGAGAAGAAGCGCGTCGCGCAGGAGATCGCCAAGGTCGAGAAGGAACTCGCGAAGATCGCGGGCAAGCTCGAAGACCAGAACTTCGTTTCCAAGGCCCCGCCCGAGGTCGTCGAACATATACGATCTGGTATAGATTCATACGGTCTCCAGAAGGGCAAGCTCGAGGAATACCTGACGGAACTGGGGAAGATCTGACACCGTGAAATTCCAGGCCACGCCCAAGGAGCAGCTCGAGATCGTCGCGACCGGAACGGTCGATATCGTCACCCGTGACGAGCTGCTGAAAAAGTTCGAGAAATCATACGCCACCGGCAAACCGCTGGTGATCAAGCTCGGGGCCGACCCGTCGGCGCCCGACATCCACCTCGGCCACACCGTCGTGCTGCAGAAGATGCGCCAGTTCCAGCAGCTCGGCCACGAGGTCGTGTTCCTGATCGGCGACTTCACCGGCCGCATCGGCGACCCGACCGGCAAGAAGAAGACCCGGCCGGCGCTCACCGAAGACGAGGTGAGGGCGAATGCCGAGACCTACAAACACCAGATCGGCAAAATCCTCGATCTCGAGCGCACCCGCATCGAGTTCAACAGCAGCTGGCTCGGGTTGCTGACCTTCGCCGACGTGCTCAAACTCACCTCGCAATACACCGTCGCGCGCATGCTCGAACGCGATGATTTCAGCACGCGATACAAGAACCAGACCCCGATCAGCATCGTCGAGTTCATGTACCCGCTGATGCAGGGCTACGACTCGGTCGCGCTCAAATCCGACGTCGAGCTGGGCGGCCTCGACCAGACGTTCAACCTGCTTGTCGGCCGCGAGCTCCAGCGGGCCTACGGCGTCGAGCCGCAGATCACGCTCACCATGCCGATCCTCGAAGGCCTCGACGGCAAGGACAAGATGTCCAAGAGCCTCGGCAACTACGTCGGCATCAACGAAGATCCGGGCCAGATCTACGGCAAGCTGATGTCGATTCCCGATGAATTGATGATCAAATATTTCGAGCTGCTCACCGACCTCACCCCGGCCCAGCTCAGGGACGTCCGGGAACGGGCGCCTCGCGAGCCCAAGGCCGTGAAAATGCGCCTGGCGCGGCGCGTCACCGCGATGTATCACGGCGAGGAAGCCGGCGCGAAGGCCGAAGAGGGCTTCGAAAAGCTGTTCGGGAAAACCGGCGACGGCCTTCCTGACCAGATCGATGAGACGACCATCGCCTGCGGCGCCGACGGCATCACCCTGGTGAAAGTGCTTGTCCAGTCAGGGCTTGTCCCGAGCGGCGGCGAGGCGAAGCGCCTGGTCCAGCAGTGCGGCGTGCGCGTCGAGCAGGAAAAGTGCACCGATCTCGGCCGTCAGTTCAAAGCCGGCGACTCGTTCGTGCTCCAGGCCGGAAAGCGCAGTTTCAGACGTATCATTCTCACCGCATGAGCCGACCTTGAGGTCCTTTCCGGCTCTCGAAGCCGGAACGGCGCAGACCAGGCGGACCCCATGCGATGCGTGTTTCAGGGGCGCGGGGCGCCCCACAAGGAGGCAACCATGTCACAGAACCTTACACTCACACTCCCCGACGGCAAGGCGCTCGAAGTCCCTGCCGGCGCCACCGTGCGCGACGCGGCCGCGAAGATCGGCCCCAAGCTCGCCCAGGCGGCTATCGCCGGCAAGATCGACGGCACGTTCGTCGACATCCGCATGCCTCTCCTCGAGGGCGGCAAGTTCGAAGTCCTCACCATGAAATCCGCCGACGCGGCCGAAGTCTACCGCCACTCGATGGCGCACATCATGGCCGAAGCGGTCCTCAAACTGTTCCCCGAAGCCCAGTTCGGCATCGGTCCCTCGATCGAGAACGGCTTCTACTACGATTTCCAGCTCTCCCGCGCCCTCACCATGGACGACCTGGCGCACATCGAGAAGGAAATGCAGACGGCGATCGCGGCGAAGGCGCCGTTCACCCGCGAGGAACTCGACCGCGCCGCGGCTCTCGAGATGTTCAGAAAGCTGAACCAGCCCTTCAAGGTCGAGCTGATCAACGAGCTTCCCGAGACCGAGCGGATCTCGGTGTTCCGCCACGGCGCGTTCGTCGATCTCTGCCGCGGCCCGCACCTGCCCGATACCAGCGCGGTCAAGCATTTCAAGCTCCTCAGCGTGGCGGGCGCCTACTGGCGCGGCGACGAGAAACGGCCGATGCTCCAGCGCATCTATGGCACCTGCTTCGCCTCGAAAGACGAGCTCGATGCCTATCTCACCATGCTCGAAGAGGCGAAGAAACGCGACCACCGCAAGCTCGGCAAGGACCTCGACCTGTTCTCGGTCCATGAAGATGTCGGCCCGGGGCTGATCTTCTGGCATCCCAACGGCGCGCGCATCCGCCACGTGATCGAGACCTACTGGAAAGAACAGCATTACCGGAACGGCTACGAACTGATCAACACCCCTCACATGGGGCGCAGCTGGCTGTGGGAGACCAGCGGCCACCTCGGCTTTTACAAGGATTCGATGTACAGCCCGATGAACATCGACGAAAACGATTACTATATCAAGCCGATGAACTGCCCGTTCCATATCATGATCTATAAAAACCAGAAGCGCTCGTATCGCGACCTTCCGTTGCGCTGGGCCGAGCTCGGCACGGTGTACCGCTACGAGAAGAGCGGCGTCCTGCACGGCCTGCTGCGCGTGCGCGGCTTCACCCAGGACGACGCCCACATCATCTGCACCCCCGAACAGATCGAGGACGAGATCGCCGAGGTCCTGCGGTTCAGCCTCTCGCTCTGGCGCACCTTCGGCTTCGAAAAGATCAAGGCATACCTTGCCACCCGCCCCGAAAAGGCCGTCGGCGAACAGGCCCGCTGGGATACGGCTCTTGAAGCTCTGAAACGGGCCGTCGCGAAGGAAAACCTCGAGTGTGAACTCGACGAGGGCGGCGGTGCGTTCTACGGTCCCAAGATCGACCTCAAGGTCAAGGACGCGATCGGCCGTGAGTGGCAGATGACCACGATCCAGTTCGACTTCAACCTCCCCGAACGGTTCGACATGACCTTCGTCGGCGCCGACGGCCAGGAGCACCGCCCCTACATGGTGCATCGCGCCCTGCTCGGCTCGATCGAGCGGTTCTTCGGCGTGCTGATCGAGCACCACGGCGGCGCCATGCCTCTCTGGCTCGCGCCGGTCCAGGTCGCCGTCCTGTCCATCTCGGAGAAGCATCTCGAGTATGCCAAGAAGGTGACCGAAGAGTTCAGGAAACGCGGCGTGCGTGTCTGGCTCGACTCCGGCAACGACAAGATCGGGTACAAGATCCGCCAGGCGCAGTTGCAGAAAATCCCCTTCATGGCTATCCTTGGCGAAGAGGAAGCCTCGAGCGGGAAGATCACGATCCGCAAGCGGACGGGAGAAAACCTGACCGGGATTTCCCTCGAGACGTTTGTTGCGGAGCAGGAATGGAAAAAGGAAGCGATCTGACGCTGGTAGACGTGGGGGACATCGTCTTCCGCGTCATGCAGCGGTTTCTGTTCCGGAAAAACGGCGACCCGGGTGTCGTCGTGACGGCCAATTCGAGTGCCCTGCAGGAAAGCCTCTTCCTTCGCCTGCCCGACACCAGCACCCTTCTGATCAAGATGTTTCCGCACCGGAACTTCCTGAACGAGACCGTATACCGTATCGAGGTCTATAAAACGAAAACCGGCGACATGCGCGGCAACCGGGTCGGCTTCGTGGAAGTGTCTCTCGACAGCGGCGCAACCGAGGAAATCCGGTTGTTCGTCGAGGGGGCGCTTTCCCAGCTTGGATTCTGAAATCGGCGTAAGCTATTTATAAGGAGAAATATACATGCGTGCAGTGATCGATTCGAGCAAGGGGACATATTTCCGGTGTCTCGTCGAGAACGGTGACCTGCTGACCATCCATCGCGACATGCTTCCCGCGGGGGTCGGTGTGGGAGACGTGCTGAAGGTGTCCTTCAGCCTCGATGCCGATGCGACAAAGCGCCAGAAGGAACTGATGGCCGCCCGCCAGGCGTGAGAAAACCGCAGATTGCCCGCTCCTGAACGGGGGCGGGTTCTTTCTGCCCGGGTGATGAGAGGACCAATCTGCCCCCCCCGCCCCTGGTTCGCCAAGGCAGTTCTGTTCTGCCTTTGCGTCCTGCTCGCCTGCGCGGCCGATGCCGCCGGACGAGAGAACGCCGGCGCATTCGACGAACATGCCGGCATGGAACGCCTCCTTCGGGAGAAGGCGCGGCTTCTCGTTGATAAGGGGCAGAAAGCCGAGTGCGCCGGCGAGTATGCCGAGGCGGTGGAGGCATACGAGGATGCCTACGAGGCATTTCCCGGAAACGTGACGCCCCTGCTCTCCTGGGGGAATCTGCTGTGCCGCCTCGGCCAGTTCGATCATTCCAGGGCGGTGCTGAAACGCATCCCGTTCGATCAGTTGTCGCCGGCCGGACGGGGGCGGGTGAATATGCTGTTCGCCGAGATCGCCATTGCCCAGGGAAGCCTGGAACAAGCGGCGATCTTATATAACGAAATATTGAAGACCCAGCCCGCGAACGCCGGCGCCCGGGTCAGATTCGCCCTTCTGAGCCGGCTGTTCGGCCATGAAAATCGAAAACTCGAGCTCCTGCGTGACAGGAGCGGGCGTGAGCTCCTCTCATACCGGGAACGCGTCATTCTGTTTCTCCTCGAACTCGACTCGCTGCAACTGATCGATGCCGCCGATTCCGCCGTCCTGCTGTCGAACGCTCTCGCCGCATTTCTCAAATCGGATGACGGAGGCAGAGCCTGGAGCGTGTGGCTCCAGACGTTCCCGCTCGTCAATTACCTGAGCGCCATTCCGATCGGGCTGGCCCCCGACATCGGCATTCTGTATACCCTCATCCTGAGTGGTATCCTCATCGTCATGACGGTACGCCTCGTTCCGGCGACATCGATGTCGGGCGGCCTGGTCTTCGCCGTGCTCGTCGTGCTCCATGTCGCCGGTGCCGGATGGTTCGGCCTGGCGGAGGCACGAACGGCCTTGCTTGTCGATACGTTCTCGATCTTCGACTCGATTTGGATCATCCCGCGGCTGCTGATCGCGATGCATGCCGTAACTCTCGCGTTTTGTGTCGGGCTTCCCCTTCTGTTTCTCGTTCCTGAACGGAAGCGCCCCAGTCGCAGCGAGGTGTATGCCGTCTGGTTCTTCTGCTGGTGGTTCATGGCGTTCATCCTGATCTTCCAGAGCCGCTTCGATATCATGATCCGGCTGCCGGGGATGCTGGCTTCGCTCGTCTTCGCCATTCTGGCCGCATTTTGGATGCCCCTCGGGAGGTTCATGATGTTCCAGGCCGCGAAGGTGGCGGGCTTGAGTCGCATGATGCCGGCCGTCGGTACCGGCTGCGGGGAAAGCTTCTCGGATGCGAAACTTCACGAGGCACAGGCGGTCATCAGGCTCGAGGAGGAGGAGTTCGAGGCGGTCATCATCACGGGAAAAAGACTGTTCGCGCTTCACGATCCGGCCTCTTTCCCGGAGATGCACCTTTCCATGATCAGGGCCTACCTCGAGCAGGAAGACATCTACGAATGCAGAAAGTTGCTGTTCGATTTCCAGTCCCGGTTTGCCGGTTCCCGTCAGGCGACATACGGTATCCTGATGGAGGCGTTGTTCAAAAGCGTCACCGCTGACTTCGCCGGAGCACTGAAAACGATCAATGCCATTCCGGAATCGCATGCGGCGTCGCTCGGAGGCGACGATACGGCTCTGAGCCTGCTCGTCACGGGACGATGCCATGCCGCTCTCGGAAATCCGCACCAGGCGCATCAGGATTGGATGCGCGCGCTCGAATTCGCCAGGCTGCCGCTCGTCAGGGCGTGCGTTCTCGCCGAACTGGCTCTTTTCGATGCCTCGGAGGACCGGCGGGAGCTGGCGGCAAAATGGGCCGTCGCGGCGAAGACGCTCGACGGCGGCCCGAAGACGGCCGCATACGCGCACATGATCCGTTCGATTGGCTGTTTCACCGCCGATCGGCGGGAGGACGCCCTGCAGGCGGCCGCCGAGGCGTGTCGGGCATTTCCCCGCTGCGGGGCTGCATACGCCTGGTATGGCCACCTTCACTGCGTTGCCGGGAGGTTCGCCGAGGCGCAGGCCCTCCTCGAGAGGATGACTCCCGGAACGGCCGCCGGGAACCGCCTGATGGAGGAGATCACGAACCTCGGCTGAGCCTGCGTCTCATGCATGGAAATGCCATGGCGGAGAGGGTATAATGGGAACGTATGGCTGACGGGATCAACGGCGACGTGAAAGCTCCTTCCCGCATGACGAATATTCTCGCATTTCTCGGGAGTATCGGCATCGGGGCCGTCGCCTACCTCGTTTTCACCAATAAGATCCCGAAATTATATATAAATATATATAGCTATTTTTATATATTCGCGGTCGTCGGCTTTCTCGGGGTGATGGGGGAACGGGTTGCCACGGCGTTCCTCGCCTTCTGCCTGCCGCTGATGGTGGGCGGGGCGACTCTGGCGCTGAAATACAGACCCGACCGGTTCCCGATCGAGGACTGGTGGGAAGTGTATTCCATGCTGGTCCTGTTCAGCGCCGGCTTCCTGTATTACCTGTTTTTCAAGTGGGAGGCGATGAAAAAACTGAAGGCCGGCGACCAGGGATCCCTCAAGGCTCGTGTCGACCCGAACGCCGCCGCCCGGTACCGTGATGATCAGTCCCGGAAAGAGACCGCGAAAGAGGGAACCCTGGGCGGCCTCGTCGGGAAGGGCGAGAAAGAGGAGAAAAAGCTGAAGGGGGCCAAAGAAAAGGCCGCCCCGGAGCAGGTCGACCCGAATGAGACCGCCGAACAGCGCATGGAGCGCGAAATCCGTCAGATCAAGGACGATTTCAGCAAAAAGTCGATGAAGCTCTCGACGACGCTGCTTCGAATCAAGAACCTCTCGAAGAGCCTCGATCGTGACGAGATCTTCACGACGATGCTCGAGATCGTGAGCAAGGGGCTCGATGCGAACCGGGTCCAGCTGCTCCTGAACGACGAGGCCGAAGGAAAGCTGCGCGTCGTCAGGGCCGAGGGCATGACGTCCAAAGAGTATAAGGACCTCGTCATTCCCCACGAGGAAAACAGCATCATCGCGTTCCTGTCGAGAAGCGGCGGGAGCGAGAAGGCCCAGGGAGGCGCGCTCGGGATCAAGGAATGCGAGGTCGATCCGAAGACGAAGGGGTTGGTGGGCCAGGGCGTGCTCAAATCGATCATCGCCGCGCCCATTTACGTCGAGAACAAGGTGTTCGGCGTGCTGAACGTCGAGAAGATGCAGAATCCCGACTATACTCGTGACGATCAGAACCTGCTTGCGACCTGCGCCGACGTGGCCGGCCTCGTCATGAAGAACGCCAAGCTCTACTCCGCGACGATGGAGGACCTCGTGTCGACGAAGAAGATCAGCGAGGAACAGCTCCGCCGGAACGAGGAGCTCAAGGGAAGCCTGTCGCGCATCGTCTCTCCGAGCGTTGCCGACATGATCATGCGTGATCCGTCGGCCCTCAAGCTTGGCGGCAGCAAGTGCGAGTGCACCATGTTTTTCTCCGATATCCGCGGCTTTACGAAAATGTCGGAAAAGATGGACCCGACCTCGATCGTCGAACAACTGAACGTGTATTTCACCCGCATGACCGACATCCTGATGGAGTTGGACGGCACTCTCGACAAATATGTCGGCGACGAGCTGATGGCCCTGTTCGGCGCCCCCGTGTCTCGGCCTGACGACCCGATCCGCGCCGTGCTGTGCGGCGTGAAGATGCTCGCCGCCCTCGAGGAACTCCAGAAAACCTGGGAACGGGAAGGCAAACCGATCATTCAGATCGGCATCGGCATCAACACCGGCGAGGTCACGGCCGGCTATATGGGCTCGGAAAAACAGCTTTCCTACACGGTCATCGGCGACAATGTCAACCTCGCGGCACGCGTCATGGCGAACGCCAAGCCGATGGAACTGCTGATCACCAAAAGCGTCTACGACATCGTGAAGGAGTATTTCGTGACGATACCGTTCGAGCCGATCATGGTGAAGGGAAAATCCATGCCGATCGAAATATATCTTGTGAAAGGTATCCGCCCCAACGTCGATCTGGGCAGCATCATCGGCCAGAGCATCGGCTCGCTGACGCTGGCCGGCAGCGAGCCGACGGCGCATGCCGCGTCGGCCGGTTCGTCTCGGCCGGGCATGCTTCCTCCCGAAATGGCGGGAGAGGAACTGAAGCAGAACGTGCAGATCGACGGGAAGCCCAAGGTCATCGAGTGCCACAACTGCGGCACCGAAAACGAGATGCAGACGAAGTTCTGCACCAAGTGCGGCATGCCGATCTTCTGACCCTCGCCAGGCTGTGGATTCAATCGGTTCCGGTCATCCTGAGGCATCGAAGGGGGACCGGAACCGATTGAACAGGCTTGTTCGTGGTTCGATACCTCCCCACGAACGGAAATGGTGATTGTATCCACAGGCTGTCACGAGAGGGTTTTCCGGAACCGGCGGGCCGAGAGGAAAAACGTCGTGAACCCGATCAGGGCGAGCGCCCCGAGCTGCGGCCAGAGGACGGCGAGCCCGGTCCCCTTCAGGAAGATGCTCCGGATGATCACCAGAAAATAGCGCATCGGATTGATCAGTGTCAGCGCCTGGATGGCTTCCGGCATGTTGGCGATCGGAAAGGCGAAGCCGGAAAGCAGCATCGCCGGCGTGAAGAAGAAGAACGTGCTCATCATCGCCTGTTGCTGGGTTTCGCACAGGGTCGAGATGAGAAGCCCGATGCCCAGCGTCGTCAGCATGTACAGGCCCGCGGCGACGAACAGCAGCGCGATCGAACCCCGGACGGGGATGCCGAACCAGAACACCGCCACGCTCATGACGAGGACGACCTCGCCGACGCAGATCAGCGCGAACGGAAGGGTCTTGCCGAGAATGAACTCGAATGGCGTGATGGGCGAGACCATGATCTGCTCGATCGTGCCGATCTCCTTCTCGCGCACGATCGCCATGCCGGTCAGCATCAGAGAGACGAGCGTCACGATCAGGGCGACGACGCCGGGGACGAAGGTGAAGACGGCCTCCCGATTCGGGTTGAACCAGGAACGGCTTTCGAGCGTCACCTCGCCGGCCCGCGGCAGCGCGCCCGCCGTCCGCCGCATCCGGTCGCGCTGCATCTCGCCGTTGAACGAACGGATGATGCGGTTCGCATACTGGAGGGCGATGCCGGCCGTGTTCGAGTCGGTCCCGTCCGCGAGGATCTGGAGCGGCACCGTGCGGCCGGCGGCGATGTCGGCGCCGAAACCGGGCTCGAATCGCAGGATGACGAGGGCCTTTCCATGGTCGAGGACGTTTCGGATCTCGGCGTCGGTGCGTGGAGCGCCGGCGTCCGCGAAAACACCGCTTCCGAGGAATCGCGCCGTCAGATCGCGGCTCAGGGGCGTTCCGTCGCGGTCGCAGACGGCCGTCGGGATATGGCGCACGTCGTTCGCCATGGCGTAGCTGAATACGAACAGCTGGATGAAGGGCAGGACGAAAATCACGCCCTTCATCCGGTTGTCGCGGAGAATCTGGATGAACTCCTTGACGACGAGACGGCGCACCCGCTCGATGCGCCGGAACATGCCGTTCGGGACGCCGGTCATTCGAGGTTCTTCCGGAATAAAAGAATAGATAATGATATAAATAAGCCGGCGAACAGCAGCAGGACGAGAATCTCGGCATGCAGCGCCTGGATGCCGAGGCCCTTGAGCTGGATGCCCTTGAGCACGGTGACGAAGTAGCGGGCCGGGAAGGCGCGGGTGATGGCCTGAACGAACTCCGGCATCTGGCTGATCGGCGATATGAAGCCGGAGAGCAGCATGGCGGGAAGGAACGTCGCGACCATCGCCGCCTGGCTCGCCAGGAGCTGGTTGCGGGTCACGATGCTGAGAAAGATGCCGAGGCCGAGACCGGCGGCGAGATACACCGCGGCGATCGTCAGCAGCAGGAGCGGGTTGCCGCGCATCGGCACCGCGAACAGGAACCGGCTGGCGAACAGCGTCAGCACGACGTCGAGCATGCCGATGGCGAAATACGGCGCGAGCTTGCCCAGAACGAGCTCGGCGCGCGAGACGGGGGTCGAGATCAGCTGCTCCATCGTGCCCGTCTCCCATTCCCGGGCAACGCTCAGGGGCGTCAGGAGGCCGGCGATGATCATCAGCACGACGGCCATGACGCCCGGGATGATGAACAGCCGGGATTCCATGTCGGGGTTATACCAGGCGCGGGGCCTGATCTCGACGGGCGCGGCGGGAGGTCTGCGGCCCTGCCGGCGGAGCCGCTCGAACAGAATGTCGCCGGAAAAGCCGGCGATGACGGCCTCGGCGTAGCCCTGGGCGATCGTCGCGGTGTTCGCGTCGCTGCCGTCGGCGATGACCTGGACCGTCACTGGACGGCCCGCACCGAGGTCCCGGTCGAACGCCTGCGGAAGAACGAGCGCGAGGACGGCTTCCCGACGGTCGAACGCCCGGACGACATCTATATACGATGATATATGCCTGACGAGCTGGAAGTATCTCGAGCCGGTGAATCTCGAGACGACGTCGCGGCTGCGGTGGGTGTCGCACCGGTCGAGGACGAGCAGGCCCACGCGATCGACGTCGAGCGAGAGGGCATACCCGAACAGCAGCATCAACAGCATCGGCAGGGCGAGGGCGAGGCCGAGGCTCCGCGGGTCGCGGATGACGTGCAGGAACTCCTTGCGCGCGACGGCCCGGAGCCGCACCAAATCGATCATCGCTTCAGCCCTGCCCTTCCCGGACGCGGTTGTCGGCCTCGATCAGCTCGACGAACACGTCTTCGAGCGACGGCCGGATCGGGGAAATGGCGGCGTCCGCAATGCCCGCCGCTCGCAGCCTGGCTGCGACGGACGCGATATCCGCCCCCGGGCTGGGCGTGAAATGCAGCGTCGCACCGAA
Organism: uncultured bacterium; assembly: GCA_964389325.1. Lineage (GTDB taxonomy): Bacteria > Muiribacteriota > Ozemobacteria > Ozemobacterales > Ozemobacteraceae > MWAR01. The sequence goes on along the minus strand of CAYMEN010000039.1, from coordinate 17,239 downwards.
CAGCGCGGCGTCCCGCACGTCCGGAAACGAGGTGATCAGCTCGAGCGCCTCCTCGAGTGGGCCGCATCGGAGCTCGTGCAGGCCCGCGGCATGTTCCCGCTTCAGGTCCGCCGGGGAGCCGTGGGCGATCATGTCGCCGTGGTAGATGAGGGCCAGTCGGTCGCAATACTCGGCTTCGTCCATGTAATGGGTCGTCACGAAAACCGTCACGCCCTCCGAGGCGAGCTCGGCGATGAGGTCCCAGAACCGGCGGCGGCTCAGGGGGGCGACGCCGGAGGTGGGTTCGTCGAGAAACAGGATGCGGGGCTCGTGCATGATCGCGCACCCGAGCGCGAGCCGCTGCTTCCAGCCTCCCGCCAGGTCGCGGGTCATGCTGCGCCGGTGCCGGCCGAGCCCGGCCATCTCGATCGCCCGGCTTTTCTGAACGCTCCGCCGGCCGGCGGGGACTCCGTATATTCCAGAATATAGATCGAGGTTCTCCTCGACCGTCAGGTCTTCATACAGCGAAAATCGCTGGCTCATGTACCCGATGGCTGCCTTGATCAGCTCGGGTTGTGTCGCGATATCGAGGCCGCCGACGATCCCGCGCCCCTCGTCGGGGGCGAGCAGCCCGCACAGCATGCGGATCGTCGTGCTCTTCCCGGCCCCATTCGGCCCGAGAAAGCCGAAGACCTCGCCCGACGCCACCGAAAAGCTGAGACGGTTCACCGCGACGAACTCGCCGAACCGCTTCACCAGCGATTCTACTTCGACGGCGGGGCGTGAGATGTCAGGGACCATGCGCGGCGTTCCCTTCGCGGGCGTCGCTCGTGACGAGGGCGACGAACACGTCTTCCAGGGTGGGGGAGATCTCCCGCGACTCCCGGACGGGCAGTCCCGCCGCGGAAAGCCTGTCGGACGCGCTTCGGACGTCGTCGGCCGGGGCGCGCGTGACGAGGTGGATGCGGTCGCCGAACGCGTTGACGCGGCCGGCGGGAAAATGCGGTTTCAGCACGGCGGCCGCCCTGCGGGCCGACGGCACGACCAGCTCCAGGAGCGTGCCCGGCATCAGGGCTTTCATCTCGGCGGGCGTGCCTAGGGCGAGAAGGCGCCCTTCGTGGAGCATGGCGAGCCGGTGGCACCGTTCGGCCTCGTCGAGATAGGCCGTCGAGACGAGAATCGTGACTCCTTCGCGGCGAAGTCCCGTGAGGATCCGCCAGAAATCGCGGCGCGAGACGGGGTCGACGCCGTTCGTCGGCTCGTCGAGCAGGAGCACGCGCGGCGTGTGGACCAGCGCGCAGGCGAGGCCGAGTTTCTGCTTCATGCCTCCCGAAAGGTGGCCCGCCCGGCGGTTTTTGAACGACAGGAGCCTGCTGAAGCCCAGCAGCCGCTCGTAGGCGGCGGGGCGGGCGGAGGAGGGAACGCCGTACAGGTCGGCGTAGAAGTCGAGGTTTTCGAGAACGGTCAGATCGGGGTAGAGGCCGAACTTCTGGCTCATGTACCCTATTTCGTGTTTCAGGACATCGCCTTCGTCGACGATGTGGCGACCGTTGACATGCGCCGAGCCCGAGGTGGGGGAGACGATGGCGGCCAGCATGCGCAGGCAGGTCGTCTTGCCCGCCCCGTCCGGGCCGACGAGGCCGAAGATTTCCCCCGCGTCGACGTTCAACGTGAGCCGGTTCACTGCCGTGACGGCGCCGAACGATTTCGTGAGGCCATCGAGGCGGATGGCCCCGGCCGGCGTCGACGGCATCAGCGGGCCCGCAGGGTGACGACGGCCGGCATGCCGGGCTTGAGTTCGCCGGCAGGATTGTCGATCCGGATCTTCACGCGGTAGACGAGCGTGATCCGCTCCTTGTCGGTCTGGATCGTTTTCGGGGTGAACTCGGTCTGCTGTGAGATGAACGACAGCGTGCCCGGGTATGATTTGTCCGGCCAGGTGTCGGTCGTGACCGACGCCGCCTGGCCCGTCACGACCCGGCCGAGGTCGGTTTCGGGAAGATAGGCGCGCATCCAGAGACGGCCGAGTGGGGCGACGGTAAGGACCGGCGTTCCGGCCGTAAGGAACTCGCCCGGCTCCGCGTGATGGGCGAGAACCGTGCCCGCGACAGGGGAAATGAGGGTGCCGTTGTCGAGCCGGATGCGGGCGAGGGAAACGGCGTGGCTGGCGATGCGGACGCGCGCCTCTGCCTGCGCGACCATGCCCGAGCGCGGGCCCCGGCGCAGAAGGGCGAGCCGCTGGGCCGCTTCCGCCTCGGCCTGGCGCGCCTGCTCGATCTGTTCCGGCCTGGGGCCTTCCCGGACGAGTTTCAGCCGGGCGTCGGCTTCGTTCTGCCGCTCCAGGGCGGTATGGGCCGACGTTTCGGCCCGTTCGAGGTCCTGGTCGGTGACGGTCTGCTTCGCGTGAAGGGCCTTGGCCCGGACGAGATCGCGTCCGGCCTGGTCGCGATCGGCGCGCGCGCGACGGGCGGCGGCTTCCGCGGCCGAGATGTCGGCGGCCCTGGAGCCCGCGCGCAGTTCATCCAGCACGGCCCGGGCCCGCAGGTGGGCCGCCTCGGCCTGGGCGATCTCTTCCGGGCGCGAGCCGGCGACGAGGTCGGCCAGCGCCGCTTCGGCGGCCTCGAGCTCGCCGCGGCGCAGCCCGAACTCCTGCTCGAGTTCGGCCGTGTCGAGCCGTGCGAGGACCTGCCCCGCCTTCACGGTTTCGCCTTCCGAGACGAGTCGTTCGGCCAGACGGCCGGCCAGCTTGAAGCCGAGCTCCGCATCGTCAGCCTCGATCGTTCCGTGCATGCGAATCTCCGCCCCGCCCTGGGCAATGACGGCCTGGCCGAAGAAAGAAGAGAATAAAAATATGAACAAATATAATATTCGAGAAATATATGTCATAAAATATAATCAGATGCTCTGCGCGCTCATCGGAGTTGCGGCGCAGGCGCCGGCAGGGAGGCCGGTTCAGCACGTGCGGCCGGGACCGGGTGCGTTTCCGATGCAGGAGACGGCGCCGCGGATGCCGGCGCTGCGTGCCGGTTCAGGTACCGGCTGAGCCACTCTTCCGTCTCGGCAAGGGTCTGCATGATGCCCTCCCTGGACCGGTAGCCGTGGCCCTCGAAGGGAAGAACGACGTGACGGACGGTTCCGCCGTGGCCCCGGACGGCGGCGAACAGCCGCTCGCTCTGGATGGGGAAGGTTCCGGTGTTCTCGTCGAGTTCGCCGTGCAGCAGCAGGAGCGGTTCCTTGATCCGGTCGGCGTAGGAGAAGGCGGACAGACGGTTGTAGACGTCGGGAGCCTGCCAGTAGGTGCGGCGCTCCCCCTGGAAGCCGAACGGCGTCAGCGTGCGATTGTAGGCGCCGCTGCGGGCGATGCCGGCGGCGAAGAGATCGGTGTGGGCCAGCAGGTTGGCCACCATGGCCGCCCCGTAACTGTGGCCGGCGACGGCGATCCGGTGCGGTTCCGAGACCCCCCTGCGCACCAGCTCATCGACGGCGGCTTTCGCCCCCGCCGTGATCTGCTCGACGAACGTGTCGTTCGCCTCGCGCGGCTTGCCCACGACAGGAATCTCCGCATCCATCAGCACGGCATACCCGTTCAGCAACATGAACAGAATCGAGGCGCCCTGGGGACGGGTGAACCGGTTCGGCTCCGCGCGCACCTGGGCCGCCGTGTCGGTCGCGGTGTATTCGCGGGGGTACGCCCAGAGGACAGTCGGAACGAGCGTCCCGGTTGCATAGCCTACCGGATAATACAGGGTGCCCGACAGGGGAATGCCGTCCGCGCGGGAGTAGCGGATCACTTCCTTCCGGATGGCGGTCAGTTCCGGCGCAGGATCGGTGAACTTCGTGACCTGCACGGTCTCGGTCGCTGGATTCCCCGGAAGCGGGACGAGCCGGTAGTTGGGCGAAAGGGCGGGGGTTTCGAACTTCGTGACGATGGCCGTGGCCGACGCGTCGGCAACGTCCACGACCGTCTCGTAGGTGCCCGATGCGGCCCGAAACAACTCAGTCACGGCGCGGGTTTCGAGGTTGAACGAGCGCAGGAAGGGAAAGTTGCCCTCCGGGGTCGCGCCGTCACCGCTCAGCCAGATGCAGGAGTTCCGGATTCGTGCGACGCGCTGGCCGTCTGGAAGCGTTTCCGCCAGGGGCGTGCCGGGATCGTTGTACTCGTCGTTGACCGACCTGGAGGCCAGGAGAGGGCAGGACGAGGCCGGGGCGGGCCGGTTGATGTCGAACAACCGGGTGGTCAGCCACTCGTTCTCCTCGTCCACATCGGTGATCAGCGCCTTTCCGGGAACGTCGAACCAGTCTGCGCCGCTGAACCGCTGCGGCAGATCCGTCACCGCCGCCGGTCCGGCGTCGAACGGGGCCTGGGTGAACAGCCGGTCGCGGAACGCGGCCGTGGCGAGCGGGTCTCCGCCGTCGAGAGCCTCTGCCCAGAACAGCGTCGCCGGCATGAGGGGCATCCATTGCACCGAACGGGGGCCCGTCGCGACGCCGTTGATCGGAATCTGCTCGCCGGCCGGCAGGTTGGCGACGATGCGCAGAAGCGCTCCCGAAGATGCATCGCGGATTTCATACACATGCCCGGCCAGGTCGGCCGGAACGACGTGGGAGAACGGCCGGGTCAGCCGGTCCGTCAGCAGATACCGGCCGTCGGGCGAAATGTCGCCCTGGCGGAACAGGTCGGGCTTGCCGACCGGCGTGGCCGAGGCCGTCTCGATATCGACGCGCATGAACTGCGACGCGGCGAAATAGGCGAACTGCACATCGTGAAACGAAGTTTTGAGCAGGTCCTGGAAGGTGCGGGCCTTGACGAGCATGCCCGCCGCCTCTTCGGCATTCGGGCCCGGCGGAACGGGGGGCGCCTGCGGCGGATCGCCGCGGTCCGGTTGAATAATGCTGGCAAATATAGAAAAGCTTCCGCTTGCGACGCCGTGCCGGTATTCCCACTGGTAGGGGGTTGTCAGAAGGTCGTTGAGACCCTGCAGGATGCAGTGTCCCTTGCCCGACGAGGGGTCGAATTTCCACAGTTCCGCGCCGCCGGGGGTGTACATGACCGCGACGATGGTCCTGCCGTCCGGCGACCAGCTCGGGTAGCCGGCCTTTCCGTCCGGGGGAAACTGGAGTTCGACGGCCTGACGGGTTTCCAGGTCGAGCACGCTGCCGCCCGTCATGTACGACGTGCGCTGCCGCATGTTCGATTCCTGGAAAAACCTGATGCCGGCCAGCCGCAGGATCGGCCGGGCGAGCTCGGAGAGCGGCACGTGGTTGCGGTGCTGGATGAGCAGCATCTTTCCGCCCCGCGGCGAGACGCGCGCGTTCGGGGTCGGCGGCGAGTCGACGATCGTCATGATGCGCGGCGCCGGCAGCTTCCACATCTGCTGGGCCCCGGCCGGAACGACCATGCAGACCGCGCCGAGGGCGATGCCGGCAAACAGAAAAAACGCTCGTGAAACGGGTGATGACAACGCCATGAATCCGCCTTCCTCGATGAACGGTTTCGAACGACCCACCAGCCGAAAGTATAGCACTTCCCGATCAGCAGATGACGCAGATGAAATCATGATTGCCTGTGGTATGCTGCGGGTATGGGACACACGGAGATTTTACGCGGCGCGAGGGCCGGCTACCTGCTCGAATTCCCGCTCATGGCCTTCGGAAGCGGGATACTGGCAGGCATCCTGTCTCCGCTGTTGCCGGAGCCCTGGAATCTCGTTCCCTGGGTCGTTTTCATCATCGCCCTGGTGGCCTGGTTCATCTACGACCGGTTCTGTCCGGGATGGCGCCCGAAAAGCGACTGAACCGGCATCACAGCAGCCAGGTCTCGATCTCCTGCGATTTGCCCTTGACGCGGGTCGTGCCGAGCCGCTCCATCGCGATCGTATCGCCGACGATGGCCCGGGTCGTGCCCGAAACCACGGTGCGGCAGCCCGGCAGCCGCTGGGCCATCGCCGCCAGCCGGGCCGCGAGGTTCACCGGGTCGCCGATGACGGTGTAGTCGAGGTGCGTTTCCTCCGAACCGACGATACCGGAGACGACCGGCCCCGTGTTGATCCCGATGCACAGCCCCGGATACAGGCCGCGTTCCGCAGCGATGCGCCGCATGTGCGCGATCACCGAGAACGCGCATCGTGCGGCATCGGCGTCACCGCCGCACTCGTCGTGCCGGAACACGATCATGATCTTGTCGCCGATGATCTTGTCGATCTCGCCGCCGTTTTCCGAAATCGCCTCGTTCGCGATCTCCAGGTGCTGTTCGAGGGTCTCGAACACGGTGCGGGCATCGCTTCTCGCCTGGAATTCCGAGAACTCATGCAGCGACGAAAACAGGATCGTGGCGGTGATCACGGCGCCGTTTCTGCCATCCGCGAACTCGTCTCGGCTTGTCTTCGCGGCTTTTTTCGCGGAATCCGAGACATACCGGCGAAGGAGTTGCCCCTCTTCGAGCCCTTTGGCGAGCCTGTTGAACGCGGTCGCCAGCGAGCCGAACTCATCGTTCCTCGTCTCGTCGAGCCGGGTCTGGAACATGCCGTTCCGGATCTCTCCGATGCCGCTGATGATGCGCTGCAGTGGAAGAATGAAATACAGCCCTCCAAGTGCGCCCGTGATCATCGCGATTCCGAACAGTCCGAGCATGAGGAGGGAAATGCGGAGTTCGAGACCGCTTCGCTCCCTGTCGAGGTGCGAGATGGATTTCTGGCCGGCCAGTTCAGCCTTGAGATACTTCGCCGGGAGCGCCTCGACCAGGAGACGCTCGCCTCCGACCTGATCCTCCTTGCGGATCGAACCCCGGCTTGCGTGAACGTCGGTCAGCGCTTCCTGCAGCGCCGGGAATGAGGCGGGGGCCTTGTTCATCCGGAACGGGTAAAACCTCGCCGTGGTCTGGAGTCCGGCCAGCCCTGCATACAGGTCGTGCGGCCTGGCTGGTGATTCGAGTTGTTTCAGGCAGTCATTCAGATACTTCCGCTCGAGGAGCGAACTGTTCCAGAACCAGTAAACGAGATACCCGACCCGGCTTGCACGGGAACCGGTGGGGGATGGGGCCTCCGGTCCCCGGATGACCGTTTCGAGCGAGAACGCCGAGTTGAACAGGACGCTCATCTCGAAAACACGCTCGGGATACAGCAGAAGGCTGATGAACGTGTCCGGTCCGACGAGCCGCAGAATGATCTCGCTGGCCATCTCCTTTTCCAGGCCCGCCATCGCCGGCGATGTGGCATCATCCGCGCCGTCGGCTTCCCCGGAGGCGCCGGCAGCCCCGTCATACCGCCGGAAGCGGCTGGGGGAGCGCTGGATGAACCTCGAGATGAGAAAGTCCTTTTTCGGGTTCTCGATCAATCCTCCGAACTCGATCAACAGGTGCAGATGCGGGCCGGTGCGGGGAATGGCAAGAAACATGTGGAAAAAAAGCGACTCGGATCGATCCATCACCGCCAGTGCCCGCTTGAACAACTCGAAAGGCGCGAGGGACTGGGATTCCGCGGCGGGAAGGGCACTTGCGAATGAACGGATCGAGTTCAGACTTTTCAGGTATGACGTGTAGGAAGCGAGGTTGTGACGGCCGTTCTCGTCGATGGCGAGGAGTTCGCGATGCAGGGTGTCGGCGACTTCCCGTTTCTGATTCCGGAAATACTCGACGAGGAACCTGCCGGTGAGATAATCCACCCCGGCCAGGGGGAGCACGGCGACGGCCAGAAACGTCGTCATCAGCAGGAACCGGACGGAAAACTCCCGCTCGTGCGTGCCGGACGACGGCCTGAACAGGCCGAACAGGCAGAGGGCAAGCAGAAGATACAAAACGGCTTTCTTTGCGGGCCCGCCAATGCCGTCGTGCTCCGGGAGCGTTCGAAGGGGAGTCACGCCGACGAACCTGCCTGAAAGACCAGGAGTGACGGGGGCCGCGGCGATCGCGAATGCGCCCTGGCCCGCGAAGCGGAAGCGGGGGCGAAGAAGCACCGATCGGGCCGCATCGATGCGCCTCATGAGCCCGGGTCGTCTCGACAGGTATGACGAGGCGACGATGGGAGCATCCCCGTCGGGGATGAACGCCACTCCCGACGTGCGGAACGGCCAGGTCGCCGCGAGAAGCCTTGGAACGAAGTCGGAACCTATACTATCTATATTGATATAGAATACAAGCAGGTAGCGGTTCTCGATGACGCTCCAGTATAGCGCCCGGGTTTTCTCGCGATCGCGCAACACCTGCCATTTTCCATACCAGTCCCTTTGTATCACCGACGGAAAGACGACCTGCAGGGCCGCGCGAATCCTCACCGACGCCGATGCGACCGCCGGTTCGCTGTTGGAGGACGAAGACGCGAGCGCCAGGACCGGGAAATCCCCGGCGGCGGCGGGGAACTCGCCGAGCCGGCCGGAGAGAAAGACCGGGGCCGAGGCGCCAAGTTGGTCGTACAGGAGGATGTCGTGCGGTGGAAGCAACGGAGCCACGATACGCTCATGACATGCCTTCAGCACTGCTTCCGCGGGGAGGGAGGTACCGGCGTTCTTCGATCGGGCCGCCTTCCAGAACATTCCGCACAGGTTCTTCATCTGGGCGTCGGGCGTGCTCTCCAGGACCGCCTGGTCGAGATGGCTCCGGAGAAGACGCTGCACGCTCTCCCGCCGCTCCTGGAGGAGGACATCGCGCTTCGCGGCATCGCCAGCCGTGATCGTCAGCAGGGGGAAAACCACGCACAACGCGAGAAGAAGGGAGACGACCCGGTTTTTCATTCCCCCTCCTTCCGAAGCGAAAAGAGTTCGAAGCCTTCGCCGACCGGCTCGGTTTCCGCAAAAGGTGCTGCGAGCGCATTCGCCGCCGGAGAGAGGATGATCCGCGTCGCCCGGCCCAGCTTTGATGCCGCTTCCATCTGCTCGGCCGTGTGACGGCTCTCCCCGACGAGTGCGAACTCGAGACGGCCTCGCCGGCCCAGCGTTCCGAGCATGAGTTGCCCGCAGTCGAGGCCGATACCGATCTCGTAGCCGAACAGGCCTTCGACCGCGCGGTCTTCCTGGAGCTTCCGGTGGGCTTCCATCATGGCGAGACTCGCATGCAGGGCTTTGCCCACGCCGCACTCGGGGCCTTCATCCTCGAAAACGGCCACGATCGCATCCCCGATGAACCGGTCGACGCGGCCGCCGAACCGCTCGATGCCGGGGGTCAGCGCCGCCATGTGCCTGTTCAGCATGGCGACGATCGCCGGCGCGGGGTGGAGTTCGGAAAGTGTGGTGAACGAGCGGATGTCGGACACCAGGATGGTTCCCGTCGCGGAACGGGGCTGCATCGCCTGGTCGAGCGCGCGGTCCGAGATGTTCTTTTCGAGGGAGCCCGACACGAATTTACCCAGGTACCGCCGCTCGCGAAGGCCGTCGATCATTTCGTCGAACGCGTTCGTCATGCGGCCGAGTTCGTCCGTTCGCGGCAGGGCCAGTTTCCCCGGGTCACCGCCCGCAGCGGCATTCCGCAAGCCGTCTTCGACGAGCCCGATCGGCCGGATCAGGTGCTCCAGCATCATCCGGCCCAGCAGATACAGGATGCCGGTGAAGGCGGCGGCAAACAGGAACAGGAGGGAGCGGTTCCGCCTGGCGGCCGCGAGAATACCCTGCAGGGGGACCTGGGCGCCGGCCACGCAGTTGGCGGCTTTCTCACACGGGAGGGCGATGAACACCGAGTCACCGGATCTGCTGACGATCTCGGTTTTCAGCCGCGCCGCCTCTTCCATGACGCGCCTGAGCCGGATGCCTGAATGCGTGCTCCAGCCCGACGAAGCCGCCTTCGGGAAGAGGGGAATCATGCCGCCCGGCTTGATTTCTCCTGCCGCGAACATCGTGGCTCCGGCGATCGTGAGCATCGTCAGGTTCGTCGCGAGCTGCCGGCGCAGGGCTTTGTCCGCGGCCGCTTCGTAGATGACATGCGCGAGAATGCTTCCACGGGCCGAAAACGTCTGGGAAAGATACAGGCTCGTATCGCCTCCGGTCAGTCGGAAGGTTTCGGCGTGCTCGAGAAAATTCAGGTAGAAGTTCTGCGTCGTCGAGATGCCGAGCGAGTCGAACACCGCCTGGAAGGTCTTCTGCATCTCGTCGAGGAGGGGAAGTTCGGATTCAGCGGCCCCGGGAGCGAAGTCCCGATGAGCCGTCCGGACGATCGGGGCGAAGAAATCGCACTTGTTCTTGTTCGAGTCGCCGTTCGGCTTTCGGGGCGGATACACGGTGCCGGTCCTGCCGGGCCGGTAGAGGTGCATGACGTCCAGGTCGAAGCCGCGAGCCAGGAAGAACCTGTGCGCGATGGCGCCCATCTCATCAACGGCGCGTTCGTCGGGAGATGAACAGTGGTTGATATATATACTTGATGATGCCAGTTCGTCGGCGACGCGGCGAAACTCGCGGTTGACGAAAGAGGTTCTGAGATCCGCCTCGGTGAGCTGTTCGAGAGACTCCTGGACCGCCTGCCGGATGAGCCGCTCCGCCTGGAGTTCGATGGCGCTCGTGCCGATGAGAAGCAGGAGGCTGAGAGGCGCCAGACCGATGAACAGCAGCAGGAACCCGAACGAGATCCGGAGCGAGACGAAAGGGGCGAGGTCGAAGAGGAGGGACGCTGGCAGGAGCAGCGCGAACGTCACGGCCGCGGCGAGGCTCGCGAATCTGAGGCGCTCGAGCGTCATCGACGACTGACGGGGAGGCTCGGAGAAGATCCAGGCCTGGAGGGGGTGATCGTAGGAAAAGAAACCCTTCATCGCCCAGAACCGCGGCGTTCTGATCACTCCTCCCGCCGGAAGCCCGGCATTGGCCGCGGCGATCGCCCGACACTCCTTCCAGACCGATGACAGCGGGTTCCCTTTCAGTGTGCGGGAGAGCGAGACGGCCTTCACATCACGGTTTTGTGGGAACGGGTGAAGATACGGGACGAACCGCCCGCCCGAGCGCGAGAAGGTGGTGAGCAGCGTGTGGCGCAGGGCGAGATGGTGGGCGAAGGCATCGGCGGGGAAGAGGAGGAGAAACGCGCAGGCATGCGCGGGGCCCTCGCCGGCGATATTCCAGTACAGCAGGTGACTGCGGCCTTCGAATTGGACGGGAGTGACGAGGCCGGTGCGTGACGGGGGAAACATGCCCGGGTCGGTGTCTTCCCCGAGAAGACCGCGCATCAGCCGCTGGGCAGCCTTCGGGTCGACGGGCGGGCAGGGGCGGGTCGTTCCCTGGGCAAGCAGGATCCTGAACAGCTCCTCCATGACACGCGTCTTGCCCGAGGCCAGTCCAGCGCCGCTCATCAGCCTGACATCGCCTTTGCCGTCGATCGAGCAGGCGTAGAACCTCGTGCCGGCGGGGCGGTGTGCTTTGGAAAAACACCGCTGGAACAGCCTGGCGAGCCGTTCTGCGGGTACCCCCGCGGGGGAGCGTCGGAGCCCGGCTTCGAGAGCCGCGGTCATCCGCCAGCCCATCGACTCGATCTGCGACTCGACGGTGCAGGACGAGGCGAGCATGCCGAGGAACCCCTTCGCGGAGCGCTCCCAGGCGGCCTGTTCCAGTTCCTGCGCTCTCGTTTCGCGCCAAAAGAAGCCGAACTCCAGGAGTCGCAGGAAACACAGCGCAAGCAGTACCGGAACGAGGAGCGGCAGGCTCCGCTTCACTCTCGCAGGCATCGACAGGACTGACACGGCTCGTTTCCTCGGCGGGCATCCCGGTCGGAACCGGGAGGGAATCAACGTTCAGGCGAGCGAAACATCATAGCAGAAATACGAAGCCGCGCAACCGTTTTGTGACGGCTCGCGGTCCTCAGCGGGGGGCGACTTCCTGCAGGCGTTTGATGAACGCCTCTATTTTTTCGTTGCCGGGGGAAACGCGGCGCGCGATCTCGATATGCTTCCAGGCTTCGCCGAACTGCTTCTCGCGGGCGGCCATCACAGCCATCATGAAACGGGCGTGCGCATGGGTCGGCCGCCGCTGGAGCAGTTGCCGCAGGCTGTCGCGGGCCGCCGGGTAATCGTTGCGGCCGAAATAGCGCAGACCGGCCTTGAGATCCGCTTCGTCACGGATGTCAACGGCTCCCTTTCCGGCCGCCGCGGGCGCCGTTCCCGGGGTCGCGGCCGCCTGTTTCCGGCGGAACTCGATGAACCGGTCGCGGATCTCCAGCGCGATCTCGGCCACGCGCGGCTCGGGCAGATTCAAATGGGTGTCCTCGAACTCGACCATGATCGACCGGAATCCCACGCGATACATGGAATAGTTAGCCATATTGTTTTCATTCGTTCCGACGCGGAAACTGAGCCGGCGGGCAACATCGGCGCCCGGCACCTGCAGGTCGCCGATCCGGATGTCCTTGACGAGGGCCTTGCCGGTTGCCGAGGCCCGTTTCAGATTCTCCCGCCCCATCGTTTCGAGGCTGTCGATCAGGTCCCGGACGGCGCTTCCGTCGCGCATGAAGAACAGCGACAGGCCGTTGGGGCTCTCCGCGCTGGGATGGCCGAACGCCAGCCCCTGCACCGCGATGAACTGCGGCAGCAGCGCGTTCAGCTTCTCGGCCGGCATCCCGCCGTAGAGGGCCTTGAGCTTCATGACGCCGAGGTCGCTCTGCTGGACCTGCCAGGGCCCCCCGCCGAATCGGCTTTCCATGCCCATGAGGATAGGGCTCAGGTCCAGGCGCGGCGTCTGCTTGCCGAACGTGTAGGTGTCGGGAAAGCTGATCGCCGACGTGCGCAGCGGAGGGTTTTCGAGTACGTCCCACAGGCGGTTGCGTCCATGCAACTGGCAGATGGCGTCGATGAACTTCCTCCCGCCGAGATACACTTCCTGAAAATAGCGTCTGTTATATGTGTGGGGCTCGTCGCCGCCTGTCTCTTCCTGCTTCGGGTCGACGCCGGCCGACAGGAACCGGGCGAACTCCATCACCTCGCGGTCGAGCCCGAGCGCCGTTCCCAGCGAGTCCTGGACGAAGACGGCATGCCCCTCGATGACGGCGTTGAATGCCGACATGGCCTCCTGGTCGGTCATGCCCAGCAGCGTGTCTTTCAGGTTCAGATACTGGTCCTGAAGAGCGTGCGTCATCTCGTGGGCGACCAGCACCCGCACCAGGTTTGGGGTGAACGAGGCGCTGATGCCGATGTTCTCCATCATCAGGCTCATGTTGCGGGGAAGCAGGTGCAGGGTCTTGTCGTGGAACCCGTATTTGCCGAGAAGCGATTGGACCATCGTGAGCGACTGCTGGAGCGCCGCCTGGCGGGTCGACGCCTCGGGCTGGTGAGGCGTCAGGTTGCGCAGCTGCGGATACAGATCGTCGGCCAGCGAGCTCGCTGTCACGAAACGCGAAGAGACCGAGACGATCGGCGGTGTCTTGAATGCCCTGCCGGCGGCCTTTTCCACCTCGGGCTGGATCTCGCGGACGATCGCCTCCGCCTCGGCCTGCGTGAAAATCATTGGCCCGAGGGGAAACGTATACCCGAGGATCGTTTCGATATAGGGGGTGTTGCACTCGAGCTCGACGGCCAGTTGTTTCGAGAGATCGGCCTGGTTTTTGGACATCTTTTCCTTGTAGGTGCCCAGGGTTCCAAGGAACTTCATGCCGGTGGAGGGGTCGGTATCGAGAAGCCGAAGCGTGCCGACCTGCAGATACGCGACCCCGGTGGCAAGTTCTTCGTCGTCGGCCAGATTGCTGCCGTACACCGCCATCGCCATCGGATGCCCCATCAGGGAGGATTTTTTCAAGAGTTCGGCGGCCTTCCGCTTGTCCTTGGCGATGCCCTCTCCTGTCGAATACGCGATGCCAAGCAGCAGGAGCCCGTCGGGATCATCCTTCTCAACCGCCTTGGCAAGCCAACGGACAGCCTCCCCGTGGTCTTTTTCCGTCCCTTTCCCATGCTGATAGCAGATGCCGAGCCGCACCTGCGCCTTCGCGTTCCCCTCGTCCGCGAGCTTCCGAATCTCGGCCAGCGGGTCTTCCTTCTCCGAGCGCGCCTGTCCGGCAAAGACAAGAAGAAGACAGAAAACGACGAAGACACACCGCAATCGAAAGATCATGAACGACCCGCCCCTTTCGTCCGGCCGCGCGCCCCGGTGCCGATCCCCTCGGGGAAAGCCGATGGCCCGACCGCATGCCGTCCACACCCATCCTACCAACCCCCCCGACCGCGAGTCAAACGCACCCTGGGGTGGTCCGGGCGGGCCGGGCGGCATTGATAAATAGCAATTAATATAACAATGGCATGCGCTTGCACCGCTCGAGTTTGCGTTTGCCGATGGAGATCAGCGCCGCGGTGATGTTCCCCGAACTCGTGGTTTTGCCGTCTTGTTTCGGGAGGATTCGAACTCGCGTTCGATATCCAACTTGTTTCGGGAGGATTCGAACTCGCGTTCGATATCCAACAGATCCAGGATGTGGCAGGCGATCTGATACCGGATGTTCCAGTCGCGAATCACCGGAGTGGTTTCCTGCCAGGCGGACGGGGTCGCGGTTCGCCGAACCAGCCCCGCGGCGACGAGGCCGTCCAGCATCTTCTCGACGTCGGGGAACTCCTGGAAACGGGCTTTGAGGTCGAAGAGGGGGATGATCTCCGACCGGTACACGACGAAATGCTCCCAAAGCCGGCGTTCATTGTCGCCGAGCGTGCCGAGCGGTTCCGCATACCGCTTCCCGAGAACCCTTTTGAAATGGGCGTCCCGGTCCCGCTCCAGCGCGATCTCCGCCTCCGCCACGGCCGTGGAGAGCTTGACGAACTCTTCCGTGTGCTGCTCGTTCCCCGGCTCGTTGTCGGTGATCTTCGAATACCGGTAGTAGGTCCCGCATGCCGGACACTGCCGGATCCCGCCGCCCTTCGTCACCGGGCGGAACTGCCCGACCTCGACCGGAGCCTGTTCTTCCTTCTCGTGATCGACGAAGACCGACCACCGAATCGAAGCACAGAACGCACACCCGGCCGGCACATCCGACTTCCCTCGCCGCGACACGCTCCGCTCCCCCCCTCTCTGACGTCATGGTTGCTGTAGATACAACATTCTTTCGTATGCCGCAGGACATGCTACTTCCTGTCGCCCTCCGAAGCAACGGCGGCGCGATCATGCGCGAATCGACAGGAATGAACCATATGATATATGGAACGATACGAAATGATGCGGAAACGTCGCTTGCCCGACATCACGGAGTGAACCTGCTGGAAAAAGTCCGGGGGTGATGGCAGAATGAGGGAGCGTGATTTTCAGCAGGGGTATCTCGAGGCAGGTCAGGAGAGCGCGATGCGAACGGGATTTTTTCGGGGAATGGCGGTTCTTTTTCTGTGTTCAGCGGTGATGCTGTCGGCCGGTTCCGCCTGTGCGCAGGGGAGGGGCGACGCCAGGGATTCGGGGAAAGACCAGCAGCGGGCGCTGGAGGTTTCCCAGAAGCATCTTCTGAAGGCCAGGGCGCTGAAAGAGAAGGGAAAGAGCGAGGCGGCGATCGCCGAGTATCGGAAGTCGGTGGAAGCCTGCTCCGCGACCGTGGTGGCGTATCTCGAGCTCGGGGAGCTGTATGCCGAGACCGGCGCCCATGCGAAAGCCGTTGAGATGCTCGACATCGGGATTTCGATGGCGCTCCTTCAGGAGATCGTCGACCCCGATATCGGCCGCTCCTGCTGTATTCTGGCGAAGAGCCACCAGGCGCTCGGACGAAGCGATCTCGCATCCGGGGCGCTCGTCAAGGCGATGAAGTATCTCACCGACGACCCACTGCCCTATGTGGTTCTCGGCGACATCCAGACCGAACGCAAAAAGTTCGACGAGGCGTTCGACGCCTACCGCCGGGCCCTCGCGATGGATGCGATGAACGCCGACGGCTGGTGGGCCTTCGAAACCTCGGCCCTCAAGGCGAAACGCCCGGACGTTGCACGCGAGGCCCATCAGGGCCTGCTGCAGGCTGATCCCGGGCGGGCGTCACGATTCGCGGAAGAGATGACGTCGACGATGCCGGCCGGTACCGGCCTCTAGTCGGTGTGGATCCCGTAGACGCCCACCACGACGAACGCGAGGGCGGCGGTGAGGCCGAAGCCCAGCAGCGGCAGTTGCGCCATGATGGTTTCGGTGCGTGACAGGGGGCGGTTACGTGCGAGAACCAGGACGATCGCGCTGGCCGGGCTGAAGAAAATCCCCGTCCCGCCCCACAGGGCCGGCAGGAGGTAGGGGCTGTCCCCACGCAAGAAGACATTCACACTCAGAACCCCGCCGAGAAGAAGATACGCGATGCCAACGCCCCAGGCTGCCCTGGGAAGATACGTGCCTAATGTAATATTCATTATATATTAACTCCTTTTCCGCTGAGGCGTCGCGCGTCACCCGCAGGGACGGTTCGCGAACCGCCCCTGCGGCGCCTGATCGATGTTCCGTTCGCCCTGAGGTATCGAAGGGCGAGAGACATGTCGTGCTTCGATACCTTATACGAACGGTATCGAATATGCGAGGAAATTGCCGTGTTCCTAGTGAGACGAATGGTCGTTTGTGTGACACGTCACTCCGCCTGGTGACGGCTCAGGGCGAAAATGAAGTAGCAGATCGAGGCGGACACCAGGACGTATGCCAGACCTTCCTGCCCGGCGATGTCCATGGCGAGGCCGATCAGGAACACGCCGATGAAGCCGCCCGAGGCGTCCATCAGGACGTAGGTGATGTTGGCCGAGACCTGGTCTTCCATCCGGAACGTCTCCCCGACCATCGTCAGGCAGACGGCGTAAATGCCGCCCATCAGGCCGCCCCACAGGTAAAAGAGCAGAAGGGCGAACCGGTACTCGTAGATGATCATCGGCGCGTAGGCCGAGCAGAGAAGCGAGAGAAACACGCAGACGCTCACGACCCTGCTCCGGTCGACCTTGTCTGACAGCGTGCTGATGGCCCAGCCGAGGGTCATGCTTCCGAACATGAACATGGGAAGGAGAAACGATGCCTGGGCGGTCGTCAGGCCGCTTCCGACGCCGAAGAGAGTGAGGAACGCCGGCAGCCCGAACCAGGTGAACCCGCCGACGAACGCCGCCGCCATGATGACGGACGCGTGCCGGACGATGAACGGGACGCGGGGCTTGTCCAGCGTCGTCAGGCGCGGAACAAGCCGGACCGTTCCGAGGACCGGCAGCCAGGAGAGCAGGCAGATGAGGGCGTTGACCTTGAACAGTCCGGGCCGGTCGACGGCGATGACATGCGCGACGACCGGCCCGAGGGCCACGCCCGCCGAGAGCGAGGCGCTGTAAGCGCCGATCACCAGGCCCTTCGAGTCTTCACCCCCGGTGGGCCCGCTGAGCAGTAACCGGTTGGGCCCGGTCAT
>CAYMEN010000038.1:0-39528 GCA_964389325.1 uncultured bacterium | reverse complement strand
CTGATCGGCGGCATCGAGGTGCATATCGGCGACAGGCGCATCGCCTGGACATTCTCGGACTACCTGGCGACGCTCGAAGAGCGCATCCACGAACTCCTCCAGGAACGCACGGCATGAAGCGACGCCCCGTTGCCGAGGAGATGCGGCCGATCTTCGAACGCACCGTGGCCGCCCTCGAAAAGGCCGAAAAGCTCGTATCCGGCAGCCTGTCCGACCGGGAATCATATCCGCCGGCCAGTTCCGGCAACGAACTGGGTCCGATCTTCAGCCGCACGGTGACGGCCCTCACAAACGCGAAGGAGCGGGTTTCCGGCAGCCTTGCCGTCGTCGAAACCGGCCGGCTCGCGAGCGTCTCGTCCGGCGTTGCCGTGGTGCGGGGTCTTCCGGACGTGAAACTCGACGAACTCGTGCGCTTCGGGAACGGCTCGGCCGGCGTCGCCGTCAGCCTCGAGCCGGACCGCGTCGGCTGCATCCTGCTCGAAGAGGCCGCCGGCATCTCGGCAGGCTCGTCGGTCAGGCGCCTCGACCGCGTGATGGACGTGCCCGTCGGGGAGGGCCTCCTCGGAAGGATCATGACCCCCCTCGGGATGCCGCTCGACGGCCGCGGTCCCATCATTTACGCCGCGCGACTTCCCCTCGAGCGGCGGGCGCCGGAGATCGCCGACCGCGAACCGGTCACCGTTCCTCTCCAGACCGGCATCAAGGTGATCGACGCGCTGATCCCGATCGGCCGCGGCCAGCGACAGCTGATTCTCGGCGACCGCCAGACGGGCAAGACGTCGATCGCCCTGGCCGCGATGATGAACCAGCGCGACAGCGGCGTGATCTGCGTCTACTGCGCCATCGGCCAGCGCGGCGCGAGCGTCGCGAAGGCGATCGAGGAGCTGCGTTCGTCGGGCGCGATGGAGCACTCGATCGTCGTCGTGGCCGAACCGGCCGACGGCCCCGGGCTCCAGTATATCGCCCCGTATGCGGCGACGAGCATCGCCGAATGGTTCATGGAACGGGGCCGCGACGTGCTCATCGTCTACGACGATCTGGGCTGTCACGCACGCGCCTGGCGTGAGATCTCGCTCCTCCTGCGACGCCCCCCCGGCAGGGAGGCGTTTCCCGGCGACGTTTTCTACCTCCACTCACGTCTGCTCGAGCGCTCCACGCATCTGGGCAGGGAACGCGGCGGGGGTTCGCTGACGGCGCTTCCGATCGTCGAAACCGAGGCTCAGAATATTTCTGCATATATACCGACAAATCTTATTTCGATCACCGACGGCCAGGTCTACCTGTCGCCGGTCCTGTTCCAGAAGGGAACGCTGCCTGCCGTCGACATCGGCCGCTCCGTCTCGCGCGTCGGCGGGAAGGCCCAGTTGCCCGCCTACCACGCGGCGGCGGCGGAAGTGAAGCTGCGGTTTTCCCAGTTCGAGGAACTGGAGATGTTCGCGAGGTTCGGCACGAGGCTCGACGAGCCGACCCGGCAGACGATCGAGCACGGCCGCCGGATACGCGAGTGTCTGAAACAGGGACCGGCGGAGCGGTTCGACGTCCTCCGGCAGATTCTCCTGCTGCTCGCGCTGACGCGCGGCCTGCTGGCGGACCAGCCGCTCGACCGGATGCGCGACGTCCAGCGGACCCTGTGCGCGGCTGCCCCGGCGATTCCCGGTGAGGTCCGTGAACGGGTCCTGCGCCGCGAACCGCTGGGACCGGAAGACGAAGCCGCGCTTCTCGCCGTCGTCAGAAACGCCCTGTCCGCCCCGCGAAAAGCCGCATGAGCCGGACGATCGCCGACATCAGGCGCCACATCAGGAGCGCCGAGGGGCTGAAATCCGTCGTGAAGACGATGAAGACGCTCGCCATGGTGAGCATCGGGCCGTATGAGCGGGCCATGCCCGGCCTCGACGAGTATGAGGCGTCCGTGGAAACGGGCTTCAGGGCCATCCTCTGGAATGCGGATTCCGCCGTCCTGGAGCGGCTCTGCGAGCCCCTCCCCGGCCCGACCGGCGCCATCGTGTTCGGCACCGATCACGGCATGGCGGCCGATTTCAACGAGACGCTCGCCCGGTTCGCCGCGGAGGCTCTCCGCGGCAACCCTGACGGCTGCTACATCTGGCCCGTCGGGGAGTTGCTCGCCGGCAGGCTCGAAGGCTCCGGCCTGCCGATGTCGCCGCCGATCAAGGCTCCCGAGTCCGTCGACGGCATTCCCGGCCTGCTGAGCTGCCTTCTGTATGACGTCGACCGCCGCAGGGCCCGGGAGGGACTCGGCCGCATCGTGGTCTTCCACCAGGTTCCCGTCTGGGGCGCCGGCTGCGAACCGGCCTCGAGTGCCCTTCTTCCGCTCGACCGCGCCTGGCTCGACGGCATCGTGGGGCGGGAATGGTTGTCCCGAAGGCTTCCCGAGCCGATCGACGCGTTTCTGCCGACCGTCGAGGCCCTGCTGCGCGAGCACCTGTTCGCAAGCCTCTTCCGCGCCTGCGTCAGCTCCGCCGCCGCCGAGCACTCCGTCCGGCTCGCATCGATGCAGCGGGCCGAACGCAACATCAACGACCTCCTCGACGCGCTCGGCCGCGAGTATCATGAACAACGCCAGGCCGTCATCTCGGAGGAGCTGTTCGACGTGATCGCGGGCTTCGAGGTTCTCAAAAGCCGCAATCAGTGATCAGTGGGCAGTGGGCAGTGGACAGTGGGCAGTGGACAGTGGGCAGTGGCCGGCAGTTGAGCGCTCCCGATCGTGCTGAGCCCCATCGACAAGCTCAGGGCTCAATGGTGCACTCGTGAGACGAGTAGAAGCGCGCCGGTTGAACGGCAGGACCGGGACGTATATCATCCCAAGAAAGCGGCATCCGCTTCTCTCTCGGACATCCTTCAGCCGGAGGCAAACGCATGTATTTCCGTAACGCCCGCTCCATGGGACTCGTGCTCGTCCTTGCATGCTCCATCTTCGCATCGCGGGTGCTGCTCGCCGCGCCTGCGTCCGTCCACGAGTTTCCGGAAGGTCCCGGCGAGGGTGAATTCGGCGTTTCCACCCGGCTCGCGTCCGAAGGGCCGGTCGTGGGACCGGTCTCCCTTCAGCCCATTCCCGATGGAATCGCGATTCTCGACGGTATCAATTCACGGATCGTGAAACTCGACCCCGAGGGGAAACCGGCGGCCAGCCTCCCCCTGCCGAAGGGCTCCTACACGGACCTGGCGGCGACCGCCGACGGTAAGCTCTGGACGATCGAGACCGATTCCAGGGCCGTCTGCTGCGCGTTCGGCGATGCCGTCGAGGAACAGTTCCGGCTGCCGTCCGAAGACGGTTTTCCGAAGCAGATCGACGGCCTTGTCGCCCTTCCGGAGGCGCTCGTCGTCGCCGATTACGCGACGGCGAACCTGTATTGGTTCGGGTTCGACGGAACGCCGATCAAAACGGCATCCTGGCCGACCGCCCTCGGCATCACCGCCGGCCCCGACGCAAGCCTCTGTTACCTGGCGTTCGGAGACGACGATCTCTACAACCGGTTCGTGAAGATCGACACGACGGGCGCGTCCTCGGAAACGGTGATTCGGGGAACGGCCCTCGACGGCGCACGGCTGATCGGTTTTCTCCCCGACGGGCGAGCCGTCGCCTGCGGTTATGTTTCACGGGAACCGCTCGCGAGGCAGGTGTTCGCGATCGAAGCCGACGGAAAAACCACGCCGCTCGAAACGATCCCGACCCCCGGCGGCCTCCTGTTCGCGAACCGCATGGGCATCGTCAGCAACGGCTCCGTCTGGCTGAATTTCTCGCCCCTCACCGCCCCGAAGGTCATCTTCACCCGGTACGATTTGAATCCCTGACACCGGACGTTTCGAATTGCCCGTCGGGGCGGGTTTGAAACCCGCCCCGACAGACGTTTTAGGGGGATTTTTCATGAAGGAGTGACGAGAGAAAAAAATATTCTTCAGAATTGGCGCGCGCGTGCCGATGAAAATAGAGCGACAGCGTTTTTCCCCCGCTCAGCCCCGACAGGGACGTCGGAAATGCGGGGGAGCCGGGAAACCGGCAGGGTCGCAGGATACCAAAGCAAGGAGCGCGCCCCGTGTGGAATAAACTCAGAGCTCGACACTATTCGATCCTCGTCCTGCTCTCGATCGTGACCCTGGAAACCTCGGCAATCGCCATCGATCGTTTTCTGAGCAAGGGTGACGACACCGCTTTCGAGGTCGAGGGCCGCTTCCGCAACAACGCGTTCGTGACGCGATTCCAGCAGGCCGATGCCCAGCACGGCGCAATTCCCGCCACCCTGTCCCAGGTGGCTCGGGCCGCCCAGGCGAAGGACATCCGCCTTGCCGCTTCGAAGACGACCGTTTCACAGCGGGGCGTCACCTTCGGCGTGAAGCCAGCGGGCAGCGAAATGGCCCCGGCAAGCAAAGCCCTTCCCGACGGTGGAACCTGGATCAGCTACTCGGTCAAGAAGGGCGACTCTCTCAACGCCATTGCCGACATGTTCGGCACGAAAGCCGCCACGCTCGTACAGGCGAACGGCCTCAACAAGTCCGCCATCAAGGTCGGCCAGACGATCAGGATCCCGGCACCCGACAACCGCGTTGCCTACACCATCCGCGCCGGCGATTCCCTGAACAAGATCGCAAGCCGTTTCGGAACGTCGATTCCGAGCCTGATCCGCGAGAACAACCTGAAGAGCCATATCCTGATCGAGGATCAGAAGATCTACATCCCGGTCCCGAAGAAAAACCAGGAGCTCACGATCGCGAAGAGCGGCGCCGCCCAGACCGTCATCGCCCCTCCCCTGATCAAAATCGAGAAAACATCGGCATGCCTCGCGAAAATCGAAGGCCCCAGCCTTCAGATCGCCGCAGCGGCCCCCGACAAACCGAGCGTCACCATCACCCAGACCGAGTCGGCCCCGAAGCCCACGCCGGTCGCAGCCCCGGCCCCGAAGGCCGCCGCGCCGGCTCCGGTGACGGCATCGCTGGTCAAACCCGTCGTCGCCATGGCCCCGGCGGTGAAACCGCAGCCGACCCCCGCGCCGGCCCCCATCCAGATCGCCCAGGCCCCGAAGCCCGCGGCACAGGCCGAGAAGCCGGCCACAGCCGCCGCCGACGCCGACACCCGCATCATTCAGCACACCGTGAAGAGCGGCGACAACCTTTCGACCATCGCCCGCCAGTACAAAACCACCATCACGAGCATCGTGGCCCAGAACAAGCTTTCCAGCTCGGCCCTCAAAACCGGTCAGCAGGTCAGCGTGCCGGTCGACAAGAAACAATACCGCGTCACGCAGGTCACCTCGCGCAAGGCCGACGTCAGCACCCGGATGGTCATGCCGGTCCGCGGCAGGCTCTCGGATCCCTACGGCTGGCGCAAGCACCCGGTGTATCGCAAGCGCCTGTTCCACGCCGGTATCGACATCGCAGCCCCCCGCGGCACCCAGATCTCGGCCGCCATGGCGGGAACCGTCGTCTACGCCGGCTGGCTCTCGGGCTACGGCAAGCTCGTCGTGATCCGCCACGCGAACGGCCTCTCGACCCGCTACGGCCACTGCAGCAAGATCCGCGTCCGCAAGGGCCAGACGGTCAAGGCCGGCCAGGCGATCGCGAATGTGGGCGCCACGGGCGTCGCCACGGGAAATCACCTGCACTTCGAGGTTCGCCGCAACGGCCGCACGGTCAATCCGTCGCCGATGCTGTTCGGACGCTGATCCAGGGAGGGCAACCGCCGCTCGATCCGACATGCAACGCCCACCGCCGACACAGCCGGGGATTACGCCCCCGAGAAACCCGTTCATCGCCAGAGGCCTCCTGGGAGCTCTGGCGGTGTCACTCTTTTTCCTTGGTTCCGGCTTTTCGGGAAGAGGCGTTCAGACGGCGCGGCGCGACGACACGCTGATCAGGGAACCCCTGTCGGCGCCTTCCGTGCTGCCGGGCGTGTTCACGAACTTCAACCCCCGCAACATCCCGGAGCTGCAGCAGATGCGCACCATTCCGGAAACCGGCCCCGACGATCTTCCCGAGATGCGCACGGACAGGGATGACGAGATGTACGGCTCGCACCGGGTCCCGTTCTTTCCGGCATCGACGGTCAGGCCGCCCGACACCGGAACGAGTCTTCCCGTCATCGACCGCCTGCCGCCCGGGTACACCGACCTGAACGAGCGCGAAGACCAGGTCGTCTTCAGCTCGAACCTGTTCACCGACACGAGCTTCTACGCGAACTCGGTGAACAAGTCGAAATTCAATTCGAGCATCGACCAGGGAACGTTCTACGAGCAAAACCTGCGCTACGAGCTGTTCACCACGCGCCACAACGGCGATTCGCTTTCGCTGGTCACCGACACGACGCACACGAATGACAAGCGGGCCTACAAGGACGGGTTCACGTTGAACCAGTTCACGCTGGAATCGCGCACGCCCCGTTCCCTGCTGGCGTTCGGCCATTCGTATCCCGAGTTTTCGACCTACACGATGACGCAGCAGGTCATGGGCCTGTACGGCACGCAGAAGTTCGACAACACCGAGGTTCGCGGCTTCACCGGCTACCGGGCCGTGGAAAAGGACGACATCAAGAACCCGCGGTTCATCGGCGGCGTCCGGGTCGAGCACGGTTCCGACGAGTCGGCCGTCATCGGCCTGAACGCGGTCTCGGCGAAGGACGTCCACGAATACCCCGGCTCGGACCAGGACCTGCCGACGCAGGCGAACAGCGTGTATTCGCTCGACGTCGCCCTTCGCCCGACCGAGAATATCTTCGTCAGCGGCGAATACGCGGGCAGCCGCACCGACTACGACCGGCGCGACGAGACCGGCAACCGGCAGGGAGAGGCATACAGGGCTTCCGCCGCGTACGGCCGCGAGAATTACAAGGTCGAGGCCGGCGTCGAGGCCGGCGACACGGATTTCCTGAGCGTCATCGGCGAGGGGCCGCGCGACGAGCGGTCCTACTACGCGCGCGTGTTCTACGAGCTGAATCGATATGTTTCGACGCGGTTCGGCGACCGAACCTCGCGGGACAATATCGCAAACTATAAACGCGCGACGCTGGTGCGCGACCAGCCCGAGTTCCAGGTCACCGTGAAGCCGAGCGACTATTACCGCGACCTGCGGATCGATCTGTTCTTCCAGCCGCTCCGCGAGTATTCCGACAATGGCAACTTCGTCGACCGGTACCGCGACCTGCTCTGGATGGAACTGAACCACAAGGCCGGCGCCCTGCGCTACTACGCGGCCCTCAGCTCGACGATCGACAAGGACAAGGTCCAGACGCTCAACGACCGCGACGTCAGCAAATACGACGCGAAGATCGTCTGGGAGTACGACGCCATGCGCCACCTCTACGGCCAGGTGAGCCGCGAGCAGGTCGACTACACGAAGGCCGGCGGAAGCGATATGACGCAGATCTACGGCCTGGGCGGCCGGTCCCAGTTTCACGAGGACGTGACGCTGAACCTCGATTACACGCACGAGCGCGTCGATCCGGGCCGCGCGGCCGTCGACTCGACGCACGACCGGCTGAACGTCGCCCTGACGAAGGAATACAACAACATGGCGCGCATGATCCTCAGCCTCGAAGGCTCGAACAACACGTTCGGCGCGGCGGGCCTGGAATACGCCGATTACTCGGCGCGCCTGCGGTATCTGAGGTCGTTCTGATGCCACGCCTTCACCACAGAGAACACGAAGAACACAGAGCCACAACAGAGAATTTCTCTTTTCTCCGTGAAACCTCTGTGTCCATTGTGTTCTCAGTGCTGAAGCTGTTTTCCGAACAGGTTTTCCGGAAGTCCAAGGGCGAAGACATGAAAAATGCCGGCCAAAATAGAATGAATATATATACTGTTGTATATATTATAGCTCTCGTTCTTTCAATTTCGTGTTCGACCCCTGCGACGGCGGCCGAGAATCCGGACCTGGCGGCGGCGGTGAGCACCGACGGGTATGTTCGCGACCAGCTGGTTCTGGTGTTCTGCGACGGGCCGGTGTATTTCAACCACGCGGGTCAGTCGGGCTGGAAGCGCGCGGCCCAGCGCCAGGTGTTCATCGACGGCGACGGAATCCGCACCGGCTCCCGCGGATACGCAGTGCTTTCCTGGTCGACCGACAACCTCCTCCTGCTGAAGCCCGGCTCGGGCGTGCGGTTCAACATCAGGCCAGCCGGCTCCACGCCGCGGCTCCGCGTCCAGGTGCATGCGGCGGAGATCTTCGCGGCGGCACGGGATTCGCAGAGCGTCGAGATCGAAGGCCGGCACGGGAATGTCCAGGTGCGGAACGGCGAAGCGACGTTCGTGTCGGATGAAACGCACGACCAGCTGCGAGTCGTCCGGGGATCGGCCGATTACCGGCCCGTGGGCGCGGTCGAGCCGACCGTTGTCCCCGAGGGGTACGGCATCGACGCGGACCATCATGGCCGGGTCTCGGCGCTGACGGGATACGACGTCCGGCGCGAATACGACGACTGGCGCCGGTTCAACACATGGCTGCGCAACTTCGACGCGCTGCACCGGCAACTCTCGACCGAGATTTCCTACCGGGTCGACAGCGTCCTGATCAACGACCGGTTCGTGGGAACGATGGAAACGGATGCCGACGGATACCGCATCATCGACCCGGGCGCCGATGCGGCGCCCCGGATGCTTCACGTGAAACTCAAGCTGACCCCCTACCCCCGCCCGTCCGACCGGTTCGAGCTGTATATCAACAAGGACCTGGTCTACGCGCTCCGCGAGGGCCGAGACGGCTGCTACGAGGTCAAGATCCCGACCCCGACGTTCCCCGAGGTGTTCGCGACGATCCATTTCATCGATTCGCTCGGGCGGCGCGACCGCATCTTCCACGAGCGGTTCGTGATCTACAATCGCCACAGGAAAATCGAGGAGATCCGGGTGTTTCTGAACACCCTTTCGATGGCGATGACGCGGCGGGACAACATCTATCTGCGCGATCACATCTCGCGGGAGTACCGCGACTCGTTCGGCAACACCTGGTTCGACTTCGTGAAGATGTTCGACGACTCGCTGCGCGAGTATCGGGACATCCGGCTGATCCTGCACCCGCACACGTTCAAGTTCAAGGGCGAGAAGGTGCTGGTGAACATGAACTACCGGCTGTCGGCCCTCACGGGCAACTGGAGCTGGCGATACGAAGACGTCGGCTCGGAGCTGATGACGCTGTCGTTCGAAGACGGCGAGTGGCGCATCCGGGCGAAGGCGAAGGGGCTGTTCTTCCAGCGGCTGAAGGTCGCCGTCGATCTGCGGATGGGCATTCTGCGCGGCCGCGTCACCGACGAGCGGACGGGCTCGCCGATCGTCGGGGCGACGGTGAAGATCCGGCAGCGCGGGCTGAAGACGGTCACCGACGGCATGGGTGAGTATGTCATTTATAATATACCTGCCGGAACATATGACATGGAGATTTCGAAGAACGGGTATGGAACGCTGACGGCAACGCGGGTTGAGATTGCACCAACCGGACAACGATACTGACCCCCTCACGGGGGAAGCGTGAAGAGAGACGTTTGAAGTTTGAAATGAGGGCCCCGGAGAATCGCATGAAGACGTGGAACAGATTTCTGGTGCTGGCGGGGTTGATGCTGGGTCTGACGGCTGTCATGGCCGGGTGCGGCGGCACGGGGGGAAGCGGTGAACGTTCGTCTGCAAACGGCCTTCTGACGGGGAAGGTGCCGATCGTGTCCGGGAGCGTCGTCGTCATCAGGAACGCTGACGGGGTTGAGCGGGAAGTGGCGATCGATGGCGATGGGAAGTATGCCGCCTCGCTCAGGCCGGGAACATATAGTGTTCTGTTGAAAACGGGTGACGGGAAGCTGACGCTCGTTTCCCAGGCTGTCAATATCGAAGACAATATGACGGTGAGTCTGGTCGACGTCAGGCTCGTGCCGCTTCCGCAGGTCGTCTCGGTCTCGGTGCCGCTGGTGGACCATGATACGGCGACGATCGAATGGATCAGCGACATCGACGCCGACGGCCGCATCGAGTACGGAACCGACACCCGGTATGGCTACTCGACCTACACGGACACTGAGCTCAAGACGAAGCACCGGATACAGCTCCACGACCTGAGGCCCGACACCACCTATCATTTCAGGATCGTCGCGAGCCGCTACGGCCTCGAAACGGCCGAAACGTTCTCCCAGGACTACGCCTTCACCACCGAGCCTTTGCCGTAACGCCGCAACAAAAGCGCATCCAGGGCCAATCCCAGGCGCATCGCGAGCCGTCCGGATTGCCTACATGCGGTATTCGGCGTGGAGGGCGAGACGCAGCAGATCGGTATCCGAGAGGAAGGGGGCGCTCGTGTGGGTGAGCCAGCCCAGCGGCGAGCCGCGCATCATGCGGCGCGGGAGATCCCGGATGATGCGGCGGCCGATCGTCGCGAGAAGCTCGGGGCCGGGGTCGAAGGTCGGGTCGAGTTGCAGCAGCACGCCGCGCAGCGTGAACCAGGCTTTTCTGAACAGCAGCAGGTCTTTCGGGAACCGGAACCCGTCGATGACAAGCCTGTCGATCAGCGCCAGCGAGGCTTCGAACGCATCGCCGGCTTTCAGCGGTCGTTTCCCGTGCGAACGGCCGAGATGATGCTCGAGACGACCTCCCGGCGCGGATGACGAGAGAAGCAGGCGAACGGCCCCGATCACGACGCGCGCGTCGCAGATCATGAAGCCCAGCATCAGGTCGCGCAGGCCCCGGCGCTGTTTCCGGTCGAGCAGGCCGGCCTGGCTCCAGTCGATGAGGCCGACCATCCAGCCGGACCGGTCTTTTGCGGGCACCGCGAGCAGGTTTCCGGCATGCGGGTCGCCGTGAACGATGGCGCATTCGCGGTCCGAAAGCATCGGTCCGATGATCAACTCGCGGAATGCCAGGCAGGCGAGCCGCCGTTTTTCCGTCGGGTCGGCGTTCACCTCGGGAAGAGGCACCCCGTCGAGGCGTTCCATCGCCGTGACGGACGGGGTCGAGAAGGGAAACAGCGTCGGAATGCGGATGTCGTGGCTTTCGCGATAGTGCGCCCGCGCTGTCATGAGGTTGCGCTGCTCCACCCGCGGATCGGTCTCCGCCGCGAGCGCCTCGCGCACGTCCCTGAGAACGCCGACATAATCGATTCCGAGGTCGCCGTAGACGTCTTTCCGGGAGGTGAGCCAGGATGCGAGCCGGTCGAGAGCCGGCAGATCCTCGTCGAGGCGCGATTTCGCGGAGGGCTTGACCAGTTTTGCGACGCCGCGCCGGCCCGGTCCGCCGGAGAGCCCGAGCCATTCGAACGGGAGAACGGCACCGACGCTGGCTTCGGCCAGAACGCGCCCCTCCCAGGCGATCTCGGCGCCGATGGGGCCGCGGGCGACGTCCGCGGCGGCCGTTTCCGCCAACTCCGTCTCCGAAGAGGTGCCGGCCCACGACTCGAGGCCAAGCAGCCAGGTTCGGAACGCCGCGTCGACGTGCTCGTTCCGGGCGATCATCTGTCCGAGCTTGTGCAGCACGGGAAGTTCCCTGGCCAGCTCGGCAAGCCGCTTTCCGGCCGGCGCGTCGTCGGGCAGCTGGAACTGTTCCACGAGCAGGCGGGCAAGTCGCTCTTTTCCGAGGTGCATCAGCATGAACCGGACGGCGTCGAGCACGAGAGGCCGGAAGCGGCCGTAGACATCCGGCACGACGTCCCGGAAGGCGCACTCGGCCATCACCTGGCCGACGACCGCGTCGCGGCGTGATTCGAGATCGGCTTCCGCGAGAAGTTTTTGCAACGCAACATCCTGTCCGCATCGCGTCAGGCCGTCGAATCCAGGGATGGCCATCGGGACCAGCGACTTCAAGGTCGCCAGCGGCATCGTTCCGAGATACGGCGTCACGTCCATCATGAGATGAAATGGTAGCGGTTCCGCTCACGAATATCAAGAAGTTTTTTGCATCGCAAAATTTCCTTGGGATTCCGCTCGTGCCAGGTCTGTCACAACATGCACGGGAAAAGCTTCGGGATTACAGCATTCAATTATCCAGAAACCCTGAATACACGGGCTTTGAGAACATTGAAAATTTCAGGGCCGCGATGAAAGCGAAAGCCGAAGAGCTTGGCCTGTCTTCAGAGGCATACAACCAATATGATGGGACAATGACAGAGATGTGGGGCTTCATTCCGCCGCCGGTTAGTATGCCAACCGGTTTTTGAAAATTACCCCACTGCAACCGGACTGGATCATGAGTTCGATACTATTGGAGCGGCTCTCATATACTTCGCCTATTTGGATGGAGAACAGATAATCCCCATTTAGCACCCATTTTTCTTCCTCGACGAAGCCAGGGAAATAATTTTTGCTTACCTCTGGAGCGAGGCCAAGACGAACATTTTGATTCAACCGTCAGAAATGGGCGACATCAAGTTCGAAATGTCAGAAATCGTCGCTCATAAAGCCGAGTTGTACAAAATCGTCGAAGATACAATCAACACTCATTACGCACATCTGAATGGCGCGCCAACCGATCCTGCCAAGAAACCAGAATTCATACAGCACCTCGCGACCCTCGCCTGCATTCCGATGCTATCGGGGGCCAGCAGGAACCTCCGCCGCCTCCAGCGCCGAAGCAGTAACGCCGGGTGGGTGAACGGCAGCGGCGGTTAGCGACGGGGGACGGAGAAGAGCCTGAGGGGCTCGGTCTTTCCCTTCAAGGCAATGGGCTCCAGGGGATCGAGGGGAATTTCCGCTTCCAGACGTTCTGCGACGGCCTCGGAGATGATGATCGAGGGGCCGGGACGGGCGGCGGCGGCCGTGCAGAGGCGGGCTGCGGTATTCACCGAGTCGCCGATGACGGTGTAATCGATGCGCCCCTCGCGCGAGCCGACTTTTCCGGAAACGGCGGGGCCGAAATGGATGCCGATGTCGGTGCGAAGCGGAGCGAGGCCCGCTCGGGAGCGTTCGTCGTTTATCGCCTCCTTGGCCGTCATCATGTCACGGGCCGCGCAGACAGCACGCACGGCCGGGTGAGGCGCGCCCTCTCGCGCGAAGAAGACGGCCATGACCGCGTCGCCGATCAACTTGTCGATGCTTCCCTCGTTGGCCCTGATGACGGGATCGAGTCGGGAGAAATACCCGTTCAACAGCTCGATCACATCTTCCGGCGATGTATGTTCAAGAAGCTTGTCGAAGCCGTGAAGATGGGAAAAGAGAATCGCCACGTCGCGCCGTTCCCCGCCGAGTTCGAGGCTTTCCGAGTCGTCTTTGCGCACCTCGTCCCACACCTGGTCGGAGACGAGGCGGCGCATGCGCTCGCGATGGCCCAGCTTCTCGGCCATCTGGTTGAAGGTGGCCGCCAGCCTGCCCAGCTCGTCGTCCGAGGTGACGGGGGTGCGGGCGTCGTAGTTTCCACGGGCGATGTCGCCGACGAACACCGTGAGCGCGCCCACCTGGTCGACCAGGCGCCTCGACAGGAACAGGGCGCAGCCGATCATCCAGATGACGCTCCAGGCCAGCATTAGCCCCAGGAATTGCAGGATGGTGCGGCGCCCCTCGTCGAGCAGAGCGGCATCGACCCAGCCCGCCAGGAGGTAGCCGCCGAGCTGCTCGGGGAAGAAACACGTCACCAGCGCCTGTTTCCGGTTCAGGCTGCAGAGGGCCGTTTCGTGGGCCCTGAACGACTGGACCCGATAGAAGAGATTCATGAGCTCCGGATCGCGCCGCGTGCCGGCGGGCAGGAGGGCGCCGTCGCTCCTGAGCATCGCGATCCGCACGGCCCCGTATTCGCCGGCCTGTGATCGTTCGCTCACCTGCTCGATGAACGGCCGCGCGAACTCGGTTTCATCGAAGGCATAGCCGATCAGGCCGCGGATCTTGCCGTCCCGGCCGGAAAGCCAGGCATACCTGCCGATCAGGTTCAGCTTGCCGATGCGCACCTTGTTGAACTCGCCGATTTCTCTGAAAGCGTTCGACAGCGCTCGCTCGAGGTCGTCGCCCTGGATCATCGACTGGCTTCGGTACAGGGCGTCCGGAGCCTTCTGCCCGCCGGCCTCGAGCATGCGCGCGAGAAGCAGCCGCAGGATGACCGGGTAGTCGCCTCCCTTGTGGATCGGCGGAATGCCCCTGCCGCGATGAAGCTCCCTGCCGTCCGCCAGGATGATGAACACCTCGTATCGTCGCAGCCCGGCCGAAAACGAGGCGATCCGGGGTTCGACGGGATTATTCGATATAATATCATTTACTATTTCCGATTCGACCGTTTTCAGTTCCAGTTTGCGGGTTTTCTGGAATTCGCGGTATGACGAGTCGATGGCCGCGAGACTGCTTCGGAGCAGGCCCTCCCACCGGTTCTTTTCGAGCCGGGCCGTTTCCCGTGATCTCTCCAGGCCGAACCCGCACAGCATGACGACGGGGAGAACCGCCGTGATGAGGAACATGACGATCACCTGGGTTCGAAGCGACAGGACCGGCGGCCGCTCCCTCATCCAGCTCATCCAGCCGGCCGCGATGACCATCAGCGCGATCAGGCACGCCAGGAGCCCGATCGTTCCTGCCCATTCCGCGAGCCGGCCGTCGATGCGGTCTCGACGGATTCCGACGAGGGCATACCGGCCGTTTTCGTGGGGGATGTACCGTGCCATCCACAGCCCGTCGGGCGTCTCGATCTCGGTCTGGTTCCGGAGCAGCCGCGAAACCACCGGTTCCGGCGGGCGGAGGCGGGTGAGGCGGGCTTCGCTGACGACGCCGCGAGGGGTCTTTCTGACGATCATCGCCTGATCGGGGGCGAACGAGAGCCGCGAAATCGAATCTCGGGCGATACGGCGGGCGGGAAGCTCCAGCGGGTCGATGAACAGCCAGAGACCGCCGTTTCCTCCGACGCCGCACGGGATGGCCCAGGAGAGGCGAAGCCGGTACCGGTCGAGGAAATACTGCGGCATCCCATCCGAGCCCGCAAGGTCCTGGGGCGAGGTGAAACTTCCGTGCATGCTCCGGCAGATTCGCTGAGCGCGGTCGCCGCGCCCCGCCGACGCTTCGTCGCCGGACTCCCCCGTGACGAGAGCCACGACCTCGGCCCAGAGTATTTCCCGGGTCCGGGCCGGCTCGTTGCCGGACTGCCAGGCGATCCGACCATCCGGATCGAACGCGAACACCTCGGCGGCAGGGAACAGGCGCTTCATTCCCCTGCCCGCGGCCTTCGCGGTCTTCGCATCCCACGGCTTCGCCCGGACCGCTCCGAGCAACGCCTCGGCGCTCTGCCTCATCCAGCGGGTTCGGTTGAAGCGCTCGGCCATGTCGAGAACCGTCGATGTCAGCGAGGCCGCCATATCGTCGCGGTTTTCCCGCACGGCGCGGTCGAGATACAGGCTGAACGCTCCCCAGAACACCGCGAGCACCGTCAGGACGACGGCGACACAGGCGGCAAAGAGGCCAGGGCGTCTCCCGTTCGAACCCGCCGTCGTCATGCCGTTCATACGTCCGCTTCCGTATACCCCACCGGGTCCCGGACGATTTCGCACGCCGTCTCTTCCCCGATGCCTCCGAGCGGTTCGCAGGCAAAAACCCCCGCGATGAGAGCGGCGGTTTCCGCCGAAACGATGACCTTCGTGCGCACGCCCTGGCGGCTCGCGGCCTCGAGTCTCGCCGCGAAGGCAACGGCGGAACCGATGACGGTGAAATCCTGCCGGCCGCCGGCAGCGCCGACCTTGCCCGCGATCACCTTCCCGTAATGGATGCCGACACCGTTTTCCACGGGAAACTCGCCGCGAAGGCTCCTGACGCGATTGAGGGCCGCGAGCGCCCGCCGCATCGCAAGGCCTGCACGGGCGGCGCGGATCGCGGGGTGCTCGATCCCCTCGCCTTCCCTGAACACCGCCTGCACGGCGTCTCCCACGAGCTTGTCGATCTCACCGCCGAACCCCCGGATGACGCGGTCCATCTCCGTGAAATACTCGTTCAGCATCGCCGTCACCCTGGCCGGCGGCTGCCGTTCGGAAATGCTCGTGAAACTTCGTATATCTGAACATATAATTGCTGCATTGATATATCCGCCCGCCGTTTCCCCCGCCCCTTCCGATTCGGTCACGGCCCAGGCCGACTCCGAGAGGAACCGTCGCATGCGCTCGCGCTGTCTCAGCCCGTCGGTCATCTCGAGAAAGGACCGTCCGAGCATGGCCAGCTCGTCCCGCCCGCGCACGGAAAGGGAGACGTCGAGGACGCCCTCGCCGACGGTTTCGGCCGCGCTCTGAAGCATCCGGATAGGTTCGAGCAGCCGCCTGGAAAGATACACGCCGACGCCGACCGCCATCGCGAGGGCGATGAGCACGCCGGCGCAGGCGAGCGCGAACATCCACGCCGTCTCCTTTTTCAGATACCGGACGGGAACCCTCGAGGCCAGGATCCCCAGATGGAGATAGCTCGGCCGGCTCGTCTGGACGAGATACGGCCCGTCGGGGAAATCGACCCGGGCTGCGACAGCCGATCCTGTCTGCTGGGTGCGGACGGCAAGCCGGAGGAATTCCCGCGGTATGACGGGAAGCTTCGGATCGACGACGGTCCTGTTGATGCGGAACAGGTCCCAGTCGGGATATTTCCAGCGCTCCGGGGTCGTATTCCGGTTGAAATACTCGCTCGAATCGATGCCGAGTGTCGTTCCGCCGACGAGCATTCCGGCGACCATCTCCCCGCGAAGGGGATACGGCAGGCAGAAAAGCAGGGCCGTCTTTTCCGCAAGAATCAGGTAGGTGATCCGGCCGACGTTGTTGAACAACTCCTTCAGGGGAATGGCGTCGCCGAGCAGTTCATGAATCGGAAGCGCGAGCTTTTCCTTGCGCGAAGAGCCGCCCGGCCGGGCCGAAAAACCGGCTGCGGCGCGCATTTCCTCGAACACCCCGCGCATCGCCTTGTGGACGACGGGGCTCATGATCAGCCGCCGCCCCTCGGTCGACCTGATGGTGATCTCCTCGGAACCCGCCGGGGCCGCCCCGCCCGCCTCGATGACGATGATTTCCGTGCAACTGGCGGTCCTCGCGGCGATATCCGAGATGACCTTTTCCGGTTCCCCGGCGGCGATGCGAGCAACCGACGTGAATACTTCCTGATATCTTTCAAGGGTATCGCGGAATCCGCGATCGAGCGCGGTCATGACCCGCTTCGCTTCGATCTGCCACTCGACCCGGCGGACCGCTTCGAGGTCGAGAAGGCGCATGACCCCCTGCATCAGGGAGAAGCCGACGGGCACCATCCCGGCAAGCAGAAACACCACCGCCGTCCGCGTGCGCAAGGAACCTGCCGGCCGGATCGCGCTCCCGGGCGTCTGCGCCGCCTCCGCTTCGGACGGGCTGGAACCGGTCAGGAAGCCGGCCAGCAACCAGGAGAACACGCCCGTCAGAGCGACAAGCATGGCAACGGCGGCATGGAAGCCGGCCCCGCCGCCAGCCCAGAACGACTCGGGGCGGAAAAGCACCAACTTTCCCGGCGCGTGGGGCGGAAGGTCCCGGAGCAGGGCAAACCCACCCCGCACGGGCACGACCCGCCCGGCATGCTCCAGCAGGGGCTGAAGGGCGAATCCGGGCAGGTTCCCGGCACGGGCAAGCCAGGTCGCTCCGGACGCATCGAGGATTCCCACCCCGGCAACATCCTCTTCGGAAGGCTTGCTGACGATCGCCCATCGGTGATAGGAAGCGGGCGGTATCGCTTCGAGCGGAATACGGATCAGCACGCCGAACTTGTATCTGGCCTTTATTTTCCCGAGCGCGGCCCGATATACCGCAACGGCGGTCGGACGGCCCCGGGTGTCCGGCACCGTAAGTCCGAACAGCGCCGCCGTTTCAAGTTCGTTCATCGACGCACGGCTCCCGAACCAGCGGCACAAAGCGGCAGTTGCGCTGGCGAGAACGGCCGGATCGGCCCTGGCCGGCGATTCGGCTCTGTCGGCGAGCAGCCTTTCGCTCAGGCCTTTCCAGACGGCGCTCCCGTCTTCGGGCCTTTCGTCCGGAGGCCAGGAGACGGGCAGACCTGACTCCGAGAACAGATTGATACGGACGGTCCGGGGATCCCGGGCCCCGGGAATCACTTGTTCGAACGCATTCCGGAGGATGTTCTCGACCCTGGCGATATCATAGCCATAGCTATTGCTCATCTCCTCCGAAAGGACCGATTCGAGAGGAGCCGCCGGCGCGATCGATGCCTCCACCCGGTCGGCCGCCATGCCCAGAATCTGCCTGGCGTCCTCGAGCTCGCGCCCGCGCGCATCGCCGCGATGCGAGACGAACCAGCCGAGCATGACGAAAACCGGCAGCATCGCGAAAAACGCGAGCAGCAATCGCATTCTTCCCGAACCCGCCCGTATTGCCATCCCGGTCACCCCGGACCACCTCTCAGAATTCTTTCTGGGGCGATGCTTCGATATTCACGACGGGAACGCCGAGTTCCCGGCCCAGACGTTCGAGTTTCTCTTCGATCTCCCCGGAAACCACTCGTTTCCCTGATTTGGTTTTGAAAAAGAGGCCGATGATCTTCACGGAACCTGAATTCGTCGTGGTTCCCGCAACCATCATCTCGTTGTATGCCGCAGCGTTCGTCGTTCGCAGCAATTCAAGAGGGGAAACCGGCCGGTTGGCGCCGATGCAATACGTGAGAAACGCATCATCCGCTATCTCCGATTCCTGTTCCTTCGCATACCCCCGTGCGAAGGGAGTGCCCATGTCGGAACCCCTGGTCACGAGAATGTTGGCCGGAGGAACGGAGAGGAGAGCCCCGATTTTCCCGTAGGTGTTCCTGTGGTTGTGGTCGATGAGGGATGCACTGAAGGCAAAGACCTTCGAAAGCCAGTTCGGATCCTTGCAGGAGAATGTCTCCTTTTCTTGCCGAGCTGAACGCGTGGACAACGGAGCAGAATTTTTTGTCCGAGAACATGGATGTATTTCCCGACCGCTCCAACCTCGAACTTGGTGTCAAAAGGAGACGCTGCCGCTCCCGCTTCTTCACGATACAAGCTGTCGAACTTCCGACACGGGTCGAAATCTCCGGATGAACGGGAAGGATTCTCTCCCGTCACAGGCCCGCAACACAGGAGCAAAACCACCAGGGCGGAGGCCAGCAGGCGATTCATCGGAAACCTCAGAAAGTTCGTTTTGGGAGTCGATTTTTCGAGTATATCATCAAAGCTCGAACGTCGACTTCGTTTGCCTCCCTTCCTTTTCGAGAGAGAAAGCTGCCGGGCATCTCCGTTCGCCATTGCCGCGAAGACCTTCACCAGGGCGGAGTTTCGGAGCTGCCGCTCAGGCCTGGGGGCGGATCGGCCGATATGAGGATATGGGAGCCGACATTGCGTCGGTCTTCCGCAGACACCTTTTTCCGGAGGCAGACACAGCTATGAACGCATTCTTCGTCGGCATCGGCGGCATGGGCATGAGCGGCCTGGCCAAGATCCTTCACACGGCAGGGAACAGGGTTGCCGGCTCGGATCGCGCTCTCGACGGGGACTACTGCCGCCGGCTCAGAGACCTGGGCGTCACGATCTACCCGCAGGACGGAACCGGCCCCCGCCGCTTCCTCGAGGAAACGGGGCTGAAGGCCGAAGACGTCGTCATCGTCAAGTCGACCGCCGTCGAGGACAAGGTGCCCGACATCGTCACCGCGCGGGAACTGGGCGTCCGCGAGATCATGCGCTCCGACCTGCTCGCCGAGATGGTCAACACGACCCGCGGCATCGCCGTCGGTGGGACGGCCGGCAAGACCACGACCACCGGCCTGATCGCCTGGGTGCTGAAACACGCCGGCCTCGATCCCTCCTGCGCCGTCGGCGGCATCATGTCGGGTCTCGAGACCAACGCATTTCGCGGCGCAGGGCCCCATTTCGTCATCGAAGCCGACGAATCTGACGGGTCAATCGTTAAATATACTCCTTATATATCACTTATTACAAATATTTCGCGCGACCACAAATCGCTCGACGATCTCAAGGACCTGTTCGGCCAGTTTCTGGCGAACACCGACCCGACCGGCGCCTGCATCATCTGCGGCGACGACCCCCACCTGCCGGAGCTCGCCGGCCGGGCCGCCGGCCGCGTGATCACGTATGGGCTGGGCGCGAACAACGACCTTCGCGCCGACCACATCTCCGTCGGGGCCGGCAAGGTGACCTTCACGGTCGACGGTACGCATTTCGAGATCAGGCTCCCGGGCCAGCACAACGTCCTGAACGCCCTCGCCGTGATCGCCGTCGCGCGGTTCGCCGGCATTTCCGATGCGAAGACGGCCGAGGCGATGAAGGCGTTTCCCGGCATGAAGCGGCGGTTCGAACACATCGGAACGGCGCGCGGCGTGACGATCATCGACGACTTCGCCCACAACCCCGCCGAGATCGCCGCGGCGATCCGAACGGCCCGCCAGGCGTCGCGCCGGAGGTTCATCGTCTACCAGCCCCACGGGTTCGGTCCGACCAGGTTCACCCGCGACGACCTCGTACGCGTCTTCACCGATCTCACCCACGACGAGTATCTCTATCTCGACGACATCTTCTACGGCGGCGGCACGGTGGAGAAGGACATCTCGTCGAAGGACATCATCGACGAGGTCCGGCAGCGGTTTTCCAACGCCTATTACCATGGAAGCCGCGAAAAGATAGTGAATGATATTGTAAAAGAGGCCCGGGATGGCGACATGGTGCTCGTCATGGGTGCGCGCGACGTGAACACGATCTGTCGCCGCATCCTGGACTGTCTTCAATAAGGCCGGACGCGCGATGGAAGGAACGATGACGCCCCTCTCCCTCCTGTTCGCCCTGCCGCCCGGCCCCCTGCGGATCGGCCTCGTCGAGGCGGACGACGTCCGCGTCGGCCCGTCGCGGCCCGAGTATCTGCGGGACGTCTCCGGGGAGGTCGCCGGCCGCATCGATCCCGGATACGTCTATCCCGACCCGCTTCAAAAAGGCATCAGAAGCCTTCTGAAGACCTACGGTTTCCATCCGTCCGGACGCAACAGGCCGGCCTCCGAGTTCCTGGTCAAGGACCTCCAGGTGCGCGGCGAGTTCAATCCGATCAACGTCGTGGTCGACATCAACAACCACCTGTCTCTCGTGTCGCATCTCCCGATCAGTATCTTCGACCGGGACAAGGCCGGCGACAAGCTGTCCATACGGCTGGGCATGGAAGGCGAATCCTACGTCTTCAACCGGGAAGGACAGGAACTCGCTCTCAAGCACCTCGTCGTCGTCGCGCGGTCCGACGGGAACCTGCAGGCGATCGGAAGCCCGGTCAAGGACTCCCAGGAAACCAAGGTCTTCGAATCGACGAAACGGGTGACGGGCGTCGTTTATACCACACGAAACATTTCTCCCGACGAGGAGTTCGAACCGTTCCTCGAGCGGTTCTGCCACCTTCTCCGCACCGAAGCGGGGGCGTCCGCCGCGACCTGGCGGATTCTTGACCAGCCGCGATGAGACGGCACACAGATCGATCTGCATGGGAGGCACCATCATGAAGCGAAAACTCGGAGCCCTGTTTCTGTCATTTCTTCTCGCGCTGGCGACATCGGGCTGCACCGAAGAGGGCCGTCTGGAAGACCGTATGAACTCGAAGGATCCATCGGTCCGGAAGGAAGCCGCGCTGAAACTGGGCGAGCGGGGCACACCGAATGCCCTTCGCATTCTCCAGCTTCACGAGGACGATCCCGATTTCACCGTCCGAAACACCGTCATCGAGCAGGTCAAGCGAATCAACAAGCAGACGTTCATGAAGTGAAGCAGGGCGATCCACAACCGGCGGTTGCGAAAACGGAGCACTCGCCCTGCATCAGAAGCGGATCTCGAACCCGCTCCCCGTGGGGAGTTCGATGAACTCGTCTTTCAGGACCGCGACCTGTTCCACCTCGGAATACCCCGGCCCGCGCCGCATCGCGGTCAGATACTCCTCAACGGCGGCGACGCTGCCTTCGGCGCAGAACTCGACCGCGCCGTCGGCCCGATTCCTGACCCAGCCCGAAACCCCGCACGTGGCCGCCTGCCGACGCGCGTAGGCGCGGAAGCCGACCCCCTGAACGAAGCCGTGGACGATGCCGTAAACGCGGCGAAGCCGCTCCGCGGACATGGTCAGGGCCGCCCGATCGGCATCGACGGGCCGTCCCAGAACCGTATCAAATCGCGCTGATACAGGAACAACAGCGCCGACCGGGTTCCGGTGCGCGTGTGCAGGAGCCGCGCCAGGCAGTAGGTGTCATTGCGGTGCCGAACGCCGGCCGCGGCCTGGTACAGACGTTTTTCGAGCGTATCGGCCACCGCCGGATCGACCTTGCCCTGGGACATCGCGAGGAATTTGCGGAGATTGATCCGCTCGGTCGCCAGGTGCAGGACGGAATCGGAAACCCCCTGCCATCGCGCGAGCAGATCGAGATCGACCGCGTCGATGACATGCGGCCGCTGGATCTGCGCCGCCGGAACGTGCACGGACGCCACGACGGTGAACCGCTGGGCGGCCGCCCGCTGACGCAGGTCCTCGAGGAACCGCCCGAGGCGATCACCGGCTTCGGACGCGAGGGACTCGACGACAAGCAGCCGGCCGGCCCCGGCGGGGATCATCTTCATCAGCTCGGTGAGCGCGTCCGCGTCGTAGGGCGGAATCGCGCTGTCGGAGCCGCGAAGATACAGGGAGTCGCGGACGGCGTTCGCCACGGCCTCGTAGAGGCTTTTCAGCTTCGGCCGGGCGGTGTCGCCTTCCGGGCCCTGCAGCGACGCTCCGGCGGCCAGCTCCGCCGCCGGCACCCGGCCGAGCCAGGAGGCGACCCTCGTCATCAGCTCGGCCGCCGTGTGCTCCATCGATATATATAGAACGCCATATTTCAACGAGAGATGCAGCGCCTGCTGCAGCAGGAACGCCCCTTTTCCCTCTTCCCGGGCGCCGGCAATCAGGTGCACCCGGTTCGGCTGCCAGCCGCCCCCGAGTTTCCGGTTGAGTTCGGTCCAGGGCGTGGCGAGCACGCCGTCCGCGGTGATACCCGCAACAGCCCGTTCCGCGGCCTCGAGCTTGAAGGGCCGGAACTCCGCCGGCCGCTTCCCGGCATCGAGAACCTGCGGCGCCGCCGGCCGCTCGGGCCTCGGCCCGGGCGTGATGCCGAGCCCCGTTTCGAAGCCGGCGGCGAAACCGCCGCTTCCGTCGGGCGGGGGGAGCGGGGTCCCGCTTTCCACCGTCGCCTTCGCTTCGTCGAGGGCCTGTTTCGCCGCCGGAACGACGGCGACCTTCGAGTCCACGAACTTCAGCCACGTCTTCACTTCGCGAACGCACTCGTCGAGCATCCGCTTCTTGCCGCAAAAGTCGGAAAACGCCGCGGTTCCGTAGGCGAAGTGCGAGGGGCCGACACCGACTTTCGGCCGGTGAAGCACAGGATGCACCGCACCGGGAAGGAGAACGGGAATGTCCCAGGAACAGGTCGAGAGAAGCAGCGTCCGATCGGCGGTCCGGACCAGACGCCCATCTCCGCTGCGGATGCCGCCGATATTCATGAGAAGCTGGCGGTACCAGCTGGGCAGCGCCGTATCGAACGCCGAGCCGAAGACGCCGGGGTGCACCTCGATGCTGATCTCCTCGGGCGTCGCGAGAATCGCCATCGCCTCTTGCGGAACGCCGAGCTTCTTCAGGCTGTCGATGAACCGCACCGTGTCGTCGTACACCGTCTGGAAACCGAGGACCTCGCCGGACGGCTTGAAGGCCTTGCCGTCGATGACGATGAGCGTCCGCTCGTCACGCAGCAGCGCCTCGAGTTCGGCATGGGCCGGAAGCTCGGGAAGCCGTTTCCCGGCAACCTCGAGCTGGATCGTCATCCCGTCACAGGCGCACTCGTCGCGGAGCAGGTCTGCCGCCCGCCGGACGGCGTGCGTCACGAGCAACGGCCCTCCGAGCGGGAGGATGCCCGCTTTCAGGTCCAGCTCGATCTTGCTCTGATCGTCTTCCTCGAACCAGAAGGGACTTCTGCCGAGCCCCTCCTGGTGCACTTTCAGCAGGTCGGGCAGCGTCTTCAGATCGAAGACTTCCGGCTGTTTCCCGGTTTCGGCCTTGAACGATACGAGACAGCGCAGAGACATCATCCCCTCCGGTTGTTACGGAAATTTTATTCCGATAGCTATACCAATTCTTCTGGGTATCTCCCAGCTCCGCAGAACACCGCCGAACAGGCTCTGGTGGGCACCCATGGCGTGGATGAACAGGTCTTCCCCGGTGTGGCCGTGCGTGTCCTGCAGCACGGCCTCCATTTCGGGGGCGTGGAACGTCAACCCGAGCTTGGCGAACACCAGCGACCCGAGCTGCAGTTCGAACGTCTTCGACTCGTGCGCGGCGACGAGCCGATCCAGTTCGTCCTTCGAGAACTCCAGGCCGGGAAACGCGGCTTTCAGCCGTCCCGGGATCGCGCTTCCCTCCCCCTTGAGTTCGGCCGCGAGGGCGATCGTCGAGGTGGCGAGCGCGTTGAACCGCGCGGGATCGAACGTCTCGACCACCTGCAGGCCGCCCGTTGCGTGGTCGGAAACCACGACGAGAAGGGCATCGGGGTTCGTCTTGACGAACTCGACCATCTTCCGGAGCGCCTCGTCCATCACCCGCATCTGGGCGACGCCTTCGGCGGCGTCATGGGCATGCATCGTGGCATCGATCTTTCCGGCTTCGACCATCAGCAGAAAGCCCTTGTCCCCGCGGTCCAGCAGGGAAACGGCCGCCGCGGCCATTTCGCTCAGCGTGGGCGTCTCGTCGCCCTTCCGCTCGAACGAGTACGGCATGTAGGAGTCGGCGAACAGCCCCAGAAGCTTTCCGGAACGAGAGGCGACCGCCGCGAGCAGTTCGTTTCGATCGTTCACGACCCGGTATCCCCGCTTCGCCGCTTCGTCGAGCTCCTTGCCGAACTTCTTCCGGCCGCCGCTCAGAAGCACCTCGAAATTACTTCGCACCTGTTGCGCGGCGATCGCTTCCTCTTCATCACGGTCGTTCTGGTGCGCCGAAAAGACCGCCGGTGTGGCATGCGTCAGGCGGGTGTCCGAGACGACCCCGATGCGATACCCACGTTTCTTTGCGGCTTCGAAGATCGTTTCGAGCGGCTTGAACTGATCGTCCATCGCGATGCGGCCGTTGATCGTCTCACGACCGGTCGAGAACTGGGAACCGGCCGCCGCGGAATCGTTCACCTGGCCGCCTTTCGGATGGCCGATCATGCGTCCCACGACGGGCAGCTTGTCGAGCGCCAGCATCCCGTCGCGGCCAGAGAGGACGGCACGGCCGAGCGTGACCATCGGAGAGCCCATCCCGTCGCAGATGAACAGGATGACCTTGCGGGCCGGCTTGCCGATGATGCCCACGCGCCGCCGGATCGCCTCGTCGATCGTGATCGGCTCGGGGTTCACCGGCGTGATCAGGTCCGCGGGCCGGGTCTCCGCAGGCGCCACGGTCGATATCGGCTGCTGCCCGAGGCACGGCTGGAACAAGGAGAGAAGGAAGGCTCCCGCCAAAACGCATCGGATGGTTCGAAGCATGGTTGTTCCCTTTCTTGTATACCCGGGGGGGGTGATTTCCGGATGATGATACCACAAGCCATCCCCCGTCCGACTCCCGCTTCGAAACGGTGCAATCCCCCCGCCTGCGCATCGTTTCGGCCATCCGAATCGTGCCACGGCTCATCCGCTTGCCCGGGTGAAAATGATATACTCCAGGACAAGCCCGTTCGATATCAGGGCATTGCGACGCAAGGAGGGTCTTCTCTGATGCATACTTCGCGTATCTCGTCTTCCGGACTCCGGAACTGGCTGCTGTTGCCGTTGCTCACGATGCTCTTCGCGGCCGTCATGGCCGGAACGGCCCAGGCCGTGCCGCTCGAGGCAACCTGGAAGCTGAGCCAGGAAGGCAGTCTTCAGCCGCTCGACTGGCGCCTGACCCTCGAGTTCAACCGGCCCGTCTCGGTGCTCGAACTGTCGAAGAAGATCAAATGCGTCACGGCGTCGGCCACGAGCATGTTCACCGTCATTAACGCGACGGATACCGGGAGCCCGCTGCTGTCGCAGCCGCTGCCGAGCGAGCGGACACGCTTCATTCTCGGCCCGAAACAGCCGGCAAAAAACCTCAACGACTGCCTGATCACCATCGCCCAGGGGCTTGCAGCGCCCGGCGGCGAACCGCTCGCATCCCCGATCCGGATCGCATTCGAGTGCCGCGATACGGTGGACGTGCTGTCGGTGGAACCGTTCTACTCGCCCGGCGAAGGCCGCGGCATCGCCGTGACGGTCTCCAGGCCGATCGACGCCACGGCCCTCAAGCGCAAGCTCAGAATTCTCCCGCCCATCGGCCGGATCCGGGTACGGAAGACGGATGATGAGACGGCCAACGTCTTCAACGTCACCGGCGCCCTCGAAACGGGAAAAACCTACCAGGCCGAGATCCGCGGCGGCGAAATCGACGGCTACTATTACCTCTTCACGAAAGCCACCTTCCCCTTCACGGCGAAAGGCCCGGCGGCGGATATCCGCTTCGACGCCGACCGGTCCGTCATCGAGCTGCACAGCCGTCAGCTGGTGCCGGTCTCCGTCACCAACCTGTCCGGCGTGAGATGCCAGCTTACCCGCATCCCTCCGCTGTTCGCCCCGGAGTTCGCCGATCTGACGATCCTGGCGCTCAATGATGCCAGGCGGCCCCGGACGAGCTCCGCCATGCGCGCATCGAACGAGGTCGAAGAGAGCATCGCTTCCGCTTCCTCATTCGCCGAGCAGAAAATGGTCGAAGGCGTGACCCGCCTCGAGGAAATGCGGACGCTGACGGCCCCAGCCGGAAGCAATACGAACCTCGCCTGGTTCACCGGCGATTTCGCCCAGTCGTCCGAGCCGTTCTTCGCGAACGGCGCCCCCGACAAGGCGCACCGGCTCTCCCTCCCGCTCTCCTTCCGGAAGGAGGCGGCGAAGGGCGGCGCGTTCCTCGTCCAGCTGCTCGATCCCGAGCGCCCGGAACTGAAGCACGCGACACGCCTGTTCCAGATCACCGACCTTTCGATCACCTACAAGTTCAGCGCGACGCAGCTCCTGGTCTGGGTCACGTCGGTCGAAACCGGCAAACCGGTTCCCGACACCGCCATTCTCCTGTTCACGCGCGACGACAAGCGGCTCATTCTCGGCGCAACCGACCGTGACGGGCTCCTGGTCGCCGAGAACGGAGCGAACGTCCCGGCCATCGATCTGTCCAGCGGGCCGGCGCACCTGACCGTCTTCCCGTTCAACGTGGCCGACTCGGCGATCGTCGTCGCGGCGAACGGCGACGACGCCGCGTTCATGCAGCTCGACACGAACCGGTTCCGCCCCTACACCGTCACCCAGGCCCCGCCCGGCAACGTCACGCTCAAATCGCGCAACGCGCACGCGTTCACCGAGCGCGGCATCTACAAACCGGGCGAAACCGTCCACTTCAAGGCGACCCTCCGCGCCTACCGGGACAACGCAATCCTGGCCCCGCAAGGCGAAACCGTGACCATCC
Source organism: uncultured bacterium (assembly GCA_964389325.1). Lineage (GTDB taxonomy): Bacteria > Muiribacteriota > Ozemobacteria > Ozemobacterales > Ozemobacteraceae > MWAR01. The sequence continues at coordinate 12,123 of CAYMEN010000038.1, read as the reverse complement.
TCGTCACGGACGCCCGGGACGAGAAGATTCTCGACACGGACCTGGCCCTGAACGAGTACGGCACCTGCTCCGGCAGCCTCAAACTCAAGGAGTTCGCGCCTCTCGGCCAGTACAACCTCAAGGTCATCCACACCCCGCCGGCGGCCCTTCCCACGGCCGCGTCCCTGACAAGTTCCGTCTGGAACTGGTTCTTCGGCGGCAAGGATGAAAAGACGGCCGAAGAGAAGCCGGGAAAGACCGAACTGGTCTCGGTCGGCTTCCAGGTCCAGCAGTTCGAGCCGCCGCGCCACTTCGTCGAGATCGAGACCGAGACGAAGAGCCGCGAGATCGAGCGCATCCCCGGCCGCCGCGAGACCGAAGAGTATCTGGAAGCGCGGATCGTCGGGAAATACTACACCGGCGGCGTCCTGCGCCACGCGAAAGTCCGCTGGACCGCGCGCATGGTGACGATCGAGCCGTTCGTCGAGGGCTACGGCGGCTACCATTTCGGAGGTTCCGGAAACGACTCGACCCTGATCGAGTCCGGCGAATCCCTGCTCGACAAGGAAGGCAGGCTCGCCGTTTCCCTGCCCGTCGACCGAACCCTGATGAACGGCCCATTCGGCATCGAGATCGGCGCCACCGTCATGGACGTCGACGCCCGGCCGGCAACCCAGGTGAAGACCTGGGAACCGAAAACGGCCGTCCACGTCGGCATGACGAGACTGCCCGAACTGAACGAACGTGACGAGGCGTCGCTGGATGTCATCGCGGTCGCCGCGGACGGCAACCGCCGGGATTCCGGCGCCGTCAGGCTCGACATTCTCCGCAAGCGCTGGTTCTACACCCAGAAGCGTGACGAGGACGGCAACATTTTCTACCGCTGGGACCAGGGCTGGATCCGCACATTGACGACGACCCAGCCGATGTCGGGCGGCAAGGCCACGTTCGACCTCTCGTTCGACGACTCCGGCGAGTATAAATTTGAAGCCATATATATCTGTGACGATGGCGAATTCAGGGTCAGTCAGGTCGCCGAGATCGGCTACGTGTATGAGAGCGGCGACGACGACGAGGACAGCCGCACGAGGCGCCGCAGCGACAGCGAGCTGATCCTCTCGGTCGACCGCTCGGCCCTCAGGGTCGACGAGTCGGCCCGCGTCGACTTTTCCCTGCCGCGCGCGGCCTCGCATGCCCTCATCACCTGTGAGCGCGACCGCATCTTCGAGTGGCGCGTGGTGCCCCTGAACGGGCGTCGCGGCTCCTTCGAGATGAAGTTCGGCGCCGACTGCCGGCCGAACGCGTTCGTCACCCTGACGGTGCCGTGCGGCCGCACCTCGATGACCACCTACCGCAGCCAGCTCGACGTCGGCGCCCCGCGCATCTTCTACGGCGTCGCCTCCGTCGACGTTCGCAACGCGGTCGAAGGGCTGAAAGCGGTCATTGCCCCCGACGAGACCGAGGGCAAGGGCGACCTGCGCGGCCGGCCCGGCGAACCCCGGCACCTGACGTTCCATGTCACCGACGAGAAGGGCCTGGGAGCGAAGTGTGAGATGGCCGTCTGCGTCGTCGACGAAGCGGTTCTCGCCCTGACCGGCTACGTCACGCCGATCCTCTCGCGCCTGCTCAACTTCTCGCTCCCCCTCTCCGTCTTCTCGGGCGATCTGCGCCTCTCCCTGCTGACCCAGGAACTGTTCAAGCTGTTCGCGACGAACCCGCTCACGGGCGGCGACATGGGCAGCGGGGCGCTGGCCTCCGACATGGCCCTGCGCAAGGACTTCCGGCCGGTCGCCTACTGGAATCCCGCGTTATATACCGATGAATATGGAAACGCGGCGATCGACTTCACCCTCCCCGACTCGACGACGGCCTACCGTGTCTACGTCGTGGCGCTGGGCACCGGCACCGCGTTCTGCACCGCCCAGCGCAACATGATCGTCACGAAGGAGTTCTTCCTCCAGCCCGGCATGCCGCGCTTCCTGACGGCGGGCGACGAGGCGTTCTTCCCCCTGTCGGCCTGCAACAAGACCGATACCGCGGGAAAGGCGAGCCTGGCCGTCGCCGAGACGACCAACCTGACGGCGACGCTCGATGCGCCCGAAGCCGACCTGGCCCCGCTGACCAACACCGTCGTGCGCACCCGGCTGGCCGCGGAGAACGGACCCGGTGAGGGTTCGATCACCCTCAGCGGCCGGTACGGCGACTTCAAGGATGCGATCCGGCTGCCGCTGCCGATCGTCTCGAAACACACGGTCCTCACGAAAACCAAGCAGGGCTCGGGCACCGGGAAGCAGGAGATCGGGTTCGACCCGCCCGCCGGCGTCGCCGAGATGCCCGCCCAGGATCGGAAAAACACGCTTCGGGCGACGCTGACCCTCACGACGACCCAACTGTCGCGCCTGACCCCCGGCGTGAAATATCTGCTGCAATATCCCTATGGCTGCATCGAGCAGACCAGCTCGGGCATCATCCCCCTCGCGGCGATCCGCGCCCTGGTGAACCAGGGGCTGATGCCGGGAATCACCATCGCGGAAGTCGACAAGTTCCTCAAGAGCGGCATCGACCGGGTCCTGCGGATGCAGACGACGGGCGGCCTGTTCGCCTACTGGCCCGGCGAACGCACGGGAAGCTGGTGGGGCACCCACTACGCGATGTTCGCGCTGTCCCTCGCGAAGCAGGTCGGCTTCGACGTTCCCCAGGAGCGGCTCGACAAGGCCGTCAAGGCGGTTCGCGACCTGCTTCTCGGCAAAGAGCAGAGCGGCTGGCGCACCTACAGCATGAACGACCTCGCGGCCGTCAATCTCGCGCGCTGCGGCGCCCTGTCGGCAGACGAACTGACGTCCCTCATGACCGGGATGACGCACCGCGAATACGAATCCCAGGCCTTGCTGCTCTGGGCATCGGCGATCATCAGGAGCCAGACGCCCGACCAGCTCAAAAAACAGCTCAAGAAGCTCACCCCCACGATCTCCGACAGCTACAGGGACTGGACCAACTCGAGTGTCCGCGAGGTCGCGGCGACCCTGCTCGCGACGCTGGTCATCGAAGGGGCTACGAAGAAGGCCGACGAACTGGCCGGCATGCTTCTCAAATCGGTCAGCACGGAAGGCCGCTGGAACTCCACCGCCGACACTGGCTGGGCGCTGTTCGGCCTGGCCCAGTATTTCGAGAAGAAAGACGTGATGTCCGACAGGGAACTCCCGGTCAGGATCCTCCACGCCGGCAAGCCCGCGATCGAAGCGAGCGTCGGGAAAACCGGCGCCGAACTCGTGCTCGACGCCGAGGCCCTGCTGGCGACCCCGTCGATCGTGATCGAGGGGCCGGAAAAAGCCCTCCTCCACTGGGCGTTCCGGTTCGAGCATCCCGATCCCGCCTCGCGGTCCGAAGACCTCGACAAGGGCTTCCGCGTCGTCAAACGCGTCGTGAACATGACGGGCAGCGAAACCATCCGGGTCGGCGACCTGCTGAAGATCGTCGTCGAGTTCGAGGACTCGTATTCCCGGTCCAACCGCTGGTGTGACTTCCAGTATGTCGCCCTCGAGGATCCCCTGCCGGCAGGTTTTATAGCGATAAATACGGCACTTCGCACCGAAGGTCCGGCGAAATCCATGTCCGACGACGAGGAAGACGATTCGGACGCCGATGACGACGACCCCGAATGGTATTCCGCCTGGGAGGACGGCTGCTACAAGCTCCAGCCGGATCATTTCGAGATGCGCAACGACAAGGTTCTCGCCTTCAAGAACCGACTCTGGAGCAACCGGTTCAGGTTCACCTACTTCGCCCGGGCGGTCTGCGAAGGCACGTTCTGGATGCGCCCGACCCACGTTTCGCTGATGTACGAGCCGGATTATTTCGGTATGACGACCGGCGAGAGCATCCGCATCGAGCCCGCCGCGAAATGAGGCGGTCGGAGTTCTGAACGTTTGGGCCGGTCGCCGTGAGGCGGCCGGCCGTTCTTTTCTTCGAAGCATGCATATCTTGGAACTTCCGCAGGAACGAATCGCTGTTCCGTTCGCCCTGAGCCTGTCGAAGGGCGAGAACCCGTTCGTGCTTCGACAGGCTCAGCACGAACGGAGTCCAAAAATCTGACGGGAATATAGTATCTTTTGAAATATATCAAATTAACTTTATTATTCGCCGTCGCGTTTTCTCTCTTCGCGGCGATCTGCTGGAAGCCGGCCGTGCGCCTGCTGGTTCCCGATGCCGCGGGCTTCGTCCGGGCGGCTCTGGCGGCCGACGGCGGCGCCTTTCTCGCCCGTGACGGCACGCTCCTGCGCCTGTTCACCAGTCCGTCGGGCGACATCCGGCTCGCCACGCCCCTGGCGAGCCATTCCCCGCTGCTGGTCGACGCTCTCCTGGCCGCCGAAGACCGCTCGTTCTTCCGCCACGGCGGCTTCGACCTCGCGGCGATCTGCCGGGCCGCCTGGGACAACCTCCTCGAGCGACGCGTCGTCTCGGGGGCGAGCACGATCACCCAGCAGGTGATGCGCATTTCCCGGCCGCGCCCGCGGACCCTGGCGGCGAAGATGTCCGAACTGGTTCTCGCGGCGCGCCTCGAACAGCAGATGAGCAAGCAGGAGATCCTTTCCGCCTACCTGAACCTGGCCCCGATGGCCGGCAATCTGCGCGGCGGCTGGGCCGGCGCGTATCTGCTGTTCGGCAGGGAGCCGGCGGCGCTCGATCTGGCTCAGGCCGCGACGCTCGCCGCGCTCCCGCAGTCTCCCTCCCGCCTCAACCCGTGGCGCCCGGGAGGTGCGAGCCGGCTGAAGACGAGGCGGAACTGGGTCCTTTCACGCATGGCGAAACTGAACCTCGCCGATTCGAAAGCGTGCGCGTCGGCGGCTCGAAAGCCTCTCGGCATCCGGCCCTGGAAACTGCCCATCGTCTGCCCGCATTTCACCGACTGGCTGTTCACCGAGACCGGCACGCCGACCGGCCGCCTGACGACGACGATCGACATCGACACCCAGCGCCGGCTCGAGAGCGTCCTGAAATCGCACCGGAGCCGGCTGGCCCGGTCGGGCGCCCGCCAGGCGGCGGGCCTCGTCATCGACACCCCGACCATGTCGGTGCTCGCGATGGCCGGCTCCCAGCAGTGGGGACCGGAAACGGGCGGGTTCAACAACGGCTGCACGGCCCGCCGTTCGGGCGGTTCGATTCTCAAGCCGTTCCTGTATGCGCTCGCGCTCGAGAAGGGCTTCTCCGCCTCGTCGGTCATATCGGACACCCTGCAGACCTTCCGGACGCCGCAGGGCGACTATCTCCCTGTCAACGCGGACCGCCGCTCATACGGTCCCATCACCGTGCGAAGCGCCCTCGGCAACTCGCTGAACATCACCGCCGTCAAGATGCTGAACACGCTCGGCGGAAGGACGTTTTACCGCCTGCTCGCCGGCCTTGGTCTCCTGCCGCCCGACGAGGCGCTGGCGGATGTCTACGGCCTCGGCCTCGCCATCGGGAACCCCGAGCTGTCGATGACCTCCGTCGCGGCCGCCTACGGCATGCTGGCCCATGCCGGCCGCCGCGTCTCGCTTCGGGCGACCCCGGGGCCTGCATCCATATCTTCGGAAATTGTATCTGACGCTACAGCCTGGATCATCCTCGAGATGCTCGCCGACCCGTCGGCAAGGCTTCTCACGTTCGGCAACCCGCAGTTTTTCTCCTACCCGTTCCCCGTCGCCCTCAAGACCGGCACGAGCACCAATTATCGCGACGCCTGGCTGTTCGGCGTCACCCCGCGGTATATCGCCGGGCTCTGGGTGGGCAACTTCGACGGAGCGCCGACCTACGGCCTTTCCGGGGCGACCGCCTGCGGTCCCATGGCGCACGACCTCCTGACGGAACTCCAGACCGGTGGCATGAGCGGCTGGTTCCGGCAGCCGTCCTCCGTCGTGACGGCCTCCGTCTGCGGCATCTCGGGGAAACGCCCGACCCGGTTCTGCCCCGTCCGGGCAACCGAACTCTTCGTCCGCGGCTCGGAACCCTTCGAAGACTGCAGGTTCCACGAGCGCCAGGGCCGCTTCCACGAACTGCCCCCCGAGTATGCCGGCTGGCTCCAGGCCCGCGGCATCTCCCGAACCGCCGACCCGTTCACGCTCGCCGGCGGCCTCGAAATCGGCGACCCCCTCGCCCCCCTCCCGGGCGGCCACCCCGACGGCCCGGGCGTTCATCTCAGGAACCCGACATCCGCGGCTTCCACGATCGCCTCGCCGACAGCAACCCCGGCGTCGCCGCCCCTCGCCGCGACCGCCCCCGGCATCCTGCGCGTCTCCCGCCCGGATACCGATGCCATCGGCTGGGGGCGCATCAGCATCGTCTCGCCGCATGACGGCGACCGGTTCGTCCGGTCGCCGGACGAGGATAACCTTGTCCGCCTGCGGGCGATTCCCGAGGCTCCGCTGACCGAAGTCGTCTGGCTCGTCGATGGGATCGAAACCGCGAGGGTCGGCCCGCCCTACGAAGCGTTCTGGCCGATGCAACCCGGTGCGCATACGATCACCGTCCTCTCGCCAGGCGAGGAGGCTGCCCAGATCCGCATCACGGTCGAATAAACCGCACGGGTGAAACATGTATAATGGTCAAACAATCGGCACCGAGGATCATTTTCATTCAGGAGCATGAAGATGCGAACAAGACGTATACCCATACCTGTCATCCCGGCCTTCGTCGCCGTGGTTGTCTTCCTTCTTCTGGCACTCACGTCAGAGGCGGCAAAAGAGAAAAAAGAGAAGAAGGGCAAGAAGCCGGCGCATACGGAGGAAGTCGCGGCACAGAAGCAGCCGCTGCCCTCCGGCTGGCTCGAAGCCGCATTCATCAATGTCGGCAAGGGTGATGCGACGATCGTCCGGCTGCCGGACGGAAGAACCTGCCTGATCGACACCGGTTACGCGAAAACGGCCGACACCCTCGTCGGGAATCTCAGGAAACGGGGTATCCGCACGCTCGACCTGGTCGTGCTCACCCACCGCCACAAGGACCACGCGGGCGGATATCCTGCGATTGCGGAAGCATTTCCCATCGCCAGGGTCGTCGAGCCCTACGATCCGCGAGACCCGGCCCGAACGCTCCGCGTCAAGCCCGGGAACGTTCTCATCGAGGGCAAAGGATACAAGCTCACCGCGCTCGGCCCGTCGCGGTCGCATCCCGATGAAAACGAAGGTTCTCTCGTGCTGAAACTCGAGTTCGGCAAGATCACCTTCCTCTTCGCGGCCGACATTCTCGCGGACGGGCAGGAGGAGCTGCTGAAACGGGGCGTCGATCTGCACGCCGACGTTCTGAAGGTCCCCCACCACGGCATCTACAAGGGCGGTTCGGCGACCCCCTTCTTCATGGCGGTCCGGCCACGGTTTGCCGTCATCACCTGCGACGCCGGCGACGGCGACGCGCCCGATGACGGTGTCGTCGAAACGCTTCAGAACATCGGAGCGACGGTCCTGCGCACGGACGAAAACGGGAACATCGTCTTCCGCACCAACGGGGTCGATCTCCAGTCGGCTCAATAATATACATAGTAATATATAAAGTCATCACGAATGGAGGATTCATGACACGGCGATACACGGTGCTCCTCGTATTGATGCTCGCAGGCTCTTTGTCCCTTCCCGTCCGCGCGCCCGTCCAGGCCGCTCAGGACGCGGTGAAGGGCTATCCCGCCCTGTCGTATTCGGTTGTGAACCTGCAGTCGTTCATCGGCCGCGTCAGGGGGGAGCAGGCGGAAGTCCGGAAAGCCCTCCGGGAAAAATATCCGGATAAACCCGGGAAGCAGGAAAAAAACCCGTCCGCCATCGCGTATGCCAAGCTGGTCACCGACGCCCAGGCGCTCCTTGCGCGTGCCGAAGCCCAAAAACAGGAGCAGGGGGACGCCCACGAATTCCTCCGGCTCCAGCGCCTCCATTATTCTATTCTTGCAGATATGGAATCTGCCGGGCAGGAACCGCGTCTGGTCCGGCTCGCCAAATTATTCAAGAACGTGGCCGGAGGCAAGCTCGGCCTGTCCGTTCCTGCCCAGGAAAATCCCGAACAGCCGGTCGGTGCTGCCGGAGCGCAACGGGAAGCCGCGCGCCTCTTCAAGCCCGGCAGTTCGGTTCCGCTTTCCCGCGAAGCCCTCTCGCGGCTTTCCCCCGTCGAGATCTCTCGCCTCGCCCCCGCCCCGGATCACCCGTCCATGAGCGGGAAAGAGCCCGGCAGCAACGCTCCCGGGTTCCTGAACGAGCAGATCGCCCTGATCAGGGCCTGCGACAAAAAGCTCGAACGCTTCGACATCGGCTATGCCCGCCGCATCCTGTTCTATGACGAACTCAAGGAAGACGCGACCTCGCCGAAAATCACCGTTAAAGACCGGTATGGCCTGACCTGGAAACTCAAATGGGGCGACGAGGTCCACACCGATGTCGCCGTCACGCGGCTCGCCATCGATATAGGCGCCTCGTTCGAGGACCTGAAGTTCTACTCGGGACCCGGCGAAAGCATCCTTATCCTGAGCGCCCCGAAGAAGACCGGCCCGGATGCGATCCATTCCTTCGCCGCCCTCGCCGCGAAACTGCTGGCATCGAAGTTCCAGTTCCATGCCGAGCGGTATCTGCTGGATGAAGCGCTCGTGAAAAACGGCGCAGAGATCCTCGGGCACGGCATTGTCGACGGAAAGATGGCCGAACGCGAATCGATCGATCCGAAATATGTCGGCGCGGCCTTCGTGAAGTTCAAGGAATGCCAGCTTTCGCTCTACAACCCCGCGTTCAAGCGGCTCGGCGGTGCAGCTCTCAGCGCCGTCGGCGCCGAGAGCGACCGTGTTGCGAGAGGGTCGCTCGTCTTCAACGCGTGGGTGAAGAACAAGGACATGAAGGACGACAATTCGCGCGTCGGCCTGCTCTACAATCTGAAGACCCGCCAGTTCGACCGCACTGTCGAGTACCAGAGCGACCTCGGCTGCACCCTTGGAGGCCTGAAGCCGTCGGGCGAATTGAACTCGTTCGAGGCCTCATTCGTGCGCTTCCTTCCGGGATCGATCAACTTCGTCATGCGCCCCCTCTACATTCCCCGGTCCTGGAAAGACTGTTCCTGGGCCGATGCCCGCTGGATGGCCCTCCGCATCGCCCGTCTGAGTCGTTCCGATCTGGAACGAAGCTTCTCCGAAAGCGGCTGGCCGTCGTTCGTCCAGAAAGTCGCCGTCGAGAAGCTGATCGCCCGCCGAAACGAGCTGATCGAGCCCTTCCGGCTCGACCTCGACGGGATCAAGCCCCTGCCCTGCGACCCGGAGTTCACGCTCCGCATCAATCGCGACGGAAAAACGCACATGCCCGTTCTGAACGGCAGGATCAACGCCGACAGCGCCATCGTCCAGGAACTTGAGGCCTCGACGCACCCCGAAGGCCTCGCCACGGTGATTTCGCGGAAGCAGGACTGAGGCATCGGTTCGCCCAAGGCTCTCCCGGAGATCGTCAGGGATGTCGCCGCATCGTGTCGGTGAGGATCTTCTCCCGCTCGATGTCGAGCCGTTCCGCGGCGATCCCCTTTGCATCAGGTCCCAGGCTCGTCTCCAGAGCTTCGAGAGCGTTTCGGGCGTCCGCCCAGGCCTCAGGCGGGGACACCATGAGCGTCGGGGAAGCAAGGGAAAGAAACACGTATGCCGTGACGGCGTCCTTGTAGACGCCTTTCCCGGCATAGTACATCATTCCGAGTTCTATCTGAGCTTCGCTGCTGCCGGCTTCGGCGGCCTTCTTGAGCAATCGGATGGCGCTGATGTAATTCTTTTCGAGGCCGTTGCCTTCCCGATACATCCGCCCCAGCTGAACCTCGGCCGGCTGATGATTCTGGGCCGCCGCGGACTTCAGCCAGCGCACACCGGCCGCCTCGTCGGCATCACGGCCGTCGCCGCGCAGACAGGCCATGCCCAGCCGATACTGCGCTTCGGCATCCCCTGCTCCGGCCTTCGTTTCCAGCTCTGAATCGGCGTTTCCGTTGTTTTGCCCGCCAATCGGGGCGTCTCCTGATTTCGTATCCGACGGAAGCTCGAACAACGGGCGATCCAGATCGACCCCATTGCCCGGTTCCGCACAAAACGCACCTCCCGCCGCGAGAAGCGCCGCCATCACCAAACCTGCCGTCATTCGCATTGCTGTTTCCTTTCCATGAAGAAGGCACCGGCCGCCACTCTTGGGCCGGTGCCATATTCGCCGATCAGATCATCCTTACTGCTTGTGGAGTTTGTCGAACGTCTTCATCGTCGAGTATTCCTTCATGGCCTGCTTCACGACGTCAAGCGACATATCCTCGCGGGAGAGATGCTGCGCCATCTCTTTCACGTTCTTCTTCGCCGATACGGCCTCGACGAACCAGTTCACGCGACGGATCCGCTTGTGGTCAGGCGAGAATCCGGCAAACGGATCGGAGGAGGAGACAGTCGCTTTCCCGGCTTCCTTCTTCACGCTCGCCTTTTCCGCCTTGGCGGGAGTCTCGGGTCCGGCTTCGATGGAAGCGGAGATCTGGATGTCGAAGGTGCGACCGCCGATGACCCTGTTCGCGATTTCGAGAATCTGGCTCCGGGTGAAGGAGTTCGAGGTCGCATCCATGAGCATCCGGAAATCCGCCATCGTGCGTGCGGTCTTGCGGGCAGAAGCCAGCAGGAACTCGTCCCGGGTATAGCTGTTTCCGATGGTCCGCGCAAACTCCACCGCCTCAAAGGCGGCCATGTACCCGAAAACCCGCGATCGCTGCAGGATGTCGCTGATCTCGGAGCGGGTATACTCATTCCGGACCGCCCGGGAAATGGCGACGAAATCAGCACCGGTCTGGGCCTTGCGGGCCGCTTTCATGAGCATCTCGTCGGCCTCGTAGGAGATTCGGGCCATTTTCGCGAGCTCGATCATGTCGGCGATCTGAGGAGTCACACCGCCGGGATAATTCGAATGGCCGTGCCCGTGATCATGTCCATGGCCGTAGTCGTCGGGAACGCCGATGACGCGCATCCTGTCCTCACACTTGCGGGCGAACTCGCTGCCAGGGAATTTGCTGGCGCAGCGGCGATACAACAGCCTGGCCTGGCCAGCCCGACCGACGTCCTCATAGGTCCGCCCGAGGACATACAGGGCATCGGGAACCAGCGCCCTGTCGGAAGAGTTTTCGTACCGGCTCAGGAACTGTTCGTAGGCACTGATGGCAGCCCAGGGATCGCTGAGCTTCACATAACAAAACCCGGTGAAATACATCGCTTCACGGCGATCATACTCCGGGGAGGAATAGTCGCTGGTGATCATGCGGAACTGCTCGATCGCCTGACGGAAATCCCCACGATTCATCGCATCCTTCGCGCGATCGATTCCGTATCCGGCAAAAGCGGTCTGTACAAGCAGAAGACAGATCAGTAGGGCAGCGGAAAAAACGCGATGAGGCATGGCTCCGGAAACCTCCCAAATTCAGATATTTCGAAGAGACTGCATTTGATAAGTGTACTCACCGAATCCACTCATGTAAATGGCTTTTCCTGCTTCTCGTTCAGAAAGTTCATTTTTCCCCCTCTTTCTTCCGCACCGTCGACGCCGCTTGCGAGGAATCGATGAACCCGGTCTGGTGATAATGCTTCAACGGCATTTGCCGGTTTTGCATTTTGTACATATAATTATACGATCGGGATCAGAGAGGAGCTCGTCGTCGGCTCCATACAACTTCTTGAAATGAAAGGCTGACAAGCATGATGAGGTCTCAGAAACGGTTCTATGTTCCGATTTCGCTCCTGTCCGCAGGCATTCTTCTCGGAGGCTCCGCGTATGCGCAGACCAACCCGTTCAGCGGAAAGAATAAGGTAACGATAACTCCGGCCACCGCGCCGGCCATGGAGGAACGGACGTCCGTTCCCGTCGATTTCACCGCGGTCAAGAGGGACGTCGATCTCGGGAACACGTATGCCGGCTCGGACTACAAGAGTTTCTTTCTTGCCCAGCCGGTCATTCAGGGAACGATCACCTTCTCCGACAATACCAAGAATTACGAGCGGCTTGCCTGGTTCCAGCAGGTCCTTTCAGAGCACGGCTGTCAGAGCCTTTCCCTGGTCAAGAGCGAGACGAAAACCGGCGGGATATTCAACAAGAAGAAGATTCTTTCCGTTTCGGCGAAAATCAAAGGCCGCGCCTTCGTCGTCAAGGCGAT
>CAYMEN010000037.1:0-42083 GCA_964389325.1 uncultured bacterium | reverse complement strand
CCGGCTTGCCATCGCGGAGGTGCCGAAATCGACATCAGATCCCATGGTGGAAACCGAAAGGGTATCGGCACCGGGTGTCGCGCTGACGGGGGAGAACGAGGTCGATGATTCCATCGCTTCCGCCTTGGCGTCGTAGTCGCCGAGCCGGCTGCCTTTTCCCTTCCGACGCAGGAACTCGTTCAGTTTCGAGCTTCCCTGGATGGACTTCACGTTCGCGAAATAATATGATCTACTATTGTTATTGAGCCGTTTGAGCTTGCGCTCGACGTGGCGCTTCACGGGCGACCCTTCGGGGGTCTTGGTGAGCGCCTGCTGATACACGTTGATCGCCTTGTTGTTCTGTCCGGTTCGTTCGTAGCACTCGGCGAGCGGGATGTAGGCGCGCACGTAGCCAGGGTTCAGTTTGAGCGCCGCGATGAAGTTGCGGCCGGCCTCGGCATAGTTTTTCCGGGTGAACTCGCACAGGCCGAGGTTGAAGTAGGACTTGAAGAAGTTCCCGTCGATGCGGATGGCGGCCTGGAAGTGCCTGATCGCCTCGTCATGGCGGCCGGCCTTATAGCAGGCCCAGCCGAGCGAGTCGCGGAAGTTCGCCGAATCGGGTTCGAGCTCGACGGCCCGCTGGCACAACTGGACCGCGCGCTGGGCGTCGGCTTCGAGCGTCGCGAGAAGGAAGCCGAGATTGTTCAGCGCCGAAGCGTAGTTCGGATTGAGCGCCAGCGCCCGTTCGTAGGCCGCCGCGGCGGTCTTCATGTCGCCGGTTTTCTCGAGCGCGAAGCCGAGGTTGTGGAAAGCCTCGGACATATCGGGGCGGGCACGAACGGCCTGGCGCAGGTCATCGGCAGCGCCGACGTAGTCGCGCTCCTGGAGTTTCTGCGTGCCGCTGACATACAGGCGCATCCCGGCATCCTGGTAGTTGGGCAGCGTGTCGAGCGTGAGAGCGACGCCGGGCGCCGCTGCCGACAGCCACGCCAGCATGAGCCCCAATCCCAACCTTTTCATGTCGTCGCCTCCCGCGGATGATATTGTCCCATCCGCACTCATCGGCAGATTTTGGGAAACCACGAAGTGGGAAGTTCCAACTCACCGCTTGCAGCAGTGTGCGTCGTCGGCTATGCTTGCGACGGATCGACACTTTTGTGGGAGGAACTGAACATGCAGAAGCGAACGAAGATCGTCGCGACCCTTGGCCCGGCCTCATCATCTCCGGACATCATCGGAAAACTCATCGAAGCGGGCGTGAACATTTTCCGCCTGAATTTTTCGCACGGCTCGCATGACAGCCACAAACAGCTTATCGAGATCGTGCGAAGCGAAGCGAAACGGCTCGGGAAGCATATCGGGCTTCTCGGCGACCTCTGTGGTCCGAAGATCCGCATCGGCACGTTCCCCAACGGATCGGTCACGCTGAAGGCGGGACAGTCGTTCACCCTGAGCCAGCACCCCGACCTGCCCGGTTCGGAAACCGGCATCGGCACGTCCTATCCGTACCTCGTCAAAGATCTGAACCCCGGCGACACCGTCCTGCTCGACGACGGCAACCTCACCCTGCGCGTGGCCTCGAAAGCCGCCGACGCCGTGGTCTGCACCGTCGTTGATGGCGGCGTCCTCAAGACGAAGAAGGGCATGAACATGCCGGGCGCGAAGCTGTCGGTCGAGACGATCACGGAGAAAGACCGCGAGGACCTGAAATTCATGATCGCCCAGGAGCTCGACTTCGTGGCCCTCTCGTTCGTCCGGCGTGGCGAGGATCTGCGCGAGCTCCGGAAGCTGATCGGCCCGTCGCCCATCCGGGTCGTTTCGAAGATCGAGAAGCCCGAGGCGGTCGACGATCTCGAGGCAATCCTGGCCGAAACGGACGCAGTCATGGTCGCGCGCGGCGACCTGGGCGTCGAAATGCCCATCGAGAAGGTGCCGGCCATCCAGAAGCACATCATCACCCGCTGCACGAGGCGCGGCATCGAGGTCATCACGGCGACCCAGATGCTCGAGTCGATGATGTCGAACCCCCGGCCGACCCGCGCCGAGACGACCGACGTGTTCAACGCCGTCATGGACGGCACGGACGCAATCATGCTCTCGGGCGAAACGGCTGCCGGCGCGCACCCGGTCGAAGCGGTCCGGACGATGGCGGCGATCGCGACTGAGGCCGAGCGCCTGTCCAGGGACTCGACCGACACGCTCCTCCCCGAAGTGAAGCACGATATAGAGGACATTATAGCCCATGCCGCCTGCGAATCGGCCGTCGATCTTGCCGCGACCGCGATCGTTCCATTCACCCACAGCGGGAACACCGCCCGCAACGTCTCGAAATACCACCCCTCGGTCCCGATCTACGCCCTCACGCCGAAGCCGGAAACCTGCCGCCGCCTCTCGCTCTCCTGGGGCGTCAGCTCGGTCCTGATCGAGGATTTGCGCGACACCGACGCGATGATCGCCTGCGCCGAAACGACCGTGCGCGAGCACGGGCTGGCGAAGCCCGGCGACACGATCGTGATCGTCGCCGGCGTTCCTCTTGGGGTGAAGGGAAACACAAACATGATCAAAGTTCACCGGGTGCGATGAGGCGCACGAGGTGAACGTTGAAGTTTGAAGCGTGAAGGTTGAAACACAAGAAGAAAAAGAAGAACGACGCCCGGCAGATGATTCTGCCGGGCGTCGTTGTATAGCAGTAAAGATTATTTGTCTTCGTTTTCGTCTTTTACGAAGTAGTAGCCGCATTTGCCGATGGTGTGGGGGAAGACGTCCTGTTCGTTGAAGGGATAGGTCTTGCAGACTTCGGGCTTGGTCTCGTGGATCTGGCAGAGAAGCATATCGCCATGCTTATACAGGAACGGACAGTTGAAGGATGCCTTACAGCATTCGCCGCACCCCTTGCATTCTCCCCGGCGCCGCTTCAGGCCGTCGGCCACCGCATCTTTTTTCAGGAGCATCAGATACCGTCGCTTCACCTGCATCGTGAAGGACGTGATGAATTTTTTGTATAGCCGCGTCATACATTGCTCCAACTGCAGAATACCCGCCGCAACCGACGGTTGCTATGAATTATACTTTTTCCGGCCCCGCTCGTCAAACGATCAGGCGAGCCGGAAAAACCGCTTGATCCGGTCGAAGATTTCATTGCTCGCAACGTCGGCGGCTCGATTCAGCTCCGCAACGGCCGGGCCTTCTGCCGATTCTATGGCAGCCCTGGCCCCCGCGGCCCGGTTGGATGCCGCGCGTTCGGCGAGCGATTCGCTCAATCGTCTCGCCACTGCGGTGTTTTCGTGAAGCAGCCGGCTCATCGTATCCTGGCTCAAGGCGAGCAGCAGGGTTTCCTCTTCCGCCACGATCGTGGCGGATCGAGGCTCTCCCGTCATCAGGGACATTTCTCCGAAAAAGTCGCCGTGCCGCAAGGTCGCCACGCTCTCCGCGGATTTTTCCCCGAGATAGACGCCGACGGCGCCCTGGTCGATGATGAAGAAATCAGTTCCGGAGTCGCCTTTCCGGAAGATCTCTTCCCCGCTTTCATACCATTGCTCACTGATGTGATGTGCGATGAACGACTTGTCCGTGCGGTCCAGCTCGGCAAGGAAATCGACGTTCTGGATCAGCCCGAGCCGCCGTTGAATCATCTCGCCTTCGATATCTTTTTCAGGATGCGTGTATACCTCGCGGATCGGGAAGGGAATCGAGATTCCATCGCGTTTGAGGCGGTACCAGATGCGCGAAAGCAGCTGGTCCTGGATCGTCGGCGGGTAATCGGCATCGCTGATCCAGTATCTGATGCGATACGAGATGGAGAAGTCACCAAACTCCTCCATGAAGATCTGAGGCGGGGGCGATTTTAAAATTCCATTCACCTGCGAACAGGCTCCGAGCAGGGATTTTCTGACCTGGTCTGGTGACGCTTCATAGGCAAGGCCGATCGTGAAATCGCGATACAGCAGCCCCGGCCGCAGCATGAGGTTGTGAATTTCCTTCTTTGCGATGTCGTTGTTCGGGAGCGTGATCAGGTCGCGCGTCATCATGCGGATCGTCGTTGCGCGCCAGTTCGACTCGACGACCTTTCCCATATACCCGGCAACCTTGATCCAGTCACCGAGCTTGAAGGGGGGGGAAAAGTGGACGGAAAGCCCCGAAAACAGGTTCCCGAGAACATCCTGGAGCGCAAGACCGATCACCATGGTGAAGACGGCCGATGTCGTCAACAACGGGGTGATATCGACCCGATAGGCTGTCGAAAGGATCGAGAGCCCGACGATCATGTAGGCGATCACCTTCAGCAGTTGCTCGAAAATGATCGGCACTTCGGTGGCACGCCGTTCCCGGAGGTAATACCCGATGCAGGCCGCAAACACCGCCTCACCTATCAGCAGCACGGCATTCAGTCGTAACAGGAGGCCGCAGGTGGCTATCCATGCTGCACGACTTTTGAACACCGGCGCGAGATGCAAGCCGGCATCGAGCGCCAGAAGCCCGATGAGCAGATGCCCTGGCCACCGGACGGCAGCCGTCAGCTTTCCCAGCAGCCCTTTTCCTTCAGAGGTGTGCGTGTCCAGTTTTTTGAGAAATGATCTCCAGAGCAGTTGGCCGACCAGGAACAGGACAAGGCCGGTTATGAAAGCCGCCAGGCTTTCATCCATCAACCCGCTCATCCATCGTTTCAACCAATCCATTTCCGCCTCCATGCGGCTGATTTTTCATCACCTTGCGTGCCGGTTTTTTGTCATGCCGGAACTTTTTTGCTGTCAAACTATCGGTAGATTGCCGATTTATGTTAAGTGCAAACGTGGTACATGAGTTGCGTAGTTTAGGCGCATCAAGTTCCAAAGTTCAAAATCAGCACAATGAAATAATTATCAGGAGGAATCTCATCGTGAAGAAGAATCTGATCATTTCAGCCCTGTTCCTCGGCGCGCTCACCATCGCCCCCGTCGCCTTCGCCGGAAACCCCGGCCAGAGCGGCCAGAGCGGCCAGTCCGGCCAGTCCGGTCAGCATGACCAGGTCGGCCAGAGCGGTCAGAGCGGCCAGAGTGGCCAGTCCGGTCAGAGCGGCCAGTGCGGCCAGCATCAGGGCGGATGCCATCAGAAACCCGGCTTCTTCAAGAAAGTCGGTGCTGCTTTCAAAAAGGGCTTCAAGAACGGCAAGAAGGCCGGCACCAAGGCGTTCGACGCGATCCAGAACAAGGTCATGGATGCAGGCGTCTCCGTGAAGAAGGGTGTCACCGGCAAGAAGTGCAAGACCTTCGTGAAGGGTCACTACAACAGCGACGGTTCCCACACCAAGGGCCACTTCCGCAAGGTCTGCAAGAAGAGCTGCAAGAAGTAATCGAAGATCAACGAAAACCGCTTCCGAAGTCTTCTTCGGGAGCGGTTTTTCGTTGATCTTCGCCGTTTGAAGGGTGAAGATTGAAGTCTGAAAGGGAGCGGGCTCCCTTGAACAGGCGGGGGGTTTCCGCTAAGATAGGCTCATGATGACGGAACTTGTGCGGCGGTTCGAGTTCAGGGCGATTTCCTATGAGGAAGACGCCTCCTCGCTGGTGGACATGCACCGCTGTTTCGAGCAGCTCGAAGGCGGCTGGTTCGATGACGAGTCCACCTGCCGCATGCACCAGAAGATCGTCAGCCGCTCGCCGGGCTCATCCTGGGTTCTGAGCTGCGAGCGGATGATTTTCGGGTATGCGGACCTGATTCAGAAAGGGAGCGCCGTGGGCAGCGTCCCCCGGTGGCGCATCCACCCCGATTTCAGGCAGCCCGCCGTGGCGAGAAAACTGTTCGACGGCCTGTGCCAGGAAGCCCGGCGACGAGAATGGCACGGTCTGGAGCTGTTCGCCGACACCGAGGACGTCCGCCAGGATCTGAGCAGTATCGGGCTGAAACCCGATCGCTGTTATTTCTGGGCAAACCCGGCGGATGTGACGTCCGACAATGGCGTCGAGGCCCGCGAAGAAACTCACGGGGACGGCGACGCCCTCATCCGAGAAGGCTGGCAGTCGTTTCTCGGCTCGCCTCTTCCCCTCAGGTTCATCGTCACACGCGCGTTTCTCGCGTCCCAGTATCAGCAGTTCCATTACCGGACGCCGAAATTCTGGCGCATCGCGGCCAGGGGCAACGAGTATCTCGCCTGCTACGACGGGCGGGAATGGCACGTTTTCAGACATGGGAAAAGCGTTTCCGACGCCGAGGCGGTGCAGCCGGTCATCGCGGCGCTCGACGAGCTTCACCCCGGCAGGCTGATGGTCAGCGAGAAAGCCGGCGACATCTCGAACGCCCCGCCAGCATCCGATCAGCGGTTCTGGGATTTCTACGTCGACCGGATCGGTTGACAGGCGGCCAAAGCACCACTATGATGCGGAACATTCCCGCATGAGGGCGACAACACTATCTGGAGGGCAAGCATGCGTTTTTCCATCGTATTGACGATCCTTCTGCTGGCTGTGATGCTTCTGACGGCTCTTCCGTCATCGGCCATTCGGGTCATCTGTCCCCAATGCGGGACGCTTGCCGAACTGACGGATATCACGTGTAAAAAATGCGGATACGCCCTGAACAAATGCCTCAAATGCGGCACGTTGAACCCTGTCAGTGCCGACTTTTGCGAAGGAGAGGAGTGCGCCGAGCCGCTGGCCGAAATGCGCGTCCTCGGCCGGATCGACGAGGAAACCCGCAATGAACTGCGCCTCGGCCAGTCGGAACGCGCCCAGCTCGATCGTGAATTGCAATCGATCGATTACCTGCTCGAAAAAGATCCGTCGAAGGCCGGCAAGCTGCTGTTCCGCCGCGCCCGGATCTACCAGCAGATGGACTTCCCGGCAAAGGAAGCCATTGCCTGGCAGGAGTATCTCCACCAGTTCCCCGATACGAAGAAGAAGGCGATCATCACCGTCTTCCTCTCCGAAGCTCTCCGGAAATGGGGCTACCTGTTTTACAGCCAGGGGAACAAGGAAGTGGCTCTCGCCAAGTTCGAAGCCGCGACGGCTGCCAATCCGGCGAATGCCGAGGCATGGCAGTGGGTCGGCCGCATGAAGAGCGAAGCCAAAGAAAACAATGCCGCTGCTGATGCCTATATGAAGGCGCTTGAAGCCGAGCCGGGCAACAAGACGGCGATCCATTTCCTCCGTAAATTCAAGCGCCAGATCCCGGCGAACCTCCTGACCCCGGTGAAGAAGGCCGTCATTCCCGCCCCCCGGAAGCCGGCTCCGGCTCCGGCGTCGGCTCCGGCACAGGTTCCTCCCGCAGCGACGACTCCGGAAGTTCCCGTTATCTCACCCGACATGCCGGCCGTCGAGGAACCCTCCGGCCAGCCGGCCGCTCCCGGGGCGAACTGAGGCAGGGTTTTCATGGATGACGCGCGGCGGCTGAAGGATATCGCAACCCAGTTCTTTTCCGATATCGCGCCTCGCGACGTCCGGGAACTGGACAGGCTGTTCGAGCACTGGAAGTGCGGGCTTCCCAAAAAGCAGGAAGTTAATTTCGGCATCGCCATGCCACCCACGATGCGCGAGCGCCTGCTGAGCGACATCGGCCTGGCGGAAACGCGCACGGAGCCGACCCAGCAGCGGTATATCGGCTGGCTGAACGTCCTGAACCGGCTGATGGAGAAGAACATCGAGGACCTCCTCGATATGAGCCCCGAAGACCTCACTGCCCTGATCTGGAAGGAAGGCCGCCGGCTCGGTATGCGCGACGCCGAGATCCAGGAACTGGCCAGCGTTCTTCCGCACTGGGTGCAGAAGATATCCAGCAAGGTCATCTTCGAGTTTTCCCCGGTAAATGTCTACGAGGTGACTGGAGCCGGCTCGGGCGGCGCGGAAAAGGCCGCGGCTTCCGAGTCCGGCGCCGTCTTCACGGGCATGATCGGCCGGTCGGAAAAGATGCAGTCCATCTTCTCCTGCGTCGAGCGTATCAGTTCGAGCAACCTCTCCGTGGTCATCCAGGGCGAAAGCGGAACCGGCAAGGAACTCGTCGCCCACGCGGTCCACACGAACTCGCCGCGGACGAACGAGCCGTTCATCGCCGTCAACTGCGGGGCCCTTCCCGACTCGATCATCGAGAGCGAGCTGTTCGGCTACGAAAAGGGTGCTTTCACCGGCGCGGTCGGCCAGAAAACGGGGTATTTCGAAATCGCCAACCGCGGCACGATCTTCCTGGACGAAATATCCGAAACGTCCCTCCACACGCAGGTCAAGCTGCTGCGTGTGCTGCAGGAGCGGAAGATCCGGCGTGTAGGCGGCGTCAAGCCGATCGACATCGATATCCGGGTCATCGCCGCCAGCAATCGTGATCTTCCGGCCCTGGTGCGCGAAGGACGGTTCCGCCACGATCTGTATTACCGCATCAACGAGATGACGATCACCCTCCCGCCTCTGCGCGAGCGCCAGGGCGACCTGCCCCTGCTGATCGACTACTTCCTCGACAAGTTCGCGCGGGAAAACAGGAAGGCCCAGCCCACCATCGACGCGTCGGCCCGCCGCCTGCTCTTCGGCTACTCCTGGCCCGGCAACATCCGCGAGCTCGAGAACGTGCTCAAACGCGCCGTGGTCCTCGCCGACAAAGTGATCATGCCGGCCCACCTGCCCTCCAATCTCGCCGACCGCCCCTGCGGCCCGGATGCCGCGGGACAGGCTCTTCCCGTCGCCGGCAGTTTCGAAGACCAGTTGATGGCGGCGGAGCGCATCATCATCACGCAGGCGCTGGAAAATAACGGTCGCAATGTTTCCATGACAGCGAAGGTGCTCCGGATTTCGCGGCGCACGCTCCAGCGCAAGATGAAACTTCTCGGCATCGACCGGGGCATCGATACCGAGGGGGACGGCGAAGAGTCGTAAACCCGGCTGGAATAATCCGCATCAATATAATACGAATTTATACACGTCCTGCGGCGCCTGCGTGCACGCCCGGGCATGTTTCACGGGCTACTTTTGCGACAGCAACAGCCTCAGCAGTTCGGCATCCTGCCGCACCAGGCCGGCCAGCCGGGCCGGGTTCGAGGCCGAATAGGCTTCGAACAGCGTCGCATCGATGGCGAAGTCGTTCCGCATGGTCAGGACCCACGTGAACCGGCCGGCGCTGTCGTAATCGAACATCGACATGCGAGCGGGCGTGCGCACGATGACCCGGCGCTCCGCCGAGTAGTCGAACGACAGGGCGGCCGGCCGCGAAGCCGTCCGGACATCGCGACCGGGCAGCCCTTCCACATCGAATCCCATGAGGCCGCCAAGCGTGGGCAAAAGATCGACATGCTGGGTGGGCGCGTCGATCAGACCGGGCGTCAGGTTCGGCCCGAAGATGAAACAGGGAACATGAAACTGGCTGACATGCGGCCCGGTCGCATGCGCGAAAAATCCGGCGTCCCCCAGCGATTCCCCGTGATCGCCCACGAGAAGAACCCAGGTGTTGCCGGCCACACCGGATTCCTCGAGCCGGCGGAAAAATCGGTTGAGACGGTCGTCGAGAAAACTCAGGGCATTTCGGTAGCGATTGCGCATCCGTTCGACCGTCTCGGGAGTCGGAACCAGGGAAAGCATGTCCGTCCCTTCCGGGAGTACCGGCCTGAACTGCTCGTATTCGGGGGGATACCGGTAATCGAAATGCGTGTTATAGAGAAAACTGAAAATGAGATGCGGCCCCGAAGCGGAAAGAATCTCCGGAATGGTCTCGAGGGCCTCGTCGACCGTTCCCGGCCAGTCCTCGGCGGCAGCCGGGGGATGCAATTCCCGGAATCCGGTCAGGAACGCCCTGATGTCCCGCAGACCGTCCGGCGGTCCTCCGTGAACGAGGCTGCACTGGTAGCCGGCGTCCCGGAGAAATCGGAAAAACGCCGGCTCCCCAACCCCTCCGGCATGGAACATGTAGTTGAACGGGTACCATCCATGAAAAAGCGCGCCGATCGTCGGGGGAGACGAGTTCGCCTGAGCGAAA
This sequence comes from uncultured bacterium, assembly GCA_964389325.1. Classification (GTDB taxonomy): domain Bacteria; phylum Muiribacteriota; class Ozemobacteria; order Ozemobacterales; family Ozemobacteraceae; genus MWAR01. The sequence goes on along the minus strand of CAYMEN010000037.1, from coordinate 32,183 downwards.
TGCCGGCGCATCCAGAGCCCGACTGCGGCACGGCGGGCAAGCGCGGGCATGACCTCGGACAGAAGGTCGGCCCGCCAGCTCTCGACGAGCAGGAGGACCAGGTTCGGCCGGTCGGCACCCTGCCACCGGAATGTTCCCGACCCATAGCAGGCATTTTCATCTATCGTTGGAAGAACAGAATGTGCCGCCCTGAACTCCGCCGCCCTGAACTTCGCAGCCTGGGGTACCAGCCGGGTGCCGAACGCGAATCGGAAGCTCAGATACTCCTGGAGCGGAACAATATTCGCCAGCACCTCGAACTGCAGAACCTGGGTGATGCAGAGGATGGCCGCCAGGGCAAGCCGTCCGGGCAGCCATCCGGGCGGGCGGAGCCGGTCGCGGAGCAGAAAGCCCAGGACCATCGTCACCGCGACGTAGCCCATGCCCGTGATCAGCAGGGCCCGTTGTGTTTCCTGCGAAATACCGGCTGCGGCGAAAATCCCCTTGAACTGCAGAAACCAGAAATGGACGAGGCTGAGATGGTTGTTCGTGATCGCGAAGAATTTCGCGTCCAGATACAGAAACAGCAGGACGCCGTAATTCAGCACCGCCAGGGGAACGAGCGCGGGCCGCCATCGCGCCGCCATCCACGTCTGCGCCAACCACCCTCCCCACCCTGCAAGGCCGGCCGTGATGATGACCCACCAGGAAAGACTGTGCGGGCCGGCGAGGTTGAAGGTCGCGGCCGCGGCGAGAACGAGCGGCGGCACCGCCCGGAAGAGAATCCCCCCCAGTCGCGGGGCAGCGACGAGGAGAACCGCCAGGCCGGCGAAGATCATCCCGGTCAGCGAACCGCCGTCCGTCCAGAACGGAGAGTCGTAGATCCAGAGAAATTCGCCGGGCGCCGTCAACCTGACCAGCTCGGCAACCAGCAGGACCGCGGTCAGGCAGTGAAAGCCGAAGAACAGGGCGGGCGATGCGGCGGACCGGCGGGCGGGTTTATATATGTTATTAGATATATTAAATTCCGGGAGTGGTGAGGAGGGTGATGCCATAGATCACTTCGGCCATCTGGACCGCGCTTTCGGCAACGAACTCGAAGGAGTCGTCGCCGCTTCTCTTCATGTTCGGTATCCAGGAGATCCGGTCGATGAGGTTCATGTCGGTGACCCTGACGCCGAGCTGAAGCGGAGGCGCGATCAGCGGCGGCTCCATGCCCGACGCGCCCTTGATCGCGCGTTTGATCTCTTCCCGGAGGGCATCGCACACCCGTTTGGGATGGATGCACGCGGCCGAGCGGACGCCGATGGGATACTTGGTGATGACGGTCGGCGCGGAAGGCATGTTGGTGTTCACCTGCTCGATCGTCTTCGAATCGCCCGAGATGAGAATCGTCGGCACTTTGCGCTCGCCGGCCACGAGGGAAAGAACGTCGAACTCCCCGATGGGTGAGCCGAACAGCTCGAACCGAAGCCGGTCGGAGTAAGTGTGCGGAATCACGCCGTCGCGCGAGCCGGACCGCGCATGCGCGCCGAGCAGCACCAGGCCGCAGAACGTCTGGTCGAGCTGGTCGAAGCCGGCGGTGGGTCGGAACCCGCCCCGGATCAAGGTGACGCTCGAAGGAAGCTGTTCGATCAGCAGGTTCCGGCCGTTGCCGTGGAAATCGTTGACGTAGATTTCCTCGATCCCCGCTTCGAGCGCGCCCGCACAGACGGCGTTCACCTCATCGGTGAACTGCCGGCGAGCCTGCCCGGTCTCGGAGGAGTCACCGTCTCCGATCTGCGCCGGGGAAACCACGCCCGCGATGCCTTCCATATCTGCTGCTATATATAATTTCACGACTGACGGTCACTCCTTCGACGAGTATCGCCCGGCCTCCGGTACACCGGCGGAACGGGTTTGACACGGCATGTTACCATATCCGGCATGACGACACCAACCCTTCCGAACAGACTCACCCTGGTAAGCCCCTTCCAGCCGCGCGGCGACCAGCCGAGGGCCATCGAGCGTCTGGCGGACTGGATCGAGGGCGGCCGGCGCTACACCACGCTGCTCGGCGTCACCGGCTCCGGCAAGACGTTCACGATGGCGACCCTCGCGGCGCGCATGCAGCGGCCGATTCTCGTCATCACGCACAACAAGACCCTCGCTGCACAGCTGTACAGCGAGTTCAAGGAGTTCTTCCCGGAAAACGCGGTCGAGTATTTCGTCAGCTATTACGACTACTACCAGCCCGAGGCCTACATCCCGACGACCGACAGCTACATCGAGAAAGACTCGGACATCAACGAGGAGATCGACCGGTTCCGCCACTCGGCGACCGCTTCCCTCTTCACGAGGCGCGACGTCATCGTCGTCGCGTCGGTCAGTTGCATCTACGGCCTCGGCTCGCCCGAAGACTATCTCGGCCTGCGCCTCTCCCTCCGGCAGGGCGACGTTTTGCCGCGTCAGGAGCTGCTGAAGCGGCTCAGCGAGATCCAGTATTCCCGCAACGACATGGATTTTCACCGCTCACGGTTCCGGGCGCGGGGCGAAACGATCGACATCTTCCCGGCATCGAGTGAGGAGGCGATCCGCGTCCGCTACTTCGGCGACGAGATCGACCGGATCGAGCGATTCGATCCGCTGACCGGCGAAGTCATCGCCCGCCCAGCCGCGATCGAGATCTTCCCCGCCCAGCACTTCGTCACCACGGTCGAAAAGAAGGAACGCGCGTTCGCCGCCATCGAAGCCGAGATGATCGAGCGTGTCAAGCTGTTCGAGAGCCGCGGCAAGGCGATCGAGGCGCAGCGCATCAACGAGCGCACCCGCTACGACCTCGAGATGATCAAGGAAACCGGCTTCTGCAAAGGCATCGAAAACTACTCGCGCCACCTGGCCGGCCGCGATCCGGGCAGCGCTCCCGACACGCTCGTCGACTACCTTCCCAAAGACTGCCTGATCATTCTCGACGAGTCACACATGACCGTTCCCCAGCTGCGCGGCATGTGCCACGGCGACCGCAGCCGCAAGCAGACGCTCATCGATTTTGGCTTCCGCCTCCCATCGGCGCTCGACAACCGCCCGCTCACCTTCGACGAGTTCCTCGGCCGAAAGCGCCAGCTTCTGTTCGTCTCCGCCACCCCCGGCCCGTGGGAGCTCGAGGTTTCGGAAAACGCCGTTGCTGAGCAACTGATCCGGCCGACCGGCCTGCTCGACCCGCAGATAACCGTCGTTCCAACCGAAAGCCAGATCGACCACCTGATGGACAAGATCCGCGACCGCCTCGAGCACGGCGAGCGCGTGCTCGTGACGACGCTCACCAAGCGCATGGCGCAGGAGCTTTCCGGCTACCTCACCCAGATGGGAATTCCCTCGCGATACCTGCACGACGAGATCGAGACGCTCGAGCGCATCGAGATTCTGCGCGACCTGCGGGCCGGCGTCTTTTCGGTGCTCGTCGGCATCAACATGCTCCGCGAGGGCCTCGACCTGCCCGAAGTTTCGCTGGTGGCGATTCTCGACGCCGACAAGGAGGGGTTCCTGCGCTCGGCCTGGGCGCTGATCCAGACCTGCGGCCGCGCCGCCCGCAACGTCCGGGGCGAGGTCATCATGTATGCCGACAAGGTCACCCCCTCGATGAAAACCTGCATCGACGAGACCGCCCGCCGCCGTGAAGTCCAGGATCGACACAACAGGGAAAACGGGATCGAGCCAGCATCGATCGTGAAGAAACTGCCGAAGATCTTCCTGCCCGGCCAGGAAGGCGGCGATCAGACGACAGGTGGAAAACTCGACCAGGACCGCCTCGCCGAGCTGGTGAGGGAGCTCCAGTCCGAGATGGACAAGGCCGCCCGCGAGCTTCAGTTCGAGCGCGCCGCGATGATCCGCGACGAGATCATCGCCCTCCAGGACGAGCATCTCGAGGCCGACGTTCTCCTGGGCCTCGGAAAAGCCCTCCGCTCCGGCCGCGACAGGAGCATGGCCAAGAAGCGCAACTCCCGCCGCTCCCGTTCCCCGCAGAAACAGGGCTGATCTTCCCCTCGAACGAGCGCCGGGGCGGGTTTGAAACCCGCCCCGGCGCATGGAGTCAGAAGCTCAGCGAATCGGTTTGAGGGGCTTGTTGAACACGTCGAAGGGAATGTCTTCCTTCAGCTCGGTTCGCAGGAACGTGAGAATATCCATCGAGAGGGAGCGCATCTTCTCACTGTCGGTCCAGAACAGTTCGAACACGACACGCTCGGCCTCCTTGCGGAGAACGGCGAGGTTCGTCGAGTGGTGGTTGATCTTCAGATTCTCGATATGCGAGGCGATCTTGTAAAACTCGGCGCTGATCAATTCCGGGCCCTCGGGGGAATCGTCGAACCCCTTCGGAAAGTTCGGAAACCTCTCGCAAAATTCTATTTCGGCAGCTATATGACGGATCAGCGCCGGCTTTTCTTCCAGGCCCATCCGGACAGCCAGCAGGTGAGCCGAGACAACACGGGGATCATCGTTTTTCTTCGCATACTGGAGCGCGGACACGAGATCGTTGATGCCGGCATACGCCGCGTTGATCGAACCGCAGGTGTACAGCATCTTCTTGAGAACGACATTTTTCGTGAGGTGGTATGCATCACGATGCAGCGCCGCGAACTCGGGGGTCACCGCCCCGGCGGGCGTTCCAAACGACAACGCATACGCGATGACGAAGATTCCAAGAATGGACGCAATCGTTCGTTTACCCATGCATGCATTGTACACATCATTTCCCATATTGGCAACCCACCCGAAGGCGCGCACTGCCGTGCGCAGCCTACGGATTTTTTGGCGGGTTCGAGGCGTGGCCAACGAGCCGGTCGAGTTCGGAACGGAGTTTTTGAAGTTCTTCGACGCGGCCGTTGAGGACGAGATACTGGAAGTTCGGGTTCCGGAAGATTTCCATCTTCCGGAATTCCGGCTCGAGAAACCACCCTTCCGTCAGGCGCTGGATCAGCATGTTCGCAGGAGCGATCAGGAGAGCGACGGCAAACGAGGGAAGAATCTGGGCCCACCAGGAGGTCTCGTCGATATACTTCTGGAGATCGTTCTGGAGGATGTTTTCGACGGTTTTATACAGGGCCGCCGTTCCCAGGGTCAGCAGCATGTAATACACCCCGGTACCGATGACCACGTCGATATCGATCAGCTTGAACCGCATGGTGGCGTACACCACGATGATCATGAACGCGAGGGTCGCCCATTCGACGATCGGGAACTCGAAAATCCAGAAGATCTGGTGCCGAAGCAGCATGTCGTGAAGGGCGCAGAGGCAGTAGAATGCTTCCCCGAGCAAAATGAATTCCACCCTGCGGCGCATCATCTCGTCCTCGTGCGTCAGGCGCGCCCGGATGAGCCGGTATGCAACCCTTACCAGCAGGACCCCCATCACGAGGGCATACGCCTTCATGAGCGGCCCGCCGATCGCCAGCGGGCCGTCGGGCGTCATTTCAAGTCCCGATCTGAAAATCATCTCGGTCGGCAATGCCGCGAGGAAGACGGCAGTCGCCGCCCACGCGAGCCCCCGCGTCCTGGTTCTGGCAAATCTGCCTTCGAGAACGGCATCCGGGAACTCTGCCAGCAGGGGAATCAGCAGGATCGTGCCAATCCATCCGGCTCGCACGAACCAGATTGTCGGCAGAATGAAAAACAGCACCTGGAAGACGTTGTACAGCATCGATGCCGTCGCGATGCCCGCGATGACCCGGTTGACCGGCTGATGACGGGCCCGCGCCAGGACGAACCAGGCCACGAGCCCGGAAATCCCGGCCGAAATCATCGATGTGGCCAGCCGCAGGGTAGGTGTCAGCACAATGTCTTCCATACCGTTCCTCAGGGCACATCTAATCACGTCGGCTCTTCAGATGCAACAAGGCACACACCACCGGAACACAATTCTTCCGCCTTGCCTCCGTGAACACACTGTGCCCTTTGTGAGCTCTGTGTTTCGTCGGTTGTGACCCAGAGGTGCGCGCCCGGTATTTTTCCGGGGCTTGCCAAGGCATACGACATGTGGTATGTTTCTAGTAGAGGCTGGTTTGACAAACATGTCCCTGCGCTGTCCGTGATGATGCAGGTTTAATTGAGCCGACACCTGTATCTCGAGGGAATCTGTCTTCAACCCCCGCTGAGATCCCCTTACGAACAGGATCACTCCTGTTACGAAGACCTCATTGTGAGGCTGAGCAGACAACCGTTTACCGTAAGGTTAGGGTTCAATTGTCCTTCACACGGCAGAGGCGGGGGCCTACCCGCACCACATCGAAGCCGCCGGAGTATCCCGGCGGTTTTGTTTTTCCTGCGACATCTGCGGATGAGCGTTTCCTGCGTTTTTTCGTGTTGGATGCCGGTAATTTTCGTACAGGGTGTTGCCTTCCGCCGTCCACGTGGGTATATTTACCCCCATCATGAAGGCACGCCCTCTTCTCATCGCATCGGAAACGCTCAAAACCACCGATCTCATCGCTCCGCCGTTCGGACTCGAGCCCGAAGAGTTCGTGCTGACCAGGCTCGAGTCGCTGAACGTGATGGGTTTTGCGCGCTTCGCCGCCGTCGTGATTCACGAACCGCCTGCCGACCTGTTTCGCAGGCTGTCCCTCGGCCTACGCGACCACCCTGACGCTGAAGCGCTCTGGTCGCTCATTTCGCAAGTTCGATCCGTGCCGGTTTTCGTGCTGTCAGCGAAAATTGAGCGTCCCCCCACGGAACTTTCAGATCTCGGCATCGGTACAACCATCCCCCAGCGACTTCGCGAACTGTGCGTTGCACCCGCAACCCACGAATCAGCCAGCTCCGGGCCGTCGATTTCCGCCGCCTCCCTGCTGACCGCCGACGACATCCGCGCCATGCATCTGAAGGGCGTTCAAACGCTCGACGAGCACACACCGATGACCGACTGGGCCAGGGAAACGGCGGCCGCGCTCGGCATCAGGCTCACGCCGGCAGCTTCCCGCCGCGTTCTCATTCCCATCGAAGCCCGGGGCGTCAAACATCTGCAGAAGTTCGGCGAACTGCTCCACGGCTTCGCATCATCCCCGCTCGCGCCACTGTTCATCGTTGCTGAACCTCTTATGCCGGTGTTCAACGAACTATTCCCGTCGCTGCGCGGCAGGCTCGTCGCTCCGAGCATCCACTGGGAGAAACAGGGCGCCTTCACGGGGGAAATATCACTTGCTATGGCGCTCGATCTCGGCTGCGAGGGTGCGATCGTTCCCGATCTGCCGGCGTATACCGAGCCGAAGCGGTTCGCACAGCTGTGCGCCGCCGTCGCCGGGAAGCAGTTTTCGCTTTATGTGCCCTCCCCCCTTGCCGCCCGGGATTGTTGTGCTATAATTGGCGACCGGATCTTCCGGCTCACGGATGGCCGGGGCCGCCCCGCATCTGAGTTGCCGAAAGACGGAGCCCTCGTCATGAAGGGCTGCGAACTCGAGAAGATTGCCCAGGAAAGGAACTAGCCGTGATCGACGAAGCCAATGTCAAGACCATCGTAGCCGAAGTGCTCAAACACATCGATCTCCAGGAACGCATCCGCCCAGGAACCGTTCCAGCCGGCGTCAGCGGCCGCCATATCCATGTCACGCAGGCCGATCTCGAAACCCTGTTCGGGGCCGGGTACCAGCTCAAGGAAATGAAGAAGCTCTCCCAGCCGGGGCAGTATGCCGCAGAAGAGTGCGTCATGCTCGTCGGCCGCAAGGGCGTCATCGAGAAGTGCCGCATCCTCGGGCCGGTCCGGCCGGCGACGCAGATCGAGATTTCCGGAACCGACAGCTTCACGCTCGGCGTGCCGATCGTCTACCGCGATTCGGGCGACACCAAGGGGACCCCCGGCATCATCGTCGTCGGGCCGAAGGGCCACGTGGTGCTGAAGGAAGGCGTCATCGTCGCCAACCGCCACGTCCACCTCAGCGCGAAGGAAGCCGAAAAGATGGGCCTGAAGGACATGGACCGGGTCACGGTCAAGACGCAGGGCCCGCGCGCGGTCGCGTTCCAGAACGTTCTGGTGCGGGTCAGCGACAAGTTCGCCGCCGATTTCCACGTCGACAACGACGAGGGGAACGCCGCCGGTCTCAAAACGGGTGAAATGGTCGAGATCGTCCGCTGATCGCGACCGCCACATAAAGTTTTCGACACGCAGTACACATTTCTGACAAGCCAAAATCTCAGGAGGACGTCATGCAGGAAGCTCTGGGTATGATCGAAACCAAAGGTCTGACCGCTCTTATCGAAGCCACCGACGCGATGGTCAAAGCCGCCAACGTGAAGCTCGTCGGCTGGGAAAAAATCGGCTCCGGCTATGTGACCGCCTTCGTGCGCGGTGATGTCGCCGCCGTCAAGGCCGCCACCGACGCCGGCGCGGCCGCCGCCAAGAAGATCGGCGAGCTGATCTGCGTCCACGTGATTCCGCGGCCGCACAGCAACCTCGATGAGGTCATGCCGATCCGCGACAACACCCAGACCTCCAAGAAGTAATCCGGGGAAATCGTCGAGTCATGAATCTCGGTCGAGTCTGCGGAACCGTCGTCTGCACGCGCAAGGAAGAGCGGCTCAACGGCATGAAGTTTCTGATCGTCGAGGAACTGACGATCGAGCGCAAGCCGACGGGCCACTTCGTCATCGCCGTGGATGCGGTCAGCGCCGGAGCGGGCGAAACCGTGCTGCTGGTCAGCGGCAGCTCGGCGCGCCTTACCGAACGCACCCTGAACTGTCCGGTCGACGCGGCCGTCGCGGCCATCGTCGATTCGGTCGTGATGGACCACGAACGCAAGACCTGACCCCCGGCGGACTCCTCTTGATCGATCTCCCGGCCCCGCGCATCGTTTTTCGCGCCGGGGCCGGGGATCGTGTGGTTCGCCGGTCAGACAGACAGCAAGCCTCACGGCACGGGGGAACGAATGTCTATTTCTCGTGATGAGCTGGGCGTCATCGTCCAGGAAGTCCTCAGGAACCTGAAAGCGTCCGGCACGGTCGCCACCGCTGGCGCGCGACCGGCAGAGCCCTCGGGCAAAGGCGTCTTTGAAAATATAGAAGATGCTATCAAATCAGCCGTCGACGCCCAGAAGAAACTCGTCGAGCTTCCGGTCGCCTTGCGCAAAAAGATGATCGAGAACATGCGCAGCCGCTGTCTCGCGAAGCTCGAGGAACTGGCGCGCATCGGCGTCGAAGATACCGGCTACGGCCGTGTCGACGACAAGCTCCAGAAGAACAGGCTCGCCATCACGAAGACGCCCGGCATCGAAGACCTCCAGCCCACGTCGTATTCGGGCGACGACGGTCTGACGCTCGTCGAGCAGGCGCCCTACGGCGTCATCGGCGCCATCACCCCCTCGACCAACCCGTCCGAGACGATCATCTGCAACTCGATCGGCATGATCGCGGCCGGGAACGCCGTCGTGTTCGGCCCCCACCCCGGCGCCGCGAAGATCAGCCGGTTCACCGTCGAGCTGCTGAACGAGGCCGTCGTCGAAGCGGGCGGTCCCGCCAACCTCATGACGATGGCCGCAAAGCCGAGCATCGAGGCCGCCCAGATCCTGATGACCCACCCGTCCATCAGGCTGCTGGTCGTCACCGGCGGCCCTGCCGTCGTCGCCGCGGCGGCGAAGTGTGGCAAGAAATTCATCGCCGCCGGCCCGGGCAACCCGCCCGCCGTCGTCGATGAGACGGCCGACCTGAAAAAGGCGGCGCGCGATATTATATCCGGCGCTACACTCGACAACAACGTGCTCTGCATCGCCGAGAAGGAGATCATCGTCGTCGAATCGGTCGCCGAGGAGCTGAAGCGCCACCTGCGCAACAGCGGGGCCTACGAGGCGTCGGCGAGAGAGATCATCCAGCTCGAGAAGCTGGTGATCGATCCGAAGACGGGCGGTCCGAACCGCAAGTTCGTCGGCAAGAACGCCGGCTACATCCTCGAACAGATCGGCGTGCGCGTTCCCGACGACGTTCGCATGGTGCTGTGCGAGACCGGCCCCGACCACCCCTTCGTCGTCGAGGAGCTGCTGATGCCGGTCATTCCGCTGGTGCGCGTGCGCGATGTGAACGCCGCCATCGATCTGGCCGTCAAGGTCGAGCACGGCAACAACCACACCGCCGTGATGCACAGCCGCAACATCGACAATCTTCATCGCATGGCCGTGCGGTGCAACTGCTCGATCTTCGTGAAGAACGGCCCGAGCTACGCCGGCCTGGGAATGGGCGGCGAAGGCTATACCACCTTCACGATCGCCTCCCCCACAGGCGAAGGCCTGACCAGCGCCCGCACTTTCACCCGCCAGCGCCGCTGCGTCATCGTCGACAGCTTCCGAATCGTTTGAATTACCTCTGTAGGGGCGGGTTTCAAACCCGCCCCTACACCTGCCTACAGGAATACGACACATGGGTGAGATTGCAATAGCCGAATTGGGGTTGGTGGGCTGCGGAGGCGCCGGGTTTCCGACGCATGTGAAGCTCGCGGCGCAGCATGTCGATCATTTCATCGTCAACGCCGCCGAGTGCGAGCCGCTTCTCCACAAGGACAAAGAGATCCTCAAGCACGCGGCGAATGAGTTCTTCAAGGGCCTGATCCGCGCGATCGACCTCACCGGGGCGAAGAAGGCACACATCGCAATGAAGCGAAAGTATGCCGATCTACTCGAGACGCTCGAGAAGGCGATTCCCGACAAGCGGATCTCGATGCTCCCCCTCGGCGACTTTTATCCGTCAGGCGATGAATATGAGCTGGTATATGAAGCGAGCGGCCGGCTGATCCCGTTCGGCGGCATTCCGCTGCATGTTGGCTGCGTCGTCAGTAACGTCGAGACGCTGCTGAACCTCGGACGCAACCGGCCGGTCACGACGAAAATCCTGAGCCTCGCGGGCGCGGTTCCCAACCCGATGACCGTCGAAGTGCCGTTCGGCATCACGGTGTTCGAAGCCCTTTCTCTCGCCGGCCTGAAATCGCTCGCCGGTCTGACGGTGATCGACGGCGGCCCGATGATGGGGCGGCTCGTGCGCGATCCGCAGATCGATGTCGTCACGAAGACCACCGGCGGCCTGATTGCGCTTCCCAACGGTCATCCGCTGATTCGACGGATGGCGACACCTGAAGCGCACAACCGGCAGATCGCCCGTTCGGCCTGCGACCAGTGCACCGACTGCTCGGAACTCTGTCCCCGGGCGCTTCTCGGGTATCCCATCCGACCGCACAAGGCGATGAGAACTGCGCAGCTTGCCCCGTTCAACGATCAGAATTATTCGCGCGACGCGATCTTCTGCAGCGAGTGCGGGCTTTGCTCGCTGTTTTCCTGCCCCGAAGGGCTGCCGCCGCGTGAGATGTGCCAGATGGCGAAGCGCCATCACCTGTCGCACGGCATCAAACCCACCGACTGGAAGAGTGCGCCGCAGGTCCACCCGATGCGCGGCCAGCGCCGCGTGGGCATCGAGCGGCTGATCAAGCGGCTTGGGCTGCTCGACTACGATCACAAGGCCCCCTGGACAGCCATCCAGTCGCGGTTCGAGCGGGTCAGACTTCCGCTGAAGATGCATGTCGGCGTGCCGGTCGAGCCGGCGGTCCGCGTCGGCGACACTGTCAAGATCGGACAGCTGATCGGCGCCGTTCCCGACAAGAAGCTCGGCGCGCCGCTGCACGCCTCGATCAGCGGGCGCATCACCAGCGTCGATTCCGGCGCCATCGTCATTTCCCGGGCATGAAGCAGCCCCTGAACCAGGACTGAGAGAACCATCATGAACATTTCGCAGAACGCCATCGGTCTCGTCGAACTGTCCAGCATCGCCATGGGCTACCAGACGACCGACGCCATGCTCAAGACAGCCTCGGTCGAACTCGTCCTCTCGCGCACCATCTGCCCGGGCAAGTTCATCGTCATGGTATGGGGAGACGTCGCCGCCGTCGAAGCAAGCGTTGCCTCCGGCGTCCGCGTCGGCCAGGGATATCTCGTGAACGACCTCGTCATTCCGAACCTGCATCCGCAGATCTACCCGGCGATGACGGCAACCAACCCGATTCCCGAGACGGATGCGATGGGTGTCGTCGAGACGTTCGACGTTGTCTCGACGATCCTGGCGGCCGACGCCTCGGCCAAGGCGGCCGACATTCAGCTCGTCGAGATCCGCATCGCAATGGCCATCGGGGGTAAGGCGTTCTACACGATGACCGGCGATGTCGCCGCCGTCGAGGCCGCCGTCGCGGCGGGTCTGAACATCCTCGAGGGCCGCGGCCAGGTCGTCTACAGCGTCGTCATTCCGCGCCCCCGCCCCGAACTCTTCCGCGAGTTCATTTGAGAGACGGGTTCACCACAGAGACACAGAGGCACTGAGTTTTAGAGAATATTTTTACAGCGTTATCCGCAGATGACGCAGATCACACAGATTGTAAAACGTAAAATATATAAAGTTTTTTTCTGTGTCCCTGTGCCTCTGTGGTTCGTTGAATAACCTGACCGCTGGAGTGACGAAATATGCCGAGGATTGTGATTGGAGCTGATCATGGCGGGTTTTCGCTCAAGGAGGAGCTGAAGAAGCACCTGACGGCGGCCGGTCACACGGTCGAGGACGTGGGCGCTTTCTCGGCCGACCCAGTCGATTATCCCGACATCGCCTGGCTTGTCGCCAACGCGGTCGCGATGAACCCGCATACCCTCGGCATCGTCATCGACGGGGCCGGCATCGGTTCGTGCATGGCCGCGAACAAGGTTCCTGGCGTCCGGGCCGCCTGCTGCAACGATCTCTACACCGCCCGCAACAGCCGCGAGCACAACCATGCGAACCTGCTCACCCTGGGCAGCATGGTGATCGGAACAGGCCTCATGAAGCAGATCGTCGACCTCTGGATCGCCACCCAGCCGGCCCCCGGCCGCCACGCCGCCCGCGTCGCCAAGATCACCCGCCTCGAATCTCTGGGCACGCAATCGCAGAAGGGATGACGTTTTCCCGTTTTCCGTTCTGACCAGGCATTCCTGTCGAGGGTTTTCCTTCGTCGCTGGGAAGAGCTTCCATAAAATGTGGTATCATTTCCTGTGATGCCTACCATTCTCATGATTTACGGCTGGAGATTCTTTTTCTACGCGAATGAGAGCAATGAACCCATTCATGTTCATTGCAAAAGCGGAGACAAGGAATGCAAATATTGGCTCGACTGCGACGATTTTGACGCAATTGAAGCCTATTCGTACAATATGAGCCCTTCAGACAAGCGGCTCGTCAAAAAGCTGATTTTTGAATATTTTGAACTCATCGAGAATTCATGGAATCAATTTCAAGAGAGAAAGTCGTTATGAAAAAGGTTCACATCCTCGAACATGTTCGCTTCACGAATGAAACCATGCTGATCGAAATCGATGGAAAACCGTATGAATTCAAACTCAATGAGATTTCTTCAAAACTATCTGAAGCGACAACCGAGCAAAGAAATGCATTAGAAATTTCACCGTCAGGTTATGGTATCCATTGGCCACTCGTCGATGAAGACCTTTCGATCGACGGGTTACTGCATATTTCCCATGCGCTTCCGGTAAAAAAGACGAAAGCGGCATGACTCAAGGAGAGTAAAAAATGCGAGCGATATGTATCGTTGTTGACAGCGCTGGTATCGGGGCGATGCCTGATGCGGCGCAGTATGGCGATGAGGGGTCGGCGACGATTCCGAACATCGCGAAGGTGTCGGGTGGGCTGAACGTGCCGACCATGGCGAAGCTGGGCCTGGGCAACATCACCCCGATCGTCGGCGTTCCGCCTGCGAAGCAGCCTCTCGGCTCGTTCGGGAAGATGCACGAGCTGTCTCCGGGCAAGGATACGACGACGGGCCACTGGGAAATGATGGGGGCGAAGCTCGATTACGGCTTCCCGGTCTTTCCGGAAGGGTTCCCGAAATCTTTCATCGAAACGTTTGAAAAAGCCGTCGGCCGCGGCACGATCGGGAATTATCCGGCTTCCGGCACCGAGATCATCATGCAGCTCGGCGACGAGCATGTCAAAACCGGCAAGCTGATCGTCTACACGTCTGCCGACTCGGTGTTCCAGATCGCCGCCCACGAAGAAGTGGTGCCGCTGGAAGAACTGTATGCCATCTGCCGGAAGGCCCGCGAACTGCTCCAGCCGCCCGACCTGGGCGCCGCGCGCGTCATCGCCCGACCGTTCATCGGCACGTCGGGCGCCTACAAGCGCACGCCGCACCGGCACGACTTCAGCCTCGAACCCTCGGTCGACACGCTGCTCGACGTGCTGAAGAAGAAGGGCGTGACGACCTACGGCATCGGCAAGATCTACGACATCTTCGCCGGCCGCGGCGTCGCTCCGTATGTGACGACCGAAAGCAATGCCGACGGCATGAAGAAGACGATGGAGTCGCTCGAGAAGGTGAAAGAGGGCCTGATCTTCGTGAACCTCGTCGACACCGACATGATCTTCGGCCACCGGCGCGACGTGGCCGGCTACAAAAAGGCCCTCGAGGAGTTCGACGCCTGGCTGGCCGGCTTCATGGCGAAGCTCGACGAGAAAGACCTGCTGATCCTCACCTCCGACCACGGCTGCGACCCGACCTTCAAGGGAAGCGACCACACCCGCGAGTATCCCTTCCTGCTCGCCTACCAGAAAGGCCGCCCCGGCGCCGACCTCGGCATCCGCCAGGGTCTTTGGGATATAGCGTCAAGCATAGCCAAGCATCTAGGTCACACGTATGTTCGAGGGACCCCATTCTGGAAATAATATTCCCGTGCTTCTCTCCAAAGCACAATCCCCCGGTCTTTTGACCGGGGGATTGAAGCAATAGCAGAGTCTAATCTGTCGGCCGTTTTGCTCGGACACCGATAACGAGGGTATCGATACTATCTTTGGGCAGTTCAAGCGCTCCCTCATCATTATCGATAGGCGGGTTGATCATAGCTGGCGAATTCCCAGAATCTAATGTATAGCTGCCGGAGGCCGCACGAGCCGGTGCCGGAGTCACGGTAACACTCCAAGGCATCTCGTAACCCACCGGAACTGCATCGAAGATTACATCAACGAATCCGCCATCGAGAGCAACAGGGGGATCAGACACACCAGTTCCAAATAATACGCCTTGGACCGTATCACCTTCAAGCAGGTCTGGACCTGCTACACGTAACGCAACACGTCGTGTCATTCGATTGTCACGGATTCCAAACGTGTTATTGGTGTTCGTGAGGGTCGGAGTAAATGTATTATTATCCGAGAGGAAATCCACATCTATCCGGATATTGCCCTGTTCTCCTTGAGGCATGTTGATAGCGATAACTTCGTCCTTATATCCGCGGACATTGACACGGAGGTTGATCGGAAAAGCGATGCCCGGCACCGAGATGACAGTGGGCAGTTGAGGCGTCGTGAGGTTGCCGAGAGTGTCGTCCGTATGCGTGGCGAGAATCTTGGGCGGATTCGATCCCGCCTGTTCGGCGTAGATATTCATGATACCGCCGACGATATAATCCGGAACGTTCACACAGCGCACGATGAGATTGTATGAATTGGCTTCCAGCATG
Source organism: uncultured bacterium (assembly GCA_964389325.1). Classification (GTDB taxonomy): domain Bacteria; phylum Muiribacteriota; class Ozemobacteria; order Ozemobacterales; family Ozemobacteraceae; genus MWAR01. The sequence continues at coordinate 16,716 of CAYMEN010000037.1, read as the reverse complement.
ATGTCCGTGAGGATATTGGCCGCTCCGGAAAGGGTCATGTTTGTCGTTTTGTAGAGATCGGGATCAGGGCTGATCGAAACGACATAGACGCCGCTTTTTGACGGGAGCTTGATTGTTTCTCCATCTGCCACTCCCTCCTTCCATTCGCTCACCTTATGGGTATATGCCAGGTCGTCAAACGTGATCGTCACGTCCTCGTCGCTATCGAGGAGTTCCATCGACTTGCTGTCGCGCAGATAGAGCCGAACGGAAATAAATTGAGGTAACGGACTGCCGACGGCCATCATCTTGATTGACCCGATGTCGACGGTTTCGGCGTTCGGGACGTAAAGCGAAGTCACGGTCGAGGAGGCCGAGGGATACTGGATATCTTCGTAGCCGACCTTTGAGGCTTCCAACTTGAACTTGTCCGGGGTGAGGTTCGTGAACATGAACCGCCCGCCGGCATCGGTGACGGAAATAAAGTTCTGACCGAGAGCCGCCTGGGCGTTCGTGGTGATCGCCGCTTCGGAAACGATCCTGACGCGCACGCCTTCAACGGGAGCCGATGAGGCGCTGTCGATGATCGTGCCGGTCAGGTTGCTGGTCCGGACGCCAAGGGCACCTTTCTCGCATCCCATCGTCATGAGGACCGTGATGCCGAGAGCGGCCAGCAGCCAGCCTCCCCATACGCGAACATTCATGAATCCCGACCTCCTGTTGTCATTCATGGCCGTATCAGACATGTTTTCATGATCCTCCATCAGTTCACCTGGATGGTGACGATCTGAGGATCGACACCGTCATCGTTGATCATCGGCGATTCGGTTCCGAACGTGCCGTCATCCACGTTGTATCCCTTGAATGTCAGGGTGTAGCCCGTCGGCACCTGGTTTGTTCCCAAATCGACGACCTTCGGCGTCGTCGTGAGCAGGCCCGAATTGGTGACCGTCGTCGTTGCCCAGACAGTGCCGGTTTCCTGGCAGTAGGCACCGATGCGCTCGCCGTTGTTGATGTTCGTTCCGATCACGACGACGCGCACGTCGCGCAGGATCGGGGAGAAGTTCGTCTTCAGCGAGAGGGTCTGGTAGATGACACCCTGGAAGTCGCTGTTCGGCACGACGGGAATGGCCCCGTTCATGCGGTAGCCCTTGATTTCAGCTTCGAGAGAAACGGTAGTGCCCATCGGAATGCCGCCGATCTCGAAGGACTGGGCGTTCAGCTTGCCCGATGCGGTTGCCACGACACGGTTTCCCGAGTATGCGATGATGTTCGCGTCGGGAGCGTTGGTGAACACCCAGCCGGGGACGTCCTTCCAGACGCCGACGATCTTGTAGGTCTGGGGCTGGAGAAGAATCACGCCCAGATCGACATCGGTCGTGCCGCTGATGGTCGTGGTATAGGTTTCGTAATTCGCAACCTTGATCTTCATTTCTATCGCGCCGGCCCCTGCTGCGACGGCAAACCCGATCTGGAAATCGGTCGGCATGCGATTGTTGAAAACCTGCGTTCCAAAGGTGAACTGGCTGTTTCCGATGGAAATCAGCGTGCCATTCCGGGCATCCTTCAGAGTTCCCCTCACATTTATATACTGGTTCGAATACAGCTGGACCATTCTGACGTCGGGAACGGCCCTGTTCTCGTCATTCACCACGACGACGCTCACGGCAGCCGACGCATCCTGTGCGATGGGGTCGTATCCGGACTTGTCGAAGGAAAGCTTCCACTCGCCGGCACGCAGGTCGGTGAAGACATAGGCCCCCCTGGAGTCGGTGGTGGTGAATTTTGTCGCCTTCTCGTCATCCTCACCGCTGATGCCGGTGACGCTGACGCCGCTGACTCCAGCGAGGGTGCGGCTGTCGACGACGAAACCGGACACGCTCCCTCCCTTGAGACCGAGTGTTCCCTTCTCGCAGCCCACCAGGGTGATGATAAGCAGGAAAAAGGCAAGGAGGATCCCCATTCCAGAGGGGATTCTTTTTGCAGGAATCATGATACGGCCTCCCGGATCGATACAGTTTGCCGATGGGTTTGAATCTGTATCGGCGCAACTCACCCATTTCTTTACCCCCGGCGACGTTTGTTCTCTGAATCACTTCTCTTTTTTTTCTTCGCGCCAGATTTCAGGACAGCCCGGAACAAAAGCTGAATCACAGAGCACACAAAGGACACGGAGAATCCACAGAGAATTTGGATTTTGGTCAGGTAAAGCACCTTCTTGCCCATAAGGGCATGGGCAGGCGGTCTCTGTGAACCCTTTGTGTTCCTTGTGTCCTCTGTGATTCGCTGTTGTGGCCCTTGCACTGTCCGAAACGGAGGGTTCGAGGTTCGCGAGGTGAAGAAAATCTTTAAGTGTTCGACGGAAAACGCCGATAACTTCACCGGATCACTTTCATTCTGCTCCGCGGTGGGGCGAATAACGGAGGCACACATGGGTAGCGAGGTAAAACCGGCCAAAACACGGTGGCTCCTGCTGATGGCGCTGGCTCTCTCGAGTCTGGTCATCACCGGTTGCGAAAAAGGCTCCCTGGGCGTTCAGTCAGGGACGGTTGTCGGGTATGTTCTCGAAGATTCGACGAACACCCCCATCGCGGATGCCCTCGTCCGCGCAACCAACACGAAATACGGCACCAGGACAGCCAACACCGGTGGAGACGGCAGATATGCACTCTCCGACATGAACCCGGACACGAACGCCTGGGATCTCGACTTCTCGAAGTCGAACTATTCGGCCAGCGGCACGGCGACCGTGATTCACATCCAGGTGACCAACGGGGAAACCGTTCAGGCGCCGACGTTCTTCATGCTCAAGGAGAATACCTCCGTGCGCGGCACCCTGAAAGGGTATCCGGTCGACGCCGTCACCGGAAAGCCCCTCCAGAAGTTCACGGTGTCACAGATCGATCCTGCCCGGAGCAAGACGTTCGACACGGCCCAGGACTTCAAGGAAAGCGGTTGGACCGGCCTCGAAGGTGGGAACCGCACCTACAAGATCACCTGCGACAACTACGAGACGTTCGTCTCGCAGCCGCTCCTGATCACGAAGGTCGCCTATGATGCGGGCGTCATCCCGATGAACCCGCTCAAGGTGGAAGTTTCCGGAACTCTCCGAAACGTTCCCGGATATATTCTCGATGCGAACACGACCTTCTCCGGCGTCATCTGGGCCGAGTCGGCCGGCCGGGTCGTCGCCACCGCGACTGCGGGTACCGGCGGCTCGACGTTCCAGGGAACCGTCGTCTACTCGCTTCCGAACATCCCCGTCACCGCCGGAAGCGTCGCGGTCAAGATGAAGATCCGCGGCTACGACACGATCACGATCAACCCTTCGGTGAGCCTGCCCAGCCAGAGGCCCGGCGGCACCATCGGCGGCATCGACATCGACTTCAACAACATCGAGCCGATCACTCGCGATGTCCGCATCGTCGTGCGCGGCTCCGCTCCGTCCGGACAGAACGAGCCTTCCACGCTCGAAAACGGGGAAGTCGTTCGCGTCTACATCAAGCAGGGCGGCAAGGATATCGTTCCCTATGTCGACGTCGTCGGAAGCAACTACCTCGCGGAAGCCTACTTCAGCGGCGTCATCACCGGCTACGAGCTCGACATCCTCGCGGTCAACATGAACCGCGGGTATATCATGGGAGAGCTTACCAAGCTCAAGGTGCCCGAAGACGGCAATTCCGTCTATACCTCCGAACTCCAGCTTCAAAAATAACACTCGCGCCCAAAAACGAATCCCGCGGGGCTCTCCCCGCGGGATTCGTTTTTGGGCGGATTTCTCTCGTCAACCTTCCGCGAGGAGATCGTCGGCGTACATCGCTGCGTCGCTGTCGGGGTAGCGAGTCTTGATGATGTCGACGTGACGGCGCACCTGGTCCATCCGGCCGGCCTGTTTGGCGATGAGGGCGAGGTTGTAGTGCGCGTTGTCGGCGAGATCGCTGTCAGGAAACGCCTCGATCAGCTCGAGAAAGATCTTCTCGGCTTCGTCCATGTTCTTCTCTTTTAGCGCCGACTTGCCGCGGAAGTAACATTCATCGGCCGTTTCGCCGGGGCCCTGGCCCATCTGGCGCAGGAGTTCGGTTTTTTCGTCCTCGGCGAAGTAGGCGGCATCGCTCGAAGGATAATGGACGAGGAGATAATCCAGCCATTCGAGCGCCTTCACCGGGTGGTCACGGCGCATGTAGATCTTGGCGATATTATAGCATGCGTTATCTGCAAGATCGCTCGTGGGGTGTTCCTTGAGGAAGTCCCGGAACAGGTCTTCCGCGATGTCGAGGTCTCCGGACTTGAACCGGTCCATCGCATCCTTGATCTTTTCCTTTTCCGTCGGCAGGCTGGTCATCGTTTTTCCTCCCTGGCCATGTATTTTGCGAGAAACTCGCTTTTGAGCTGCTGGAACGTTCCGTTCGCGAGAGCCGCGCGGATCTTCCCCATAAGGGTAATCATGAACGTGATATTGTGCAAACTCGCCATCCGCAGGGCGAGAATCTCCTTTGCCTTGAAGAGGTGGCGCAGATACCCGCGGGAAAAGGTCCTGCAGGCCTGGCACGTGCATTCCGCATCGATCGGTTCATCGGATTTCTGCCAGGCGAGGCCGGTCAGATCGATACGCCCCGTCGGGGTGAATACCGCCCCGTGCCGGGCAATGCGGGTCGGCATGACGCAGTCGAACATGTCGATTCCGCGTTCAACGCCGAACAACAGGTCTTCGGGACTGCCAACACCCATGAGATAGCGAGGCAGATGTTTCGGCATGTGCGGCATCATTCCATCGAGCGTGTCGATCATCAGCGGTTTTGGTTCCCCCACCGAGAGACCGCCCACGGCGAGGCCGTCGAAACCGATCTCGGCGGTCCGCTCGATCGATTCTTTGCGGAGATTCAGGAAGGTCGAGCCCTGGACGATGCCGAACAGCGCTTGGCCGTTGCGCCCCTCTGGGTGATCGGCACGGCACCGCTTCGCCCATCGCGCCGAGCGTTCCATCGCTTCACGCGCAAGCGCCTCGTCCGCCGGCCAAGGGCAGCACTCGTCGAACACCATCATGATCTCGGCCCCGATCGACCGCTGGATGCGCATCGACTCCTCGGGCGTCAGCCACAGCTTCGCGCCGTCGAGGTGCGACGAGAAGTGGACCCCCTCGTCGGTGATCTTGTTCAGCTTTTTCAGCGAGAATACCTGGAAGCCGCCCGAATCGGTCAGCATGGGCCTGTCCCATTTCATGAACCGGTGTAGGCCGCCGAAATGGTCCAGGATCTCGGTGCCAGGCCGGAGCCAGAGGTGGTAGGTGTTGCCGAGGATGATCGTCGCTCCCGCCGTTCGGACCTCTTCGGGGGAAAGGGTTTTCACGGAACCGCACGTTCCGACGGGCATGAATACAGGGGTCGGAATTTCCCCCCGGCGCGTTCTGATGCGCCCCACCCGCCCCCAGCATTCGGAAGACTCGGATTCGATGGTGAACTCGAAGAACCGCTCGCTCATAGTGTCTGATCCGCCTTAGATGATTGCCATCGCATCGCCGAAACTGAAGAACCGGTAGTTCCGGGCGATGGCGTCCCGGTAAAGTTCGAGAATGCGTTCGCGTCCGCAGAAGGCCGCGACGAGCATGATGAGGCTCGAGCGCGGCAGGTGAAAATTCGTGATCAGATGATCGACCGCCTTGAACGCGTAGCCTGGCGTGATGAAACAGGATGTTTCCTGTGGCCCCGTGCGTAACCGGCCATCTTCACCCATTGCCGACTCCAGGGACCTGACCGAGGTGGTTCCGCACGCCCAGACGGAGCCGCCGGAAGCACGGACCGATGCGTGCAGGCCCGAAAGTTCCGGACTTATATAATATTTTTCACTATGCATTACATGCTCATCCGTGTCGTCCGCCTCGACGGGCTTGAACGTGCCGAGGCCGACGTGGAGAAGGGTCTCTCCGATCAGCACGCCGCGGGCGCGAAGATCTTCCATCAGCCGGGCGTCGAAGTGCAGCCCTGCGGTCGGCGCCGCAATCGAGCCCTCCTCGGTTGCGAACACGGTCTGATAGCGTTCTGGGGTGCTTTCCCGCGACGTGATATAGGGCGGAAGCGGCATCTCTCCGTGCTCGCGAAAGACGGCGACGATGTCCCGGCAGTGGCCGGCCCGGAGCACGCGCAACCCCGATTCCAGCACGGCTTCGACGGTCAGCGTGGCGCCGCCGGGAACCGTGTGCCAGGCGCCAACCTTGAATCGCCGCCCGGGCCGCACCATCGCCTCGCACCGGCCATCGCCCAGATCGCGCACGAGCAGGATCTCCGCGGGCTTCGTCCCCGGAGGCGGGCAAGTGAACAGCCGGGCCGGAATGACGCGGGAGCGGTTCACGACGAGCAGGTCCCCCGGTGGAATCAGCGTGAGGATGTCACGAAATGTCAGGTGGTCAACGGTCTCCGCAGAGCGGTTGTAGACGAGAAGCCGCGACGCCGTCCGCTCCGGGGCCGGGGTCTGGGCGATCAGTTCGGGCGGAAGGTCGAAATCGAACAGCGACGTTTTCATCGTGTTTCTCAGTGGGGTTGGGATGCGATCTGTTCGGGCAGGAGCGGGGCGGAGGCCGTCGTCGCCTGTACGGCTTCGCTCGCGTGTCCCCGCGTCGCGAAGGGCGCTTCCAGATCGAGCAGGGAAAGGGTCGCGAAGTGCTTGGCGCCGATCGCGACAGCCTCTTCCTTGAACGGAAGATAGTAGCTGATTTTGTCGATATACCGGGCATCGCCCGGCAGGGACATCGTCTGGATCGAAATCGGACCGGTCTTGAGCGCAAGCGCCAGATCGAGCATTTCGGCGATGCGCAGATCGGTGCGGATATGCCCGTAGGCCTCCTGGATCAACTGGGGCAGCCGCACGACGATGGACGGAGTCTTGATCTTCTCGAGAACGGCGCTGATGAAGCGCTGCTGGCGCTTGATGCGACCGAGATCGGCGGCCGCGTCGGCCCTGAACCGCACGTATTCGAGGGCTTTTTTCCCGTTGAGGTGCGTCTGGCCCGGGTTGAAGTGGATGTGAACGTTTCCCCAGTTGTCGTCGTAATGCATGGGCTGCTCGATCATCAGGTCGATGCCCCCCAGCAGGTCGATGGTGTTCGTGAACCCGGCAAAATCGACCAGGACATACCGGTCGATCGTGATATCGAGCAGCTCCTCGATCATGCCCCGGAGGGCAAGCTCGCCGTGGCGCGCATACATCTCGTTGATCTTGTGAGCCGCCCCATTGATGAGCGCCCTGGTATCACGCGGAACGGAAAGAGCCGTCACGCGCCGCTCGTGCGGGTCGATGCCGACCACCAGGATCGTGTCGGTCCGGTGCGACCCCTCGACCGAATCGATGCCGAGGCACAGGATGTTCATGCGCGACAGCCGGGAAACGCCGGCCGCCTCGGAGACTCCTTCCCCGCCGGACACCCCGGCACGCTCGGCAATCTCTCCCGTCGGCACGCGGATGAAGAACCATCGCTGCATCCATCCGGCGAAGTAGAGGATATTCAATAGTATAAACAACACTTCGAGAACGGCCCAGGCGCTTCTTCCGTTTCGCCATCCGGGAAGCGGCCGGTCCGCCGTCTCGCCCTCCGGAACCGAAGCTGGTTCCTGTGCCGGAGGCATCATTCCCGGTTCCATGCACTACCTGCGGTGAAAACGCCGGTTGTCCGTACGGCGGCGGGGCCGGGCTCGGTATCGCTCCTGCCCCGTTCTGCGCGATCAGCACATACGCGCTTCAGAGCCACGACGTTTCTCCAGCGGCATTCGATCGGCAGGTCCGAGCTGCGGATGCGGTCACGCTCCAGCTCTCCCCGTGAAGGATCGAGAGCATCGGCCATGATGAGAGCCCGCGTCAGGGGTGCATGAGCCGGCTTAGGGAAGGTGTGCCACCTGACAGCACGGCAGAGTGCCGGCGGCGGAGGAGGCGTGAGGCTTTCAAGGAACGCGGCGGCGGCGGCCCCGTGCGCCAGCATCGGAATCTTTTTTTCGAACGTCCCGAGGCGTATGCCGGCGCGTTCGACCATCGCATAGATCTCGGACGGGCCGGCCCCGCGATACAGGTCATGCGCCAGCCCCGCGAGCAAGCCGAGCCTCGCATCGAGACCGAACTCACAGGCATATTCCGCCGCAAGCCGGGCGACACTTTCGACATGCGTCCTCAGGCCCGCCGGGAGCGCGGCCGCCCGGGCAGCTATTATATCATGCCATATACCATAGGGACCGGTCCAGCAGCCATAATACCCCCGCTCCACGATCTGCGCCATGACGGCCGGCGACACCGGCAGACGCCTCAGGCGCCCCCGGGCGATCTCGTTCCTGACGGATCTCGACGAAGCCGGGTCGGGTTCGAGGGGAACCCAGCCGCTCCGGGCGTTCGGGAGAGACAGATCGGCGGCTATTCCAGGCCGGACGACGACAGCGAATCCGATCTCACGCACCAACTCTTCAGCGGACATCCAGCCCGGCAGGTCCCGGAGGGAGTCGGCCCCGATCACCAGCATGAAATCGCATCCGGCATGGCGTTCCCGCAGGGCGCGCACGGTGCGGATCGTGTAGGACAAACCTCCCAGGTCGCGCTCGACGTCGCAGATACGGAGGCCGGGCAGGCCGCGGATGGCCGTTTCCACCATGGAGCGTCGTGCCTCGTATGGCAGAAGGTCAAAACCTTCCTTGTGAACGGGCTGATGAACGGGAACGAACCAGACCTCGTCGAGGCCGCATACATCGCGCGCCGACTCGGCAATCCTCACGTGGTGTCGATGAACCGGATTGAAGCTGCCCCCGAAGAGGCCGATCTTCATGAGAAGAACTCCCTGAGGGCGAACTCCATTTCTCCGATGGCAACGGTGTCTTCTCTGTCCGCATCGATGCGGGCGAGTTCGTCCGTGAGTCCCATTTTTTGGATCTTCTTGCGGAACCGGGCTACCCCTTCGTCGCTGGTGAAATCCGTCATTGCGACGAGGCGCTCGATTTCGGCGCCCTTCACGATCCAGTATCCCTTATCGATCTCTTCGATCTGGAACGGGGGCAGGTAGGCAAACACCTTTTCACCGGCGGCGGGCGCCATCGTTTCCTGGACCGGGAGGGTTGCGAGTTCGGCGCAGATACGCTCGGCCAGCTCCTTGGTTCCTTCCTTGGTCGCGCCGGAAAGGGGGAACGCCGGAAGCTTGCGCTTTTTCAGGGCTTTCTCGAATTTTTTCCAGGCCTCGCGCGCCTCGGGGAGGTCCATTTTGTTGCCTACGACCAGCATCGGCCGTTCGAGCAGCGTGGGATCGAACTCGCCAAGCTCGCGCATGATCACATCGAAGGTCGCGAGCGGCTCATCCGGATCGATCTCGCAAAGATCGACGAGATGCACCAGCAACCGGGTCCGTTCGATGTGCTTCAGGAACTGGATGCCAAGACCCGCGCCCATGTGAGCGCCCTCGATCAGCCCGGGCAGGTCGGCAACGCAGAATGCCGGCAGGCCGTCGGGCTTGACGATACCGAGATGCGGAACGAGCGTGGTGAAGGGGTAATCCGCGACTTTGGGCCTCGCGTTGCTGATCGCGCGGAGCAGGGTCGATTTTCCCGCATTGGGAAGACCGACCAGGCCGACGTCGGCAAGCAGTTTCAGTTCGAGACGGAGGTGCTTCTTTTCGCCGGGTTCGCCTTTCTCGGCAATGCGCGGGGCGCGCCTGACCGAGCTCGCGAACCGAGCGTTTCCCTTGCCTCCGCGCCCGCCGCGCGCCACGACAAATCGGGCACCGGCACTCGCAAGGTCACCAAGCAGTTCGCCGGTTTCGACATCGTAGACGAGCGTTCCAACGGGGACCCGGATCGTTTCGTCGAGCGCGTCGGAACCGATCATGTCTTTCGGTCCGCCCTTTTCGCCGGGTTTCGCGCGATAGATGCGCTGATAGCTCAGCTCATACAGCGTGTTCAGATCGCGCGTGGCGACCAAGACGACATCGCCGCCCCGACCGCCGTCACCGCCCGAAGGACCGCCGAACGGCACGAACTTCTCGCGGCGGAAGGCAATCATGCCGTCGCCGCCTTTTCCGGATTCGACTTCAATTACAAGTTCATCAACGAATTTCACCCGGTGATTATACCACAAACCCCGTAGGCGCGCACTGCCGTGTGCGCGATTCATTTTTTTGGGGGGGACGGGGGAATGAGAGGGAGGGGGATTGGGTTCAGGGAATCGCGCAAAGCGGCATTGACGCAACCTTCGGCATGTGATAGTTTTCACGCGCCGTTCCCGATTCGAATTCACGGCGCAGACGCCGGAGGAGAAACCCGCACATGAAGGTCCCGCTGTTGGATCTCAAACCCCAATACGCCCAGATCAAAGACAAGGTCGTTCCCGAAGTGCTTGCCGTCATGGAAAGCCAGGGATTCATCCTCGGCCCCCGCGTGGAAAAGATGGAGCAGGAGCTTGCTGCCTACATCGGCGCGAAATACGCCGTCGGTGTCTCATCCGGAACCGATGCGCTTCTGCTGTCCCTCATGGCGCTGAATATCGGCGCCGGCGATGAAGTCATCACGACCACGTATAGCTTTTTCGCGACCGCCGGCGCGATAGCCCGCGTTGGCGCACGCGCCGTTTTCGTCGACATCGAGCCCGACACCTACAACATCGACGCCACGAAAATCGCCGCCGCGATCACGCCGCGCACGAAGGCGATTCTCCCGGTTCATCTGTTCGGCCAGTGCGCCGACATGGAGGCAATCATGAAGGTGGCTCACCAGCACAAGCTGCCGGTCATCGAAGACGCCTGCCAGTCAATTGGCTCCCGTTTCAACGACAAACAGGCGGGAACCATTGGAGATTTCGGCTGTTTCAGCTTCTTCCCCAGCAAGAACCTCGGCTGTTTCGGTGACGGCGGCCTTGTCACGACCAACGACGAACAGCTGTATCAGCGCGTCAAGAAGCTGCGCGTGCACGGCGGCGAGCGCCAGTATCACCACCTGGAAGTCGGCATCAACGGCCGGCTCGACGCCCTGCAGGCAGTCGTCATCTCTGTCAAGCTACCCCACCTGGCCGCCTGGACCGAAGGCCGCAGAAAGAACGCCGCCCGCTACAACGAACTTCTCGCCGGCAACAAAAACGTCCGCACCCCCGTCACCAAGCCGGGCCGATATCACATTTACAACCAGTATGTCATCAGCGTCGAGCGGCGCAACGAGCTGAAGCAATTCCTCACTGAGAAAGAGATCGGCTGCGCCGTGTATTATCCGCTCAGCCTCCACGAGCAGGAATGTTTCAAATCGCTCGGCTACAAGCGTGGCGACTTTCCGAATTCGGAAGCGGCCGCCCAGCACACGCTCGCGCTTCCCGTGTATTCAGAGCTCCCGGATGGAGCGGTCGAGTATGTCGCGTCCGCGATACACGAGTTCACGACGCGCTGTTGATTCCTGCATCACAAAAGCCAATTTCGCGTTCCCGTTCGTGCTGAGCCTGCCGAAGGGGGCGAGAGCCTCTCGTGCTTCGACAGGCTCAGCACGAACGGGCGGTTATCATTCTGCAGCACTCAATAATTCACATCCTGTCATGTCAAGGGGCACGGTTTTCGACCGTGCCCCTTCGATTTGCCCTCGGTTTTGCCGATGTTTCCTGAGACTTCGGTACGCGCGACGTGTCGGGTCCGCCTGAACCGCGCCATCCGGGCGCCGGCGGCCCACTTCCCGCATCGTGCGGGTCGGGGCAGGAATTGTGCTTAGGAGGCATAACAATGGCGCAGGAGAACCTGTTCGAAGGCATCCTCCGCAGCCTCGACCGACATCGGGGAGCGGCCGTCATGATCGTAGCCGCGACGCTGCTCGTCACGGCGCTCGTCAGCCGCGTCTTCCCGACCGTTTACGAGAGCAAATCCCTTCTCAGAGTCATGACAAGCGAGTTGCGCCCCGGCGACAGCCCGGCCGCGGCGATGAACGGCATCCTTTCCCAAAAAGACGTGATCGGAGAAGTTCTCCAGACCTGCGGGCTCGACCTCGGAAAGTCGGAACCCCGCTATGCGCCTTTCTCACTGGAGGATGCCGGCCAGGGTCTCGTGAAACTCACCGTTCGCGATCCGAATCCGACGGAGCTTCCCGCGCTTGGTGACGCCGTCATCAAGATGCTCTCGGAGCGGTTCCTCGGGTATTCGAACGAGACGAATCTGTTCGAGATCGAGATGCTCGAGAAAAAGAAGAGCGTGCTCAAAGAAAAGCTCGATGAGGCACGCCGCGGTTCATCGGAAGCCCTGCCGTCGCCGCTTTTCGAGAACAAGGCGCTTGCCCTCGACGAGGAAATCCAACGCGTCGGCACAAAGCTGCAGGAAGACAGGAAACGCCTGCAGACCCTTCCCCGCATTCGCGTCGTCCCGTCGTCCCGCACCGACAACGCCCTGGCGGAAGTGCGCGACACGTTGGCGGAGGCCCGCGTGGAGCTTACGCGACTGCTCGAAACCTATCGCGAGAAGCACCCCAAGGTGGTCGCGGCGAACGAGTTCATCGCCGAACTTCAGGCCCGCCAGCGCAAACTCGCCTCCCAGCGGGACAGGAAAGAACCGAACCCCGAGTATGATGCCCTCCAGCAGGAAATCGATACGAACACGACCAAACTGGAAGATTTGAAAAAGCGCTGGTTCGAAGCCAACCGGACCCCGCCCGAACCGACCCTGGCAAGCCCCTTCAGCGGCCGCACCCCCGCCCTCGCCTCTTCGGCCAACACTTCCCGCATCAGATCTCTCGAAATGCTCTACTCCGATGTCACGATGCGGCTGGAAGAGCTGCAGATCAAGCAGTCGACCGCGGTCGGGCGGATCCAGGTCCTCCGCAAAGACATCGATGCGCCGAAGCCGATCGGCCTTTCCCTGCTCCAGCGCGAACTTGCGGCGATGTTGGGCGGAACGCTTCTCGCCGTCTTCCTGCTCTACACGCCGATTCCGATGAAAGCGGAATTTGTGGGCGCCCCCACCCCGGTTTTCGTCTCGGCCCCCGGCTACGAGACCAGGTCGTCTACCCACCTGCTCCAAATGTCGCCTCTCTCGTCGGCGCGCCTCGCCCTGCCGGTGCCCGACTCGGTTCATCACGCCAGTTACGACGAGCGATTGATCGTTCTCAACGAGCCGGATTCGAGGAGGCTCGAGCCGTATCGGACCCTCGTGTCGAATCTCCAGATCGCCCTCGCCGACAACGCCACCCGCATCATTCAGGTCTGTTCCTCCCGCTCGGGAATGGGGCGAAGCACGCTGACGGCGAATCTCGCCATCCTGTTCGCCCAGGCGAATTACTCGGTCGTCCTGATCGATGCGAACTTCCGGCGGCCCGTCCTGCACCGCATCTTCGACACCGACAATCACACCGGGCTCAGCACGGCCCTCTGCGGCCAGTCGTCGGCGAACATCGTCAAGCCGACGATGCTCAAGAATCTCGGTCTGATCACGGCCGGCCCGATTCCGCCGCATCCGGTCGAGCTTTTAGGCTCGGTTTCGATGATCGAGCTGCTGGACACCCTCAAACGCCGGGTCGAGCTGGTTCTCATCGACACCCCGGCGCTTCTCGAGTACCCGGATGCCGGCATCCTCGCCGAGCAGGCAGGCGGCGTCGTGTTCCTGCACCGCGAGGGAGAACCCGAAGCGGACATCAAGGCGAGCCAGGATTTCCTGAAAAACATCCGGGCCACCGTTCTCGGCTACGTCACGACCTGAACCGTTCTTTCATTGCCCCACAGCAGGCCGGCCGACCATCACGGGCGGCCTGTTTCGTTTTTCCCGTGCCGTGGTTCCTCTGCAGGGCAAGCGTATCAGTTCTCGAAACTGCAGACTTAGAGTGCGTTACCGGGCATTGCAGAATCACACACCCGTTCATCCTGAGCCTGTCGAAGGGTGACCAGCACTCGCGCTTCGACAGGCTCAGCACGAACGGAAAATCGTCACCGTGCGAAGAAACTCATGCGCTTGCTCTGGTTCCTCTGCCGAAAATGGTTTTGTGAATGATGAGACCATGCTAGTATTCAGACATTATTTCAGGAGAAAAAGGCTTGTTCGAGTTCACCGTTCCCCAACCACCGGACCTCTGGCTCCGCCTGATCGCGCTTGTAGGCGCCGCCGTCGGGATGGTCACCGACATGCATCGGGGCAAGATTTACAACTGGCTGACATTTCCCTTGATTCTGGCCGGATGGCTGGCAAATGCCTGGTGGTACGGCTGGTCCGGTCTCGGATACAGTTTTCTCGCAACCCTCGTCGGCATCGCCCTGTATATGGGTCCGGCCATGATCGGCGTCATCGGCATGGGGGACGTGAAGCTTCTCGGAGGGCTCGCGGCACTGGCCGGCACGAAATTCGTCATCGGCACGTTTCTGTATTCCTGCATCCTCGGCATCCCTCATGCAGTCATCATTCAAAGGCTGAACTTCGGGAAGGACGCTCTGCCCATGCTTCTGGCAAGCCTCCAGAGCGGGGCGTTCCGCGCAAAAACGATCCATAACACGGCCGGACAGACCGGTTACAGATTCTATCTCGGAATAGATATTTTCCTGGGTGCGCTGCTCGCAACCTTCATGGAAATTCCCCTGCGCTGGTAGCCCGGCGCCGCACACGCAAACGGACACTCGCAGATTTTTTTGAATATCGTGCTTTTCCGTTGTCCGGGCAAGACCTCCTGTGATATGTTTTTTGACTTAACCATGGAGTCACCCTGCACCCGGGAGAAGTGAATGGCGCAACGCATCAAGGTGTTCATCGCCGACGACATGATCGAGCTCCGCTCGAACGTGCGCCGTATGTTGAGCACCATTGACAATGTACGCGTCGTCGGCGAAGCCGGTGACGGCGAAGAAGCTCTCAAGCTGATACGCGAGCTTTCGCCGCACGTCGTCCTGATGGACATCAACATGCCGAAACTGGATGGATTGAAGGCCACGGAAACGCTCACCAAGGAGCGGCCGAACATCCAGGTCATCATCATGTCGATCCAAAGCGAGCAGGAGTATTTTCGCCGGGCGATGAAAGCCGGGGCGAAAGACTTCCTCACGAAGCCCTTTTCCGGAAGCGAGCTTTCGGAAGCGATTCTGAATGTCTTCAACCAATGGGTGAAGGACACTCCCGATGCGCTCGTCGAAGAGCAGAAGGCGCAGGTTCTGACGTTCTTCTCGACGAAGGGCGGCGTCGGTAAGACGACGCTGGCAACCAATCTTGCCGTGAGCCTGGCCAGACTGGGCAAGCACACGCTGCTGATCGACACGTCGCTTCAGTTCGGCGACGTCGCGATCACGCTGAACCAGAAATGCAACAAGAACATCTACGGCATCATCCAGGACAACAAGGATGAAGTCTCTGCCGAAGATATCGAAAAGAATACGGTTCGCCATCCGAGCGGTCTCGAGCTTCTCCTGGCGCCGATCGAGCCGGCATACGCCGAGTCGATCAAGGCTCAGCACATCAAGCAGATTCTCGACCAGGTATCGGAAAACTACCAGTTCATCATCTTCGACACCGCACCACACATCGGCGATCTCGAGCTGGCCATTCTCGACCGCACGGATCTCGTGCTGCTCGTGGCGACTCTTGAAATAAGTTCGCTGAAGAACACGAAGCTGTGTCTGAAAACCTTTTCCGATATCAAGTTCGACACGAACAAGATCAAGCTGGTTCTCAACAAGGATTTCCCGCACGCGGGCATCGGGTGCAAGGATATCGAAGCGGGTCTCGCCATCCCGCTTTTCTCGACCGTTCCGATGGATATGGCGACGGCACAGCAGGCACTTAACCAGGGTGAACCTTTTGTGGTAAAATCGCCTGACACTCCATTGGCCAAAACCATCAAAAATATGGCCATGACGATCGCCGGCGTGGAGAGAGAGGCTCCCGCGGAAGAGCAGGAGAGTGTCATCGACAAGTTCAAAAACATTCTATTACGGGTCTTGAATCAAGGGAGGTAACGTCTGATGGGTGGTTTACTTTCTCGTCTGAATGAGGAAAAGAAGTCTGTTGAAAAATCCGGCATCCTCGAATCTGCAGTAACCCGCGAAATCACCGGTTTTGAGAGGCTCAAGGAAAAGGTTCACACCCGGCTGATCGACGACATGCCCCAGGCGATCATGGTCGAGACGAACCAGGAAAAGAAGCGCGGCATGCTCCGCGACCGCATTACCCAGGTCACGACCGAGGAAGGGGGCAAGCTGAACATCTCCCTTTCGCCCCGCGAGATGGAGTCAATGACGCAGGTTCTGCTGGACGACATGATCGGGTTCGGTCCGATCCAGAAGCTGCTCGACGATGACGACATTTCCGAAGTCATGGTCAACGGCCCCTACCAGATCTACTTCGAAAAGAAAGGAAAGCTGACGCTTTCCGAAATCAAGTTCAAGGACAACGATCATGTGATGCGCATCATCGAGCGCATCGTCGCCCCGATCGGCCGCCGCATCGACGAATCGGTTCCATACGTCGACGCGCGTCTTCCCGACGGCTCCCGCGTGAACGCGATCATCCCGCCCCTCGCGCTGAACGGGCCGACGATCACGATCCGAAAGTTCAAGAAGGAAGCCCTCGGAATCTCCGACCTGGTGCGGTTCGGCACCCTGACGGACGACATGGCGAAGTTTCTCGAGGCCTGCATCAAGGTCCGTCTCAACTGCGTCGTTTCGGGCGGCACGGGCTCCGGAAAGACGACCACGCTGAATATTCTGAGCTCCTTCATTCCGGAAGACGAGCGCATCATCACCTGCGAAGACGCGGCCGAACTCCAGCTGCGCCAGCCGCATGTCGTGCGT
>CAYMEN010000036.1:36387-44044 GCA_964389325.1 uncultured bacterium | reverse complement strand
GTTCCGATCTCCGGACAATCTCCTTTGTTCACGGGAGTCGGCGTCGCACGCTGGGAGGTGTCGTTCGTGCCGAGGCGGCCGTTCGTATTCAGACCCCAGGCGAAGAGAGAGCCGTTCGATTTCCAGCCGAAACCGTGAGCCCCGCCAGCGGCCACGCCGGGGATCGACACCGGCGCGGATGACAACCGGTTGAAATCATAGTCGGCCTCGACATTGCCGTAATACGCCCGGGCGGAAGCTTTGAGAAACCTGTTTCGGGCAAGCATCGTGCGGCCTTCGATGAGATCGACGCGGACCTTGAAATCATCAGGATAAGAAAACGTCGCCACGGAATTCACGAAGCCGCAGAACGGCTCGACCACGTTTATGCCCGCCTGATGCAACTGCCACTGATTTGCCCCTTCGAGCGCCCAGTGGATGCGGTACATCTCTTCGAATGTCTGGGGCCGTTGGGGAATGGTTCGCGCGTCATGCAGCAGAAGCGGCGACATCGATACCGAAACGAGGATGAGAAACAGGATCGCCGCGAGGATATAGCCACGGCTGCGTGATATCGACGATGTTTGGTCTCTCATGTGTGCTCCATGCTCGTGGGGCCGATCATCTCAGTGGACAGGCAATCATCCGCACGGTTGCGCCGCCGGGAATGCCCTTTCCATCGAGGCGAATGACGATGGCCTGGTCATTCGCCGTATCGGTCGTGATCGATCCCGTCACCTGCTCGATGATGGTGTGGATCACGCCCGACTCGTCGGTCCAGGTCAGCTTCTCGTCGTCGGTGAAGGTGAAGTTCGATGCAAAGGCGCGATTCTGGGTGATCGTCCGCGAAGCGAGAAGAGCCGCTTCGGTCAGGCGGTTGACTTCGGTGACGCGCGCGTTGCTGTCGAAAACGAGTGAAAACTGCATCATGAGCGGGCCAAGAGATATTCCGGCAAGAATGGTGGAAAGGGCGATGACGACGAGAAGCTCCATCAAGGTGACGCCGTGGCGTGCGCATCGTTGATCCATGACGTCACCGGGCCGGTACATACGTTATGATTTCAGAGCGGGCGCCGGTCGAATCGTCGGTAACGGCGACATGAAGCGGGATGGCGGCGGCTCCGCCGAGCGTCGCGCCGTATCCGTCCACCGTTGAAACGCTCGATGAAACCGTGAGTGCCGAACTGCCGTCGGGGTGGGCGGGCGAAGAGGTGAGCAGGGTTCCCGACGTGCCCCCCCCCTCGGTATGCCGGCTTACGACCGTCAGCGGGGCGGTGGTGCTTGCCGCCTGAACGAGCGTCAGGAGATTGTGAACGGCCGTCTGACAGCGGAACCTGCCGATCGTCTGTGCGTTGGAAAACGAGTAGATCGAGCCGAAATACGCGAGGCTCATGGTGGTCACCAGGAGCAGAGGTATCGCCAGGAGAATCTCGGCAAGAGTGAACCCTCTGGAAGCGGATTTCAGAACCATCTGCACCCTCTTCCTCCACCGCCTCCCGAAGAACCACCCCCGGCAGACGTTCCGGCAGTCGGTTGCGGGATCGGAATTCCTTTGCCTTCGAGGGTGATCGTCCGGATTTCGGTGCCGTCGGCTCTTGCGAGGATCAACACCGCCTGGTTTCCGGTCGGAGTGAAAGAGACGTTGCCGAGCGGATCGAACCCTGCCTCGAGTGTCGGGACCTCGCTGCCGTCGAGGGATATCGATTTGACCACATACCCCGACGGCAGAACATGCTGCTCGGATTGCAGAGTGAATGTCGATGTCGCGCCGGTGAACGACATGCGGCTCCCGGAGGTCCTGCCTGCAAGGCCCGCGCTGCGGCTCTGCTGAACGGCCCCCAGGATGATGCGGGCGGCGGTCTCGTCGGATGTCTCGCGTGTATCCATGAAAAAGAGAGGCATGGCGAGAGGAGCCACGACGATCATGACGGCGCAGGTGAGCAGGAGTTCCCAGAGGGTGAAGGCGGAACGGGGGATTCGTTTCATGTCATCCCTTTGTCTTTGTGACCATGAAACTCATCTGGTACACGGGGACGAAAACGGACAACATGATGAACCCGACGATGACGGCGACGCCGAGGATCAAAAGCGGCTCCAGGAGGCTGAGAGCCGATTTCAGGGCTGTCTGCAGCTGTTCGTCATAGAATTCGGCGATTTCCTTGAACATCTTGTCGAGAGATCCGGTGCGTTCACCGGTCTCGACGAGCTTGACCGCCATTGGAGGAAAGATCGGGTTTTGTTCGAGCGACTGGTGGAGGCTCGCGCCCCGCTCGATGTGCTCGCGCATCTTGATCACCACGGATTTCGGGGTTGCCATGTCGATCGTGTTTTCGATGGCGATCAGAAGTTCGCGCAAGGGAACTCCGGCGGCAAGCAGCATGGAAAGCGGCTCGGAAATCAATACGACGTAGTATTTCTGCACGACCTGTTTCAACACGGGGACAAGCAGGGCCATCTCGCCGAAGAAGCATTGAACGGCCGAATTGAACAGCAGCAGCAGACCGCTGATGATCGATGCAACGAACAGCCCGCTGACCAATCGAACGTGCTCCTCGATCACCTTGCTTCCGGCGAGGAGAAGTTTGGTGGTGATGGGGAGGTCGACTTTGGCGGACTCGAACAGAACGGCGAACTTGGGAACGGCGAAAACGACGAGCACGGTCACGACCAGCGTCGCGACGCAGAGAAGCAGCGTGGGGTAGGCAAGGGACCCGATGATCTGGTTCCTGAGGGAGAGCCGGCGTTTGCTTGTCGAGGCAAGCTTGGTGAGAACCTCTTCGAGAACGCCGCCGGTTTCTCCGATCCGGACCATGGAGATCATGAACCTGTCGAAAACTTCCGGATGCCGGGAAAGAGCTTCCGACAGCGATTTCCCGGCGGCCACCTCGAGTCGAACATCCGAAAGCACCTGCCTGAATTCGGAGCTGGATTCGGTTTGTTCGAGCGATTGCAGGGCTTCGGCGAGGTTCACGCCGCACTTGATCATGATCGAAAGCTGCAGGAGAAAGGCATTGAGGGTTTCGGAGGAAATGAACGAGAACAACCGAACCTCGGAATCGAGGGAGGGGGAGCTCGACGCCTCGGTCAGCGAGGCGACCCACAGGCCCCGGGCCGTGAGTTCGGCCATGGCTGAAGAATCATCGCTCGAGGTGAGGGTGCCTTTGACGGTCTTGCCGTCAGTGTCTTTTGCCTGAAACTCGTATGTAGCCATGTGTTCCCCCGATGTTCAGCCCAGGGCCGCGCGCAAGCGCGTCAAAGGACTCTGGCCAGCTCGACGAAGCTGGTTTGTTTGGCACGAATTTTGGAAATACCCGATTCCAGCAACGGAACCATGCCGTTTTGAACAGCCTGTTCCTGGATCTTGCGGGTTGTTGCGCGTGAAAGCATCAACCGTCGGATCTCGTCTGTGATCGGCATCACTTCCTCGATGCAGACACGGCCGCGATACCCGATGCCGGCGCAGGCGGCGCAGCCCTTTCCATGGTAACTGGGGAAGTCGGGCCGGAAACGGTCTTTCATCTGCTCCGAGAGCTCTTCTTCGACGAGGCAGTTGGGGCAGTTCACGCGCACGAGGCGTTGGGCGATGGTGCCGAGGAGGACGTTCGCGGCGAGATACGGTTCGACGCCGATCTCGGTCAGGCGCACGGGCACTTCGGCGGCGATGCCGCAGTGAATCGTCGAAAAGACCAGGTGGCCCGTCATGGCGGCGTTCACCGCGAGATTCGCCGTTTCGCCGTCGCGGATCTCGCCGACGAGAACGATGTCGGGATCCATTCTGAGGATGGAGCGCAGGCCGGTCGCGAAGGTGAGATCGACTTTGGTGTTGACCTGGATCTGGTTGAGGAGCGGAAGCCTCTTTTCAACCGGGTCTTCAAGTGTGATGATCTTTTTCCGTTCTTCGTTCAGCTTTTGCAGGATTGCATACAGGGTGGTCGTTTTTCCGGAACCGGTTTGCCCGGCAACGAGGATCAGCCCGAAATTGTGTGCGATGAGCGACTCGAGTTTCGCCAGGCCGGCCTCGCTGAACCCGAGGTGGGTGAGTTCCGTGGCCTGGTTGTCGCGGTTCAGAACGCGGATGACAACGTTTTCGCCATCGATGCAGGGGCAGATGGCCACCCGGAAATCGACCGGTTGGTTGTCGAGCATCATCATGATCCGGCCATCCTGCGGAATCCGGTGCTCGCTGACATCGAGACGGGCCATGACCTTGATGCGTGAAACGATCAGCTGATGGAGGTGTTGTTTCGGCCTGAACATCGTTTTCAGCATGCCATCGATGCGATACCGGATATGGAACTCGAGGTTGTCGCGTTCGACATGAATGTCGGAAGCATGTTCCCTGACCGCGCCCTGGAGAATCTGGTTCACGAACTTCACGATCGGAGCGCTTTGGATCTGGGCGTCGGTCTCCACAATCTCGTCGATTATCGATTCGTTTTCGATGAGCTGAACCTGGTTGATGCTCTCGTCGAGACTCTCCCGGCCGGCGTAGTAGCGGGAGATGGCGCGTTTGATCTGCTGCGTGGTGGCGATGACCAGGGCGATGCGGCGCTTGATTTTCCCTTCGAGGTCGGCGAGGATGCTGATGTTGAGCGGATCGGATGTCGCCACGACGAGAGCGCCGGCCTTGATGCGCAGGGGGATCACGTTGAACTGCCGCGCGATCACCGCCGGAATTTCATGAAGGACCGTCGGATCGACGACCAGCTCTTCGGCATCGATTCTCTGAATGCCGAACTGGGTCGAAAGCGCCGACTGAAGGTCTTCTTCGGTGATAAACCCCATGTCGATGAGGGCCGCGCCGAGCCTGACCTTCTGTTTCTCGCTGACCGTGAGGCCCCGCTGCAACTGCTCATGGGTGACGAACCCTGCGTCGACGAGGTAACTGCCGAGTTGTTTCATGGCATGCCTGACCATTTCTCGAAAAAGTTTGCTGAGGCAAGCAGTATATTCTGAACTTGCCTCGGATGTCCATAGCAAAAAATAATATCAGGCAGAATATCTGCCGCTGGCCTGTCCTGATTCTTCCGAAGGAGGTGAGAGCCTCTCGTGCTTCGGCAGGCTCAGCACGAACGGGAACGCGCAATTTGGTATTTGTTACGCAGGAATCAATAGACCCTCTGCCGGCGGGTTGAAACGAGGATCCAGACGGCCCAGATGCCTCCGGATATGGCCAGAAGGAAGGAAAGAGCGTGAGGAAGGCCGGAAATATCGGGGCGCCAGAAGTCTGCGGCAAGGCGATAG
The DNA here is from genome assembly GCA_964389325.1 of uncultured bacterium. GTDB lineage: Bacteria > Muiribacteriota > Ozemobacteria > Ozemobacterales > Ozemobacteraceae > MWAR01. The sequence continues at coordinate 38,821 of CAYMEN010000036.1, read as the reverse complement.
AGGCCGTGAAGAGAGATATAGGCGGCTGCGATGATCCCCGGGAGGCGGGGCAGGCGCGATGAAAGAGCGCGCAGCATCAGAAACACGATGACGAGAAAGCATGCTTCGATGAGAGGAAGCGGAAGGCCGACCGTGGGAAGCGGGGAGCAGCCTGGAACCGGCAGGTCGAACCGCGAGCCGGTGGCGATTCCCCAGCAGCAGCCGTTGAAAAAACAGCCCGTTCTCCAGCAGGCGGTTGCCAGAGCCACGGCCGGGGCGGCTGCATCGAGCAGCTCGGGAAGCCTCGCGTGAACCACTCGGGCGGCAGCGGCAATCCCGATCACGACGCCCAGCACGAAACCGTGAAACGCGAACCCGCCCCGATCGGCATGCAGCAGCTCCGACAGGGTCGGCAGTCTGCCCAACGCCAGGAGGCCGGAAAAAAGCCTGGCTCCGAGAACACCCAGGATCAGCGCGGATATCGAAGTCCCGAGAGCCGATTCCCGCGACAGCGAGCCGCGGATGAAGCCTGGTGTCGAATACAAAAACCAGGCAGCCACCCCGACGGCGCCGGCAACATCATAGACTTTGATGGTCGAGGTCATCGAAAAGAGGCGTCAGAGGCCCAGCATCCAGTCGTTCAGTTCCTTCTGAAATTCGGAGAATTCCATGCCTGCCGCCTCGTTCAGCGAGTCGTCGAGCCAGTCTCCTTTTCCGATCGAGCCCAGAAGATCATCGATGGCCTGCCATCCCCAGCGCTCGATCAGGAACCGTACGGCGAGATACGACTGGAGATACCCCAGGCCGATCTGATACCCGTAGGTCTGTTGGGAAGGGTTGAGATTGATTTCCTTGAGAGGGATGAAATGCTTTTCATTGATGATCTTCGACTGGAAGATGCGTTCGTAATCGGAGCGGAGGATGGTCGGGTCGCCGTTCGCGAACTTGAACTCCTCATAGACGGCGAGGCCTTCGTTGATCCAGGTCGGGCATCGGTTGTTGGTGCGCATGTTCACGATCACGTGGGTGAACTCGTGCGCGAGAATCCCCTTCACGGACTGGGCGTCGGAATACCCCTGCTGAAGCGGAACGAGGATCTTCTCGCCGCGGGCCAGCGCCCCGACCCACCGGGCGGAGTTGTTGATCTCGTAGAACTCCTCGGTGAGGAAGAAGATGACGTTGATTTTAATGTCAGGTTTATACATCAGATCGGATGTGACCTGGTCGTAGACGTCCTCGAGGACCTCCATCGTCACGTCGCCGATGTCCTTCTGGGAGGAGCCGGCGTAATGGATCACAAACCGCTGGTTCTCGTCCGTCGTCGTTCCGGAGATCGATGCCGACTGCTCGCGGGCCTTCCCGATCATGGTTCGGAGCGCCGCGCCTTCCTCCTGGTTGGGGATGTGCTTGAGGGCTTCTTCCCAGTATTCGACCGCCTTGTCGTAGTCTTTCAGCTCGTAGGCGCAGCGGCCGAGAAAATACAGGAGGAGGTAATCCTGAGGAATCTTTTTCTGAGCACGCTCGAAGAGGGCCTGCGCCTCTTCGTATTTCATCATCTTCAACTGCGAGATGCCGAGCTTCATGGTCGTGTCGAGATGCTCGGGCCGGAGGGCGATCGCGGCCTCCAGCTTCGGAATCGCCGCCTCGAAATTTCCGCGGGCGAACAGGGCCTGGCCCCACTGATACTGGACGTCGAACGAGTCAGGCGTAACGTCTGCCGCTTCCGCGAAGCAGGCCTCGATGTCGGGGTAGGGGCCCGTCCTGATGTGATTCGCCTTCCGGAGAAGGAGCGCCGACAACACGATGCGCGTGTCGTGCGAGCGGGAATCGGCGGCGAAGCTTTTCCGATAGATCTCGAGCATGGTCTCGGTCTGCTCGGGATTCATCCGCGAGATCGTGTTGAGGTGCTTCTGAGGCTCATCTGCCTGGGACATTTCACGGGAGGCGGATGGTGTCGCATCATTCGGCGCCGGAGTCTCGCAGAAAGCCGGTGAAAGAAGGCCCGCCAGCAGGATGGCATGGGGAATCACCCTGAAAAAGCCCCCTGAAAGGCCGAAAGCGATGCACCGCATGAAAAAACCTCCCGTTCGACGTTGAACGCCTCTCCATCATTATACTACACCCCGTACGCAGCGTAGGGGCGGGTTTCAAACCCGCCCCTACGGGACATGACGGAGAAAATTCGGCCGGATCAATGGCCTCCGAGGGCTTGTTTCACCTTGTCGAAAAAGGATTTGCCGCCTTCGCCAAGCTTTGAATCGACGTCGCCGTCCTCGGCCGCGAGTTGTTTGAGAAGCTCTTTTGATTTTTCGCTCAAATCGGTCGGGGTGCGGACGAAGATCTTCACGAGCTGGTCTCCCTGGCCGCCTTGGAGCGACTTCACGCCGTAACCGCGAAGCCGGAACACCTTGCCGGTCTGGGTGCCGGTCGGGATCTTGATCTTGACCGGGCCCTG
>CAYMEN010000036.1:0-36287 GCA_964389325.1 uncultured bacterium | reverse complement strand
CCCTGGCACTGGTGGCAGGTGCGCTGGATCGAGAAGAAGCCCTGGGCGAGAGAGATCGTGCCTTTTCCGCGGCAGACCGGGCAGACCTTCCGGCTGCTGCCGGTCTGGGCGCCGGAGCCGCCGCACTGGGTGCAGTTCGCCGAGCGCTGGACCGTGATCTTCTTTTCGCAGCCGAACACGGCCTCCTCGAAGGTGATCTCGAGGTCGTAGCGCAGGTCGGCGCCCCGGCGGGGGCCGGCCTTGTGGCTGGCGCCGCCGAAGAAGTCGGACAAAATATCGCCAAATATATCTCCGAAATTTCCGAAACCCTGGAAATCGGCCGGGTTGAAGCCGGCCCCTTCGAGGCCCTGGTGGCCGAACTGGTCGTAGGCGCTGCGCTTCTTCGGATCGCTGAGGATCTGGTAGGCCTCGTTGATTTCCTTGAACTGTTCCGCGGCCTCTTTCGCCGGGTTCACGTCGGGATGGTATTTGCGGGCAAGGGTGCGATAGGCCCGCTTCAGTTCGGCCTCATCGGCGTTTTTTGCAACGCCGAGAACCTCGTAGTAATCACGCTTGGCCATCTGTGTCTCCTGGAATCGCGGCGGCCATGCGGAGCGGACCCTGACGGCCCGCCCCGCGTGTCTTCAACTCAGTCTGCTTTCTTGAACTCGGCGTCGACGACGTTGTCATCTTCCTTCTTCGAGCTCTCGGGATTCGTTCCGCCGGCGGCCTGGGCGCCCGGTTGGGCCGCTTCCTGCGCCTGCTGCTTCTCGGCCGCTTCCTTGTAGACCATCTCGGCGACCTTGTGGGCCACTTGCATCAGTTCGTCTGTCTTCTTCTTGATGTCTTCGAGATCGTCGCCCTCGAGCGCCTTCTTCAGTTCGGCGCTCTTCGACTCGATCTGGCCCTTGAGATCCGCGGGAACCTTGTCGCCGAGCTCACGGAGGTTCTTTTCGGTCTGGTAGACGAGGCTTTCGCCCTGGTTCTTCGCCTCGATCTTTTCCTTCTGCTGCGCGTCCTGCTGGGCGCACTGCTCGGCTTCCTTCACCATTCGGTCGATCTGATCCTTGCTGAGACCGGACGAGCTGGTGATCGTGATCGCCTGCTGTTTTCCGGTTGCCATGTCCTTCGCCGAAACGTTCACGATACCATTTGCATCGATATCGAACGTGACCTCTATCTGGGGAACGCCGCGCGGGGCTGCCGGAATGCCGACCAGGTCGAACCTGCCCAGCGTCTTGTTGTCGGCAGACATCGAGCGCTCGCCCTGGAGGACGTGGACCGAGACGGCCGGCTGGTTGTCGCTTGCGGTCGAGAACACCTGACTCTTCTTGGTCGGGATCGTCGTGTTGCGTGGGATGAGGACCGTCATGACGCCGCCGAGGGTTTCGATGCCGAGCGAGAGCGGAGTGACGTCGAGCAGGAGGACGTCCTTCACCTCCCCCTGGAGGATGCCGGCCTGGATCGCCGCGCCCATCGCGACGCACTCCATCGGGTCGACGCCGCGCTCGGGGTCCTTGCCGAAGTGATCCTTGAGCAGTTTCTGGACGATCGGCATGCGGGTCGGGCCGCCGACCATGATGATGTGGTTGATGTCGGTGCGCTTGAGGCTCGCATCTCGCAGGGCATTGTCGATCGGGGGCTTGCACCGCTCGATGATCGGGTCGATCAGTTCCTCGAGTTTGGAGCGGGTGAGGGTCATCAGCAGATGCTTGGGGCCGGCCGCCGTCGCGGTGATGAAGGGCAGGTTGATGTCGGAGGTCGAAGTGGTGGAAAGCTCGATCTTGGCCTTCTCGGCCGCCTCGCGAAGGCGGGTCATCGCCATCGAGTCGCCGGAGAGGTCGATCCCTTCCTTCGCCTTGAAATCGCTGACGATATAATCCAACAGCGATTTGTCCATGTCGGTGCCGCCGAGCTGGGTGTCGCCGTTCGTCGAGAGGACCTCGAAGACGCCGTTGCCGAGCTCGAGAATCGTGACGTCGAGCGTGCCGCCGCCGAGATCGAACACCAGGATCTTGCGCTCGCCCTGCTTGTCGAGACCGTAGGCGAGGGCGGCGGCCGTCGGTTCGTTGATGATGCGCTTGACCTCGATGCCCGCGATCGCGCCGGCGTCCTTGGTGGCCTGGCGCTGGGCGTCGTCGAAGTAGGCCGGAACCGTGATGACGGCGCCGGTGACCTTGTCGTTCAAAAACGCCTCGGCGTCGCGCTTGATCTTCTGCAGGATCATCGCCGAAATCTCCTGCGGCGTGTACTGCTTGTCGTCGATCTTGACCTTGTGGCTCGTGCCCATCTTGCGCTTGATCGCGTGGATGGTCCGGTCAGGGTTCGTGGCCGCCTGGCGGCGGGCCGGCTCGCCGATCAGGCGCTGCCCGTCCTTCGTGAAGGCGACGTAGCTCGGAAACGCCTTTCCGCCGATCGAGACACCTTCGGCGCTCGGGATGATGACGGGCTTTCCGCCCTCGATGACGGCCGCAGCCGAGTTCGACGTTCCAAGATCGATTCCGATGACCCGTGACATGTATTGTTCCTCCTGTCTGGTTGCGTGCGGCCTCGCCGCGGCGCTGTATGGGAAAGGATAGAATAAACGTGATTATTTGTGGTTGATGACGACTTTCGCCGTTCTCATGACGCGTTTCTTGAACATGTAGCCCTTTTCATACTCCGTCAGCACGATCTCGTCGTCCTGGTTCGGATCGGTGTTCTTCGACATGGCTTCATGCAGGTTCGGGTCGAACTTCTGCCCCTTCGCGGGAATCGGCTTGAGCCCTTCCTTTTCGAGCACGTCGTTGAACTGGAAGAAGAGCATCTCGAAGCCGTCCATGATCTTCGTCTCGACCTTCGCGTCTGTCAGCTGGCGCATGGCCGACTCGAACGTGTCGAGCACGGGCAGAAGCTTCTTCACAAACGCCTCCGAACCGTATTCGGACATCTCGAGCAGTTTCTGGTCGGTTCGGCGCTTGAGGTTGTCGTAATCAGCCAGAGCGCGATGATACCGGTTCTTCGTTTCTGCCAGCTCCTTTTTGATGCCGTCGAGTTCCTTTTTGAGGGTTTCGACGGGATCTTCGGGCTGGGCCGCTTCGGCCTGCGGGGTTTCGCCCTGCGCGGCTTCAGTCTGGGGTGCGTCGGTGCCTGCGGCCGGTTGTGCGGCGTTTTCGCTCGCTGTCTGTTCCGGAGCGGGCGACGGCGCAGCCTCGGGGGCCTGTTGTGTCTTGTTCACTTCGGCTGTCATGATCGTCTCGCTTTCTGGAAGAATGCTTGCCACACTAACTGTCGCTCCCGGGGCGGCTTCCGGGGGTCGGAAGCGCCGAGAGCAGGAGATCGCTCAATGCCCGCGAGATGTTGCCGAGCGTGGCGACGACGCGGGCGTAATCCATGCGCAGCGGCCCTATCAGGCCGATACGGCCGAACGACTGGTTCGGGCCGCGATACCGCGCGGTGACCACCGACAGATCGGTTACCGCAAGACCGGAGTCGGAGCCGATATTTACCATGATATCGTCTCCGCTTTCAAGACTTCGCGCCATGAGATGAAGAAGTTGTTCCTTCCGGTCGAGAAGCCCGATCATCTTGCGCATCTTCTCGGGATCGCTGAACTCGGGCTTGTCGAAGCAGTTGACGAACCCCTCGAGGAAAATCGCGTCCGAGGCCGGGTTGGAGATGGCCGTCCGGACGCGCTCGGTGAGCTGCGCGATCAAATGGTTGTGACGGGTCAGCAGGTCTTTCGAGCGCCGCAGGAAATCGGCCTCGGCATCGGTGATCCTGTTTTCCGTGAGCTCGGCGCGGAGATGCAGCGCCAGTTTCCGGAGATCCTCGTCGGTCGTCTCGGCGGGAATCGTCACCAGGTGGTCGGTGATGTGGCCGCACTCGTCGACCATGACCAGCATCGCGGTCGTCTCGAGGACGCGGACGATCTGCAGGTTGCGCACCGCGTTTCCCGATTTGCAGGGGGCGAGAACGAGGCCCGGCAGGCCCGTCTGCTCGCACGCGACCTTGATGGCGGTGCGCAGGACCTCCTGCTCGCGGGACCGGCTCTGGATACGGCTGTCGAGAAGAGCCATGACGGCGTTCTCGATCTGGCCGAGCCGCTCGTATTCGAGCAGGAAATTCACGTAAAACCGGTACCCTTTTTCCGTCGGAACGCGGCCGGCGGAAGTGTGGGGCGAGAAAAGATAGCCCATCGACTCGAGATCGGCCATCTCGTTCCGGATCGTGGCCGGGGAGCAGGAAAGGCTGCTGAAGCGGGAAATGGTGCGCGAGCCGACCGGGATGCCGGTGTTGATGAAGGCGTCGCAGACCTCCTTGAGGACCCGGCGCTGGCGGTCGTTCAAGTCGGGGGCGAGACGCTCGAGCGTCTCTTCTGAGGGCGTCCGGCGGGCTTCCATGATATCTGCTTTTGTTCCTACAACCGTGCTGTTCGAGACCGAACCGCTGAGGGACAGAGACACAGAGAATAGAATATCCTGTTTATTGATTCCTGCTCATCGAAAGCCAATGTGTTGGCTCCGTTCGTGCTGAGGCATTGGAGCAGGACCCAGCGCTTGCCCATTGCTTCCGATGTTCACCCTTCGATCCTTCAGGGCGAACGGGGGCATTTTCAGTAAAAATTCTGTGTCTCCGTGTCTCCGCGGTTCGTCATCCTGAAAGGACGGGATTCAGGAAAACCCTCCCCGGCCTCGAGAGCGCCGGGGAGGGCCGTTTTCGTGTCGAGCGGATCAGTAGTCCATGTCCATGCCGGGGGCGGCGGGGGCGGCGGACTTTTTCTCGGGCAGTTCGGCCACGAGCACTTCGGTGGTGAGGAGGATCGAAGCGATCGAGGAGGCGTTCTGCAGGGCGGAGCGGGTGACCTTCGCGGGATCGATGACGCCGGCCTTGAACATGTCGGTGTAATCGTTCTTCACGACGTCGAAGCCGTAGCCGTTGTTCTTCTTCTCGAGGATCTTCTCGATGATGACGGAGGCTTCGAGGCCGGCGTTGGAGAGGATGAACCGGATCGGGGCGTAGAGGGCGCGGCGAACGATGTCGACGCCGATCTTCTCATCGCCTTCGGCCTTGAGGGTGGTCAGCGAGTGCAGGGCGTTGAGATAGGTCACGCCGCCGCCGGCGACGACGCCTTCCTCGACGGCCGCGCGGGTCGCGGAGAGAGCGTCTTCGACGCGGGTCTTGCGCTCTTTCATCTCGGTCTCGGTCGCGGCCCCGACCTTGATGACGGCGACGCCGCCGCTGAGCTTGGCCAGGCGCTCCTGGAGCTTCTCTTTGTCGTAGCTGCTGGTGCTCTGGTCGATCTCGGCGCGGATCTGGGCGATGCGGGCCTTGATGTCGGCGGGCTTGCCGGCGCCTTCGACGATCGTGGTCATTTCCTTGCTGACGACGACCTTCTTGGCTTGGCCGAGCATGTCGATCGTGGCCTTCTCGAGCTTCATGCCGATGTCTTCGGCGATCTTCTTGCCGTTGGTGAGGATCGCGATGTCTTCGAGCATGGCCTTGCGGCGGTCACCGAAGCCCGGGGCCTTGACGGCGACGCAGTTGAAGGTGCCGCGGAGTTTGTTCACGACGAGCGTGGCAAGGGCTTCGCCCTCGACGTCTTCAGCGATGATGAGCAGGGGCTTGTTGACCTGGACGATCTTCTCGAGCAGGGGCAGGACGTCCTTGATGTTGTTGATCTTGGACTCGGTGATCAGGATGTAGGGGTTCTCGAGGACGGCTTCCATGCGCTCCTGGTCGTTGACCATGTAGGGGCTCACGTAGCCCTTGTCAAACTCCATGCCGTCGACGAACTCGAGGGTGGTGTCGAAGCTCTTGGCTTCTTCGACGGTGATGACGCCGTCTTTTCCCACTTTGTCCATCGCCTCGGCGATGACCTTGCCGATTTCGGGGTCGCGGGCCGAGATCGTGGCGACCTGGGCGACGCTGTCCTTGTTGTCGTCGACTTTCTTGGAGAGGTTCTTGATCTCGGCGACGACGGTCTGGACGGCGCGTTCGATGCCGCGCTTCACGAAGCTGGGATTGGCTCCGGCGGCCACGTTCTTGAAGCCCTCGTGCACGATGGCCTGGGCGAGGACGGTGGCGGTGGTGGTGCCGTCGCCGGCCACGTCGTTGGTCTTGCTGGCGACTTCCTTCACGAGCTGGGCGCCCATGTTCTCGAACTTGTCCTCGACCTCGATTTCCTTGGCGATGGTCACGCCGTCATTGGTGACGGTGGGGCTGCCGAACTTCTTGTCGAGGATGGCATAACAACCCTTCGGGCCGAGGGTGGCGCGAACGGCATTGGCGACGATGTCGACGCCGTGCTCGAGCGAGCGGCGTGCTTCTTCCCAGTATTTAAGCTGTTTGGCTGGCATTATCAATATCTCCTTATATAATACTTATGCGGATGAGATGCCGGACGATCAGTTGATGATGGCGAGAATGTCTTCTTCGCGCAGGATCAGGTAGGTGTCGTCGTCGATCTTGATCTCGGTGCCGGAATACTTGGCGAAAATCACGCGCTGATCCTTCTTGACCTCGGGGGCCACGCGGGTGCCGTTATCGGAGACCTTGCCGGGGCCGACGGCGATGACGGTGCCTTCCATCGGCTTTTCCTTGGAAGCGGTCTCGGGAAGGATGACGCCGCCCTTGGACTTTTCCAGGGCCTCGCGGGGCTTCACGATGATGCGGTCGTTGAGAGGGGTCAGATTGAAAGCCATTTCAAATTCCTCCTGATATATTTGATTGTTGATGAATTCTGCTGAACGATCAAGACACAGCGGGAACGCTTCACCACGGAGAACACAAAGGACACAGAGGTTTCACGGAGAAAAACAAAATCTCTGTGGAGTCTCCGTGCTCTTTGTGTTCTCTGTGATGAGCATTTTTCGTCGGGTTCCTGGGGGTCTGGGGATTACATCATCCCCATGCCGCCCATGCCACCCATGCCGCCCATACCGCCCATTCCACCCATGCCGCCCATTGCCGGGGCCGGCTTGTTGGTTTCGGGCAGTTCGCCGACGAGCACTTCGGTGGTGAGCAGGATGGAAGCGATCGAGGCGGCGTTCTGGAGCGCCGAGCGGGTGACCTTGGCCGGATCGATGATGCCGGCTTTGAACATGTCGGTGTAGTCGTTCTTCACGACGTCGTAGCCGTATCCGTCGCCCTTGTGGCCGCGGATCTTGTCGATGATGACGGAGGCTTCGAGACCGGCGTTCGAAAGGATGAACCGGATCGGCTCGTAGAGAGCCTTGCGAACGATCTCGACGCCGACCTTGGTCTCGCCTTCGGCCTTGACGGTCTCGAGGGCCTTGAGGGCGTTCAGATAAGCAACGCCGCCGCCGGCGACGACGCCTTCCTCGACGGCCGCGCGGGTCGCGGAGAGAGCGTCTTCGACGCGGGTCTTGCGTTCCTTCATCTCGGTCTCGGTCGCAGCTCCGACCTTGATGACGGCGACGCCGCCGCTCAGCTTGGCCAGGCGCTCCTGCAGCTTCTCTTTGTCATAGCTGCTGGTGCTGTGGTCGATCTCGGCGCGGATCTGGGAGATGCGGGCCTTGATCTCGGCCGGCTTGCCGCTTCCCTCGATGATCGTCGTCTTTTCCTTGCTGACGATGATCTTCTTGGCGGTGCCGAGGTGCTCGATCGTGGCGTGCTCGAGCTTCATGCCGAGGTCTTCGCTGATCTTCTTCGCGCTGGTGAGGATCGCGATGTCCTCGAGCATGGCCTTGCGGCGGTCGCCGAACGCGGGGGCCTTGATGGCGACGCAGTTGAAGGTGCCGCGGAGCTTGTTCACGACGAGGGTGGCGAGAGCTTCGCCCTCGACGTCTTCGGCGATGATCAGCAGGCTGCGCTTGGTCTGGACGATCTTCTCGAGGACGGGGAGGATGTCCTTGATGTTGTTGATCTTGCTCTCGGTGACGAGAATGTAGGGGTTCTCGAGAACGGCTTCCATGCGCTCGGCGTCGGTGACCATGTAGGGGCTCACGTAGCCCTTGTCGAATTCCATGCCGTCGACGAACTCGAGGGTGGTGTCAAAGCTCTTGGCTTCCTCGACGGTGATGACGCCGTCTTTACCAACCTTGTCCATCGCCTCGGCGATGACCTTGCCGATTTCGGGGTCGCGGGCCGAGATCGTGGCGACCTGGGCGACGCTGTCCTTGTTGTCGTCGACTTTCTTGGAGAGGTTCTTGATCTCGGCGACGACGGTCTGGACGGCGCGTTCGATGCCGCGCTTCACGAAGCTGGGATTGGCTCCGGCGGCCACGTTCTTGAAGCCCTCGTGCACGATGGCCTGGGCGAGGACGGTGGCGGTGGTGGTGCCGTCACCGGCGATATCGTTGGTCTTGCTGGCGACTTCGCGCACGAGCTGGACGCCCATGTTCTCGAAGCGGTCGGCGACCTCGATTTCCTTGGCGATCATGACGCCGTCGTTCGTGATGGTGGGGCTGCCGTAGCTCTTGTTGATGACGGCATAGCATCCCTTGGGGCCGAGGGTCGAGCGGACCGCGTTCGCAACGGTGTCGACACCTTTCTCGAGGGACCGGCGGGCTTCCTCGCCGTAGCGCAACTGTTTGGCTGCCATTGTGTGTGTCTCCTTTGGTGCGTGATATCGGCCGCAGAACGCGACCGGGAATTACCGGGATTACTCGACGGCCAGGATCTCGTCTTCCTTGATCAGAAGGAGCTTCTTGCCTTCGATCTCGAGCTCGTCGCCCGCATACTGCGAGTAGACGACGTTGGAGCCGACTTTGACCTGCATGGGAACGAGCGTGCCCTTCTTGTTGCGCGCGCCGGCGCCGACCGCGATGACCTTGCCGCGCATCGGGCGTTCCTTGGAAGCGGTTTCGGGCAGGAAAACGCCGCCCTTGGTCTTTGCTTCCTTCTCGAGCAGTTCGATGAGAACTCGATTTCCGAGGGGTTGAATGTTCATGGGTTCCTCCGGGTGTGCGTGGTTTTCTCGTTGTTAGCACTCACCAACGCCGAGTGCTAACAGGCCGTATTAATACGGTACACTGCCCCCAGATGGAAATCCGGAAGAATTCAGAATATGCTGGATTATTCGCAAAAATAAAGAAATATCGAAGAATTCCGAAGATTATCTCATGAAATCGCCAGATGGTGAAGGCTGAACCATTCGGATGGTTCAAACGTCTCTTCTTTGAGATGAGTTCAGTTATGGATGAGAGAACCAATTTTTGTAACAAATTGCCACTTGCGGGAAAAGAGAAGAATGATAGTATGAATACACCGGGTCTCACACCATGGGAAAGAACCTTCGGGGGGCGAACGGTGAGAGGAACATGAACGGCGAAGACAAAAAAAATCCACTCGAAAAGATCGATCCGAGCGATGTGCGTGTGCTGGTGGTCGGTCTCATCCTGCTCATCATTCCTGTGATTTTTCTGACATACCAGTCGCGCGGGCCGAAAGGCGGTTTTTCGTCGGGCAACGTGAAGGAACGCCTCGCGAGCGGTCGCGGCGGCTTTTCCTTCATACAGAAATCAGGCGGAGGAAAACAGGCGGCCGCCGCTGTGAGCGCCCCGCCAAAAGTCGACAAACAGTGGAACGACGTCGTACAGCGTGTCATGAGCGCCCCGCCGCCGGTCCGGATGTTCGACGGGTATCCCCCAACGGCGAGGGAGTATCTGCAGGCTCAGTACGATCCTCGTGTTCGGCAGGCGAACTTCCTGCTCGAGCAGGGAAATCCGAAAGAAGCGGTGAAAATTCTCCAGGACATCCTGGAAGAGGAAACGGACAACCCCTTCATCCATCTTGCCGCTTCACACAGATTGTGCCGGTATTACCAGGCAAACGGAATGAAGGAACTCGAAGAGAAGGAGTTCGCCCGCCTGCTCGAGGTCATGAGACGGATTCCCGAAATGAACAATATTGCTCAATATATGAGAGGCTGCATGGAGTTCGTCCGAAAATCCCCCGATCTGATCGCGAAATATTCCCAGGACCCGGCCGTCAGGCAGTATCTCCAGGAATACACAGGCCGCCCAGGAATGCCGGTGAACACCGGCCAGCTCATGGACCAGACCTCGAACATTCTTTCGAATCTGAACCTGCTCTCGGCGCCGCACCCGGCCAAATGACGGGCGCCGCCGCCGCGCTTCCCGGATACACCAGCGGAGGTGAGTCATGAAAAACCGTGGCAATGTCTTTCTGATCATCATCGGAATCCTTGCCGTCATTTTCACCGTCGCGACGTTTTTCATGCGCGACACGGTCGAGGAGACCTATCTGACCGAGCGGTCACACCGGGCGATTCACGCGCAGTGCCTCGCCGAAGCGGCGCTCGAACGGGCGATGTCGATTCTCGCCAAGGATCTGAACGACCCGGAAAAAATGAAGGATCCGACATCGCTGGCTAACCGGCTCCGGCTTCCGATGCAGACGAAAGGCGGTTCCTACGACGGTCTCGGCAACGTTCTCGGCAACGATCTTCCCCTCGACACGTCGGCGGTCGGCGAGGCGATCATCCTCGGGAAGGACCAGCTGCAGACTCCCGAAACGAAAGAACTCGACGAGATGGTCGATTTCATGGTCGGAAAAGCCGGAACCCCGTATGACGTGAAGATCACCCTCAAGCTCGACAAGGCCCTCAAAATCGCTCCCGGCCCCGAGTCGGGGGCCGAAAAATACAAAGTTCCCGGTGTCGACTGCGAGTATGCCGTTCATTCCGGCCTGATGGATTTCATGGACAACAAGGGCTACACAGCCCTCTCGCTTTCCCTGCCGGAAAGCGCGAGATGGCTGTCCCTCAATATCAACCTTGGCCTGCCGTTTCTGAACATTGACCTGATCGATGTCATGCTGAAGGTGTTTCCCGATAGCTGGTCCAACCAGATCAAGGGCTTTGTGACCTTCGATGGATTGCTGAGGAAAATCCTGCCTGACGATCTCTATCCTTATGAAATCCAGCTTGCGGCCGGAACGTTTCCCGATCTCGCAGCAAAGCTTGGCGGTGCGGCCGTTCCGGCGTTTTCGGAAAACCAGTGTGTCGAAAAATACGGGTATCTCACGATCGATGCCGAGGCGTCGATCACCTACGGAGATTCGAAAACGACGACGAAGCACGTTCTCGCCACCAAGGAGTTCAAGTGCGCCGACATCGAACCGGTGGCACCGTGCTACAGCTTCTTCATCTCGAACCTGAACGACGACAAGATCGTTTTCAACGATGCTGGCGGCGCGCTGACGGTCCAGAATTTTCCGAACATGAAGGGGCTCCTGGCCAAGGAAGCCGGCGAATACTACGCGTTTCCCGGGTTGATCCGGGTGAACGGCACGAAGCCGACCATGTGCAACGTCTCATTTTACGGGAACCCGATGAACGGCGACGTCTTCAACTTTGCCCGCGTGTCGGAAATGCTCCTCATCACCGATGTCGAGATCTCGATGCCGCAGAAGGAGTTTTCGATCTACAGCCGCGAGCCGCACAACCAGACGACGACGCCTGTTCCGGGCGAGGTGAAGGGACTGAAGGCCGGGCTCGACAACTCGCTCAACAACGTCGAGGCCAAATACAATACCGTGAAGGCGAACGTCATCAAGACCATCAATCCGAATCCTCCCAAACCCCCGGAAGGGACGGACAAGTCGAGCACGCTCAAGAACATCGCGAGCAAGGTTGCCGGCATGTTCAACATCATTCCGAAGGTCAATGGCTGCACCGTGTTCGAGCCGGCGCTCCACCTGGTGCCGCTTCCCGGGCCGCTCGGCTCACTCGACCCGTTCGAAAAATGGGACTGGCCGCACAGCGGCGGGCCGCTCTCGTTCATGGGGGTCGGGCTCCCGATCCCGATGCCGGCGTTCGGATCCACCGTGACGCACCTTTTCGGCCCGGGCGCGCTCTATCCGACCATGACCAGGGAGATCGAAGGCTGCGTCTTGAAACGGTTCGAACAGTGGCATTTCACAATCATGGGGTACCCCATGGGGCCGTTCCCGGTCGGGAAACAGATTCCGATCACGGGGTTCGTCAACCTGCCTCCGATCCCCATTCCGCTCGTGCATACCCACGACGTCTGTGAAAAATACGAGTACAGTTTTTATCCGATGAAAGCGACGGAGGACGCGAACAAAGAGCCAGACGGCGCTGTCACGATCTACGATCCGTCCCAGCTCGAGAACTCCCCGCCGAATCTGTATTCCGTCGAGCAGTATGCGAAGAAGGCGACGTATTACTACGCGACCGAAAAAGACTTCTATGCCGATCTGCCGAACCGGATGATCACCATCAATGGCAAGGAGTGCTATCGCCTCAACGGAATCACCTTCGTTGCCGACAACCTGACGCTTCCTCCACCGGGCTCGGCGACATTCAATGTCTACGGCCGCGGTTCGATCGTTTCTGGCGGCAACGTAACACTCCACGGAAACATCGAGGATCCGTATGACGATGCCCAGGAAACGGCAGCCGGCACGCCCCGAACGGTCTTCAGCCTGATTGCGCGGCGCGGCGGCGTGATTCTCGACGAGGGAACGCCGAGCGATCCCGTCCGGTTCGAAGGGTCGCTCTATACCGACAAGGGATTGGCGATATTCCCGGACAAGCGCCTCGAGATCAGGGGCAACTGGATCACGAACACCTTCAACAAAGCTTCGGGGCAGGGGGGCGTGAAAATCACCTACGTCGGCTACAAGACGAGAGCTTCGCTGAACTCGATCCATCCGAAACAGGGGAAATATGATCCCGAGCGGTATCAGGTGACGCTCACCCCCGGCTGGGAAGCCTGGAGGATCCAATGAGACGGTTTTCCGCATTGGCACGTGGCGTGACCTTCATCGAGATCATGATTGCGGTGTTCATTCTGGCTGCGGCGCTGCTGCCAGTCCTTTCGACGATCCAGTATGGTTCGAAGTCCACCGTGAAGGTGAACAACTACTCGAAGGCCATGCGCCTGGCGCTGGGGCTTATCGAGGAGTGCAAGTTCGTTCCCATGAAGGCGATCATCAAGGACTACGAGGGGCTTGCGGACAACACCTGGGAAGTCCTGAACGAAAACTACTACCCCAAAACGAAGGAGTCCCTGGCGGAGTTCGCTTCCCAGTTGAAAGACCTCAAGTGGGAAGGGAAATTGAAGGTCCGCAAGGGAAGAGTGCGGCCCAACGAGCCTGAAACGGTCCGCGAGGTCTGGATCCAGGTCGACGCCAGATGGACGGAAGGGGACAAGACCGGCGTACGTCAGGTGCGTATATCTAATGCTATATACAATACCGAATCCGACTGACCGGACGTTTGCGAAGGGAGACGAGACATGCGCAAATCGGGTGTGACGCTGGTCGAAGTCATGATCGGCGTTCTTCTTTCCAGTATCGTCCTCGGCGGAGCCTACCAGGTCTGGACCGCGTCGCGACGGAATTTCGCGAAGGCGAACGCGCGCCAGACGCTCCAGTCCGAAATCCGCAAATCGATCGACCAGCTTGCCCTCGATTTCAAGGCGATCAAGGCGGGAACCCTGCAGGTGGACGGCGCGGCCGACGGCAACTCGGGAACGATCAAGTTCCAGCGGTTCCTCGAGAACAAGGATGCGAACAGGATCGACTCGAAGGGCGTTGCGGACGTGGTGTACGAGTTCCGGAAACCGAAGCTGTACCGCACGGTCGGGGGCCAGGGGCAGAAGCTGCTGTGCTCGAGTCTCAAATCCTTCGATCTCTCGCGCGGGGCCGAACCGGGAACTCTGATGCCGGACGGGATGCAGCAGACCGCCCAGGCCCGGATCGACATTTCCCTGACCGGGGCGATGCAGGTGCCGGTCACGCGGGAAATGATCGAGCACAACGAAAAGACCACCGTCGTGATGCGCAACGAGTTCATCGCTGCAGCGCCGGTCAAGAGTTCGATCGCCATGTCGGAGCTGACGAACGCGACCCAAAAGATGACCGGGACAGAAGGCCAGTCGTCGATGTTCTCGGCGGCGCTGACGGCCGAGGCGCTCAAGGACATGTCGTCGGAGCAACTGTCGTTCATGATGCAGCGCGAGACGGAATCGCTGAGCAACGCGAAAAAGGAGATCGAAAACGCCAACGACCAGTTGAAGGACGTCGATGCGAAAGGCTCGGCAACCTGGTACAACCCCTTCACGTGGGGTGGAACGGATACCGAGGTGTCGAAGATCAAGGAAGACCTGTTGAAGCACGATAAGCTCGTCGATGTGGACAAGGACGTCAAGGCCCTTCGCGCGATCATCGACCGCGACGAGGAGAAGTTCATCAAGCGGTCGCTCGAAAAATCCGGAGCGACGCTTCCGTCCGATGAGAAGGAACAGCAGTCGTATCGGCAGGCATATGATCTCATGGTGAAGGACCGAGCGCTGAAAGAGGCATACTCGAAGAATCCGCAGAAGGACAGCGAAGGAAAGGAAATCCCCTACAAGAGCCTTCTCGAAAGTTTCGATGAGTCGAAGATCAAACAGGGAATCCAGTATGACAGCCAGGGAAAGGAAGTCGCTTTCACGGAGTCGGATGCGGACTTCAAGAAGCGCTCCGAGGAAGCAGGCAAGATCCAGGAAGCCTCGAAGAAAATGGACCTGGCCTGGATGGACTCGGGCGATGCCAAGGAGGAAGTGAAACAGTATTCCGCAGCCAAGGACCTCGTGGACATCGCCGTCGTGAAGCAGTCCTACATCCAGAACCGCGACCTCGCCCAGGGAAATATCGACCTCATCGGGAACGAACAGAAATCCCGGAACTGACGGTCTCGTCCGAATTCAAAACCGATCACCACCAGTGCGCCTCGAGGGCGGGTTTCAAACCCGCCCCTACTTGTTTTTTGGCGATATTTCCTGCATGATGGGGAACGATGAGAGAGCGAAATGACTCACTTCTGTCGCCGACGGTGCGGTTTTCGGCCGGCGTCTGCCTCGGGTTCGTCGTCCTTCTTCTGCTTGTCGCCGCAGGCTGCGGCTCGAACGGCGGGGGCATGGAAGACTGGCAGACGACGACGGTCGGTCAGACGCTTATAAATATAGAAGGTAGAATACTTGCCCCCGTCTCGGGGAACGTTCGCGATTCGCTGGCCGGCCTCCTTCCCCAGGCCGCCGGCGGCGGACAGGTGAACGCGGCGGTCTTCATCGAGGAGCGGCCGGACCTGTCGGCCGTCACCGACGTCGACGGCAAGTTTCTCATCCAGAACGTCCCGGTGGGCAAATGGCATCTGATCGCCGAGATCGCGGCGGGAGACCAGGCTTACCGGCAGCGTTCGGATCTCGTCAGCGTATCGTCACAGCACGCGACGTGGCAGCTGCCGTCGTCGCTCCAGCTCGTCTATGCGGCGAGGAGCCTGACGCTGAGGATTCTCAATCGTGATTCCGGCGCGGTCGTTCCGGGGGCTCAAATCACCCTGTGGGGCAGGTCCGTCACGAGCGGCGCGAGCGGGGAAGCGTCGATCGGGCCGGTCCCGTCCGGTTCCTGGCAGGCTGCGGTGTCCGCGGCGGGGTATGAGACCAGGACATTTCTGTTCACGTTCAGTGACACCGGCCAGACGACGGTCATCGTTGCGCTCACCCCGTCCACGTCCGTCAACCGGAACACCGCTCCGACCGTCGAGCTGAGCGCCGCGTTTTCGTCGCTGACCACCGGCGGACAGGGAAGCCTTCTCGCGACGGCTCTCGACCCGGACGGCGACGTCGTCCAGTTCGCCTGGAGCTGCACGGCGGGAAGTTTCAGCAACGGCCAGGGACAGAGCACGCTGTATACGGCCCCTTCCGCCTCCGGCACGTTCGTCATCGAGGTGACGGGTGACGACGGGAAAGGCGGAACCGGCAAAGCCGCTTTCACGGTCTACGTCGCCGACGGTTCGGGCGGGCCGGTGAACCCCAATAACCAGGCGCCCCTGAAGGCGACGTCCCCGATGCCCGAGGATGGGGCGAACGGCCAGTCCGTTTCCCCGATGCTTCGGTGGCAGTCGGCGGATCCAGACGGGGACGCGCTGGTCTACGACGTGTTCCTGTCGAGGCTGGGGAGCCCGGCGGTGCTGATCGCAAGCAACGTTGCGAATCCATCCTGGCAGGCGACCGGCCTTTCGGTCTACCAGGACTACATCTGGCACGTCATCTGCCGCGACACGTCGGGGGCGATCAACACGGATTATTCCCAGTGGCAGTTCACGACGGGCGACGGCAACAATACGCCCCCGTATACGCCAGAAAACCCGACCCCGGCAGACCAGGCGCAGGGCCAGCTCCCCTCGATCCTCCTGATGTGGATCGGCGGTGACCCGGACTCCGCGGACCACGTCACATATCAGGTCTGGATCGCGACGGGAACGCAGACGCCGACGCTCGCGACGACCACGAGTTTCCCCGTCGCCCGGATCGAGAACCTCGCCCTTGGCACGACGTATTCGTGGAAGGTGGTCGCATACGACGAGCGGTCGGGCGTGACGAACGGCCCCACCTGGAGCTTCAAGACCTTCGACCGGCCGAACAACCCGCCCGGCGACCCGACGGCCGTCTATCCCGCCAACGGAGCGGCCGGCATCGAGACCAGGCCCCAGCTTCGCTGGGGGGCGACGGAGCCAGACAGCGACGCCATGACATTCGACGTGTTCCTCGGCACGACCGCTCCCCTGCCATGCATCGCCAGCGGGGTCGCCTACACGTATCTTCTCGTTCCGGCCGTCCTGAAGAATAACACGAACTATTCATGGCAGGTCGTCGCGAAGGACGCCGAGGGATTGACCAATACGAATCCCTCCGTCTGGACGTTCACGACGACGGTCCAGGCGAACGGCGCGCCGCTGGCTCCGACGCTGAACACGCCGGCCAACGCCGCCGCGAACGTCGCCACGCAGCCGACCCTCTCCTGGACGGCGACCGATCCGGACGGCGACGCGCTCACCTACGACGTGTTTCTCGGACTGAACAGCACGCTTTCGACGGCCCTTGTCACGGGGCTCACGACGCCGACGTATGTTCCGGCGGCCCTCGATGCCGGCCAGACGTATTACTGGAAGGTCCGGGCCTCCGACGGCACGGCATCGGCGACATCCTCGACCAACAGCTTCACGACGCTCGAGGAAATCACCGCCGACACGACGGCGCCGACGCTCCTCTCGGTCGTTCCGACGGCGGGCGCGACGGGCATCGCGACGGGGACGTCGATCACCTTCACCTTCAGCGAGCCCATGAGCCAGGCGTCCGTGGAAAATGCGATTGCGTTCAGCCCAATCAGAAGTTACGCGAAAACCTGGGAAACGCCCTCCATCCTCCGCCTGACACCGACGACACCGTTCTGGCCCGGCGCCTACCAGATCGTCTCGCTCGCCAATAATACGGCGACGGACCTGGCGCTGAACAAGCTGATCACCGGCGTCCAGGCCGGCTTCACGACGGCAGCTGACCTGCCGCTTCCGACGAACTTCCGCTCGGCCGGCTTCCCGGTGACGCTCTCGAGCGGGGAAACGGCGGCAGTGTCCGTTCCGAATCTCGGCCTCGGCCGCTCTCTCCTGGCCGCGGTCGTGGGCGTCGAGGCGACATCCAGCTTCCAGATAAGCCCGAACGTCGTCACCACGGGGGACCCCGTTCTCCCCAAAGCGTTCGACACGACGCCGGAAGCGGCTGTCCGCGAGCTCGAACGCAGGCTCGCCTCTCTCGGCATGCCCGATGTGGACGGCGCCGCCCCGACGGCTTCGATCCGGTCGTCCGTCGTCGTCGGCGATGAACGGAATTTCTATATCAGTGCGTATGGAGAAGTGGCGACGACGACGGCTTTCCCGAACAACGTCATCAGGGCTCGCTGCGTCGGGACAAGCGATCAGCTTTATATATATGTCGATACTTCTATCGGATCTCCCGATTACGGCCTCGTATCGGACATTCGGCTCAAGTTCGAGGAAGGAATCGCTGCGGCGGTCCGAGACGCCTACGGCAACGAGCCGGCGAAGGGGCCGAACAACGATACGCATTTGACGATCCTCCTGACGAACGCCATGCGGGAGGGGATCATCGGGTTGTTCTACGGAGCAGACCTGTATCTGAACAACCCGTTCGACATCCAGCTGCGCGAAAGCAACGCGTGCAAGATCATCTACGCGCGGTACTCGAACTCCGGGTTGACGAACGTCGTGCGGTACGGGACGATCGCGCACGAGTTCCAGCATATGGTGAACTTCTACCAGAAACGCCTCGCGATGAACGGTTTCGAGGAAACCTGGCTCGCCGAGGGGCAGGCGAAATACGCCGAGGAAATCGCCGGCTATGGAATCTCGGCGGGTGACGCGAACACCGCGCAGATCATCAAGATGATGCAGGCGCAGACCGCGTTCAACAACATGTCGCTGACGAACTGGTACGGTATCGAGAGTTACGGGCTTTCCTATCTCTTCGTCCGCTTCCTCGCCGAGGCGAACAGATACGGAACGACGTCCAGGGAAATCACGCGCGCCCTCAGCACGGGCACCCAGGTGGGATACCGGGCGATCGAAGCCATCACGAATGAACCGTTCTCACGGACGCTGGGCCGGTTTTACCTCAGCCTGCTCCTGAACAGATACAATTCGACGGTTTCGGGGGATTACGGCATCAAGGGGCTGAACCTGTCGGGAACGAATGCCGGCGTGCAGTTGATCGGAATGCCGGTGACGACGGTCGGCGGTTCCGCCGTCAGCACCGACGTGAAAGGTCACGGCTGCCGGTATTTCAGACGGGACGGCAATGCGGGAGAGATGACCCTGACGCTGCAGAATGTCGTGAACAGGGTGCAGGCCTGGCTTCTCGACCAGCGACCCTGACGGGGCTCAGAGCCAGTAGGTCAGAAGAAGATACGCCCAGGCGCCGAGAAAGCCGATGATTCCCCAGGGAAACCGGGTTTCGAGCTCCTCGATCTGATCGCCGAGGGTCAGGCCCCGATTCGGTTCGGGAGTCACCAACGGGTTCGCATCAGAATGTTGTTCGATGTCCGACATGTGGCCGGTCTCCGTTCTGTCGAGTCTTATTCTTCCGGCGGTAATTCCGAAAGGATCTGGGTGATCTGCTTGTTGCGGATCAGCAGGCCGCTGTGGCCGGGATTCGCCATCATCAGATGCGCGAGAAGGCCCTGCATCGCCTTGATCTGGCGGCGCTCGATGAGAATATCGAGAAGCTGGATGCCGACCTCCGGATCGGTGGGAAGCTGAGGCAGGCGGCGCTTCGGCGTTCCGTCGGGGGCACAGAGCTCGAGGCCGCACTTGGGGCAGAAGTTGTCCTGCGGTCTCGACGGGGAGCCGCAATCCGAACACTGGAAGCGGGATTTCGCCACCCATACCACCGCGCGCTGGATGATCTGGTCGCCCGACAGATACCCGCGGCTGATCTCGTTGACGACCATGCCGTCGTCGAGGAACGGCGCGATGAAGGATTTGACGACCTTGTGCATCTTTTCTTCGTACATCCGGCCGAGTGACGACACCGGCTCGACGGCGTGGGTTTTCTCGAGAACGGTGAATGCCTTTTCCGCCTTCTGCCGGAGATCGCGGTTTTCCGGCGCGGTGCCCAGCTTCGAGATGAGCGTCGTCAGCACTTCGAAGAACAGAATGATTTCGTCGCATCGGAAGCCGCTCGAGAGGCCTTCGCTCTGGCCGGTCTGCGCGTGTTCCTGGGTGGCCAGGAGGCGGCGCACGGTCGCTTCGAGGTCGATGATCCGCTGCTGTAGCTCGTTGTTTTCGCGGGTGATGTTTTCGAATTTTTCGGGTGAGACCGGCGTTCCGAGCTCGATCTGGCACTTCGCCTCGGCGAGGGCCATTTCGAGGGCCTTGATCCGGGCCTCCGCGGCCGCCTGGATGTTCTGGATCGCGTCTCCCGCCGGCCCGCTGTGGAGGGTGCGCTGGAGCTTGTCGATCTTTTCCTGGAGGGCCTTTATGATTTTCCGGTAGGTATCCTGGTCTTTGAGGGGCTGGTTTTTCAGCTCTTCGTAGTCCTTGCGATACTTCTCGATTTCGGCGCCGAGCTGTTCTCGCTCCTGGTTGAACTCGAGCTTCGCGGCGCCGAGAGCCTGTTCCGCGCGCTCCTTCATCTGGCGCTCACGGTCGATGGTCTCGGTGAGGCTCTGCAGTTCGTCGAGCTGCTGGGTCGCGCGTTCGTATTCCCCGCGCATCCTGTTCAGCTCGGTTGACAGGCGGATCATTTCTTCCGTCGCCGACTGGGTTTTCGCGCCGGCCTCGGCCACTGCCGCTTCCAGGCGGGCCTTCTCGTCGGCGAACGCGGCCTTTTCTTCCTCGTGAGCCGCCTGCTGGGCCTCGAGAACGGCGCTCTGCACCTCGCTGGGCGGCCTGTTCTGAAGTTCGCCGATCTGGCGCTGCAACGCGGCGATCTCGTTGTTGAGCTGGGCGATATTCTGGTCTCGGTCCTTGAGCAGAACGGCCTGCTTGTCGATCTCGGCCGTCAGCTTCTGATGCTTGCTCATCTCGAGGAAAAGGGATTCCTCGAGGCGGGCGTTCGTTTTCTTGAAGCCCTCGATTTCCTGGATCGCGCCCTGGTATTCCGGCGTCTTCCGCGGGTCTGAGGAGGAAGCCGCTTCGAGCTGGATGAGGAATGTTCTCAGGGTGTAAACGATGTTCTGAATCTGGTGCACGAGGTCGTCCCGCGAGTGCTTTGACTGCAGGGATGGCACCTGGCCTTTCAGGAAGACCATGAGATTTCGTACTATGTCGTCAAAATTGACTTTTTCCATGGATACTCGCTGTTACCTGTCGCCTTGTTGAAGAACTGGTTCCGAAGGATACCCCTGAATCCCTCATCTTTGCAAGACGGTCACGCCATCTGCATGCGACGGAAAACGAACCTCGTGATCAGATACAGCACCCCCGTGACGGCGGCCAGCACGAGCAGATCGCCGAGGATATCGACTTTCGAGAGATCGAGAAACAGAGCTTTGCGGATTCCCCGCAGGACGTAGGTCGACGGCACGATATTCGCCGCCATGCGCAACAAATCGTTGGTGGCGCTGAGGGTCGGGACCATCTGGAAGCAGAGAAACAGGCTGCTGCCCATCGCGTTGACGGACGCCTGAGTTTCGGCAACGGCCGCGATGAACAGCCCCACGAGCAGAAACATCACGCTTCCGAGCGAGACGAACAGCCAGAAGTACGGCTGGTTTCCGTCCCAGCGCCCGTTCAGGGCGACCATGGCGAGAACCGTGGCGTGCTGGAGGGCGAAACTGAAGAGGCATTTGCCGACGATCAGTTCGGTCGTGGTGGCCGGCGTCAGGAAGAGGGCGTCGAGGGTATGCTTCTCCCGCTCCTCGGCGAACGAGAGGGGAAGGGCGAGAAGCCCGATCATGCCCATCGCCATCAGGATGAGCATGGGGAGCATGTCCCCGCCGAAGCTTCGCTGTTGGGCGGACGAGCCGCCGATGGGCTCGAAGGAAAGCTCTATCGGAAGGGGCGGGGCCGGCTTGCCGAGAAACTTGCGCAACTCACCCTCGAGCGAGTTGCGGAACCGCTCCACGGCGTATTCCGGCGTTTCGACGGGGTAGATCATGGTGAGCTTCGGCAGACCGCGCGGTGCCGAGGCTGTTGGGAGAACGGATGGAAGAATGAGGCCGAAGCTCACTTCCCCCTCGGCGATGCGGGACTCCATCTCGTCTCGGGAGGAAAAGCTCACGAGGCGGATTCCGAACTCTTTCGGCTGCAGCTTTTCGAGTAGCGGACTTCCGCCCGGGGCGAGGACGCCGACGCGGGGCATCATCGTGCTGGAGCGGCTTTCCGAAAAGAGGTTCGAGAAGAGGAGGGAGAGGATGATCGGCGTGGCGACGAGCAGAAGCACATGGTAATTGCGGGAGGCGTCGAGAAGGTCTTTTTGGAAGAGGGCGATGATGCGTCGCGGGTTCATGCACCCTCCGCCTGGGTCGGTTTTGCAAGATCGTCGCACGTCTCGGGCTGGGGTTGCCAGGACGAACCGGTGAGGCGGAGAAACGCTTCTTCCAAGGTCGCTTCCTGGGTGTGGATGCGGACGACGGAGCCGTCTGCGAGCCATCCCGCGATTTTCGGGGGGGTCGCGGAGTCGCCGATAGGGAGGGAAACGGTCATGTCGCCGCCGGTCTCGCGGCTGCGGAGCGTGACGTCGATGAGGGGGCGGCCGAACCGCATGCGGATGTTGTCGGGCGTGTCGGAGGCGACGATCCGGCCGTCGTGGAGAATCGCGATCCGGTCGCAGAGATCGGAGGCTTCTTCCATGTAATGCGTCGTCAGAAAAATCGTCGTGCCTTCATCGCGAAGACGCCTGGCGACGCTCCTGATCGAGAGGGCCGACTGGGGATCGAGCGCGGATGTCGGCTCGTCGAGAAAAAACACCTTCGGGCGGTGGAGCAGCCCGCGCGCGATGAGGACCCGCTGCCGCCAGCCCCTGCTGAGCCTGACGGTAGGAACGTCGGCGTATTCCTCGAGACCGACGAGGGAAACGACTTCATCGACGCGTTCCGGCGCGGCCCCCGTGAGGTCGGCGAAGAGGCGGAGCTGTCTGCGCGCGGTGAGACGGTCGTACAGGTTCTGGTGGTCGGGAACGACGCCGATCAACGCTTTGATCTGGTCGCGTCGGTCGGGCATGTCGAGGCCGGCGACGGTGATGCGGCCGGATGTCGGAGCGAGCATGCCCGTGATCATCCGCATGGTCGTCGTCTTGCCGGCTCCGTTGGGCCCGAGGAAGCCGAAAATCGTGCCCGCGGCGACATCGAACGAGATTCCCTTCACGGCTTCGTGTTTTCCGAAGCTCTTTGTGAGGGCTTCGACCGAGACGGCCGTCTGCATGTTCGTTTCCATGGCGTGACCCGATGATACTCCGAAGTGAGAATCGGTTCAACGCCGGTACCGACATACAGCATGATACTGTGCGGAACACATTGATTGACTCATCGCTTCGGCAATAGTAATGTAAGACGGTCCTTGACCTTCCCCATACATTGACAGTCCCAAGGCGGCTGTGATCTAATACGCATGAAATCAGTGTCAGGAGAGGATATGGCAAACGCCGGACCGCGCGCCGAAGTGTTTGTTTTCACGAGTTTTCAGGGAGGCATAGGCAAGAGCTCGACCGCCCTCCGGTTTGCCCAGGCGCTTCGCCAGCGAAGCGGGCGAAACGTTGCCTTCATCGAGTGCAACTGGTTCGCCCCCTCGGCGATTGCCGCGAAATATGATCTCGCCGAAAGCGCCGGCACGTCGTTCATAGAGTATTTCAAGAGCGACTGGACGGGGCTGACGCCGGAAAATGTCGCCGAAAAGTTCAGCGACCGGGACGGCCTCTGGCTGATGCCCTTCACCGGCATTCGCCCGAACGAGTCGCTCGGGGCCGGTTTCATCGTGAACGAAGCCGACCTCGGGCCCGCGATGGAACGCCTGTTGCGGTGCCTCGCCCAGCGAAGCGCCTATGCCGTCATCGATCTGACCCTGTTCATGACGCCATTCTCCCAGATGGTGCTGTTTGCATCTGATGTGATATATTACCTCTACACGGTCCAGGACGGCTCCCCGGAGCTCGCAAAGCGCTTCCTGAACGAAGTCGGAAAATGGCCGAACTTCACGAATCGCGTCGTCATGGTCCGGAACATGGTCGATACCGAAACCGAGGATACCGAATCGAAACTCCATTCGCGCGAGTTCATGCTTCCGATGGGAAGCGCGGTCGAAGGGGCCGCCGGCGACAAACAACTCGACGAGGCCGTCGCGAAGCTCGCCGAGAAGGCAATGGATAACCAGGCCGCGGAGCGGATCCGGCCCGAAGAGCAGGAATCCATGTCCCCCGTCGACGAGGTTCTGGTCGAGTATCAGCGCTCGATCAGGAGCGAGATCATCTCCACCCTCGAAAAGCGCTTCGGGATGACGGACCAGGAACTTCGGAAAAAAGTAGAACATAATATAGAATTGAGCTTCAAGAGGAATCCGCCGCCCCAGATCGAGAACCGCAACGTGTACGCCGAGCTGAAAAAAGCCCTGCTGGACGACATTCTCGGGTTGGGCCCGCTGGAAGACTTCATCCGCGATCCCGATGTCGACGAGATCATGGTGAACGGGCCTTCGAAAATATTCATCGAGAAGCGCGGAAAGCTGCAGCTGACGGGAAAGTCGTTCAGCAACACCGACCAGGTGAAGACCGTCATCGACCGCATCCTCATGCCGATCGGCAGGACGGTCAACGAGCGGAACCCCTTCGTCGATGCGCGTCTCGCCGACGGCTCGCGCGTCCATGCGATCATTCCGCCCCTCTCGCTGACCGGCCCGATGCTGACGATCCGCAAGTTCTCGAGCACGCCCTACAGCCTCGACGATCTCGTATTCCGGTTCAAGGCGCTCACGCCGGCTGTGGCCGAGTTTCTCAAGCTCTGCGTGAAGATGCGCAGGAACATCATCGTGTCGGGCGGGGCGAGCTCGGGGAAGACGACCCTGCTGAACGTCCTCTCGATGAACACGCAGCCCGACGAGCGCGTGATCTGTATCGAAGATTCAGCCGAACTGCGCCTTGCCCAGGAAAACCTCGGCCGGCTCGAGGCCAGGCAGCAGGCGGGCGAGGCGAAGACCCAGGTGACGATTCGCGACCTGGTGCGAAACGCGCTTCGCATGCGTCCCGACCGCATCATCGTCGGGGAATGCCGCGGCGAAGAAGCGCTCGACATGCTCCAGGCAATGAATACCGGCCATGAGGGGTCGCTGACGACGCTTCACGCCAACTCCTCCCGTGACGCCCTGGCCCGCCTCGAAACGATGGTCCTGATGGCGGGCGTCGATCTCCCCCTGCGCGCCGTGCGGGAGCAGATTGCGAGCGCGGTCAACATCGTCATCCAGACGGCGCGCCTCTCCGACGGGACCCGGCGCGTTATCGAGATATCGGAAGTGGTCGGGATGCAGGAGGTGTCGATCCAGCTCGAAACCATCTTCAAATTCGACAAAAAATGGATCGGTGAAGACGGCCGGGTGTTCGGCGAAATGCTGCCGACGGGCTATGTTCCCCTCTTCATCAGGGAAAGCCCGGGACGGCTGATCGAGCGTGTCGGCGGGATGTTCAAGATCGAAAAGTAACACCATGAGTGGAAGTTCCTAAGGAGGATCTATGGCTCTCAATCAAGAAACCCTGGTTGCGGTGATGGGAATCCTCGTGCTCGTCGTCGGCATCTACCTGTTCCTCGAACAACAGGTTGACGAGTCGATGCATCGGAGGCGGGCGAAGGGGCCGGCCGACGGGAAGAAGAGAACCTTCCTGCAGGACATCATGAAGGCAAGCTTCGATGATCAGCTGATCGAGGCGCTCCTGATGATCAACTCCGCCCTCAAGGCAGGCCGCAACCTCGACCAGGCTTTTGAATTGGTCGCTGTCTCGACGCCGTCTCCGATGTGCGATGAGTTCCAGAAGCTGGTCCAGGAGCGCCGTCTCGGCGTTTCGATGGTCGAAGCGCTCGGGAACCTTGCCAGGCGGGTGAACAGTCCGGATCTCAGACTCGCGATCAACGCCACGATCTTCCAGCAGGATACCGGCGGCAACCTCGAAGATCTGTACAAGCAGATCGTCATCACGATCGCCGAGCGCAAGCGCATCATGGGAAAGATCGTCGCCGGAACGGCCCACGCACGCATTTCGGGGAACCTGATCGGGATTCTCCCGCTGGTCTTTGCCGGTCTCATATTCATCTGGCACCCGTCGTATATCGTGCCGCTCATCGACAATCCGCTTGGCCAGCTGGTTCTCATCGCCTCCCTGCTGTCGTCGATCCTCGGCCTCATCTTCATCAACCGCATGACGAGCGGGATCATGCCTGATCCGGAAGATCAGATGGCGGTCGCCAACGACCCGAAGAAAAAAGCAGGCCGATGGTCCGTCCTCAAGGCGCTCATGCGCCCGCTCGCCGGTGTGAATGAAGCCCTGGGTGGAGGTCTCATCAACCGCATGCGCGATGAAATCCGGTATCTGCTTGGCGCCGCCGGGAATCCCGGCGACCTCTCGGTGAACGAGTTCATGTCGGTCCAGCAGCTCGTCGCCGTTCTCCTGGTGCTCGTCGTCCTCTTCCTGTTCAACCCGCTCAGGTTCGGGGCCCTCGGGATCGTTTTCCTCATCGTGCTGCTCCCGGTCGGATTCTATCTGCCAAAAATGTATCTTGCGCAATTGATCAGAAAGCGCCAGCAGAACATCGAATATGAGCTCCCCTACGCGATCGATCTCCTGTCGTTGTCGATCGAAGCCGGCCTGGACCTGATCGGCGGCATGCAGAAGATCGTCGAGAAATCCCGGCCGACGGACATCGTGATCGAGTTCCAGATGTTCCTGGCAGATATCAAATACGGAAAAAGCCTCGAAGAAGCCCTGACCGAAATGGCTGACCGCGTCCAGGTCCTGTCGTTCTTCGCCTTCGTCAGCTCCCTGATCCAGGCCCAGCGGCTCGGCGCGGAAATCGGGCCCACCCTGCGCGCTCAGGCCGAACAGATGCGGTATCAGCGGATGATCCAGGCCGAAGAACGCGTCAATCAGCTGCCGGTCAAGCTTCTCATTCCGCTCGTCGTTTTCGTCTTCCCGAGCATCTTCGTGTGGCTGATCGGCCCGTCGTTGATCTACATGCTCCGCAGTTTCCCGGCCGCCCTCGGCCATTGATGGGTCTTTCCCCGTGCCCGACCGGATCGTCCTCGTCAGCGCCTGCCTTCTCGGCGTAACGAGCACCTACAAGGGATCATTCCATCCGGCCTGGGAAACCCTGTTCCGCAGACTGGTGCCTGCCGCGAAAGCGGCAGGCATCGTTTTCGTTCCCATCTGCCCCGAGCAGCTTGGCGGGTTGCCGACACCGAGACCCCCATCCGAGCTTCAGGGAAGCGCCGAGGCGGTTTTTGACGGACGCGCGCGCGTCCTCGCGGTCGATGGGGCGGACGTGACGAGACAGTTCATCGCAGGCGCGGAAGCCGCGGGCCACATTGCCCGGACGCTCGGTGCCGTCGGGGCCATCCTCTCGGAAAAGAGCCCGTCGTGCGGGGTACACCAGGTGTATGACGGCCGCTTTGGCGGGAAGCTGATCGCGGGAGCGGGAATGTCGGCGTTCCTTCTGAACCGCCTGGGGGTCCCGGCGGTGTCTCACCGAACCCTGGTTGAATCGTGGAATTCCGAATCGGATCCGGAGTGTGTACACTTGCTCGGGAGGATGCTGAGCTGGCAAGACTTTTAATCGTGTACAGAATCGCGTACTCGGAGCAATCCATAAGGCCGGATGAAAATTCCGGCCTTATTTATTTCGGGAAACCCTGGTTGAAAGCGGAACAAGGTGTACACTATAAATATTATTCACCTATGTCGTAAGTATGATGCGCAGATGCCGGGGTACGCCACTTTCGACAGTAAAAAGCATTGACTCAATGTAAATAAATCTGATACTATCCGCCTACTTTCAAAGCTTATTACATATAAAAACCTGATGAGAGCGGAGCATTGAGAATGACATTTCTGGGTTTTTTGAAGGGCATGAAGATCGAGGATAACTGTCCGATCGATGTGGTGTTCAGAACCTCCCGCGGCTGTTCCGCCCTGGGATTCGCCTTCATCCTGGCGGGGTTCTGCATGGCGTGGCAGATCATGGCCGGGCATCAGCTCCTCTGCTTCTTCAGCTTCGTGAAACTCGCCAGTATCTGTGCCGCTGTCGTTCTCGCCGCCATCGGCGGGATGATCATGACCTATCGGAAAAACGTCGTCATCAGCAAGCGCGACAAAAAAATCGAGATCCAGGAGAACGGCCTGTTCGTTGGTCAGTCCGCTTCCTGCCACTTCATGGACATCATGCAGATCGAAGTCTGCCCCATGGCCGAATGCCTGCTGACGGCGAAGGCGTGCATGTGGTCGATCAAGGCATACGTGAGAACTCATCAGGGATTCAATACCGTGAGACTGTATTGCGGAAGAAGTCTCGAAAGCGCCCTCGATGCCGCGTCTCTCGTCTCGCAGATCATCGGATGTCCTACGGTGAAAGATGCCGCCGTCGTTCGTGCCTTGTCCTTCACGAGAGAGGTCGGCAACGCATAGCTGCCGCCTTTTCGCTTCATTTTCCCCCGGCCTTGCGCCGGGGGATTCTTTTTTCTCACAGCTTTTCCGATGTCCTCGGTTTGCGATGAAGGATACTCTGAATCCGCGCTCGCTTTTCCCTCAGCAGATTCGCGAACGCCTCGAAATCCGATTTCCCGGCAAGCTGCTCGCCCGATTCCGATGGAACGAGCTGCAGGGTGGTGAGCACCGTCCCGATGATCCCGACGGCTTCGAACCTGGTGATGATTTCCATGCCCATGAACGTTCCGTTCGGATACCCGATGAACAATCCCTTGTTTCCGAGGGCCTCGAGGGCAATCGCCTCTTTCGTGCCGGCGGCGACATCGTTGTAGCAGTATGCCTCTGGAATGATGCCGATCTCTGCCGGAAACGCCTTGACCATGTGCCCGAGCAGGATCGTGAGCTCGCCCCGGGTCGTCGGAAGCGTGGAAGCCGGGTCGGACAGGATACTTTTCACTTCGACTGCTTCCTCGGTATGCGAGTATTTGTTCAGGATGCTTTCGATGATCGTCACGGCCTCGTTGATGCGAAGCGGCGAATACCCGTCGAAGCTTCGGGAAAACTTCATGGTGTCGAAGGCTCCGGCGTTCTCCATCGCTTTCAGGCTTGCCATGGCAGGGTGGTCGAGCGGCAGATCCACGAACTGGAGGCCCTTCGTGTCGCCTCTCATCATCAGCGTGGAAGAAATCTCCTCGTAGAAGCGATACAGCAGGGAGACGGCTTCCCGCTTCGACAGAAGACGGGAAACGCCGAACCGGCCGTCGGGATACCCGCGGGCGATTTCCTTCTCGCGCAGGTATGCGATGGCCTGGCTGTATTTTTCCGGAATCCGGTAATCCGTGAAATCACCGGCGGATTTTTCCTCGAGAGTGATGAAACCGTTATCGGAGAGATAGATGGTGGTTCGTGCGAGGGCTTCGAGAGCTGCCTTGCGGGATACGCCTCGTTTATGGGGTGCCGGGTTGAAGATTCCGGATGTGTGGAGATCAGAAAGCTCCGACCCGGTCGGTGCTCCGACCATCTGCAGCACTTTCTTGAGAATGACGGCGAACGACCGGCGTGTGATCGGCGCCGAAAGCGACGCGCCGTCCAGTTCCGACTCGTCGAGAATGCCCAAGTCGACGCCGAGACGAAGCTCGGGACTGACGCTGCTGAAAGCCGGGTTCTCGCTGATGGCCTCGAGAACCCGTACATCGGTCACGGCTGCGGTTAATGTGATGGCTGAGAGGCTTCCGATGAGGAAATTTCGTGTTCGCAGATTCATTCGGCGTTCTCCATGGAACATGAGTTTGTGTTTACTTATCGGCAGAAATCCTCACCGACATAAGAGTGAAATGACATGTTTCGTGAAACCTCCGTGTTCATCGTGTCCTGGCATGTGGGTTTCACGATGAGAGCCAATCCCCAGTTGAGGCTGATGAAGCAGATGGTGCTGGTGAAATTCCGACCATCCTCTTTCCTCTTTTCCTGGATTCCAGGAAACAGATGCGCTCAATCGGTGAAACGGATCGAGGGATCTGCCGTTTGGCCGGCTCCTGTGCTAAAATGCGCCGAATCGAAGCAAGGAGGCCCTATCCAGTGCGCATCAGGTCGTGGTATTCGTTCAAGCCGCTCTTCATCCTGCTCCTCGTGGCTTTTTCCGTTGCCATGGTTTCAGTCCATGCCGCTCCCGCGAAAAAGGCGGCCGCCGGCAGGCTGTTCACCCTCGAAAACGGCCTCACCGTCTTCGTGAAGGAGATGCGGTCGGCGCCGGTCGTCGCCGTCAACATCTGGGTCCGCGTCGGATCGAAAAACGAAAGGCCCGGCGAAGAGGGCTTCACCCATCTCATCGAGCACATGATGTTCAAGGGAACGCCGACCTACCCGACAGGCAGGCTCGACAGCGAGATCAAAAAGCTTGGCGCCGCGCAGAATGCGTTCACCTCGTCTGATTGCACCTGTTTCCACGTCACCGGGGCACGCGAGCATTTCGCCCGGTTGATGGAACTGCAGGCTGATGCCGTGCTGAACAGCACGTTCGATGAGGCCGAGTTCCAGAAAGAGCGGAATGTCGTCCTCGAAGAGCTTCGCATGGGAAAAGACCAGCCCGAAGACCGCCTCTACGATATGACGAAGGAAACCGCCTACGCGGTCCATCCGTACAGCCGCCCGATCGTCGGATACGAGGCGTCTCTCGCCTCGACAACGAGGGATGCGCTGTTCGAATATTATAAACGGTGGTATGTACCATCGAATATGTGGGTTGTGGTCGTCGGCGACATCGACACCGACCAGGCGCTCGAAGCGGTGAAGCGGACGATGGGCGCCGCGCCGGCGGTTCCCGTTCCCGTCCAGACGATCGCCAGCGAGCCGATCCAGACCGTTCGCCGGGAGCGTCGCGAGGAGGGCGATATTCAGCAGTCGTATGCGAACCTTGCCTGGCATGCCCCGTCGATCGACAATCCTGACAATTTCGTCTGCGACGTCATTTCGGTGCTGATGGGCGGCGGCCGGTCATCACGCCTCTACCAGACGCTCGTCGAGAAGGAGCGCCTCGTCACCGACGTTGGCGCGGCTTACTACACGACCAAGGACCCGTCGCTCTTCATCGTTTCCGGGCAGATGCCCCAGGGGGCGATCCGGAAGTTCGGCGAGCGCGTGATCGAGATGATGAAAGGCCTCGCCGGCGGTGAGATTTCGGTAGACGAACTGGAAAAAGCCAAGCAGCAGCTGATTGCCGCGACCATCTTCGCGCGCGAGACCGCCGAGTCCCAGGCGTTCACCTACGGCCAGATGGGCATTCTCGGCCGTCTCGAAGACGCGGATGCCTACCTCGACCGCATCCGCGGGGTCACGACGGATGACGTGCGGCGGGTTGCCCGGACGCTGTTCACCGACAACGGCGTTTCCGTCATCTCCTACGAGCCGCTCATCGCGACAGGCCCGCAAAAGCCCGAGATGATCACCCTCGAAAACGGCGTCAGGCTCATCCTGCGCGAGAATCATTCTTCCCCCCTCGTTGCCGTCTCGATCCATCTCGATGCCGGCGGCATGCGGGAAAGCAAAGGCGAGGCCGGCCTGGCGAACCTCACGGCCGAGATGCTTCTCAAAGGAACCGAAAAAAAGTCGGCGGAGGAGATTGCCCGGACGTTCGAGTCGCTTGGAACGCAGATTTCCTGCTCTGCTGCGAAAAGCTACGCCTCGATCGACATACAGTGCCTTTCGGAAAAGTTCGACCCGTCGTTCGATCAGTTGCTCGAGATCCTGACCAGCGCTTCATTCCCCGAGGAGGAGTTCGAGAAGGAGCGTGACCAGACCCTCGAGGAGATCAAGGCACAGGAAGACGATCTGTACCAGTTCACAAGCCAGAATGTGCTGAAGCTGCTGTTTCCCGATCATCCTCTCGGCTACCCGAACCTCGGTCTTGCCGACCAGGTCAAGGATATGCGCCGTTCCCATGTGAAGGAGTTTTTCCGGAAACAGTACGTCGGCTCGGGGATGGTCGTCGCCGTCGTCGGTGATATCTTCATCCGCGACGTGAAAGACCGGCTGATGTCACAGCTCTCGGCCATCGACAAAGGCAATCTCAACCAGATGCGAGAACCGCGATGGCAGAAAATCCCTTCTCCCGTCTCCATCGCCGAGCGAAAGAACCGCGAGCAGTCACAGATCTTGATCGCAACGCGGACCTTCAGTCGGAGCGATTCCCGGGGGCCCGCCATGGACATTCTGACGAGCATTCTCTCGGGAAGCATGTCTTCGAGGCTGTTTTCGACCCTGCGCGACAAGGAGTCGCTCGCCTACTCGGTGTATGCTGCGAACGTCGGCACCCGCGTGACGGGCTATTTCTTCGCGACTCTCAGCACGGCCGTCGAAAAGACCGAAACGGCGAAAACCCGCCTGGTCGAAGAGCTCGAAACGATCCGGACGAAGGGCTTCACCGACGAGGAGTTCAATGATGCCAAACAGTATATTATCGGCCAGCATGCACTCGAACTGGTCAACAACGTGGCCCAGGCCGGCGTCTTCTCGAGCGACGAGTTCCTTGGCCTCGGCTTCGAGCATGCCGAAAAGTATCCCGAGCTGATCAAGTCCGTGAAGCGCGAAGACGTAGAGAAGATCATGCAGGAGTTCCTCCTCGGAAGCGGCTCCTACGTGATCGGCGTCACGACGCCGTGACGGGCTGAGGCGCGCAATGCCGGCTGCGCGGCATCAAACGCACGACCGGGCGGGGAAGTGTTCCCCACCCGGTCGTGCGTTTGTTCGATGAGGCTGTTGCCTGACGAGCGAATTACCTCAGGAGCCGTATCGCTGTTTCAGGAAGTCGAGGCATTTGAATGTCGCATCGACAAGAAATCCACCGGCAAAGACCGGAAGAGACAGCATGAGCAGGGCTGCAATGACATGCGTCATGGAAGGTGAGTCCTGAAAATCAGACGGCGGGCTGGGCGGTGAGCTCGGCGAGCTGCTGCGCTCGCATGCGCATCCGGTCGAGCAGTTCACTTCCGAGGTTGGTGATCGTGCCGGCGCCGAGGGTGAAGACCACGTCGCCCGGTTCGAGCATCTGCATCAGCTGGAAAGCCAGGTCGTCCGAGGTCTTGACCTGTTTTGCCTTGCGCCGGTCGCCGACCGGCATCTGGTCGATGATCAGCTTGCTGGACACACCCGGGATCGGCTGTTCGGAGGCTGCGTAGATCTCGGTGATGAAAAGCTTGTCGCAGTCGGAGAAACAGCGGCCGAACTCGCGACTCAGGAACTGGGTGCGCGTGTACCGGTGCGGCTGGAACACGACGATGACGCGGTTCGCATTCAGCGACTTGGCCGCGGCGAGGGTCGCCTTGATCTCGTTCGGGTGGTGACCGTAATCGTCGATGACGGTGATGCCGTCACAGGTGCCCTTCAGTTCGAAGCGGCGGCCGGCTCCGCGGAAGCGCCGGAGGCCGTCCTGGATCTGGCGCACGGTCAGGCCGATATCGAGGCCGAACGCGATCACGGGAAGGGCGTTGAGCACGTTGTGGCGCCCGGGAACGCGCAGTTCGAACGTGCCGCGCAGGACGCCGCCTATCACGAGCGTGAACCTCGAGCCGAACGGCTGGTAATCGATTTCCGTCGCCATCACGTCGGCCGGGTTGGAGATGCCGTAGGTGGTGATCCGCCGGTTTTCGGGAAGCGTCATGTTCCGGGCGATCGGATCGTCGGAGCAGAGATAGAGCGTCCCGTCGGGATTGATATGGCTTGCGAAGATCTCGAACGCCTTGATGATCGCGTCGAGGCTCTCGTAGTGGTCCATGTGATCGTTGTCGATGTTCGTGATGACGGCGCTGTGCGGGAAATACTTGAGGAACGTGGCGTCGCTCTCATCAGCTTCGGCGACGAACAGCTCGGAGCGGCCGGCGCGTGCGTTTCCGTTCAGGGCGGGCACGAAGCCGCCGACGACGCAGGTGGGGTCCTGACCGGCTTCGACGAGCACGGTCGAGATCATCGAGGAGACGGTCGTCTTGCCGTGGCAGCCGGCGACGGCGATGCCGGTGTTCGCGTCGAGGAACAGCTCGGCGAGCAGGTCTGAGCGATGGCAGATCGGAAGGTTCCGGCGGCGCGCTTCCAGAAGCTCGTCGTTCTCGGCGGAAATGGCGGTCGAAATGACGACCTTTGCGGCGTCGGCCGGGATGTTCGAGGCGGTATGCCCGATGAAGATGCGGGCACCGGCAGCGGAAAGTGCCCTGGTGTTGTTATTGGAGGCTACATCAGCCCCGCTGACCGGCTTGCCGGCGGTGAGACAGATCTGCGCGAGACCGCTCATTCCCACACCGCCGATGCCGATGAAATGGATCCTGTTGCACTGTTCCATGGTTAGGCTGATTGCCTCCTTGCGTTTGTCGGTAGGTCGATCTTCTTCGTTACTCATCGGCTCGAGTCGCGAAAGAGCTGAGCACTTTGTTCGAAAACCCGACAAACGCGCACCGGATGTGCACTCGGAACCCTCCGAATCTGGCCAGAACATGCCTCCTGCACAGAAATGACGCGGTACCTTATCACACGCCACCCCGAATTGCAAATCCCCGAAATCACAGGCAATGACCATCCCGCCACAACTTATCCGTTGTGTGGGTCGGGGCTGTCATCTTCTGTAGGGGGCGGGTTTGAAACCCGCCCTGGAGCGAACTCTGTGTCTCTGAGCCTCTCTGTGGGTCGTTGTCTTTCCTCGAGGTGGATCGACGTCACCGTTTGGGCGTATAGAGAAGGCAAGGCATCCCCGAACTCGACTGAACGACGACCGAAGGAATCTGTCGCGATTTGAACCCGTGCCCCCGGCACCCGTGCGGCGCCGACGGCTGCCAGGTGACGAAATAATGTGCGCACCGGTGGCAGTCGATCCGCGGCCGGTTCTTGCCGTCGTCGGTTTTGGTGTTCGAACCATGTGTCGTCATGCGTGCGTTGGTACTTGTATCGTCACACGGAAATCCTGTCAATACTGATTGTCTCGGAAGAAAAATACACAATCTCCCTGCATAATCGATCCCCTTCGTTCCCGTTCGTGCTGAGGTATCGAAGCACGACCTGCCTCTTTCGGCAATTGTAAGGATTGCCGGTGCATCACGGCTCGGAGTATGCTTCGGAACGAGAGCAGGAGGAACCACGGAATGATGCGATACGTGTGGGCGCTGGTGATTGCCTGGGCCCTCGTCAGGGCGATGCTTCTCGGCTTCGCCTGGTATGGTGACCCCGACCCGGGGCGCCGCGATCTTGTCCTGCGGCACTTCACCCCCGACGACATCGGCCGGGGCCGTGAATACATCCGCAACGGCTTCTCGGCTCGCGTGGCGTACGGCTATGTCCAGCTGCTCATTCTGCTTCTTCTCTGGCGGAGCGGCGTCATGAGACTTCTCGAAGTGCGCCTGGAAACGGCGTTGCCAGGAAGCTTCTGGTTATCGGGGGCTCTGCTCGTTCTCACCGTTTTCGTGGTGGAGCGTCTCTGCATGATGCCGTTCGATTATTACCTGGGCCATGTCTGCGAGCGGAAGATGGGTTTCAGCGAAATGACGGCGGCGCA
The DNA here is from genome assembly GCA_964389325.1 of uncultured bacterium. Taxonomy (GTDB): domain Bacteria; phylum Muiribacteriota; class Ozemobacteria; order Ozemobacterales; family Ozemobacteraceae; genus MWAR01. The sequence goes on along the minus strand of CAYMEN010000036.1, from coordinate 1,331 downwards.
ATGGGCATGGCGATACGTGAAGGGCTGCCTGGTCGGCTGGACGATCCAGACCGTTGGTATCATGACCGCTTTTGCGGTGCTCAGATGGTGCGGTAGCTGGTGGCCTGTCCTGCTGCCCGTCGCGACGACCGGATACGGGATTGTCGTGACGCTGCTGATGCCCTATATCATCACCCCGTTGTTTTACGTGCAGAAGCCCCTCGCCGAGGGCGCGTTGCGTGAACGCATCATGCAGATCGCGGGTCAGGCGGGGGTGCCGGTCGATGACATCTACGAGATCGACGAGAGCACGTATTCGAAACATACCAATGCCTATTTCACCGGCCTCTTCGGCCGCAAGCGCATCGTTCTCTACGACACGCTCATCAAGAGCCACACGGTCGACGAGGCGGCCCTGATCTTCGCCCACGAGGCCGGCCACTGGCGCCACGACCACGTCCGCATCGGTCTCACGCTCGGCTTCCTGGGCGCGCTCGCCGGTGCGTTCGCCCTGTGGTGGCTGTATCCGCTGCTGCTGGCCGACCCCGCGATGATGCTCGCGGATATCTGGAAACCGTCGAACCTGCCGTTCTTCCTCGTCGCGACGATCGTGCTCGGCCTGCTGACGGCCCCCATCGAGGCCCAGATCAGCCAGCATTTCGAGCGCCAGGCCGACTGGGCCTCGCTCGAACTGACCGGCCTCGAAAAGGTCTACGTCGCCGCCGAGGCTCGCCTCGCGCGCGACAACCGGAGCGATCTGCTTCCTCATCCCTGGCGCGTCTTCTGGCTCTACAGCCATCCGCCCGCCATCGATCGCATCGCGATGGCCGAGCGGTTCGCGCGGGAGAGGACAGGGCACCAATGACCGTTTCGTAGCGGAGCGAAAGGATAACGACGTCGTGCTGCGCCGCCTGCCCGAAAAAATACGCCGGTTTTACCTTCACGAGTGCTGCTGGCCCTACGGAATCTCGTTCTACCTGACGCTTCTGATCTTCTATCTCGATCTCGTCCTTTCGCCGCATCCTCAGGCCCTGCCGAGCATGTTCGCCTACGGCATCATCACCGCCTACTATTTTCAGAATATCAGGTATTATCGAAAGAACCTCCTCTCCAGCGAAAACCCCGAATTCTTCATCGGCTTTCTGACCTTCAAAATCGTCACCTGGGGCCTCATCCTCGCCTTCCTCCTCTGCCGCGCATGACCAGGCGGTATCTGGGAACGACATTGTGAATATACGAGGTGATTGATTATCGCAATTGTCCTGTAGGGGCGGGTTTGAACCCCCCCCCCCCCCCCCCCCCCCCCCCCCCCCCCCCCCCCCCCCCCCAAAAAAAAAAAAAAAAAAAAAAAA
>CAYMEN010000035.1:0-48453 GCA_964389325.1 uncultured bacterium | reverse complement strand
GTCTTTTGGAAGAGCAATAAATTGCAATCGTTACATTACGATTTCAACATACCAGACACAGAGATGTCTATTAGATGAAACTTCTCTGTGTCTCCGTGTCTCTGTGGTGCGGTCTTGTTTACTTCTGGGGGGTGGAGAGGCGGTAGAGGTCGCAGCCGAGTTGGCGGATGCGGGCGGCGCCTTCGAGTTTTTTCGTCCAGCGGTCGGGGATGGAGGCGAGGCCGTTGTAGGCGCCGAACATGGCTCCGGCCATGGCGGCGATGGCGTCGGAGTCTCCGCCGACGTTGGCCACACCGACGATCATCTCGTCGAACTTGCGGGGGTGCCGCAGGAACCAGTAGAGCGCGGCGGGGACGGCCTCCATGGCGAAGCCGCTGACGCCGATCTGGTGCATGGCGGCGGCCGGTTCGGCGCGCAGAGCGTCGCGCATCGTCTTGAGGCGTTTGACGATCTCGGGGGCGAACGCCTGGGCGCGCTCGATCGCGGCGTTCACGATGACGTCAGGCGCAGGCTCGCTGCTTTCGAGGCCCATGCGGATGACGGTCGCGAGAACGATGGCCCCGGCAACCGCCCGGGGGTCGGTATGCGTGATGCGGCATGACTTGTCGAGAGCATCCTTGAGCATGCCCGGCGATCGCCACATAGCGAGTGCTATAGGAACAGTGCGCGCCGAGGCGATCACGCCGGCGGACGGGAACCCGGCCTGAGTCCAGGGGATGCCCGAGGCGAGCTTGCGGCACGCCTTCATCATGGTGTTTCCGGGGAAACGCCACGACGTGCGCAGTTTCTGCATCTGGTACCAGTCGATGAATCGCTGGGTCAGGTCGTCGACCGAGAATCCGCGTTTTTCGACGAGGCTTTCGGCGACGATCAGCATCACCTGGGTCTCGTCGGAATACTGACCGGGTTCGAGGTGCGCGATCGGGTGCGACGGCATTGCCTTTACATACTCGGTCACGCGCTGATGGCCCATCGCCGGGTCGCGAATGACATCCTCGATCGGCGCGGCAAGGGCGTCGCCGATAGCGTATCCGAGAAGAACGGCCTGGAATTTGTCGATCATACCGTGTCCTTTCAGGCGGTTCCGCCCGAACCGCGCCGTTCCAGCGCCTTCGGCCCACTTTCCGCATCGTGCGGGTCTCGTCCGGCGGGGACGATCTGGGCGCGGATCTTGGCTTCCCGCAGCAGCAGGAACACGCCCGGGTTGTGTTCCAGGAAGCGATAAAACTCCATCGTGTCGATGCTGAACACCACCACCGGGCCGTCGGCCGTCAGGGTGAACCGATGCCGCCCGCGCGACGGGGCCGAGTAGATACGCATGAACATGCTTCCACGCCCGGCTTTCGCGACTTTGCGCCCGCACCGAGACATGACGACGGTCCCAGCGTCGAGGAGATAGAACGCCTCGCGCTCGGCCCCTTCCTTCGCGAGCGTCCTTCCGGCAGGGATCTCGAGCCTGGTCATGATGCCCTGCAGATGGGTCCGCTGGGTCGATGACAGCCCTCGGAGCAGCGGCGTATCGTCGAAGAGTCCCCAGGTGTCGTATTCGCGGTTTTCGGCGATGACCTTCATGTGGCGGGCGATCTCGGAGCCGCGGATAAAATAGAGGAAGTCATATTTATCCATGGCCAGCACCTTCAGGTCGGTTTCGGCCACCACGTCGGCGTTTCGGGGCATGTTGAGGATCATCGAGGTCTCGCCGAAGTAATCGTTGTTCGAGTAGGTCTTGATCACCTCGCCGTTGCGGCGCACCATGGCGCGGCCGCTGACGACCATGAAGAAGCGGTCCCCGACCGTGCCCTGCTTGAAGATGACGTCGCCCGGCGCAAAGGTTTCGACCTTGGCCAGCGTGAGGAATTCTCGCGCCTTCTCGATCGGGAGCCCCGAAAACAGGTCGATATGGCTGAGCACGTCGAGATACTCGAGCGCTTCGGTGCTGACGGGGGCCGTGACGGGAATGACGAGCGTATCGTCGGCGCCGGCCGGCGCCTTCCTGAGTTTCGAGCCGGGAGGCAGCGAGCGTTCCGAGGCATGGATCAGGAACAGGCGTTCCTGAACGCTTTCAGGCAGCTCGGCCAGGTTTTTGATCGGCGTGTGAATCGGCGGGATGCCGGCCTCATGGAAAATCGCCGTATGGTGCCAGGGGAAGTTCATCAGTTCGATCATCCGGTACCGGTTCACGACGTTCGTCTCGAACAACTTGCGCACCGTCGGCGGGTCGTAGAGCGAGTCGGACGAGTAGGCGAAGCTCTTTCCCTGGTAATACACCTCGAAGCCGATCGTCGGGATCGAGTGCAGCGTGTAGAAGAACCGGAACTCGCCTCCGTGGATGCGGATCGGCACCTGGAGGGTGATCGCATGGAAATGGAACAGTCCCATGAAGGTTTTGTGCGACAACCCGGTCAGGGCGCGGTATTTGCGCACAAAGCTCTCGAGAATGGTCTCGGTTGTATAGAGATTGATTTTCTTCTCTTCGAGCAGCTTCTGCAGGATGCCGGAATCGTGGTCGGCATGGCAGTGCGTGAGGATGCAGTCATCAATGAGGCGCGGGTTGATATCCATCGCCTTGAGCCACAGCGTCGAGTCGACGGGCGGGTCGACGAGGATGCCGCGCCGGTTCACCCAGATGATGAAGCCGCTCGTCATCTCCTTCGGATCGAACCCGTGGCCCGACCCGATGACGGTGACGCCGAACAACGGGGGCGTGAACGGTTGGTGCCGCTCGGGGAATTCGCGATCGATGCCGAACGAGACGTCCAGGGGCACTTCGGCGAGCACGCGGGCGCCGTCGACGACGCGAAGCATTCCCTTCGGGGTTCGCTCGAGGGCGAGGTTTCCGAACGGCACGCGATTGTTGGGGCCCCATGGGATGCCAGTGGCGATGTCGCTCAACTCCATTTTTCTGAGGCCGGAGGCGTCTTTCGCGCGGAAGAATTCCATCTCGGCGCGCAGATCGGGGATGAGGTCGTGATTCACACCGTAGGCAAACTCACGCTGGAGGGAAACGATGTCGGGGCCGAGCACGGCTTCCTTGAGGACGCCCATGATCGTTTCGAGCTGATGCGTCTGGCCGACAACCTTGATGCTGCGCTGCTTGAGAAAATAGTTGTAATACGCCGGAAACTCGATATCGGCAAGCGAAACACCTCGCTCGGTGCTGAACAGGCGGTTCGGGAGCACGAAGGTATCCGGCACCTCGCCAAGGAGGTGCAGGGTGTCCTTGATCGTTTCGGGCGTGGCGCCGACCTGGAGAATCCCTGACGGCGTCTTGATCAGCGTGCCGCCGCGCGGGAGCTGGATGACTTCGATTTCCGGCATAGTCCTCTGCCTACGAGAATGTCTGTGGCACAACCAAGGAAAGATAATAGATGCCTTCCCCAAATGCAACCAAATAACGGTCAGACTTGGAACTGGAGGAGAACTGCTTCACCACAGAGGCACTGAGGCACAGAGATAGGTCACCACAAAGATACTCCGTTGAAATGCAAGAACCGCTTGCATTTCAACGGAGTATCTTTGTGGAGGAACAATCTTCGCATTTCTGGATGCAAGCGTTTTGGAGTAGTGATTCCCAGGTTTCGGGGGGGAGGGTTTTCCAGTCGATGCGGGAATATTTTTCGCGGCTGAGGATCTGGATTTCATGGCGCTCGATTTCTTCGTATCCCGACGAAAGCGGCTCCAGTTCGAATGCCGAGGCAAGAGTGCGAGCGATGCGGTCGGGCAGCTCAGCCACCGCGGTGGATGAAATGAAATCGGTCAGAACAGAAATGAGCGGCTGGCGAGAGTCGACCTCCCGGGCCTGGGCCGACGGCGTGAGGACCGTTGAGGGCAGGTCTCGACGGGTGATCGGAAGGGAGCCGTGGACGACGAGGATTTCTCCCATGACGCTGCCGGCGGCTCCGATCAGCTTCTTTCCACCGGCGTATATCGAGTGGCCGGCCGCGGCGGCATAGCAGTGGATGCGGTCCGAGCGGCCTGATTCAACTTCCTGGTTTTCTGAAAACCGCGCGGGAACTCCGGCAACCGTGAGAGCATCGACAAGGGGGCGCATCAACGCCTGAAAGCATGAGAGAAAATCACCTTTTCCGGCGATGCCGTGGCGGAGCAGCGGAAGGGACATTCCGATCGAAAACGTGATCTCGTCGGCGTGAAACACCATCTTGCCGCCCGACTTGCGCCGCACCACGCCGATCCCGGCGGCTTCAGCGGCACGGATATCGACAAGGCGCTCGACGGGCTGAAAATACCCAAACGACATCGAAGGCGGGTTCCATCGGTAGAACCTGGCGAACGGACTGCCGCCGCGCACCTGCATCGACCGCGCGAGCGTCTCGTCGGCCGCCATGTTCCTTTCCGGCGCACCCGCTCCGTCGATGATGACTCTGAGGCGACTCACATGAAAGGCCCGGATCAGCCGGTCTTCTGGAGGTCTTCCGCCGTCTGGTCGCCAAAGCCCATCAGAAGGCCGCGCACCGATATGTCTTCGTCGAGGTCTTCCCAATGAAGGCCTTTTCCGCCGCCGCTGATGACGTAGTTTCGAAGTTGTTGCCCGTTCGCGGAGCGAAGTCTCGGGAAAAATGCGAGGGGCACTCCCAGGCGACGGCCGTCCGCCAGGTATACCCATAGCGAATGCTCGTCGAAATCGAGCCTGGTTGCCAACGGTTCAAACGGCGAAGTGTTCATTCCAGAAGTTCCTGATCATTTCTGAATTTTCAGCGGCTATGCGAATCATCTCATTCTGCTCCGACGAATCGAATCCCCAGGATTCCGCAAGAACAGGCTCAGGCTCGAGCCATACCTTCGCGAGGTTTGCTCCCTTCCTCACGTGGATGTGAAGGGGTTCTCGAGGCGTCCCCTCATTCGAGTAGAAGAAGAATCGGTAACCGCGGTATCGGAAAACGACGGGCATGAAGAAAGTCTATCACCGCAAGGGAACAGCGACAACCCATCGTTTTCTCATCACCCTTCGAACTATTTCAGAAAATTTTCAGCCTTTTTTCAGTACCGATGTGCCTGTATTCCTCCAACGGATGGCGGTGATGTTTGTGCTTGTTTGCGAATGTCCGAATTTGTCGGGGGTGAGGGGTATCAAGAAAACGTCGCTTCGGGGCGATAAGGGTTGTGGTTTTGTTTGCCTCCTTATTATTTCGGGCCGGGGATACCTCCCCGGTCTTCTTTTTTGCGCCGATTGCCTCGTGCCGGCCGGGCGAGTATGATGTCACCGCATCGCATCAACGACGGAGACAACGCATGAGCATCGATCTGACGACACTCGACGGGCTGTTCCACGATTTTCTCAATCTCAAGAAAATCCGCCGCACCGGCTGGCAGTTGAGGGGAATCCGCGACTGCGAGTCGATCGCCGACCACGCGTTCGGCGTCGCCCTGCTGACGATGCTGCTTTCAGACAAGATAACGAGCCACAAGCTCGACCGGGCGCACGCGCTCGAACTCGCGATGACGCATGAACTTGGCGAATGCCGCGTCGGCGATATTCCCTACACGGCGCTTCGCTACTGGACGCAGAAAGCCGAGGCCGAACAGGCGGCGGTGGCTGATATGACGGCCCCGCTCGGCGAATCCGGAAAGCGGTATCAGGAGCTTTTTGCCGAGTTCGAAAGCAACGCGACGGTCGAAGCCCGGTTCGTGCGCGCCATCGACAAGCTCGAAATGCTCATCACGGCGTCGGAATACGAGCACACCGGCTTCCGCGCCCTGGGCGATTTCTGGGACAACGCCTCGACCTTCGCCGCGTTCGACGAGTTTCCCGAGCTCGCCGCCTACGCCCGAACGTTGAAACGGCGCCATGATGAGCGGAAATGAGAGACGACGAACCACAGAGCCACGGAGGCACAGAGATATTTGCCCTTCTGTAACCTCGTCCGGTTGCGTTTGAAACCCGCCCGGGCGCAGGGTGATGAAGAGAGAGCAACGGCTTGAGGGGTTGACCATGATGGAACCGATGATCGAGATCCAGAATCTGACGAAGCGATACGGGGAAAAAGAAGCCGTTGGGGGGCTTACGCTGTCCGTGCCACGCGGGGCCATGTATGGGTTTCTCGGGCCGAACGGGGCCGGGAAGACGACGACGCTGCGCATGCTGATGGGGCTGCTGCAGCCGAGTTCGGGAAGCGCGCGCATCGAGGGTCTCGATGTGACAGCAGAGGCCGTCGCCGTGCGTGCCTGCGTTGGATATCTGCCTGACGAGGTCTTTCTGTACGATTATCTGACGGGGCAGCAGTTTCTCGAGTTCATCGCGGACATGCGCGGCATTTCACGGGAAGCGCGCGATCAGAGAATCCGGGAACTACTCGAGTTTTTCGATCTCGAATCGGCGGCCGGTGAATATACTGTTAACTATAGTTTCGGCATGAAGAAGAAGCTCGCGCTCGCCGGCATCGTCATTCACAAGCCGTCCGTGCTGCTGCTCGACGAACCGTTCAACGGGCTCGACCCGCAGGCCACGAAAGACTGCAGGGCCATGCTCACCCGCATGACGAGCGAAGGGTCGACGGTCCTGTTCTCGAGTCACGTTCTCGAGGTCGTCGAGAAACTGGTGACCCACGTCGCCATCATCGATTCGGGAACGCTCCGGGCTTCAGGAACGCTGGCCGAGGTGTGCGCTCCACACGACAACTCTCTCGAGAAAGCGTTTTTCACCCTCACCTCCCGCCAGAACTGACCACCCATTTCGAAACGAACCCGAGACGCTTAACCACAGAGTCACAGAGACGCAGAGTTGGAAAAGAAATTATTCTCTATGTCTCTGCATCTTGTTGTTTGGGAACAATTTTGATTTCACCACGAGGACACAAAAGCACGAAGGCAGGAAAACGTATACCAGAAATTCTTCGTGTTTTCCTGCCCGGCATGTTCAAGTCGGATCGTCGTCGTCAAAAAGCCTCTGTCCCTCTGTGCCTCTGTGTCTGTGGTGAATTTCGTCTTCTCGGGATACGAAAAGGAGAGGCAAATCAGGGGTTCGTTGGCGAATCGGGCTTGGGGGGGGATTTTTTCTTGCGGGGGCGGATGTTGACGCCCTGTTCGATCGGTTTGTCGGAGAGGCCGATGACGGATTTCGTCTCGAACAGCACTTCCTGGCCGATCTCGAGTTTTTCCATGAGGTCCTGAGACAGGGAGGCGAAGGGGAACATGATCTCGCGGTCACCCATCGTTTTGATGATGCCCATGCGAAGGTTCGCATCGTAGCGGACGATCGTGCCCGGCAGGGTGTCGGAATCGGGCGAGGCGCCGAGGCGTTCGACCTGCACGGCGACGGGGCCCATCTTGTCTTTCACGATGCCGAACCGCACGGCGTCGCCCTTGGCGAGGGTCTCCTGGTCTTCGGGCTGGAGGGCGGTGAAATGCAGCAGGACCTCGGAATACTCGGGACAGGTCAGCACGCCCATTCCCGTCTCGACGTTGTACCATTTCACCGTTCCCTCGACGACGGCGTCGGGTTCGGGCTGGTAGATGATCTCCTCGACCGTGCGGCCGATCTCGGCCTGGACTTCCTTGATTTTCTCGATCAGATGCGCGACTTCGTGCTGGTCGGGGTTCCGGTCGAGTGAGGCTTCAAGGGTCTGCACCGCCAGGGTCAGCAGGCGGCGACGGTAGTAGACGAGGCCGAGAAACAGAAGCGCCGAGGCATCCGTCGCGTCGATGCGCAGGGCCTCCAGCAAGTGCTCTTCGGCCGTATCGAGATCTTCCAGTTCGTACAAGACACCGCCGAGGTCGCGGTGGTAGCCGGCCTTGAAGGGATACTGCTCGACGAGCTGCATGTAGACGTCGCGCGACTCCTCGAACCATTTCATCTTGGCATACGTGTCGGCGAGCAGCTCGAGCGAACGGGCATTGCGCGGGTCGATCTCGAGCATTTTCTTGAAACCGTCGGCGGCGTCGAGGTAATGCGTGTCGGCCTTTTCGTCGTCGCGCAGGCCGCGATAGAGGTCGCCGAGATACCAGTTGAACAGCGGGCTTTTCGGAACGATCTGCAAGCCCTGCTGGAACGCCTTCACGGCATCATCGTACCGTTTCGAGAGCTGATAGGCGAGGCCGATCGTTTCGTAGAAATCGGGCTCGCGCGGATTCGAACGGATGCACTCCTTCAGGATATCGATGCATTCCTGGTAGCGTTCTTCGGTGAGGGCCTGGGTGGCAGCATCGAACCGTTTTTCGAGCTCGTCGAGAAATTCGCGGAGTTTGGCGTCGTATTCCTCGCGCCGCACCGGGTCGAGCAGCAGGTCGAGGGAATCCTTCAGCTCTTTCAGGCGCGGAATATTGGAAAGGGGGCTGTCGGTCGTAAAAAGTTCGGCGTATATGCGGTTATACGCCTTCTGGATTTCGTCCAGACCGGCGTAGTTCGGCACACCGAAGAGTTGATAGTAGTTTTGCATGTGCGTATCAGAGTAGAGAAGCAATATACCATACCTCCGGTCACAAGAGATATCATTTTGGCAACGCCACAGGGGAAAATCGGCGTGAAGCCGCATCGAGCCATGTGGGATCACCGAGATGAGACGTGGGCGCCCTGGCGCCTTCGACGTGAATTTGCTTCGAAGAGTTCTTCGTGCTATCCTACTGCGCCTTCGGAGCAAGAGATGATTTTCCAGCTGCTGAGATTTCTATTGGTCATTACGGGAACCGTTGCCGGGGTCGCGCTGGCATACGGTGTCACGTCGCAGTATGAAAACTTCCTGGACACGGACTACCCAGAAGTAAAGCTCGCCGCGCTTCTCGGCTGCATCGGCTACCTGCTGATGTCGATGGCGGGCCGCGAGCTTCAGGACTGGATCGAGCAGCGCATCGACAACAACAGCAGTTTCGAGTTGACGTGGGGCGCGCTTGGGCTTCTTCTGGGGCTTATCGCCGCGAATCTGCTGTTCGTCCCGGTATATTTCATCATGTATCGCGGCATCGTGAACATCAGTTTCGAGAACAAGTATTTCAACTCGCTCATTGCCCTGCTGTATCTTTCCATACCTCTAGGTATAAATCTCTTGTTCGGGTATCTCGGCGTCAGGATCAGCCACCGATACCGGGGCATGGAGCGGCGCAGCCGGACGTCCAATCTCTCGGTGCCGCCGAAGCTCGTCGACACGAGCGCGATCATCGACGGGCGTTTCGTCGAACTGTTCAGGCTCGGGTTCATCGAAGGGCAGCTGGTCATTCCGCGATTCGTCGTGAACGAGATGCAGTTTCTCGCCGACGCCGTCGATCCGACCAAGCGCGGCAAGGGCCGCCAGGCGCTGAACCTGCTCAGCAAGCTTCGCAAGGAGTTTCCCGACCAGGTCGTCGTCCCGGAACGGGACTTCCCGGAAGTGCAGGAAGTCGACGGCAAGCTCGTCGAATACGCGAAAGCCGAGGGCGCGAGCCTGATCACGCTCGATTACAATCTCAAGCGCGTGGCGGAAATCAGCCAGATCAGGGTGCTCAATCTCAACGAACTGATGAACGCCCTCAAGCCGATCTTCATCAGCGGCGAAGAGGTCGAGATCCAGATCACGAAGGCGGGCAAGGAGCCCGGCCAGGGCGTCGGCTTCCTGTCCGACGGCACGATGATCGTCATCGAGGACGGCGGCGGCCAGATCGGCCAGAAGGTCTCCGCAACCGTCACGAACATTCTTCAGACCGCTGCGGGCCGCATGATCTTCGCCCGCATTCGACCGAAAAAATCATAACGGGACGGCGGCCATACCGGCAGAAGATGCCGTGGCATGCCGTTTTCCGAGGGAGGATAATCAATGGGTATCCGGGTAAAGGACATCATGGATCCGAATCCGGTCACGGTGGCGTGCGGCGAGACGCTGTTCGGTCTTCGCGAGATCATGATCCTGCGACAGCCCGAGTGCGTGCTGGTTCTCAACCAGTATCGGAAAGTCGCCGGGCTGCTGACGCCGGCGCATCTCGCAACCGCGAACGATGCCGACGTCGACGACAAGGTCGACCGGTTCATGATCAAGAAGTTCAAGGTCGTCAACGCGAACGCCGAGGTGCGGGAAGCGGCGGCGCTGCTTTCGGCGAGCGAGCTCGAGGCGCTGCCCGTGCTCGACAACGCCGAGGAACTCGTCGGCGTCGTCACTTACAAGGACATCGTGAAGGACCTGGTCGAGGACCGCTCGGAGCAGAAACTGACGCCCGAGAGCGCGGTCATCTTCCTCGCGATGACGCGCGACCCCGAGCAGGAGGAATACTGGCTGCAGAAGGTCACCAGCGCCGGGTTCCGGGCCGCCATCACCCAGGTCGGCGCGACGGCCGAAAAACTGCCGATCAAGTTGCGGGAAGCGACGATCGTCGCCGCGATCGCGCGTTCGGTCATCCGCGAAGACCCGCGCGAGAAGTTCGCCGTGAGCAACGCGGTGCGCGACATCTATAGTCAATGCAATATCATCAACCCCGGTCTCGGCGGCGGCTTCAAGGTCGCCATCGTCCGGGGCGAGGGCCGCATCGCGGTCGCCGCGTTCGGCCGCTGCGGCCACGCTCTTGCCAACGGCAACGAGCAGATTTTCATGGGGGGGAACATCATCTGAGATGACCGTCAGAGTACGCTTCGCGCCTTCACCCACCGGCTACCTGCACGTCGGCGGCGCTCGCACGGCGCTGTTCAACTGGCTGTTCGCGAAACGCCACGGCGGCAGCTTCATCCTGCGCATCGAGGACACCGATCTCGAGCGGTCGACCGCCGAGTCGGAGGAAGGGCTGCTGCGTGACCTGCGCTGGCTGGGCCTGACCTGGGACGAAGGCCCAGGCATCGGCGGCCCGCACGCGCCGTACCGGCAGTCGGAGCGCACGAAGATCTACCGGGAATGGGCGCACCGGCTTGTCGAGAAAGGTGCTGCGTATCCCTGTTTCTGCAAAGAGGAGGAACTCGAGCAGAAGCGCCAGCAGGCCGAGGCGGAACACCGCTCCCTCCATTACGACGGCACCTGCCGCCGGCTGTCCCCCGAAGAGGCGAAGCGCCGCGTCGAGGCAGGCGAGCCGCACTGCATCCGAGTCAGCGTGCCGGCGAAGGATTACGCCGTCGACGATCTCGTGCGCGGCCGGGTCGAGTGGAAGTCCGAGACGCTCGGCGATTTCATCATCCTGCGCTCGAACGGCATGCCGGTCTACAACTTCTGCGTCGTCGTCGACGATGCCGACATGGAGATCACGCACGTCATCCGGGCCGAAGAGCACCTCACGAACACGCACCGCCAGCTGATCCTCTACGAGGCGCTCGGGAAGCCGACGCCGAAGTTCGCGCACGTGTCGCTGATTCTCGGCGCCGACAAGACCAAGCTGTCGAAGCGGCACGGGGCGACGTCGGTCGGCCAGTATGAGGCCGACGGGTTCCTGCCCGAGTCGATGATCAACTTCCTGGCTCTGCTGGGCTGGGCCGAGGGAATCGATAAAGAAGTCTATACGATCCAGGAGCTGATCGATAAGTTCTCGCTCGAACGCATCAACCCGGCGCCGGCCGTCTTCGACCACACCAAGCTGGTCTGGATGAACGGCATGCACATCCGCCTGCTTCCCCCCGAGAAGCTCGCGGAGATGATCGCGAAGCCGATGCGCGCGGCGTTTCCCGATGATCCGCGGATGAACGACGCGGCGTTCCTGAAGAACCTGGCGCTGACGGTACAACCGGCGCTGACGGTCATTCCCGACGTCGTGAACGTCGCGAAGCCGTTCCTGCAGGCCGGCGAACCCGCCGACGACGAGGCGAAGGCGGCCCTGGCCGCCCCCGAGGTTCCGGCGCTCATGGCCGCGCTCGCAGAGGAGTTCAAGGCTTGCGGGTGGGAAAAGGATCCGATCAATGCCGCGATCAAGGCGGCAGGAAAGAAAGCGGGAGCCAAGGGGAAGGGGCTGTTCATGCCGCTTCGCGTCAAGCTGACCGGCACCTGTCACGGCCCCGATCTCATCAACGTGCTCAACCTCCTGGGCCGCGACGAAGTCGTCAGACGCCTGACTATATAACATTATTTATTCAACGGAGCGACCGACATGGCAGAACGATACGAATTCACCGCAGTGCAGGAAAAGTGGCACAAGATCTGGGCCGACAAACAGATCTACCGCACGGCCGAAGACCGCTCGAAGCCGAAGTTCTACTGCCTCGACTTTTTCCCGTATCCCTCCGGGAACGGCCTGTCGGTCGGTCACCTGCGCAACTACGTCCCAACCGACGTCATCTCGCGCATGAAGCGGATGCAGGGATTCAACGTGCTGCACCCCATGGGCTGGGACGCGTTCGGCCTGCCGGCCGAGAACTTCGCGATCAAGATGGGCGTCCATCCGACCGAGACGACCGCCAAGAACGCCGCCAACTACCGGCGCCAGCTCAGCCTCGTCGAGTGTTCCTACGACTGGGAGCGCGAGATCAACTCGACCGATCCGGGCTACTACACGTGGACCCAGTGGTTCTTCCTGATGCTGCACAAACGCGGGCTGGCCTATCAGGCGACCGGCGCGCAGTGGTGGTGTCCGAGCTGCCAGACGATCCTCGCCAACGAGCAGGTCGAGCAGGGCTGCTGCTGGCGGTGCGACTCGCAGGTCGAGAAGAAGGACCTGAAACAATGGTTTTTCAAGATCACCGCGTATGCCGACCGGCTGATCGACGATCTCGCGACCGTCGACTGGCCCGACCACATCAAGAAGATGCAGGAGAACTGGATCGGCCGCCGGACCGGCACGGAAGTGACCTTCAAGGGCGTTCACCCGACGACCGGCGAGACGTTCGACATCCCGATCTTCACGACGCGCGTCGACACGATTTTCGGCGTCACGTTCATGACGCTGGCCCCCGAGCACCCGCTTGTCGAGAAGCTGACCCACCCCGACCGCAGGGCCGCCGTCGAGGAATACGTCGCGGAATCACGCCGCAAGAGCGAGATCGACCGCCTCTCGACCGAGAAGGAAAAGACCGGCACGGCGCTCGGCAGCTTCGCGATCAATCCGTTCAACGGCGAGAAGGTGCCGATATATATCGGCGACTACGTTCTCTTCAGCTACGGGACCGGCGCCGTCATGGCTGTTCCCGCGCATGACGAGCGCGATTTTGCATTTGCAAAGAAATACAATATCCCGGTTCGCGAGGTCGTCACGCCCACCGGCAAGGCGCAGGGCAACCTTGCGGCCGCCCACACCGAGCACGGCATCCTGATCGATTCGGGCGAGTTCTCCGGCCTGACCTCCGAGCAGTCGATGGAACGCATGGCCGCCTGGCTCGAAGGCAAAAAGCTCGGCCAGAAGCGCGTGAACTACAAGTTCCGCGACTGGCTGATCAGCCGCCAGCGGTACTGGGGCGCCCCGATTCCGGTCGTGCACTGCGACTGCTGCGGCACGGTGCCGGTTCCCGAGAACCAGCTTCCGGTGCTGCTTCCGCCGATCATGGAGTTCAAGCCGGGCCAGGACGGAAAATCGCCGCTCGCCGGCATTTCCGAATGGGTGAACACGACCTGCCCGACGTGCGGAAAGGCCGCGCGGCGCGAGACCGACACGATGGACGGGTTCGCCTGCTCCTCGTGGTATTTCCTGCGTTTCATCGACCCGAAGCTCGCTTCTGCCCCGTTCGACAAGGAGAAGGCCGCCTACTGGCTGCCGGTCGACCTGTATGTCGGCGGCGCCGAGCACGCCGTCATGCACCTGCTGTATGCCCGGTTCTGGACGAAAGTCATGCAGGACGAGGGGCTGATTCCCTTCGGCGAGCCGTTCGCGATGCTGCGCAATCAGGGCATGATGCTGGCCCCCGACGGCCAGAAGATGAGCAAGTCGAAGAACAACGTCATCACCCCCGACGAGATGGTCGAGCGATACGGCGCCGACACGCTTCGCGCGTTCATCCTGTTTCTGGGCTGCTTCGAGCTCGAAGTCGCCTGGTCGGACGAAGGCATCAAGGGCATGTATCGTTTCGTGAACCGCGTCTACGACCTCGTCCAGGAGTATCCGGGCGACAAGGACGGCGCGGCCGATGGCGAGAAGGCCGTCGAGCTGAAGCGCTGGACCCACAAGTCGATCAAGGCTATAACGAATGATATACAAACTTTCAGTTTCAACACGGCCGTGGCGAAGCTGATGGAGTTCGTGAATGCGCTTTCCGACTACGCGCGCAACACCCCGCTCGCCGGCACGAAGCTCTGGAGCGAAGCCATCGACACCCTGCTCCTGCTGCTGGCCCCGATCACCCCATACCTCGCGGAAGACCTGTGGGAACGCACCGGCCGCGGCCCGCGCGGGCTGGTCCACCAGCAGGCATGGCCGAAGTGGGACGAATCGGCCCTCGCCGAGGATTCCGTGAACCTGCCGGTGCAGGTCAACGGCAAACTGCGCGACCAGGTGCGCGTCGCGATCGGCCTTTCCGACGACCAGGTTCGGGAAGAGTGTCTCAAGAGCGAAAAGGTGCAGAAGTTCCTCGAGGGCAGGACGATCGCGAAGTTCATCCACGTCCCGAAGCGCATGGCCAGTTTCGTGGTTAAATAACTGAGCATATATGAAGCCCCGGCGGAGACTCCCCGGGGCTGTTTTACGAGAACGTATCCGGCCTTCATTTTTCAGGAGCCGACAGGCATGCAACGCCCTTATTTGCTGATCATGGTTCTCGGCATCGTGTTTGCCGCCGCCCCGGCCTGGGCCCGGAATACCACGGTTTCCCAGATCGAGGCACTGCAGGCCGAGAACGCGCAGCTGCGCGAACGCGTCGACGCTCTCGAGAAGGCCCTTGTCGACATCAACGCCAGGCTGTCCGCCCACCCCGCCGCGGCTGCCCCGGTCGAACCGGCGGCCCCGGCGGCCCCCGCAAAGCCGGCGACATCGGCCAAACCGGTCATCACGTCCACGTATCATGTCGACCTGTTCGGGTATCTCAAGCTCGACATGGCCTGGGACAGGGCCCGCTCCGATACCGGCAACTTCGCGCGCTGGGCGCTTTCCGAGACCGCGGTGGCCCCAAATGACCGCCAGTTCAGCCAGACCATCAACCAGACCCGGTTCGGCCTCAATTTCAATGGCCCCGAAGCTGGCAAGGCTAGAGTCAGCGGGCAATACGAGGTCGATCTCTACGGCGGCGGCGCCGAGAACGGCGCCATGCTCCGCACCCGGCATGCCTTCTTCCAGGTCGACTGGCCGGAGGACGTCAGCCTCCTGATGGGCCAGACCTGGGACATCATCGGGCCTCAGAATCCCAATACTCTCGACTATACCGTCGCCTGGCAGGCCGGCAATATCGGCTTCCGCCATCCCCAGCTGCGCCTCGTCAAGGGCTTCAATGCCGGCGGCGGGAAGGTTCTCGTCCAGGTCGCGGCCTCGCGCAAAGTCGGCGACGCCACCACGTTCAGCAACTCGCCCGACACCGGCGCCGACGCCGGCTCGCCGGCGTTCCAGGGACGCATTGGGTACACGTTCCCGACCAGTGAGGGGCAGAAGGGCACCATCGGTGTCTGGGGCCACTCGGGCAACGACGAGTATGACTACAGCGCCGCAGGCGACAGCGTCTCGGTCGAGAGCCGTTCCAGGGGTATCGATCTGAACATCGCCCTCGACAAGCGCTTCGCCTTCAAGGGTGAGTTGTGGGAAGGCAGGAATCTCGACGAATACCAGGGCGGCATCGGAAACGGCGTCATCGTCACCAGCGCCTCGGGCACCTACCTGAACAACGCCGCGTTCGGCGGCCGCTTCTTCAACGCCGAGGCCCTCGAGAGCAGGGGCGGCTGGTTCGAGTTCAACATCGGCCCCTTCCAGAAGTGGCGCTACAACCTCGGCATGAGCGTCGACAACCCCGACGACGAGCTTCTGCCCAACGCCAACGCCGCGAGCCGCACCAAAAACCGCACCCGCTGGATCAACGCCCTCTACGACCTCAACGAGGCGGTCCAGATGGGCCTCGAGTATATGCGCATCGAGACGGCCTACAAGAACCGCCTGGACGGCGGCGACATCCGCCTCCAGAGCAGCTTCATCTACAAATTCTGACCTCTCTCAGTCACAGTCGGGATCATGTCGACCGTGGCCGCAAGAGATCTCAGGAAGATGTCGCGACGCGGTTTTGGTGGAAGAAGAGTTTGATCAGCTCGCTCAGGACGATCGCGAGACAGCCGGCGCCGAAGGCGACGGCGAGGTCCGCGAGATGCAGCGAGCCGAACTTGAACAGGCTTTTCAGGAACGGCAGGGACAGGCAGAGAACGAGGGCGACACCGGTTCCGCCGACGACCCACCACAGCGCCTTGTTTGGCCGGCCGAGCGCGGAGATGAAGTTCTTCTGCAGGCACCGGTTGCTCAGGATGAGCCCGAAGTTTCCTATAACGAGCGTTATAAAACATGCCGCGCGGGCCTCGTCGACGGACCGGCTGACGCCCGATACCACGACATAGGCAACCAGCGAGAGGGCGAGGATGCAGGCGCCCTGCAGGATGCTGTGAATCACGGTGCTCCGGTCGAACAGCGGCTCGGCCTCGGTGCGCGGGGGGCGGTTCATGATGTCCGGTTCCTCGCCTTCGGCCTCGAACACGATGGAACAGGCCGGATCGATGAACAGTTCGAGAAAAACGACATGCACCGGGAGCAGCAGGAGCGGCCACTTGAGAAGCACGGGAAGCAGCGACAGGCCGGCGATCGGGATGTGGACGGCGACGATGAAGGACATCGCCTTTCGCAGATTGTCGAAAATGCGGCGGCCGAGCCTGACCGCCTGGACGATCGAGGTGAAGTTGTCGTCGAGCAGCACCAGCGACGATGCTTCGCGGGCGACGTCCGTGCCGCGGCCGCCCATGGCGACGCCGATGTGGGCGGCCTTCAGGGCGGGGGCGTCGTTCACGCCGTCTCCGGTCATCGCGACCACGTCCCCGTTCGCCTCGAGGGCCTGCACGAGCCGGAGCTTTTGTTCGGGGACGGCCCGCGCGAAAATTGAGACGCTTTTGATACGGCTCTGGAGGGTCGCGTCATCCATCGTATCGAGCTCGGGGCCGGAAATCACCTCCCCGGGGTTGGCCAGCCCGATCTGGCGCGCGATGCTGCGCGCGGTTCCGGGATAATCCCCCGTGATCATGATGACGCGAACGCCGGCCGCGAGGCACTCGGCGACGGCGGCGGGCACTTCGGTGCGGACAGGGTCGGCGAGGCCGAGCAGTCCGAGAAACTCGAACGTCAGGTCATGCTGGCCGTCCGGAAGCTCTGTTTCGGAAAACGTTCCCCTGGCGACGCCGATGACGCGCAGACCCTGGTCCGCCAGCGAGTTGATCTGGGCTCGAAGGGTTTCCAGGTCGGTCTGTGGAAGATGGCAGAGATCGGCAATCGCTTCGGGAGCGCCCTTGGCTGCGAGAATCAGCGCATCGCCGGACGGGGAGCGCCACACGCGCGACATGGCGAGAAGGTGCTCCGAAAGCGGATACTCACGCACCAGAGCCCAGTCGCGATGCAGGTGTTCGGTCCTGCCGAGCGTCGTTTTTCCCAACTCGCACATGGCCTTTTCCATCGGATCGAACGGGTCGACGGGGCTGGCCAGGATGCTGAACTCGACGAGTTCGTGGAAAGCCTCGGGAAGCGAGTCGGCCCCGTGCTCGACGACGTGGATCGCGCTCTCCGTCGAGAGGTGGGTGACGGTCATCTTGTTCTGCGTGAGGGTTCCCGTCTTGTCGGTACAGAGAACCGTCGCGGACCCAAGCGTCTCGACGGCCGGCACACGCCTCGTCAGGACGTTCCGATATGACATGCGCCATGCGCCGAGGGCGAGAAAAATCGTGAGAACGACGGGAAACTCTTCGGGAAGCGTCGCCATGGCGAGGGTGAGGCCGGCCAGGAAGCCCTGGATCCAGTCTCCGTGTGTCGCTCCATACACGACGACGACGGCGACGCAGGAAAGGGCACCGACCATGCCGAAGTTCCGGACGATGCGGCCCGTTTCCCGCTGCAGGCGAGTCTGCTCGGGTTCGATGCTTTGAAGAGCCTTGCCGATCTTTCCCATCGACGTGCGAACGCCGGTATGGGCGATGCGGGCGATTCCCTGGCCCTTGACGACCATCGACCCCGAAAAGACGAAGGGCGTGTCGTCACCGCCGGGCTGCCCCATTTCGGTCGCTGATGGATTCGCCCGCTTTCGCACGGGAGCTGATTCACCGGTAAGAAGCGACTCATCGGACGAGAGACTGACGGAGTGGAGAATGATGCCGTCCGCTGGAACGCGGTCACCTTCGGACAGCAGGACGATATCGCCCTGAACGACGTCGCGGCCGGCGATGCGTTTCTGAATGCCGTCACGAATGACCAGGGCACGGGGGCTCGAGAGGTTGCGCAGGGCTTCGAGGGCGTTCTCCGTGCGCTGTTCCTGGTAGAACGTGATGCCCATGATGACGAACACGAAGCCGAGCAGCATCAGGGCTTCCTCGATATCGCCGAGCAACAGGTAGAGGGCACCGCAGAAGATCAGCAGCAGGAACATCGGCTCCCGGACGACCTCCGCCGCGATATCGAGCAGGCTGCGTTTTTTCGACAGCGGGAGTTCGTTCGGCCCCCATCGCTCGAGCGATTCAAGAACCTCGCTGCAGGAAAGCCCCCTGATCTTCGCCGGATCGAAGGTGGGAGGCACGTTCATGGCACAGGTCTCCCGTCGTGGAGTGTTCAGCTGAACCGCTGGGGCCGGTCACGGCGTCCTGTGGAAAGACCACACGGGCATTGTGCACGAACGAAATATCATAGTCAATAGTATTATATCGCCGACCGCCAGTCTCATCGTCGAGGCCGTTCCACAACCTATGCAATTGCATGCCGGCGGCTTCGGTGGTGAATTAACCGGGGTTCGTTGCCGTAGCGGTTTGGCCGACATATAATGCAGACAACCAGCTACCATGAGAAGGAAAAGAGACATGAGCGAACGATCGAACAGAATGAAGTTGGCAACGCTTCTGCTGGGGATTTCGCTTTCTGCGTTCATCCTTTCGGGCATATCTCCGGCGGCCGCGGCCGGCCGGCCGGAGAGTCTCGCCGCTGCCGAAGCCGCTTTTCTGAAAAAGCAGACGGTCGTACCCCGGGACATGTACAAGCTCGCCCACGAGGCGTTCACCGAGGGGAGAATCGGTGAAGCCCGGCTGTATGCGTTGCGCATTTTCTTCGACGGATTCCGGAGCAATAATCTGCTCGACCTGCTCGGCGGCATCGAGATCAAGGCCGGCCAGCCCCTCCTGGCTGGCGAGTGGCTCAGAAAATCGCTCTGTCTGATCCAGGACGACCCCACAGCCCGCAAGCTTCTCGCCCGCCTGCCGCCGGCGCCACGCGCGATTCCCGTCGATCCGGCGGCGCTTCAGGAGCATTTTTCGCAGATCACGTCGAGACTTCCGCAGCTGCTGGCGCGCCTGAAAACGCAGAAACTGCATTACGACAGCGTTCTCGACGAGATCTCACGCGGCCAGTTCTACAAGGCCCTTGCGCTCGCCGAAGAATACGAAAAACGATATCCCGGCGTCGATGGAACCGCGCTGACGTCGCTGTGCGCGCTGTATCTCGGCCGCACGAGAGACGCAATCCAGCTGTATGAGCAGGGGTTGTCGAAGACCCCCTGCCATCCGCTCCTCCTGTTCATCAAGGCGGTGGTCACCGATGCCCACGCTGAAACGTCGGCGACGTCCCGGCCTCGCGCCCTGTATGACCTCGACCGGTGGAAAGAGGCGGAAAAGGCCGCCGACCAGCTGACTCAGGCGTTTTCCAGATCGGCCGAGGGGCTGCTGGTTCGGGCCCGCATCGCGCTCGACCGCATGCAGCCGAGAAACGCCCAGGTGTTTCTCGACCGCGCCGCCCAGCGCGACCCCGACCACCCCATGCTCGATCTGCTTCGTCTCGATCTCGCGCTGATGACCGGCGAGCCCGAAAAGGGCGGCGACATCCTGAAACGGGCATTCCGGCGCGGCTACAATTTTCCCTCGGTCAATCTGAAGGCGGGCCTGCTCGCTGCAGCCAACGCACGGCCTGACGAGGTGAAAACGATCATGGACGATGCGGCCAACAGCCTGCCGTTCCTCGATCGCGACGCCTGGTTCCTGTATGTCCAGCTCGCCATCATCACCAACCGGGTCAAGGACGCCCGCCACGCGCTCGATCTGTGGGCTGCCCGGCTTCCCCGGCGAAGCCTGGCCTGCTATATGGAGGCACTGTATTTCTTCAAGGTCAGCGACGTCGACAAGGGGCTCGAGTGGCTGAAAAAGGGGTTCGCGATGAACCCGGACCACGTCACCGTTCTGAACGCCCTCACCGCGATCCCCGCACTGAGCCGCGATCCCGTTCTCGCTCAGCAGATCATGACCCGGCTGTCGGCGGCGGAACAGGCCGCCCAGGAAAATCCCGCCCTTCCCCAGCCCGATCTCCCCGAAGCGGACGATGGGAAACCCACGCCGCTTCCGCCGGATCCGACCAGGGAAGAAGAGGCCCCCCCTGTCTCCACTTCTCCCGCTCCCACGCCGGCTCCCGCCACGTCTCAGCCCGTTGCCGCGGTGATGCCGGAGTTTCCAATGACCGGTCCTTCGGTCAGTTCCGCCAGATTCTCGATCAAATCCGCGGCCGGAACGGCTCCCAGCCTGCCGGGCATCATGATGCAGACGCTCGAGATGACGATGAATCGCCTCGAACCGCGCCTCGGGGCATTGAAAGCCCCCCTCGCCGTCCACCTGGTCCCCGTTTCGGCGATGGGCTCGAGCGTCGCCCGTTTTTTCTCCGAAAAGAACGCTCTCGTCATCTCGGCGCTGTATACCGACCTGGGCGCGATCCGAAGCTGGATCGCCACCGAATACCCGACTGCCGACGAGGAGAGTTCGATGATCCTTTCCCAGGCCCTGCCGGGCTTCGAGCTTGCGCGAGAACTCTCCCGCGCCCTGCTGTATGCCAGGGCGCCGAAGGCATTCGAGCCGGAGAACCACGCCATCTGGCTGCAGGCGGGCATTTCTGAAATTCTCGGCGGAAGCGACGATGTCACGAAATTCCTGCTCCAGACGGTGCAGGCTCGAATCGCCAGCGACGAGGCGCAACTGGTGCAACTGGACAAGGTCGACGGCCTTCTCAACGATACAGCGGCATCGATCGCCGCGCGCGACACGGCGCGGGCCCAGGCGTATCTGACGACGGCCTTTCTCGTGAAGAAAAAACCGGATTTCACCCAGGGTATCGCCGCCGCCCTTACGCTTTTGGAAAAACTGGGAAGTGGCGTTTCGCTGACGACGGCCCTGCAGGAAGTCTTCCAGATGCCGCGCGACCAGTTCGAGTCGGGCTGGAAGGAGTCGGCGTTCTGGAGTCTCCGCCAGGGCGTTCCCTATGAATGGTGAGCGCTATGGAACAGCGAGAAACTCCTCGTAACTCGCCGCCGCCAGGGCGGGGTTGCGTTTTTTCTCTTCGCCGAGCGTGCGGCTCGGCGCCGGGCCGTAATCGTGGCCCGGACAGACGACGAGGCCGTCGGGGAGCCGTTTGAGCCTCGCGAGGCTCTCATACAGCGCCCGCGCATCGCCTCCCTCGAGGTCGGTTCGGCCGCAGTTACCGATGAAGAGGGTGTCGCCGGTTATCAACCACCGGCCGTCAGCAATGAGACAGATGCCGCCCGGCGCGTGGCCGGGCGTGTGGATGACATCGATGGTTCCCCTGCCGCCCCAATCGAGCGATGCGCCATCGGCGGCGTACGCATCCAAGTGTATATCTCCATGGATATATCGCTCAGATTTTTTATGTCCAAGCACCGTGGCGCCCGTTCGGGCTTTTACGGCGACCACAGCATTGATGTGGTCGAAATGGTGATGCGTCAGAACGATGCACGACAGGTCAAGTCGGCGGGCCTTGACCGCAGCCATGATCTTTTCGGGATCGAACGCCGGATCGACGACGATTCCTCTTCCGCCGTCCTCGTCGCCGATCAGATAGCAGAAATTTCCCATGGGTCCGACCCGTATCGTTTCGAGAAACATCCCCTCCGCCTCCTACGTCTGCGTAACGGTGAAGATTGCCCTGCCGATTTTTCCTTGTTTGCCGTTCTTTCGTCCATTATAATGAAAGCAGGAAGAGGCGGCAATTTTCCTCCAGATGAAGCAGGGCAAGCGCATGAGGTTCTGCTCGTGCTCGGCGCAAACGAACGTGATCGACAGAACACAATGTTCACAGAGGTTTCACAGAGATTCTTTCATTTCTCCGTGGAATCTCTGTGCTCTTCGCAAGCTCCGTAATTCGGCATGAGCCGGTTCCGCTGTGTCCTGATCGCCGCCGGCCTGCTGCTCACCCCGCCCTCGTTGCCCCCTGCGTTCGCGGATGCCATCCATGAGGCTGTTCGCAGGGGTGATCTCGACCGCGTCATCGAGATTTTGGGCCGGCACCCGCGTGTCGTCGAGGACCGCGACACGCTTCGCCCCAGGTCGGAAGGCCTGCCGATGCTCCAGCAGGCGACGCCGCTTCATTTTGCCGCCCAGTCGGGAAACATCTCCATCGTGCGTGCGCTGCTGAACGCCGGCGCGGAGGTGAACTCGAGAAATCCGCAGGGCATCACGCCTCTTCATCTCGCCGCGTGGGATGGAAACGCCGACATCGCTTCCCTGCTGCTCGAGCACGGCGCCGACATCAACCGGAGGAACCACCGCAACGAAGGCCTGTCCGCCCTCGACATCGCCGCCATGACGGGCGCGGTCGATGTCGTCCGCATCCTCATCGAACACGGGGCCGATCCCCGGCGGGGTGATCCCGTGAACCGGGTCACGCCCCTGCATCTTGCCGCCGCGTGGGACCAGACGCACGCCGCGGAGGAACTGATCCGGGGAGGCGCGGACCTCAACGTGTGCGATGCGCGGGGGCGAACCCCGCTTCACTGGGTCGTTCCCACGGATCGATTCAACCCGTCTCGCGACGCGCCACGCCGAGGGGCGCTCGCGATGACCGGTTGGCTGATTTCCCGAGGAGCTCTCGTGAACGCCGGCGACTCCGAAGGGAAGACGCCTCTTGCGATGGCCGTCGCGGCAAACCTGCCGGATATCGTCGAGGCGTTGAAAAAAGCCGGCGGGCTCGACACGCCCGTACATTTCGAGGAACTGCTGAACTCGACGGATACCACGCGGCTCGCCGAGATCCTGAATCGCGCTCCCCTGCTGGCAAACGCGCCCCTGGCCCGGGGCCGGCCGCCCCTCCATGCCGCCGTCGCCGCGGGAAATGCCGACGCCTGCCGCCTGCTCATGGCCGCAGGAGCCGATCCTTCCCGGACATACCGGGACGGCGAGACGGCGCTTCATCTGTGCGCAGCCATCGGGAACGCCGAGATTCCCGCCATCATCGCCTCGCCAACGCAAACATTGAATGGTACAAACGAGTACGAGCAGACACCGCTCGACGTCGCGCAGGCATACGGCCACGCGTCGGCGGCGGAAGTCATTCGCCGTCTCGGGGGGCGGCCAGGCACCCCTACCGGAAAAGTCCTGATCCTGCAGCCGGGCGACGAGGTCCAGGTCAAACAGCCGAAATCGAAGCAACGGGTGACGATTCGTGTAGCTAACAATATATCAAGAATCGTTTTTTCCGAAACAACGATCACCAAGTCCGGACGCCTCTTCGAGGCACTGAACGGTCACGACATGACGGCCGTCCGCCAGACGCTCGAAGACGAACCCCTCGTATCCAACGTGCCAC
Source organism: uncultured bacterium (assembly GCA_964389325.1). Classification (GTDB taxonomy): domain Bacteria; phylum Muiribacteriota; class Ozemobacteria; order Ozemobacterales; family Ozemobacteraceae; genus MWAR01. The sequence continues at coordinate 24,855 of CAYMEN010000035.1, read as the reverse complement.
AAATCATCGGCAGTTCCACGAACGGTGTCACGCCCCTGCACATCGCCGCCGAGTCGGGAGACGCCGCCGCGACGGCCCTCCTCATCATGTTCGGAGCGCGTGTCAACGCGACGGACCGCCGGGGCCGGACGCCCCTGCACATCGCCGCCGAAAAGGGATATGCCGAGGTGGCACGTCTTCTCGTCGAACGCGGCGCCGACCCCCGCCGTCCGGACGCATCGGGCTGCACCCCCTTCGAACTGGCATCGGATCCGGAACTGTCAGTCTACCTCGAACGCCAATGAATATCGTCACGCACGGTCTTCTCAGCTGGTGCATCGCCCAGCGCGTCTTCAAATCGCGTCGTGACGCGGCGCTCGCCGCGACGGCAGGGCTTCTCCCCGACCTGGATGGCGCCGGTGCCCTGATCGATCTGGTCCGCGGCGGTGAAGCCGAGTATTATTCGGCCTACCATCACATTCTCGGCCACAACATCCTCGCAGGCCTCCTCATAGCGACAGTCCTCGGTGCCTGCGCCGACCGGCGGATGCGTGTCGCCGTGACATCGGCGGGGCTCTTCGCTCTTCACATCATCGGAGACGTCGTCGGCTCCCGGGGCCCCGACGGCGAAGCCTGGGCGATTCCCTGGCTGTATCCCTTCGACAGCACCTCGGTTCTCCTCTGGAGCGGCCAATGGGAAGTCAATGCCTGGCCGAATATATTATTCACCATTATTTTATTACTCCTCTTTTTCCGGCAAACCCGTGATATGGGCTGGTCGCCGCTCCGGTACATTTCCAAGCGTGCCGATGAAGCGTTCGTTTCAACTCTCCGCAACCGGTTTCCGCTGCGGGACAGCCGGCCATGATCGGCGGTATCCAGGAGACGAGATCCGGACCGGGCCTGTATATCCATGTTCCCTTCTGCCTGTCGAAGTGCGGATACTGCGCCTTTTACTCGACCCTTCCGACATCCGACCTTGTCACGGCCTATCTCGACAGACTCGAAACCGAGCTTCGCATGGAGATCGGCACCCGCATCGGGTCCGATATTCGGACGGTCTTCATCGGCGGTGGAAATCCGACGTCCATCGGTCCGGTACATTTCGCGGTGTTGATACGCATCATTGCCCAGGCCGTAGCAGCGGCCTCCATCGACGAATGGACCGTCGAGACGAATCCAGAGACGCTGTCGGCGGAAACCGCAGCCGTCCTTCGTGACGTTCCGGGGCTTCGTCTGAGCATGGGGCTTCAGCGGCTTCGTGACGATGAACTCCGGGTCCTCGACCGGCGGGGATCCATCGCATCCGGCCGGGAAGCTCTGGCACGGGCGTTGTCGCTGACATCCCGCGTCGGCGCCGACCTGATCCTCGGCCTGCCGGGCCGGCCGTCACTTGCTCCGGCGCTTTCCGATCTCATCCACGACTTCGCGCTCGAGCACATTTCTGCGTATTTCCTGTCGGTCGAGGAAGGAACCCCTCTCGCGGCCCTCGTCGGCGACGGCGCGGTTCCGGACCCGGCCGACGTCGGTCCCGACGAACTGTTCGAGGTCGCGGACACACTCGCGGCAGCAGGATTCGAGCAGTACGAGATTTCAAACTTTGCGCGACCGGGCGGGCGATGCAGGCACAACATGAACTACTGGAACGGCGGGGAGTATATCGGCGCCGGCCCCTCCGCCGTCGGCACGCGGTCAGGAATCCGGCGCACGAAGCCTTCCCCGCTGGAGCCGTGGCTTGCCGGCGCTCCCGACGCCGTCGAAACCCTCTCGGAGGAAGACCGTTTCCGCGAAACGGTCATGCTCCGGCTTCGACTCGTCAGCGACGGCCTCGATCTCGAGGCGCTTGCACGAACATTCGGAAAACTGCCCCAAGGATTTGAACCTGCCGTCGACAGGCAGTGCAAGGCGGGAACGCTCATCCGGAAGGGCAGGATCGTCTCTCTGAGCCGGCAGGGAATAACCCTGGCAAACAGGGTCATTGCCGACCTTTTCTGACCCTGCCCTTCTCTTTGGCCGGCCTCATTTTCAGCCATGTCGCTATATATCTATCGACATCGAACTTTCCTCTGCAGCCGCGCTCGTTCATGAACCTGATCGATCCGAAGACGGGCCGCGATTTCCACGGCCGATCGTGGACCCCGCCGATGCTCCAGGCGACGCCCGTGTAGCCGTTGGGATCGCGGCCGTCGAGTTCGTACCGGTCGTTCAGCCGGATGGCCGTTTTCCAGGCTTCCTCGGGGGTTGCGCTCCACTCGAGAATCTTTTTGCACCAGTACATCCGCAGGTAATTGTGCATCGAGCCGGAGACGCGCATTTCCGTCTGAGCCGCGTTCCAGAGCGGGTCGTGCGTGTCGGCACCGTCGAACGTTTCGTATGCGTAGAGGTGATCGCGCGCATCGTCCCTGTGCTCGTCCAGCGTCCGCACCGCCCAGGCGGGGGTCGCCGCGAAGGAGTCGTAGTTCGGCTCGTACAGGCAGAAGTTGTCGGCCAGCTCGCGCCGGACCACGATCTGCTCGAGAAACGCCGCCCGGTCCTCCTCCGGGATGCCCGTCGCCCGGGAGACAGCCAGGGCGGCCCGCTGGGGAGCGAGGTGGCCGAAATGCAGCCAGGGGGAAAGCCTCGACTGGCCGTCGAGATTCGGGTCGTTGCGGGCAACGGCGTATCCGCGCAGCCGGCGCGCAAGAAAAACATCCAGGGCCGCCTCGGCGCCGCATGCCCCAGGGACCAAGCCGGGGACCATGCCGACCGATTCATCGCAGGGAAGACGTGCAGACACGCTCTCCCAGTCGACCGGGGCCGGCAGGGGGGCGTTCCCGGGCGGGGCTTCGAGGGGTGGAAACTCCGTCAGAAAGGCGGGAAGCAGCCGCATGATCTTCGGACGGAGGGTCGCCGCAGCCCACTCGCGCTTGTCGGAAACCTGCCGGCAGGGAACGATATTGTGCGCATCGACCTCGACGAAAGGAATAGAAATAGTTTCAGATATACGATTTCGCCACTCCCGCTTCGGCCGCAGGGGGTCGAAATCGGTGACGAGTTCGGCGGCATCGATGTCGCGAAGAAACGACGGCAGGGTCTCCGCCGGATCGCCCTCGAGCAGATGAAAGGGAATGCGGGACCGCCTGAGATCCTGCTCGGCCTCGCGCAGACCCCGCAGCAGAAAATCGTATGCCCGCCTGGTCGCACCAAGAAACGCCGGGGCGAGGCAGAAAACGACCTCCAGGCCGCAGTCGCGCCAGGCCGCGTCTTCCTGGGCTGCGAGCAGGGCCCAGTTGTCCCTCACGCGCTGGTCGCGCGACATCCAGTAGACGACAGGGCCTTTTCCGGGGCGCCCTTCACGGAGGAGGTGACGTCGCCGCGCGTCGATGCCCGTTTTCACGCGGCAGGCCCCGACGAAGCGGGCACAACGTCCGTCCGCGGGACGGCGTAGACGCCACCCCAAACCCGAACGCCATTCATGGCTTTATCAGAGCATGCACCCCATCGTGGGGAGAACCCAGACCGTTTTTTGCCACCCGCAATACGCAGTTCCATACTATAAAATATACATCCAACGTTCGAATTTCGCCTGGGTTGTTTCGAGAACAGGCTTTGACAATTTGGAAAGTTCAATGAAATGCAATTCTAAAATACCGGTTATTGAGTCCTGCGGAATGAAAACCACCCGTTCGCCCTGAGCTTGTCGAAGGGCGAGGCCTCTCGCATCTGCATTCGGGTAACGTTTCAAACATTGAACAGATCATGAAATCAATGCTATCTTTTCAGGGGTCGGATTTTTCAACCGGCAAAACGAAACATTGTCGGCACAGCTATCTAAGCGGCTTTTGCCCTCTTTCCCGTCTTCGCTGGGCGGCTTTTGAGAGGGTATTTTTCCGGATTTTCAAAATTATCCAGTTCTAAATCGATATCCAGTTCCGGCCAATAGAGATGATCGTCGTGAATGAGCTGGACGTTCTGAATATCATTGACTCTCTGCTCTTTAAAAGAGGGATACTCGTCGAAATCGAGAAAATACTCTTTTTCTTTCATGAAGAGCCAAATTCCCCAGGGAGTGATATTCTCAACTCGAATGGAAGTGCTCATGCCAGGCTTGGATGATTTCATGCCGGTGTTTCTCAACAATCTTTTGAACTTCTATTAAACTTTTCTCAGAAAGATTTTTATACATGGCCAACGCGATAAGAGGCTCCAGCCAAAACTTGGCTTCCCCTTTTTCACAAGTAATATGCACATGAATTCGGGGTTCTTCATTTGACAAAAAATAGAATCGATACCCATTTTTTGCGAAAAATGGTTGGACTCATGGCCTCATCGTCTCATTTTTGTGGAAGAAAAGCAATTATCCGAAATTTTATGAGCATTGTTGGAACTTCCCCTTTGATCAAATGCCTTGTTCAAATTCCCAAACTTCGGAAATATCGGTTGGAAGGGAAGGAGGGGAAAAAGAAGAGAGGCTCACGCGGAGACGCGGAAGCGCGGAGGGGGATTATTCGGGTTTTGGAAAATGATACTTGTTGATTCTGTTTGTTTCGTCACGTTCGGTGAGCTGAAATCCGCATTTTTGCAGGACCCGGTTGGCAGGGCTGTTCTCCGGGGATGTGCGGGCCAGGACTCGGTTAACGTTCGGAAACCGGAGCCCGTTTTGGACCAGGGCTGAAACGATTTCCGCGGCATAGCCCTTGTTGCGGGCCTGGGGGGAAACGGAGAAACCGACCTCGATGTACCCGTGTTCGTCGGGAGGCCCGAAATACCCGGCTGCACCAATGAGGGGGGCCGGTTGCGGAGATGCGATTTTCTCTAAAACATACCAGACGAGCCACCCGAGGTATTTTTCTTCGTCCTCTTTCATCAGCGATTGGAAATACGTCTGGGCCCCGAGGTCATACTCGCCCGGCGGCCATTCCGGGCCGACCTGGGCCTGAAGGAGAGAGGAAAACAAGGCCGGGTTTGCGATTTCCGCGCTGATGAGTTCGTAGGTCGCCGGAACAAGTCGCACTCTTTGGGCAACAAGGGGCTGGATCGTCATACGGATTCCTTATCGGAGGAAAGAGCGGCCCGGACGAACAGGGCCGCGCCGATGGCGCAGATGGCGATGCTCAGCCACTGGTCGCTGGTCAGTCCGAGCCAGGAGGGCGGGTTCAGCCTGATGAACTCGACGAGGAACCGGGAAACACCGAACCAGCAGAAGAAGAACGCCAGACGGCGCCCGGAGCCGGCACGCCAGAGCGGGAGCAGGAGAATCCCTAATAATATAAAGTGAGATATAGATTCATACAGCGGGGTTGGGTGGACGCCGATATCGACGGGCACCGGCTGTCCGGGGAACAGCCGCAGAAAGTACGAGGTCAGCAGGTGGTTCTTCGCGCTGAGCGTCGGCACGAGGCCGTTCGGGAAATGCATGGCGCAGGAGGAAAACGTCGGAATCCCGTAACAGCCGTCGCCTGCGGCAATGCAGCCCAACCGCCCGACGGCGTAGCCAGCGCTCATTCCCGGCGCGGTCAGGTCGGCGGTCCGGATGAACGGCTCTCCGGCGGCACGCACCCGCCACCAGCAGAGGACGAACGCAAGAATGTAGCCTCCGATGACCGAAAAGCCGGTCGAGCCGAACAGGGTGGCGAGGGGCGCCTTCAGGAACTGTTCGGGGAGTTCGATGATATACAGGATCCGCGATCCCACGAGGCCGCCGACGATCGCCAGCAGGTAGATGTCCCAGGCCAGCGCGGGGTCCGCACCGTTTTTGCGAAACTCGCGGTTCGTGAAGAAGATCGCCGCGAGGAACGCCAGCGCGAGAAGGACGCCGTAGGAGCCGATACGAATCGGGCCATATTGAAAGAGGATCGGATGCATGGGTTCAGAATATCATACCTGTTATCATGGAGATATGGACGGCGTGAAAAACACACACTCGGTCAGCGTGCGATTTTTCGGGGAACTGGAGGATTTCCTTCCGCCCGGGAAGCGCAGCCGCGACCTGTCTGTCGAGCTTTTCGGTTCTCCCGCCGTCAAGGATGTGATCGAAGGGTTGGGCATCCCCCATCCGGAAGTCGACGCCATCACGATCAACGGCCGCGAAGCCACGTTCGGGAACCGTGTCGGGCCTCGCGACCGCATCGAGGTTTTCCCGGATGCGCGCGCCGGTGGCATGCCGCGCCAGGGGAGCCTGAAACCCCCGTTCGATCCGGCGCGCGGCTTCATCCTCGATGTGCATCTCGGCAAACTGGCGCGATGGCTGAGGCTGCTGGGATTCGACACACTCTATAGAAATGACTATTCCGACCACGAGATCGTCGATGCGGCAGCCGCCCAGGGCAGGTTCATCCTGACCTGCGACATCCGGCTGCTCATGCACGGCGCCGTTCGCGGCGGCCGGTGGATACGAAAGCGACAGCCGCGCCGGCAACTCGAGGAAGTCGTCGGGCGGCTGTCGCTGAGGGACCATTTCGCTCCGTTCACGCGTTGCATGCTGTGCAACGGTCTGCTGGAGCCCGTATCGAAAAGCGATGTATGGGACCGCGTTCCACCGCGCGCCGCGGAATTGTATGACCTGTTCGCGCGATGCTCAGGCTGCGGGAAGGTCTACTGGGAAGGCTCCCACATGGGCGGCATGCAGTCTCTCATCGATCTCGCGTCCCTCGGATGATCAGAAGGTCAGGCTCCGCGCCGTCGCAAGCGCCTCGTCGAGGCGCTTCTGTGCCGCATCGGGTCCCCCGGCCAGCGTCGGCTGGATGTTGATGAACGTCGGGTCTTTCAAGCCGATGAAGCCCAGCATCGTTTTCAGGGTCGGCACGACGAGGTCCATTGCCTCGCCGCCGCTCCCAGGGCCGTAATCGCCGCCGCGGGCCGTGACGACGACGACGCGCTTGTCGCCGGCCAGGCCTTCCACGCCGTTCGCCGTGTATCTGAAAAGGTAGCGGGGCTGGAGAATGACATCGAAGTAGTGCTTCAGGACGTAGGGAATGCCGAAGTTCCACATCGGGCTGTCGATGACGACGACGTCGGCGGTCTTGAACCGCTCGATATGGGCCTCGACCGGCTTCCAGGCCGGCCGCGTCGTTTCGTCGAGCTCCTTGCCGCTGAGCAGGCGATATTTATTGTTGACGGTATTCAATGTCAGCCGGGGGAGTTCCTCGGCGAACAGGTCCAGCGTATCCACCTTCCCGCCGGGATGCTGCTGGCGGAACCGTTCGACGACGGCGTTTCCGACGCGCTGGGAGAAGGAAGACTCGCCGCGCGGGCTGGCGATGATGTGAAGCAGTGTTTTCATGAAGATCCTCCAGTCCGATTCCGTCTATGCCCGGGACGTTTTTGCCCGGGATCAGTTCGAGTTCGTGACGACGATGCCGGTCACCTGGGTCGCGGAGACCGTCTCGATCTCGAGCTCGGTTCCGGCCGGGAGCACCGCATCCTGGCCTTTCACGAAGGCGCCTCCGACAAGGCCGACCGGTCCCATTGCGAGATAGCCGAGTACCGACGCTCCGGCCGCCATGCCCAGTTTCTTGCGGTCGAGTTCGCTTCCGGCGAAGCCGGTGATCTTCACGGGAATCCCCGTCGAATCGATGCCGGGAATGTCGTTGACCAGCAGTTTGATGAAGCCTGAGCGGCCGAACCGGCCGCCACGTCGCACTTTCGCGACTTCGCCGATGACCGGGGCGCCGCGACTGACGACAAGGATGGAGCGGTCGATCACCAGGTCGCCGGCAAGGGCCAGCGACACCGGGTCGCCTTCCTTCACGGCCGCGCTGGAGATCGGGGCGGTGAGCTTGACGCGAAACACCGTTCCGGCGGGAATCTTCACTGGGTGCAGCGAGATGATACCGCTGTCGAGCGTCATCTGGATGAGCTGTTCCACGCGGAACGCAAGGGGTTCGGAGGACGCCTGCCCCGTGATCGAGGTATCGAGCGCCGCAAGCCGCTCCGTCAGCCTTCCGCCGCGCGTCTCGTGAAACACCTTCCACTCGAGAAAATTGAGTTTCATATCGAGCGAGGGGGTGCCGGCCGAGCCCTTGAAGGCAAGATTAACCAGGTTCGCCGCCCGATGAGAGGTCGAACGGCCCATGCGCCGACCGAGCAGATCGGTTTCGAGTTTGCCGAGACGGGCCGCGACATCGCCGGTCTGGACCTCGGCATACACATAGCGTTCGAGCCGTTCGATGCTGCGCATTTCGGCGGCCGTCGCCGCCTTTTCGGCCGCATGTGCCGGCACGAGCGCCATGGCGAACGCCAGCAGAACGAACAGAATTTTAGATACAGAATGAGGCATGCTGCAGACCTCCGCAGAGTAGAGGGGCTGTGCACGGGCTGCGCGCAAGCTGCCCGGACCCGGCATATGCGAACCACAACCGGCGGTCCCAAGGATATCAGGAATCGCGCCGCGCCGCCACCCCGGGAAAACAGCGTTGCAATGTCGGGCAGGGCGAGAGCCACTTGCATCCCGGGCGCATCGCGATGCGGCCCCTGCGCATCAATTGGACGGCACCCTCGTTGTATCTGAACGCCCTGAGCTTGGCGAAGGGCGAGAGCCACTCGTGCTTCGACAGGCTCAGCACGAACGGGAACGAAACTGTCCTTACGGGGTTTTCGAACTCCTGCCGCGTTTTCCCGCCGCAGACTTGTCACCGCCCTTTTCTTTCTTTCCAGCCTTTGGAAGCAGGCCGGACGGGGCGGGGCGGTTTCCGTGCACGATCATGATGTCGCGTGCGCCGAGCGGGTCTTCGGTGAGCATCCGGCTGAACGCCAGAAAAAGGCCGGCTTCCCGCTGAAAGATCCGGACGTCCCGGCGCGCCGTCGGGGCGAGGGTTGCATCGATATACGCCACCTGGCCGTCCTCGAAGCCCTGCGTCGCTTCCTCGACGTTTTCCGTGAACCTGACGACGGGCCGGCTGAACCGGTCGGGGCCTGGCACCAGCCCTTCCTGAAACAGCAGCTCCCCGGTTTCGGAGAAAAAGCGTGGGAACAGGGACGGTTCGAATGCCGTGCGGCGCAGATCGATGATGACACGCCTGAGCGCCTCGCCCGTGGCCGATGCCGTATCCGCCGCGATTTCCGTCGCCGACGCGATCGAGGTCCACGAGGCAAGAAACGCTTTCGGCTCCTGGGGCCGCGGTCGCAGCGCCGCCAGATACAGCGCCGTCCGCAGGCTCATCTTCCCCGCGAAGGGCAGTTCCATGCGGCATCGGACGAGGCCGGTCATGTCGGGGTCGTAGAACACCGGATCGGTTTCGAGGAGCACCTGCCCCAGCCGCTCCTTGAGCGCCGCGTTTCCGGCGATCGCTGACCTGACGGTCAGCCCCTCCATCAGGGGAACGTCGAGAATCGCCGCATAGGCATGGTGCATCGCATCCATCCAGGCACGCGCCTTTTCCTCCTCCTGGGACGTCACCGATTCCCAGGGTTGCCCCGCGATGCCCCATGTCGTCACGATCTGACGGCTGAAGTCCACCGTCACCGCCGCAACGGCAGGCAGATCGACGGCCCCCGCCTCGGCAATCCAGAGAAAACAAAACGCCAGCAGGATGCCGGCGCAGTGCTGTATGCGCTTAAATATATGTCGCGTCATGCCGCCCCTTCCGTCAGTCGAAGGTCAGGTGGCCGCCCACGTAATGCTCCTGGACGACGTCGCCGGCGTAATACGCATAGTCGAGCCGGACGTTGGGCAGCACATGCATGCCGAAACCCACCGTCAACGTGCCGTTCCACGATCCGACCCGCATGGTCAGGTCGTTTTCGATGAACTTCTTCTCGACGCCGACCCGGTACTGCTGCTCGTTCGTGCGATCGGAGTTGGTGATGTTCGTGGCGTCGGCCGATACGATCGTTCCCTTGGTGAGTGTCAGGGCGCCGCCGAGGTTGAGACTCACGCCGTCGCGATCGTTGCCCACGCCGTCGACGCGCTGGACCAGGTTGTCGACCGTGAGGCCGCCCGTGATGCGGTCGTTGTAGTGATACATGAACCCGAGTCCCAGAGACTGGGTATCGCGCTTGGCATGCGTGCCAAGCGTCTTGATCCAGCGGTCCGCCGTCGTCGCGCGAAGTTTGATGCCGCCGTACAACTGCTCGCGGGCCAGCATCCGTCGCGCAATCGGGAAACGCGTTCCGAAGCCGATCTGCAAATCCTCGAGCTCCCGCTTGACGCCGAGAAACTCGCCGCCGACACGCTGCCCGAAGCTCACGTCGCGATTGTCCTGCGAATACGCGACGCCGTAACTGTATTTCGGACGGCGGGCGACCGGCTCTTCGAGCACGTTGTGTTCGAGATAATCCGTAATCGAGAAGGTGTCCTTCTCCTCGTCCTCGTAGATATGGCCCGTGAAGGCGAGCGATGTCCAGTTGAACTCGTCGCGCTCGTTGACCTTCATCTGGAACGACGCCTCGCGGCCCTGGATCTGCGACAGGCCGGCGGGATTGTAGTAGGCCGCCGATTCGTCATCGGACACGCCGAGGAAGGCTCCGCCCATGCCGCGCGCGCGCGCGGACTGCGCCGACGCGGGGGCCGCGAAGGCGCAGAGCAGCATCGTACAGAGGATTATCGCCGTCAGGCGGATGGTTGTGTGTTGTTTCATGAGCTACCTCCTCAGGCGGGTCGGGTGCGGAAACCCCTGTTGATACATGACACCTCGTCTCTTCCTTCGTCACATTCGTGAAAAAAAATGAGGGTCGATATGCATTTCATTGCAGAAACACCGCGCTCCCGTCAGACGCGACGAAAAGCCCGAAAACGGGTCGGAAGAGAAAACGGGGAGATGCGGTCGCAGGCCGCCTCACTCGCCGGTCGTGGGCTGGGCCCTGCGGATCGGCATGAAGCCGGTCGGGGTGTCGGACTTCTTTTTCAGCGGCTGGAAGGTGCCGCTTGCCGGGGCGGTCGCTCCGGCTTTCGGGGTTTGCGCGGCCGGCGTCGCCTTCCGGATCGGCAGGAAGCCGTCCGTCGATGCCGAACCTGCGGTCGAACCGCTCTTCACCGGCTTCGCGGGAGCCGCAACGGGCTTTTTCACGGGTGCCGGCGCGTCCTCCGGCAGGATCAGCACGGGTGGCCGGGCCTGCGAATTCGGCGCCCTGATGACCGGAGGCTCGGCCAGGATCGCAGGATTCTTCCCGGTTCCCGCCCCAGGAGGTGTCGCCGATTTTTCCCGTCCGTAGACGAACGGAACCATTGCATACTCTATTTCACCGCGATACGGCTCGGAACGGTAGGCCTTGAGAATCTCGTATTGCCTGCGGTCGGCATCTTCCGGATCACCCGAAACGATCATGTCGATTACGGGCGGGTCACCGTAGGTGTCCCAGCCGCCGCCGAAATCCTTCGGCGTCGCGAACGCCTTCACGTCCATGTTCAGCATGCGGTTCGGCGAAACGACCCGCGAGAACCCCATGGCGAGGCACTGGACGCCCCAGTCGGGTCCCGGCTTCGAGCCGAAGTAGCCCTTGCTGATCCGGACGATGATCCGATCGCGCTGGACCTGCACGTAATCGGGCAGGATGATGTCAGGCACCATGTCCTGGAACCCGATCTCCTCGGTTTTATTTTTAATGATATCGTATGCGTAGAACTGGGCGAGAGGGGTGACGAGAATCATTTTCTCCCAGCCCATCCCGTCCGAGAACAGCAGGTCGCGCCCCGGCAGGGCCTTGTTCCAGCCCGAACCCCGCTTGCGGTCGGTATCGACGTAGATGTCGAAGGAGTTCACGACGAACCCCTGCTCCTCGCCGTCGCCCCGTCGGCCCGACTCCAGCCTGGTCTTGATGTATTCGCGCATCTGGATGGAGAAGACGACCACGTCGCCCTCTTCGTAGACGGTGAACCTCTTCAGGTCGAACGTTCCCCGCCTGATGCTCTTGTCGAGCGGATAGGTGTAATACCCCGGCCCGCGGTCGTCGGCGACCGGGTCGCGCACGTCGATCAGGGGTGAGCTTTCCCCGAAGTAGTTCACCGGGGGCTGGGACGCCGCGGCGCCGCCGGGGATCATGCCGGCCGCCACCGCGAACAGGGCCGTGAGCAGGAAGCGGCGCATCATCTCACTTCACCAGCAGGATCGAGTATTGGGAGTCGCCCGATTCCTCGTAGGGATCGCGGACCTGCGACGTCGTGGTGACGTTGAACGCGTATTTGTGATATCCCGGGGCGACCCCCGTCTTCACCAGCGTGTAGACGCCGTCTCCGGCCGTCGCATCGCCGTGGGTGCCGTCGTCGTAGAGCGACTGCGGCTGCCAGTTGGTGAAGTCGGCGACGAGCGTCGGATTCGTGACCGTCTGGAAGTCGGACTTGATCAGCATGAACGTCGCCTCACCGGCCGCCTTGGCCGACAACGTGACGGTCGGCACCTCGTAGATCGGCGTCGTGCTCAGATCGACCGGAATGACCCTGATATGGAAGCTCGGACTGCGGAACGCGAGATACTCGCGGCCATTGCCTTCCATCGGGATCGAAAAATACCCATCACTATTCACATTCATCTTCCGGGCACCCATCTTGGTGCCCAGCACGACTTCGGAGTAGTTCACGCCGGTCAGCGACGAGGAGACGTAGCCGCGGGCGAGCTTCATCGCCGGTTCCGGAACGATGATCTCGGAATTCCCGATGCGCTCGTTTTCGTGGTGCGGGTCTTTCTTCGCATCGCGTTCCTTGATCTCGTCCTTGTCTTCGTCCTCGGAATCCTCGGGCGCCTTCCCCGTATAGAGCAACGTATACAATTGCGACCCCGTCGGCAGATTCCGCAGACGCAGGGTATAGATGCCGTCTCCGGCATACTTGTCGCCGCCCGAGCCATCGTCGGTCATCGCGATGGTGTCGGTCGCCCATTTCGGGTTGATGCTCTTGATCTTGAAATTCGTCGCGCCCGGGAAATCGACCGTCGTGGCGATCCACTTCGCTTCGCCGGTGATCTTTTCCGGAAGGCTGATGTCGGACGCCGTCACGGTTTCCTCGAGAATGGCCTCGACCCAGATGAAATCGACGTCGAAATTCGCTCCGCGGGCCACGAGCAGATACCGGCCCGCGCGGGTGAGCTCGAGTTTGTATTCCCCTTTTTCATTCACATAGGACTTGGCGTTGGGATTCCCCGCCACCGTGACGCGGATGCCAAGCGGCGTCTGGCCGGCGGGCACGACGACCTTGCCCTTCACCGTCGCGACGGGGATGACCAGCGACTCCTGGACACAGCCGCTCGACAGCGTCGCCGCCACCAGGATCAGGAAAAACAGAACTGTTCGTGCTCGTCGTTTCATCATTCGTTTCTCAGAAGTTCGCCTTGGCTTCGAAGGACAGCATTTTCTGGGTTTCGATCGACTCCCAGTCGCGGCCGTTGTCGGTGCTGGTGACGTCCCAGCGCCACTTGTCCGGGTAGTCATACCCGAATTTCAGTTTCACGCTGGCGTCCTTGCTGATGTCGTAGATCAGCTCGCCATAGATGTTCTCGCGATCGAGGGAGTCCTTGAGACCGTTCTTGTAGTCGATGACGCCGCGGGTATAGAAGGCCCGCCCCCGGAACTTGTCGGTGAAGTTCTTTTTCAGTTCGGCAAGAATCGCGTTCGCGAGGCTGGACTTGGTCGTATCGCCCGTGTGCTCGTAATCGATGTGTTGCACACCGCCCGTCAGGCTGGTCGTGGGAGTGAGATTGTAGGTCGTTTCCCCGATGTAGTCGATGCGGGTGTCTTCCTTGGTCGGGGTGTTCGCCCACCGGACCTGGTGTTCGACGCTTCCCTTGGCGAAGACGCGGGGGTTGATGTTCGAGTTGATCTCGAAGTAGCCCGTGCGGTCGTTGCGCTTGTAGGTGGTTCCGGCGACCGTCTCCTTGTCGTCGTGGTCTGTCGAGACGTAGACCTTGCCCTTGCTGCTGACCGACTCGTTGAGCTTGAGGTCGAGCTCGATCGTGTTCTTGATCGTGCCAGACTCGTCTGGCAGGGCGTCGAGCTTCTGCTCGTAATCGTATTTGAGCGTGGTGTTGTCGGTGAAGTCGGAGAGCACCTGGTAGGTGAACTTGCGGCCCGAGTAGCCGTCGGTCTTCTGGGGCGCGAAGGGGTCGACCTCCCAGGTCTTGGTCAGGTAGGTCGCTTCCATCGAGAGGTTCTTCGCGATGCTCAGCAGCTTGTTGCCGAAATCGTAGTTGCTCGAGAACCGGGTCAGTTTTTCCCCATAGAACCCTTCATGGCCGTAGTTGTCCTTGAAGATCGGATCGTCCGGGTAATCGCTTTCGTCGTCTTCGTCGCCGATATCGTAAGCCCAGATCGGAGCGAGACGGGCCCGGAACTCCTTGCCGAAGTCGTAATGTTTGACGGTGCCGGTGAAGCCGCCGTTCTGCACGCTGATATCCATCTTCGTGGCCTCGTCGCCGAGGCTCTTCTTCTTTTTATTGTCGCTGGTATCCTCATGGTAATCCGTCGAGGTCAGGAACTCCGCCGTCGCCTGGATCTTGCCGACGCGCTCGGTCGAGTAGTTGACGTCCGCGCCACGCACGGTGTTCGAGTTGCCGCGGGTCTTGTAGTCGGCGATCTTCTCGGCGTAGGTGGTGCCGACGCTGAACGAGTCGGGGCTGAACTTGTTCGGCAGCTTCCAGACCATGCGGCCGCTGAGAATTTCCTTTTCGTCGGTATAGCTGTACTTGTTGTCGCGCTTCAGCATCGAGGCCTGGTAGTTGAGCCCCCTGTCGGTGCCCGACAGTTCGACGCCCTCATACGGCTCGGTGACGTCGGTGTCTTCTGTAAGCGTATTGAGCGGATCGTCGATGCCGGTGATCGATTCGCCCGCGAACACGCGCACCTTCATCGATTTCGCATTGCTGATGAAGTGCACCTTGTTCGTCTGGGCATAGCGGTCGTTCTGCACCTTCGTGACGTAATCGTCGACGGCGTCGAAGGGGTTCGATCCGCTGCTCTTGCCGACATCGTTGTACATGAGCTTGTTCCAGGACTTGCCGCTGACGTAGCCGTACAGTTCGTAGAACGTCTCGATCTTGTCGCCGAGCGGCTTTCCCGTGAACCGGAGATACATGGTCTGGTAGAACGTGACCAGGCCCGGCTTCGAATACATGTCTTCTTTTTCGATCGGGTCGCCCCACTCGTCGCGATACACCGTTCCGGGATCCATGACATACTGCCCGAGAGCGCGGTAGAAGCCGGACACCTTCACCTTCGGAAGCGCGCTTTCGAGCTGCGACATCTTCGACTCGGCGTCCGACATCCGGCGTTCAAGCCCGTCGACGCGCACGCCGAGAAGGCCCAGCTCATCCCTGAACTCCTTGGTGAGCCGGGAAAGGGCCGCCCGCTCGGTCTCGGTCGCCTCGCTCTCGCTTGTCTTCTTCCCGTCGATCTGGCGCAACACGCGCGCGAGAACGAGGGCCATGTCATAGCGGGTGATCACCTTGCGGCCCTTGAACGTGCCGTCGGGATACCCTTCCATGTAGCCGGACTTGATCAGGAAATCGATGTCCTTGTAGGCCCAGTGGTCCTTCGGAAGGTCCTGAAACGCCGCACTCTGCGCCCCGGCCATCGCCGGGATCAGGCAGAAAAGCAGAAGCGCCCCGACCAGAGCCAGGGGCGAGAACCTCGTTCGTGCTTGCGTTTGCCTCATGTGCGGAGCCCGGTTTTTCCTTTGTCCGAGATAACCCATCAGCCCTATCGGCATTTTCTGCACGAAAACTGAGATTCCCCCCCGATGAAATTTGTCACCGTGATCGGCATGAACCGTCGGGTCCCTTCCGAAAACGCTCATCCCGGCTCCGGGTTTGCCATTCTCAGGGTGAGACGGTAGAATTGAATTGAGTCGGAAGATGAGTGGTATCTGGAGAGGCGGCCGTGGTGCAGACTGAGTTTCCCAAGTCTCTCGCCTTGGATGAATGGCTGTGGTTCAGCCTTGAAAGCGCCGACGAGACCGAACGGCGGCTTGCCCTCGAGGAAATCGCCCTCAACCCGCTCACTCCGCCTCTTCTCGAACGGCTCGAGAGCATTTCGTCGTCCGACCCCCAGGAAGCCTGCAGAACGGCTGCGTCAGGCATTCTGGCGAACCGGCGTGCCGCCGAATCGGCGAAAGAGATTCTTCCGAATCTCCAGTTGTCTCCCGATACCCTGGGCCACTTTCTCGAGGATGCGACCCCGGCCCTGCGCCGGGCGATCCTGAAATCGCTTCGGACCGCGCCGCCGGAAAGCCTTCTCGACCTGTGGCGGAACGACCTGCTCAACGGCGGTTCTCCCGAGAAGACCGAAACGGCTCTCATCGGCCTTGCACGCTTTGGAAAGCCCGCCGACGCGGTTTTCGCGCTCGGCCTGCTCGGCGCCGACCAACCCGCGATCATACGCGCCGCCCTGGACCTCCTCCTCGCCCAGGACGCAGGCCTGTTCAAGGAAAGCGTCGCATCGGCGCTGGTCTCCGGGCACACCGACGTCAGACTCCATGCGGTCCGGCAGCTCAGAAACATCGACCCGGGCGAGGCGCTGGCGTTTCTCGAATCCCTCGTCCAGAGCGAAGAGCCTGTGGTCCGGCTGAAAGCCCTGCACGAACTGCTCCTCCTTCCCTTCGACGTCGCCGAGCCGACCTACATGCGCTTTCTCGGCGCGGAAACCCGCCCCCTGCTCCTCGTGCTGGTTTCCCTGGCCGTCTCGTTCAATCCGCATCCCGATCTTCCGCTGAAGCTGTACGACATCCTGCTGGTGTCGAAGGGCGTCAAGAAGACCATCCTCCAGGCCGGGTTCAACCAGCTCCTGGAGTGCATCACCGCGGCGGGCATCCTCACCGTGAGCTGCGACGAATACGTTGCCGCCCTCAAGGCCAGGCTGATCAGCAGGCGCGAAACCCTCATCATCAGCCTCTCGGCAAGAGACCTCACCAGCCCGGAACAGGCGATCCGCCTGTCGGCCATCGACCGGCTTCGGCCCTTCGCCTCTCGCACGGAGGTCGCCGACATGCTCCGGAAGCGGATTGCCGTCGAGCGCGACGACGACGTCCGCGGCATGCTTGCATCGCTGGTCGGGCAGGAACAGCCTGCCCCCGCCGAAACTCTCGAGAAGGCCCTCGAAGACGGCAGTTTCAGCGGGCTTCCGCTGCCGAAGCAGCAGGGCCTGATCAGGGGGCTGAACACGCATGACCTGTTCCGCGCGGCGCGCCCCCGGTTGAAGATGCTGATGGACGGAAAACCGCACCGGTCGGTTCTTCTCGAGATCATCCACCTGTTCGGAGAGTTCGGCGAGGCCGCCGACGTCGGGTGCCTGGCGCCGCATCTCCGCCACGGGGCGCCGCCGGCCGTCATCGCCGCCGCCGTCAAAGCCTGCGGAAAACTCGATATCGACCACATCCTTCCCACGCTGAGCAGGCTTCTCCAGCAGGACGACCCACGCGTCCGCTCGGCAGCCCTCGAAGTGTTCATCCGTGCCGACAAGGAAGGGGCCATCAGCCACCTCACGACGATGGCGCGGTCCGCCCAGCCGGTGATCCGCCGGCAGGCGCTCCATCTCTTTCCCCTCTTCGATTACACGTCGGTGGAGCCCCTTCTCGAGCGCATGTTCGCGGAGGACCCCCAGGACGAGCTGAAAATCCAGGCAGGCTTCATGATCGCGGCGAATCCGAGTATGAGGGGCCTCAGAACCCTCTCCCGGGGCTGTTTCAATGAAAAATCCGAGCAGAAGGAAGGCTTCGGCGAACTCTGGGACTCGGCCGTCCAGGGGGCCGCCCGGGTCCTGAACAGGGAACCGAAGGCCCTCATGGAAGAATGCATCCGCGAGATGGCGCGGGAACGCGAGGCTGCGAAGGCGCCGGCTCCGACGTACGCGTTCAAGAAGGTCGTCGGTAAAACCCCCTACGTGGCCGCGGCGAAACAGGAACAGCCTGCCGGCCTGGCCGCGCGGATCAGGGAACACCGCGGCGTTCTTCTTGCGCTGGCCCTGACGCTCGCGCCCGCCGTGTATCTCCTCTTGTTCCCCTCCCCCGAACGCTTCGACACCGGGGGCGTTCCGCCGGTCGATGCACCGTCGCGATACGGCTCGGCTTCGACGCCGGGGCAGGGCGGTGGCATCTCCGGCCTCACCTCGAACGCCCGCTCCGTTCTCGGCGGAAAGGGCTACCAGAAGCTGCTGAAGGGCGTTTCCGACGAGTTGAGCGAGTATTCGAAAACATGCGACCAAAAGCGCATCGAGCGGCTCACGAAGCGGTCTGGCAATGCGGATGTTCCGCTCACCGAACGTCTGGGGGCCGTCTCGGTCATGAACCCCCTGCTCGTCCGGGCGAGAGCCGATATTGCGCAGAAAAAGCATGCCGAAGCCCGGGAGGCGCTCCTGAAAATCGACCAGGATCCTTCTGCAACGCCGATGGAAAGAGTTCTTGCCCGGCAGGGGCTCGTCGGCATTTCGGCCGTTTCCGGCGAGAAGCTCGAAGTGACGGCCGGCAACGTCGACGGCCTGCTGTCGGAGTTCATGAAACTGCACGGCGATACGAACATCACGCTTCCCTCGTTCGGCGGCGAGATTCGAAAGATTTCTCCTGCTATGGAAGTATTCAGAGACCCCGGGAAAAAGAGCCAGCTGAGTTCAAAGCTGTCGAAGGAAATGTCCATCTCCCCGGCCGACGCTGAAAACCAGGTCGACGGCATGTTCAAGATTCTCGCCGGCTCCCCTGAATGAATTGCCATGACATCACCCCGGAAGGAGCAGGAGCGATGAAGACACGAGGGCCGGCACCGTTCCGCAGGTCGCACAGGGGTTCGGCCTTCCTCATGGTCATCGGCGCGCTCGCGCTCCTGGGCATCGTTGCCATGACCATCTCACGGACCACGGTGGCCGGACGGTGGTCGGTGATGAAGTCCAGCCATGAGAAAAAGGCGGAGGAGTGCGCCGAGGCCGCCATGAGCCTCACCTACCGCCTGGCCCTCGAAGGCATGAACGACATGCAGTTCTTCTACAAGGCCCTCCTGAACCCGGCGAACTTCTTCACCGAAGGCTACTGGTTCACGCAGGTGCGCATGCCGGCCTTCATGGCGGGAGCAGACATCGACGGCGTCCAGGCGAAGAACCTCATGAGCCAGGCCGTCGGGTTGAACGTCGATCTCAAGCTGAACCTCAGTGAACCGCTGGTCAAGGCCCTCTACGACAACGGAATTAAATATCACTACGAATATGACTCCGCGGCGCGGGGAAGGGGCGATCGAGACTTCGTGTATCTCGAGCCGCTTCTCGAGTCCATGGGCGGGCGGACCGTGATCGACGTCCAGGCCAGGATCAACCGCGCCTTCGCGATCATGCCCAAAAGCGACGAGTACGAAGTCGGCGGGATCACCCATTCCCTTTCGCCGATGGTGGGCCTGCTGGGAAAACTGTTCGACTCCGTCAACACCGATGCCCTCTCGATCGATTTCGACCTCCTTTCCAGGCTGTCCAACGAAAACCTGATCGCGAAGGGCATCGAGGACTCCCTGAACGACGTCGTCGCGATGTTCGGGGTTCCGCCGGTTCCCATCCCGATCGGGCGGATTCTGAACACCCTGGGCATCACGAGGATCATCTCGAACGCGATCGTGAAAGCCCTCGGGCTCGACGAGTTCTCCCTGCGCGGTCTCGCGAAGATGATTTTCGGCGATAAGCTGACGGTCCGTCTCGATCTGACCGCCATCAAGGACAAGATCCAGAACCAACTGCTGAACTGTCTCCCCCAGGAAATCCGCTTCCTCGTCGGAAAAATATCGTGGGGTATAACGATCGAGAAGATCGGATCGCTGGAGGTGCGGACGAAGGTCGAGTACACCCCGTCCCACCCGGGTGGCCCGACGATCAGGAAGGTCCTGGTGACCGAGCGGGAGTTCCGGGTGACCGACATTCAGCCCGTCGCTCCCGATCACACCTTCTTCGTGGCCAATTCGGACAAGGTGTATGAAGATGACGCCGAGAAAGACGGCTGGACCGGCGACCAGCCGATCGACTGGAACGCCGGCGACGGCGCCCTGATGCTTCATAATTTTCCCACGATCTCCCAGGTCCTCGATTTTCTCGGAGGCGTCGCGTCGTTCGATCTCGCCGAGATGGCGAAGCGCATCCACCTGCCCGGCCTGGTCCGGGTGAACGGCACGAACGAGGGAAGGATCCAGCTTTCGTTCACCCTGCCGTTCTCACTCGACAAGCTCAAGAAGAACGAGATCAGCATGCTCGCGATGAACGGCAAGGACGTCATTCCGAAGGTCGAGCGCACCGACTGGAACTTCTGGGGCGGCGACGGCTGGGACTGGCCGTATTTCCAGGGAAGCGGGTGGTGGATTCCGATGATCCCGTCCTACAACCGGACGTTCCTGTTCGGGAATTTCGACCTCGAAGTCCCGTTCAGCCTCCGCGTGGAAGGGAATCTGACGATGGTGTACAACCATCTGAAAATCCTCATGGTGAATATCTGGGTGCCGCCCATTCCGCCGTTCTTCCCGGGATTCGGGTTCGTGATCCCCTGGATGTGGGCGTCCGAGGAGTCCCAATCCTACGGATTCGAGAACTTCCCTCCGACGGAAGATGGCGACGCCGCCACGAGGTGGGACCCGGACAAGCCCGAGAACCTGCCGCCGAACCTCTATTCGACCTCGCAGTATCTGAAGAAGTCGAATTATTTCTACAACAATTCACAGGAGTTCTGGGACGATTACCCGAACCGCTGCAAGGAAGTAAACGGGAAAAGATATTTTCTCTGCGACGGCGTGACCTTCATCAACAACAACTTCAGCATCGTCGAGGAAATGCAGGTCATGGGCCGGGGCATGATCGTCGCGGCCGGGAACATCCATGTCGGCGCCGATGTCCGGCGGCGGGACGAGGACCATCTCGGCAACACCAGCGTCTTTTCCCTCGTCGCCCGCAACGGGGGGGTCGTCAACAACTCGCCGACCGACCTGACCATCGAAGCCTGCGTCTACGCGGATCGCGGCCTGTTCAACGAGGGGACATTCCCGCTGACCATCAACGGAAACCTCGTGGTGAACAGGTTCAACCGGTCCGACTGCCAGGGTGACGTCCATATCGTCTACAACTCGAAGCACGCCCGGAGTTCGCCGCTCTCTCTCGTCAAACCCCTGGCGAAATGGGACCCGTCGCGGTTCTATGCCAGCATGTCGGGAAAATATCTGACGTTCGAATTCATCAAGAACTAGGAGGTTCCGCCATGCGCGCCATCTCTTTTCACCCGGGACGACGGGCGATCACGCTTCTGGAGCTCACCCTGGCGGTGCTCATTCTCGCGCTGGGTCTCATTCCGATCTACAGGCATATTTCGAGGCAGGCTTCGTTGAGCGTCGAAACCGAGAAGATACAGATGGCCGAGCACCTTCTGGAAAGCATCAAGGAAGAACTGACCGGCATGCCTTACGCCAGGCTGTACGAGTTCGCGAAAGACATGCAGAAGGACGAGCTGGGAAACCACCCTCTCGAAGACGGCATGTATCCCCTGTCGAACGTGAAGGTCCTGGACATCCAGAAGAAGTTCAAGGATTTCAAGGTCAGCGGCACGTGGAGGTTCATGGAACGCCCCGTTCCCGGCGGGATCGACACGAGCATGACGCAGGTCGAAACCCGCGTGAAATGGACGTCCGCCGACAGCACGCCGCGAGAACGCACGCGGACGTTCATGCTCATCGCCCCGAGATGATCCGGCGAGCTCCTGGGAAATAGCCTGAAGGAGACTTCGGGAAGGGAGGTCAGGGAATGAAGAATGCAAGATCCGGCATGACGCTGGTCGAGATCATGGTAGCTTTGGTTATATTCATGGGTATATCTACAGTGGTATACTATGTGATCAAAGACGCCAACTACCGGCGGGCGCTCGGCATGTCCCGTACCCAGGCGCAGACCGAGGGCGAGAAGATTTACAAGGCGCTCCAGGACGATTTGACGAAGGCGGCGGCGGGAACGTTCGCCAGCCTCAACGAGGAGCGTCCGGAGTTCAATATTTCGCTTCCCGAAGGCATCGCCACGGTTTCCTATACGTATGACCCACCCAAACTCGTCCGGAGGAGCACGGCGGCGAATCATCAGCGCGAGATGCTGCTCAGCTCGAACCTGGAAAAGTTCTCCCTGACGAGGTCGATGGGCACTCCCGGCCAGGTGCTGGTCGAGATCGTCACCAGGGTGAAGATGGACGGCATGCTCGACGCGCAGGCGCAGCGCTTCACGCAGAACCAGGTGATCACCATGCGCGCCGACGCCTCTTCCCAGTTCGACTCTCATTGGGTCGACACGGGCAGATTCGTCGAGGAGACGGCCGCCCAGGGCACCGTTATCGCCGGCGTGAAGGACGATCTCAAGCAGGAGATCGAGAATATCTCCGTCGGCGTGGGCGCCATCGCGGCCGCTTCCGCGGAGCAGGTCCAGGAGAAGCTCCAGGAGATCATCGAAAAGATCGGCGAGATTTCGACCAACCTCGACCAGATCAACCAGAACATCGCGGACGTCCCGCCCAGGAAACTGGTGGGGCACGAGGGGCATTTGTTCGCCGGGCTCAGCGCGGGATCGAGGGTCAAGGCGGCATACTGCGGCATGAACAAAGCCAGCGACCTGAACATGGCGACCTTCGAACGAATCGCCCACGACGGGGAATGCAGGGGCCTGAGCACCGAATTCCGGTCATTCTACACAGGAAAACAGCGGATGTTCGAATCCGGCAAAAAGCTGATCGACCTGCTGAAGGGCCCCCCCTTCAAAAAAACGAGCGCCCAGATCGAAGCCCTGGTCGGCTCATCAAACTACCGTCGATTCTTCTGAACGATATGACGGTTTCTTCATGTCTTGTGCCCCTTCGACACAGGTGTTCCCCGCTGCAGGGGCGGTTCGCGAGCCGCCCTGCGGTTGAAAGACGATCGTTTTGTGTCTTTGTGGTGAAGCGGTTCTGAAGTATTCAGAGCGAATGTGTTTTGATATCATGAACGGCATGAGCGTGAGCGAGTCGGAAGAATTTGCGAAGACGCAGTTCAGGCTGCCGGGGCACCTGTTTTTTATCGTGCTTGGTATTATGTTTGTTGCGATAGAAACGTTGCTCGGGCAGCTCTTTTACTTCACGCTCGAGCGGGGGATTCTGTTGATCCTGGGGCTTGGCGTCGCGCTCACGGCGATTTCGCTGGCCGCGCGGCGGCTCGTCGACGCGGTGCTTGGGCGGTGCGGCATGATGATGCCGACGATCGTGCTGTGGATGTATCCGCTCGCGACGCTCGCCATGACGTGGCTGCTTTCGTGGGCGCTGCTGCGGGCGGTGCCGGAGGTGGCGGGGCGGGGCTGCTGGACGGGGCTGCTGCGGCTGAACGCGAAGACGGTGACCGGGGCGTTCAACGGGCCGTTCCTCTCCTTTTTCCTCGTCATCCTCTCCTGGACGCTCATCGAGGCCTGGCGATATCTGCGCTGGTCGATCGGGTGGGCCGACTTCGTCACGAAGCTCTCCGCCGAGGGCGGATTGCCGCCGATCGAAGTCATGGCCCAGCGGCGCGAGCGCCAGCGGGCGATCGAGGTCGACCGCGAGCGGGCGCGTCGCTGGAACCGCTGGGGAACGCTGGCCGTCTTCGCCGGCATGATCGGCGCCTTCGTCTGGGTCACGTTTTTCCGGCCCGAACTGATTCTCTACTATCGCGGCATGGCACAGCTGAGGACCCTCCAGAAGCCGGAAGCGGCGCTGGCCGCATTCGAACAGCTCATCCGGAAGTATCCGGACTACCGGTACGCCGACTCGGTCAAATACTACGTCGCCTGGGTCGAGGAACGCCGGCTGGGCCGATACGCCGACGCCGCGCGCTCCTACGAGGCCTACCTGCGCGAATACGGCACAGACAACGTCTGGGCTGATGACGTGCTCGCGAACCTCGTGCGCCTCTCCCTCGACAAGCTGAACGATCCGGCGGCGGCGCTCCGTTGGACAGCGGAGTATCGCCGAACCTTCCCGGATGGCATCATGGCCCCCCACGTCGCTCTCTACGAGGTCCGCGCCCAAACGGCCCTCGGCCGCTCCGACGAGGCCCGCACGGCGCTGGCGGCCGCCCGCGGCCGGTTCGGCGCCGACGATTTCATCATCTACGACAGCGAAGACGACTACGCCGGCCGCATTCCCTTCGAAGCCGCCGCCTCCGCCCTGGGCCTGTAAGCCCTTCCCGGGCTCAATCCAGACAATCGACGTTTCAATCCACGCGCCCCGCGCGGGGCGCGACTTTGCCGTCCACCTCGATGATGCCGCCGCCGTATGTTTCAATCCACGCGCCCCGCGCGGGGCGCGACGGACCAGGGCGCCGTCATCAACGCCAACATCGAGGTTTCAATCCACGCGCCCCGCGCGGGGCGCGACGAACGGGCCGGCCCTCCGGGGCCGGCCATGACGGTTTCAATCCACGCGCCCCGCGCGGGGCGCGACATTTGATTCTATTGCCTGATCAGTAGTAGATACGCGTTTCAATCCACGCGCCCCGCGCGGGGCGCGACTCAGCCTTTACTTCTCTTCCCTCGATGACATCAGGTTTCAATCCACGCGCCCCGCGCGGGGCGCGACGAGGAAATCTTGACGACCCTTCAACTGATTCTACAGTTTCAATCCACGCGCCCCGCGCGGGGCGCGACTGACGGTGACGAGATCTTTTCCCGCTTTGGACTTGTTTCAATCCACGCGCCCCGCGCGGGGCGCGACGATTTTTTGTTCCGCAACCCTGAGTGTAAGCAGGGTTTCAATCCACGCGCCCCGCGCGGGGCGCGACCTCCGTGCTCACGCACTCCGCACCCCCTCGAATCGTCGTTTCAATCCACGCGCCCCGCGCGGGGCGCGACTTCAAGGGGTGTCCGGTTTGACCCCCAACCCCTTGTTTCAATCCACGCGCCCCGCGCGGGGCGCGACGGCTCAAGTGTTACGCGGGGAGCGACAATATACATGTTTCAATCCACGCGCCCCGCGCGGGGCGCGACCGGGGATGT
>CAYMEN010000034.1:0-48487 GCA_964389325.1 uncultured bacterium | reverse complement strand
CTGACCCGGTCCCGTGAGATTCTCAAGAAGACGAAGATCAGTCCTGACAAGCGCGTGAAGGATCTCACCGAAGAAGAGATCAGTCTCATCAAGCAGGCCATCGAACAGAACTACCGCGTCGAAGGCGACCTCCGCCGCGAAGTGTCGATGTCGATCAAGCGCCTGATGGATATTGGTTGCTATCGTGGCCTCCGCCACCGCAAGGGCCTTCCGGTCCGCGGTCAGCGCACCCACACCAATGCCCGCACGCGCAAGGGCCCCCGCCGGTCCATCGTCACGCACAAGTAATCTTCATAGGATCCCCACGGAGCGTTAGTAGATCTGGCTAAAACAGGACCCCAAGTCCAGTCCCGGGCCAAGCGGCGTGAAAAAAAGATCGTCGCCAAGGGCCAGGCGCACATCCAGTCGACTTTCAACAACACGATCATCTCGATCACTGATTTGACGGGCAACGTTCTTGCCTGGTCGAGCGCGGGTGCGAACAATTTCCACGGCTCCCGCAAGTCAACTCCGTATGCGGCACAGGTCGCCTCCGAAGTGGTCGGACGCAAGGCCCTCGAATTCGGCATGCGCGAGATCGAAGTGTACGTCGCCGGCCCCGGCATGAGCCGCGAATCCGCCGTGCGCGCACTTCAGACTGTCGGACTGAACGTCACTCTCATCAAGGACGTCTCCGGCATTCCGCACAATGGCTGCCGCCCTCCGAAGCGGCGCCGCGTCTGAGAAGGAGAACGATATGGCTCGCTATTCAGGACCCAGTTGCCGCATTTGTCGCCGCGAAGGCGACGCGTTGTTCCTCAAGGGTGCCCGTTGCTTTACGGACAAATGTTCCATCAAGCGCCGCGCCAAAATCCCCGGCCAGCATGGCTCTGACCGCATGGGAAACAAGAAGCAGACCGGTTACGAGATCCAGTTGCGTGCGAAGCAGCGCGTCCGCAAGCTCTACGGTAGGCGCGATCGCCGCTTCCACAAGGATTATGAAATCGCCGGCAATACCGGCGTGCTCTTGCTTCAGGAACTA
Organism: uncultured bacterium; assembly: GCA_964389325.1. Taxonomy (GTDB): domain Bacteria; phylum Muiribacteriota; class Ozemobacteria; order Ozemobacterales; family Ozemobacteraceae; genus MWAR01. The sequence goes on along the minus strand of CAYMEN010000034.1, from coordinate 47,466 downwards.
GAAACGCGTTTGGACAATGTGGTTTTCCGCATGGGCTTCGGCATTTCTCGCGCACAGGCTCGCATGTGGGTTACCCAGGGACATTTCACGGTCAACAACCGCAGCGTGAACATCCCCAGCTTCCAGCTTCGCCCGGGTGATGTCATCGCTCTGCGCGAGAACAGTTCGCTCCGCAAGACCATCAAGGACATCATGGAAGCCTCGATCAGCCGCGAAACCAGCCCCTGGCTCGACGTCGACCGCGAGAACTGCAAGGGCAAGTTCGTTTCCCTGCCCGAGCGCGCTCAGCTCGATCCGAAGATTCAGGAATCGCTCATCATCGAGTACTACTCGCGGTAACGGCTCAAGGAGGCACTTGCGTGATCGAAATCAATCGCCCCAATGTAACCTACGCGACCCATCCGGACAACGAGAATCACGGTACGCTTTATCTCGACCCCCTGGAGCGCGGCTATGGGCAGACGCTCGGAAACTCGTTCCGGCGCGTCCTTCTGGCCTCGCTTCCTGGCTCCGCGGTTTCTTCCGTGAAGATCGACGGTGTGTTGCATGAGTTTTGCAGCATTCCCGGCGTCGTCGAGGATGTCACCGAGATCGTTCTCAACCTCAAGAAACTCGTCGTGAGCCTGGAGCAGGACGAACCGCTGACCGTGCGGCTCGAAGTGAAGGGCCCCTGCCAGGTCACCGCGGCTGACATCGCCGAGAACGCGAATCTTACCATCATCGACAAGGGTGCCCACATTGCCCATGTCACGGGAAATATAACCCTTGGTATGGATATCACCTTCAAGCGCGGCCGCGGCTATCAGCTCGCCGACCAGCACAAGGAAAGCAACCAGCAGATTGGCCTGATCCTGGTTGATTCCCAGTATTCGCCGGTCACGAAGGTGATGTACAACGTCGAGGACGCTCGCGTCGGACAGGACATCAACTTCGACAAGCTGATCCTTCAGGTCTGGACCAACGGCAGCATGGATCCCACCGAGTGCATCGAGCTCGCCGCCAAGTTCCTGAAGGCCCACATCGACCTCTTCACCGATATCGAACTCGAGGAAGAGATCGAAGAGGAAGAGGGCGACGAAGACGAGAAGCCCGTGAAGAAGGAAGACCTCGTCATGGTTTCTTCCCAGAAGAAAGAGACCCCGCAAAAGGGGCACCATGACATTCTCATCAAGGATCTCGAGTTCTCTGTCAGGTCCCGCAACTGCCTGAAGAAGGCCGGCATCAACACGCTGGGCGACCTGGTCATGAAGAAAACGACCGAACTTCTCGAGATCAAGAATTTCGGGAAGAAATCCCTGAAGGAAGTCCGCGAGAAGCTCGCCCAGTTCAACCTTCAGCTTCCCGGTGACGAAAACGGCGGAGGAACCGACGAATGAGACACAATAAAATCGGACGCAAATTCGGGCGCGAGTCACATCAGCGAACTGCGCTGCTGCGCTCGCTCTGCTCCTCGCTCGTGAAATACGAGCGCATCGAAACCACCCTGCAGAAGGCCAAGGACATGAAGCGCATCATCGAGCGCGCCGTGACCATGGCGAAGGGCGAGAACGCCGAGAAGAACCCCGAACTGCTCAAGTTCTTCCACAGCTCGCACGACAAGGAACTGATCGGTCGCGACGCGATCAAGAAGTTCATCTCCAACCTGAGCAAAGAGACCCGAGAGAAGGTCGAGAAATACATCAATGATCCGAAGGCCAATCCGAAGCCTGAGATCATCACCGAGTATCTCGCTTCCGAAGGCGACCGCGCCAAGGGACCCCGGATTCTTCGTCTCGAAGGTCTGCTGAGCAAGCTCGTCAAGCGCATCGCTCCCCGGTACAAAGATGTGAACGGTGGCTATACCCGCATCTACAAGACCGGCTACCGGCGCGGCGACGCGGCCGAGATGTGCATCATCGAGTTCACTAAGCGGGAGAACGCCTGACCGGCCTCCTGGCGGACCCTGAATGATCCGCTTCGAGCAGGTCAGCTTCCGTTACGGGACTGACGAACAAGCCTCCCCGATCATCGTCGGGGAGGTTTCGTTTTGTTTGCGCCCCGGAGAGTGCGTCGCTCTCGCCGGAAACAACGGCTCGGGGAAGTCGACGATCGCTCTCCTCGCGAAAGGCCTGTTGCTGCCAGTTGGCGGAAGAGTCACGGTCGACGGGACCGACACGCGCGACCAGACGGAAGAGCAGAAGACGAGGGTGGGGCTTCTCTTCCAGGACCCCGATCACCAGATCGTCGGGACGACGATCCGTGAGGATATCGCATTCGGACTCGAGAACATCGGTGTAGAACCGGAGGAAATCGAGCGGCGGATCCAGACGGAAGCGGACAGGCTCGGCCTCGCCGGATATCTCGACCAGCCGGTGCACACCCTTTCCGGCGGAACGCGGCAGAAGGCGGCTCTTGCGGCCGTGCTCGCCGCCGGGCCCGGCTTCATCATTCTCGACGAGCCGACCTCCCAGCTCGACCCCTGGGCCCGGGAAGCGCTCTGGTGGCACCTCGATGAACTACGGGCGCAGAGCGGCATCGGCCTTCTCGTCATTTCCCAGCACCTCTCGGATATCGAACGGTCGGACCGTGTGATGGTTCTTTCCGGCGGACGGGTCATCGCAGACGATACCGTAAAAAATATTACTGATCATATACAATCCATCGCCACACCAGCGGAGGAGGATCCCTTTCTCGTCCTTCGCACCGGAGATACCAGAGGCAGAAGCGCGGCGTCGTTGTCCGCAGAACGCTCCGGCGTTTCTTCCGTAGGTGGGATGAAGCTCGACGGACTCGCCTGCGGCGGACTCGCCATCGGCTACCGGCGGAACGTCGTGCGGAAAGGCCTGAACGGCACGTTTCCAGCCGGCGGCGTGAACCTCGTCGTCGGTCCGTCCGGAAGCGGAAAGACGACCCTGCTGATGACTCTCGCAGGGTTTCTTCAGCCGATCGAGGGTGCAATCATGGCGGGGGGCGATGCGGTGTGGAACCCGGAAGGGCGTATCGGACTTGCCTTCCAAAACCCCGAGCGGCTGTTTTTCTGCGAAACCGTTGGCGAGGAGGTCTGTTTCGCCCTGCGTCAGAAAGGTGTCGATGCGGCACGCGTGGCTGACGAGGGCCGGGCGTGGCTCGAAGAGTGGGGCATTCCTCCAGACCTCTTCTGGAACAGGTCTCCCCTGCAGCTTTCCGGCGGGGAGATGCGGCGGGTTGCTCTCGCGGCCTGCACCATCGCGAATCCTGACCTGCTGCTTCTCGACGAGCCGCTCGCCGGGCTGGACGCCGCTGGGCGGCGACGGGTCAGTGCGATCATCTCCCGGCTTGCGCGCGAGCGGGTCGTGATCTGCGTTACCCACGATCCCGAGGAGCTGCTCACCGATGCAGCTTCCGTGCTGTTCCTCCATGGGGCGACTGCCGACTGGTTCGGGAATGGTACGGCGTTCGTCGAGGCGATGCATACGTCGTCCGGTCGTTTCCCTCTGAGCGGGCGCGACGGGGGAAAACATGATGAAATCGGACTTCAGGGAAAGTCGGGCGTGCCGGAAGCGGCGTCTCCCGTTCTGCGGGAACCTGGTGTGGCCGTCGAAGGTGCCGGAAACTCCTGGCTGTACCGGCTCCATCCCCTCGTGAAGGGGTGTGGCGCGCTGGGAATCATCATGATGCTCTCGATTTTTCCCGGTAACATCGGCCTGACGACATTCTGGCTAGCCGCCCCCCTTCTGATCGCAATTGTCGGAGGCGCCCCTGTCGCTGATGCCTTCAGGGACCTTCGCCGGATCTGGTTTCTCGTGTTTCTTGTGGCGACACTCAACGTTGCGGCCGGAGGTGACAACGCCGTCGCAACGGCGGTCGAGAACATCCTGCGGCTGTGCGGCGTCTGCGTGTTCGCGACGATCTACGTTGCGATATCGACGCAAGCTGAGCTGATGGCCTTCTGGGAAGCCTGTTTCAGACCCCTGGCGCTGTTCGGCGTCAACGTGCGCGAACCGGCTCTCGTCATGGTCATCGCCGTGCGGTTCCTGCCCGTCATGCTCGAGGAGATCGAGCGGATCAGGCTTGCGCAGAGGGCTCGCGGCGCCCGTTTCGATGCCGGATGGAGGGGCACCGTCGTCGCCCTGTTCCCGCTCCTTGTGCCGACCCTCACCCTGGCGATCCGCCGGGCGCACGTGCTCGCCGTTGCCATGGAGTCGCGAGGATACCGCCTGACCGGTCGCCGAACGAAATACCGCGTCTACCGGCTTTCCGCATCGGATTACGCGGTTATCTTGGTCATGGCTGCAGCCGTCTTCGGAAGCGCATATATTCGATATTTCTTCATATCGTGAGTCCTGCAGAATGAAAACCACCCGTTTGCCCTGAGTCTGTCGAAGGGGGAACGGCACTCGCGCTTCGACAAGGTCAGCGAGGACGAAGATCGTCACGGTGTGAAAAAAACTCATGCGCTTGCCCTGGCCGGAACGTTCAGGGCGTTTCATTACGTTATTCCGGTCTGGTATACTTGGACGGAGGTCGAACGCCGCTCAGGGAGGCCACGATGATCATTCGTATTCTTGCCGGTTGCCTGTTTTTTGTCACGTTGTCGGCAGCATGTTTCGCCCAGCCGGCGCAGGAGCGGCAGGTTCTCTGCATCGCCCATCGGGGAGCCAGGAGCGTTGCGCCGGAAAACACACTCGAGGCGTTCAGGATCGGCATCGAGCGATTCGATGCCGACATGATTGAGCTCGATGTGCATCTAAGCCGGGACGGCGTGCCGGTCGTGGTGCACGACGATACGCTGGAACGTTGTAGCGATGTCGCTATGCGTTTCCCCAGCCGGAAGCCGTGGCGGGTGGGCGATTTCACCGCCGCGGAGCTGGTGTCGCTCGACGCGGGAAGCTGGTTCGTGGAGAAGGATCCGTTCGGGCAGATCGCTGCCGGTGTCGTCTCGGCCGCCGACCTCGAACGGTTTAGGAGCGGGAGGGTGCATATTCCGACGCTGAGGCAGGTGCTTGGCCTGGTGGCGGCGAGCCGTGTGCGCGTGAACATCGAGCTGAAAAACTTCCCGATGTTCTATGAGGGCCTTGCGGAAAAGGTCATCGCGGAAGTTCGTGCCGCAGGCCTCGCGGATATGACCGTTCTTTCCTCATTCGATCACGAACTGCTGGTGCATGTCCAAGCAATAGCGCCTGATATTGAAATTGCGGCGCTGTGTGATCAGCCGGTGTATCCGATCGCTGGCTATCTCATCGGGCAGATCGGCGCCGATGGCTTCAATCCCGGCTCCGATGTGGTGGGCATTGGCAGTCTCGCCTGGCATCGGACCGGGGCCGTACGCGAGGACATCATTCGCACGGCCCGCGAGGCGGGGTTGAAAGTCTGCGTCTGGACGGTGAACGACCCGGTCGAGATGAAGGCATTGATTCGTGCCGGGGTGGATGGCATTTTCACGGATTTCCCGCAGCGCATGAAGGCGCTCGGAAACTGAGGCGGCCGGGCCGTATCAGGTCGAGGGCGGAACGTCCTTTCCCTTCCCGGGTTTTGGGGCAAGCCATGGCTGGGCGCCACTGGCGCACTTGCTCAGGCGGTCGTACAGGACGACGTTGATGCAGGCGGCGAGATTCAGGCTTGCCCTCGTCGGGATGTAGATCGTGTCTCGGCACCAGGAGAGAGTGCGTTTCCCGAGCGTCATGTGCTCGCCGCCGAACACGTAGTAGGCGAGTTCGGGGTGCTGGTATTCGGGCAGGGGGACGGCGCCCTCGACGAGTTCGACGGCAACCGGCACGAAGTGATAGGGCACCGTCATGCGCAGGTCATCGACTTCCAGCAGGGGAGTCCGGCGATACTGGTGGCCGACGTCGGTCGACGCCTTCTTGTAATGGGCGCCGCAGATGGCAACGAGAGAGACGCCGAAACAGCCAGCGGCCCGGAGCGCGCTTCCGATGTTTTTCTGGTCCTGCGGGTGGTCGATCGCGATGCAGGCCTGGCCCCATTCGTCGTGCCGGCCCCTGCTTCGGTCCTCTTCGCAGCGAGCGAGCATCTCGGCGAGCGAATCGTATGCGTGTCGTGGTTCAGTCATGCAGTTTCTCCGATGCGGTGGATGGTGATGCAAGGATGGGCGGCCCGGAGGCGCCGCCGGTCGTCACCGGGGGCCTCGAAAGGAGTTGCTGGACTTCATCCTCTGATGCGAAACGGTTGAGCCCGCGCCATTCGTGGAGTTGCGCGACTTCTCCTGTCGCGGAAGGATCGAGGTGCATCGAAAGAAGGGCTGTGGTGATCGATGCGGCCAGATGCTGTGGCAGGTTGGCGCGCGCCACGAGCGGATCATAGGGAATCGGGCCCGTCGTGGCGATATACCGCACCTGTTCGGCCATAGAGGCGGTGCTGCTGTCGGGCGTGATCGTGTAGACGGCGGCCGCGTCATACAAGCCACGGACGACGCCTTCGATGCTGGTGACATGACTGTGAGTGAAGACGACCTTACCGAAAAACCGGAGTGGATCTATATTGAGTGATGTAAATAGTTTGTTCGGGAAGAAGAAGCCAGACCCGGAATTGCGCTCGACGTAGGCGAAGGTGCGGCCTCTCAAATCCTCGATCGACCGGAACGAGCTGTCGGCCCGGACGATGATTTTTCCGTAATACTCCACGCTGTCGTTCTGCACGGGGCGGCAGATCACCTTCCACGGCTTGCCGAAGCCCAGATGCTCCCAGGAGGCGTGCGAGAACCAGGCGATCGCGACGCGCTCCTCGTCCATGAGCCGGGCGAGGGCTTCGTAGTCGGGAGCGACATTCAGTTTGACGGGGCGGCCGAGTTTTCTCGCGAGATACGTGAGCAGTGGCTCCATGCGCGCCTTCAGGGCGCGGGGGCCGAGAAAGGGGATGACGCCGAACACGAGCGGCGGATTGGGATCCACTCTGAGGGTCACGGGAACAAGAGGGCGTTTCGGACTCGAGGCAAGGAACCCCGCCGTGGCGACCAACAGCACGATCAGGATCCAGAGGCGTGACCGCCAGGAACGGCCGATTGTCGGAAGTTTCGAGTGGAAGGGCAGTTTTACCGGATGCGACGTCATGTCGGATTCTCCTGCGGACGCAGATACGCGAACAGGGCGGATTCCTCTTCGGAAGAGAGGGACGAAGGCATCTGCCCCCGCAATGCCGTGGCCGGAGTTTCCCCGAGGTCTTTCAGCCGCCGCTGGATCTGGAGGATCGGCTCGGTGATGTCGTGGGGCAGGTTCGTCTCGAGGAGTTCCTGGGCGACCGAGCTCGTGAACGCATCGGAACTGCGAAGCCGGTCGAAGGCCGAGAGCAGCGTTTCAGGTCTTGGAGCGGCCAGGAGGACCATCCGACAGCACAGCAATGCCCGGTCGTTCCATCGGGAAACCGCCGTTTCCGCATCGGAAGCGGACCAGCCGGCTCTGTCGCCCCTCCGGATACAGGCGAGAAGGTCGGCTTCTCGGAGAAGCAGGTGCAAGAGGGAGAGAGCTCCAGGCTCGACCCTGCGAACGGGCGAGTCCGGGTGGTCACACGTGACGACGCGATTCAGCAGGGGAATCGCGGCGGCCCATCCGGGCAGGTCGGCCTCTCGCGGAACGCGACACCAGTTCCAGATCGGATCAAGGGATGGCATCTCGTCCGGCTGTGCCCGGCCGATGAGCGTGGCGCGCAGCATCTCGATGGTTTCGGGGGATGCCTGGTCGAGCAGGCGCATGAGACCTTCCCGCGCGTCGGCCTGTTCGAGGCGGAGAATGCGGCTGACGATATCGAGCCCGGCGGTTGCGCCGATCGAGCGGATCGTGTGGGAGAGTTTCTGCCGTTCGGCGGCGGTGAGGCCGTCCATGAGAGAGCGCAGGCGGGCAAGCCGTTCGCGAGAGGAGTTCTCGATGAATCGTTTCGCGAGGCCGGCCCGCGCCGGGTCTGCGTGGCCGCTCAGCCTGCCGAGCGCCGCAAGACTGCCCGAGGTCGGAAGCCGGCCTAGCGAGCGAATGGCGATCAGGGCGACAGCACGGTCGGGGTCGTTCGCGAGCGTTTCGATCGAATCGAGAAACAGGGGCAGGGCGGTTTCCCCCATGACGGCTGCGGCGGCCGATCTGAAGGAGGGTTCCTGCGCGCGGGCCATGCGGGAAAGCGTTCCGAGAGCCGCTTCTATGCCGCTCGCATCGCGGGCGAGCCGGAGGAGGGCGAGGACGGCGCTTCCGCGGACCCGGTGGTGGTCGTGTTCGAGATACATGGCGGCGAGCTCCTCGACCGGAAGGCCCCCGTTCGTCCGGCCCAGCGCTTCGAGCAGATCGGCCTGGAGGCGGGGATCGTCGGCCGTCTGGAGGAGTCGCGCGGTATGTGACACGGCCTCGGGACCGAAGCGTTCGACGGCAAGTCGCGCCAGGGCCGTCAGGCAGCGGGGGTTCGTTTCCCCGGAAAGGCGCGGGAACACGAGCTGTCGGAGCGGGGCGTCCGGAAGGCGCTCGATTTCCTGGACAGCTTCGAAGCGGACCTGCGGGTCGCTGTGGACGAGGAGTTCCCGGAGGCGGAGCAGGCGTTCGCCCTCGGGCAGAAACCCGATCGAACGCAGGGTCTCGTCGTCAGGTGCGGCCCCCGTGCCTGCAAGCGTCTCCCGCAGGGTCGCCGCGTACCCGTGGTCCAGGCGGAAATGCACCAGGAGGAGGAGGCCGTAGCAGAGCCCTGCGAGCACGAACAGGCCGCCGATCGGCACCAGGTCTCTGGCAACCAGAAGGACGACGGACGCGGCAATGCTCGCAGCCGACGAGACGGTCGATATATCGCGCCGGTAGCCGCCGCGCGCATTCGCGGGAAAGGCGCCGAGCAGAAGGGTCGTCGCGGGAACCGTGAAATTCTTGCTGTTGAGCAGGACGATGAACTGCGTGATCGCGACGACGGGAAGAGCCGGGTGGAACGAGGCTGCGAGGCACAGTCCCGTCAGAAGAAAGGGCGTCAGGAGAAGGATGCGGCCGATCGGCATCGAGGCGAAGACCCAGTTCATCACCGTCATCTGGAGGATGACGACGGTGAAATCGGCGGCGGCGCCGAACAGGCCGAGGAACGACGCGATGGCGGCGGCGTCGCCGAAATGGGCGGTCACCGAGGCGGAAAAGAGGTAGTCGATCAGGAACCGGTTGAAGACGATCAGGACCGAGGAGGCCAGGAGGAGGGCGGCGAGCGGCTGGCGGAACGACGAGACGGGCTCCGGCGCGGCCATTTCCCGGGCGGGGTGTCCGGATGCGGCCGTTTCGGAAGCGGGGCGGCCGTGATCGTGGCGGCCGATCTGCTGGAGCACGAACGCCCCGACGCACAGGACGGCGGTGTTCAGCCAGACGAGCGGAGCGATTCCGGCGAAATCGAGCACCGTCTTCATGACAATACCGCTTAGTATATATCCTATGCTTCCGGCGCCGTAGATGGCCGGCAGGCGCCGCTTCGCCTCCTGGAGGCTGAGAAGCTGGTTCGCCATGGCGGCGAATGCCTGGTTGGTCATGAGGTCGACGACCATGCCCCCCACCACGCCGGCGAGAAGAACCGGCCCTGCGTCCGACCCGACCACCAGCGCGGTGACGACGGAAAAGCCGACGACGGGCAGGGAGAGGGTCGAGAGCATCCAGTGGCCTTCGCGGCCAGTCATGCGTCGCACGAACGCATACTGCAGGGCGATGAAGGAAATGTTGCCGGCCAGGTAGGCCCAGGGAAGCATTACAGAGCCGAGATGCTTCAGCAGGCCCGCGAGCCAGGTCAGGTAGAGAACGTTGTTCGTTCCCTTCTGGATGAGGAAAAACACGGCGAGAAGCCAGACCAGGCGAGAACGGGAGGGGGGTGGCGCGGAGGAGTGCGCCTGCACGGGGGCCGGGGAGGTCACGGCGTGTTCGATCCGTTTCCCGGCCCGTTCCATTCACGGCGCCAGATTTCATCCATGAGCCGGTGTTTCTCGAGAGTCGCGGTCATGTCGTTGAACGCCTGGCACGTCTCAGCGAGCTCGTCGTTCCCTTCGACCGGAAGCCGATGGGTGACGGCCCCGTTGCCGACCTCGCGAATACCGACGAACAGGCGGTTCAGATGGCCGGCGAGGGGGAAGGCCAGCGCGGCGCCGAACCCGGCCGCCAGAACGAGGCCGAGGCTGAGCAGGACGGCAAGGTCGCCCAGGAGGTGCATGAGCGGCCCGAGAACCTCCTCGCGCGGGCGGGCTGCGAGAAGGTGTCCGTGAAGCACGTTCATCGGGGTGACGACGCCGAGATAGGGACGGCCGCCGAGCTCCAGGGTGATGTCGACGGGAGCGTCGGAAAAGGCGGGGCTCGCCGCCGTGGCGATGCCGGTCAGACCTTCGGGAAGATGCTGTCCGCGGGATGTGATGAGGCTGCCGGTGCGGTCGCAGAGCAGCAGCACGTCTCCCGGAGCGAGGGGGTAGTTCTTGAAGATGTTGATGAGTTCGGGGCTGTCGAGATTGATCGCGCAGCTGAGCACGCCGATGACGCGCCGCAGGGTCGCGAAATCGAAGATCGGCACCTGCATGACGAGGGAATCGGCGCCCGACGAGGTGACGATCTGCGCGGCGAACGAGGTTTTTCCCGTCCGGACGGCGGTGAGAAGCGCTTCCTGGGCAGCGAGGAGCGACGGGCTTTTCGAGCCGACGAGCTTCCTGCCGATGTAATGCTCGTCGAGGGCGTGGTCGCGGTTCCGGAACGCGAGGTTGGTGATGGTGCCGCCTGCGTCGTAGACGAAAATGCTGTACATAACCGGGTTCAGGTCGAGAAACCGGTACAGCGATTCCGTCTGGCCGGCCCTGTCGAACCGCTGGATTTCGGGCGTCTGGGCCAGAAGCGCAGCCTGCCGCTCGTAGCCGTCGATGACCGATTCGATGCCGTTCCTGATCGCGGTCGTGCGGGTCTGCATCGTTCTGATCGCCTGATCGACCAGTTCGTCATGGAGACGCCAGGCGAGTGCCCCGCCGACGAGCAGCATCGGAACGAGGCCAGCCAGAATCGCCGTCAGCACGACGCGGGCCGCCAGTCGGCGGTACCACGGCAGATTCCCCGCCGCGGATGTCGCAGACACCGTTGGTTATCCCCTCTCTCTCAGGATGTGGTGAGACTCAGTATATCACGTCCTGGGCGAATCAGAATGCCTTGCTTCAGGGGTGTTGATCGTTCCGGGAAAAGAGTTCGGCTTCCTGCATTCCGCTTTCGAGGGCGGCGAGGTCCTGGCGCACGTTTTTGATTCCGGCGTAGATCGCGTCTGACGAGGACTGAAGAGTCTGGATGTCGGAAAATTTCAACGCGTTGAGACGGTCGAACGTGCCCCGGATGGTCTCGGTGATCTGGAGCCGCTGAACTTTGATTCTCTGGCGGCAGACATCGAGTTTGCCGAGTTCGGCGATGCGCTGGCGCTTCATCTCGACGGCCTCGTTCAGCTGGGCGCGCACGACCTCGTCGGTTGCGGCGGCGGCTTCCTTCACGAGGTCGTCGAACTCGCTTTCGAGCGCGGGGAGGTCCGTCTGTGCGATGACGGAGCACAGGTGCGCCGAGCGAAGCAGAAGCCGTGCATGGTCGCCGAGGAGGCCGTCGACCTGTTCGGCTGTTCCGCCGAGCATCTTCTCGAGAGAGGGATCGGAGCCGTTGAAAAAGCCCCGGACACGCGCTGCATCGGCTTCGACCTTCATGAACTCGGTGAGATCGGTGTCGGTGAGAGTTTCCCCGCCGGATTTTCCGCCGGCGGCCTGGAGAATACGTTTCACGAGCCTGCTCCGGTCTACGACGGCGCCGAGATTCTGCCCCGCCGCGCCGGCGACGGCAACGAGCCGGTGGGTTGGAATCCAGCCCATGGCGGCGGCCGCCACGAAGGCCGCGCCGGCGGAAACCAGCGTCGGAATCGCGATTCCGGCCTTGAGAGCGATCAGGGGAACGTAGAATACCGCGAGGCCGCCGAAAAACCAGCCGGGATCGCGCTGGTGAAGCGAGACGAGCAACGTCGTCAGGAAAACGATGAACACCAGGCTTCGCTCGGGGTCCTCGATCGTGCCTCCGTATATCTTAAATGCTATATAAAGATTCACCAGGAATCCCGCCAGCGAAACGAGCGTCCCGGCGACGAGGTTGCGCTGCTCTTGAATGGGCGAAACCGCGACGGTGGGAACCGTCGCGGTTTTGGCGGGAAGTCGTGGGCTGGGATGAACGGCCGCAATCGGAGCGGACGAAGGAGTGGCGGTTGTCCCGGCTTTCCTGATGGCTGTCCGGGATGGCGGGTGGTCATTCTGTGGCATGCGAACCTCCGATTGCGGCCGTCAGGAGAAGGTCATTCCTTCTTCTTTCCCTCGTCGGGATCACGGTCTTCGATTTCTGACAATTCCAAGGGCGTTTCCCCGGTCTTCCCATCATGGCCGGAAACAGGTTCAGAATCAAGTGCCTCGGCGTTCACCGGCCCGGTATGAGCGATCGGGATGCAGGACGCGGGCTCCATGGCCGGCACTTCATCGTCGGGGCCCCAGATGATGAGCTTCAGAAACACGAAGGGGATGGTGATGAGCTTCCAGGTGAACCAGAGGCCGAGGAGGAAGATCGGGATGTTGATGGCAAGGCTGACGACAGGCTGCAGGAAGTTGTTCCACAGCTTTGTCTCCCAGGGCGTGCCGTCCTGATACTTGATGTTGATATTCCCAATGTTCGATGGCTCGACGGTTCCGTGGATGGCGCAGTAGATGACGCCGCCGCCCGTGAGATCGCCGGAACTGAGGTAGGCGCAGCCTGATTCAGGCTTGTTGATGCTGCCCTTCAGGTAATTGCCCTGCGTGAGACCTTCGATGACCTGGTCGTCGACCATGCACAGCATCGAATCGTGGTCCATGTTGTACATCTCGACGGCGCCAAGAATGACGCGCATGTTCGCGTAGCACGCCTTTTCGCGACTCTGCTCGCGGGCTTTCCGGAAGTTGGGCACGAGCACCGCGGCCGGGAAGAAACCCGCGACGCCCCACGAGCTGATCGGTTTGGCCTCCTGGCGCGAGACGACCGTGACGGGGGGGCGGGCCTGTCCTGCCTGGGGGGGCATCATCGGCGTGGCGGCGTAGCTGGGCATCGAGACCGGAACCGGCGCCTGGGACGGTGTTACCCGGTGCTGACGGTTCCAGGCGTTCGCCTGCTGCTGCTTCCAGTTCCGGTGGGCGGGTTTCGCGGCGGCGACCTGCTCTGGAGAAACCGAGACGAACGAGGTGTAGCTCGTGGTGAACTGGTAGGTCTTGCTGAGCCGGATCACTTCGGCCTTCTTCTCCGGGTTTTCTCCGTAGGCGCGCATTTCCCGGATGAGGTCGTCGGCCTTGGTCTTCGCCCAGACGCGGGCGACGAATTTATTGGCATCGGTATTCTTCACGAACTCGGCGGAAACGGGGTAGCTCTGCGGGGAACCGTTGAGCGTGCCCTGCAGCGTCAGGCTCGCGACGCCGCTTCCCTCATACCGGCCGACGATCACGACCTGGGAGCCCTTGTAGATATTCGGAATCGTCTTGGGATACAGCTCCGACACCTTGATGTCGCCCCACTCGATGCCGAGGTCCACGAGCAGCGGCTTGCTGATCGTCTCGTAGAACCCCGTCAGCTTCGTTTCGAGGGCGTCGTTTTCGTGGACGTAGAGGGCCTCGCCGCGGTTTTCCAGGGCGAGCTGGTCGAGAAGCTGCGTGGAGACGTTATCACCAACGCCCAGGGTGAAGGTGCGTATGCCGGCGGTGTTCCGGCCCTTCATGTTCGCGGCGATGGCGTTGAGATTTGTGATGCCGACCGTGGGCTCGCCGTCGGTCAGGAAGACGATGGCCTTCGTGGACTTGGTCGTGCCGAACAGGCCGACGGCGGCCTGCAGGGCCTCGTCGATATTCGTTCCGCCCGTGGTGTCGAGGTCCGACACGAACCGCTTGGCGTCAGCCCTGTTCGAGGAGCCGGCGCCGACGAGCGTGTCTTTCCAGATGGTCGCCGTATCCGAGAAGGCGATCACGTTGAACCGGTCGTCGGCGTTCAGGTGGTCGATGAAAAAGTTGTAGGCGGCCTTCGTCTGCCTGATCTTGTAGCCGCTCATGCTGCCCGACACGTCGAGCACGAACACGATGTCGCGGGCCACGATGTCGCCGGCGTCGACGACTTCCTGGGGGGCGAGCATCATCATGAAGAAGCCCTTGCCGTCCTTGTCGGGCTGGGTCGACAGGAAGTTGAAGCCCATCCGCTGGGCCGTGACTTCGTATTGTATCTGGAAATCGGCCGCCGGCAGCTCCTTCGACCGCTCGAACGTCACCTGCCAGTGGTTGTCGTCGATGCGCCGCGCCTGGGCGGGGTGCGAGGGGGTCGTGACGCCGACGATCTTCTTCTGGTCGCGGATGTCGATCACGACCGAGACCAGGTCGAGGTTCCGCTGCTGGATGCTGGAAATATTCATAGGTATATTATATGCGATGATCCCATTCGAATAATCGAGCACCTCGCTGTAGGTCAGATCGATCTTCGCCCTGCCGCCGGCCGGGACGGCGCCGACCTTCGTCTCGAAGCTGTTCGGATCGGCCTGCTGGGCCATCGCCGGCATCATGCCCGTGCTCTGCGCGTTCTGGTAGATCTGCTGCGCGTCTTTCTTTTCCTCGATGGCGCCGACCTGCCGGATGCCGTTCGGGCCGGTCAGGCCGAACTCCTGGACCGACGCCTTCTCGTTCAGCGGGAACCGGTAGCTCGTCTCCTGGGTGACGTCGGACGTGTTGATGAAGCTCTGCTCCAGCTTCGTGACGGCGACCTGGTTGTCGATCGTCACCTTGACGCGCTGTTCGAGCATGGGAAGCTGTCCCTGCGTGCCATACAGGTGCAGCGCCGTCGCGGGTGCCGCTGCGAGCGCGAGCGTGACCAGCATCATCATGAGCGATAACGTGCGTATCATGGCCTTCCCTCCTGGTGTCTCTCCCGCCGTCGAGGTCTGCGATCAGGCCGCCATCCGCAAGACGGAGAACGAATGATGTGAGGTCGGAATAAGTTCAAATGAAGAGGCGTTTGCGGGGTACCGGTCCGAATCGGTCGCTTCGAATGCGGGGCAAACTGGTGTTGCGCAATCATCATGCCAGCGGTGAATTGCTGCGCGAACGGCCTTCCAAAGCTTCTTTTGGCCCATGCCGGACAAGGGTGCCCCACCTCCTGCGCCAGAAACGACGCATCGGCAGGCCATTCGTGACGCGGGAAGGCAGGACAATCATCGAATGATTCCGCGAAGCCTGTCTCAGCGGGCAGGCGGCGTCTTCGGGAAGATCAGCCCCGCACGGAGCAGGTCGCCGCCCGTCTGCATGCCTTTCCGTTCGAGGAGGGTCAGAAACTCTTTCAGGACGCCTTTCAACGCCAATGTGTCTCCCATGGCGCGGTGTGCGTCGTTCAGTTTCACGCCGAAATGCTGTGCCACGACGCCAAGCTTGTTCGTGGCGAGCCCGAGAAACTGGCGCGAGAGGCGAAGCGTGCACATCGAGGGCATCTGGAGCGGCACCTGGTAATACTCGCGCCAGGCGTGGCTGATGAACGCCCAGTCGAACGGGGCGTTGTGCGCGACGAACAGGCTTCCCTGGAGGATTCCGGCGATGATCGGCACGACTTCCCGCATGGTGGGCTTTCCCCGGACCATCTCGTTGGTGATGCCGGTCAGTTCGATGATTTTCTGGGGTATCGGCACGCCCGGGTCGACCAGCGTCTCGAATCGTTCCTCGGTGTCTCCCGCGATCGAGATCATGGCGACCTCGGTCACCTGTGCCATCGGTGGCGCAAACCCCGTCGTCTCGAGATCGAGGACAACGTACGGAATCGAGCGGATCGGTGTGTGTTCGAAGGCATAGGGCTCAGCGACTTGTTTCATGCCGCCATCTTATCCGTCTCCGATGGCAAGGTCAACGCTTTCTCCAGGTCTTCAGAGGCCCTGTTGGTGCTTCTCTCGTGGAAACGAGCTCGGGATGCAGGGAGTGACAACCGGCGCCGGTGCGCGGTATCCTGACGAAGATTCGACCGCCGAGGAGGGTACCCATGAAACTCCGCAAACTAGCGGGGGTCATCGACCGGATCACGTCGGGCGTGGCGGCCATCGTGCCGGACGACGGCTCCCGCGAACTGTATATTTCCGAGAAGGACCTGACCGACCCCCGGGAAGGCCAGGAGGTCGACCTGATCGTGATTCCGCCGGAGGACCCGAACGGCTTGTGCAGGGTCGTGTCATTCGCCCGGAAAAAGGTCGTGAAACCCCTGAAAATCAAGGCCGACGGCGCCCTGCTCAAGGCCATGACCCGCAGCCGCGACCGGCTGAAGGCGACGCTCGACCAGGTCGAAGCCGACGAAGACGCCGACCCCGAAGTCGTGGAACAGCTCCGCGAGAAGCTCAGGTTCCTCGACCGCGGCATCGAGCTGTTTTCATGACGTCTGCCCGAAAATAATAAAGTTTTAAATATATATGACGGCATCGCATGACAAAATCGTTCTCTGGCCAGAATTTCAGAAGTTGGCGACATCGAACAACCGGAGGAAGAGGCTCGAAGCCGTTCAGACGAAGATAGAACGCGCGTTTTCTTCGCAGGAGTTTCCGCTCTTTCGCCTGATCATCGCCGAGGGGGCCGGTCTCTTCGTGGAGATGAGCGATTACGACCGGCTGGCGGAGGTTTTTCCTGTCATTCTCTCCCATACCTACGAGGGAAGCGAAGCTACCCCGCTCGGCCACGAACGTTCGTACAACGAGGCGAAGATTCTCGATGCCTTGCGTTCATCGGCTCATATCCGGGATTTCATCGGCCAATTCTCGCCACAGGCGGCTGCGGCGCCCGTGAAAACGAAGCAATCCCTTTTCAGGCGCATCATCGCCCCCGAACAAGCTGGCGGAACGTCGCACCTTTCCATGGAAGAAACCCGCTACGAGGCCCGGCTCCCCTTCCGCGACAAGCAGCACCTGCTGAAGATCATGGAGCATCTCGGAGTCCGGCTGGAGACGGTCCCCCGCGAGAAGCAGGCGGCCCTGAAGAACACCTGCTTCGAGATCGCGGGAATTCCCGACCTTCAGCAACCCGGAGAAGTCACCCTCCTGGACCTGCCCGTCAGAATCGCCGTGCACGGAAAGCCCGGCCGGGGTGGCACCATCACGTTCATGATCCTCGACTCCCAGGTCCCAGGCGACAGAACCTTCAATCTTCCTGACCGGGTCCGTGAGATTGGGACCCTGCTCGCAACGGCCTGAACCCTGGAAAAGGCGTGGGAATTCCCGGTCCATCGGCGTTTTAAAAGGTATGAGCGCCTGGCGGGCGTGAAGCCGGGCGTTCGATCTGATATCCTGAAAAAAAGCATCAAAGCATGGGGTTCTTGGTTGTGCGCATATCGACCCCATTTTGGAGGCAGAGTCATGAGACGGATCTTTCTCCTCCCGGCCGTAATGGCCAGTGTCGTTTGGGCCGGTGTTTGTCTGGCCGCGGATTCCGGCGGGCTCGCGGAAGGGCGGAGTCTCGAGAAAGCCGGGAAGAGCGCCGAGGCTCTCGCGGTCTACCAGCGTGCGCTCGAGGGTGGGGCGAACCGCGAGCTGGGAATAGCCGCGGGAGCGCTCTGCGGCAAAATGAAACGGTACGAACTTGGCATACGTCTTCTTCAACCTTGTCTGGAAGCGGCCCCGCGAGACGTCGGCCTGCTGAACCTCATCGCTCTTCTTCATTCGAAGAATGGGCAGGCGGCGGAAGCCGCCCGCTGCTGGGAACAGGTGCTCGCGATCGAACCGGAGAACGCGACCGCCAGGCAGTGGCTCGAGAAAACGAAAAAGGCGGCGCCGCCGTCGTCGGATGCGCCGGCCGGCGATGCCATCCGTCCGGCAGTCGGGGTCGAACCCACCGATGCGGGAGAGGCGACGTATCCCGAAGACCGGCAGGAGGCGATCTCTCAGAAGCTTCTCGCCGAACTGCTCGAGATTTCCCCCACGGAGATCGAAGAATATAGAAGCCGTTATAATACGATCGTCCGGCGCTGCCCGAAAGCATCGGCGATGCCCGAAAGCATCGGCGATGCCCGACGTCTGCTGGAGGCTGAGCACCCTGTACCTGATCGGGGACGTTCCGCCCCGGCCCGACGAGGCCAGGCCTCTCCTCGAGCGTCTCTGGCGCAATCATCCCGCGTCGAAGTGGGCGCCCTTCGCCGCCAACCGGCTCGTGGGCATCTACCGGGACGCCGCGGCCTGGGAGGACCTGCTGAGGCTTTCCCAGGAAGCGCCGGGCCGCCTGACGCTCTCCGAAGATGAAAAGGCCTGCTGGCAGTGCGGTCTCGCCCAGGCCCTGCTCGGTCTCGGCCGGCAGACGGAAGCCGCCGAACTTCTCGAATCCGTCAGGAGCCAGGCGCAGAAAACCCCCGCCGCCGCCGACATCGCGGATTCAATGCTGACCTCGCTCGACCTTTCCGGAAAGGAGCCCCAGAAATGATGCGCAGACCCCGACGTTTCCAGCGGATTCTCATCCTGGTCTTCTCCCTCTGGCTGATGGTCGAGCCCATGGCCGTCAGTATCGCCGCCGCCGCGGAAGGCCCGTTCACCTACCCGCCCCTGACCGACGTTTCCATCGACGAGCAGAATCCCGAGGAGATTCTCCAGGGGGTGTTGTATCCGAACGACTATTTGAAAAAAGTCCTCGTGGCGACGGGAGTCACCAAAGAGGAAATGGAAAAGCGGATTCTCGCCGAACTGCCGCTGATGCTTTCAGCCATGTATGAAAGCCTCGATGAGGAGGGCGACAGCTACGATATTCCCACCCTGTACAACGCGATGCAGCGGATCATGGACCAGACGGAAGTCAAGGACAAGGTGATGAACGTTGTGGAGACGGCGCGCAACGTCTCCTTCTTCCTGCCCTGGGCCGTCAACCAGGGCATTGGCCCGAAATCGATGAAGGCGCTGAAGATCCTCAAAACGGATTTCGATTCCATCGACCAGGCTATGGCCGGCATCGATCAGGTGCAGGAACTGTCGCTGAAATCCGAGGGCGGCACCCTGGCCCAGGCGTTTCGAGTCAGCACGTCGATGGAGCCGGTGACGAAGGCGGAAAAGATCATCGATTTCATGGATAAAGGGTCAGGGGTGGGGCTCAATGTCCTCGGCGCCGTGATGTCGATCGGCAAGATCGCCGGACACGACGATTGGACGCTTCTCACGGACGGCGGCGAAGGCAAGATGACCTATGACCTGGCGAAGGAACTGGTCGGCGGCGCCCTGGCCATCGCCAGCCTCGTGGCAATGTTCACCCCCATCGGCTGGGTCGTCAGTATCGCGACCTTCGTCGTCACCGTCATCACGACCACCGTCGACCTTGTCCGGGAATACCATACCGGCTACATCAAGGCATACCAGGAATCCTACGGGTACATGAAAACGGCGGACACCGCTTTTGCCCTCCAAACGCCGATCGGCGCATCCACTTTCCAGTATTACCGACAGCCGGGCGGCCGCCCCATTCCCGACTCGTGGTCGGACCTCATGCGCGAGGCGAACCACGCCTTCACCATGGCGAATCATGCTCCCAGCCTGAGCCGGTTTGCCCGCAAACAGTGGGAGGGCATCGCCAGAAAGCTGTGCGAGCGGGCCGCGCTCATTTCCCATTACGACAGGTTCGATCCTCCGCAGACCTGGAAAAAAGATCCAAAGACCTGGACACGGATGTGGGAAAGCAAGGCTTCCGAGATGAACAGCTGGTGGGATCCGCCTTCCGGCAAGGATGACCAGGAAGAGCATCTCGAGCGGTTTTTCGACGACCAGAATATTGCCCGGATCGAGAACCCCGGGCGGTGGTGCTACTTCTGCCCCGACTTTTTCCTGTACAAACTCTACAACAGCAAGATATTCGCCCTGCGCAACGAACCGAACGCCGATCGGGAACTGGCTGATTCGCCGGTATTCAACCTGGTCGGAACGAGAATCCAGATGGTGCCGTTCAATTATCTCCTGCTGTTGAACGAGTTGATGCAATGGGAAAGCGGCAACTACCTGGGCACCCTGCCCAAGTTCAAGACGTTCGTCGAGCAGTGCTTCAAAGTCGATCTGGCGCTGGTTGCCGTGAAGGAGGCCTCGCTTTTCGCCAAATACCTGGAAACCATCAAGGACCAGACGGAGAGCATGCTTGGCGCCGCGACAGACTTCCTTCAGCGTGCCGATGCGGAAGCCACGCAGATCTCGAAGGAAATCGAGGGGCTCGAGTATCTTCTCGGCGGCCTGGCGGGAAATCCGGAAAAGGTCATCGAAACTGCCGAATGGCGCCGGAACGTCAAGGCGAAGCTCGACTGGAGCTGGGACACGGAAGAGGCGTGCACCTTCCGCAGCGCGGTCGAACGGTTCTCCGGAAAGATCAGGACCAAGCTCGCCATCCACCCGTTCGCCACGATGATGAGCTCCGCCGCCATGGTCATGCTTGCCGCGAATGCCAAGCGGTACAAGGATCTGAACGTCTGCATGTACGCGCTTCTGGATAAATACCAGAAGGTCAAAGACTCGGTCCAGGCCGGCACCTACGTGGAAGATCTTCTTCTGTCGGGATTTCTCAAGACCGGCAAAACCCCTCTGCTCGATTACAGCGGCGGGTTTTTCACCACCGGGTATGTTCCGCTCGACCACCTGCGCAAGAATTACGAGAAGGCGAAATCCGCCTACGAAAGCTGGCATGAAATGGTCGAGGATCACGTGAAAATTCTCGCTCACCTCACGCTGGTCCCCAAACGCGCCCGGATGCAGAAGCTCCAGCGCCTGGTTCAGCTCGCCGAACAGCATGCGTCCGACCTGTTCACCCCGTATTTCGCATCCGACGACAAGCGAATCTTCCTCCCGCCCAACGACGGCAGTGTGGAAGAAAGCGGAATGAAACTGCCCGCCGACAGCCGCGGCCTCATGTATGTTCTTCCTCCCACCGACCCGCTCGTTCTGCCCGAAAATGCCTTCGGGACCCTCAATTGAGGCGATAACAGCCAGTGATGAAACGCATCGGCATGCGCAAGGCCAGGATTCTGGTGGGAACCGGGATCTTCTGGTTCATGGTCTTGTGTCTTGCGGTTGGAGTGCGGTTCCGCCTGGTGGAAGTGGCGGCCAGGCTGGCCGTTCCGGGCGTCGAACGCCCGGCTCCCGGCTTCTTCATGCCGGAACGGCCCCGCCCGGCGGTCGCCCCCTCGATGAACGAGGCCGAGCAGAAGAAGGTCTGGCAGGAGTGGCAGAAGAAGGCCCCCGTTCCCGGCCCCGAGCACGCCGCCGCGATCATCGAAAACTTCTTCGGCCCGGAGGCGGCCCGGCCGGTCGTGCGCAAGTGAATACAGGAGGGAATCCGAATGTATTGTCCGAAATGCAGGTCTGAATACCGCGATGAATTCACGAGAGCTCCTCGAGGACTTCCAGGTGATGGCGTCGGACGAACCCGATCCCGAAGACGACGAGGCGATGTTCTGTCCGCATTGCGGCGAACAGCTCGCCTACACCAGGACCGATCTCCTCGACCGCCGGCTCCCCTGTTCGGAGTGCGGAAAGATCATCGATAAGAAATCGTGACCTATTAATTTCCGCCCTGCAGCCAGGGTCGGTAGGATTCGCGGCAGCGGCTGGTGAACTGGCTCGCCACGGTGAGCCGCGAGGCGCCCGCCTTGCCGAGGCGGTCGGTGTTGATCTGCAGGAGCAGGTCGGCACGGTCGAACGCGTCGCCGTCCATGACCACGGCGAACCGGCAGGCTTCGACCCAGCCGGGATCGCCGAGCGGATGTTCCTTCCGGCCGGCGGCATCCGTGGTTTCGCGCACGAGGGCCTTGCGCGGGACGTCGAACGCGTACCGGACCACCTGCTCCCCGCCGTCGCGGATGACGACGAACTCGAGGGTTTCGGGGGTCCAGGAGCGGAGCCGCCGCAGGGCGCGGATGTCGTGCCGAAGGTAGCGCTCGATCCGGTCGAGCTGGGCCTGCGCGTCGAGCAGTTCGGTGCCTTCCTGGACGTGCCGGCTCGACCCGATGAACAGCTGCATCCCGCTCCCGAACAGGATCAGGGCCAGCGCCGTCACGATCACGATCTCCATCAGCGTCATGCCGCGCCGCATCAGATGCGCTCCTTGAACTTGATGGTGCGGATCTCGTATCTGTGCGTTCCGTGACCGGCCCCGTCGGCCGACCACGTGACCACGACCCGCACCACGAACATCCGCTCGGCCTCTTCGGGAGTGGCGGCCGATTCCACATGAACCTCGTAGTTCAGGTCGCGGAACACCCGTGCCCAGGCATCGGCGTCGATCGAACCGGCCCCGCCAAGGCTCGACAGGCCCTGCCAGGCCGGGTCGGTGCGCAGGAGCACGGTGCCGAAGCCCTGGAGGCGCGCGGCTTCGGCGCGGCAGTCGTCGTAGGGAAGCTGGAGCAGGCGGTCGAGAATCGAGCGGGCCGCCTGCGCCCCGACGAGGTGGCGGCCGACCGACGAGATCTGTCTATGGGTCGAGATGGTCATCGTAAGCAGGGGGACCATCGCGACCCCGACGACGACGATGCTGACGAGGATCTCGATAAAACTCATTCCGCGGGAACGGCTATTCGGCATGGAAATCGAATCCCTCCCGTTCGTCGAGGATCGAGACGGCGAGCGGCATCCTGGGCTCGGCCATTCCCGGCGCGTAGTAGATGTCGGGCAGGGAGCGGAACTCGCGGGCCCGCTGGGCCAGGTTCAGTGTCGAGACGGCGACGCCGCCTGCCAGCAGCACCCGCCGCCCGTCCTTCCAGGTGACGAAGGTTTCGGGCGCGGAGAGGCCGGGGCGGAACGAGACGAGCTGGACGCCGAGCTGAACGTCGGACGTCAGCGTGATCGGCTCGCCCGTCAGGCTCACGAACGTCAGCATGCGGTCTCCCGGGAGGCCGTTGACGAAGGGGAAGAAGCCCGGGTCGGCGACGAGCGGCTTCGCGGGATCGGCGGGAACGAAGCCGCGCGTGATGGCGCCGAGCGTGATCGGCCCCTGGACGAGCACCACGCCCCCGCGAATGTCCGTTCCGAAAAAGTCGCCGAGCTCGAGAGGGCCGTCGATGGCGACGACGCCGTCGACCCAGAGACGGTTTTCCGAGATGCCCGCCCAGGTCTTGAACTCGTCCTGGGTGCGGAAACACCGGGAAATGCGGCCCAGAACCGAACGGTCGACCGCCGTTGCCGGCTCGCGCAGGCTTTTGAACCACTGGCCGGGCAGGTCCTCGAACCGCCCCGTCACGCCGATGCCGTCGACGCCCGCGAAATCGGACGGCTTCGCCAGCCTGGGGCGGCCCTGGGCGTCGCGGTTGGCCGGAATCGCCATCCGGTTTTCCCCGCTCTCCGAGAGGGCGCCGGGGTCGCCCGAGACGGTGCGCGACATGAAATCGGCGTAGATGCCCGCGTTCGGCTCGAACTCGAACCGGTTGCCGCTCCATGTCTTGCCGGGGGGCGGCCGGAACGACGGGTTCGCCTTGTAGAACAGCGGGTCACCGAGGCCGGCGCTGGATGGCCACGACCAGAGCGACGTCACGAAAAACCGCTGCCAGACGTTTCCGAAGATCGTCCGGAGGGGCGGCGGGTAGGGGAAATCGGGGGGAAGGAGCGGTTCGAGGTTGCGGCCCAGCAGTTTCAGGGCCGAGGCGACCCCGAGAAATCGGCGCTGGCTGCGGTACGATGCGAAGCCTGGGTCGTCGGCCAGCAGGTAGTCGAGCGTCAGGATCGTGCCGGCGTACGGCCCGGCGGCCGCGTCGGCCAGTTCCCGCGAAAAGCCCATCAGGCCTATGCGAGCCGACGTGCTGGGCTTGCGCAGGGGGATCGGGAGCGCGCGGATGGTGATGACGTCGCCTTCCTGGTTGAGGAACATCGGCAGGGCCGAAAAGCTCGCCCCGCCCGGATCGATCGCCGGAAAGCAGGCGGGGGTGATCTGCCACATGTCCGACATCTCGCCCTGGCGGCAGGTCAGTTCGCCGGCGAGGTTCAGTACAATCGGCCGGTCCGAGGCCCCGAGGAAGACGAACCCGTTCTTGATGGGGTCGTGGAACTGCCTGGCGGTCGGCATCAGGTTCCAGGGGAAGCCGTCGACTCCCGCGCCGCCTGGCGAGCTGGTGCGATTGCCGCGTTCGATCGGCAGGATGTTGACCTGGTCGGCGGCGCCTTGCGGAACGGGCTGTTCGAGGTGAAACTGGTCGGCGAACAGCGCGAACTGGCGGATCACCGGGGTGAGGCGCGCCGTCACCCTGAAGGGTACGCGCTCGGTCAGAGTATATGACTTGCTATAGAATGAGGTCCGGCAGGTGATGGCGAGGATGCCGCCCTTTTCCTGCCCTTCGGCGGTTGCCGGCGGCGAGAGGCACTCGGGCAGGTTCAACGGCTTGATATCGGTGAATGCCAGGTCGGGGGGCTGGCTCAGGTCGATGTCCAGGTCGTCCGCCAGCGCCCGCAGGGTGGCGCTCGGCTGATAGGCGAGGGCGGGGCGGCCGGCGGTGCCGGGTTGCGTGAAACTCCTGATCAGGTCTGCATCGCCGCGGGCCAGCCCGAGGCGGATCTGCGACACGATATCGCCGGTCCAGGCTTCGAGAAAGATGAGGGCCGTCTGGGTGCGGTCGGACAGCGTGACCAGGCGCACCTGGCGGCTCATGCGGGTGCTGAGCAGGAAGAACAGCAGCATCAGGACCGACAGCAGGCCGACCACCACGACGTAGATGCTGCCCCGTCTCGATGCGTGTTCGCCCGGACCGCGGTCTCCGCTTCGCATCAGTAGGACTCGATGAGCTCCGCCTGCGGCTTGCCCTGCGATGGCGGAAGGGGCCGGACACGGAGTTTCAGGGTCGAGCCCGGCGCAAAACTCCGGTTGCGGATCAGCACGGGCTCGCCGCCGGAGACGGGGGCGACGGTCATCCCGTCGGTCGCGACGGAAACGACCTTCCCTTCGATGATCCCCTGGTTCCCGCCGGGAGAGGGGGATGCCGGCGCCGGCAGAGCGGCCGGAGCCTCTGGAATGGCCGGCAGAAGCGGTGAGATGACGAGGAGCCAGGCCAGCAGCGCGGCGAACCCCATGCCGAAAAACGCCTGGAGCCCGAATGCGAGGAGATGTGCGTCTTCCGCGGCGGCTGCGGCAGCCTGGACCTGCGGCGGCGAACCGGTGGTGCGTCCGGCGGCCTGCTGCTGGCGCAGTTTCTGGATGTTGCTCACCGAGTAAGCGGGGGCGGCGGCGGCCTGTTTCTGCTCCTCGGCATACGAGGCTCGGAAACCTTCGAGCAACGCCACCAGCGAGCCGGCGGCGGTCCTTTTCCGCTCGAGGAGCGACTGGCACACTTGCTCCACCAGCCTGTCGAGGGGTTGGCGCGAGGCCTCGGGGGCCGCGCGGGCGATGCGGTACAGATCGCCTGCCAGCCGCTCGTCCGCGTTCGAGACCAGGATCGCGGCGATTCTGGCGAGGTTGTCGGGCTCCGTCTCGCGACGAAGCGCGCCGAGGAGCATTTCCCTGACGGACGGAAAGTCGAACCGGGCGAGGTGGAAGATGGCGCTGGCGCGGGCGGCGGGCAGCGGGGCGGCAAGCAGCCGGTCAAGCAGCCGAAGGGCTTCCTTCTTGTCGTAGAGCGAATAAACGCGGATGGCCGAGGTCTGCACCTCGGTCTGCGGGTGGCGGATGAGCTTCGGCAGGTGCGGGAACAACAGGTCGGGATCGAGTTCAGCCAGCGTGTCGATGGCCGCCGTGGCAAGCGATACGTCCGCGGCATCGAGGGCCGGAACGGCCAGCCGGCCGAGAGGAACTTTCATTTTCCGGGTTCCCAGTTCACGCAAAACCACCACTTTTTCCGGCGCGGTCAGGGAGTTCCAGGTGCCCTCGATTTCTGAGAGCCGCGTGGCGACGAGGTCGGGTGAGGCTTTGAACAGAGCCAGGCGGCGGTCCGGGGTGAGGGCGGAAAGAGGCGTTTTCGCGAGGTCCGGTTCCGTGATGCGGGGCGCGGAGGGTGGCGCCGCGCGGTCCGTCAGGGACTTCAGCAGGATGGCGGCTTCCTCGTAGCCCTTCCGGTGCAGGTCGCGGAGACGGCCGAGAATGTCCTCCCGCCGGGCGTCGTCGGTGGACGGCCACTGGAGTCGGCACTGCTCGATCAGTTCCCCGGCTTTCTTTGACCGGTAGCTCGTCTTGAGCTGTTCGAGCAGATCCTGCGGCTTCGCCTGGAGAAGCTTGCCCTGCGCTTCCAGGACGCCTTTCAGGATGCCGCCGATGATCTGCCGCTTGTCGCCCAGGCAGCCTTCCATGACCTCGAGCAGGGCGAGGGGCGGCTCGGGCGCGGGATTCACCTGGAAAAGGTAGCCCGCCCGCGTCAGCAGCGTCGGGTTGTCTTCGGCCCCGAGAAACCGCAACAGCAGCGGCTCGATGCGGTCGAAGGGGAAAAAATAGGCATGGAACATGGCCGCGTGCCGGTCCTGCGGGTCGTCCGAGAACAGCATCCCCTCGAAGTGGCGGAGGGCCTCTTCGGGGTCCCATTTATACAGGATCTTGATCGCGCGCGACCGGATCTCGTAGTTGGGATTGGTGAGCAGCGGAACGATCAGGCTCTGCAGGCTCTCCGGCGCAAGCCGCTCGAGCGCCTCGACGGCCGCGGCCAGCACCCGCGGATTCGGGTGGCGGCAGAGCCCTTCGAGTTGCGGCACCAGGTCGGGCGTGCCGAATTTTCGCAGAAACCGCAGGATGAAGGGAAGAACCTCGACGGGACAGGCTTCCCAGTGATGCTCTTTCAGCGTGAGCACCGCCGCCGGCGCGTGTTCCTTCTTCAGGCCTTCCAGAAGCAGGACGAACCGGATCGGGTCGTCGCCGGGGTTGGCGACCAGCCGCTCGAATTCAGCCTGGATGCGGTCGGCGGAAATCGCGTCGGCGCGGTCGGGAGAGACGCGCGCCAGGATCATCTGCATGTGGAGCCGGGTCGCCGGGTCGGCCTCTGCTTCGGCCAGCACCGAGAACGCCACTTTCAGTTCGTTGGTCCAGGAGAGGCTTTCGATCCGCGTCAGAACGGTGAACCGGATTGCCGGATCCGGCGATCGCAGGTCGGAAAACAGCGCATAGGCAATCTGCTGGCTCATGCTGCTCCTGGCCTGGAGAGGGTCTTACCGGTGCGACGCGGCGATCTGCATGAACGTCTCGCTTATCTTGCGGCAGCGTTCCAGAAAATCGGCTTTGGGGAGAATGTCGATGTACCGCTGCTCGTTTTCGGCCTTGATCTCGATCAGCGCCAACGTTTCCATCTGTTTCAGGATCTTCCGGACCTCTTCCTGAGGGACCACGAAGGCTTCGGCGCAGGATTTGACCACGTCGGGAAGCCGCATCATCGCGATGCTGGGCATGTATTTGACGCCCCTCACCGAGTGTTGCATCAGAAGGTTCAAAATCTCGGCGACGCCCACGAACAGGTCGGGGGCCCTGGTGACCAGGTCAGAGGTTTTCTTCAGTCGCTCCACCAGGTTCGAAAGAACGGCGTTGACCAGCTTTGGCGACTGCTCCATGAAATCCTCGAAATCCTTGCGGCCGATCTCGGCCACCTTGGTGGCGCCGACCGCCGTCGCAGAGGCCGTCCGCTTCTGGTCCTTCGTGAGAAGTGCCATCTCGCCGAACACGGTCACAGGCTTCAGGATGGCCAGAATCGACTTCTTTTCGCCCTGCTGGACCGAAATCTCGACCTGGCCTTCGGTCAGCAGATACGCGGTATTGCCGACCTCGCCTTCTCTGAATATCAACGCGCCCGGTGAAAATTCGCGAACCAGTGATTTCATGGCCTGATCCTCTGATGGTGGGTTTCTTTCAAGGTAGTATATCCCGTCCTCTTTGGCAACGAAGTGCGGAAACAGTCCATCAGGGTATGGTGAGGTAGCTGAGGTCGGCGACGGCGATGCCTCCGGGCTGGTCGCCGGTGTTGCCGCGGCCGATGCCGATGACCTCGCCGGAAAGGCTGCCGACGAGTTCCCGCGACTGCTCCCGCTCCGAAACGAACGCACCCGGCTTGACGGGAAGCCCTATTTTGCGGGCGTCAGCCTCGGTGCGGACGGCGATCGCCTTTATCACGTCGCGCCCGAAGGGCGGCTGGGCCTGGAAGTCGAAGGAGTCCGCTGGTCCCGGCAGCTCGTAGGTGCCTGCCTTGACGTGGTTCCCGCCCGAATACGGGTTGGGGAACAGCATGTTCACCGATCCGTCCGGGGAGATGCCGACGATGAAAATGCAGCAGTCATGCGAAACGGCGAAGGAATAGACAAGTTTTTCCCGGTTCCTGAACGATGTTCTGCCGCCTTTGGTGCGAAGGTTGACCTGGAAGGGGGTTTCCGGAACTGTCAGGTCGAACAGGCTTTTCTGAAGCAGAGCGGCCTCGAGAGGTTTTGCAATCTCGTGCGCGAGCTGCTCGACGGTCCGCGCTTCCGCCTTCAGCACTTCCAGGCCGGCCGGATCAGCGAAGATCACCCGCTGTCCGCGCCTGGAACGATCGACAAGCCCGATCATATCGCGCATCGAATCCGGACCCACGAAATTGAGAAAATCGAGACGAGAGAGTTCGTGTGCGAGCAGCGCAGACTGCTGTCCGGCGAGGGATATATTTAGCTTCTCCCGTTCGTACGGCTTGCAGAAACGAGCGTATGAAACCGTCGTTCCCCGCACGGCATGGGGTTTTTCTTCGGTGGCGCGCTTTGAGCCCGGGATGGGGGTGTCCAGAACCGCTGAAGTGCCGTCCTCCGGGGGCGGAGAACACTGCGGAATCTGTTTGAACCCAGCGGCGTTCAGACGGTTCCTGACGTGATAATACAGTTCTCGATATGTAATTTCGCCATTGGCATTGGCGTCTGCAGGCCCTTTCAGACCGGAGCGCAGCATGGCGGAGAAAAGCCCGGAGGGAACTCCCGTCGGGGCTTCTTCGACGTCGAGGCATTCGACGCATGGCTCGAAATCACGGGCCGCACCGAAATAGACGTGCCCTGGCCAGGGGCCCTTCGTCGTCGGCGGTTGCAGGCCGAACGCCTGGGGCTGCAGTTCCTTCTCCGCATCGGGCGCAGGCAAAACGGGTTCTTTCAACACCCTCGCCAGCCGGGCCGGTTGGTCGGAAAAGCTCAGGCTGCGGTTCGCGGAACCGGAAAAACAGGAGTCGACGACGCAGAAGAAGGTGCGCCCCCGAAGCGTGGCGAAATACCGGTCGAGCAGGTCGTCCGTCAGGAGCCCGTTCCGCTCGTAATCCCAGGGGGCGATACTTTCATCCTTCCCGTCGGGCTCGTCACCGTCTCGGTCGGTTACCCGGAACCCGTGCCCGCAGAAATACATCAGGACTGTATCGCCGGGGTTCGTTCCTTTCGCCAGGTGCGTCGCGAACGTCTCCAGTATCTTTCTTCCGGTCGCCTCCGCATCGAGCAGGGTGATGATGTCCGCATCCCGGAACCCATACCTGCCGAGGAGGATCTGTTTCAGGAGCAGGCAGTCGTTCACGCAGCCCTCAAGACGATCCCGGGGTGACGGATACGCGTTGATGCCCACGAGAAGAGCCCTGAGCCGGGCGCCCTGGGCGACTCCCGAAAGGCTCAGAAAAAGGGCAAGGAATACACATATCCTCGCAACCGCACCAGCGCAACGCAAATCTCTCATCGCCTCACTCCCCCGAAATCTCGTATCTTGCAAAGAGTCTACCAGAAACACTCCCCAGCTATTTCGCGATGACACGAAAATTCCATCTGCGGATGGGTCTGAAGAACCTTTGGGGCTGGCCGAAAAATGCACCAGAAAAGGTGTTAAATCGGTTCGAATGCTGTTGGGAGGGGCCAAAACTTCATAAAACAACGGGCCCATTTGAATGTACTTCGAGTTCTCTTCCCAGTTCCCTCGTGGCTGGCAGACCTGTTGTTTGTAATAATTTCTCCGGCCAGGCGTTAATTATGGAAGAAATCCACAAAACCTCTTAAGAAGAAAGTGGTTGGTAAGGTTCCGGTTCTCTGATTGACTCGAAGTTCAATGAGGGTGTACGTTTCTTCCTCCTCCAAATGGATGTCTGGGTTTCGAGGATGTGATGGTATTCTTCTTGGCAGGGAGCCGTGAGCGATGCCCTTTGACAGCCTTCAGGAATTTGGCTACAAAAGCGCCAATTGTCTTTTCTGCAAATCCAGAATTCCCTTCGAGTCCGGGGTCTCCTGGCAGGGTGTCGGGAAAATCGATGATATCGGCTGTGCCATTTGCCGGGTTCCTGTGTGTGAGCGGTGTTCCATTCATTGGTGGGAATCCGATGGGGATATTGACACCCATTTTCGGGTCTGCAAAACCTGTCAAATCGAATACCAGATCTCCAAACCAGGTTCCTTGCCTCCGAAGAACATTGCGCATTTCCGATTTTGCCAGGTCTGCGAAACCAAGGTGCCGAAGATCGTAAGCAACTGTGGGGTCTGTAATCGGCTCCTGTGTCCTTCCTGCCGACAGAAAAACCAATGGATGTCTCTTTGCCCCGAATGTCACTCTGCCAGCGCCAGAAACGAGATTTCCTGTTCCGTCTGCAAGAAGGTTTTTTCCCCCACCGTGCCCAGGGAAAAAGCCGGAGCTTGGAAATGCCCATCCTGCGCCGCTGAGAAGGTGGTTTCGAAGGTTCAGTGTTCGGGATGCGGCAAGCCGATCGAAGAGACCGGGCTGCAAGGGATTGAACGGGCCGGAAAATGCGTCGGCTGTTCACGGAAGTTTTGTTCTTCGTGTCTGGTTTTGGTGAAGGTGAAGGGCGTGATGAAAGAAGCCTGTGGCGAGTGTCGGGTCAGATTTGATATTCTGAACGATCCGCTCGTCGATGAAAAGACCCGCTCAGCCTATGCCCAGCCGAAAAATGCGGCGGCGCCCGAATCCGTTTCGATGTTCGAAAAGGCGAAAACCTTTTTTGCCAGCCTCCTGTCGTCGGTTGCTCCCGCGACAGGCTCCTTGCCATTGGAGTCCGTGGTTGGGCGGTTTTCTTACGCGAATTTCCTGGAATTCCAAAAAGGCGATGCAGAAAAAAAGCTCCGGTTTTATGAATCCTTTGCCACCGTCAAAACCCTTCCGTACCCAATCGGCCAGAAGGGGAAAACCGCTGTCGACGTCGCCCTGCAGCACCAAAAAAGGGAATATGCTCATTTCCTTCTGGCCGTCCTGATATGCAGTCTTGAAAGCAACCCTGATTTTTGCGGTACCGGCACGATTGCGAAAAACTTCGGCCGGCAGTATGTTCCCGTAGGAACACCGGGGTTCTGCGAGTTACGCGATTTTTTCGGGAGTCAAAAATCCCTGGTGCGCGGGTTCCTGAGCCATGATGGCCATTTGAGCCTCCCCGACCGTGGATTCATCTGCGCCACCGCGGTGGTGCGGTTTTTCCGGACAGGTGAAGAAGTCGCCTTTTGCCTGCCCAAAGTGGTTCCTTTCATGGCGCCCAATTCGGTTAGGTGCCTGCTGGAAGCCTGGTGGGTAGTGGATACCCTTATCGAATGGGGGTGGGACGTCAATGCCAGAAACCGGAAAGGGGATACCCTGCTTCACCTTTTGATGCGGAGTATTCCCTCTGCCATCGGTTCCGGCATTGCTTCGTATGCTGAAAAATCCCGGCGGGTGATCGATGCCGGAGCTTCGCTCGAGCAGGCCAATCAAGCCGGGGAAACCCCTCTGGGCCTGGCACGGAAAAAAGGTTTGGACCTTGAAATGCGGTGAATCCAGGAGAAACAATGCCCCGTTCCCATCGGCCACTTCTATGGCTGGCCGGTTTGTTTACTTTTCTTTTTCCCGTTGCCGGCTTTCTCGGTCTGCTCATCTCAACCGACCGTTCCTGGAAATGAACGCTTCCCCGCTGGGAATCATGAAGAAGACGAGGTTGGCCACCCTGGATCTGAACCTGCGGCAGAAAACCCTGCTGCTGTATTCCGACTGCCTGGTCGAATCTCGCGATGAGCGCGAAAATCCGGTTGGTTCCCCTGCCTTCCATGAAATCATTGTTAGGCTTGCCCGGCAATCACCCGCCTGGGGGCCTGACGACCTCTTCCGCGAGGTTAGGGCCATAACCGGCGCCATCCCGTGGGACGACGATGCCACCGTCGTGATCATTCGCGAAATCCCGAATTTGCCTGACGCGTGAAAAAGTGGGGAGATGAGATTCATGACCATTGCAGAAATCCTCTCAGCCCAGAAGAAATCCCTTGTTGCCTTGTTCCTGTTGGCCGACAACGAAACCCTGAAAAAAACGGCCTGCTGCAGACATTGCAAGGGAAAGATCATTGTGGCTGAGCAGTGATCCCAGGCTCGATCAAACAATGACTGGGAGGACGCCCGTTCCTGTTGCCCAGCAATTGAAACGAGTCCTTTCTCTGAATCTGCTCGAATTTTCAAGGAAGGGAGAAATTGTTGATTTGCCGGGGTGGGAAAAAATTCCCGCCCCCAGCTTTTGTATGGTTTCTCGCTTGGACGAAAATCCTTATGGGTCGAGACGTTTCTGGAACTATGTCATCAACCCGAATAAAATCGCCGTCTGGGGGGGCTCATCTACATTTCCGCTGATGATCCCGCCTTCAGCATGACCGCGAATCTCGACAAGATCTTCGCGTTCCTGGACAAACACCTGAAATAAGCAACTGGTCGGGGGCTGGTATTCGCCTCGGTCCTTCGCTGGCTGACGCCTTGCCGGACAATAGCTCGTGTGTGCCGAACGGGCAGGAAACCAAAAAGGCGAATGACCCATGAAGAACCTTTGGATCGCCCTTAAGAGAACGTGCAAAATCTGTTGCGTTGTTCTGTTGATGTCGCTGGCATCTGTCCAGATTTCCGGTTGCACGGCCGCGGACACTCTGATCCTGGCGATGGGTGGTGGAGCTGGGAAAGGGATGCCCTGAGAGCTCCCTTTCCCGGTGGTGAGCCCGGAGGTGGTTGGTTCCCCTCGCCGGAGGCGCGGTACCGGAGAGCTGCCGGCGTGGTCGGCGCAGGGGGCCGGGGAGGATAGAAACGTTCTGGCCGGGCCTTTCCGGGAGCGGCTTTCATTGTGCAACGCAGACATAAATAGGGCCTATTTCGGAAAACATGCCAAATTAGGCCTTGTTAGAACATGAAAAAACAGTATTTTGAGCGTGGGATATGCCTATTCTGGAAAACGATGGTTTTTTTTTGAAAGTGCTTATAAGGGGGAATTTTCTGCAGGAAATGGCATAAGGACTGTTCAAAACTGCTTATTTCCTGTTTCAGAGGTTGCTAGGGCGGGTCCCGGACTGAAACGCACATGCCAGAGCATAAGGACCGCTTCACCACACAGCAACCGCTATACAACCGCAGGGGCGGTTCGCGACCCGCCCGAAACGACGAACCGGATGAAGTTGCCCGGAATGAGCGGGTTTGTTACCCTGAACGTATACAGAGACATTCTTTCGAGAGGGAAGTTCATCATCCGTTACGCCGCACCGCCGTATGTCTGACGGTATGACCCGGGTGATGACCGGGGAGGATTCATGTCTTGCCGTTTCGTGCGAACGCTGATCATATGTATATTGATGTGTATAGTATCATTTCCCGCGAACGCCGATCGTACGACAGCGGTCTCGCTCGTTGGCCAGGGCCTTCGTGCCACGGATATCGACGCGAAAATCAGGTGCTTCACGCAAGCCTGGGAAGCGGATTCTACCTATGCCGTCGCCGCGATCAACCTTGCGACGGCATATCAGAAAAAGGGGAACACCGACGACGCCATCCGCTTTTTCAAGGAAGCCCTCGCGACCGCTGAAACGGCAGGAGATGCTCCGGCAACCGCACAGGCGCTGTTCGGCCTCGGCGACGTCGCGTATGACGGGAAACGGTACGGAACCGCCTGGGAATACTACCGGAAAGGGCTCGTCCACGCTCCCGACGACCCCGAGACGAAGAGCCGGATCGCGACGCTGAAAACGAATATGCCCCAATATTTCACTGCCGACGGCGAGTTCCTGTTCAAGGACCGGGACCAGATTTCCGCCGGTCTCCAGTTGAAGCGCGGCACGGGGGTCGTGCCCAGGTCGGAGGGGATCGACCTGCCGATCCCCTTCGAATACGACAGCGAGAGGATCTCGCCGGAAGCGGAGTTGCAGATGGCCGCACTCGAAGAGGCCGTGAAGACCCTCCCTCTGGGCATCATCGCCATCAACGGCCACTGCGATGCCCGGGGCGATCCGGGCTACAACCTGAAGCTGTCGAGGCGCAGGGCCGAGTCGGTGAAACGTCACCTGATGAAAGCAACCGGCTTCCCCGCAGGCCGCTTCCGGACGAACGGATTCGGCTTCGAACGGCCCGTCGTTCCTGATGCCCGCTCCGAGGCCGATCACCGGAAGAACCGCCGCGTCGAAGTCGCTCTCGAGGCGAAATGACGATGAACCGTTCTATCCTGGCAGGAATTCTCCTGCTCGCATTGAGCGTCGTTCTCGCCGCAGACGGCGCGTTCGCGAAACCGCCCGCTGCAGCTTCGAAGCCCTCGCGCCGGTGGGTCACGCCGTCCGCCTCGTCGCACCCGGATCGCGACCGGACGGGGCGGGCACGGCGGGTCGCTCTGCTGATCGGGAACGCGGCGTATCCCTTCGCGCCGCTGGCGAATCCCGTGAACGACGTGCGCCTTCTGGCCGAAACCCTGAAAACGTGCGGGTTTGACGTGCAATTGCTCGAGAACCAGTCGCGGAGGGGCATGATCGAGGCCCTGAAAGCGTTCGAGGAAAACCTCGCCGGCATGGACGCCGGCCTGTTCTACTTTTCGGGCCACGGACTGCAGGTCCGGGGCGAGAATTACCTGGTTCCCGTCGATGCCGATGCCTCGACCGAGTCCCAGATTTCGTACGAGTGTTTCGAGGCGCGCCGGATCATCGACGCGATGCAGGCGGCCAGGGCGCGGGTGAATATCATCATTCTCGATGCGTGCCGCAACAACCCCATCGTCCGAAGCTCGCGCTCGATCAGCGGCGGCCTCGCGAAAATGGAGGCCGGCGACCAGATGATCATCGCGTACTCGACCTCGCCTGGCGACGTCGCCCAGGACGGCAGTCAGAGCGGGAACTCCCCGTATCTCGCGAACCTGGTGAAACAACTGCCGGTGCCCGGCCAGGAAATCGAATCCATGTTTCGGAACGTGCGCCGGGGCGTCCTGCGCGACACCGAAAATGTGCAGAAACCATGGGAACATACGAGCCTGGTCGATTCGTTCTGCTTCGTCCCCGGAACCGTGCCTTCCCGCCGCCCGTCCGAAGAATCTGTTCCGACGATGCCCTCGACGGGAAAAAAATCGATGACGGAGCTGACCGGTTCTGTGAACGCCCTCCAGCAGGCGGCCGAACGGGGGGATGCCGACGCCCAGATACGGCTGGGCAGAGTGTATGAAAAGGGCGAGGGCGTGGAGCGAAATCCCGACAGGGCGTTCGAATGGTATCGGAAGGCCGCGGAACAGGGCCTGGCCAGTGCCCAGACGTTGCTGGGAGACTGCTACCGCTACGGGGCCGGGGTAACGAAGGACTTCCGCAAGGCGGCCGAATGGTATGAAAAAGCATCTCAGCAGGGCGACGGAGACGCCCAGATCGGTCTCGGCGGCATGTATTTTTATGGGGAAGGCGTGAAGCGCGACCTCGCTGCCGCCATGGAGCTGTATCTGCGTGCCGCGCAGGCGGGCCATCCGTATGGCCAGATGAACGTCGGATTGATGTACGAACGCGGCGAGGTGGCGCCTCGAAATATGGCGAAAGCTATCGAATGGTATCAAAAAGCCGCCGACCAGGATCTCCCGGCGGCGTGGGGAAAACTGGGAGTGCTGTATGGAGACGGCATCGGTGTTCCCAGAGATCAGGGGAAGGCAAAAGAATTGTTCGAACGGGCAGCCGCGAAAGGGGAACCCGGCGCCTTGGAAAACCTCGGCACGATGTATGAAACAGGAAACGGCGTGCCTCGGAACTTCGAACGGGCGTTCGATCTCTTCCAGCAGGCGGTGGAAAAGGGGTCGGTCCATGCCCTGGCGAAACTGGGCGTTTTGTATGCGAATGGAACCGGGGTGAACAAGGACCTCGCGAAGGCCGCCCAGCTGTTTCAGCAGGCCGCGAACAAGGGCGACGCCGATGGCCAGGTGAACCTCGGGCAAATGTATGAACGCGGCGACGGCGTGCCGCAGGACTGGTTCAAGGCTTTCACTCTGTATCAGCAGTCCGCGGCGCAAGGCAATGTGGGTGGCCGGGTCAAGCTGGGCGTCTGCTATGCGGACGGGAAGGGTGTGCCGAAGAACACCGCGAAGGCTTTCGAACTTTTCAATGGTGTCGCGGCCGAGGGCAACCCCATGGGCCAGGTGAACCTCGGCATGATGTATGAGCTAGGTGACGGAATCCCGAAAAATTACGCCAGGGCCATCGATCTGTATCAGCAGGCCGCGAATAAGGGCGTCGTGTCGGCCTGCTACAGGCTTGGGGTCATGTATGCGAACGGAACCGGCGTCAGAAAAAATTTTGGAAAGGCCGCCGAACTGTTTCGAACCGCGGCTGAGCAGGGATTTGCCGACGCACAGCTGAATCTCGGCCTTATGTATGAGCGGGGCGACGGCTTCCCGCAGAATATCTTCATCGCCGCCGACTGGTACCGAAAGGCCGCGGAACAGGGGCATCCCGAAGCTCTGAAGCGCCTCCAGACGCTGAATCTGCCGGTAATGAGACGGCGGTGACGGACGACGGGGGATGGGCCTTGCGGTGAAAAATATGGTGGTCAATAATTCCGCCGGTCGAATTTCGGCAGGGAGAGGTTCGGAAGAACCTGGTAGACGTCATTCGGCGTGAACACGACGAGGTCGGTCAGCTTGAACATGCGTTTCGCCGATTTGTGCGACCGGTGAATGAGCTGCTTCAGCTGGTCGAGATCGCCGTTTCCGATCTGCTTCGAGAGCGTGATGTGCGGCTTGAAATTCTCGGCGTCGGCGTGGGGAAACGGGTCGATCGCCTTTCCGAGCCCCAGCCTGACGGCTTCGTGAAACTCCTGCAGTTCTCTGCTCGGAAGCACTTTGAGATAGACGAGCGGCGACTTTTCCGCGGCATAGGAAAACAGGTCCAGCCCCCGCACGAACACCTTCATGGGAAGGAACGGCCTGGCGATCTCGGCGATGCGCGGCAGCAGGTTGCGCACATCCTGCTCCGTCATGCCTTCGTTGGGATACGCGAGATACTTGATCGTCAGGTGCGCCAGGTCGATCGGGTCGAACTTCGCGCAAAACCCGTTCAGCCGGCGGTGCCACGTCGCGATCAACCGCCTGCTTTCCGCCGGCAATCTGAACGCCAGCGTATACGGCAACCTGCATCCCCTGTTATCCATGCCTCATCTTTTCAAACTTCATTTGTTACCAAGAAAGCCCCGGAATTTCCGGGGCTTTCATGGTAACAGATGCTGTCAGAGAGTGTCGAGAACCTTGGTCTGAGCGTTGAACTCCTCGATCAGCGTGTCCCACTTCGAGGCCTGAGCGGCGGCTTCGACCCAGAACTCGGGGTCCCACAGCTGGTTGATCTCTTCGAAGGTCTTCCCCTGCTGTTCGACCCAGGTGTAATACTTGAGGTTGTGCAGCTTCTTGCGGTCCTGGTAGCCGAGTTCCTGCATGTTCTGCGTCGTTTCGCCGAGCAGGTAGCGCTCCCAGTCGATGAGGGCCTGGGTGTGGTTGTATGCACCCAGGGACTGCTGCTGTTCGGTCACGCGAGATGTGTACATCTCGGCCGAGTCGGTGAACGGCGTGAACAGCACGTCATTCTCGTCCATCTCGTAGAACTTCGCGGTCTTGATCGCGGTGAGCATGTTGCTGATGCTGCTGATGCCGAGCAGGGGCAGCATCTTGATGACGTCCTCGGATACTCCGGCCTCGCGCAGGGTCTTGTGCCCCTCGGGCTCGTTGAACAGCCGCAGGATGCGCATGCAGTTCTCGTCATCGACGGCGACGACGAGATCGGTATTGCGAACGTTATGGACCCACGGCACGTGCTTGTCGCCGATGCCTTCGATGCGGTGGCCGCCGAAGCCGTTCATCAGCAGGGTGGGGCACTGGAGGGCTTCCGATGCGACGACCTTTGAGTGCGGATGGATCAGCTTGAGATAATCGCCGGCGGCGATCGTTCCAGCCGAACCCGTGGCCGTGACCCACGCCGCCATGCGGTTGCCCGGCTTGGCGATCACCTTGAACGTCTCTTCGACGGCCGCGCCGGTCACATGATAGTGCCAGTTATAGTTGCCGAACTCGGCGAACTGGTTGAAGATGACGATTTTGTCGCCGCGGGTCTTGGTCAGTTCCCAGCACTTGTCGTAGATCTCCTTGACGTTCGACTCGCAGCCGGGTGTCGCGATGACTTCGCTGGTGCCGATCTCGCGCAGCCAGTTGAAGCGTTCCTGGCTCATCTCTTCGGGAAGGATCGCGATCGCGGGCGTGTCGAGCAGCGCGCAGTCGTAGGCGCCGCCGCGGCAGTAGTTGCCGGTGCTGGGCCAGACGGCCTTCTGGGTCGTCGGGTCGAATTCGCCGCTGACGAGCCGCGGTACCAGGCAGCCGAACGCCGCGCCGACCTTGTGGGCGCCGGTCGGGAAATACTTGCCGATCAGGCCGACGATGCGGGCCTTCACGCCCGTGATCTTCGACGGAAGCTCGAAATAATTCGCGCCGCCGAACAGGCCGGTGTTGACGTCATTGTGCCAGGTGATGCGGAACAGGTTGATCGGGTTCACGTCCCACAGGCCGACGCCCTTCAGCTTCTTCTGCACCTTCTCGGGAATCAGCTTCGGGTTCTTCATCTGGGCGAAGGTCGGGATCAGGATGTGCTTTTCCCGGCACCGCTTCTCGGTGTTGACGAGCACGTCCTTGCGCATCTTGAGTTCGAATTTTTTTGCGTATTTCGACACGATGGTCTCCTATGTGTTGTTATAGACGAATGTTCCGGAAAATCACCACGAAGACACAAAGACACGAAGGAAAAAGGGAATAGCAAACGAGCGTGTTTTGTCTGAGAATTCTTTGTGCCTTTGTGGTGTAACCAGGAATCTTGTTACGGGTAGATATGCGTTCCGGCCTGGCCTTTGATGGCGCGGGCCAGGTTTTCGGGGTTGGTGATGATCGCGTGCTTGCCGCCCGAGCGCAGGAAGTTCAGCACCGCCTTGCATTTGGGAAGCATCGAGCCCGGCTTGAAGTGCCCTTCCGCGATGTACTTCTCGAGTTCGAGCGCCGTGCACTTGTCGAGCGCCTTCTGGTCGGGTTTGCCGAAGTTCAGATACACCTTCTCGACGGCCGTCGAGATGATGAACGCGTCGGCCTTCAGGTTCTTGGCGAGCAGTCCCGACGCGTAATCCTTGTCGATGACCGCCGCGGCGCCCTTCAGCATGCCGTTTTCATCGCGCACGACCGGGATGCCGCCGCCGCCGACCGCCACCACGACGAAGCCGCGGTCCGCCAGGGCGCGGATCGAGTCTTCCTCGACGATCTCCTGGGGCAGGGGGGAAGCCACGACGCGCCGCCAGCCGCGGCCCGAGTCTTCCATGATGTCCCAGCCCTCTTTTTCCTTGCGGCTCTTCGCGACTTCCTCGGTGTAGAACTTGCCGATCGGCTTGGTGGGCTTGAGGAACGACGGGTCGTTCTTGTCGACGATGACCTGCGTGACGACCGTCACGACGTCTTTTGTGATGCCGCGCTTCTTGAACTCGTTCGAGAGGGCCATCTGGAAATTGTACCCGATGGCGCCCTGCGTGTCGGCCACGCAGGAATCGAGCGGAACCGGATGGATCTGCGAGATCGCGAAATCGCTGCGCAGCAGGATGAAACCGACCTGCGGCCCGTTGCCGTGCGTGACGACGACGTTGTAGCCGGCCTCGATCATGTCGGC
Organism: uncultured bacterium; assembly: GCA_964389325.1. Taxonomy (GTDB): domain Bacteria; phylum Muiribacteriota; class Ozemobacteria; order Ozemobacterales; family Ozemobacteraceae; genus MWAR01. The sequence continues at coordinate 7,707 of CAYMEN010000034.1, read as the reverse complement.
GATGTGGACCATCGTATTGCACGCGGCCTGATACTGGTCGGCCACGCTCTGGCGCTTCTCGTCCTGGATCAGGGAGTTGCCGCCCACGGCCACGACGGCCAGTTTGCTGGTCTTCGGTTGTTCGGTCATGGATTCCTGTTTTCCTTTCGGCGTCATAGATAAATATCTATGGCTATTAAAACGTCACTTCTTGAGGGCCAGCGGGAGCATGGCGTAGAACTCGGCACACTTCACGACCTCGGCGAGCGGCACCTGGTCGTTGACGGTGTGCGCATGCACCTCGTTGCCGGGCCCGAAGCCGATCGACGGGATGTTCGCCTTGCCCATCCAGTAGGTGCCGTTGGTCGAGAAGACCCACTTGTCGACGACGGGTTCCTTGCTGTCGTGGCAGGCCTTGTAGGCTTCGACGCCCGCGGTGACCAGCGGGTGCTTCGGATCCAGGGCCCACGGCGGATAATACTTGCTGACCGGGAAGACGAAGCCGGTGTAGCTGGGCACGTCGTAGAACAGCTCTTCGACCTTGCCGTTCTTCATGCTGGGCAGCGACTCGAGCTCCTTGATCGACGACTCCTCGTTCTCGCCGAAGGTCAGGCGTCGGTCGAGGTAGATCGTGCACTCGTCGGGAACGGCGTTCAGGCTGGGGGTCTTGCACTCGATCTTCGAAACGACGATCGAGCCCTTGCCCAGGAACGGGTCGTCCTTGAACATGTGCGACATCTTGCTGATCTCGTCGATGATCGGGGTCATCTTGTAGATCGCGTTGTCGCCGCGCTCGGGGGCCGAGGCGTGGCAGGTGCGGCCCTTGGTCGTCACCTTCAGCTCGACGCGTCCGCGGTGGCCGCGATAGATGCGCATGCAGGTCGGCTCGCCGACGACGACGAAATCCGGTTTGATCTTCTCGGTCTCGACGAGCGAATGCGGGGCGATGCCGTCGCACTCCTCTTCCATGTTGCCGAAATAGTACAGGCTATATCCGTCGAGCAGGTTCAGATCCTTCAGGATCTTGAGCGCATACACCATGCCGGGAGTCGAACCCTTCTCGTCGCAGGCGCCGAGCGCATACAGAATGCCGTTCTCGACCTTGCCCTTGAAGGGGTCCCATTTCCACTGGGTCGGGTCGGCGATGCCGACGGTGTCGACCTAGCTGGCGCACACGATCTTGATCAGGCCGTTGCCGACGCGTCCGACCGAGTTGCCCATCTTGTCGACGAACACCTCGTCGAACCCGAGCTTCTTCATCTCGTCGTTGATGCGCTTCACGACATCCCCGATCTTCGATTCGTAGCTCGGAATCGCGCAGATGTCGCGCATGAACTGGACCATCGCCGGCTCATGCTTCTTGACTTCGGCCTGGATCTTTTCAATCATGCCCTTGTCGATCTTCATGTGGTGCTCGCTTTCCTTGAATTCGTATTCAGAACCGTTCCCACAGGGAACGGGCCAGTTCGCGCGATTTGGCGCACATCTCGGCTTCCTCGCCGTCAGCCAGGAAGGTGAGTTTGCCGTCGTCGTAGATCTTCCTGCCTCGACAGATCGTGGTGTTGACCGTGGCGCCGGTGAGCCCGAACAGCATGTGGCCCAGCGTGTTGCCGGCGTTGATCGGGGTCGGAGGCAGGTAATTCCAAATGACCATGTCGCTGGCGGCGCCTTCCTCGAGCGCGCCGATCGGCGTCTTGAAGATGTTCGACGCCAGGGCCGGGTTGCTCTGGGAATACATTTTCCATACTTCCCCGTATGCTTTGCGCGGATCGCCGGCCTGGTGCTTGTGCAGAATGTTCGCCAGGGCGAAATCCGGCAGCGGCGACGGCGACATGCCATCCGTACCCATCATCACCGGAACCTTTTCTCTCATCATCAGCTCGATGTTCGCGCAGCCGACCCCGTTGTTCATGTTCGAGCGCGGGTTGTGGGCAACGTTGGTGCGCGTGAGCGCCAGCGTGTGGATATCCATCTCGTCGACGTGGACGCAGTGCGCGAAGATGCTGTCGGATCCGGTGAGGCCGACCCGGTGCAGCCGGTCGATGACCGAGCGGAAGCCGCGCCTGCGGGCGTCCTCGAGGTCGGCCTTGTCTTCGCAGACGTGGATGTGGCACCCGACCTTGAGCCCCTTGGCCAGCTCGGCGGCCCGGGCCAGCGTCGAGTCCTCGAGCGTCATGCTCGCATGCAGGCCCATCATCGCGGCCATGTCGGGCTCGCTGTCGAGCTTGATGCCCCGGATGAAGTTCGCGTTTTCCTCGAGACCCGCGTCGCGCCGCGACGCCCCGTCACGATCCGAGACTTCGTAGCAGAGACAGCCGCGGACGCCGCACTTCCGGAACGCCTGCTGCAGCGTGTTCAGCGAGCCGCCGATGGCGTGCGGGCTGGCGTGGTGGTCGATCAGGGTCGTGACGCCCGAACGGACCGCTTCCAGGAGCGGGATCATCGCGGTCAGATACAGATCGTCGGGCTTGAGGGCCTTGTCGAGCCGCCACCAGAGTCGCTCGAGAATCTGCACGAAGTTCTCGGGCGGGGCGTCTTTCAGGGCGATGCCGCGCGCGAACGTCGAATACAGGTGCATGTGCGCGTTGATCAGGCCGGGCGTCAGCAGCAACCCGTTCGCGCTCTCGAATTTCGCCTTGGGGAAGCGCTTCTTCAGCTCGTCCGTCGTTCCGACGCCGTGGATCTTCTTCTCGTCGAAAGCGACCGCGCCGTCCTCGATCACCTGGTGGTTGGTGCCGAGCGTCGCTACCGTAGCATGTCCGATGATCTTCATCCGTTCACCTCGGGTAAAAGTATCCCTCGTAACAACGATAAACGGCGATCCGTCTCAGACGTTCGCCGCTCCTGTTCATACCATGGAAAATATGGTGTGGAAGCCCGACACCGTTCATTCCGTTCCTTGCCGTACTGTTCCCTCGTTTCTCAGGAGAGGAACGGCCGAAATCTACCACACCCCCCGCCCAATGTCAAAAAATATGGGTTCCATTGAACGCCACGTGTTCCTGTCGGGGCGGGTTTGAAACCCGCCCCGACACCAGATTTTACGCCTTGCCGAAATACAGTTCGCGGCTGCGGCGGTTCTGCCTTCGCACGATCTCGGACAGTTCGTCGTCGCTGAACCGGGTGAACTTGCCGTCGTTGATGAGCAGCTCGCCGTGGACGACCGAGAGGTCGACCGTGTCGACGGCGCAGAAGATGAGCGCCCCGAGCGGATCGGTCGAACTGCCCGCCTGGCGCAGCGAGTCGAGCCGGAAGCCGACGAAGTCCGCTTCCATGCCGGCCTTCAGAAGCCCGATGTCGTCCCGGCCGAGCACCTTTGCGCCGCCAAGGGTGGCCATCTTCAGCACGTCCTTCGCCGTGATGCACTTGGCGCCATTCTTCACGCGCTGCAGCATGAGAGCATTGCGCACTTCGAGCATCATGTTCGAACAGTCGTTGCTCGCCGAGCCGTCGACCGCGATGCTGACGGGAACCCCGGCTTTCTGATACTCGACGATCGGCGCGATGCCCGAGCCGAGGCGCATGTTGCTGCTCGGGCAGTGGGCGACGCCCCCCTGCGCCTTCGCCATGCGCGGGATTTCCGTTCCCGAGATGTGAACGCAATGGGCGTAGAACGAATTGTTGTCCATCCATTCCAGCTGTTCCATCAGTTCGAAGGGCCGGCAGCCGTACATCTTGATGCAGAAATCGTCCTCGTCATGGGTCTCGGCAAGGTGCGTGTGGCATTTGAGGCCGTTCTTGTTCGCGTACCGCTTCGCCTCGACCATCAGCTCCTTGGTCACCGAGAACGGGGAACACGGAGCCACGACGATGCGCGTCATGCCGCCAGGCTGCGATTCGTGAACCTTCTTCACCAGTCGATCGGTCTCTTCCATGATGACCGCTTCGGTCTGCACGACGGAATCGGGCGGCAGGCCGCCGTCCTTCTTCGAGCGCGACATGCTTCCGCGGCACAGGTGGAACCGGAGGCCGGCTCGCTTCGCGGCCGTGACCTGGCTCTCGAAGAGGTTTGGCTGGCCTTCGGGGACCAGATACGAGTGATCGACCGCCGTCGTGCAGCCGCTCTTGAGCAGTTCGAGCGCTGCGACCGTCGTCGACAGGTGAAAATCGTCGGCCGTCAGCTTCGCCCAGAGCGGATACAGGTTGACGAGCCACTCGAACAGTTCGGCGTCCTGGACCTTGGGAAAATTGCGGGTCAGCGTCTGATAAAAATGGTGGTGCGTGTTCACGAGTCCGGGAATGACGATCATGCCTTCTCCGGAGATGCTTCTGGCGGAACCGGCCTTCTGCGCGAGTTCCGCAGCCGGGCCGACGGCGGCGATCCTCGAGCCGTCGACGAGCAGCGAGACGTTTTCCAGGACAGGCTCGTCACCGCCGGCCCAGAAATAACTGATGTTCCTGATGAAGAGGTTCATTCCATTCCTCCGAAGGTGTTTTTTCTCAACGGTCCATATTACCACAACAAACGAGAAAATCGCACGATGCCTTCACCGCAGACAAGGCAAGCGCATCAGGTTTCACACCCGCTGAATCACAGAGCTCACGAAGACACAGAAATTGTTTCACCACAGAACAACCGTTCTCTATTCGCAGGGGCGGTTCGCGAGCCGCCCCTGCATCGGCATATGCGAATGTAGTTCTCAAAATACTACACACGTGCCAGACAACTGAAAGAAACTCTGTGAATCCTCAGTGTTCATGGTGTTCTCCGCCATTCAGGTCCGTTACTGTTGAGCATGAACGGAATCGGTTGTGGTTGCCGATTTGTCCCGGCCGGGATTGACCGGGGTGGGTGCTTGTGCTAGACTTCGCCCAACAATCGGTTCAAGGAGCATCAGAGAAGATGAAGAAGCGGATCATTCGAGCTTTTCTCGGCGCGGGAATCGCTGCCGGCATGATGATGAGTGGCCCTCTCGCGGTGAACGCCGCCGAGAGCAAGGATCCTACCAGCATGGTCAACATCGGCGGCGATGCCGGTGCTGCAATCGAGCCCGAGATCGAGCTGAAGGTCGGCGATCCGGCCCCGGGGTTTTCTCTTCCGAACCTCGCTACCGACAAGATGGAAAGCCTGAAAGACTACTTGGGCAAGCCCATCATTCTGTTCTTCATCCAGAGCGCCTGTTACTCCTGCCTCCAGGAAGCGAAGGCCCTCAAGATTCTCAAGGAGCAGAATCCCGGCATCGAAGTCCTCGCGGTCGGCGTCGATCTCCTCGGGAAGCCGATGCTGGTCTCCTGGGCTGCCCACAACAACATCAACTATCCCGTGCTTCTCGACCCGATCTTCTCGGTACCCGAGAAATACGGCTTTTCGTTCACCCCCAGCTCCGTCATCATCGACAAAGACGGAAAGATCGCGATGGTTCATTCCGGCTACCGCCCCCAGGATCTGAAGCTGTTCGAAGAAAAGGTCAAGGAACTTCTGTCCCAAAAATGACAAGACGGGCGGCCCCGACGGCAGGGGCCGCCGTTGCATGACCTGTTCCTTCCTCCTTTCATGACGGAATACGCCAGTATATCCCGAGAGAGAACCAGACTATAGTGAGAGCTATAAAAAAAGAAAGCGACTGCCGGCCATGACCCAGGACGCCGTCGACCGGAAGAACGGTGCGGCCCTGACGCCCGCGCAGGTGGATATTCTCATCTATACCTGGCGGCAGATCTGCGTCGAGGAGCACCTCGAGGGTGTTTTCGCTCTTCTGGTCGATTCCGCGAGACGCCTGACCGATGCCGAGCACGCCTCGATCGCCCTCATCGAGGGCTCGAAGCTGCGGTTCGTTGGCTCGACGCGCGAAGACCAGGCGGCCCGCGGAAACGTCGTCGTTCCCCTCGGCGCCGGCATCCCCGGCAAGGTCGCCCAGGACGGCATAGGTCGCCGTATAGAATGCGGCGACTATGTGAGCCCGGTCACGCGCATCAACGCCCCGCCCACCCATGCCCTCGAGCATCGCTCGCTGGCCTGCGTGCCGCTGAAGGTGCGCGACGAGATCATCGGCACCCTCCAGGTGTACAACCGCGTCGGCGCCCCCAAGTTCGACGAGACCGATCTCGAGGCGCTCCAGGTGCTCGCCGACCACTCGTCGGTCACCGTCGAGCGGCTGCGACTCCAGAAGAACCTGCTCATCGAGTCCAGCCGGGTGCGCGGCATCTTCCAGGCCCTCACCGACGGCATCATGGTCGTCGACATGGCCGGCAACCCGGTGTTGTACAACCAGGCGGTCGAAAGCCTGTTCTTCCCTGACGGCAAGCAGAACTACGCGCTCGCCACCTACGTCAGCAACGTCATCCGGAGCGGCGAGACCTCCGGCTCCTCCGAAGTGGTCCTGCTCAAGCCGCACGAGATGATCCTCTCGAACCGCTTCGTCACGATCCCGGGCACGTCAGGCAACCCGGCCGAAGTCATCGTCTCGATCCGCAACATCTCGGATCAGCGCGCGATAGACCGCCGGTTTTCCCAGTTCTACGCCCTGATGCTCCACAAGCATGCAAAACTGATCAGGCGCGCCTGGAAGCAAAAAGATCCGGTCCAGTCGAGAAAATTGCTGCGCCGTCAGAAAGAGTCGATGCGCCACCTCATCTCCCTGACGGAGTTGAAGAGCGGTCCTCTGCGACTCGAACGGGGCAACTGCAGCCTGACCGACATATACACCAAGGTGAAGGTCCGGTTTGAACGAGGCCTTCAGCGGCTCGGCATTGTCGTGGAGGATTCGGGGCTGCTTTCCCACGGACAGATCGCTGGCAGATTCGACACCTCCCGGATGATCCTGATGTTCAAGACGCTGTTCATCCAGGGGAAGCGCGTACTCCAAAAAGGCGAGACAATCATCTGGAACGCCGTGCCGTCCACCGACCGGATCGAGTTGTTCATCGGCCTTCATGGCGCGGGCGTCTCCGAGCATATCCGCGAGGATGCCCTCGACTGGAACGCCCAGGTCGACCGCATCATTTCGGGGGAAAGCGCGACGCTCGACCTCGATCTCGCCTTCCTCGGCCATATGGTCCACGCTCACAAGGGTACGATCACGATCTGCCGTGACAGTGACGACGAGACGTCGATCAAGGTCGCGCTCCCGCTGAGGTGAGATGACATGATTCCGATGAACGATTCAACCCGCATCAGAAGGTACGCGTTCGATGAGGTCGTGCGCGTTCCCTGTGCGCTGAGCGAAGTCGGGAAGGTCCGAGATAGAATCGGAAGCAAACTCGAAGCCCTCGGGTACAGCCCCCGCGTGAAGATGAACATCGCACTCGGTCTCGAAGAGGCGATGATGAATGCGATCGATCACGGCAGCCTCCGCGGCCAGCCGGTCATCGAGGTCGGCTCGACCGTCAGCAACCAGTGCTGCATTCTCCAGGTCACCGATTTCGGCGGCATCACCTTCAATCCGGAATACTTCGAAAAGCTCGCCGAAGTGAAAGAGTGGGGAAAGGGCGGGCGGGGCATTTTCCTTCTGAAGCGTCTGATGGATGAAGTGTACTACTTCTTCCACCCTGAGAAGAGTACCTCTGTAGTCATGATCAAGTATAAGGAGGCTCCCCCGGCCGTACCGGGAGCCTGAGTGAAAAACCAGCCGGGAGGTTGAACGGGCGATACACAAAATCAAACGTGTTCCTGTTTCGTCAGACCTGCGGAAGGCCTTGAACACAGGGTTTGACGGGAAGGAAAACTTTTTTTGAAAAAGATAGTTGACTCGGGAAACCGAACCTGTTAATATAAACCCTACCAACGGG
>CAYMEN010000033.1:18975-53746 GCA_964389325.1 uncultured bacterium | reverse complement strand
TGAAACCAAATCCAGAACCAGAGGTGAAGATGCTGTTCATTGATCGCTTACTATGCTTCATCTCAAAACGCGGCTCTTCCTACCATGCCCAGCCCGACTGCTCCCTCTCGAGCGGCCGCACCCACACGCCCATCTACACCCTTTCCGATCTTCCAGAAGGCCTCACCCCCTGCTCCAACTGCTGGAAGACAAAAAAGTTGTAGGGTCGCATTTCCTCATGCGCGGGGAATGGTTCCACCTTTTGCGATCCCGACCAGGTCGCGAAACTCCTGGCACATGATGAGCCGATGCCCATTCTGATCGCGGAAGTCATACCGCTCGAACAGCTCGACGATCTCCCGGGTGTTCATCCCCTTGACGCCGCTTTTGTCAGGCCTCGCGGCGCAGATCACGGCGAGGGCCTCATCGAACGTCACGATGAAAAACCGTATCTCCCCCTCGGTATCGAAGCCATGCATCAACAGAAGCGGAAACCGATACTTCTCGCCAATCTCCTCGATCTCACTCCGGCTCACCTCGATCTTGTAGAGCTCCGCGTATTCAACGATGTCCTCGACATGCCTCATCAGCTTCGGCGCATTGTTCAAACACACTTTTACAGGAGGATTTTCCATGAAGAACCCAGATTCCGTGCCGCTTTTCGGTAGTATCACTGATTTCGAAACCGCCTTTCCCAAAATTCAGGACGCGACCTTGACTGGAGAGATTTTCGACGGCTGGTGGCCGATCAAAGACGGCAGCGGCAGCGTCCATCTGTCGAAACAGGAGATGCAGGAGATTCTGCCTTGCGTGAACCCAGCCTGCCGGCACGGCGGATTCAAAATCGGCTACCACCTTCACGAGATGCACGAGAAGAACATCGCCGAGAAGGCCATCAACGAAGTCTGCCACGGGGAGGAAGGCTCTTCCAAAGGCCGACAAAAAGGGCGTTCCTGCGGCTTCGTATTGAAAGGCACCATCAGGATCACCTTCAAACCATGAGCATCGACACCGACAGAATAGATGACGGGGCGTAACCGGTCCTTTGACACGGGTTAAAATGACATGTCAAACCATGCGGAAAACACCCCCGCCGCATGTCAAACCATGTGGGTTTCCCGGACATCGAAGAAATCCCCCGCGCGGCCCGTCCAGATCGACACTTCCCGCTAAATCCCGGATCTTCCCAGACACGTCAATCCATCGGTCACCTCACAGATACAGAGATTGTTTCACCACAAAGACACCAAGGCACGAAGAACGGCGATAGACCGATACTAATGGAACCTTTGTGTCTTTGTGCCATTGTGGTGATTTCATGAACTTTCACCATGCCAGACACAGAGAAGGAATCCGCAGATGACGCAGATTCCGCAGATATAGAACGAGAAGGATATTCCCTAGCCACACGTAGCAGCCTGTGGATAAAATCACAATTTCCGTTCGTGGTGAGGTGTCGAACCACGAACAAGCCTGTTCATGAGGTTCCGTTCACCCTGCGATACATCAGGATGACCGGAACCGATGTAATCCACAGGCCTGGGAGGGGGCGGTTCGCGAACCTCCCGCCCTGTCCTCACGGCAACGACGTCGTTCATCTCATGATATCATGATGATCGACTGAACTCCGACAAGGCTTTCCTGCGGGCTCTGAAAGGACGACAGAACGGCAGGAAATTCACCGATATACCTCTGACAACGCAGGAGCTTTCCAGCATTCTCAGATGTGAGCATGGCAAAACGGTTGAAGGAACGTTTGTACGATGAAGAGACAAATGACTCCTCTTGAATTCATTTGTGTAGCCATATTTATGGCAGGCGTCATTTTGCTGACCGTAATACCCGTCAGCGATCCCATTGCGTCGATGGAAGAGTTGCGGCACATCGTCGGGGAATTGAATTATTCCATTCTGCCCGGTCTGGTTCCGGTGATCGTTTTCACCCGGCCTGGCTGTGGAGCATGTTCCGCACTCATCAGGGACCTCGGAAACCGGGGAGTCGCGTACATGGAATATGATATTTCAAGAAATACAACAGCAGCCAGGGTTCACCGGAAACTCGGGAAAAACTATGCCGGAACGACGGCGACGCTGGCTACGCCAACGACGATTGCCGGCCTGAAAGTCATCCGTGGAACAAACATCAACGAAATTGTTCAGGCTGTCGAATCGCAGAAGGCGTTGTTCAAATGAGTCATTCTCACGCTTTGCTGGCGGATCATCAAAGGAGTGACATGTGAACGGGAAAACCGGAACAAGCAATCGTGTTGTGCGTATCTCTTCTCGATGTTTCCTCGGTGCTCTTCTGACATTCGTATTCCTGTTTTCCGTGACAGGCAGTTTCGCTTCCGGCCCATCTTCAGCCGGACAGAAGATTCTCGGGAAGGCGCCCGTGAAGTACGGAGCCGGGAAGAAGGTTCGCCGGACGCATAACGAGAATGCGATCGTCACACGGATCTGGGCGCCGGGGCTCGACGAAAAGTTCGTCCCGCAGGGCCTCACCTGGTCTTCTCCCTATGTCCTTGTTGCAGGCTACATCTGGGATGGCAGAAAAGACGACAGCGAGGCTGTCGAATGCAGGGTGTATCGCATCGATCCGGCGACGGGCGAATGCCGAGGCTGGTTTACGATGGGGCCGATCGAGCAGGGAGCTCTGTGCCGGCATGCCGGCGGCCTTGCGTGCGACGGGCAGGGGATTCTGTATGTTTCAGACACCCGCCATGTGTTCAAGATCGATATCGAAAAGGCGTTCAAACTCGGCTCGGCCTTCAACAACGAGGCTCTCCTGGCCCGCGTCACCCTTGGCGGAACCGGGAATAATGCGATCATTGGCTCGTTCGCTGCCTGGAAAAAGAAGATATCGACCCTGGAAAAAGCCGCGGTGCTCCTGAAATCGCGCGGAGCGGCCGGCGTATCAGCCGCGCATGCGGCCGTGCCGAACGTCCGGAACGAGGACGGAAGAAACCCCTTCGGCGGTCGCCGGATCAGCATCGCGGCGAACAGCGACGAAACGGTTGATCGCTCGGCAACGGCTGCCGTGGGGGCCGGAATTGGCGTGAAGGCGCCGCCGGCTCCGGGAACGCTCTGGCTTGGACGCTATACCGAGGGTGAAGATCGGGAAAAAAATACACGGATCTATGAAATTCCGGCCGAACAGATCGCATGGGCCGATCGGAACGGTGCGAACCATCCGGGAAAACCCGACCTGGGGAGAAACGTGCGAACGCTGACGGCCTCCAACGCTTCGACGAGTCTCTGGATCAGCGCCGGGGCCCAGGGTGCGGCGTTCGACAGGGAGGGGTATCTCTGGATCAGCCGGACGGTCACCCGACGTTTCGAAAAATCGAGCGTGCTTCACAAGAAAGACCCCAGGACCGGCGATATCGTGGCGAAATACGAGATTCTTCACGGCCTCGAAGATCTCGCCTTCGATGACAAGGGATATCTGTGGATCGTGTCTGAAAGCGGTTGCTGGAAATACCGGAACTGGAAGGTGTTTTCGGGGTTTCGGCTCGTCGATGATTTTTACCCGCTGCTGATAAAGATCGACGTGAGCCGTCTCCAGAGTTATGACTGACCGCTGCAGCCCCACGCCGTGACGACCTTCACCCAGTCTCTCGAAGAAGGCGTATCCCGCTCTATCCGGACGAAACGCTGGTTCGCCGGGAAGGGGCGTGAGATTTCCTCGGTCCGGCTTCTGACGGCTGGGCCCGTTCGCATCGACGATCTGCCCGAGTGGGTCTGCGCGATGTTTTCCGTCTCCTTTCCCGACGGATCCGTGCAGACCTATTTTCTTCCCCTGAGCGTCTTCCGGTCCGGCGCCGAACTGCCCCCCGGGCTTCCGCCCGAGGCCTGCATCGTCGAAGCGGATGGAGCGCGGGGCCCATGTTTCGTGATTGACGCCCTTCATGATGACCGGTTTTGCCGGGGAGTTCTTGCAGCCCTCAGAAGATCAGGTGATGTTTCTCTCGAGAACGGCGTTCTGCGCTTCTCCGCCACCGGAGCTCTGAAGAAGATGGATTCTGGGCATGACGAGCCGGTTTGCAGGCTCAGCCTCGAGCAGAGTCATTCATCGTATCGGCTCGGTGACCGGATGATCGTGAAAATATATCGCCAGATACAAAACGGAGTGAGCCCCGAACTCGAGATCGGCCGGTATCTCACCGAGAAAGCCGCATTCCCGAATGTGGCCCGGGTGGGAGGCGCGATCGAGTATCTCGGGGAAGGCGGGAAAACCACGACCCTGGCCATCCTGCAGGAGTTCGTTCCGAACGGCGGTGACTGTTGGAACCACACGCTCGCGCATCTGAAGCGGCTATCCGAAGCCGTTTCCCGTGGAGAAGCGCCGGACAATGGAAATATTCCCGAACGGATGGAGATGCTCGGCGAGCGGGTCGGACAGCTTCACGCCGTGCTCGCCGGGTCGGCCGGCGACTCCGCGTTCGATCCAGAGCCCGTTTCCGATGATGACTGGGTGGAATGGATGGCATCGATCGAACGGTCGGCTGTTGAAACCCTGGACGCCTTGAAGCGAAGAATCGATTCCATTCCGGAACGGTATCGCGCCATGGTCGAAGAGGTCTGTGCCGCATCCGATCGCATTCGCGACCATGTGAAAACCTTCCGCCCGGATCTTGCCTCGATACGCAAGACCAGGATCCACGGCGATCTCCATCTCGGACAGATTCTCGTGACGAAGAACGATTTCGTCATCATCGATTTCGAGGGTGAGCCGGCCCGATCGCTCGCGGAGCGGCGCCGCAAACATCTTCCGATGCGCGATGTCGCCGGCATGCTGAGGTCGTTCAGTTATGCAGCACAGATGCTCGTTCAGGAAGAGTCCCGCGCAAGTGCGGAGTTCGATCGGCGCCTGGCGGCAATGGCTGAAGACTGGGAACATCGCATCGTCGAAAAATTTCTGAGCGGATATCTTCACGGCGCAGGCGACTGCGTCGCGATTCCCCGCGACCGGGACGTGTTCGATTCGCTGCTGAAGCTTTTTCTGCTCGAAAAGGCCCTGTACGAGTGTGCCTACGAACTGAACAACAGACCTGACTGGATCGGTATTCCGACGGCAGGATTGATACGTATAGTAAAAGATATTCACACGACATGATGAGGGGCTCATGGGACATCCGTTTTTCGAGACGACGATCTGGGTCTGGATCCGCCGGTTCCTGCTGCTGGGGCTGGGAATCCTGGCGGCCGGCGTGATTTTTCAGTCGAGATTCACTCCGCGCGATCTGGCTGCCTGCGTCGAGGCTGTTGGTTCTCTCGATGGCCTGTCTGCGGAGGAAAAGAGATTTTTCGCGCCGGGCGGCGATTTCGATCTGCTCGGACGGCCTCGCCCCGGCGACTGGCTCGCCCAGTTTCCCGAACGCGGCCAGACCTGGGATCAGTACCGGCAGTCGGGGTTCAACCCGTTTGCCCCGCTCCGCAACCGCCTGTATCTCCAGCCTCTCGGCGCGTTTGCCAGTGGCAGCAGCCTGCTCGAGCGGCTGAGGGAGTTCACCGAGGCGTTCTATGCTGCCGACGTGATTCTGCTCCCCCCTGTCGAGATCGCGTCGCAGGCTTTCAGAGGCCGTATCAATACCCATACTGGCCGGCCGCAGGTGTGCACCGGAGACATTCTCGAATGGCTGAAGGCCCGGCTTCCTGCTGACGCCTACTCTCTGACCGCCGTCACCATGGTCGATCTGTATCCGGACGACAACTGGAATTTCGTCTTCGGCGAAGCCACCCTTGCCGAACGGGTGGGCGTGTTCAGCTTCTGCCGGTATGATCCCGCGTTCTACGGGGAAGCGGCGGGCGCGGGAGGTGAAGACCTCTTTCTGCGCCGCTGCTGCAAAGTGCTGGCGCACGAGATCGGGCACATGTACGGTCTCTATCACTGCGTGCACTTCCGGTGCCTGATGAACGGGTCGAACAGTCTTCCCGAAAGCGATTCCCGGCCGATGCACGAGTGCCCCGTCTGCCTGCGGAAATTCTGGTCCAACATCCGATTTTCCCTGGCCGGCCGGTATCGGAACCTTCGTCAGTGGTATCGGAAAGAGAACTTTTCCGACGAGGAGGCCTGGATCTCCAGACGCCTGAAAGTCGTTCTGGGAAAAGAGTGAACCGTTCGGCGGGCCGATCTTGGGCTTTGCGAACAGGGTTCTCCCGCTCTTGACAGATCCAGACGTGTGATGCAGAATAAAAGTGAATACTCCATTCATTAATGAGGCGGCCGTGCAAACCAAAAAAACAGCGATCAAGGCGACGATTGATGCGGCCGCGCTGCGAATGTTCGCTGTCGGCGGCTTCTCCCGGACAGGAATGTCAGATATTGCACGCGCTGCGGGGATATCCGTCGGAAATATCTACCACTATTACGGCTCGAAGAAGGAGCTGTTCTATCACCTGATACCGCGGGCTCTCGTCGACAAGGCGCGAAGACTTCTCGTGGAGAAAGTCCGGTCCGCCCATGGCCTCTCCATCGCCTGTGCGGGCCAGACGGAGACAATCATTGCCAGACAGGAGGAGTTCCTGACGTTTCTTGCGGAGAACAGGCTCCAGATGCTGATCGCTTTCAGGCATGCCGAAGGAACCGAATATGAGGGGCTTGGCGGGAAAACGCTGGCGCTCATCGAACGGCTGGTGCTCGAATATCTGCGGTCCAGACTTGGCGGTCCGACATCCGGCCTTGGCAGGCAGAAACGTCAGATCATCAGGGTTGTGTATGCCCGGCTTATCGAAGGAACTCTTGACATTCTCGAGGGGAATACGTCAAAACAGGCCATCAAGACCGCTTTCGAGAAGTATCTTGCCTATCACTTTGCCGGACTCGAGATACTTCTCGAAGGCTAGCGGGAAATCTCTTTTTTTTATTCGCGTGTGAAAAATGAATAATCAATTCATTTATCGCGCCCTGGGCGCGGAAGGGAGTGGGACGATGAAGATCACTGTTTTCAATGGGAGCCACCAGGGAGGGCGGGGGAATACAGGCATCATGGTGGATGCCTTTCTTCACGGCGCTTCTGAGGCTGGCGCCACGGTGAAACACCTAGTGCTGACCGAATACCGGGTCGAATTCTGCAGAGCGTGCAAAGCCTGTTGGTTTCAGACTCCGGCACGCTGTCCGATCCCTGACGACATGCCGGAACTGGTGGAGGCATACCTCGACACAGACATTGTCGGCTTTGCCACGCCTCTCTACGTCGACAATGTGAGCGGCAGGATGAAAGTGTTTCTCGACCGCCTGATCCAGACCGGTGACCCTCACTGGGAGGTCGATGCATTGGGGGAGTGCGTCCACAAACGGCGATTTGAACGTCCGATCGGGATGATCGTGCTCTCGAACTGCGGGTATCCGGAACAGACGCATTTTCAGCCGCTCGAGGTCATTTTTCGGAGGATGGCCCGCAATCAGCATCTCGAACTTGTCGGAGAAATCTACCGGGGCGGTGGAGGGCTGCTGACGAAATATGATCCGGGCAGCAAAGAATATATCGATCGCTATATCGATCTCGTGCGGGCGGCCGGCAGAGAAGTTGCGACGCGAGGACATATCGGCACGGAAACGAGCAGACTACTCCGACAGCCATTGTTGCCGGATCCGGATTTTGCCGGCATATTTCGCAGGAAGGTCAATGAGATGTGCGATGCGATGGCGGCGAGAACTGATGCTGAAAAATCCTGATGCCAAGGTGTTTATTTCGTTCTGTATGACAACGTCGGTCACAGGATACCGCTCGGGCTGAGCCTGTCGAAGCACAAGTGTCTCACACGCTTCGACAAGCTCAGAGTGAACGGTGGTTCTTCATTCTCCAGATAGCAATAGGAGAGCCATCTGTCATCAATCCCGGGTGCGTTTCGATTTCGGAGGAGCCCAGCCGGCTTTTCCGCTTGTCCCCTTCCGGTGGCGCTCGTCGCTTGGCGCAGGTTTTTTCCACGTGCTTGCCGGCTTTCCTTTCAAGGGCGTTGTTTCGGTGGCGTGCCGATCATGAGAAGCTCGGCGCTCGTGTGTCTCTCTGGCGAACGCTTTCTTTGATTCGAACCCGAGCTTGGCGCTCTTGGTCGAGGAGGCATGCTCACGCGGCCGTCGCGGCGCGTGGCGCTCCTCTTCTGCGTGGTCCTGGGGAGACGGTGTTCTGATGTGTTCGCGATGCTCTTTCGTACGATGGTCGGGCTCGGCTTGCGGTGTTTCCTCGCGCGGGGCGGCAGGGTCGAAGCGCGAGATGCGCAGGCGTCGGCCGGCCACCCAGGTCTTGCTCAGGATGCCGAACGAGGGGGCGAACACCTCTTCGGGCAGATCGACGGTGCTGAACTCGTCGTGAAGAATGATTCTGCCTATATGACTGCTGTCGATGCCGGATTCGCCGGCGATGGCGCCGACGATCTGGCCGGGTTTGACCATGTGGCGGCGACCGACCTCAATGCGGTATCGCGTCATGCCGGGCTCCATCTCGTCGTTGTCGCGATGGACGCGGGGCTTGCGTTCGGCTGCCGGCGGCCGTTCTCGCCGGGGGCGCTCTTCCCTGCCCAGCAGTTCGGCCGATGCGGCTTTGATCTCCCGGTATTCTTTCGATTCGGAGAGACGCTTGCGGCGTTCCTCTTTCTGTTTCGCGACCTGTTCGAACGCCCTGTTCGCCGATTCCTCCTCGGCTTTCTCGGTCAGCAGGAAGGAGCGGCCCTGCTGGCTCATGAGGGCGAGCGCGGCGGCGACCTCCAGCGGAGGAACGCCGGCTTCCTTCGAAAACTCGGTCACGATCGAGAGATAGGCCTTCCACTCCTCGCCGTTGAGAACGCCGGCAATCCGTGTCTTGAAGCCCGAGATGCGCTTCTCGTTGATGGCCGCGATGGTCGGGAGCTCCAGGAGTTCGATCTTCTGTCGGGTCGCCGTCTCGATGACTCTCAGCAGGTGCCGCTCGCGCGGCGCGACGAACAGGATCGCCTCGCCGCTCCGTCCGGCCCGGCCGGTTCTGCCGATGCGATGAATATATGACTCGGTATCATACGGCAGATCATAATTGATGACATGACTGATGCGGTCGACGTCGAGGCCTCGGGCCGCGACATCGGTGGCGATGAGAATGTTCAGCTTGCCGGACCGCAGCTGCTCGATCGTGCGCTCGCGCTGGTTCTGCGGAATGTCGCCGTTCAGCGGCACGGCATTGAAGCCGCGCGCCGCGAGCTGCTCGGTGAGCTCGATCGTCTCGATCTTGGTGCGCACGAAGATCAGCATCGCGTCGAACGGTTCCATCTCGATGATGCGGGAAAGCGCGTCGAGCTTGTGATACCGGCTGACGAGCCAGTACCGCTGGCGGGTCGCCTCGACGGTCGTGGTCTTGCTCTTGATGATCACTTCCTCGGGCTCGTTCATGTACGTCTTCGCGATCGTCCGGATCGCCCCGGGAAGGGTCGCCGAGAACAGCGCGATCTGGCGCTTCCCCGGCGTTTCCTGCAGGACGCGCTCGACGTCCTCCTTGAAGCCCATCTTCAGCATCTCGTCGGCTTCGTCGAGCACGAGACACGTGAGAGACTTGAGGATCAGGCTGCCGCGCTCGATGTGATCGATCACCCGCCCCGGCGTCCCGATGACGACGTGGGCGCCGCGCGCGAGCTGCCGGAACTGCGGGCCGTAATCCTGGCCCCCGTAAATCGGCAGGATATGCAGGCCGGGAAGATGAGCGCCGTATTTCTTGAACGCTTCGGCGACCTGCACGGCGAGCTCGCGGGTCGGTGCCAGCACGAGCACCTGCGGGTCGACCTTCGTCAGGTCGATCGTCGAGAGCAGGGGAAGCGCGAACGCCGCCGTCTTGCCGGTACCGGTCTGCGCCTGGCCGAGCACGTCTTTCCCGGAGAGAATGATCGGGATCATCCGTGCCTGGATCGGCGTTGGCGTCTCGTATCCGACATCGTCGAGGGCGCGCAGGACCTGCTCGTGGAGGCCGAGGTCGGCGAAGCGGACGGGGGTTTCTTCGGTGGAACTCATTCTGAATACCTTCCTTATTCGGAACAGCCGATCAATCCGGGGTCGTCATCACGCAGGAACGTATTGGGATGAGTTGAACGCAGATTCATAACGGCACGCAAACCGTTCACAAAATGTGTGACTATAAATAGGGTGCGGTCCGTGAACGGTGTCGGTTCGCACCTCAACGGCGCAGGCCCGACCTGTACAGTATACCATACATCGCCGCCGGAGTCATTCGCGTTCGGCCAGTTCGGCCCAGCGGTTCATGTCGGCATCGAGCGCGGCGGTGAGCGTGCCGAGCTCGTCCGACAGGGCCTTGATCGCCTCGAAGCCGCCCGCTGGGTCGGCGAGTTGCGCCTCGATTGCAGTCTTCCGCTCTTCCAACGAACAGATGCGGGTCTGAAGCTCTTCGAGTTCCCGGCGTTCCTTGAACGACAGTTTTCCCGGCTTTGCTTCTTTCGCCGGTGCAGGCGCAGCCCGGGCCGGTGCTGTCGGAGCCGCGGCCGGTTGCGGAGACGCGATACCGGTCGTCTTCGCGTGGTCGAGGTAATACGAATAATTGCCCGGATACCCCGTGAGCGTCCCTCCCGGCTCGATCTTGAAGAGCTGGTCGATCGTGCCGTCGAGAAACGCGCGGTCGTGCGAGGCCACGATCAGGCAGCCCCGGAATGAGTCGAGATACGCCTCGAGGGCGACGAGCGTCGCGATATCGAAATCGTTCGTCGGCTCGTCGAGCAGCAGCACGTTCGGCGCGCCCATCAGGAGCTTGAGGAGCGAGAGCCGCCGCCGCTCTCCGCCCGAGAGGCGGTTCACGGGGCTGTACTGCATCTGGGGCGTGAACAGGAACCGCTCGAGCATCTGGCTCGCCGACACCATGCCGCCGTCCGCCGTCGGAACCTGGTCGGCGATCGCCTTCACGAAGTCGATCACCCGCAGTTCTTCCGTCGGGGCTTTGCCCGTGCCGGCGAACAGGTCGGGTTCCTGCTCGAAACACCCGATGACGGCGGTTTCCCCAACGTCGATACGTCCGGAGTCAGGCTTTAATATATTTGCTATTATATGAAGCAGCGTCGTCTTGCCCGACCCGTTCGGGCCGATGATGCCGATGCGGTCTCCCGCCTTCAGCCGGTAGGAAAACCTGTCCAGGACTTTCTTCGCGCCGTACGATTTCGTGACGTTCTCGAGTTCGAGGATCTTGTTTCCGAGCCGGGAAGAGACGGACGACAGCTCGATCTGCCGTTCCTGCTTCGCTTTCGGCGCCGAAACGGCCGCTTCCGCCCGTTCCACATGGGCTTTCTGCTTCGTGGAGCGGGCCTTGGCGCCCTGCCGGAGCCAGGCGAGCTCGCGTCGGATCAGGTTCTCGCGCTTGCGTGCTTCCGCGTCCCGCTGGATCTCCTGTTCGGCCTTCTTCTCGAGGTAATACGAGTAGTTGCCCTCGAACCGCTGGACGCGGCCGCCCTCGATCTCGAGCATGCGGTTCGTGACGCGGTCGAGGAAGTAACGGTCGTGCGTGACGAGCAGCAGGGCGCCCTTGTAGGCGGCGAGGTAGGCTTCGAGCCACTCGATGGTGTCGGCGTCGAGGTGGTTGGTCGGCTCGTCGAGAATCAGCAGGTCGGGGCGCAGGATCAGGCCGCGCGCGAGGGCGACACGCCTCCGGAGTCCGCCGGAAAGACTCGCGGTGTCGGCGGTGGTGTCGGTGATGCCGAGACGGCCCAGGACGGCTTTCGCGTTTGCCTCGAGGGCCCAGCCGCCGGTCGCGTCGAGCTGGTGCGACAGGTCGGAAATGCGCTCCAGCAGCTTCTCGCTCGAGCCGCCGGCCGCCTCGAGGGCCGCGCAGGCGGCCTCGTAATCGCGCAGACAGCGGAGCTTCGGATCGCACTGGTCGAACAGGGCGTCGAGAACCGTCTGGCCGGCCTTGAACTCGGGGTTCTGCGGCACGTAGGCGAGCCGGATCTCGTTCGCGAGCGTCACCCGGCCCGTATCGGCCGTCTCGACGCCCGCGACGATGCGCAGCAGCGTGGTCTTGCCGCAGCCGTTGCGGCCGATGATCCCCATCTTCTCGTCACCCGCCAGGCCGAAGCAGACCGCATCGAGCAGTGTGCCAGACCCATACCGCTTGCTGACCGATTCGAGAGAGAGAATGTTCATCGTCGCCCCGCTTTCCGTGATGCCAGAGTATACCAGCGCCACATGCGATGTACCACCTGAAACATCGCGAGGGGATGTCAATCCGGCGGGAACGGCCCCAAACGCCGGGATTCGGAGGTGAAGACATGGTTCTCCCGCAATCGCGGCTCGACCTCCTCGCGAAGGTGATCGGCAAGGAGCGGATGCAGGGAAAACCTGTTCAAATCAAGAATTGCGGCGAATCGTTTCCAGGAAAGGAGCGGGCCGCGGGTGATCATGCTCAGACGCCGATAATACTCCCGGAGGGATGGATTGTGGATACTATTTTTCCCAAGGTGGAGTGTTTCAGGATATCCGAGCGGAATCAGGCGCGGATAATGCCCGTTCGTGCATCTTGCGGGATTGGACGGGGGAATGCGCGCCATGAGCGGGTCTGCCAGCCCGAGGACATCGAGGATATGCTTGCCGGGGCCGGCGGAGAAACCGAAAAAGCCGATGGGAAGGCCTCCGAATCCCCCGCCGATATGCACCTTTGCCGGATGGCGCCTGAATTCCCGGCCTTCTTCATACCACACATTGTCCGGATGCGAGGAGAGGCTCGTGAGCTGCTTCACGAAACTCGACCCGCCTTCTTTCATATCGAAGACCTGGCGCCCGTTTGCGATGGGGCGATACAACTCGGAGTTGCCCCACAGGCAGGAGTTCGGCATGAGAACGACGACGAGCAACGCCGTGAAGAAGACGATCCTGAGAGATGTCCGTTTTCTGACCTCCCTGAAAAAGACGACGATGGCGATGAACACGGGCAGGGAAAACAGCCTTCCGCTCATGTGCGTGGCAACGGAGCCGCCGGTCAGGACGAACAGAACGTAGCCGATCGCCCCGCCCATGACCGCCTTCGAGACGGCCCCGCGGCTGGTGAAGACGAGAAGGAGGGTTCCCATGAAAATGAGAGCGCTGAACGGATCGGCCTGGAGGCTGTTGGAAAGATAGATCCATCCGTGTGACAGTTTGTCGCCGAAGGAAAGCCCCACCGTGAGCAGCTTCGCATAGGCGGTGTTAGGAAAAGGAAATCCATAATATATGATAGAAAATATTTCCCAGACGAACAGCGGCAGCGCGGCCAGAACCAGTCCGGCGATCCGGTGCGCGGAAAACCTCGAACTCCGAAGGCGACTGAACAGAAGATATGCCAGCGGGATGGAAAAACAGAACAGCGAATCGAGCCTGTTCACCGCGCTGACGGCCGTGATGAAGACGAGGCGCCGCATGAGCGTCCACGTCTCGGTTTCGTCGGCCCCTTCGAGCTTCCATGCCTGGATCATGAATGAAAGAGCCAGCAGGTGCGTCAGGGCGTTCTCGAGGCCGGACGAACTGTAGTCGAACACCGCTTTTGCAGCCATGAAGGCCATGTACAGCGACGGAAGGAGCCAGGCTTCCCGAGACGCCTTTTCGTCCGAAAAGAGACATCGTTCGGCGAGCATGAAGGTGAGGAGAACGCAGACGAACTGGGCGAAGGTCATGGTGAAGAAAAACTCGCCCGTGCATCCGGCCAGAAGAATGGCAAGGAATAGCCAGAGAGGGTTCGTGTAAGCCTGGACGCGTTCACCCGGGTTCCAGGTGAGCCCGTGGCCCTGCAGGGCGTTGTCGGCGACTCTGAACGTGATGTAGGCGTCGTCGAGCATGAACGCGTTCAAAAAATACAATCCCGTCATCAGCAAAAACAGGATGTTTTGCGGCGAACGAGAGGAAAACCCTTGGTGAGCCGCTTCGGCGATGAAACGTCTGATTCCTGAAAAAATGGTCATGCTGCTCTGTTCAGCGACATGCTCTGGAAACTCATCTCGTGCACCTCATCCGGAATCTCTCCTTCCGCCATGGCCGTGTTGTCATTTTACCCCGTTCATGAGACACTTTGTCACTCCCGTCGAGCGCATATATCGGCATCGTTTGGGGTCGTGAGGGAGAGAACAACGTAGGGCAGGGATATGCCGACCAGGAACAGCGACAGGCTTCAAATAATATATCAAGACGAATGGTACGTGGCGGTCCACAAGCCGGTCGGGCTGCTGGTGCATCCGACCCGGATCGCCGAACCAACGGCGGAGACACTGTTGCCGATCATCTGTGGGCAGCTCGGGCAGCGAGTCTACCCGGTGCACCGGCTCGACCGGGCAACCTCGGGGGTGCTCGTGATGGCGCTCAGTTCGGAAGCGGCCGGCAAACTCTCGGCCCAGTTCGAGGCGCGCAACGTGGAAAAAACGTATCTGGCCGTGGTCAGAGGCTGGTTCCGGCCGCCCGAGGGGGTCATCGACCGGCAGATGCGCCAATGGCCCGGAGAACCGCTGCAGGACGCCGTGACGCGGTACCGCACGCTCGCCGCCGTCGAACTGCCGATCCCGGTGGCGCCCCATCAGACGAGCCGGTATTCGCTCGTCGAGGTGAACCCCGAAACCGGGCGCCGGCAGCAGATCAGGCGCCATTTTTCCGGGGTGGCGCACCCGATCGTCGGCGACACGTCGCAGGGGGACAGGCATCACAACCTGGTTTTCAGGGAAAAATTCGGGTGTGACCGAATGCTGCTGATGGCCCTGGAAATTCGATTCGACCACCCCTGGCTTGGCCGCCGCCTGCGACTCGTCTGCCCACCGGACGAACCGGTAAGGCGGATACTCGGCACGATATTTCCGGAATCATCACCCGTAGCCGAACCGCCGCTGGCGGAATTCCTCGGTTGATTTCAGGAATTGATGGCCTGGCGAACCATGGCGCAGAGGTGATCCGGTGTGAAGGGCTTCTGCAGGAAATGCAGATGCTCGTCGAGAACCCCGTGTCTGGCGATGACGTTCGGGTCGTATCCGGAAATGAACAGGACCTTGAGTGGGGAGATGCGCTCACAGAGCTTTTCATACAATTCCTTCCCGTTCATGCCGGGCATGATGACGTCGGTCAGGAGCAGGTCGAACGTCGGGGCGTTCCTCTCCAGCATTTCGAGGCAGTCCGGACCGCTGCCGGCGGTGATGACCTTGTACCCGTGATGCGTGAGGATCTGCCGGATCATGGTGCGCACCATCTCGTCGTCCTCGACGACCATGATCGTTTCGGTTCCGCCGGGTGACGGCGTTACAGGTTCGCGCACCTCGCCGACGTGCTCGGCGACATCGGCAATGATGGGCAGGTAGATCAGGAACGTCGTTCCGACCCCCGACGACGAATCGGCCATGATATGGCCCCCGTGCTGTTTCACGATTCCATACACCATGGAAAGGCCGAGGCCCGTGCCCTTGCCCTTCTCTTTCGTCGTGAAGAATGGCTCGAACAGATGCTGGATGACGTCCGGGGACATGCCGCAACCGGTGTCGTTGATCGTCAGCATGGCATGAGGCCTTTCGGGACTATCGCCGCTCTCCTCGGAACCGGTCGGGCGGAACATCGTTTCGGAAAGGCTGATGCGCAGCGTGCCGCCCTTCGGCATTGCATCCTGAGCGTTCAGGGCGAGATTCATCAGGATCTGCTCGATCTGTCCGACATCGGCCTTGACGATTCCGACGCGCGGCTGGATCTCGATCTCAATATGTATATCTTCTCGTATTGTTCGTCGGAGAATCTGCTCGATCTCTTTCAGAACGGCTTCCAGGGATACCGGCTTGAGAAGGAGCACCTGCTTCCGGCCGAAGGCGAGAAGTTGGCGCGTCAGGTCCCGGGCCCGTTCGGCCGCTTTCCGGATCGCCTTGAGCCAGTCACGGTGGTGCGGATCGACGGTTTCGCACTTGAGCATCAGCTCCGAGAAGCCCATGATCGGCGAAAGAAGGTTGTTGAAATCATGGGAAATGCCGCCGGCGAGCCTGCCGATCGATTCCATCTTTTTTGCCTGCAGGAGCTGCTCTTCGAGCTTGAGACGGAACGAGATGTCGCGGATGGCCGCAAGATGCACCCGACGGCCGTCCAGCGCGAAATGCCCGGCGGTGATCTCGACCGGGAACACGGTGCCGTCGGCTTTTTTGTGATGCCGGATCGGGATCAGGGTGCCTTCCGTCTGTGTCTGATGGACCGTCTTCGCAGGCTCGGCCGACAGATCGATGTTCTTTTTCTGAAGGAGTTCCTCGCGGGAAAATCCATACATCGAGCATGCCGCCGAGTTCACCTCGAGAATCCGGCCGGTATCCTTGTCGATCAGGAAAAGCGCGTCCGACTCCATCTCGAAAACCTGGCGATACTTGTTCTCGCTTTCGCGGAGGGCGTCTTCCGCCTTTTTGCGGGTCGTCACGTCGCGAAGAGCTGTGATGACCACATCGGCACCCCCGATCCGGAGTCGGCGAAGTTCTCCTTCCACGATCAGAGTGGCTCCGTCTTTCCGTCGGACGATCCAGTGATCAAAACTGCAATACCCGGTCTGAAGGTTCTCCTGGAAACGGTTCTGGACAACGGCTCTCTCTTCAGGCGAGTCGCTTGCGTCCAGGAACGCAAGCGGCATGGAAAAAGCCTCTTCACGTGTGTAGCCGAACAACTCCGTGACGCGTTTGTTGATGTCGAGCAGAGCCCCGGTATTGGCGTCACGGATCAGGATGGCATCGTTGACCCCGTTGAAAATGGTCGAGAACCATTCCTGCTTTTCCATGATCGCTACTTCGGCGGGGGAATACATGACGATGAATGCGATGGTTCCGAGGACGATCATATACAGGTTGAACAACCATACGCTAGGGGCTTTCATGTAGGTGACCGGGTCGAAGGCGACGGACAGAATATTCGTGCAGAACAGGACCGCGAATGTTCCGATCACGAGGACGATGTATCCCAGCCCGACATTTGCCGCCCGACGTCCGAGAACGACTCGCGCCAGGATGGGGATGAACGGAGCCATGATCATGTTTGCCGAAAGCGGACCCATCTGGATGAAACCGAGAGGGAGAATCGCCATGAGTGTCCCCATGGACAGTTTGAAAAGGCGATCGGGCTTGATGCGGCTCCGAAAGACAAACAGAATCGCAAGAACGGCGGTGAAAATCGGTTGAGAAAGGTTCCCGAGCTGAACCCCGGTGACGCTTATTCTCGCCAGGGAAAACGGAACGCCGATGCCTGAAAAAACGAGGAGCGTTCCCAGAAACCGGTCGGCATACGCGCGCGTCAGCCGCAATTCAACATCGTTCATATCTCCTCGGGAGAATACCACGAATCTGGGTGTTGGGTCTCACCATTCACACGACGTAATACGTTCCCAGGAGATATCGAAACGCTGAAGATACTTCCGGAGACGGTCGGTGTCGTTGACGGCCCGGCGCTGTTTCCGCGATTCGGAAAACAGCTTGCGGCCGGCGTCGGCGAGGCTGCTCGACGCGCGGCAGACGCGCACGACGGCGGCGAGCTGGACGCGGTCGAACAGATCGAGATCATTCGCGACGTGGGGGCCGAGGAGACCGTCGAGCTCGTCCATGGCGTCGTCACCGTTTTCACGAACCGTCCTCCATTCGGAACGGAGCCGGTCGATCTCGGCGGCGACTTCGGCGAGGCCGATGCGGTTCCCCTCGGCGAGCGTCGCCATGCGGGCGACGGACCCGTTCAGGTCGCGAAAGTTCGCCGCCCAGAGGGCTTCGGGGCTGACGGCGAAGTCCAGGAACCGCTGCCTGGCTTCACGGCTGAAGGAGACGGGTTTGCCGATCTCGGCGGAGCGGCTTTGCAGCTCGAAATGGATATTCGGTTCTATATCTTCAGTGCGCTCGGCCAGACCCGGCAGCCTGAAGCTCCAGAACTTGATGCGCGCGAGAAGGTCCTCGCGGAACCGCCCGCGGCCGATCTCGAGCCTCAGATCGCGATTCGTGCCGCAGATCAGCTGGAACTCGCTCTCCACCTCGCGGTCGGAGCCGAGCGGCAGATATCGTTTCTCCTCGATGGCCCGCAGCAGCATCGCCTGCTCGTCGGGGCCGAGTTCGCCGATCTCGTCGAGGAACAACAGGCCGCCGTGGGCGGTCTTCAAAAGCCCGGGCCGGTCGGCCGTGGCCCCGGTGAACGCGCCTTTCCGGTGGCCGAACAGGGCCGACATGGCCGTATCGCCTCGAAGCATCGCGCAGTTGACCTCGACGAACGGGCCGGACACGAGGTTCCGCTGTTTCTTCAGGGCGTAGATCTGGCGTGCCAGCCGCGATTTGCCCGCGCCGGTCGGGCCGGTCAGCAGCACGGGCGCGGAACTGCGGATCGCGACGTTCTCGACGTCGGCGATCAGCCGGTTGAACGCGGCGTTGCGCGTCTGGATGCCGGACTTGAGGAACGACACGTCGTCCTCGATCTGCTGCGCGAACCGTCTGGCGATGCAGTCATACCGGGAGAGGTCGAGATCGATGATCTCGTAGGAGCCGGGCGGCGCGTTGCGGCGGCCCGGGCCGGTCTGGAGGAGCTTGCCCGGCAGGAAGCCGGCTTCGGTCAGCAGGAACAGGCAGATCTGCGAAACGTGCGTTCCCGTCGTGATGTGAAAGAGATACTCCTCGTGCTCGGGGTCGAACGGGAACTCGTGGGCGTAGTCGAGCAGGCGCGAGAAGACCTCCTCGAAATCCCACGGGTTGCGCAGATCGAACGGTTCGAGCGCGACCGCCGTCTCAGGCGAGATCGAGGCGATGTCGCTTCTGACCTGCTCGGCGAGCGGCTTGTCGCGCGAGGGATACAGCAGGTGGAACCGGTCGATCAGCAGATTCTCGTGCTGGCACAGACAGACCGAGGGGCGCCAGGATTCCCAGCGGGACTCCTTGCCCCGGCGGTCGAGCGTCGAACCGAGAAACCCGATGACAACGTTCTTCACGAGACTTTCCCCTCATTGTGATCGTTGGATTCACCCCGAGAGCATCCGCAGATTTCGCAGATGACGCAGAAAGAACCGGGAGAGGATCTTCTCGAGAATTATACAATATTATAGAAAAGTATCCAAATTTCTAATTTTACTTGAGCATGCCTCCGTGGCGGTGACGACGGAAAACCTTATCAGGAGCAGGTATGGCAATGGTCTTCGATGCGCCCGGCACGTTGGCATGGGACATGCAATTATGATGGCGTCGGCTGATTCGAGCCGCCGGCCCCGGCCAGTAGGTGACGGGGTTCCGGGAAGGATCTGGAAGACGAGGCCGACACCTCTGGGTAGCTCAGTGGTAGAGCAGCGGCGTAACAACCGCCTGTCGCAGGTTCGACTCCTGCACCAGCTCCACGTGCCTGTAAAGCACGCGACTTGCCGGAGGGGCGGAAAAGGCCGACGACCGTGCCGCGACTTCCCGACAGCCCTGTTCCCGGGAAACGAGGCAACATCAGCCAGGGTCCTGCGGACGCCCTGCCCGCCTGGCGATCGGTCTGGCGGAACGGCGGTACCGGATGCGCGCGTGGACCTTCACCTCGCCGCGGGCACCGTCGGAAGCCGGAAGATCCCGTGACGGGGGCGATCCCCACCGAAAGCGATGGCGGGAACAGGCCTCGACCGCTCTGAAGGCCCTCGAACACTCCGCCGGGCGACGGTCCGGCTTCTATGTTCGTCCTGCAGGAAGAAAACCCCCGTTCGTGCTGAGCCTGTCGAAGCGCGAAAAGCTCTCGCCCTTCGACAAGCTCGGGGCGAACAGGTGGTTTTCATTCTACAGGACTCGTTTAAATGACTCTGCAAGCGCAGAAGGAGGATGCGACCATGTTGAAACTCGTGAAGATCAACCACCACCAGATCGGCCTGCGGTTCGTGAACGAACGCCTGACGGAAGCCCTTCTCCCCGGCTGGTATCTGGCGAAGACGATCCTGGGCGAGCGCATCGACGTGCTGACGGAAAAAGACCTGTTCGTGCGGCACGCCGACCTCGACGAGATCATCCGCAGCGGCCTCCTGGCCGAATACGCCGAGATCGTCGATCTGAGGGACAACGAGCGGGCCTTGCTGTGGATCGATGGCCGGTTCCAACGCCTTCTGCCCCCCGGGAGATACGCTGTCTGGAAGCGGATGCGCGAGGTGCGCGTCGAGCGCGTGGCCGTCGACGACCCGCAGTTCCGGCATCACCTGCTCATGAAGATCACGCAGGCGCCCGGCAGCGACGCCGTGCTGCGCACACTCCAGGTCGAGCAGGAGCAGACCTGCCTGTATTTCCGCGACGGCGCGTTCGTCGGCGAGCTCGGCCCCGGCCTGCACGCCTTCTGGAAGGACGCCGGCGTCGTGAAACTGCACTGCGTCGACCGGCGCGAGAAGGTGCTCGACATGTCGGGCCAGGAGATCATCACGCGCGACAAGGTCACCCTGCGGCTGAACGCCATCGTCAGCTACCGCATCGTTGATGCGCGCCGGGCTTTCGAGGTGTCGGAGGTGCCCGACCAGGCTCTGTATCGCGAGTGCCAGCTGATCCTGCGGTCGGCTATCGGCGGCCGCAACCTTGATGATATGCTGAGCGACAAGGACGCCCTGGCCGGCGAGATCGTGGGGCAGATCAAAGCGAAAGCCGAGGCCTTCGGGCTGGCGGTCATCCAGTTCGGCATCAAGGACCTGATCCTGCCGGGCGACATCCGCGAGCTGATGAACCGGGTGGTCGCGGCCCAGAAAGAGGCCGAGGCGAACCAGATCGTGCGGCGCGAGGAGACCGCGGCGACGCGCAGCCAGTGCAACACGGCGAAAATGCTCGAGCAGAACCCGGTGCTGATGAGACTGCGCGAACTCGAGGTCCTGGAACGGGTCGCGAAGGACTCGAAGCTGAACCTGATTCTGGGCGAAAAAGGGCTGACCGAAAAGGTCGTGAACCTGTTGTAGGGAGGATCGTATGAAACATATATCGATAGAAATAGACGGCTCGGCCGGGGAAGGCGGCGGCCAGATCCTCCGCTCGTCCCTGGCCCTGTCGATGTGCACGGGAAAGCCGTTCCGCATCGTGAAGATCCGGGCCAACCGGAAGAAGCCGGGGCTGATGCGCCAGCACCTGACGGCGGTCCTGGCGGCCCAGCAGGTCTGCGGCGCCGACGTGGACGGGGCGAAGATCGGCTCGGACGAACTGACCTTCGTTCCCGGTCCTGTCGTGCCGGGAACTTACAGGTTCGCGGTCGGAACGGCCGGAAGCGCGACGCTCGTGCTCCAGACGGTTCTGCCGCCTCTTCTCTGCGCTTCCGGCGCTTCCACCCTCCGCCTCGAGGGCGGCACGCATAATGCTTGGGCGCCTCCCTACCATTTCCTGGACAAATCCTTCTTCCCGGTGCTTCGTCAACTGGGGGGATGGATCGAAAGCGACCTGGAGGCGTGGGGATTCTACCCGGCCGGCGGCGGCCGGATGCTGGTGAAGATCGCTCCCGCGGCGGGCGGGCTGCGTCCCGTCGACCTGTGCGAGCGGGGAAGCCTGGTGCGGGCCGAAGTGACGGCGGCCGTTTCCCGCATACCCCGCGAGATCGCCGAGGACGAGTGCAGGCTGGTCCGGTGCGGGGCCGAGTTCCCGGTCGAGAAGTGCCGGACCGAAACCATCGACTCCCTGGGGCCCGGCAATGTGGCGATGCTGGCGATGGAGTTCGAGCGGGGAACCGCCTTCTTCACCGGGTTCGGCGAGCTGGGCGTGTCGCGCCGGGCGGTGGCGAAAGGCATCTGCGAGGCCGCGAACGCGTTCTACCGCTCCGGCGTCGCCGTCGAGGGGCACCTGGCGGACCAGCTGCTGATCCCGATGGCGCTGGCGGGCGGCGGCAGCTTCACGACGGTTTCGCCGACGCCGCACACGAAGACGAACATCGAGATCGTCCGGCGGTTTCTCGACGTGAAGATCCGCTCCGTCGAGCTTCGGAAGGGGCTCTGGCGGATCGAGCTGGGGCCTGCGGCCTCCGGAAAGGAGAACGACCATGGAATGGGTGAAGCATAAAACCGATATTTCGAAAGACGCGCGGGTGCCGCTCAAATCGTGGTGTCCCGATCCCGAGGCCGAGGCCCTCGCCCAGGCGGCGAACCTGGCGGCCCACCCGGCCGTCGTCTCGCACGTGGCCCTGATGCCCGACTGTCACGTCGGATACGGCATGCCGATCGGCGGCGTCATCGCCTGCCGGGACGCGGTCATCCCGAACGCCGTCGGCGTCGATATCGGGTGCGGCATGGGCGCCGTGCGCACGACCGCGACGATCGAGCAGTTCCCCGACCTGTCGGGCATCAGAAAGATACTGGAAGCGATAAAAGTCAGGGTTCCCGTCGGCGAAGGCAACGGGCATCGGCATCCCCAGCCCTGGCACGGGTTCGAGAAGTTCGAGGACGGTCTCGGGCGTGGCGGCCGGCCGGGCTGGATGGACGAGACCGGCCTCCACCGCGACCGGCTGAACCTCGGCACGCTCGGCGGCGGCAACCACTTCATCGAACTCCAGGCCGACACCGACGGCGTCATCTGGATGATGCTCCACTCGGGCTCGCGCAACCTCGGCTACCGCGTGGCGAACTACTACCACCGGCTGGCCCGGAGCCTCAACGAAAAGTGGCGCACGGCGATTCCCTCGCCCGACCTGGCGTTCCTGCCGCTCGACGAGAGCGAAGGCGAGGCGTATCTCCGCGACATGAACTTCGCCCTCGCCTACGCCCGCGAAAACCGGCGGTGCATGATGGAGGTGTTCAAGGAGGTCCTGTCGCACCATCTGCCCGGCATCACATTCACCGAGGAGATCAACATCCATCACAACTACGCGGCGGTCGAGAACCACTTCGGCCGCGACGTCTGGGTGCACCGCAAGGGCGCGACCTCGGCGCGACGCGACGAACTCGGTATTATACCTGGTAGTATGGGTACATCTTCCTACATCGTGCGCGGCCTGGGGAATCCCGAGTCGTTCACCTCGTGCTCGCATGGGGCCGGCCGGCGCATGGGCCGCAAGGAGGCCGACCGCCGCCTCTCCGTCGAGGAGTGCGACCGGGCCATGGCCGGCATCGTGTACGACCGCTGGCACCGCGTGGGTGGCCACGGACGGCGCGCCGGAAAAGGGGGCTTGCTGGACCTGAGCGAAGCCCCGCAGGCCTACAAGGACATCGACACCGTCATCGCCAACCAGCGCGACCTGGTCGAGCCTGTCATAAAACTGCGCCCCCTCGGCGTCATCAAGGGTTGACCGCCAGCCGTGGAGCACCCGGAGAATCATGAGTTTCCGGTCACCCTTCGATACCTCAGGATGACCGGAAACGATATTATCCACAGCCTGGGAAGGGCGGGTTTCAAACCCGCCCTTCGTGGGGGAGCGGCACAGATAAAAAATTCCGAATAGGTGCATCCGGTGTTCTCTTGTCGTAAACTGGCTTTGAGTGGCTGGCGGCCGTGCGGCCCGAGAAAAGCACCGCCAGCAAAACCACTGGGAGGATCGCGATGGTTCGATATGCGGCTCGGCGATTTCGCGTGGCTGTCCTGTGCGTTTGTGCCGTTCTGCTCGTTCTGGCGTGCTGGTGCGGGCGGGTGAGTGCCCAGGAAACGGCTTCGGCGACGGTGTCGCCCGTGGAAGTGACCTTCATCCTGAACGACTCGCTCGTCAAGGACAAGTGCCTCTCCGACGTCACGGTCGGCATCGGCGTCAGCCAGACGGGCGAGCTCATGGTCCAGGGCAAAACCGATGCGAGAGGCCGGTTCACGGCCGAACTTCAGCCGGGCCGCTACTACGCCAGCTTCGGAAAACGTGGCTACATCCCTGTTGCGAACACGGTCGTCGACGTCGAGGCCGACAATCCGATCTGGATGACGGTGACGCTCTCGATGCTGATGGAGGAAGTCGGCCTCGGCGCCCAGCGTCGCGTGCAGGTCGTGCTGAACTGGGGCTCGGAGGGCGGCTCCGTCGCGAAGGACCTCGACGCGCACATGCTCTGTTCGCGCGCGGGGCGCCTCGACCACATCTATTTCGGCGACAAGAACCTCGACGACGGCGATCGCAAGGCGTCGCTGGACGTCGACGACACCGACTGGGGCGGCCCCGAAACCATCACGCTGATCGAGCCGCTTCCCGGCACCTACAGCTACTGGGTCTACAACTACTCCGGCCTGCCGTCGCGCCTCGACTCGTCCGAAGCCACGGTGCGCGTCATCATCAACGACAAGGTGGCCGACGAATACCGGCTGGCCCCGGGAACGCCGACCAGAAGCTGGCGCCCGTTCAAACACATCGCTGTCGACCAGGCCGGCAACCCCGAACTGGTCTGGTTCACGCCGGCCGATCTGGCGAGCCGGGTTCACCTGATTTTCCCGGAAGAGGCGCCTTTCGCCGGCTCGGGGCGCGATGATTTCAACTGGATCACCGTTGCCGTCGCGATCCTGTTCCTGTTCAATGTCGCGCTCATCTACGGCGTCTACCGGCTGATTCGATGGATGATCTGGGGCGCGCCTGCCGGCAACAAGCCGGAATCCGCCTGAGTCTTCGATGAACGTCGCCGCTCTGTTCGCCTCTTCAACCGCCTTGAGATCGCCGTCGAAAAACGGACGGCGCATGTGCAGCCTGTCCGTCGCGACCGTGCTCGCTGTCGTTCTGTCACTGGCCGGCGCGGTGGCTGGACAGACGGGCTCTGGGTGCCATGCGGCGGGTTCGTTTCTTCCGCCGACGGGGAGCGAACTCGCGTATCTTGCCGGACACCCCTCGGCGGCGCTGGCGTCCTGGCTCCGGCTCGATGGCCGTGAGGAGCCGGTCCTCGTGACGATCA
Organism: uncultured bacterium; assembly: GCA_964389325.1. Taxonomy (GTDB): domain Bacteria; phylum Muiribacteriota; class Ozemobacteria; order Ozemobacterales; family Ozemobacteraceae; genus MWAR01. The sequence continues at coordinate 29,061 of CAYMEN010000033.1, read as the reverse complement.
TCCTTCGGCGTGAAGATAATATATACTCTGCGCAATTATATCTCCCTTCCGAATGCGAAGACAGCCTGGCCGCGGAAATCCGGGAGGGGGCCGTCGAGACGTTCAGCGCCTCCACGGCAGGTGGGTCGTCTTTCTACCGGCGCGGCTTGTGCCGGCGTGGTGTTGCGAGAGACAAGGTCAGCGGCCTCGAGGTCGCCTGCACGTTCGTGCCGTTCAAACTCGAGGGGCGCGACAATCCTGCGTTCGCGGGCGACCTGGGGCTCCTCAGACTCGAAATCCCGGCATCGCGCATCGCCGAAGCCCCGGAAGCGCTGATACGAGCTGCGTTTGGCGAGATCGTTGTCGACGGCAGCCCCCCTTCGCGAACATTGTATCCGCTGATGGAGACGAGGTTCGGCATGCCCCACCGGATGCTGAACGACGGTTTTACCGTCCCGCTCGAGGCGTATGTTCTGCCCCCGGTGCACAAGCTCTCGGCGAACAAGCATGTCGAAGATCCGCGGCGGAAGCTCGACGCCGATCTTCGAGATATGGCGCGGCTGCTGGCGAGGGATTCCGGCCTGCTCTCGCAGCGGGAGCGCCTGCGGCGGCGGCTGGTGCCGGACTCGGTGAAACTGAACTGGTCGCGCATCGACGACACCGACATCGGCTCGGGCCAGAACCAGTTCGTCTTCCTGACGATGGGCCCGGGCATCAACTACTTCGACGGAAAATGGCGCAGGAGAACGATCGCCATGCCGGGGCCGCGCGTGATTCTCGATCCCGCGGTCGTCACCTTCGCCGACGCCCAGATCTACCCGAGCTACAGCATCGACCCGCCGGAACTGGGCGAAGGCCGCCTCCGCGCGATCAACCGGTTCCAGGACGAAACGGCCGGCCCGAGGCGGGATGCGGTTCCCATGCCATCCGAACGCCGCCGCGAGGTGCTGCGCAACCTGGCTGACGCCCTCTGCCGCTATGGCCTGCTGAACGACGACCCGACCCTCGAAGCCGGTTTCACCTTCATGGGCCGGCCGTTTCGCGGCACCGTCGTGAACAACGAGATCCGCCTCCTCGACGGGCTTTCGCTCAGGGAATGGGCGATCGGCGTCATCGTGCCGCCCGGAGCCGGAGAGCGCGCGCGGGCCCTCCTTTCGGAGATCGGTTATTCCGACGAGTCGGGCCCGGGCGGAATCCCTCTTCCCGAGTTCGTGCACGAAGCGCCGTCCCCGACCGACGCCGGGTTCAGGCAGGCATATCTGGAACTCGTGTGCCGCCGCGTTCTCCCGGTTCTCTCCAGGATTTTCCGCCTTCTGCGGCCGGCCGGCGCCTCGGGATCTGAAATGCGGCCCGGCTATGCCGTCGCCATGAAGGCGGTCGAACGGATCGCCAGACGTGAAGGGATCGGCTTCCTCTGCGGAAACGGCGCGGCCGAACATGCCGCACGGTGGGCCGAGTGGCGTGACGCCTGGAGCGATTGCCGGGAAGCCGTGTTCCGGAACAGGGACGCGGCGACCCGGGAACGCCTGCGTGAGCGGTCTGCCCGCCTGTGGCGGATGGCGCATCGGGATTAAATTGATGAAAATTTACATGAGTCGTAGGGGATGACGATGGAGATGTCGAGCGATTACCGGCTGATCTACAAGGGCGAAATCTACGATGCGATCAACAAATTTTCCTTCGATCTGGAGTATTACCGCAAATGGTGCGGCCGGAAGAAAGGGCCTGTTCTGGAAGTCTGCTCAGGAACGGGAAGGCTGACGATCCCCCTGAAGAAGGCGGGCCTGGACATCACGGGGCTCGATCTTTCCGATTCGATGCTCGAGATGGCCCGCGCAAAGGCGTCGGCGGAGAACCTCGACCTGACATTCATCAGGGGGGACATGCGGAACTTCGAGCTGAATAATAAATATGACATCATATTTATACCGTTCAACTCCCTGCAGGACATTTCAACCGTGGAGGACGTCGAATCCACCCTCGGGTGCGTCAGAAAACACCTCGCGCCGGGCGGTCTCTTCCTGTTCGACGTGTTCAATCCCAGCATCCATCTCATGGTCGAGCGCGAACGGGAGTTCACGGAAGCCTTCAATTTCAGCACCTCCGACGGGAAACGGATCGTCGTCAGGGAAAAGTGCAGGTATCATGCCTCGACCCAGATCAACAAGGTGCGCTGGTATTTCGACATCGAAGGCGTCGAGAGCGTCGAGGAGTTCGGCATGCGGTGCTATTATCCCCTCGAACTCGAGGTGCTGCTGAAGCATAACGGGTTCCGCGTTCTCCACAGGTTCGGCTCCTTCGACGAGGAGCCCTTCGGCGAGGAATCGAAAAAGCAGATATTCGTCTGTTCGGTTCTGGAATGACGGAGCGACGATGGGGCGAAGCATATATTGAAAATATGGTGATATAGAATGAAACAGGGCAGGACTTGGTGCGTCGCAGTTTTTCTTCTCGTTCTGACCGTGATGGCGGCTTCTGCGGAAACGTTGACCGGCGTGGCCGCAAACGGCATGACCATGACGCGTCCCGATCTGGACACCATTTCGTATGCAGCCATCGCGACGGAGGGTGTCGCGATCCAGGCCGGCGAGAGCCTCTGGTGCGCCCTTCCTTCGTCCTTTCGGACGCGGGCTCTTCAATATGCCGTCGCCAGATACGCCAAAGATCCCGCGTGCAGTCCCGGCCCGGGAGTGCGTGACCCGCATCCCGCCTGGATCGGCCTGCGGGCGCGGCCAGCGGGATCGTCCGAAGACGTGATCTGGAAGGACCAGTTTGGCCCGAACAAGTTCGTTCCGGAGGGGCGGCCGAAGCAGAGCACTTTCCTCGGATTCCAGGAACTCCTCGACGGCAGGGCGATCGACGGCGTGAGCGTCTCCAACGACGCCCCCGCGGGAACGGCGTCCGGTTCGATGCGGCTTCACCGGCTCGACCTGGTGTTCCTGCACCGAGGTTTGCGGAGCTTGCCCGATGCTGTTCGGCGGTTCACCCAGCCCGACGAGATAAACACGCTTGCGCGACGATTCCGGCTCGATACGAGGAACGGCCTGGAGCTCGCGCCGGGGCACAGCTTCGAATTCGAACTTCCCGGGGCGGCGGAGTTTCCCTGGATCGCCTACCTGGTCCTGAAACACCGGAAAGATCCGGCGCTCGTCGCCTCATCAACGGCGAATGCCGACGGCTGGGACCCGAACCCCGCATATATTCTCGTTGAAATACATGATGCCAGGACCGGCCTCTGGACGAGATGGGCCGATCGGTACGGCGCCGCGAAGTTCTCCGAGCCGCGCGCGGCGGACAACCCCGAAGACGAGACGCTCCACAACGGGCTGCGCACCTTCGGCCGGATCCGCGCCGATGCGATCCGCATCACGAACGTCGGAAAGGGCGATCCCCGGCTGTCGGTCGGTCGCATTCACGAACTCCAGGTCGTGTATTGCCCCGATACCGCGTCGACGCGCTCGTTCGGGCAGACGTTCACGCCCGAAACGGCGTTCAACGATCCCGAAAAGGGCATCCTGATTCCGTTGCTGGGCGGTGGCCCGCGGCTCGAGGGCAGGTTTCCGGGCGCCGTTCCCCTCGGACCGGGCCGTCGCGAGCGCATCGCGGCCATTGCCGCCCTTCCGGCCTCGCACACGTTCCCGGTGACCATCGAACCGGAAGGACCGTGCAGGGTGGACGGGCTCGGGCGGCTGGTCATACCGCTTCCCGAGCGCGGGCGCCTGGCGATGGCCGAGGTCGCGATCGGCGATCTCGACGTGACGTCGATGGAACAGAACAAAGACGGCTTTTACGGTCGCACCGGCCGTGCCGAGCTGACCGCATGGCTCAGGAACCGGAACGTTCCCGGCAGGCAGTATCCCGTTCTTATCCGGAACAACGTCGGCATGGCGGGACTGATCATGATGGGTGCCCCCGGCGCCGCCGGGCCTCTTCAGGCGGGCGACGAGCTCGTCCTCTCCGTGAACTTCGACGTCGCCTTCCTGATGGGCTATCGCATCACCTGGTCGGCCGACGAGTGATGCCGGTTGCCCGATCCACCACGCTGGCGGAGGAAAACCCATGAACCATCGACCTCTGCGGGCCGGAATCCGCGCCTCGTTCGCGGGCGTCATCACCTGCGTCGTCGCAGCCCTGTGCCTGGCCTGGCCGTCATCCGGTCTGGCCGCGGAGCGCGCCGTTCCGCCGTGCGTCGAGCTGCCGGAGATGAACGCCTGGTTCCGGTGGAGCCGCGGCTGGATCGGCGGGGACGGCGTCTTCACGATCCCGCTCGACGGGGGGCGCATCCTGTGGCTGTTCAGCGACAGTTTCGTCGGCCGGGTGGCCGAGGGACAGCGGCGGCGCGTGACGATGGTGCACAACGCCGTCGCGATCCAGAAGAACGCCGCGGCGAGGCCGGAAATCTTCCTGGGGAAGACGGCCGACGGCGGTCCCTCGTCGTTCTTCGATCCGCCCGACCGGCGCGGGTACTTCTGGCTGTTCCATGGAGCGACGAACCATCAGGGGCTGTGGCTGTTTCTCATCCAGATCGAGACGACCGACGCGACGTCGGCCTTCGGCTTCCGGACGATCGGCACCTGGCTCGCCCGCGTCGCCAACCCACACGAAGCGCCGCCCGCGTGGCGGGTCTCGATGCGAAAAATACCTTGGGGAATATTTCCGTCGGACGAGGGTGGGCGTTCGTCGGGCGAGACCTCTGACGGCGATGCCCGGCGCACCCTGCATTTCGGTTCCTGGGTGACCCGGGTCGGAAATGAGTTGTACGTCTATGGTGTCGACGAGCGGCCCGGAAAACGGGGGATGATCGTCGCGAAGGTTCCCGTTTCCCGCATCGGCCGGTTTGACCGGTGGCGGTTTCTCGGCCCCGACGGCTGGGTGAAGGATTTCCGGGCCTGCCGGACGCTGGCGGACGGGATCACCACCGAATACTCGGTCACGCCGGTGAAAAGCATGTCCGGAAGGGGCGAGCCCCGCTATCTGCTGATCCAGTCGGCCGGGAACTTGTCGCCGGATATTCTCGCCCGCGAAGGCGCTTCTCCCGTCGGGCCCTGGAGCGAGCCGTGCGTCATCTTCACCTGCCCCGAACCGGCCCGCCGGCAGGGGGTGTTCGCCTACGCCGCGAAAGCTCATCCCGAGCTTTCCGGCGAAGGGGGGACGGTCATTTCCTACGTGGCGAACTCGATGCATTTCAAGGACCTCATCGAACACGCCTGGATCTACTGGCCCAGATTCATCCGGCTTCCCGCCGAAGCGAAGATTTCCGGCGATTGATGCGGCGGTGAAGTTGTACTATGATGGGGCCGGCCCGGCTGATTTCTGATTGATTCGGAGCGAGGTGCGAGATGACGCAACGGATGTCCATGGAGGCCTGGGAAGAGGCGTTCGAGAAACTCTGCGAGGAAAAGCTCCAGGAAGAGCCCCTTTATGATTATATTCACCTGTATAAAAAGGGTCTGAGTCCCGAAAAGGCTTTTCTCGCCTACCTGAAGGAAAACCCCGACTACGAGGAAAAAGTGCAGGAACTCCTCGACGAGAAGGAAGAGGCGGAGATCCCGCCGATGGACCCCGCCGAACTCGCCCGGATCCAGGAGAAAGTGAAGCTCCGGCAGGAAGCCATGGAACGGCTGAGCCGCTACTGCCCCGAATGCGCCCGCGACATGGCCGGCAAGAAAGTCTGCAAGTGCGGCTACAAAAAGAAGAAGACCGGGCCCCTCTGAACCGCCCGAAAAGCTCATCCGCAGATGGCGCAGATGACGCAGACGGAAAGAGACGCCGCGGGCGCCATTCTATTGTATAATAAATCACATATAATGATGTAGGGGCGGGTTTGAAACCCGCCCCTACAGGCAATTACGGGATTGTGAAAGGTCAGTCGAGCGAGCGGGTCGAGCCTTCGCCGAAGGTGACGCTGAAGATGCGATTTTCCTCGACGGCCTTGAGGCTGAAGAAGATCACGTCGATCTGCGGATTGACCAGCTTTCCGCCGAGCAGATGCTTCTCGTAGGCCTTGGGCTTCGCGTCCTTGAACTCGGCCCAGAGCTTGCTGTCGGTTTTTCCCTTGATGGCGGCGACGGCGTTGCGGATGTTCGGATACTTCTTCTGCTGAACCGTCGAGATCGTGCTTTCTCCGGCATTCGGGTCGCCCTTGCTCGAATAGACGGACTGGACGATCACGTCCTTCACGAAGTCGCCCTCGTAGGGGCCGCTGGAAAGGAACGCGGAAACGTCCTTCTCGAGGCCGGCAAACACGAGGGTCACCGTGTATTTCTTGAAGAAGACGATGCCGTTGGCCACCTTGTGCTTGAAGAGCAGTTCGCCTTTATCCCAGCCCTTGATGAGCCGTTCGATCGTCGTGACCTCGCGGTCGAGCGCGTCTTCGCTCTTGCCCTTCACGACGACGTACCCATAGGTGGCGGCGTGCACGGCGCCCGTGACGAAGAGAGTGAGGAGGACGGCAAGGATAAGCCTGAAGGGCGATTTTCCGAACATGTGTTTTCTCCCTGAAAAGTGAATTTCGTTCAATTGTACGGAAAAAATGCGAAACCCACAAATTCCACGCGAAAGCTCGATGAAGTGCGTATTTCCGAGCTCGTTGCCCCGCTTCAGAAATTGACATTCCCGGAGGGGGGGATACGTTTACATCGAACGAATGTTTTTCCCGCCCCCTCGGAACATAAGGCCGTTCGCTTTTCATTGAGAGGAGTCTTTTTATGGAAAAACAGACCGGTGTGTGGGTAGACCACAGAAAGGCCGTCATCGTGACGATCTGGGAGAATAAGGAAACGGTCCAGATCGTTCACTCGTCGCTCGAGACGACAGGCCATCCGTTGGGTGTCGCGTCTCAATACGGTGGCCAGGACATGCAGGCCGATGACACCCTGCAGAGACACTCGACCACATATCTGAAAAAATTCTACGCCGACATCGCATCGTATGTGAAAAATGCTGATTCCATCATGCTGATGGGCCCCGGTGAAGCCAAGATCGAACTCCGCAAGAGCCTCGAAAGCCGGATGATGGGCGACAACATCGTCGAGGTCATGCCGGCCGACAAGCTGACCGAGCGCGAAGTCACCCTCAAGGTTCGCTCCTACTACGCAAAATCCTGAACTGTCCGACCCGGGGCGGGAACTTTATTGAAGTTCGGAGTTTGAAAGGGGCTGGCTGGCGAATTGCCAGGCTCGGTGGCGTAGGGGCGGATCGTGATCCGCCCGCGTTCTCCCGTGCAAAATGCCGTTCGCGAAGATTTCGCGGGAAGTGGTATAGTGCTTTCCGTGAGATATTCGCGGGTTTCTGCTGCCTGCGGATTGCCGGTGAGCACAGGACAGAAATGCCAGGGGAGGATACGATGGCGCATACGGAACATCTGTTGGGCGAGTTCGTGAAGGCGCTTGCGTTTGCCGCGGGGAAACACCGGAACCAGCGTCGCAAGGACGCCGAGGCGTCGCCGTATATCAACCATCCCATCGCTCTCGCGGACATTCTCGTCAACGAAGGCGGCGTCACCGACGGTGTCGTTCTCTGCGCCGCCGTCCTGCACGACACGATCGAGGACACGAAGACGACGGCTGAGGAGCTGAAAGACCAGTTCGGCCCCCGCGTCACGTCGATCGTTCTCGAGGTCACCGACGACAAGTCGCTCGACAAGGACGTCCGGAAGCAGAAGCAGATCGAGCATGCCCCGCACATCTCGCGCGAGGCGAAGCTGGTCAAGCTGGCCGACAAGATCAGCAACCTGCGCGACATTCTCGCCTCGCCGCCCGCGGGCTGGCCGCCCGAGCGCAAACAGAAGTATTTCGAGTGGGCCGCGAACGTGGTTGCCGGCCTGCGAGGCGCTCACCCGGGCCTCGAAGCCGTTTTCGACGGTCTTCTCGCCCGCCGGAACGAGCTTGCCTGAACGTTTTTTCAGAAGCTGGATCGGGCTTTTGTAGGGCAAGAGCACCTTCTCATCGACGGAGACGAATCTGTGCGGATATGGGGTTTGTGAGAGCCCATTGCCGGGAAGTATTCTGTCTGACAACGAAAGGAGTATCGACATGAAAAAGCGGATCGGGGTCTGGGTGGATCGGCGAAGGGCCGTCATCGTGACGGTCGGGCAGGGGGAGGAGCGGGTGCAGGTCGTCGCCTCGCCGCTCGAGGCGGGCGGCACGGCGAAGGGACGCGCCCAGCACGGACAGCACGATATCGTGCCCGACGCGGCCCAGTTGAACCAGGAAACGGTATATCTAAAGAAATATTATAATGATATCGTCGACATGGTGAAGGACGCCGACTACCTGATGCTCATGGGGCCGGGCGAGGCCCGGGTTGAGCTGCGAAACGCGCTCGAACAGAGGTCGCTCGGCTACAAGATCCTCGAAGTGAAGCCCGCCGAGAAAATGACCGACCGCGAGGCCATGCTCGCCGTGCGCGACTACTACGCCGGCCACCAGCTGCCCTAACAGCCTGTGGAGAAAATCACCATTTCCGTTCGTGGTGAGGTGTCGAACCACGAACAAGCCTGTTCATGAGGTTCCGGTCACCCTTCGATACCTCAGGATGACCGGAACCGATTTACTCCACAGCCTGCTAAAGACCACAAAGGCACGAAGGCACAAAGAACACCGATAGATCCATCAAGGAAGGGGCCTTTGTGCCCGTTTTCGAAACTTGTAGCTATTTGATTGAAGGTGTGGTATCCTCGTTAAATCACATGATGCGTTTTCAAGCGTTCGTGTGAATGGCCGGAACGAACCGGCCCGCGAAGAGGTCCGACGATCCTTCGCATCCATGGGGCCATCATGGCCCGGACGGCGGCCTGACCGGCGCATCCACCGTTTCCCCTCTCCGCCGGAGGAGCCGGCGCAATCACGCTTTTGCGGCGCCGGGAAAGGGTATCCATTCATTTCCATGTCCCAGAATTATTCACGCAACAATTTTTCCACGACCACGACACACCGCACGAATGACGTTCGCAACCACCAGCCCCGACACCGGGACAACACCGTCCGCCAGCCGGCCGGCCAGAGCCTGCCTGCCCGGGCTGAACCGCCGATCACTTCGACGACGGCTTCCGCTGCGACGCCCGTCGTGACCGAGTTCGCCGGGTTCGGCCTGTTCCCGACTCTGAACCAGGGCCTTGCCGATCTCGGCTTCTCTCGCCCGACGCCGATCCAGGCCCAGTCGATTCCGCCGGCCCTCCTCGGCCGCGACGTGCTGGCCTGCGCCATGACGGGAAGCGGCAAGACGGCGGCGTTCATGCTGCCGATCCTGAACCGCCTCCTGCAGGGCGGCGCCGGCCGCACCCGCGCGCTGGTTCTCTCGCCCACCCGCGAGCTGGCCGCCCAGATCGCCGAGCACGCCTCTGAGCTGGCTCGGCACACGGCGCTTCGCATCACGCCCGTGTTCGGCGGCGTCGGCATGGGGCCCCAGCAGGCCGCGTTCGAGCGGGGCGACGAGGTCATCGTCGCGACGCCCGGCCGGCTGCTCGACCATTTCCAGTATGACTACGCGAAGCTCGCCGACATCAACGTGCTGGTTCTCGACGAGGCCGATCGCATGCTCGACATGGGCTTTCTGCCCGACATCCGGCGCGTGCTTCGGCACCTGCCGGCCACCCCGCGCCAGACGCTGTTCTTCTCCGCCACGATGCCGGCCCCGATCGCCGAGCTGTCGCGCGAGATGCTGAAAAATCCCGTCGCGATCGACATCGAGCGGCCCTCGAAGCCCGCGACCGGCATTTCCCAGACCGTCTACCCGGTCTCTTCCGAGCTGAAGTCGAAGCTTCTCCTCAAGCTGCTCGAAGACTCGAACATCAAAAACGTGCTCGCGTTCACCCGCACCAAGCACCGGGCGAACCGGCTGGCCGACTTCCTCGACAAGAACGGCGTGCCCTGCGCCCGCATCCACGGCAATCGCAGCCAGCAGCAGCGCACCGACGCCCTCGCCGGCTTCAAGAGCGGCGAATACCGCGTGCTCGTCGCGACCGACATCGCGGCCCGCGGCATCGACATCGAGGCGCTTTCCCACGTCGTGAACTTTGACGTGCCGCACATCGTCGAGGATTACATCCACCGATATGCCGGGCGGATTTGTCCCATAAGGGTCGGGTTCGGCGGTAAGGATGGGGGG
>CAYMEN010000033.1:0-18965 GCA_964389325.1 uncultured bacterium | reverse complement strand
GCGAGGGCCGAAGCCACGGGAGACGCCTTCACGCTGGTCGCGCCCGACGAGGAAAACGACCTGCGCCAGATCGAGCGGCATCTCGCCAAGTGCCTGCCCCGGGCGACGCTCGCTGAGTTCGATTACACCCAGAAGACGGCCGAACGACTGGAAATCCCGCTTGCCGAACGCATCGCGGCGATCCGGGCCCGCAAATCCGAAGAGCGCGCCCGCGCCAGGGCCAAGGCCGAGGCGAAGAACGCCCGCATTCTCGCCGAGGAGACCCGCCGCCTCGAGAAGGAAGCGGCCCGCACCGCCGCCGCTTCCCGCCAGCGGACTCAGGCCCCCGCCCGCCGGCCGGCCCAGGCCGGGAATCGCGGCCAGTCCCAGACGGGATACCAGTCCCGCCCGGCCCCGCGGACGCCGGCCCCCTGGCACGCCGATGATGACCGTGCCGCACCCCGCCGCCGATAACCGATAGCAGTTCCACATACGCAGAGGCGCATCACGATGCGCCTCTGTTGCTTTGTACAAAAAAACACCTTGACGGGAGAACGAGTGTGCTCTATATTTGAATTAGAGAACAAACGTTCACCGAGGTGATGGGCATGACGCCACTGGCCAATGATGAGGCGTATCTGAAACGCCTCCAAGATTATTATGCGCGCTTCCGCGGGCTGCCGTCGTATAACCGGCTGAGCGAACTGCTGGGGCTGGCTTCGCGGTCGGCGGTCAGCAAGGTGCTTCAGCGGCTGAAGCAGGCGGGGTATCTCGAGCGCACCCCCGATGACGTCTGGGTGCCGGCGACGCGGTTCTTCGAGCGGTCCGTCGCCGACGCGTCGGTGCCGGCTGGCCGGCCCGTCTCGATCGCCGAGGGGGGGGCCGCGCCGTTCGCGATCGACCAGTATCTGGTCGCGACGCCATCGCGCACGGTTCTGGTGGCGGTCCGGGGCGATTCGATGATCGAAGCGGGCATCTGCGAGGGCGATGTGGCCGTGGTCGAGTGCGAGGTCCGGGCGTCGCCCGGCGACATCGTCGTGGCGGTCGTCGACGGCGAATACACGTTGAAAACCCTCGAGAGCGAAGCCGGCAGATATGTTCTGAAACCCGCCAACGCGCGGTACGAAACGATTCGCCCGAAGGGCCGCCTCGAGATCTTCGGCGTCGTCGTCGGCCTCATCCGCAAATACCGCACATAACCCCCAAAAACCCTCCGTTCGCCTGTAGGGGCGGGTTTCAAACCCGCCCAAGGGGGCAACGCGAAGAAAAGGCTGTGATTGATATGCGGGAAAACCTGATGATGGTCGAATGCCCCTGGCGCACGCGGGAGTTCGCCGGCGCCGGGGGACTGCTCGCGCGGCCGGTGCCGGCGGGGTTCCCGTCGCCGGCCGACGATTACGTCGAGGCGCGCATCAGCCTCGATGAGCACCTGGTGCGGCATCGCGAGGCGACGTTCTTTCTGCGGGTCGAGGGCGACTCGATGCGGGAGCTCGGCATTTTCGACGGCGATCTCCTGGTGGTCGACCGGGCGCTGGTTCCCGTCGACGGGAGCGTGGTCATCGCCGTGGTCGACGAGGCGTTCACCGTCAAACAGTTGTACCGAACGCCCGGCGGCGGCGCGGTTCTGAAGGCGGCGAACCCGGCGTATGCCGATATCGCGATCTCTGCAGATTCCGAACTCGTCGTCTGGGGGGTGGTCAGATGGGCGATTCACCGGGTATGGCCATGGAACGACGAACCATCGCGCTGATCGACGCGAACAACTTCTACGTCTCCTGCGAACGGGTGTTCCGGCCCGATCTCGAGGGGCGGCCGGTGGTCGTGCTGTCGAACAACGACGGCTGCGTCGTGTCACGGTCGGCCGAGGCGAAGGCGGTCGGCGTGCCGATGGGCGCGCCGTGGCATCAACAGGCCGTCCTGGCGCGCGAGCACGGCATCATCGCGCTGTCGAGTAACTACGCCCTGTATGCCGACATGTCGAACCGGTTCATGCGGCTGCTGGCCCGTTTCAGCCCCCGGCAGGAAGTCTACTCGATCGACGAGTGTTTCCTCGACCTTGGCGACTTCCGGGGCCAGCCGGCCGGCGAGGCGGTGCGGGTGGGGCATCGCATTGTCTCGCTGATACGGCGCCAGGTGGGGTTGCCGGTGTGTGTCGGCAACGGCCCGACCAAGACGCTGGCGAAGCTCGCCAACCGCATCGCGAAAAAGTTTTCCGAATGGCGTGGCGTCTGCGATCTCGGCCCGATGTCCGACGATGAGCGCGACGCGCTGATGGCGCGCATCCCCGTCGACGACGTCTGGGGCGTCGGGTACAGGTTCGCGATCCGGCTTCTTGCGATCGGCATCCGCACGGCTCTCGACCTTCGGCGTGCCGACCAGATCTTCATCAGGTCGCGCTTCAACGTCGTCCTCGCGCGCACCGTGGCCGAGTTGAACGGCGTTCCCTGCATCGACCTCGAAGAGATGGCGCCGCCGAAACAGCAGATCATCTCTTCCCGCTCATTCGGGGTGCCGATCCGTGACGTCGCTTCTCTCGAAGAGTCGGTCGTTGCCTACACGACGCGGGCGGCCGAAAAACTGCGCCGCCAGGCATCGACGGCCGGCCTGGTGACGGTGTTCCTGACGACGAACCGGTTTCACGAGAACGAAGAGCAGTATCACGCGTCACACACAATTGCTCTGCCCGAGGCTTCCGATGACACCCGCCGGATCACGGCCGCGGCGGTCGAAGGGTTGCGGGCCATCTACAGGCCGGGGTTCGCCTACCACAAGACCGGCGTTTTCCTCGGCGAGATTCATAGCCGCGAGATCCGCCAGCCGTCCCTGTTCTTCTCGCCCACAGATGCCGAACGCGAGCGGGGCCGCGCCCTCATGACGACGATCGACGCGGTGAACGCCGCATACGGCCGAGGTACCGTGCGTTTCCTGGGCGAAGGGACGTCCAGACCCTGGAAACTCCGCTCGCAGTTCCGCTCTCCGAAGTATACGACCAGCCTCGCGGATATTCCGGTCGCGCGGGCGGCCTGACGCGAATCAGGGCGAGCGCATGAGTTGCCGCTCATGCGCGGCAAGATCGAGCATGACCACAGATCACAAAGACCGTTTCACCCCAGAGACACAGAGGAAAACTGATCTCTCCCTGCCTGTGGATAAACTCAGAATCTCCGTTCGTGGTGAGGTGTCGAACCAGGAACAAGCCTGTTCATGAGTTCCGGGTCACCCTTCGATACCTCAGCACGAGCGGGGCGCGAAATGAAGAATAATTTCATTGTAGCTGCCAATATGATAGACTGAACGTCAAAAGTCCCCTGAAAAGGGATGAAAAGTGAGCAGGAATGTGAGAACGGATACCCCCGAAACCGGTCAGTGCGAGCGGGCACTCAAGGCGAGCGAAGCGAAATATCGAACGCTTTTCGAGACGGTCCACGATGCGGCATTCGTCGCCGATGGAACTACGGGTAAAATCCTGGAAGCGAACAGCAAGGCACAGACCATGCTGGGGTGGTCTCTCGACGAGTTCCGGGCGAAAACGTATCTCGATGTCCTGGTTCCCGCATCACGGGAAGAAGGACGGCGTCTGTTCGAGCTCTGCAACGAGGAAATAGCCGGAAAGTCCTACGAGCTGATCCTGATGCATCGCGACGGCACGCCCGTGCCGGTCCAGGGTTCAACGATGCTGTACGTCGACGAAACCGGCCGGCGCCTGTCGTTCGGGGTTTTTCACGACCTGCGTGAACGGCGCAGCAAAGAAGCAGCCCTTCAGCTCGAGGAGGCCCGTCTCGAGGCCGTTCTGAAGCTGAATCAGATGCCGGCCACAAGTTTCGATGCCCTTGCAGAGTTCACCCTCGAAGAAGCCGTGCGGCTGACGTCCAGCACCTACGGGTTTCTCGCGCTGTTGAGCGCCGACGGCGTCACAGCCTCCCTGTACTGTCTCTCGAAATCCGCCCTGCGCGACTGCCGGATGCCGGTTCTGCCGACGCAGCTGAACGTGAAAATGTCCGGCGCCAGAGCCGAGGCGATCCGCCGGCGCAAGCCCATTGTGCTGAATGGCCTTTCTGGCGACGAAACCAGGGACCTCACGATTCCGGATGGCCATGTTCCAATCAACCGCCTTCTCCTGGTGCCGATTCTCGATCGTGAGAATGTTGTCCTGCTCGCCGGCGTGGCGAACAAGGAAACCCCGTATGACGATTCCGACGTGACGCAGCTGACGCTGCTGATGTCCGAAATGTGGTCCGTGTACACCCGCCGGAAGGCGGAAGAGGAAGGGCGCCAGCTCGAGAGCCAGATGAAGCATGTGCAGAAGCTCGAAAGCCTGGGCGTCCTCGCGGGCGGCATCGCGCACGATTTCAATAATATATTGATGGCAATATTGGGACATGTCGACCTGGTCAAGATGTCCTTGCCGCCCGACCACGAGATACAGGGTCACCTCGAGCCGATCGTCACGGCGTCGAAGCGCGCTGCCGAGTTGTGCCGGCAGATGCTTGCCTACGCGGGCAAGAGCTACACCGAGCGAAAAAAGCTGCAGCTGAATGACCTGATCCGGGAGATGTCGAAGATCATCGAGGTCAGCGTCTCGAAAAAGGCCGTGGTCGATTACAGGCTTGGAGACGGTCTTCCCGAGATCGAAGCCGATCCGGCACAGGTGCGGCAGGTTCTGCTGAACCTCCTGACGAACGCGTCCGAATCGCTCGAGAACAAGCCGGGCACGATCATCGTCCAGACGAAGAAAATGGAGTGCGACCAGGCCTTTCTTGCCGGCATATCCCTCGAAAAAAACGCAAGGGAAGGTTGCTACGTTGCCCTGGAAATATCCGACACCGGCTGCGGCATGGATCCGTCGATCCAGGAGCGCATGTTCGACCCGTTCTTCACGACCAAGTTCACGGGCCGCGGCCTCGGCCTGGCGGCCGTCCTCGGCATCGTGCGCGGCCATCACGGCGCCATACGCGTCTACAGCAAACCGGCCAACGGGACGACGTTCTGCGTCTTCCTTCCCGCCGTGGGCCTCGGCGCCCCCGCTTCACGGGCGAAATGTGATATTTCCGCATGGCGCAGCACGGGAACGATCCTGCTGGCCGACGACGAGGCCGAGATCCGCAGCGTGGCTTCGATGATGCTGTCGTTTTACGGCTTCAAGGTCATTACCGCGAAAGACGGCAGAGAGGCGGTCGAACTCTGCAGGCAACGTGGCACCGAACTGACCGCCGTGATGCTCGATCTGACGATGCCGCACCTCGACGGATACGAAGTGCATCTCCAGGTGAAAAAACAGTTCCCCCGGCTGCCGGTCATCCTGATGAGCGGCTACACCGAGGGCGAGAGCACCAGACAGTTCGCGAACGACGGTCTGGCCGGCTTCCTCCAGAAACCGTTCGAGATCCGCTCTCTGGGCGAAAAACTCAGATCAATCCTGGAGCCCTGACCGGAATCGGCATCGGAATGCCTCCGGAACATCGTGTGTAACCAATTCTCCCGCCAGGAGGCATTCCACGATGACTGACGTCTTGACGAATTTTGAACGAAACGCGCGTCCGAAAGAGTCTGGATACGGCGGTGCACCGGCGTGATAGGATGACGTCAGGCCGGGAACTAGGACGGCCAGGGAGGGAAACATGCGGGAGACAATGGGTTTGCTCGTGTTGATCGTTGCAGGGTTGGCGACGATTCTGCCTGCCTTGGCGTTCGGAGCGGGTGACACCGGGAACCTCCGAATCAGCGACAACGAAGACGGGCCGAAGTCCGGACCGGCGTCGTGGACGTTGTCCTTCCACGATGGCAGCAACAATGCGTTCGTGGTCTCGGTTCCGGTCCCGGGCTCCATCGGCTCCCTGGAGTATCGTCCCGTCCGTCCGGAGGAGAGCTCGTCCGGGGTCTACTGCGGCGGAGAGCCCCGTACCGTGCCCGTGCCGGCCTCCGTGGCAATTCGGCTCCAGAACTGGGTCGAGCAGCTTGCCCGGGCCACGGAGAACCACGTCGGGAACCGGACGATGGGCTCGGGGGCTTTTTCGATCCGGGCGAGTGCGTCACGGACGCAGTTCCTGCTCGGTCCCGGCCAGGAACTGGCCGACTTCACCAGTTTCCTGCGGGGCTTTCTGGCCGGGGAAGCGCCCATCAGGCCCTGAATCCGCCCTGCTCACCACGGAGAGCGATACATGATCCATGGGCAGTTTATATTCCCCAATGGAGGAAAAAAATGAGCGGACACATTCGGATTGAGGAGTCTCTTCAACGTCAGGTTCAGCATACGATTCGACCCACGATGCGAACCAGGTCAAGACGGGTGTTTCCCATGTGGGTGCTCGTGCTGGTTGCGCTCCTGGCGGGCCTGGGGCCGGTCCTGGCGGTCGCGAAGATCGCGCCGAACCCCACGGTGGTCGTCCTGGTGCAGGATCTTTTGAATGCCCTTCTCATCGAGGACGATGCCAGCCGCCTCGCGGCGGTGGTTCCGCTCGTGCACAAGAGCCTGCTGACCCGCGACGGCAAGACGCTCGACGAGGACACGCGGCAGTTTTCCTACAAGAAGGCCTGGCAGAATGCCCGCTTCTACGCCCTGCCCGCCCGCATCGTCGAGGTGCACAAGGGCCGGAGCCTGACGGTCGGATACGGTCCCACTGCGGAAAAAGGCCGGATCGACAAGTATTTCATCGCCAAGAAGCCGGGTCAGCCTGGCCGGCCGGCCCCGATCAGCGTGTTCATCCCCCAATCCGGCGGTGCGCCCCGGATCATCGACATGGGAAGCCTCTGACCTCGAAACGCCATCGCACAACCTCACCAGTCTTCACAACGGCTGAATCATAGAGACACTCCGGCCACAAAAAATTTGCAACGGGTATGCAATTCGTTGTTCACTTTTGCTGCTGGCGGTTTTTTTCTGGTAGTATTTTTCCCTTCCTTCAATTTGTGCGGAATCCGTCTATTCTTTGAAAATGCGAGGAAACAGAATGCCGAAAATTATCGTTATCGGTGGCTCCGCCGCCGGACCAAAAACTGCTGCCAGGGCACGACGTCTCGATGAACATGCCGAAATCACCATTCTTCAGAGGGCCCCGGAGCTTTCGATGGCTTCGTGCGGTTATCCCTATTATGTCGGCGGTTTTTTCGACGATCGCAATCAGTTGCTCAGCACCCCGGCAGGTGTTGTCCGCGACCCCAAATTCTTCATCTCGGCCAAGGGAATCATTGCCAAAACTTCTACCGAAGCCGTTTCTATCGATCGCCAACGTAAAATTGTGACTGTAAAAGATTTGCAGTCACATTGTTCCGAAGAAATGCCGTATGACAAACTTGTTCTCGCCACCGGTGCCAGGCCGCGAATCCCCAAGGTTCCCGGCATAGAACTCGAAGGCATAACCACCCTTCAAACGATGAAAGATGCGGATTTCCTGAGAAAAATCGCCGAAGAAAAGAAGATCAAAAAGGCGGTTATCATTGGCGGCGGCCTTATCGGTATTGAAACCTGCGAAGCATTGCACCTCGCCGGCATCCAGCTGACCGTCGTCGAGATGCTGCCGCAGTTGCTGTCATTCCTCGACATGGAAATGGCAAAACTGGTTGAAAACCATGTGCGCAGCAAAGGCGCCAATGTCATTTCCGGCAACGGCCTTGCCGCGTTCCTTGGCGAAAACGGCAAAGTGACTGGCATCAAACTCCAGAATGGCACCGAACTTGATTGCGAACTTGCGGTCATTGCCATCGGCGTCGTGCCGAATACCGATCTCGCATCTCAGGCAGGTCTTGAAATCGGCGCTACCGGGGGAATTCTTGTTAACAAGCACATGCAGACTTCAGATCCCGATATCTACGCCGTGGGAGACTGCATTGAAACGACCCAGCGCCTCACCGGGAAAAAAGTTCTGGCCCCGTACGGCGACCTCGCGAACCTGCAGGGCCGCGTTGCCGGTGAAAACATCATTTGCGGCAACAAAAAGGAGTTCCCCGGAACCATTCAGACCGGTATCTGCAAAGTGTTCGACTTCGCTGCCGGCTCTACCGGGCTGTCTGAAAGATCGGCCAAGGCCGCCGGGTTTGACGTTGAAACGGTCATAAACGCCAGTCCCGATAAACCAGGCTTCATGAAAGGCCTGCTGCTGGTCACCAAGCTGGTCGCCGACCGCAAAACCCGGAAAATCCTGGGCGCCCAGTGCGTAGGCCCCGGCGACGTTTCGAAACAGGTGGCGATCTGGGCAATGGCTATCCAGGGCGGCCTGACCATCGATGACATGACCAACGCCGATCTTCCCTATGCCCCGCCGTTCTCGCTTGCGATCGACCATTCGATCGCCACGGCCCATCTGTTGCAGAACAAGCTCGACGGCTTGATGACGGGCATTTCTGCCGCCGAAGTCAAACAGTTGCTCGACAGCGGAAATCGCCCGTTCGTTCTCGACGTGCGCAGTTCCGACGAATACGAGGCCATGCGTCTCGGGATCGGCGAAGACCTCATTCCGCTCGGCGCCCTGCGCGCCAGAATGAAGGAATTACCGGCCGACAAAAACGCCCTGATCATCGCTTACTGCAAAATCTCCCTGCGGGGGTATGAAGCCGCGAGAATCCTCAACGGGCATGGATATGCCAATGTCAAGGTTCTCGAAGGCGGCATCTCGGCCTGGCCATACCCGAGAGAAAAGTGACCTGACCCGACCACAGCCGCAGGCACCGGTTTCGGTGTCTGCGGCTGTTTTTTCCATTTTCCCGTGTGACCCGGCTCGTCTTCCGTTTCAACCAAGGAATCAAACGATGAAAATGTCACTGGACTGTATCCCATGCTTCATTCGCCAGGCTCTCGATGCATCGAGAATGGTATCGGACGATCCGGCCATACACGAAAAAATTCTGGGCGAGGTTCTGCAGTGGGCCTGCAACGTGGACCTGAAACGGCCGGCCCCGACGATTGGCCAGCGTATCCATCGGCGCTTACGCCAGATTACCGGTTCTTCCGACCCCTATCGCCAGGCCAAGGACCATCAGAACAGCATGGCCTTATCCATGCTTCCCGATCTGAAAAACCGTATTATGGCGGCAAATGATCCGCTTGTCATGGCGCTGCGCGTCGCTATTGCCGGAAATGTCATCGATCTGGGAGTTCCGGGCAGTGTGACCGACCTGCGGGTGCGTGAAACCATTGAAAAATGTCTGTCAGAGCCGCTGATCGGCAAGCAGGCAGAATTCATTGCCGCAGTGGGGAACGCACACCATATTCTTTACCTGACCGACAATGCCGGTGAAATTGCGTTCGACCGCCTGCTTATCGAACAACTTGGCCCTTCACGTGTGACCGTGGCCGTTCGAGGCGGCCCCGCCATCAACGACGCGACCATGCCCGACGCCCTGGCCGTCGGCATGCGCGAACTGACAGACGTGATCGATAACGGCTCGGATGCGCCGGGAACCGTGCTTTCCGACTGCAGCCAGACGTTCAAAAAACGCTTCCGGGACGCGGACATGATCATTGCGAAAGGGCAGGGCAATTTCGAGACGCTCAGCGAAGAACCCGGCAATATATTTTTTCTATTCAAGGCGAAGTGCCAGGTCATTTCGGAACATGCGGAGGTTCCAATCGGTTCACACGTTGTCGCCAGTTTTGCCAACGGTCATTGAGCGAAAAATGGCATTGCGTGATTCACGATGAGCGTCGCTGCCGCCCGCACGATCATGCATATCGACATGGACGCGTTTTACGCGTCGGTCGAACAACTCGACTGTCCGGAACTGCGCGGCAAGCCGGTCGTCGTGGGCGGCACGCATCGAAGCGTCGTTTCGGCGGCTTCCTACGAGGCCCGGAAGTTTGGCATCCATTCCGCGATGCCGATGACCCAGGCGCTGAGGCTCTGCCCGCACGCGGCCGTGCGACCGGTGCGCATGGCCCGGTACCAGCAGATATCGGGCACGATCATGGCGTTTCTCGAGACGCTTTCGCCGCTCGTCGAGCCGATGTCGTGCGACGAGGCGTATGTCGACATCACCGGCACCGGGCGGCTGTTCGGGCCCCCGGAGAAGCTGGCGATGCATGCCAAGACGCGTATTCGCGAAATGACCGGCGGCCTGACCTGCTCGGCCGGCATTGCCCCGGTGCGGTTTCTTGCAAAAATAGCATCTGATATGAAAAAGCCGGACGGCCTGGTCATGATTACTCCCGATCGGGTGCTGGAAATCCTGACGCCCCTCCCGATCGGCAGGCTGCCGGGCGTCGGCAGTCACACGGAAGAGGCGTTGAAGCGGCTCGGCATCAGAACCGTCGGTGATGTGCGCAGATACCCGCGCGACTGGTGGCAGAAACGCGCGGGATGCGGCGGCATCGGGTTGTGGGAGATGGCCTACGGCATCGACGCGACGCCGGTCGTTCCCGACGGTGAGCCGAAATCGAGCAGCGCCGAGGACACCCTGTCGGCCGATACATGTGACCGCGACGAACTGGGCCTCTGGGTCAGGCGGCAGGCGGAATGCGTCGCGGAAGACCTGCGCCGGCAGGGGTATTTTGGCCGGACCGTCAGGCTGAAGATCAAATTTTCGGACTTCACGCAGATCACACGCCAGGTCACCCTGCCGGAGCCCTCGCAGAGCACGAAGTTGCTCGCCGATACGGCCCTGATGCTTTTGGCCGCCGAAGAACTGCCGAAGCCGGTACGGCTGATCGGAGTGGGCATGGCCCATCTCACGCGCGAGCCGCGCCAGCCGACCCTGTTCGGAGACGATGAGCTCGCGCGGCTCGAATCGCTCGATCACGCGGTCGACGCCGTTCGGCAGAAGTTCGGCCGGGCCGCCGTTCGCCGGGGTGGCCGCGAACCGGATGCCGGCGGGTGACCCGCGCCGTGCCGAGTGGTCTCCGGCCTTTCGGGTGGCGTCACGGCGGCGGGTGGCGTATGCTTGCGTGAGCACGGCGAATTCCGTCGCAGATCGGGCGATCTGAGCGGTTCGCATTCAATCATCACTCTGCGGGAGGCAATACATGATCAACGGTCGTCGTTTGCGTGCTTCGAGATGGTCCGTCATTCTGGTGGCTGCGGTCCTTGCATGGTCGGGATACGGGGCGGCCGATGCCGCCGACGCTCCGCCGCCGGCCGACGTGAAGCAGGTGGCCGCCGGCGTCAACGCCCTTGGCCTGAAACTGCTGTCCGGCCTGTCCGCCGGCGCTCCCGGCAACCTGTTCTTCTCGCCGTTCAGCATCCACATTGCTTTTGCCATGCCGTTCGCCGGTGCTGCCGGCGAGACCCGTGCGGAAATGGCGAAGTCGTTCGCGTATCCGGTCGACGATCAGGGCGTGCTTGCCGGCCTGTACGGCGAATTCATGAGGAGCTTCCCGGGATTCGGCGGTACGTCCGCGCCCGCCGATTACAAGCTGTCTGTGGCGAACGCCATCTGGGGCCACAAAACGTATCCCTTCGCCACGGCATACCTGGATCTCATCAAGACGACGTTCGCCAGCGAGATCCGGGTGGTCGATTTCGCGGCGGATTATCTGAAGATCCGGCTGGAGATCAACGCGTGGGTCGAGGCCCAGACGCAGAACCTGATCAAAGACCTGATTCCGGAAGGCGTCCTCAACACCCTGACCCGGCTGGTCCTGGTGAACGCCGTATATTTCAAAGGAACCTGGGTTGCCGAGTTCCCGAAGGACGCGACGGCCGACGCTCCGTTCTTCGTCGACGGGAAAACGGAAACGAAGGTGCCGATGATGCGCCAGACCGGCGATTTCGGGTATGCAGGCGGTGACGCGTTCCAGACGCTGCGGCTGCCATACAAGGGCGATACGCTGGCCATGTACGTGTTTCTCCCCAACGAGCGCGACGGCGTCGCCAGGCTCGAGACGATGCTCGCGGAGAAGCCCTTCGCCGAATGGCTGAACGGCCTCGACGAGGCGAAGGTGTGCGTGTCGCTGCCGAAATTCAAGATGGAAAGCGGCTGCTCGCTGGTCGAGGCTCTCCGGGGCCTGGGCGTGAACCTTGCGTTCGACGAGAAGAACGCGGACTTCACCGGGATGCTCGATGCCGAGAAGGCGAAGAACGAGCCGGGGTTGTTCATTTCGGCCGCCCTTCACAAGGCGTTCGTGAAGGTCGACGAGGAAGGCACCGAGGCGGCCGCGGCGACAGCCGTGGTGATGCAGACCAAGAGTGTGGCCCAGATGCCGCTCGAGTTCAAGGCCGATCATCCGTTCCTGTTCTTCATCGTTCATGAGCCGACCACGACGGTCCTGTTCCTGGGCCGCGTGAGTTCGCCGCAACAGTAAAAACAAAAGAAACGGGCCGGCGGGGCGTTTCATGCTCCGCCGGCCCGTGGCCGAACTCGGGGTTGTCGATCAGATCAGGGGGCGGAGCCAGTTGAGGCGCATCAGCAGCTTGAGGCGGTCGAGCACCTTGGGGTCGGAATGGCTTTCGGGCCCGAACAGCGTCTTGATCGAACCGTCCTGCTGGACTTCGATCTGATACTGGTGCGAGTTGCGCATGTCTTCCTCGATACGCTTGGCGACCTGGGTCGCGAAGGGCTTCGACTTGATGACGGCGATCTCCTCGGAGTTGATCTGTTCGCTTACATAGTCCATGTTATAGGTGCCGACGACGGCGACGGAGCGGTCGAACACGAACACCTTCGAGTGCAGCTTGTTCTGCAGCTTGTAGGCGTAGATCTGGGCGTTCGGCATCTTCTTGAGAATCTGGCGCCAGTCGCCCAGGAACATCGCCTGCGTGAGAAGACTGTCGGAGCTCATCGGCGAGTTCGTCTGAATGATGATCTTCACGCCGCGGTCGTTGGCGCGCTGCAGGGCCGCTTCGGCCTCGGGCGTCAGGACGACGTACGGGTTCTGGATGATGATCTCGCGCTTCGACGAATCCATGAGGGCCGTCAGGTTGAAGGTGATCTCGTTCTTGAAGCCGGTGCGGGAATGCTTGTCGAGCAGACGGACGGGCCAGGCGTGCTCGCCCTGGAACAGGCGGAAGCTCGCGTAGCCGACGAGGCGCGGATACTGCTTCAGCTCGGCGTTCACGGCGCCGACCAGCGAGCGGGTCTCGGAGGAGAACTTTTCGGGGCTCTTCAGCTCGAAGAAGCCGCTTCCCAGCATGAACCGGCGCATCGCCTGGTAGGCGATATCAAGGTGGCGGTGCATATCGTCGATGTTGCCGAGGACATCGCCCGTGACGGCGAAGTTGCTGCCGCTCTTGAACTCGGACTCGAAAGCCTCTCGGGCCTGCTTTGCAACGAGCTTGCTGCGGATGACGACGTCGGTGTCGCGATACACGGTCGGGACGTCCTGCGGATCGACGAAGTAGTTCATCGAGATGTTGCGGCCGCCGGTGATCAGGTATTCGCCGTCCACGAGCAGAATCTTGTCATGGTTGCTGGCGGTAATCTTGCGAATGTCTTCGAACGCGGCGAGCAGCTTCGAACTGACGGGATTGTAGACGCGGATCGTCACGTTCTTGAACCTGGCCAGCTCCTGAAGGATATCCTGTCCGAGGAACTTGCGTGCCAGCCCCTTGGTACCGCGCGCGTCGACCATGATGCGGATCTCGACACCTTCGCGAGCCTTTTTCAGAAGCATGCCGAGCATACTCTTGCCGAAGATGTCGGGCTCGACGATGAAATACGTCGTGTCGATCGAGCGCTTCGCATTTTCCATGATGTTCCAGCGGGCATACCACGCGGTGACGTTTTCGGGCAGGAATCGGACGAGCGCCTTCTGATCGACGTCGGCCGTCATGTGGTCGAAGCACTCTTCGACATTCGCGGACGGCACCGGCTGGGATTTCGCCGCCTGAGCCGCACCGGCGCAAACAAACGCCAGGGCAAGAAGAATGAAGAATACTCGGGCCATTTTGTCCATGAAATCCACCTCCGGAGGAAAATGCGGTCGCACTGACTTTGAACGAGACTTCTCCATTCTATCATGGACATTGTGGGATGGTGGGAAGCGTCGATCTCCCGCGAGAGGTCAGCGGAGCCTCAGGCGTCGGACCCGGATGTTGGTGGAGAGCCAGAGAAACTCGTCATCGATGTACATCGACCGAATACCGGGGACCTTCCACTTGTCCCAGACGAGCCCGTCGAAGAAGTGGAGGGACGACCCGTCGATTTCGAGTTCAAGCAGGATTTTTTTCCCGTCACGTGTGATGACGTTGGGAGGCTGATCTGAACCATTGGCCAGGGGATCAACCTCCATTCTGTCGGCCAGCTGGTCGTTGGCGACCCAGATACCGACCTCCTGTCCCGTTTTTGGGGGAACCACGCCGATGGCGGTGATGTGATCCGAGTCGAAGCCGACCCGCATCCCGGAATAGCTGGAAACGCGCATGTCATCGTGAATCCGCAGCAGGCCGGTTTTTGTTCCCAGCCAGAGATTCCCCTGCGGATCGCCGGCCAGGCAGGTGAAGGTGTTGTTCCCGGGGAGGTTGAGGGGATCGAACGATTTTCCGTTCCATGTGGTGACGCCTTTCGGATGCATGAGGACGGTCAGCTTGTTTTTGCCGGGGTTCCATGTCGTGAACCCGGTGACCGTGGTTCCATGGAGACCCTCGAGCATGCCGTAATGCTTCCATTCGTAGGCTTTCGGATCATCCTCGGTGGAGGACGGATTGATCAGGACATAGAAGCCGTCGCCCTCGGTGCCGACGAAGAGCCGGCCGTTGTGATGCCAGATGGACAGCAGCTTGCGATCGCCCCATGGTATCGAACCCGTGAAGTAATCCCATTGAGGCTTTTCACGGCGCTCTTCGTCGTCCCGGGACCTGGGCGGCAGGGGAATCATGCGCAGGCGCGCAAACACTTTTTTTTCGAAGACCATGAAGACGTGATTTTCCGGGGTGACGGTCATGCAGGTGATGTCGTCGGAATAGATCGGCAGATCCTCCGCCTTGTCGACGAAATAGCGAGTGGAGAACATCTGCCATTCGCGCTCTCCAGGGCGCTGTGTCGGAGCGCCTCCCGGCGTGGTGTTGTCTTCGCCGGCCAGGAGAGAGGTGAACGTCCAGTCGGAATCGACGCTTCCCGACAATTCGGGGTTGTCGTGCAGCATGCCCTGGAACAGCCCGCTTGCGCTGATGAAGCGGGACAGCCCATGCTGGTGGGAAAACCACATGTCCGTGGAGCGGAGAATCTGGTTGAAACGAATCATGGCGGCCTTGAGAGGAGGCATGGGAAAAAGGGTTTTGAAGTTCCTGCTGCCGATTCCCTGTTTGGCGAACTCGTCGTACTGGTGGCTGGTCAGGGGCACGATGACAAGTCCCTGATCGGTGCAGACCACAAGCCGCTGCTGCAGCGGATACAAACGCAGAATGGTCGCCGAAAGCAGGCGGCTGTTTCCCGGGAGATACTGGGTCCATTCGCCGTTTCGGCGGCGCCACAAACCGTGATTTCTGGTGCCCACCCAGATCGTCCTGTCGCCGAGGAAGGTCCGGAGTGCCCGTTCTTCCTCGCCGATCGTTTCCGACGGCTTGTATTCTTGTTTCTCGTCGAAGGCGGCCAGCGCGGTCAGCCACGCTTCCGGCTCGGGGAAGGCCATGCTCTGCAGCAGCTTGCCATCCTTGATCAGGGCCATCTCACCGGACGACACCGCCAGGATATGCTGGGAATCCTGTCCTCCCTTGAAAAGCCAGAACGCCTCGACCCAATCCGACATCAGGCCTTGTTCGCGGGAGAGAATGAATTGGCTGGAGCCCATCACTTCAACCATGCCCTCACCAAGCGTGGAGAACCAGCCGCGATTGGTATCCAGCATCCCGAGCCCGCTGACGCCGACCGACCGGATCTTGAGGCTGTCATCAGACACATTGGCATCATAATTGACCGCGACGAACGAAGTCTTGCCGGCCGATGGCACGACGGCGCGGGCCACGAACCCGCCGAAACAGCCGACGAAGATCCAGTCATCGACGATCTGAAGCCGCTGAACATCGACGTTGGGAAGCCGGTCCTCAGCCCCGTAGACCAAGACCCGCTGCGACTGGATGTTGATCAGGCCGCGCGCGGTGGCCGCCCAGAGATTACCGTTGCCGTCATAGCCGAGGTCCCGGACCTCGCAGGAGGCGACCTCGTCGGGAAGGGGAACGACCGTCCAAAGACAGGCATCGCCGCTGAAAACGGCGATGCCATTGTCGGTCCCCACCGCCATTTCATTTTTCTTGACCGCGAAAGACAGCACCCGTTGTCCCGGCAACCCCGAGTCGACGCTGTACGTCTGCCAGGTCGACGCGTGTGTCGGCGCCGGGCAGAAGAGAAAAACGGCCACGGCGCAGGTCAAAAGCACGAATATCCGCTTCACAAACCAGTTCCTCTCTCTCGCAGGTTTTCACGCGGCGGTGTCGAATGTCGCTCCGAAGGATACCATGGCTGGCTTGAGCCGCACCTTCGGGCGACAGGTCAGGCCGGTCCGCGTCATCCGTCTGATGGGGAAAATTGAGAGAAACTCTAAACATAGCAAATGATATATGCTCGAGCGCCATTCGCATGAAATCTCGTGATTTCTGTGCTGAAAATGAACATTTAGTCGTTTTCAGGAGTAAAATTCATACAATTTCAGCAAATTGCCTTAGAACAGCTTGACGAATTACCGATGAGGCGTAAAATCGAGGCATCGTTGCGATTCACATCCCGGCCATCCAGGAGAAACACATGTCAGGCATCAACAGGATTTTCGGCGAACTGACCTTCAACCGTTCCGTCATGCGCGAAAAGCTCAACCGGGCGGCGTATGAAAAGCTGCAGGCGACGGTCCAGAACGGGACTCCGCTCGACGAATCGATCGCCGACGAAGTCGCGCACGCGATGAAGGAGTGGGCGATCAGCAACGGGGCGACCCATTTCACCCACTGGTTCCAGCCCCAGCGCGGCGGAACCGCCGAGAAGCACGATGCTTTCATCAGCTATGGAGAAAACGGCGAGTTGATCGAGCGGTTCTCGGCCAAACAGTTGATCCAGTCAGAGCCGGATGCGTCGTCCTTTCCGTCGGGCGGCATTCGGTCGACGTTCGAAGCCCGCG
This sequence comes from uncultured bacterium, assembly GCA_964389325.1. Classification (GTDB taxonomy): domain Bacteria; phylum Muiribacteriota; class Ozemobacteria; order Ozemobacterales; family Ozemobacteraceae; genus MWAR01. The sequence continues at coordinate 2,017 of CAYMEN010000033.1, read as the reverse complement.
GCTACACCGCCTGGGATCCAACCTCTCCCGCGTTCCTGCAGGAGACGGGGGAAAGCCGAACGCTCGTCGTTCCCTCCGTCTTTCTCTCCTGGACCGGAGACGTGCTCGACCTGAAGACGCCTTTCCTGCGGTCGATGCGCGCGCTCAACGACACGAACATCCGGCTCCAGCGGATCCTGGGCAACCGGCTGGCGAAAAAAACCATCGTTTACACCGGCCCCGAGCAGGAGTATTTCGTCGTCTCCCGCAAACTCTTCGAGACCCGGCCCGATCTGCGCATCTGTGGCCGCACCCTGTTCGGCGCGGCCCCCGCGAAGGGCCAGCAGATGGAAGACCATTACTTCGGTTCGATCCATCGAAAGATGCTGAAATTCATGGAAGATCTCGATCGCGAGTTGTATAGGCGCGGTATCCCCTCGAAGACCCGGCACAACGAGGTGTCGCCGAACCAGTTCGAACTGGCGCCGCTGTTCGAGGAGGCGAACCTCGCGATCGACCACAACCTCCAGATCATGGATATCATGAAGCTCGTCGCGATGCGGCACGATTTCGTCGTTCTCCTCCACGAGAAGCCCTTCGCCGGCGTGAACGGTTCGGGCAAGCACGTGAACTGGTCGATCGGCGATTCCACCGGGGCGAACTACCTCGAGCCGTCCGCCTCGCCCCTCAAGAACATCACCTTCCTCCTCACGCTGGGGGCGATGATGCTCGGCGTCGACATGTACGGCGGCCTCCTGCGCGCAAGCGCGGCCGATGCCGGAAACGACCACCGCCTCGGGGCAAACGAGGCGCCTCCGGCCATCATGTCCATATATCTTGGTGACTATTTAACCCAGCTCGTCGACGAGATCGCCGGCATGGGCAAGCTGAATGAGCAGACCATGGCCCACATCAACATGGGCGTGCGCAACCTTCCGCGCGTGACCCGCGACTACTCCGACCGGAATCGCACCTCGCCGATCGCGTTCACGGGCAACAAGTTCGAGTTCCGCGCCGTCGGCTCGTCGCAGAACTGCTCGGAGGCTGTCACGTCGTTGAACCTGGCCGTCACGTACGGGTTCTACACCATCGAGAAGCGGCTGGCGGCCCTCAGAAGCCCCCGCGACATCAAGGAACGGGCGATCACGGTGCTGAGAGACGTTTTCCGGGAAACGCGCCGCGTGCGGTTCGAAGGAAACGGGTATTCGGGCCAGTGGCATGCCGAAGCCGCGAAGCGCGGCCTGCCAAACGCCCGCAACACGCCCGAAGCCGTCAAGGTGTATCTCGAGAAGAATGTCGGCGAGTTGATGGACAGAACGCATGTCCTGACGGCCCGCGAGCTTCACGCCAAGGTCGAGGTAAAACTCGAGACCTACGTGAAGACGAAGGAGATCGAATACAAGACCGCCGTCAATATGGCCCGAACCCTGATCCTGCCCGCTCTCACACGGCAGATCACCGCGACCGCGGGCGCCGCCGGCGCCGTCAAGGCGGCCGGCCTCACCTCGAAAAAGCTGACGGACGAGACGAAGCGGTTCGAAAAGCTCTTCTCGGAAATTCACGACCGTGTCGAAGCCCTCGAAAACGTCATCAATACGGCATCCGGGAAGAAAAACTCCCATGAGCACGCCGAATTTCTCGCCAGCGACGGCGAAAAGGCCCTCGGCGAGCTTCGGTCCTGCGTCGACCGGGCCGAACAGGCGGTCGCCGCCGAGCTCTGGCCGATGGCAAAATACCAGGAACTCCTCACCGTCCTGTAATCACTCTCTCCACGGTTCGTTCCTCACATCTCCATGCGCACGTAGGGGCGGGTTTCAAACCCGCCCCTACAGGACATTTGCGATAAAAATCTCTGTGCCTCACAGGTGATTTCGTTACAAGAACCGATCCGCAGATGGCGCAGATGGCGCAGATGAAATGCGAATTCGTTCCTGAAACGGCGTTTTTTCAAAGGAGCGTTCCGGCGATTCATTCTTTGTATCTGGTATCACTACTGTCCGGTGAAATTTTTCGAAAATCTTGGGAATGCTGATTGCTA
>CAYMEN010000032.1:0-54413 GCA_964389325.1 uncultured bacterium | reverse complement strand
ACTCGGTCTCGACGCGGGGTTTGACCTCCCGGGCCACGAACTCGCAGTATTGGTCGGATTTCCCGCCGGCCGACCGGCGCGGCTCGTAAATCGGCAGAAACTCATCGACCCGCCGGGGGCCGGAAAAAATAGCGACAAGGATTGTCGGAGGAATCAGCCCTTCCCGCTCGAGTTCGGCCGTCACGACATCGGCCCGCCACTCGCCGCCCGACAATGATCGCTCGGCGCCGAACATGTGCTGGCCGTCATGGCAGTACAGGACCGGCCACCGTTTTCCCGGGCTCTTTTCGTATGCCGGCGGCAGCCTGACGATGAACGTCCGGTCTTCCCCCAGCGCCTTCGAAAATATATCATATCGAATCTGCCGGCCCGACTCCGCTCGAGAACGCTCCGTCGTCCGCTTCCAGCCCTGAACGGTGCAGGCGCACGTCGCCCTGTCCCATGACGGGGTGAACACGCGGTTGGGAATTTCGTTTCCAACGGCGTCGGTTTCCACGCAGTCCCAGCCGCCCTGCGTGAACTTGAACTCGAAGGGTGCCCCGGCTTCCAGTCCGATCCGCACGCGCCAGGTCCCCCCGACGTTCAAACACGGCGCGGCGTCAGCCACCCATCGCCGTTCCCCGCCGAAACTCCCGGCAATGAACAGCGACGCATCCCGGGGAATCGCCGCCCCCGACGCAAGCGTGACCTGAAACTCGACATCGACCGTCCACATACCTCCACATGATACCCGCTCCCGCCCCCGGCCTCAACATCCCCCGATTCGTTTGGGGCATGCCACCCGCTGAATCGCAGAGAGTCCACCAGGGCACGGAGGTTTCACGGCAGCGGAGATCGCTGGGCATCACCGGAATGCGGGAAATTCTGGTAGAATCGGTTCGAGTCGACGTTTCGGCCATCCTCAAAAAGTGATAGCACGGAGAACAGCATGAACAGACACTTCATCATTTTCGTCCTCTTGGGCCTCCTCGTCCCCGGCGCATCGGCGATCGGGCAGACTTGCCGGGGGTTCGAGCGTTCAGAGGCCCACCGGAACGATCCAGCTGTGAAAGCGGTCCGCACGGCCATCGAACACAGTGATGCAACCATCGCGAACGAGTTCGAGTTCGTCCGGTCGATCAACAGCCGGTTCTACGTGCTTACCGGTCCGGATTTCGTCTTCGTCGACACCGCCGGAACGCCGGACCAGCAAAACGTTTCCCCGCTGTTCCGCGTGAATGACGGAAAAATCAACGTGTTCTGGCAGCTCGACCGGCCACACAAGCGCGTTTTCTTCATCGCGTATGAAGGAACGCGGAACGACGGAAGCCAGGGAAAGCATGTCCTGTATCTGGAGATCCCTTCGGCCGAAGCGGCGTGGTGCAACGACGTCATCGGCCTCGAGGAGCTGGATCAGGCCGACCCGAACCGTACGGGCATCGCCGGCGACCGCCTGCGCGACGTCAGACTCATCGATGTCAATCACGACGGCTATGCCGAGATGCTGTGCTCCTTCGACACGGAAAATACCGGGAGCCAGGCCCCCGTCAGGAAAACCCTCCTCTTCCGCCAGGAGATATCAGACAACGCCTTTGTATTCACCCCCTGGAAGCCGACCTACTCCCGCGCCTTCTTCGACACCCTCTTCCGCCGAACCGATGAAACCGGCAATATCAGTGGTTACGGCCTGGATTAATTCATTTTCCTCCCACAGAACGTGTTATAGCGTCGAAAGACGGAATGGAAAGAACCCGGTGAAACGATCGATCACCGGGTTCCTGTTTCCTGTCGCGCAGAAAATTGATCAGGCGGGCTGACCGCAGTCGGGGCAGCCTTTCCAGCCGCTTTCCATGGGGCGGCCGCATTTGCGGCAGGCGTTCTTCAGATGGCCGAGGCAGAAGGGGCAGAAGGTGAAGGAGCGGCCGATCGGCTTCTGACAGTGGGGGCAGGGCAGCTGGTTCTCGGGCTTGAGGTGTTTGGGCACGGAGGGCTGGTTCGCGATGCGCTCGTCCTTGTCGCCGATCAGGCTGACGGCGAAGATGGCGGCGGTGCGCACGTCCTCGGACGGGTCGGCGATCAGCTCCATCAGGGGCGGCAGGGCCCGGCGGTCGCCCATCGAGCCGAGGGCCTGGCAGGCGGCGGCGCGCACCGAGGGGTGCGGATCATGGAGCGAGTCGAGCAGGCGGCCGAACACCTTCGGCTCGTTGCTGCGGCCGAGCACGCGCACGGACCAGTAGCGGGCGTCGACGTTCGGGTCGGCGGCGGCGGAGAGGAGTTCCTCGCCGACGTCGAGGCCTTGTTCCCAGATGGCATCTGCGGCGGTCTTGCGGATGATCCAGGTCTTGTGCGAGAGGTAGCCGACGAGCACCTTCTGGGCCTCGTGCGTCTCGATCATCGCGATCGCGCGGATGGCCTCGAGTTTCGACTCCTCGGGGTCCCGGTCGACGATTTCGCAGAAGGTGCGGAGCAGCCCCGGATCGCAGTTGACGGCGACGAGCTTGATGACCCAGTATTTGGCCTCGACCGAGGCGCTGTGCAGGGCCTTCAGGACGGCCTCGGGGTTGAGGTCATGAATCAGGGTCAGGCTGTCGTACGTCGCCTTGCGGACGGGCCAGTTCTTCTCCTCGAGCAGGGCGAGAAGCGCCGGCACCATCTGGGGGTCGCGGACGTTGCCGGCGGCTCGGATTGCCGCCAGCCGCATGCGCTGGTTGGGGTGGGCGAACGCCTTGATGAGATACCGCGTCGCTTCGCCGCCCATGAGGCTGAGCGTTTGGACCATCCAGTAGTCGACGTCTTCCTCGTTCTTCGGGATCAGCTCGAGGAACCGCGCGAGCGCCGTGTCTCCGAGGGCGCCGATGATGCGCGACGCCGCGTGGCGGATGTTCCAGGACGAATCGGAAAACGCTTTCACCAGATGCGGCAGGGCCGCGTCCTTATAAGCGAGAAACGCCTTCGTCAGATCGGCCTGGACCTCGCCGTTCCGCTCGCCGATGACCGACATCAGCACGGGGATCGCCTCCTCGCCCGGCAGTTTCCGGAGGTCGGCGATGGCCTTGCGGCGGATATCCGCGCGCGAGCTGGTCAGGTTCTGCCTGTATCGACCGAGTTCTTCCTGGTTCATGTGATCCTCCCGCGGCGAGCGCGATTCAGTTGGTCATCGGCATGACGACGTAGCGGAACGGCTGGTCGTCGCCCTTCGGCCGCATCACGCCCGGGTAGCTCGGCGTGGTCATCTCGAGAACGATGGCATCGACGTCGGTGACGGCCAGAAAATCGAGCATGTAGACCGAGTTGAAGGCGATATTGATCGGTTCACCATCGAGCGACGTCGGCAGGAACACCTCGGAACGGCCTTCCTCGCGAGACTCGGCCCAGATCTTGGTTTCATTCGGACCGATATCGAATCGCACCATATAGCTGCTGTGGCGGGCGATCGGGGTGACCGATTTGAGGCTCTGCACGAGCTCCTTGCGGTCGACGGTCAGCCGCCGGTTCGACTCCTTGGGCAGCACGCGGTTGTAGTCGGGGAACTTGCCGTCGATGAGCCGCGTGATCAGCTGGAACTGCGGCGCCGTCAGCACGAGCTGCTGCTGGAACAGGCCGATCGTGACCGTTTCGGCCGACTCGAGCAGCTTGATCGTGTCGGCGAGGGCGCGGGCCGGCAGGAGCAGCATCTTCCCGAACTCAGCCGGGAAGCCGACGTTGCGGATGTGCGTCACCGCGAGCCGGCGGCTGTCGGTGGCCGCGAGCGTGATCTCGCGCTCGGCCCCGAAGTTCCAGCAGATGCTGCGCTGGCTGGGGTTGCTGTCGTCGGTGCCGACCGCGATGCTGACTTCCTTCAGCGCGCGGCGCAGTTCTTCGGCAGCGATCTCGAAGTGCGGATACGCCTCGGTTTCGAGGCTGGGAATCGGAGGAAAGTCCTCGATGCCCTGGACCGGGATGCTGAACTTGTTGCGGCCGCACGCGATCTGGATCAGGTTCTCCTGGCCGTCGAGCAGTTCGCACCGCACCACGGCGTTCGCGTCGCCGGGCAGGCTGCTGATGATCTCCTGCAGCAGTTTCGCCGGGATCGTGAAGTGGCCGGGGGTTTCTATCGTCGCCGGGATCCGGGCAAGCGCCATGATCTCGGTGTCGGTCCCCACGAGGCGGATCTCGCCGTTCTCGACGTTGACGAGCACGTTCGCCAGGATGGGCCGGACGCCCTTGACGGCCACGGCCCGGCCGACGATTCCCAGGGCGTCGCTCAATGGCCCGAGCGAAATCGAGAATTTCATTGTGTCTGCTCCTTGCTGATTTCCACGCGGACCATGATGCCGTTGCAGTTCCACTCGCTGCCGGCCGTCGGGTCGGCCATCGCCTGCAGGCTGACGGCGAGGGTCTCCTGGCATATATAGTCACCATGATTCAAAAGCATCTCGACGATGTCGGCACGTTTCGTCTCGTCGGCCACGTGCCACGCGGCGCGGATGCGGTCCTGCACCTCGAGGCCGGATTCCTTGCGCATGAACTGGATCTTGTTCACCAGCTCGCGGGCGAGGCCCTCGAGGATCAGCGGCCGGGTCAGCTTCTTGTCGAGAGCGACGGTCAGGGTGCCCTCGGTCTGGACGGCCAGCTCGCCCGCCGCCTGCGTGCAGACCTCGACGTCCTCGGCCTTCAGCGTCACCGGGGTTCCGTCGATCTCGAACGCGTAGCCGCCGGCGGCGATCGCCCCGTGGACGTCATTCCCGTTCGCGGCTTCGAGGTGGGCCTTGATTTTGGGGATGAACGCCTTGTAGGGGCCCTTGCCGATCGTGCGGAAGTTGGGCTTGATGATGTAGTTCGTGAGGGCGCCGCCGTCGGCGAGCATCGTGACGGCCTTCACGTTCAGCTCCTCCATGACGATGGCCTGCATCGCCTCGAGGGCCGCACGGTCGGCGGCCTCGGGCGCCACGACTTTCATCTCGGCGAGTGGCTGGCGCACCTTCAGGTTGTCCTCGTTGCGGGCGGCGCGGCCGAGCTGGACAACGCGCATGACGAAGCCCATGCGGCGTTCGAGCATCTCGTCGAGCCGGGCCGTATCGACGACGGGATAGTCGCACAGATGAACGCTGCGCGGCGCCTTCGGATCGACGCGAATGACCAGGTTCTGATAAATACTTTCAGCTATAAACGGCGTGAACGGGGCCACGAGCCGCGAGAAGCCGGCGAGGATCTCCCACAACGTGACGAAGGCCGACAGGCTCTCGGCATCGACGATCGAGCCCCAGAACCGACGCCGGCTGCGGCGCACATACCAGTTCGACAGCTCGTCGACGAACGTCTCCATCGCCGCCGTCGCGCGGGTCACCTCGAACGAATCCATCGCGGTGCGCACGTCGCCCACGACGCGGTTGAACCGCGAGACGATCCAGCGGTCGAGCTCGGTCCGATCCGCAAGCGGCATCGTGTGCTGTTTCGGATCGAAGTTCTCGGTATTGGCATACATGACGAAGAAGCTGTAGACGTTCTGCAGCGTTCCCAGGAACCGGCTCTGCGCCTCGGCAATGCCGTCCTCGAAGAATCGGCGGGTGTTCCACGGCGCGGTGCTCGAGTAGAGGAACCAGCGGACCGCGTCGGCGCCGTACTTGTCGAACAGCTGCATGCAGTCGAGGACGTTTCCCTTCGACTTGCTCATCTTGATGCCGTTCTTGTCGCAGATCAGGCCCAGCACGACGACGTTCTTGTAGGCGGGGGCCTGGTGCAGGAACGTGCTGGTGACCAGCAGGCTGTAGAACCAGCCGCGCGTCTGGTCGACGGCTTCGCAGATGAAGTCGGCCGGGAACTGGCTCTTGAACTTCTCGACGTTCTCGAAGGGGTAGTGCCACTGCGCGGTGTGCATCGCCCCGGAGTCGAACCAGCAGTCGATGACCTCGGGAACGCGCTTCATCAGCTCGCCGCACGTGTCGCACGCGATCTCGACCTCGTCGACGTAGGGCTTGTGCAGTTCGATCTCGTCGAACTTTTTCAGGGCGCGCTTCTTCAGCTCTTCCTTGCTGCCGATCAGGATCTGGTGGCCGCACCGGCACTTCCAGATCGGAAGCGGCGTTCCCCAGTACCGGTCGCGCGAGATCGCCCAGTCGATCATGTTCTCGAGGAAGTTGCCGAACCGGCCGTCCCGGATGTGCTCGGGATACCAGTTGATCTTCTTGTTGTTGGCAAGGATCTCGTCCTTGATCGCCGTCGTGCGGATGAACCACGAGTGCCGCGCGTAGTAGAGCAGGGGGCTGTCGCACCGCCAGCAGAAGGGGTAGGTGTGCTTGATGCGGCCCGACGAGAACAGCTTGCCCGACGCCTTGAGGTCGCGGATGATGTCGCCATCGGCCTCTTTCACGAACCGGCCGGCCCACGGCGTGACCTCGGGCTTGAACTTGCCCTCGAGGTTGACCATCTGCACGACCGGCAGATCGTTGGCCTGGCCGACGCGGTAATCGTCCTCGCCGAACGCGGGGGCGATGTGGACGATGCCGGTGCCGTCCTCGGTCGAGACGAAGTCGCCGAGAATGACGAAATGCGCTTTCTTCTCGAGCTTCGCGAAGGTGTAGAGCGGCTCGTAGTCCATGCCGGCCAGGTCGGCGCCGGTGCAGCGGGAGCCGATCTCGAAGCCTTCCTTCAGGACGGTTTCGACGCGGGCCCGCGCCATGATGAGCGTCTGCTCGCCGTGCTTCACGCGCACGTATTCGACATCCCTGCCGACCGCGAGCGCGACGTTCGAAAGCAGGGTCCAGGGCGTCGTGGTCCATACCAGGAAGTATGTATTCTCCTCGCCCTTCACCTTGAACCGCACGTAGACCGACGGATCCTCGACCTCGTCGTAGCCCTGCGCGACCTCGTGCGAACTGAGCGCGGTGCCGCAGCGCGGGCAGTAGGGAACAACCTTGTGGCCCTCGTACAGCAGGCCCTTTTCCCAGAACTTGCTGAGGATCCACCAGACGGTTTCGATATACCCGTCGGTGCAGGTGATGTAGGGGTCCTCCATGTCGACCCAGAAGCCGCCGCGGGTGACCATGCGGCGCCACTCGCCCTCGTATTTGAAGACGCTCTCGCGGCACTTCTTGATGAACGCCTCGATACCATAGCGCTCGATATCCTGCTTACAGGTCAGGCCGAGCTGCTTCTCGACCTCGAGTTCGACGGGAAGGCCGTGCGTGTCCCAGCCGGCTTTGCGGCCGACGTGGCAGCCGCACATCGTCTTGTAGCGCGGAACCAAATCCTTCATGGCCTTGGTGAGCACGTGGCCGGGGTGAGGCATGCCGTTGGCGGTCGGCGGCCCCTCGAAGAACACGAACGGCTTGCAGCCCTCGCGGTTCTTGACCGACTGCTGGAAGATGCGTTCCTTGTTCCAGAACTCGAGGATCTCTTCCTCGCGCTTGGCGGTGACGACGGAGGCGGTTTTTTCGAACTGCATGTGGGTCCTCGTGATACGAATTTACGCCCGCAGCGTTCCGGCCTGGTGGGCCAGGAGCAGGATGTGGGCGGAGTGGTCGAAACTGCTCGTCCAGTGGAAGGCTTCCTCGAGGTCGGCGCCGATGGCGAACGTGCCGTGGCCGCGCACGACCACGATCGGAACCCGCTTCAGCAGGGGAACGACGGCGGCCGCCACCTCGCTCGAGGCGATCGAGTTGGCCACCTCGATGACCGGCGCGCCCTCGGGGAAGTAGTAGCGCCCCTCGCCGTCGGCCGGAACGATGCGGTCGAAGCGGAAGCCGAGCGCGATGGCGTGCGGCGCGTGCGCGTGGACGATCGCGCCGGCGGAGGTTCCGTTGTATATCGCACGATGTACCGGAATCTCGCGGGAGGCCCGTTTCGTCTCGGCGTCCTCGCCGTCGATCAGCGTCTCGACGATGTCGGTCGCGGCGAGCCGGTGGAGCATGCTGCCGGTGCGGGTGATGGCCATCATGCGGTTGTCGCGCATGCTGAGGTTGCCGGAATGGGAGTTGTTGAGACCGGCGGTGAAGAGATCCTCGCCGACGGTCTGGAAGGCCCGGAGATGGCTCATGCCTCTCCCCCGATAGTCTTTGCTATAGAGTCACGGTATGGAGGCCGCAGGGTGCCGCGGTTGGTGAAGATGGCGGTGACCAGTTCTGGCGGCGTCACGTCGAAGGCGGGGTTGTAGACCGGCATGTCGGCCGGGGCCGTCGGCACGCCGCGGATTTCGCGCACTTCCCCCGGGTCGCGCTCCTCGATGACGATCTCGAGACCGTGGCCAAGCTTCAGGTCGAACGTCGAATCCGGCGCGGCGACGTAAAACGGGACACCGTGGTATTTCGCGAGAACGGCGACGCCGTAGGTGCCGATCTTGTTGGCGACGAAGCCCTCGGCGGTGATGCGGTCGGCCCCGACCACGACGCCCTGGATGCGGCCGGCAGCCATGAGGCTGGCGGCCATGTTGTCGCAGATCAGCGTCGCGTCGATGCCTTCCTGCAACAGCTCCCACGCCGTGAGGCGTGAGCCCTGCAGCAGCGGCCGGGTCTCGTCGACGAACACCCGGAACTTCTTTCCCTGCTCCTGCGCGGCCCGGAATACACCCAGAGCCGTGCCGTAGCCGCCCGTGGCGAGCGCGCCGGCGTTGCAGTGGGTCAGCCAGGTCTCGCCGTTCTTCAGGCAGGCGGCGCCCGCACGGCCGATCGCGCGGCACATCGCGATATCCTCGGCCAGGATCGCCTCGGCTTCATTCAGGGCCGCGTCGAGAGCGGCTTTCCGCACATCCTGGGGCGTGGCCGAGCCCAGGGCGGCCCGGATCACCTCCTGGACGCGCTCGAGCGCCCAGAACAGATTCACCGCCGTCGGCCGCGTGGCGGCCAGCATGCCGACCAGTTCGTCGAGGCGCCCGCCCAGTTTCGCGTCATCGCCGTCCCAGTTTTTCAGGCCGAGCCAGACGCCGAACGCGGCCGCCACGCCGATCGCGGGCGCCCCCCGCACCTGCAGGGTTCTGATCGCATGGGCCATCTGCTCGGGTGTGTGGCAGGTCAGGATGACATGCTCGGAGGGAAGGCGGGTCTGGTCGACGATGTCAACCGCGTCCAAGGCTTTGTTATAGGCGACCGTGTCTATCATGCGGGCTCCGTTCCGGGGTCTGGGAGGCCTCAAATGCCGCTATGAAGCGACTTTTCAGGCTGGCGCATCATACCAGACTCTTCCTTCCCGGGTCAAGGAACCCCAGGACAACAGGGCGAGCGCATGCGTTTCCTGCCGTGTTCACAAGAACCGATCTGAATCACAGGGACCACAATGAACACAGGTTTCACAAAGCTTTTTTCTGTGAAGCCTCCGGGAGCTTTGTGCCCTCTCTGTGACTCGGGGGAAGTGTAAAACAGGGTGGTTATACCTCGTAACGCCGGGACGGATCACTGAGTGCCGGACGTACGGTATAATCTCCGCATGGGATATTCCAGGGACGCCGTCCGCGCCTCACCGGCGACACCCGACACCGGTGAATCGGGTTCGCTGCTCGTACGGCTGTTCCTGTTCGTCACGATCGTCGTCCTGCCGCTCTCGATTGTCGCCTTCGCCTTTCACACGATGTACCGCGAAGAACTGGGCGCCGGCAAAGCCCTTCTCCGACAGAAGCTGGCGGTCCAGTCGGGCATCGTGGCACGCGTTTCCCAACCGGAATATCAGATACGACGCCTCACCGAGCGGCTGGTCGGCAAAGGGTTCGTCCACGCGCCGACTCCCCGCATCGAACGGTTCGTCAACGGCCTCGAACGCCGCTTCCCCGGCGCCTTCAAATGGATCGTCTGGGACGAAGACGGAGGGGTCCGCGCCATCAACTCTCCGGCGATGCTCTCGGGCCAGAAAACGTGGGAAGCGGCCATCCGGATGTTTCTGGACCACATGCGCATCGTGAGCACCCGAGAGATGGATAAAGCCCGGACCAGTCAGGGCGCTGCGGTCGCGACGAATCCGGCGACGTGGCGGCTCCAGCGCGCGCTCGGGCCGTCTCTCAAGATCGAGCAGCTTCTCGGCGGCTTCAAGCGCGTCCTTCCCGGAAGCTGGCTCGGGAAAAACTGCCGGATCACCTGGGCCGTCGAGGCCACCGAGTATACCGTCGATGGAAACCCCAGCAAGATCAAGGGCGGCTTCCTGCTGATGGTGTTTCCCGAGCTTCTCCCGCCCAATTTCTGGCTGAAGTCGTTCATTTCTTCCCGCCCGAACCAGCGCCGGCAGACCCCCTTCCCGGTGATGACGATGAACCTGCGCAACCGGTCCGAATTCTTCCTGGACCCGACCCTGAAGCATCTGCCGGATTTCGGCGAAAACACCCTTGCGGCGTATCTCGACCGGGAGGAAGAGGTCTTCGAGCTCGACTCACGGCTGTTTCACGCCGTGGCGACCGAGAAGGAAAGCCCGCTGCGCGTGGTCTCCTGCGCGAGCTTCACCCAGCTTTCCGATACCTACCGCATACGACTCGCGAGACTGTATCTGATCCTGGTTTTTTTGCTGGTCCTGGCTGCCGGGGCCGCCGCATCAGGTGCCTTCAGGGTGCAGCTGCCGCTTCGCGGCCGCATCACCGGCTTTTTCGTCATCGCCATCATCTTCCCCGTTGCCGGTATCATCACGATCGGCAGATCTTTCGTTGCCCACGAGGAAGGGCGCCTGCGCGATGAAGCCCGCAAGGACATGCGCGGCGCGATCGAGGCCGTCAACATGCGGTATCACGACATCGCCCTCTCGATGGAGCAGACCATTTTCAAGCGTCTCACCAACCTCATCGGCACCGCGCCTCTCACGGTCTCGCATCTCGAAGCCGCGATCCGGACAGCCGAAGACGAGGAGCTGATCGCAAACTACTTCCTCTCCGACGAAAAGGGCGCCATCGCCCGCCACGACATGAAGGCGGAAAACATCGCTCTCATGACGGCCATACCGCTTGCCATGAAGCAGATCATCCGCCTCGAGGGGGGGGCGATCGAAAACAACGTGTTCATGGATGCCGTCCAGGACGAGCTTTCCCAGAACCAGATCATCGGCACGGTCGTCCAGACGCTGTGCCGGCCGAGCCACCTGAACTACTACTGCTTCGGTGATCTCCACCTGTATCTGATGAGCATGCGCGTCTTCATCGACGGAAAAGTGCGGGCCCTGATCGTGAACACCCCCGCCCAGTTTCTCGAGCGGTTCTTCTCGACCCGCGAGTTCGCCTCGGACCGCCACGCCCGCGAACTCGCCCCGAGCAGATACGTATCGAACGAACTGTTCTTCTATGCCCGGTCGAAACGATTCTCCCACCTGCCCGAACACATTCCCCTCTGGAAGACGCTCGAGAAGCATTTCCAGCGCGCCGGGGCCCTGAACGTCTCCGAAGAAGGGGAAGTGACGATCGACGGCGAGCCGTTTCTCTATCTGATTTCGCCCCTGCAGGCCATGATGACGCGCTCGTACACGCCCTGCGTGCTCACCTCGCTGCGGCCGATCCAGAACCGGATTCTTCAGCTCCGGCACTTCCTCGTGATCCTGGTGTTCCTCGCACTCGTGACCGCCGTGGCCCTCGGCGGGGCTCTGGCCGGAAGCCTGCTCGCCCCGATCCGCCGCATGGACCGCGCCGTCCACCGCGTCGGCACGGGAAACCTCGACGTCCAGCTCCCCGTCACATCCCAGGACGAGTTCGGCCGGCTGTCCGGCACGTTCAACACGATGGTCCGGGGCCTGCGCGAGCGGGAACGCATGCGGGCATACGTTTCCGAAACCGTGCTGGAAGCGGTTCGCGATGAGGCGGGCAGCCGCACCGCCGAAGGCGAGTTCCTCGAAGCCTCGATCCTGTTTTCGGACATCCGCGGCTTCACGAGCCTTTCCGAACAGCATTCCCCGAAAGAGATCTTCGCCATGCTCAACGCGTTCATGAGCGAGGTCGAGCCGATCATCCGGTGCAATGACGGCCGCGTCGACAAGTTCATCGGCGACGCCGTCATGGCCGTGTTCCATGCCGGAACCCAGCACCACGCGATTCGCGCCGTTCTGACGGCTGTCTCGATGATGCGGTTCCTCGATGATTTCAACGCCTCGCGCGCGGAGCGGGGCCTGTTCACGATCCGGATCGGCATCGGCGTCAACACCGGCCGGGTCATGCTCGGCGACGTCGGCAGCGCCGCCCGCAAAGACCTGACCGTCATCGGTGACGAGGTGAACCTCGCATCGCGGCTCGAAACGGCCTCGAAAAAAGGCAGGCACACGCGCATCGTCCTTTCCGAAAGCACGTTCAACGCCGTTTCCGCGCTGGTCGAGGCCGAGGAGATGCCGTTCACGGAAGTGACGGGCAAACAGCAGCCGGTCCGCATGTTCGAGCTGATCCGCCTCCGCCCCGTCTCCGAAATGCGGCCCGCATAACGGTTCAGCCACTCAGCCAAACGGCGATACCGTCCGATAAGGGAAGCGGATTTCAAAGGAGCCGTGCATGAACTCTCGCTGGTGCCGCGTTTCCCTTTTCTGGACCGTCTTTCTGGCCGTCTGGACGGCTCTTTTTCCCGATTCGGCGGCGGCACGGCCGATCTCGAACCCGGCGATTTTCTGGCAGGCCTGCGTCGGCAGCCATGCGGACGACACCTTTCACGCCGTCGAGCCCACCCCCGACGGAGGCTGCATCGCGGTCGGCGTCATGACCCTGCCGCCCGTCGACACCCGCACCGTTCACGGCCGGCGCGAGCTGCTCGCCGTGAAATACGCGAAAAGCGGAACCCAGGAATGGAAGAAGACGTTCGGCGGCTTCGAAAACGACGAAGCCTGCGACCTCGTCGTGCTCGCCGACGGAAGCTCGCTCGTCGTCGGATCGACCGGCTCACCGCAGGGCGACGTCTCGGGATATCACGGTTGCAACGACCTCTGGGCGGTGCGACTCGACGCTTCGGGAAATATCCGCTGGCAGAAGGCGTTCGGCGGCAGTCTCGAGGATTTCGGCTTCGGCGTGGTCACCGCCTCGGACGGCAGTTTCGTCATCGCCGGGGCCACCTCGTCGACTGACGGGGACGTGAGCGGGAACCACGGCGGCAGCGATGCCTGGCTGATCCGTCTCGACGATGCGGGCAACCTGCTCTGGCAGACCTGCATCGGCGGCAAAGGCGACGACATGGCCTTCGACGTTATCCGGGGCATCGACGAAGGTTTCGTCGCGGTCGGCCGTCTCGATCGGCTGCCGACGGTCGAAGATGTCGATCTCCAGACGAACGGCCTGGGAAACGTGCTTGCCGCCAAACTCGCGGCCGACGGTACGATCGCCTGGCAGTCGGATTTCGGCGGCTGGGAGGAGGACGTCGGCTACGGGATCGCCACGGCGGCCGACGGCACCTACATCATCGCCGGCATGTCGCGCTCGTACAATGCGTCGAGCCGCGACCATCTCGGTGGTGACGATGCGTGGGTGCTCGACATCGACTCGACCGGCCACATGCTCTGGAACAAAGTGTTCGGGGGATGGGCCGACGATTGCCTGCGCTCGATCAAGCCGATGGCGGACGGGAATTTCATCTGCATCGGCACAACCTCGTCGGCGAACGCCTCGGGCGACGTCGGCGGACTGCACGGCAACAGTTCCGACGTCTGGCTTGTCGCGGTCGATGGCGAGGGCGGCCTGCTCTGGCAGCGCTGCCTCGGCGGCCGCGACACGGATGCCGGGTATGACGCCTACGATCTCAGCGACGGCAGTTTCCGGGCCGTCGGTGCCGGCTCTCCGCGCGGAGAGCATGATATCGCCGGCGGCGGCACCGGCCAGGATGCATGGATACTCACCGTTTCAGAAGGGGACTCTTCGGACTCCGGAGACGCCCTTCGCCGGAACGGTGGAAAGAAGCGGCGCTGACGACCTGGTCGTTCGGGGCACTGCGAAAGGGAGCGGGAGAGCCGGAACGCGAACAAACGGTCTGAAATGCCGTCTGTTCCGGCAGCTGGATCGGGCGGGGCGGGCGAAATGCCCGCCCCGCCCCATTCGTTCAGGCCCGATAAAACTCCCGCATCGCCTTCATGAAATACTCGGGATCGTGAGCGCCGGCGAGTTCGCGGATCGAATGCATCGAGAGGAGCGGAATGCCGACATCGACGGCCCGGGTGTCGAGATGGGCCGACGAGATCGGCCCGATCGTCGAGCCGCCGCGCTCATCCGACCGGTTGAGGAACCGCTGGACCGGCACCTTCGCCGTGCGGCACAGCGTTTCGAACATGGCGGCGGAGGGGGCGTCGGTCGTGTAGCTCTGGCTGGCAGCCACTTTTATCGCCGGGCCGCGGTTGAGCATCACCCGGTTGGTCGGATCGCACTTCTCGCCCTTGTTCGGATGAACGGCGTGCGCGGCATCGGCCGAGACCAGGACCGAGTGGGCCGCCGCCCGGAAATACTCTTCGCGGTTCCCGCCGAACGCCGTCACGATGCGCTCCAGCAAGGTCGCGAGCATCGGCGAGCCGGCGCCCTGCTTGGTCGAACTGCCGACTTCCTCATTGTCGAACGCGGCCAGCACGGTCGTCGCCTTCCCGGCCCCGGCCGAGACCAGGGCTTCGAGGGCCGCGTGGGTCGAGGCGAGGTTGTCGAGCCGCGGGGCCGAGATGAACTCCTGCTCGAGACCGACGAAACAGCCGGCGCCGGGCTCGTACAGGAACATGTCGTAATCGAGGATCTCGGCCGGCTTCACCTTCATCTCCTCCGCCAGGAGCTTGACGAAAAAGCCCTTTTTCTCGAACTTCGCGCCCGTCTGGCCGATCAGCGGAAGCATGTCGACCTGCCGGTTCAGCTTCACCCCTTCGTTCACCTCGCGGTTCATGTGGATCGCCAGGTTCGGGATGATCGCCACCGGCCGCCGGAAGTCGACCAGCACTTCCTTCGGCTGCAATGGATCGCGGCCCGCGATCACGACGCGGCCGGCCATCGAGAGCGGCCGGTCCATCCAGGTGCTGAGGATCGGCCCGCCGTAGACCTCGGTGTTCAGCTTGACATACGCCTCTTCCGACGTCATCTCGGGCACCGGCTTCACGCGGAAGCACGGGGTGTCCGTGTGGGTGCCGATGATCCGGAACCCCGTCTCGGCCGGATTTCCGCGCCCCGCGACGAACGCGAGCAGCGCAGAATTATTCTTTTTGATATAATACTTTCCGCCTTTTTTCAGCCTCCAGGCGTCACCCTCGACGAGCTCCTCAAAGCCGGCCTTCTTCAGGCGCTTCGCGGATGTCTCGACGGCATGAAAGGCGGTCGGACTCGCATCGATGAAATCGATCAGATCTGCAGCAAAAACATTCTTCGTCGCCATCGTCTTCTCCTTGACGGATATGTGTCTTCCGATGGTATCACGACAACACCAGGCATGTTTTCCGGAATTATCGTCTTCCCGGGGCAGGCGCATCAGGTTTCACAACCGCCGAATTACAGAGGGGTCAAGGCTCACGAAGGCTTCACAGAGAAAAATGAAAAATGCTCTCTGTGATTCACATCCGCTCATTTGAACACGCCGGAAATCCCATGCGCCAAAGGCAACGGGCGGGCCCGAAGGCCCGCCCGTAGTGAACCGATGGCAGGATCTTACATTTTCCGGTAGATGACGACCTTCTCGTAGGTCTGGAGGCGGAAGGCCTTGGTGACGTTGTAGAGGGTCTCGCGGGAACCGATCAGCAGGGCGCCGCCGGGGGCGAGGATGTTGTAGATGTTCTCGGCGAGATGTTCCTTCTGCTCCTGCGAGAAGGCGGAGAAGACGTTGCGGCAGACGATGACGTCGAACGAGCCGAGGTCTTCCATTTCGGCCGTCGAGGCGGCGTTCGTGTATTTGAACTCGACGAGGTTCTTCACATCGTCCTTCACGCGGAGGTCGCCGCGATCGTCCTCGAAATAGACATCGATATATTTCCGGTCGACGTGCCGCATGATCTCACGCTTGAAGATGCCTCGTTTGGCGGTGTTCAGGCAGATGTGCGAAACGTCGATGCCGGTTACCGAGATCTTGACGCGGTCGGTGTGGATGTCCTCGAGGATGTGCATGGCCAGCGAATACGTCTCGGGGCCGTAGGAGCAGCCGATCGACAGGATGCGCAGGCTCTTCTGGCCGGCTTTCGCCCGCTCCTCCACGAGTTCCGGGATGACGGTCTTGATCAGGACCTTGTTCTGATCGAGCTCGCCGAAGAAGCCGGTCCGCGGATCCGTGACGGTGTCGTAGAGGGAGATGAACAGGTTCTGGTCGTCGTTGCCGTACCGCAGGGCATGATAATATTCCATCCACGATGTAATATAGAATTTGCCCAGGTTCCGTTCCAGGGCCTTTTCGAGGGCCTTCTGGTCCGACAGCCAGATGCCGCCCTTCTCGGCGACGATATCCCGCAGCAGAACGGCTTCCTCAACCGTCATGGCGTTTCCGCCGCTCTTCGCCTCGGAGGCCTTCGTCATGCGGCGGATCTCGCGCGGGGTCGCGACCTCGTTCAGAATGCCCTCGAGCAGAGAGCACTTGTTCAGGCCGAACGCCGCGAGGAAATACCTCTTGATCCAGGGATTCGCCAGGAACAGCGCCTTGAGCTTCGCCGCCAGGTCGGGCACCTGGGGATTCTCGAAGGCGAGGAAGAACTTCACGGCGGCGATGTTGAGATCGCGGTCAGGGTGGTCCAGCAGGCTCAGCGCCACGTTCACGGCCTTCCGGTCGCTGATGCGCGCCAGGGCCAGCAGGGCTTTCGCCCGGACGCCGTTGTTGGCGTCCGATTCGGCGGTCCGGATCAGCATGTCGACGGCTTTCTGGCTCTTGATCCTCCCGAGCGCCTTGACGATCTGGTACCGGACCTCCCAGCGGGTGTGGTCGAGATACTGTCTGAACGTGTCGTCGAGCGACCGGTCTTCGAGTTCGGAAAGCGCGACCACGGCCAATTTTGCCACGTTCGCGTTGGTGTCGCCGATCAGCGGGATGAAGAACTGCTTCAGTTCCTTGCTGCGGAAGGCGCGCAGAGCGGAAAGCGCTGCGATGCGGATCTGCCAGTCATCGTGCTTGAGAAGCTCCTTCAGCGGGAAGATGGACTTGAGGTCCTTCATGTTCTCAAGCGACTGGCAGGCGTTGACGACGACGCGCCATTCCTTGTCGGCCAGCTTCTGGATGAGCGAGTCGACCGCCAGGGCCGAACTGCACTGCCAGATGGTCTTCGTGATCGTCTCCCGGATGCGGGAGTTGTCGCTGTCGAGCATCTCGAGCAGCTTGCGCGTGATCTCCGCGTCCTTGCGGGCCGCAAGAACCGCCGCGGCCGCTTCCCGGACGTCGCCGTAGGGATCGGTGCTGAGAAGGTTCATCAGCGGTTCGACGACCTCGGCCGAGCTCACGCCCTTCAGGGCGAACGCGGCCTCGCGGCGGACGTGGCCGTTGATGTCCTTGAAACACCCGATCAGGGCCTGAACCACGCCGTTGAAGCTCAGCATGCCGCGCAGGCTGAATACGGCGTTGCGGCGGACGACCTCGTCGGCATCGACGAGAAGCTCCTTCAGTGCATTGAACGACGTGTCGGACGGCACTGCGCCAAGCGTGCAGGCGAGCGTCTGGCGGACCGCATCATCGGAGTTTTTCGTGAACTGGGCCAGAACCGCCGGAACGTCGGGAGTCGGAACGCGCTCCAGAAGCTCCATGATCTTGATGGCGACGGGCGCCGGAGCCTTAACAATCGCTTCCAGCGAGGGCTTCACGGCATCTTTCCCGAGCGCCAGCAGGCCCCGGAATGCCGTGTCGGCGATCTCCGTTTCGGAACTTTCGAGAGCGACGAGCAGCACCTTGATGCAGGCCGGATCCTTGATTGCGGCAGCAACACGCACCATGTGGACGTATTCAGCCGCATCCCGGTTCTCGAGCAGGTTCAGGAGAAACGGCAGAAGCGCCTTCTTGTCGAGCTTCTCGAGCGCCCCGGGGTTCGCGTCCTCGATCTGCGCAAGCGACTTGAGGATGAGGCGGCGGGTTCCCGCGTCCTCCTCCTTGAGGAGCTTTTTGAACAGGGGTTCGATGCAGGCGGGATCTTCCATGGCGCCCATGGCGCCGATGCCGGAGAAATACTCGAGCACGTCTTCCGAGTCGATAGAGCCGCTGACGACCGGGAAGGCGTCCTTCACAGCGATGTTCCCGAGGGCATCGACGATCGAATACTTGAGGACATCCGTCTGGTGATAGGTGTTCACCAGGGTCTTGACCGCCTTCGGGTCCTGGATCTTGCCGAGAGCCTCGACCGCCGTCGTCTTCACGTTGTCGTCGTCGTATTCGACGTA
Source organism: uncultured bacterium (assembly GCA_964389325.1). Lineage (GTDB taxonomy): Bacteria > Muiribacteriota > Ozemobacteria > Ozemobacterales > Ozemobacteraceae > MWAR01. Next base: position 36,232 of record CAYMEN010000032.1, on the reverse strand, counting down.
TTTGAGGACCGTCTCGGTTGCGGTGGGAGAACCGATGTTTCCGAACACGACGAGAATCTGGATGACTTCGTCGATGTCGCCGGCGTTCTCGATCGCCTTGGCCAGGTGCGGCACGGCCATGGAGCCATAGTTTTTCAGGATCGTCATGCCGGCATTGCGCATGTTCAGGTCGGAGCCGCGGATCACGGGCAAAAGTGCCTGGATGACGGCCGGGTGTCTCATCGAGGAGAGCACCTCGAGAGCCGTGTTCTGAACGCCCTTGTTGGGATCGCCCAGGGCCTCACACAGCGCCTCGACGACGTCTGTTTCGGCATGGGGCCGCAGATCGCGCACGGCGCGCCGGCGCACGGTGGCATCGGTATCATGAAGTTTTTCGAGAATCGCAGCGTAGGGGGTGGTCATTTACTTGTCCCCCTTTGCCGGAGTGCCTGACTTTTTATTCACCAGTCGGTCGACTTCCTGAAGCATGAGGTCGGGCTTGATCGGCTTCTGAAGGAAGGAGTTGGCCCCAAGGGTGAGGCCCTTCATGACCATGTCCCTCTTGCCTTCCGTCGTGAGGATGATGATCGGAATATGCTTGAACTTCTCGTTTTCCTTCACCTGCGTGATCAGCTCGAAGCCGTCCATTCCGGGCATGTTGAGATCGGTGATGATCAGGTCGACCTCGGCCTTCGACATGGCCTCGATGGCCTCGATCCCGTTGTTTGCCTCGAGCACCTTGTAGCCGGCTTTTTCCAGGGGGAAACAAGCCACCTTGCGGAGCATGAGGGAGTCTTCAGCCACCAAAATCGTTTTGGACATTCCAAGAGTCCTCCGGGTGAATTACGGTCTTTACGCTTCCGACGATTATAGCGAGTGCCGCCGGAAAATTGCAACAAGACGTTTGTACGGCGGAAAAGGGCGGCGAAGCCCTCGTTCGCCGCCTTCAGAGATTCCGGTTACCCTCGCATGCTGTCCAGCAGCGCCCGCAGCTGTCTCTGGGTGTCGCCCCTGACGCCGGTCGAAAGCCCCGCGCCCGCCGCGGCCCTGGCCTGCCCGAGTTGGAGCCGCTCGAAATGATAGAGGGCAAGATAGAGGTGCGCCCGAGCCGACTGCGGGTTCTGCCGGACAGCCTCCTGGAGGGCGTTGGTGCCGAACCCGGCGGCGGCAGCCGATGCCTGCTTTTCTCCGGAGGCGGCAAGGTTCGATGCGATCGCAAGGTAGCCGCGGCCGATCTCTGCCAGGTCGCGGGTTTCCATGTAGCAGCGCAGGGCGGAAAAATACGAGCCCCGCTTCAGATACCGCTCGCCGATCAGGTTCACCGCTTCGGGCGTAGCGGCCGGGCTTCCCGGCAGGGCGAGCATGCCCGCGAAATCGATCGCGGGGCCGCCGGGGCGGCTGGCAGCTTCGCCATCGGCGATGATCCGCTGGCAAATCGCCCGCATCGACGAATCCTTGATGCCCGGCAGCGCCTTCTTCAGCCTTGCAAGGCCGCTCCGAAGGTTCCCCTGGGCATACTCGAGAAGGGCCGAAACGATCGTCACGCGCGGGTCGCCGGGGCGCAGCCGGCTCGCCGTTTCCAGGCTCGCCTGCGCCGCTTCGGGCATGAACCGGGCGGTCAGGTAGAACCGCGCGAGGTTGAAGTGCGCCTCGGCATCGCTGGGGAACCGCCGCGTCATGCCGACCAGCGTCCGCTCGGCACCGGTGAAGTCACGGCATTCGAGCTGGGCCTCCGAGAGCAGGTTCGCGGCAAGCAGATCGTTCGGCAGCACCTGGACGACTTCCTTCAGGATGCGCGCGGCGACGGCATAATGCTCGGCCCCCATCGCCACGCCCGCGACGATGCGGGCCACGTCGACCGGCCCCGTCGCCGTCCGGGTCTTGTTGTAGACATCGAGAAACGACAGGTACGTCTGCTTCGACAGCAGGGGCTTCACCTTGATCAGCTGCCGGCCAAACCCGTCGATATCAGCTTTGTACAGCGTGACCAGGCTCTTGTGAATCTGCACTTCGAGGAACCGCTTCGTCTGGCGAAGCTCGATGGCAAGCCCCTCGGCGCGGTCGAGATACTCGTCGGCCTTCTTCAGGTCGTCCTTTTCGATACAATAGGTGGCGTACCCGAGAACGACGGGCAGAGAGCCGCTCGCCGCCTGCATGAAGTCGGAAACGCGCCACCCGTCCACCTGCTCCGCATTCGGCGGAAGCTCCATCGGCGGGGCACGCCTGACGCCCCCGGCAGAAACGGTCGCCGCCGGAGCAGGCGCCTCTTCCTCCGGCACCGCAGCCGCCGTCTGCACGGGAAGCGGCTTGAAGCCGGCCGGCACGAACTCGCGCTCCGCCGTTCCAACCACCGGACGCGGCTGTTTCGATCCTGCGGAAACACTCTGTTGGAGAGGCTGGAACCCGGAGGCGGGAGCTCGATGCCCGGCGCCGGCCGCAACGGTCACCGTGGGGAACGCCGCATCCGCATCAACTCCGCCGGCACTCGTCGCACGAGGGCGTGCCGCAGCCGGCGCTGCCGCCCGGGCAGGCGCCATGGCCGGAGCCGCCCGGCCGCCCGTTCCGCACGTCGCCAGGAGGGACGCCGCTTCGGTATGCCCCGGCTGGACCTGGAGAATCCATTCGAGATGGCGGGCCGCTTCCGCCCCGCGGCCGGCGTCGATCAACGCCCGCGAGAGCAGAACACGCGCCGGGATGTTCTGGGGCGCCTGCGCCAGCAGACGTTCGAAATGAGGCAAGCTTTCCGCTGCGCGCCCCGACTCGACGAGGGCCTGGGCAAGCCGGAATCTCGGCCGCACCTGGTCGCCCTGGATGGCGAGCGCCGCCTGGTAATTCCGGATGGCGACATCGTAGTGTCGCGCCGCCATGGCCGATTCGCCGGCCTGGAACTGCTCGAGATACGCTTCCCTGGCACCGCGCCCGCCGGCCGCCGAAACGGATTGCAGAAGGAAATCCGACTGGGCCGACAGGATGCTGAATCCGCCCATGATAAGCAGTATGGACCAGAGTCGCCTGGACATCGTATGCCTCCGTGAACCACGTATATTCTCTTCTTTTCCAGTATCGGCATCCGCTGTCGACAGGCTGAGAATGTCACGCCCAGGCCCGGGAATGATCACGTCCCGTAAAGGAGGCCGTGCCCTGCATCACGTCCGGAATTTTTCCGGGATATTTTTCCCTTGTAAACTTTTCGACTGGATCTGCCGATAGTTTTTGTAGATAGGGCAAAAAATGCCCACATGACATGGATGTACAAGGGAGTTTCAGGTTATGGTCGACTCGATTAAGGGTCCCGGTGGGAAAACCATCATCATTACGCATTCCAAGCCGAAGAATGCCGCCGACAAGACGAAGGGCGACTCCTTCGACAAAACCCTCAAGTCCAAAAACGAGCCGGACAGTTTCACGCTTTCCCGGCCTTCCGGCCTTGCCGAAACACCCGCGCCGGGGCTGCTGGACCAGGCGAAGCTCGCCCGGATGCAGCGGCTCGAGGAGCTCACCCGCCAGATCCGTGACGGCACCTACAAGATGGTCGCCCCGGAGATTCTCGCCGATCGTCTCCTCGAAGTGATGACCGACAGAAAAACGCGGGAAAAATTCCTTCGCAAATTCCTCAACGACGAGGCCGAGCTGGCCCGCTCCAAGGGAAAACCCCTTTCCGAGCTGGATATGAAGAAACTCATTTTCATGGTGAAAAACAGCGCCGACGAACAGTTCAGCGATCCCGAACTCGAAGAGCTGCTCAAAGAGTTCAGCTGAGCCCCAGCCCGCACCCCAAAAGAAAAACCGCCTCTCGGCACGAAGCCGGGGCGGTTTTCCGTTCTTTCCGACGGATGTCGGGAGACTACCTTCCTCCCGTGAACGGGTTCTTCGACCCGCTTGCCGGCGAATTCACGGTGACACCCGCATCCGAGGCGGATGTTCCGTCCGAAGCGCTCGACGGCCCGACAGTGGCTGCCTTCGCCTCGCTCCGCGACTTCAGGAGCTCACGAACGCCGGGGCAATCCCCGAGATAGGAGAGAATTTCCTTGTCGCTGAGCTTCCCGTTCGTTGACTCGTTCAGGATGGCCGCCACGGCTTTCGCGTCCCCGGGGTTCTTCTTCACGATATCCTTGAGCATCATCTTCGTCGACCGCCAGTAGATGTTCGTGTTCTTGAACGAGGCGAACACCTTGGCCCGTCCGTCGGGAAGCTCGGTCGCCATGCGGTAGAACAGGTTGGCCACGACGCCCTCGACGTTCATCAGATCCTTCCCGGAGAGCGAGGGATCGGTCGCCGGCACGTATTTGTACTCGCCGTTGCTCTGCTCGATCCTGATCGTCCCGATGGATCTCTGGATGCGTTCCCGTTCGAAGGAAAAGTCGAGCATCTCGTTGAACTCGGCCCATCCCTCGACGAACGCCGCGCGCGAATGGGTCAGCTCGCTGCATGAGTGGCGGCCGTCCTTGCCGTAGGGCCTGATGAACTCCTTTACGGTGCGGTCGCACGAGTGGGAAAACTCATGAACGAACGTCGACTTGGCGTCATCCTCGCTGCCCCAGTAGTTGAAGAAGTTCGAGCTCATCTGGATCATGCGGCCCGTCGAGTTCGGCCAGAAGTCGTTTTCGACCTGTGGAAACTTCTTGGGATCATCAAACCCGGTCGTGTCGGACAGCATGACGGCAATCTTCGACCGGTACGACACCGACATGCGGTCCTTGACGGACTGGGACTTCGAGTGTCGATAGACCGCCAGAAGGGCCTTCTGCCCGTCCGTCAGCTTCGAAACGTCGCCGTTCTTCGCGCCCATCAACTCGAACAGGTGCGCTTCGCTCTTCACCTTCGTGCGCTTCAGCTTGTAGGCGAGGTTCTTGTCTTTCTCGGAATACCAGCGCTTTTCGCCTTCGCCGGGGAAATAGGTCCGCGTGACTTTCTCGAACGTGCCGGCGATGGCGTTGCCCACGCCTTTCACGAACGCTTTCGTCTTCTCCCACCAGCCTTCGGGCTTCGGATTGTTGATCTGCTCGACGGCCTCGATCCGCTGGTAGTAGAACTCGAACTCGCTCTCGGCCGCCCTTGCCGTCGCCGGCGTCAGCAGGCCAATGAAAATAACGACTGCTATTATAGTTAATGATATTTTCTTACCGGCGATGGACATTTCGCTTCTCCCGTTTTCAGCGTTTCAAGCCTGGTACCCGGAACTCACTGCCCGACACCGAAGGGGTTCGACCCGCGCCTGATAACCTTCACGCCGGGGTCCTGCTCGGTGGAGACATCGGCGGTCGACGTCGCGACCGGCGTCGCAGGCGTTTTCCGCGCGGCCAGCCAGGCGTCGACGGCGGCCCCCTCGCCGACCAGCGCCTTCAGTTCGGCATTACTGAGTTTCCCGAGGGTGTTCGCATCGATCGCAGTCAGGACGGCGTCCGCCTGGCCGGGATTCTGCTTCACGAACTCGCGCGTCAGGTGCTTGAGCGAATGGAAAGGCTGGTTCGAAGCGACGAACGCCTTGAACATCTTGTCCCTGCCGCCGGGCACGGCCGCGACGATGTCGAAGAGGATGAGCGCGTTCACGCCCTCGACGGCCAGGAGATCTTTTCCGGTGAGCGATGCAGCCGCATACTCCTTGTAATTTCCCTTTCTGTCTTCGATCCGGATCGTTTTCAGGCTCTTTCGGTAATAATCAGCCTCGCCCGTGACGGTGATCTCGTTGAACATGGCCCAGCCTTCCATGAAGGCGACGCGGGCGCTCGTCCGCTCGTCCAGGTAGTGGGAGCCGTCTGACCCGTAAAGGAACCCGCCCTGCTTCACGAATGTTTTCACGCCCTCGTCGAGCAGGCCGGCGGGAATCGTGCGGTCGAGCGTGTGGCAGAACTCATGCATGAACAGGCCCTGCGCCTCCGTCTTCCAGTTGCTGCCGGTGTAGCACTGGGAATTGAGCTGGATCGATCCGAGAGACATCGGCCAGAAGTCTTTCCGCATGGCGGACGTCACATCGGCTTTCTTCTGGCCATCCATCGCGGCGATGAGCTTTTCGCCTTCCGTCAGATCGGTGAGCAGCACCTTCACCTTCTTCTGGTATCCATAGACCGCCCGCTCTTTCACAGCCTGGGATTTCGAGTATCTATACGATTCGAGAAGCCCGAGCTGGCCGGTGGTCAGTTTCGAAAGATCGCCGTTCTTCACTCCCATGAGGTCGAGCAGATGGGCTTCATCCCGCACCGTGATGCGCTCGACCTTGTACGATACTTTCCCGTCCTTGCAGGAACGCACCGGGCCAGAATAATCGCTTGGGAAGAAGCGCATCTTCGCCTGATCGATGACCATTTTGCCCTTGTCGAGGATGGTTTTTCCGAAGTCGATGGCTTTTTCCCACCACTTCCGGTCTTTCTTTTCTTCTTTGTATTCGATTGCCGTCACCTTCTGGTAGACGAACTCGAACTGCGTCTCGACCGCGGCCGCCCGGTTGCAGACGACCAGCAGGAAAAGGACGGGGAGAAGACGGATCAGCCCAAATGAGTGTCGTGTGGTCATGGTGTCCTCCTCGGAGCGTTCGTTTGTTCGATGTCGAGGCGCGTCGCGTCGGTATACACCGCAAGGGAAGCCTTGTTCCGCGTTGCGATGTCGATCAGCCGCTGACGCTCGCCGTCATCGGGGTAAGTGTTCGGGTCTGAGACCGCTTCGATCAATGCGCCGTAATCAGGCAGATAGACCGCCCGAAGGCGGATCCAGGAGCCGCTCGCATCCGCCGGGCGGCCCGTTCCGGTGACAGTCAGCCTGAATGTACCGGGGCGGGCGGCAGCCAACCGATCGATCGTGGCTGATGCAGGCTCGACATGCATGTCGTTCGAACTCTCAAAAAAGAGCTTCACGTCGGAAGGAACACCGATTCGTGGCTCCACGACGGCATCGACCTGGTTCGTATCGACGCGCTTCAGTTCCAGCGCGATATTCACGGGAAAGGAGTAATGCGTGATCGAGGCCGATACCGCATCAGTAACGACAACGCCGCCGCAGACGGTAAGCGCAGCCAGCATCAGAAACCGCTTCATACAGGAATGGCCCCCTCTGGAGAGTGTTCCTCACAATTATACTCGCAAAATCCGGTATGGTTTCGGAGATTTTCTATCTGCCGATCGGGAAGAGGGTGATCGCGCGTTCATCCGGCGCGAGGCTGAGCAGGCGGTGCAGGCGCTCATCGTCGAACGCCCCGATGATGCCGCATTTCAGCCCCAGTGCCTCCCCCATCAGCATTATGTTCTGGCCGGCATGGCCGGCTTCGAGCAGGGTATACCGTTCACCCCGGCTTCCATATTTTCGGGAAACCCGGTCGACGACGCCGCAGACCGCGATGACGGCGGCACACTCCGCCATCCAGGACTGGCCGTATGCCGCATCGGCGACTGGGCCGCGAAGATCGCCTGTCGCACGGGGTGAAAGCCGGTTCTCGGCCGGATGATACCGATACAGACCAGGCGCGAGGGACCCGACGTTCCCGGAAATGACGATGAGTTCGAGCGGATACAACGCACCGGCTGAAGGCGCTGTCCGGAAGCCTTCCGACGATGTGACACCCTGGGCGGCCCAGAGGAGGGAGCTTATCTCCTCGAGAGTGATCCGGCATCCGGCCGTGAAATCCCTTTTTGTCCTGCGTTGTTTGAGGGCGTCCGTCAGTCCGATCGCCGCAGAGCCCACCCCCGGGGATGCCGGAAGAGGGATGAAATCGGTTCGGGAGGCCTGCCGGGGAGCAGAACTCGTGGTTTTGAGCGTCGTCACCCAGAGGCCCGCCATCAGGAGGCCCCCGGCGACCCCGATGGCGAAGGCCAGTCGCTTCTTCAACGGTCTGTTTTGTGTCGCCGCTGCGGAACGCTGAAACTCTTGATCAGAGGTGTTCTTCATTCGTTTGATCCTAGCTCGCCCATTTCAGTCGATTGTCGCGGATAACACAGGGGTGACCACCGGGTCGGAGCAAGGTAATATTGCACTCATGCCCGTTTGAAGCCCCTTCCAGGGTCTCAGCCTGCTCTTTTCGGCCTGCCAAGCGTTTGTCAAGAGGGCACAGCAAATATCTTTTCCACCCCACCGCCCCGCATGAACAGCTTATCCCCATGGTTTTCCACATTTTCCACCACAAGGGGTTGTACACTTTCCTCTCGTCCCCACATGCACCAGACAAGCCTCACTCAAGGTGTTTGCAGGTTGTTTTCATGCCGTTTTTCCGGTATCCCCGATCATTGCAAGGGTGCACCCGGACCGGACAAAACCGATCATTATTATGATAATCCAACTCCCGTATTCCCGCTTTTTCTGGGAATACGCCCTCTGATGCTCATCATTACAGGATTTTCCGGAAAGGCCGACAAGCCGGTTTTTCCCAACTTCCGGTCATCGAAGCCGGTCAGCCGACGTCGCTTTCGCCTGATCCGCTGTTTCCTGGGCCTCGCTCCACGCTCACGATATCACCCGGAATGACCGCCAGGAGATCGATGACGGCAGGCTTTGCCAGCACCTTGTTCCGCGCTTCCTGGTCGAGCCGGGCGATCTGCTGGGCATGATTCGCTCCTGCCGGCTTCGGCGGCGCTTCCCGCTCTTGGGGTTTCGGTCGGATGAGGGCCTCTTGGGGATTTTTCACGACAAGCCGCGTTCCGGGGCCATATACGGCTGCGAGAAGCGGGTCGAGCTGGGCCTGGACTTTCGGGTCGCGAAGACGCTCGATATGGAAGCCCGAGTTCGAAATGATCGTGACGACGCCATCCTTGAAGGACTCGAACGTGGCTTGCTGAAGGAAGGAGCCGTTCACTTTCGACGTTTTCATGAACCGGGCCTGCAGAACCGAAAACAGGTCGGCCGGGGAGTCTCCCGGCTCGATGGAAGGCATTGCCTCGCCATCGTTGCCCGGCGCCTCCGGGCGGACCTGTGGGCCGGTCGCCGTTCTGCGCACGGTTTGCAGCGGAATCGGCTGATTATCGGGTTTCCCGACACCGCCGGGAATCGAACGAAGCCCTGCCGGTGCGGATCCTGCGCCCACTCTGGCCGCAGGGCCGGCGACCGGACCGACGCCGGGAGGCAGGCTGCCGCCCATGATGCGGCTTTCGACGGCCGCCACCCTGCGTTCCAGACCTTCGATTCCGGCCGACACTTCGCCCATGCACAGGCGCACCAGTTCGATCTCGAGAAGAAGTCGTGGATACGCCGAGTTGCGGAGGCCCCACACGACACGCTCGAGCCGGGCAGCCATTGCCATCAGCAGTTCGGCGCTGATGCCGGCAACCTGGGCCGAGATGTCCTGCGCCTGCTCCGCTGGAATTTCGAGGACCGGGCCAGCCTTGGGATCGACCTTCAGAACCAGGCATCGACGCAGGTATTCGAGCAGGGCGCGGCCGACCGTTAGTGTCTCGTGTCCCCTGAAGAACAGCTCGTGGAGCCTGTTCAGCAGGTTTCCGGGCTCTTTCGAAAAAATGCACTGGGCCAGCTGTTTCAGAACGGCGTGGCCAAGGCGCCGGGTCATTTCGAGAACCATGTCGAGGGTGACCATGCCGCCCGACATCGAGCCCGTGATCTGGTCGAGCAGGCTCAGCGCGTCGCGGAACCCGCCGGCGGCGCATTCCGCGATGAGAAACAGCGCCTCCTGCCCGATCTCGGGAAAATTCTGCGGATCAGCCTCGCGCTCACGGGCTGCGACCTCGGCTAGCCGCTCCACGATAACCTTGCGGGAAATCGCATGGAAGTCGAAGCACTGGCAGCGCGAAAGGATCGTGGCCGGAACCTTCTGCGGATCGGTCGTCGCCAGGACGAACACGACGCGGGGCGGCGGCTCCTCGAGGGTCTTGAGAAACGCGTTGAATGCGGCGCCCGAAAGCATGTGCACTTCATCGATGATGTAGATTTTGTACTGCCCCTCGACGGGAAGGTATTTAACCTTCTCGCGCATCTGGCGAATGTCGTCGACGCCGTTGTTGCTGGCGGCATCTATCTCGACGATGTCCATGAACGTCAAGTCCTCGATGCGGCGGCACACGTCGCAGGTCCGGCAGGCATCTTTCATGCCGGAAGGCAGGGTGACGGGCGCGCGGCAGTTGAGAATCTTCGCCAGCAGACGCGCGGCCGACGTCTTGCCGGTTCCCCGGGGACCGGAAAACATGTAGGCATGGGAAAGCCTGCCGGTCGAGACGGCCGACTGGAGGGTGCGAACGATGTGCTCCTGCCCCAGCAGTTCCGAAAAGGTTTGGGGGCGGTACTTCCTGTAGAGGTTCTGGCGGGTGGGTTGAGTGGCCATCGTTGCTCTCCTGACGTCGGGCCGATACGCACGGAACGGTCTTGCGGACATAATGCACTATTCCCGCCCTTCAGGCAACCAGATGGCCGGCGCATCGCTTTGAGTTTTCTGCGTTCCCGTTCGTGCTGAGCCTGTCGAAGCACGAGAACGCTCGCCCTTTGACAAGCTCAGGGCGAACGGGTGGTTATTCTTCTGAAGCTCTCAGCCTCCGAGGATGCGGCTGGGAAATGTAAACCGATGCGAAATCACGCGAAAATGAGCCAAACAAGAATGAAACATTGCGTAAAACAGGAAATTCTTCCATCTGTTCGTCACAGCGTTGAAATGCTCGGGTACAGAAATCGACCGATGATGCCGATATACAGGCAGGGGAACGTGTATCACCGTGAAACCCGTTCCCGGGTAGGACCAGGCAAGGATGCCGACGCGAACGATTCAAGGAGGAATCGAACGATGCTTTTCGCCATCAATCATGGCTCACTCGCAGTATCGACGTATGCGACCCGGACCGCCGCTTCGGGCAGACTCGAAGCCTCGATCGAAAAACTGAGTTCGGGCCTGAGGATCAACAAGGCCGCAGATGACGCAGCAGGATCGGCCATCAGTGAGAAACTGAGGCGCCAGGTCAGAGGGCTTTCAAGAGCGGTGCAGAACGCCCAGGACGGCATTTCGACCATCCAGGCGGCCGACGGGGCGACCGGCGAGATCCAGGACATTCTCCAGCGGATGCGCGAACTGGCCGGTCAGGCGTGCAACGAAACACTCACCAGCAACGATCGCCTGGAACTCCAGAACGAGATCGTCCAGCTCCGCGATGATATAAATCGAATATCATATAATACCGAATTCAATACTAAAAAACTGCTCGACGGGAGTCAGGCGGCCCAGATCCGCTCGGATTCGGAACATGTGCTGGGAATCGCTCTTGGCGGGGCGGCGGCGAGCGGCAGATATGATGTCAGCATAGCCATGATCGAGGCCGGCGTCAGCCAGCTGCAACGGTCGCAGATGTTCACGGTCGCGGAAACCGGCGGCATGGCCGTCGGTTCGACCCAGCTGCAGAGCATCTCCCAGTTCTACGACTCCTCCGGCACGTTCGCCCTCACAATGCCGCAGACGCTTCAGGTCCATGGAAACGCAAGGAAGGCATCGATCGCGGTCGACGGGACCATGTCCCTCGACATGCTGGCGGCGGAGCTTCAGAGCGCGATTGCGAACACCACCGGACTCGGCATCGCCAACTCGAACGTCGGTCTTGTGAATACTGCCCAGACCCGGATTCCAGGCAAGGGAGGATATCTTCAGACAACCTCGGGCATGATCGGGGAAAATGGGGACGTGGCATTTGCCGGCAATGAGGCGCTGGTCGATGCGCTGGGCTTCAGCATCACGCGCGAATCGAAAAACAGCCGCGTCGAGGTGTCTTCCACGGATGCGATGGGGAACGTCACAACCCGCCAGACGTCCGACGACACATCAACCGGGCTGCTGCAGGGAATCGACGTCCAGTTTTCCTCCCAACCTGCGCAGGTGGCCGGCTTCGGCGGTCTCGAAACAGGTCTCGTTCTGACGGGAGTGTTCGATTCGGACTTCTACATCCAGGTCGGAAACATGGCCACCCCCCGGCTCATTCATGCCCATCAGGGAAACTGGTCGATGGAGGGCCTGTCGCGATATCTCAACACCCAGTTTCAAACCGTGAGTGGCGTGAGATCGGCCGTGGTCGACGGTGAAATCCGCATCACGTACGATCCTCCTGACAGCGGCACTCCATCCCTCATTGAAATATCCCCACGGTTCCCAAAACAAAATGCAATCGGTATTCCCACCGGCGTATTCAGCGGCTTCGCACACTGCCAGAAAAAGACGGCGAACGCCGTCCACGGTTTCAGCAGGTTCGCGACCGCCGCAGGGACGGTCAGATTCAGCGTTTCCGACGGCGTGAACGCCGCCACGATATCCTACGCTCTCGTCACAAACCAGGCTTCTCCAGATCTGCAGGCGTTTTCAACCTGGCAACATGCCCAGAACACTCGGCTGGAAAACGCGAACGTCCAGGCACGCATCGACGCCGTCAACGGAAGCCTGACATTCACGTCGCTCCGCGTCGGAACCGAGGTCACGGATGGAGGGGGAAGCGTTCAAAGCCGGGTGAATGTCACACTCAACACGGTTGCGATGACCCACGGCATCGACAGAAAATTCGGGCTTGCCCAACAGAGCACGGCGGTTGGGCACGGCGAACGGAACTTCACGCTCGCGGTCGCCGACCGGTCTTCCCAGTTCCAGATCGGAGCCGACGAAAAGGAAAGCCTGGTGTTTTCGATTTCCAATCTTTCCGCCACGGCCCTCGACGTGGACAATCTCGACCTGACAAGCGTCAGGGCCGCAGAAAAAAGCCTGGAAAAAATCGACAGGGCCATGGACAAGCTCGTGGCGGAGCGTTCGAGGCTCGGTTCGCTTCAGAACAAGCTCGAATCGGCCGTCAAAAGCCTTTCATCGTGCCGAAATGATCTGACGGCGGTCGAATCCCGGCTTGAAGATGTCGACGCCGCGTTGGAAATGGTCGATTTCACGCGGAATCGCGTGGTCTCGGAGTCGGGAAACGCCATGATGGCGCAGGCGAACGTGATGTCCCAGTCGATTCGTGCGCTTCTGGTTCAATGACGGAAAAGACCCCGGAACAACAACGACGGGAAAACGCGGTTCTCACGCGTTTTCCCGTCGATCTTGAACGAGGTCGTGCACCTGCCCTCGTGCCTGATCAATGGCCCATTTCCCGAACCTTCTGCTCCGGACAGGCGCTGCCACATCACCCGAAAGCTGACGTTTACCGTTGCTATCTTCCGATCCTGGCGGGGTTCACGGGCTTTCGCCGTGTGGAACCCGTCCTTCACTACTTCCGGAACAGGCTGGTACCACCAACCAGGTCCTCTGGCAGGAATTCAACCCGCCCGCGGGGATTTGCGGTTTGATAGAGGACCCCGAGCCCTCCGTCTAGCACGACAGCGGAGAGGGCGAGATTCGAACTCGCGATCCTTTCGGATACGTACTTTCCAGGCACGCGCCATAGACCAACTAGGCGACCTCTCCAAAACCCCATCTGGGGAAAAACATGGGCGGAGAGAGTGAGATTCGAACTCACGAGGCACGCTATCAACGCGCCTACTCGATTTCGAGTCGAGCGCTTTCGACCAACTCAGCCATCTCTCCAAATAAAACAGCGCGCCTGAGAGGACTCGAACCTCTGGCCACCAGATCCGCAATCTGGTGCTCTATCCAAACTGAGCTACAGGCGCATATTAAGCGGCGGAGAAGGCGGGATTCGAACCCGCGGTAGAGCTTTACGGCCCTACGACGGTTTAGCAAACCGTTGCCTTAAGCCAACTCGGCCACCTCTCCACGAACACTCCTGGGCACGGAGGAAGCAGGATTCGAACCCGCGAACCTTTCGGTTTCCGGTTTTCAAGACCGGCGCCATCGACCACTCGGCCATTCCTCCACGGCGGTCGTAAGGATTACTATATCACAGGTACACACGAATTGCAAGCATTCGCGCAACGCCGCGCTGAGATTTTTTCAACGCTCCCCCCCGGGCGACCCGACCGCGTTTTCAGGGCGGAGGGCAGCAGCCGTTCCACTGGCGGGAACAGGAGTGACGACGATCTCTTCCGGCCTGACCAGCCCGAGCCGCTCGCGCGCAAGTCGCTCGATACCCTCGGGGGTGGAAAGCGTATCAAGGTTCTGCTTCAGGCGCCGGTTTTCGCGTTCCAGCGAGACGATCTTCTCGTTGAGATCGTTTTCCTTCAGCAGAAGCGTGCGAATCGTGGAATACCTCGACAGGTAGATGATCGAGAGCGCGACGCAGAACACGACGGACAGGATGAACATGATCTCGGTGGAAAAGCGCACCCTGCGCCGCTTCACCGGCGTTCCCGCCATCTGCACGTGATGCTCGTCTGCCATCGGATCCGCTCCTGTCTTGGTCTGGTATCAGGAACGGAGCCGCCCCTTCCGGGACGGCTCCGCGGAACGTTACTTCGCGACTTCTTCCATTGCCGGAATGCGCGCCACGGACATGACGCGGTCACCATCGTCGAGCGTGATCAGCTTCACGCCTGAAGCGGCTCTTCCGGTCGAGCGGACCTCGTCGGCGTTGAGGCGCACGACCTTGCCCTTCGTGGTGACGATCATCAGCTCGTCGCCCTCGAACATGCGCTTGATCGACAGCACCTCGCCGGTCTTTTCCTTGACCACCAGGTTGAGAACGCCCTTGCCGCCGCGATGCGTGACACGGTACACGTTCACATCGGTCTGCTTGCTGAAGCCCATGACGGACACCGTCAGCAACATGCCCTCGAACGGGATGTATTCGGTCGGAATCGTCTCATCGCCCGGCTCTCCTCCCTCAACCGGTGCCATCGCAACGGTTTCCGGCATGGCCTCGGCCGCCGGAGCAGGCTGAACGACAGCTTCGCCGCCTTCCTCGCCCGGAACCACACCGGGCTGGGGAGCGACCTGGCCGGCGCGCGTGAAGGCTTCCATGCCGATGACCACGTCCGCCGGATCCTTGAAGCTGATGGCTTTCACGCCGCGGGCCGCGCGACCCATGCACCGGATCTCGTCTTCCGGGAACCGGATCGCATACCCGCGCTGGGTCGCGATGACGACGTGCTCGCCGCCGCGGATCGTCTTCACGCCGACCAGCTCGTCGTTGTCGTCGAGGTTGATCGCGATGATGCCCTTCGAACTGGGCCGCGAGAAGGCCGACAGTTCGACCATCTTGGCGATGCCGCGCCGGGTCACCATGAAGATGCGACGCTGTTCGTCGAACGTCTTCACCGGCAGCAGGGCCGTGATCTTCTCGTTCTCCGACAGGTTCAGCAGGTTCACGATCGCGCGTCCGCCGGCCTGGCGGCCGCCTTCCGGAATCTTGTAGCCCTTGAGCCAGTGCGCCTTGCCGGTCGAAGTGAAGACGAGCAGATACGAGTGCGTCGTGGCGAGGAACATGTGCTCGACGACGTCGTCCTCCTTCACGCCCATCGCGAAGCTGCCCTTGCCGCCGCGGCCGATCTGCCGGAACGTGTTCGGGGCGATGCGCTTGATGTAGCCGTTGCGCGTCACCGTGATCACGATGTCTTCTTCCTGCATCAGGTCTTCGATGTCAAGCTGCTCGGCTTCGGAGTAGCTGATCTGGGTGCGGCGTTCGTCGCCATATTTGTCGCGGATCTCGGTCAGTTCGGTTTTGATGATCTCGCGAACCTTGGTGTCGCTGGCGAGAATGCCCTTGAGCTTCTCGATCAGGGCGAGGGTTTCGTGATATTCGGTCACGATCTTGTCGCGTTCGAGGCCGGTCAGCCGCTGCAGGCGCATGTCGAGGATCGCCTGGGCCTGGCGCTCGCTCAGCATGAACGAGTTCATCAGGCCTTCCTTGGCCTTCGCCGGGTCGGCCGCTTCCTTGATCAGCTGGATGACCGCGTCGAGATTGTCGAGGGCGATGGTCAACCCTTCGAGGATGTGAGCCTTCTCTTCGGCTTTCCTGAGCTGGAAGGTTGTCCGGCGCCGGATGACGTCGCGACAGTGATCGACGTAATGGCCGAGCACCGTTTTGAGATCGATCACCAGCGGCCGGTTGTCGACCAGCACCAGCATGATGACGCCGAACCCGGACTGCATCGGCGTGTGCCGGTACAGCTGGTTCAGGATGACTTCGGTGTTGACGCCCTTGCGCAATTCGATGACGACCCGCATGCCTTCGCGGTTCGACTCGTCGCGCAGGTCGGTAATGCCATCGATCTTCTTGTCGCGAACCAGGTCGGCGATCTGCTTGACCAGCTTCGCCTTGTTGACCTGGTAGGGCAGCTCGGTGATGACGATGCGCTCGCGGCCCCGGGCAAACTCCTCGGTGGTCGTGATGGCGCGAACCGTGATACTGCCGCGTCCCGTGCGGTATGCCGCCTCGATGCCGTCGCGGCCCATGATGGTGCCGCCGGTCGGGAAGTCGGGGCCGGGAATCAGCTTGATCAGCTCGCCGATGTCCACGTCCGGATCGTCGATCAGCCGGATGGTTCCGTTGATGACTTCGGTGAGGTTGTGCGGCGGAATATTCGTCGCCATGCCGACCGCAATGCCGGACGAGCCGTTCACCAGCAGGTTCGGAAATTTCGAGGGAAGGACGACCGGCTCCTGGAGCGAACCGTCGAAGTTCGGCATCCAGTCGATCGTTTCCATCTCGAGGTCGCGCAGCATCTCTTCGGCAAGCTGGTCGAGGCGCGACTCGGTGTAACGCATCGCCGCGGCGCTGTCGCCGTCGATCGAGCCGAAGTTGCCGTGACCGTCGATCAGCGGGTAGCGAAGGCTGAAATCCTGGGCCATGCGGACCAGGGTGTCGTAGACCGCGGAATCGCCGTGCGGATGATACTTGCCGAGCACTTCGCCGACCGTGCGGGCCGACTTGACGTACGCCTTCTTGCTCGTGAAACCCTGGTCGAACATCGCGTAGAGAACGCGGCGATGGACCGGCTTGAGGCCGTCGCGCACGTCGGGAAGCGCGCGGCCGACGATGACGCTCATCGCGTAATCGATATAGGACGATTTCATATCGTCCTCTATATTTACATACACCTCCCCGTCGTTCGGCGGGGCGGGGGGCGGCGGAACGGCCGCTCCCGACGCCGCGGCGTCCGTACCGGGTGTTTCGGGGGTTTCCGGGGTGATATCGTTCGTGTTTTCGGTGTTTTCGGTAACCATTCGGCGCCTCAGATATCCAGATTCCTGACCTGCTTGGCGTACTGGGAGATGAACTGCCGTCGCGGTTCAACCTTGTCGCCCATCAGGACGGAGAAAATGCGGTCAGCCTCGAGCGCATCGAGAGACATCACCTTCTTGAGGATGCGCTTGGACGGATCCATCGTGGTTTCCCACAACTGCTCGGGGTTCATTTCGCCGAGACCTTTGTAGCGCTGGATGCTCGCGCTGCCTTCGTCGGTGCCCATGTCGACCAGAACGTCGGCCTTCTCGTCGTCGGAGTAGGCATACCGCTCATCGCGCCCTTTTTTGATCTTGTAGAGCGGCGGCTGTGCGATATAGAGATACCCCTTCTCGATGATCTCGGGCATGTACCGGTAGAAGAAGGTGAGCAGCAGCGTGCGGATGTGCGCCCCATCGACGTCGGCGTCGGTCATGATGACGATCTTGTGATACCGCGCCTTCTTGATGTCGAAGTCTTCCTTTCCGCAGTTCGTCCCGACGGCCGTCACGAGATCCTGGATGACTTCGCTCGTGAGAACCCGCTCGAGACGCGTTTTTTCGACGTTCAGGATCTTTCCGCGCAACGGAAGGATCGCCTGGATCTTGCGGTCGCGGCCCTGTTTCGCCGAGCCGCCGGCCGAATCGCCTTCGACGATGAACAGCTCGCACTTCGCCGGGTCGCTTTCCTGGCAGTCGGCAAGCTTGCCGGGAAGCGAGTTGCCGTCCATGGCGGTCTTGCGGCGGGTCAGTTCACGCGCCTTCTGCGCGGCGATGCGCGCCCGCATGGCGGTGAGGATCTTGTCGATGACGGGTCGGGCGACGAGCGGGTTCTGCTCGAAATAATCGGCCAGATACTCACTCACGACCGAGTCCACGATGCCGCGCACCTCGGGATTGCCCAGCTTGCCCTTCGTCTGTCCCTCGAACTGGGGCTCGGGAACCTTGATGGAAAGGACGCCGACAAGACCTTCGCGTACGTCGTCGGTCGTCAGCTTGATGTCTTTTCCCTTGTCCTTCCCGAGGACGGACTGGTCCTTTTTCAGGTAGTCGTTGAACACCTTCGTCAGGGCCGACCGGAATCCCTGGACGTGGGTGCCGCCGTCGATGGTGTTGATGTTGTTGACGAAGGCCAGGAACTGCTCGTTATAGCCGTCGTTATACGACATCGCGACCTCGACCTCGACGTCGTCGCGCTCGCGCTTGAAATGCACGACGTCACGGAACAGGGTCGTCTTGGTCTCGTTCAGATACTCGACGAAACTGCCGATGCCGCCCTGATACTCGAACAGGTGGCACTTCTGGGTCTTCGTCTGGCGCAGAACGATCTTGACGCCGCGGTTGAGGAAGGTCAACTCGCGGAGCCGCTTCGAGAGAATCTCGAAGTTGAACTCGATATTCGGGAACACTTCCTTGTCGGGCATGAAGTGGACCTTCGTGCCCCGGCGGTCGGCGCCCTCGGTGACGGTCATGTCACCCATCGGCGCGCCGCGCTGGAACAACTGCTGATGAACGGAACCATCGCGCCAGACCGTGACTTCGAGCCACTCGGAAAGCGCGTTCACGACCGAGACACCGACGCCGTGGAGGCCGCCGCTGAATTTATAGCTCTTTTTATCGAACTTGCCGCCCGAATGCAGCACCGTCAGGAGCACTTCGAGAGCCGGCCGGCCGGTTCCGGGGTGGATGTCGACCGGCATGCCGCGGCCGTCGTCGAGAACCGAGATCGAGCCGTTTTCGTGCATCTGCACGTGGACCGTCGTGGCGTGTCCGGCGAGCGCCTCGTCGATGCTGTTGTCGACGACTTCCCAGACCAGGTGGTGCAGCCCGTCCATGCCGGTGCCGCCGATATACATGCCGGGCCGCTTCCGGACGGCTTCCAGGCCTTCGAGGACCTGGATATTCTTCGCGGAATACTCGCCCGCCATGCCGTCGATCGGCAGGCCGTTCCCGTCTTCCGTCTTCGCGGCCGCCGCGGCCTGGGGTGTCAACAAGGTTTCGGTATCAGACATCGTCTTCGTCTCCAGTCTCGTGGCTCTCATCCAGGTCAGCCACGCCCTTCTTCACCGGCGAAGGCCGGTGATAAAATGCTTCACCAAACAACTCGCTCCGGCCCCGATGCGAGAGTGCATCCGGCGACAGGGTCGAGCCGAGCCATCGTCCGTCCGCCGTCAGAACCGCCGCGTGCGGCTCCCCGTCGAGCGTTCCCCGAACGGATTTCTGGATCGTTTCACGCGTGGCCGGATCGATCGTCGAGAGATTCACGATCGCCACGCATTCGGACAGGTCGATAAACTCGTTGTTCCCGAGATGGATCAGCACGCGTCGGATTCCTCCCGGGATTCGGCGCTGAGCCGCTCGAGAAGCTGCTTCCATTCGATGGGGAGCAGGGCGTCGATGGCTTCGGGCGTCATGATATCGGGCCGGGCGCCCGTTTCGAGGATCACCGCGCGGATCATCTCGAACCGCAGACGCGGCACGAGCGTTTCATCGGGTGTTTCACGCAGTTGTGCCCCGAGCGCTTCGACGGTCGCGCGGATCTCGCTGAGGAGATCGATCTTGGCGGCGAGCAGTTCTTCGGGCGTCACGCTCGGAAGGTGTTCCCTGACCTCGTCGATGGCCAGCCAGGGGGTCTCGTCGAGCAGCGTGCGAAGCCTGGCCCGGATATCGACTCTCGCATTGTGTCGGCAGACGGCGCACGCGGTCGTGCCGGTCCTGACCGTGACGGCACCGCACGTCGGGCAGGGAGTCAGTCCGTTCATGGCGAGGGCGTTGCGCCTGGCCTGCAGTTTGGCTTTGCATCGAAGAATCAGGTCGTGAAGCCGGCGATCTTTCGTTGCGGGCACGTCGGAAACGCTCGTTTCGTGCCATTCCGGCCATTTGGGGGCCCGGGCGACCGGCGCCGTCGCCGGCAGCCGGCCGAGACGCGCGACGGCGGTCCGGATTTCCGTTCCCGGGCAGAGCTGCCTGACGCGCTCGAGCACCTGGGTGCGGACGAACGTAAACGTCTGCATCCACTGCGAATCGTCGCAGACCACGAACAGTTTTCCCTGGAACAGCCGATCGGGGGCGGTGTGGCGGGCCAGGTCGGGGCCGACGATCGACGGCCATGCTTTGCGCAGTCTCCCGAGTTGCATCATTTCCGAGCCGGCGGCACGCGCGACGCGCATGGAAAAGCCCCGGCCGCCCTGTTGGCCGTATCTGGCCTCCCAGGCCTGGCGCCGCAACTCGGCGAGGGTATCCGTGAGCATGCTTCCGATGGGACGGATGCCGCTTCGATACCGGGGTTTTTCTGCGTTCATGCGAATGGTCGGTTACCTCTGAAAACGCGATGGGGTGCGGACTATGATACTCTGAATTTGTCCCGGGCGCAAGTCCGTGCCCAGGGTGAACGCATGAGTTTCCTCGTGTATTCAAGAAAACGGATCTGAATCACAGAGCATCTCTTGTTTCTCCGTGAAACCTGTGTGAGCTTTGTGCCCTGTGATTCCCCGGGTGTGAACCGGATACACCTGCCCTGAATCTGGTGTGTCCCTGAATGATCCGGCTAAGGGGAAACGGTGTTCACGCCGATGACTGGATAGACCGGGTTTTGACTTCGAACCCGGTCTGGAGTACCCTTAAGGGACACCTTAGGAACGAGGTTGTTCATGCCCAAGCGGATCATGATTGTCGACGACACCGCCGTGATGCGGCTGATGCTCAGGCGCCTCCTCGAGAAAAATGGGTATGAGGTGTGCGCCGAAGCCTCCACCGGCACGGAAGCGGTCGAGAATTATGTCGCCCAGAAACCGGACCTCGTCACCATGGATCTCACGATGCCCGAAATGGACGGCATCACCGCCGTCAGAGAGATCATGAAGATCGACCCGAAAGCGATCATCATCATGTGTTCCGCCATGGGACAGATGGAAAAAGTGAAAGCAGCCATCATGGCGGGAGCCAGGGATTTCCTGGTCAAGCCGCTCCAGCCCGAACGGGTTCTCGCCACGATCCAGAAACTGGTCGGGGAATGAGCGGGGTCAGGTGAAAATCCCCTGTTCCTGGGCCGCCAGGAACTCCCCGAACTCCTTCATGACGTCTTTCCACGGCATGTCTTTCTGCTTCACGAAAAAATACGCCTCGAGCTTCTGAAACCAGGGGTTGAACGGCATCTTGTCGATCTCGTTGAGATAGTTGTTGGCGCAGAAGATCGGCAGCGTGAGCGCGTTCCAGCCGGCGGACTTCAGGTAATGGTGGTCGGCGACGATTGCGCCGAGATACTCGGGGAAGTTCCAGAGATTGCACAGGTGGCTTCCGATCGACTGGTGCTCGGTGCCGAACACCAGCAGCTCGGCGATGAAACTCGGCTTGCTTTCCTCGATGATCTTCTGCCGAACGTCCTGGTAACGTTCGGGAAAGGCGAACATCAGCGCCTGCCGGCCGATGTCGTGAAGAAGCCCGCCCAGGCGCACTTTTGCGCATTCGTCACTCGACGCGCCGCCGGCTTTCGCGATGAACTCGGCAAGGGTGGCGCATTTCCGGCCGTGATCCATGAGCTCCTTCTGGGCCGAGAACAGGCCTCCAACGCTCTTGTAAAAATTGAAAATGAACAACTGCCGGAGATTTGACATCCCAAGGATCGCCATCGCCTGGTGCAGGGTTTCGGCTTTCGACCTTCGGGCGAATGTTGCAGAGTTGGCCCAGCGGATGATCTGGCTGCAGAGCCCGGGGTTATCCTTGATCTTGCTCTCGAGTGACGCGAGGGAAGCTTCAGGCGAGCTGGTTTCGGCGATCAGTTTGTAGGCTTCCGTGTTGAGGACGGGAACGTCGCGGAGTTTTCTCCGGAGCAGTTCGAGGGTCTCATCGCCCGCATACGAGAGCGCGGCGCTTTTCACGGAGGGAAACACCGCCAGCCCGGTGCGCCTGCACAGGTCGATGACATCCGGCTGCGTCGCAATGACCTTGATGTTCGACCGGTCTTTGAGGACGCCGAGATGCTTGACCAGTTTCTGGGTGACGTTCGACAGGTTGAGCAGGTTCACCAGCATCTGGGGAAGCTTTTTTGAATACTGGGAAAGGCTCTGCTCGGGATCGGTGTTCGCAATCGACGCATCATTTTCTATGATGACGTGATTGAGCCCGCCGTCCAGTGTCTCAACCCGTACCTGCGGCATGGATATCCCTCATCAGACCAATCGTTCTCTTTCCCCGGCAAACATACCACACCCGGCGCGGGTTGTCCAAAATATCCAAGACCAGAAAAACCCTTTATAACTGGTATTCCGGGCGGATCACGATCCGCCCCTGTGGCCATTGAGGCTACCAGGCTGCTAACTGAAAACCACCCGTTCGTGCTGAGCCTGTCGAAGCACGAGAGCACTCGCCTGTCGACAGGCTCAGGGCGACCGGAAATGGAAAAATTGGCTCTTGTTGCAGAAATCAAGAGAGAGTTGGCCTGCGATACGCAGGGGCGCTTCGCGAAGCGCCCTGAACGGCGTCGTTTACCGGTTCTGCGGGTCGACCCAGCGCAGCATGCGTTCGAACTCGGCGGCAAAAGCGGGATCGTTCGCGACGCGTTCCCTGATTTTTTCGCAGGAGTGCATGACCGTCGTGTGATCCCGTCCGCCGAAGTTCGCGCCGATCTGGTTCAGCGATGAGTCTGTCAGCATTTGGGAAATGCGCATCGCAACCTGCCGGGGCAGAACGAGGTTTGCCGAACGCCGCTTGCTCGTCATCTCGGCTTCGGGAATGTCGTAATACTCGGAGACACGTTTCATGATCCAGGAGATGGTGACTTTTCCCGGGGTCTGCTCGCGGAGGAACTCCTTCAGAACCTGGTCCACCAAGTCCTTGTCGACCGGCTTCTGAAAAACGCCGGCATACGCTACGACCCGGTTGAACGCGCCCTCCAGTGCTCTGATATCCGTTACGACGCCCTCGGCCAGATACATGAGGATGTCATCAGAGACTTTGATGACGGATCGCGCGGCGGCTTTTTTCAGGATGGCAACGCGCATTTCCAGGTCGGGGTGCTGAATATCACAGACGACACCCATCTCGAACCTGGAAACGAGCCGCTCTTCGAGACGCTGGATTTTTTTCGGCGGCGTGTCGGAGGTCAGGATGATCTGCTTCTTGTTCTGGAAGAGTTCGTTGAACGTGTGAAAAAACTCCTCGATGACGGCATCTTTTCCGACGAAAAACTGCACATCGTCGATCAGGAGCAGATCCCGGCGGCGATACTTCGCCCGGAACTCGTTCATCTTCTTGTCTTTCACGGCATCGATGAACTCGTTCGTGAACGTTTCGGAAGACAGGTAGGCAACCCTCAGCTTGGGATTCGTTTTCAGGACTTCCTGGCCGATGGCCTGCATCAGATGCGTTTTTCCAAGGCCGACGCCGCCGTAGATGAATACCGGGTTGTAAGCGGTTCCGAGCGGTTTGCTTGCGACGGCCTGGCAGACCGCGTGAGCGAACTGGTTGCTCTTGCCCACGATGAAGGTGTCGAACGTGTATTTGCCGTTGAACTGGAGCATCGATTGGGCATGCGGCTTTTCCGCCGGAGCTTTTTCGGGAAGGGCGATCGTGACGGAAGGTCCGCCGATTGCGGGAAGGCATGGCTGAATCGGAGCCGGGGCTTTCACCGCTTTTGCAGCCGTTCTCGAGCGAGTGACGAAAATGCATGAAAGAGGGGGATTCGCCCCTTGGAGGATTTTCTGGATCATGCCGTGATAACGCCGTTCCACCCAATCCCGGCAAACTTCATTCAGGGCTTCGAGAACAAGGGTTTCTCCCTCGATGCCGATCGGGTTGATCGAGTTGAGGAAGATATTGAGGTTTGCTTCGTTGACCTGGGTTCGGATTTCACCGGTAATGCGCGACCACAACTGACTTACTGCTTCCATGCGACATCCTCGTGCTGTGTACACACCCAAATCTCACAAATGTACGAATTCATGCGGCCTGCAGAGGTTTTCGGGTGGGTGAAAGTGGTCGGTAGGATAGCAGAAGTCGAGGGTCGCCGCAAGCCCCCAAAACCAACAAACATCTGATAAGAAGCCGGTTTTCCACGTGAATATCCTGTGGATAACACCGGGAAAACATGAAAACCATGATTTCCTGTGGATCAAGTGGAATATCCGGCCAGGCCATCCACAAGGTTTTCCCGAGTCGAAACGCAGACGTGAACCGACATCCACAGGGTTTTCCCCAACTTCCACAAGCCTACTAATACGACTACGGACTTTCTTAAACAATAACCGTACATCGTCAATCATCCGCAAACCGGGAAAGCTGTACAGCTTCGGAACCCGTCCCGTTGTACGCTTTCACGGAAAGGAAATCAAGCGTCTGGCATCCATACTCGGGAAATGTACACGTCTCGTCGAGCCTTTCAGAAAGCCTCTCCCCGTTTGTCCAGAACCTGTCGAACGGCGATGACTCTTGCTTCGGAAAGCTCAGCACGAACGGGAACACGAACGTTGGCTTTTGCCATTCAGAACTCAGCAGCGTGCCATATTGTCCGACCTTCTCCATTGCGGAGAGAGAAGCCGTTTGTTATACTGCGGCGATTTCACAGGAGGGCTCACGAGTCATGGCAAAAACGAACAAATTCCAGACCAAGAAAGAATCTCCGACAAAGAATTCCGAAACGTGCCTTTTCGATGATGTTGCCGACATCATCCGGCTCATGGGCGAAACAGGCCTTGCTGAGCTCGATCTCGAAGCCTCCGGTGTGAAAGTTTCCCTCCGCCGGCAACCGACCTGCACCAGAATCGAACAGATCCCGGCCGGAAATGGCGTCCAGGCCGTGACTCCCATTTTCTCGATACCTCAATCCGCAATATCGCATCCCGCGCCGACTCCCACACCCGTTGCGAAACCCGCCCCAGCAGCATCACCGGCGGAAGTCGAGTGGCACAAGGTCGTTTCGCCAATGGCCGGAACATTTTACAGAGCTCCGGCGCCAACGGCGCCCCTGTTCGTGAAAGTCGGCGACGTCGTGAAGGTTGGCCAGCCTGTCTGTATCGTCGAGGCGATGAAATTGATGAATGAGATCAAGGCTGACAAGGCTGGCAAGGTCGTGAATATTCTGATCGAGAACGGCAAGCCCGTCGAAAAGGGCACGCCTCTGTTCCACATCGATACGGGAGTCTGACCATGAACCACTTCGACATCATCATCATCGGCGCCGGCCCGGCCGGATACCCGCTCGCCGGGACCATGGCCCGCGCTGGTTCAAACGTTGCCGTTATAGACCGTGACGCGGTCGGCGGAACCTGCCTGAACTGGGGGTGTATCCCGACCAAGGCGCTTCTCGCCTCTTCTAAATTATATCATCAACTATCTCACGCCCGGCAGTGGGGATTGAAAGCCGAGAATATCGGCTTCGACTGGGCCGAGATCATGAACCGCAAGGAGACCGTGATGAAAACGCTTCGCCAGGGCATCGACAAGATGCTCCAGGCGGCCGGCGTCACGATCTTCAAGGGAACCGCGAAGCTGCTTCCCGGACGTCGCGTTCGTGTGGAAACGGTGGAAAACCCCGTTGAAATCTCGGCCGACAAAATCTGCCTCGCAACCGGCTCTGTACCTGCCGTTCCGGCGGGAATGCCGGCAGATAGAAGCCTGTTCTGGACGAGCGACGAGGCCCTTTCGGCAAATGCGATCCCGGAATCCCTCCTGATCGTCGGCGGCGGAGTCATCGGCCTCGAATTCGGCCAGGTGTTTTCCACGTTTGGCTCGAAAGTCACGATCGTCGAGATGATGCCGCAAATCCTTCCCGGCCTCGACTCGGCAACGGCCAAGCGCCTCCTTCCGGTCTTCAAGAAAGCCGGCATCGAGATATTCACCGGCCAGAAAGTCGAAAACCTCGAAAGCGAGAACGGCATCGTGTCGGCGACGATTGCAGGCCAGAAGCGCACCTTCACCAAGGCCATCCTCGCGATGGGCCGGAGGCCGAATCTTTCCGTCCTCGAGGGTGGCGGCGTCACGCTGCGCATGGAAGGCCGGTTCATCGCCGTCGACGATACGTTCGAAACCAGTGAACCGGGCGTGTTTGCAGTCGGCGACGCCATTCCGGGGCCGATGCTGGCCCACAAGGCAACCTACGACGCTCTTCTTCTCGCGGACGTCTGGCGCGGTCGAACCATCCGGCGCGCGTACGGTGCGGTTCCCGCCTGTGTCTATACGCATCCCGAGATCGCCTGGGTCGGCATGTCCGAAGACGACGCCCGAGCGAAGGGCATGACGCCGACCGTTGGCAGAAGTCTCTTTTCGGCGAACGGAAAAGCGGTGGCGGCCGGCGACGCCGACGGGCAGGTCAAAACATTGACGGACGAAAACGGACATCTTCTCGGCGCCGTGATCTGGGGCCCCGAGGCCAGTAACCTGATCATCGAACCGACCATCCTGAATGCCCTGAACATCACGGCCCGGGATGCGCGAAACGTCATCCATCCGCATCCGACACTCTCGGAAGCGTTTGCCGAGGCCATGGCGGCCGCCTCCGGTGAGGCCGTTCACGGCTGACACGGAACGGAACCGCATGTCGACGGTCGGATTTCTCAACCTTCCTCCGAAACACGAGGAACTTCGCTCATCCCTCGAGCGGCTGGGGCTGGAAGAACTCGTCAGACGCCCCGTCCTGGGTCGTGAAAATGCCGAGCCGCCGTGGGTGACGCTCGATCCGGCCGAGTTCTTCTCGGTCGTCGACACGGGATTTCACTTCACCGAATCGCGATCGCCGAAGGAGTGGACCCCCTGGGTCATCACCTCCGATGCGGTTCTGGCGAACTCGCGTCTCGAAAAAGGCCTGGCCGGCCAGACAGGCGTCCGCGGTGCGATCGGCGGCACGTTCCCTTTCCTCGACATCTGTGGAAAGAGGGTTTTTCTGCCGACCCCGCGCAGACTGCTCACCATCACCGACGGCGTCGCCGGTTTTATACTGGCAGAAATGGAACGAAGCGGCAAAACCCTCGACGAGGCGATACGCGAAGCCCAGTGGCGGAACGTGGCCCCCGGAAACGTGACACGTCATCTCCATGCGCTTGCCGCGCGGGAACGGCTCGCTCTGCTGGCGTCGTCGGTATTCGGTATCGATCTTTCCGCGGACCGCATTCTCGCTGAAGGCTTCGGCCAACTCGATACCCGCGACGTCGCCGTTGCCAGTCGTCTCGGGTATGCCATCCGGTTGATCGGATCGGTCGAAGAGCACGAAGAGGGATTCGAGGCCTGGGTCAGGCCATGCCTCCTTCCGGCGAAATATATTCTCGCCCAGGTGCGTGGCGGGTCTGAAGCGGCCTATATGCAGTGCGCCGACGACAGTTCACAGGTCTTCATCGGCCCCGGAACCTCGTTCGAAGTTTCTCTCCGCGGAATGCTCAGGGACCACCAACTGCTCCAGGAGAAGGGTACACCCGGTGCCGGCGCGTTTGCCCCTTCCAGGCTCATTCCGTCGCATCGCCAGGTGTCCGGGTTTTACATCCGGATGACGCTCGTGAACCAGATGTCGACTCTTGCCCAAATCACGAACCTCTTTTCCGCAGCCGGTGTGGAAGTTCGGTACATTGTACAGCCCGATGGAGCCAGCGTTTCCCGTGAAACGCCCTCCGGAAACACGGAGCTGGTGATCTTCACCGCCCCGGTTTGTGACGGAGTGCTGCATGGAGTGCTGGAGCAAGTCCGCGCCGACGTGAAACTGGCCGCGATCAAAGCCTGCCTCAGATACGAAGGCTGAAGGCGCGATCATCGACATGTTCCAAACCGGAGACGTTCTGATCCAGAAGTTCGGCGGTTCCTCGATGGCCGGTCCCGAGCGGATCAACCGGGTTGCGGAACGCATTGCCGAGCAGGCCCGGGCCGGAAAGCGCGTCGCGGTCGTCGTTTCCGCCATGGGAGACACGACGGACGATCTCATCACGCTCCTTCGCGGCATTTCCTCCGACCCCGATCCCCGGGAACTCGACCAGTTGATGGCGACGGGGGAGATCGTGAGTTGTTCGATGGCCGCCTGCGCCCTGCAGAAATTCGGCGTCAGGGCGCGGTCGTACAACGCGTTCAACCTTCGCATCCGCACCGACGGCCGGTTCGGATCGGCGGAAATACGTTCGTTCGAGCGGCTTCCGGAGCTTGCGATGTTTCTTGAACCCGGATCGGTGGCGATCGTCGCCGGGTTTCAGGGAATCAATGAGGCCGGCGACCTCGTGACGCTCGGCCGGGGTGGATCGGATATCACGGCGGTCGCTCTCGCGCGGGACCTTGGGCAGAAGGTGTGCGAGAAGTATACCGATGAAGATGGCATTTATACGGCCGATCCGCGAATCATTCCGACCGCCAGAAAAGTCTGGCACCTGAATTATGCCGAGATGGAGACGCTGGCCCGGTACGGCAACGGTATCCTGCATCCGCGATCGATCGCCTATGCCCGGGAGTCGTCGATCAGAATCCATGTCCGATCGAGCTTCTCCCGCGAAGAGGGAAGCGTTGTCGGTCCGGACGGCGATCCCGCGATTCCCGTCAAGAGCATGGCCGCCGACAGGAAACAGTCGGTCATGATGATCGACGGCGTTCGCGGTTCCGGCGACATCGCGGGCATCGGAACCGGTCCCGACGGCTTTTCCGTGACCGCGCGGGAGTGGCGGAGCTTCGACGGTATTCGTGGAAGCCTGCGGGTCGGTTTTCGAACCGCGGATTCGTTCGACGCGATTCCCTGGTTGTGGCAGGAGGCTGACAGACGTTCAGCCGAAGAGGTCAGGTTCAGCGCCCGGGTCACGTTTCTGACATTGTCCGGAACGGGGCTGATCGGCGATGACCGGCATGCCGTGAGGCTCAGGCAGCGTCTCGATGAGATCGGCATCGTTCCGCACCTGATCGAGCACGACGGATGCCGCATGACCGTTGTTGTTGATTCCGACCAGGCTGGCGAGGCCATGAACCGGTTGCACGACGAGTTGATCGGTTCGTAATCCGTCTGGCAGGCTTTTTTCACCGAACTGCTGAGTGTTTTTCGGCAGAACGCCGATATCCTTAGGGAAGGCCATGTCGATCCATGGTCCGGGTATGCTATTGTCCGGTTTCATCCGCGGGGGATGCCCCCGATTGGAGACACGCGGTTGATGGTTTCGTTCGAATGATGTCACGCCCGTTCGTGCGCGCCCTCTGGGTGCGCCTGATCGTGCTGTTTGCGGTCTGCACGGCGCTCGGTCGCCCTGCGGCGGCGTTCGACGTTCCCGAGATGGATTCGCAGAAGTTCCCCGTCGAGGTGTTCGGCGATTACCTGGAGTTCAGGTCGAAGGCCGACCAGGTGGTGACGAAAGGCCGCGCGTTCATCACATTCAAGGATATGCGTATAGCAGCTGATACAATTCAGGCGAATACGAAGACGGAGGATATCTTCGCCCAGGGGGGAGTCGACTTCTGGAAGGGCTATGACCGGACGACCGGCGATTTTCTCGTCTACAACATGAAGAACGGCAAGGGCTGGATGCGCGATGCGGAGATCCGGCGCAACCGGAACTACTTCCGGGCAAAGGACGTCTACGTGAGCCCGGCGTACAGCATTGCTCACGATGTGCTGCAGACGACGTGCGACAACGTCAAAGACCCGCACTACTCGATCGAGGCGAGGGAAATCGAGATCATTCCCGGCCACGAAATGACGATGCGCGACCTGGCGCTGAAATGGCACGGCCGGCGGCTCTACCGGAAACGGCTCGACCGGTCCAGCCTGTTTCAGAAGGAGAAGTTCTTCACGACGCGGCAGGGCATGTCGCAGATCGACGGCATCTACTTCAAGTTCGGCACGGATCTCGAGATCACGCGCGGCTCGAAGGGGAATTTCACGTACGATTATTTCCAGAAGCGCGGCTACGGGATCGGGATGACAGGGAGCTTCGGCACCGGCTCGAACAGCAACGGCACGTTTTCCCTTTACAGCCTCGACGAGACGCAGCGCGGCCACAAGAACACGCAACTGAATCTCTCGCACAGCTACCGAACGCAGCGAGGCGATTCCGTCTCGACGAGCGTCGCCTACACGGGCGACCAGGTCACCGGCCTGAAGGAAAACCAGGATCTGAACGTCCAGATGAACGTCACGCCGGTGATGCAGCGCATGAACATGAACATCACGGCGAGCAAGTTCTTCGACCTCGACGGGAACAAGTATACCCTCGACTCGGGATACCAGATCCTCAACCGCGTTCCCGAGGTGAACTTCTCCTTCCCGGCCTACACGACGCCCGGCGTGCCGCTCACGATGACGGTTTCGGGCATGTATGGCCTCTACGAGGAAGGCAACCTCGACGACAAGAAGAACACCACGAAGAAGCAGGTCAGGTCGAATTTTTCCGTGCCGACCGTGCAGGTGAACCGGCGGTTCGACTTCACCCCGTCCTACAACCTCGACAAGAGCTGGTACAGCGAGGGCATCGAACGCGAAAGCGGCGCCACGACCGTTCGCGCGAACCAGAAGTTCTCGAAGGTGACGAATCTCGAGTTCAACTACAACGTCTCGACGCAGAAGGGAAAATCCCCGTTCCAGTTCGACTCGGTCACGAGCACCGACATGCTGTCGACGCGGCTGCGGTTCGCCGAGAACACCTGGAACCTCAACCCGGTCAACTTCAACTACAACCGTGTCACGAATAGGCTCGAGCAGGTCTACTGGGATTACTCGAGGCGGTCGCGGCAGGACGCCTACCGGAGCTGGGAGTTCTTCATGCGCCGCGATTACGTTCCCGACCCCGTCGCCCTCAGCCGCATGGACATGACCAGGCTGACCCCGGGGAACCTGAACATGCGGTACCGGATGGCGAGCAGCCTCTGGTCGTTCGACACCAGCGTCACGTATCCGCACGAGTATCGCCGTATCACGAACACATCGATGAATTACCGCGCCGTCATCAGGCCGCTGTGGGAAGTCACGGCGAACGGAAACTATAATCACCTCAATAAAAAGTTCAGCCCCCTGACGCTGGGCATCGTGCGCGACCTGCACTGCTGGGAAGCGCGCGCCGAATACAACCTCGAGCGCGAGGAGTTCTGGCTCGAGTTCTACCTGAAAGCCTACCCGCAGGACACCGGGAGATTCCGGTACGGCGCCGACACGAAGCGTCTCGAAGCCAAGCTGGCCGCCTACGACCAGCTCACCCAGCGCTACGACACCTTCCGAAGATGATTCATCTCCGACCTGCTTCGAGATACGAATAACCGCTCCACCACAGACACGGAGATCATTCACCACAAAGACACGAAGACACAAAGAACCGTGGTGATTCAACAACCGAGATACGGAGGCATAGAATTTTTTACTGGGTACATCCCGTCATGTTGTGTGTAGGGGCGGGTTTGAAACCCGCCCCCGAGGCGCAACACCTCGATCTGATTCCACCACAAAGTTCCAAAGTCACAAAATGAACAACAGCTCTTTCTTTGTGCCTTTGTGGCTTTGTGGTGAAACAGTCTTCATCCAAAGCACCCGATCGGGGTTCCGTTCTTGAATCCGTCTCTTCCGACATGTATATTGCTCTCGAACCCGAACGCCCAAGGGAGGTTTCCGTGAAGATCTATACCGGTTCGGACCACGCCGGACTCGCGTTGAAACAGCGATTGATGCAGCATCTGAAAGAACTCGGCCACGACGTGACCGACCTCGGGACCGAGAGCGGGGAGTCGTGCGATTACCCTGATTTCGCTCACGCCGTCGCCTCGAAGGTGGCGGCCGAGAACGGCACCCTCGGCCTTCTCACCTGCGGCTCCGGCATCGGCATGTCGATCACGGCAAACCGGCATCCCGGCGCGCGCGCGGCCCTCTGTCACAACGCCCTCGAGGCCGGACTCTCGAGACAACATAACGATGCGAATATATTGGTGCTCGGCGGCCGGATCGTCGGCGAGGAGCTGGCGATCCATATTCTCGACGCATTTCTCGGCGCATCATTCGCCGGCGGCCGCCATGCCCGTCGCGTGGAAAAGATCGAACGGCCGGCGTGACGACGCCTGAAAGGAGCCCATCATGAGCAATCTCGTCGTTGTCGATCACCCGCTGATCAAGCACAAGATGACCTTCCTGCGCTCGAAGTTCACCGACGTCCACATGTTCCGCGAACTGATGCGGGAACTGTCGATGCTGCTGGCCTACGAGGCGACCCATACGATCCCGGTCGAGGAGACCTACTGCGAAACGCCCCTCATGAAGACGAAGGGCTACATGATCTCCGGCCAGCTCATCGCTCTCGTGCCGATTCTCCGCGCCGGCCTGGGCATGGTCGAGGGCCTGCTCAGCTTCATGCCGATGGCCAAGGTCGGTCACATCGGCCTGTACCGTGATCACGAGACGCTCCAGCCGGTCGAATACTACTGCAAGCTTCCGGCCAACATCGCCGATATGGACGTGTTCGTCCTCGATCCCATGCTCGCCACGGGGGGATCGACCGTGAAAGCGATCGAAATCGTCAAGTCGAAAGGCGCGAAGCGGATCCGGTTCATGTGCATCGTGTCCTGCCCCGAAGGCATCGCTACCCTTCAGAAGGCGCATCCGGACGTCGACATCTACACCTGCACGGTGGACGAGAAGCTGAACGAGCACGGATACATCCTTCCAGGCCTCGGAGACGCGGGAGACAGGTTGTATGGCACAAAGTAAGAACAAAAAGCCCGCGTTGCCCAAAAAATCAGCCGTGAAGACCGCCGGTCCGAAAGCCCGGGTGACGGCCGAAAATGCCGGCAAGATCGCACGCCTCGCCTCGGTCGAAGTGAAGAAGGAGCCGCAGACGCTCGCTTCCCGACCCTCGTGGGACACGTATTTTCTCCGCATCGCCCAGCTGGTCGCGACGCGCGCCACCTGCCTGCGCCGGACGGTCGGGGCGGTCATCGTGCGCGACAAGCGCATTCTCGCCACGGGCTACAACGGCGCGCCGAACGGCGTTCCCCACTGTTTCGAACTGCCGGGCGGCTGTCTCCGCGAGGCGATGCACATCCCCTCAGGCCAGCGCCAGGAACTATGCCGCGGCCTCCACGCCGAGCAGAACGCGATTCTCCAGGCATCGGCGTTCGGCGTCTCGCTGAAGGGAAGCGAGATCTACGTCACTCACCAGCCCTGCGTGACCTGCGCGAAGATGCTCATCAACGCCGGTATCACGCGAGTGGTCTTCATCGGCTCGTATCCGGATGAACTCGCGCTGGAAATGCTCCGGGAAGGCAACATCAAACTCGAAAGGATCGGGATCGACTGATCATGGCTCGGATACTCATCGACGGCGGACGCCCGCTGCGCGGCACCGTTTCGATCGGAGGGGCGAAAAACGCGGCCCTGCCGATCATGGCCGCCACGCTTCTGTGCGACGAACCTGTCACGCTGCAGAACGTTCCACACCTCAACGACGTCACGACCATGGAAAAAGTGCTCCAGGCCCTCGGTGCACGGACGAAATGGCTCGACCGCGGCACACTGTGCGTCGACTGCGGCGCAGGCGTGAAGGAAGAAGCCCCATACGAACTCGTGAAAGCGATGCGCGCCAGCTTCTTCGTCATGGGCCCCCTGCTCAGCCGCCTGCGACGTGCCCGCATTCCCCTGCCGGGTGGTTGCGCGATCGGCGCGAGGCCGGTCAACATCCATCTCAAGGGGTTTGAAGCGCTGGGCGCGACCGTTTCCATCGAGGGCGGCTGCGCGGTCGCCGTCGCCGACAAGCTGGTCGGGTCGAGGATCGTGCTCGACTTCCCGTCGGTCGGGGCGACCGAAAACCTGATGATGGCCGCCACCTTCGCCGAAGGCATGACCAGCATCGAGAACGCCGCCCAGGAGCCGGAGATCGACGATCTCGCCGGCTTTTTGAACGCGATGGGCGCGAAGATCGAGGGCGCGGGCTCGCCGACGATCCGTATCGAAGGCGTGAAGAAGCTGAAATCGGCGACATACCCGGTCATTCCCGATCGCATTGACGGCGGCACCTTCATGGTGCTGGGCGCGATGTGCGGCGGCCCGATCACGGTGCAGAACGTCGTTCCGACCCATCAGCAGGCCGTTATCGCGAAACTCCGCGAGATGGGCGCCACTGTCGAGGTGGGAACGAACAGCGTCACGGTGAGCAGCGACGGCAGACTCAGGCCCGTCGAGGTCAAGACGCTCCCGTTCCCCGGGTTCCCGACCGACATGCAGGCGCAGTTCATGGCCGCCATGTGTCTCGCGAACGGCACGTCGCTGATCTCGGAAACGGTGTTCGAGAACCGTTTCATGCACGTTGCCGAGCTCGCCCGCATGGGGGCGAGCCTGACGATCCGCGACCGGACCG
Source organism: uncultured bacterium (assembly GCA_964389325.1). Lineage (GTDB taxonomy): Bacteria > Muiribacteriota > Ozemobacteria > Ozemobacterales > Ozemobacteraceae > MWAR01. The sequence goes on along the minus strand of CAYMEN010000032.1, from coordinate 1,981 downwards.
TCATGGTCGGTGGGGTCGAGAAGCTGAGCGGGGCCCCCGTCGCCGCGTCCGACCTGCGGGCCGGCGCCGCGCTCGTGCTGGCTGGCGTCATGGCCGAGGGTCGGACGGAGATCAGCAACGTGTATCACATCGACCGCGGATACGAGGACCTGGTGGGGCGCGTGCGCTCCCTGGGCGCGTCGATCGAGCGGGTCGAAGACAACGGAAACGGAAAGTGAAACGGAGGAGACGGAATGACGAGAGAGCATGAGGCCAGGCGATACGCGGGAATCGTGGACAGGCTTGCGAGCCGTGATCGCGACGAGAAGCTGCTGGCCATCGTGGCTCTGGGCATTCTCCGGGTTCCCGGGCATGCGGACCAACTGGTCGACCTCCTGTCCTCGCCCGACGAGGAGATCGTCGGGAGCGTCATCGACGCGCTCGGGAAGATCGGGAACCCCCGCTCGGTCAAATACGTGCTCGAGTTCGTCGGCGCCGGGCGAGCGGGGCTCGCCGACCGGGCGTTGAACGCCCTCTCCGGTTTCGAACTCACCCCCGTTCTCGACCAGATCCTGCGAGCAGCCGACACGGACAAGCCGCCGCTTCTCCGGCGGCGCCTGCTCGCCCTGGTTTCCCACATCCGGGACCCGCGCATCGCCGCGACGATGACCGAGATCATCGGCCAGACCCAGGATCCCGGTCTCCTCGTGGAGTCGGCGATGTATTTCGTGCGCTATCCTTCAACCGAGCGACACATGCTCCTCAAGATGCTCGGCAACAACGGCCAGTGGGAGGTCGCGATGGCGGCCCAGCTGGCCCTGTCGCGGCTCGGCGACGAGGGCGCGCGAAGCCATCTGAAGCGGCTTGCCAAGTCGCCCGCACATCCGATCCGGATGGCGCTGGTGCAGGGCCTGTCGAGGCGGCCGATGATCGAGGACCGGGAGATCTACGAGATCTTCTGCCATGATCCGCATCCGCAGGTCCGCATTGCCGCGATCGGCGGCCTGGCTCTGTTCAAGGCCGACGAGCGCGCGCGCATCCTCGCCGAATGGCTCGGCCGCGAGCGCGACGAGAGCGTCCAGCCCGTCCTCCTGCGAACGGCCGCCGCTGAGACATATCATGGTCTCTATCCTGAATTTTTCAAGCTTCTCTCGAGCGCCGTTCCCGCCCACCGGGAACTCGCCGTGCAGGCCCTCGTCGGCATGGGCGAGGCGATCATCGACCGCATCGTCAAGACATTTCCGAAACTGCCGATGGCGGCCCGCGAGCAGCTGCTGTTGGTTGCCGGCGGCATCGGCGGCGATACGGCGAAAAAGCTCGTCCGCGAGCACCTTGGCGACAGGGAACGCTGGATGCGGATCAACGCGATGGAGGCGATGGCCCGGCTCGGCGCCCGCGAGGCGCTTCCCCTGCTGATGGAGATGGCCGGGCAGGAGAAGGATCCCTGGGTCAAGGCTTCCCTTCTGTCGGTCCTGAGTCGCCTCGGCGGAACAGAACAGATCCCCGTCTGCGAGGCCGGCCTGGAATCCTCCGATGCTCGCGTCCGAGCGAACGCCGTCGAAGCCCTGGCGAAGCTGGGCGTCAACGACCGGGACCACCAGAAACGGATCGAGCCGATGCTGCGCGATCCGAACGACCGCGTCCGCGTGAATGCCGCCATCGCGCTCTCGAAGATGGGCGACCAGACCGTCATGCCGACCCTGACCGCGATGACGAAAGAGTCGACGAAATGGCTCCGTTCGTCCGCCGCGTTCGCCCTCGGCGAGATCGGCGACCGGGAGGGCGTTCCCTCGCTGATCGCTCTTCTCGATGACCGGGAGGATGTCGTGTATCGGAACGCGCTCGAAGCGCTCGGCAAGATCGCCGACATCCGTTCACTGATTCCGATCCTGCAGGAAAAAGCCAAGGGGCGCCTTCCCACCGATTTCTTCGACGCGATCCTGTCGAAATTCTCGCACCAGTCAAAACAGCAGTAGCGATTCCTGCCAGACAAAAGCTCCCG
>CAYMEN010000031.1:0-56850 GCA_964389325.1 uncultured bacterium | reverse complement strand
GCGGGGACGACGAGACTCGAACTCGCGACCTCATGCGTGACAGGCATGCGTTCTAACCGAACTGAACTACGTCCCCAAGGTTACTACTGGTTTCGGGCGATTGCGATGGGCGATGACGGGTTCGAACCGCCGACCACCTGCGTGTAAAGCAGGCGCTCTGCCAACTGAGCTAATCGCCCTCCACGTCAGTGAAATGATGATATCACGGTTCGTATTCCGTGTCAACTCTCTTCGCATATTTTCCTTCGTCGTGCGGTCATACGCATCAGAACAAGGAAACGGGGGTACCGTAAATGAATCATCACAAAGGCCAAAGACACGAAAGGGAAGAACTATTGATGTAATGACCGGCAGGCATTGAAAAGCCGCAGTTTGAAAAATTCTTTGTGTCTTGGTGTCTTTGTGGTGAATTCTTCTAGAAGGTGACGATTTTCTGGGCTTTGTTGATGGCTTCGAGGAGGTCGATCGTGTTGGCGAGCTTTCCGACGCGGAGCTGGCCTTTCAGGCCCAGGCGTTCGAGGGCGAAGCCGGAGACAAGCACTTTCACGCCGGCACGCTCGATTCGCGTGATGGCGGGGATGAGCGGACTGCCTTCCATACAGGCCTTGACGGCGGTGTTCCAGAAGACGAGCGTCCGGGGGACGAACTCGCTTTCGGAAAGCGTGACGATGAGGTTGGAAAACGACTCGCTTCCCAGCTTCGAGCGGCCGCCGATGCTGCACCTGGTGAACATCAGCAGGAAGTTGGCGACGTTGGCCGACGGCATCCAGACGCGTTTTTCGAAATACGCGTCCTCGAACTGCTTGTATGATACATCCGTGCGAGGGCTCAGAGTCCGGTCGACCTTTCCCTTGGAATGTCCTGCATCCGGGCAGACGTCGTCCGCCTCCTGACGCCGTGATTATATCCGACGGCAGAACAGGTTACAAGAGCGCATCGTACTTGACAGGGGGCATAGCCTATGGTATCTTCGGTCCGAATCGGCCTCTGAAGAGAGGTTGAGGGGTATCCGACCAGTTTGGGAAACATCCGAGGGCTGAAACCCTGGAGAGTGAAAGGAGATTCTTTCTACATGAAGCGTATTGCCATCGTTCTCAGCGTGCTGTTCCTCATTGGTATGTCCGTTTCCGCCATGGCCGCCGAGAAGGTTCTGCTCCAGTACAACCCGGCCCCCGGCACCACGACCAAATACAAGATGAACATCAACGGTAACACGGTCGTCACCGCCATGCAGCGCGCCCAGAAGACCAACCTCGAGACCAGCATGTCCCTCGAGCAGAAGGTCACCGGCGTCGACAAAAACGGCAACATCGAGATGACCACCACGATCACCGAAGGCACGATCACCGTGAACGATCAGCCGACCCAGCTCCCCGCGATTGGCCAGATCATCAAGGTCAAGATGGCCAAGAATGGCGAAGTCATCGAGTCTGAAGGCATGGACCAGCAGGCCAACTTCAACCAGATGCAGATCAAGTTCCCCGCCACCCCGGTCGGCGTGGGCGACACCTGGGATTCGACGATCGCCGCCAACCCCCAGATGCCGATTCCGCTGAAGGTCAAGTACACCGTTCTCGGTTTCGAGACCGTCGACGGCCAGGAGTGCGTGAAGCTCGGCTCCAGCGTCGTTTCCGAGCAGGGTGACACCGGCAGCATCAACCTCAACGTGAAGGCCGACGGCAAGATCTGGTTCGCCCACAAGACCGGCATCATGGTCAAGAACGAAGTTATCAGCAACATGGTCATGGTCATGGAGAACGACCTGGGCGGCGGCAAGAAGGAAAAGATCGACACCCGCATGAACCTGACCCTCAAGATGGGCATGGTGAAATAATCCGCCCCGGGGTACCGGACCCCTTGACGCTCTTTTGAACCGTTCGTATAATCGAATACAAGATTCACGAAGCGGTCCTTGAAAAGCGAAGGGGAGTCCAGCAAAAACGCAGGTACCTCACGTTCAATTCGTTAAAGCTGGAACCCCGCTTTACCCGAGGCGGGGTTTCTTCTTTATACCCAAACACCCAAACCCAACCCTATTACCCAACCCAAACCATTTCATACGTCCTGGAGGTGCCCTGAAAGGAAGTCCACATCCAATTCATTTCTGTTCCTACTCAATTGAAGGAGGAATCCATATGAGGTTGTATCGCAGCTTATTGAAGTCCCTTGCGACAACCTTGGCCGTTGTGATGCTCCTGACGTCGTTCGTGACCAGCGCCGAAGCCGGCCTGTTCTCGACGATCAAGGAAAAGGTCAAGGCCAATCCCGTAAAATCGGCTCTCATCGGAGTCGGTGTCGCAGGCGCAGCAATTATCGCCGCTCCGACCATCGCGTCCGCCGTCGGATTCGCTGGTGGTGCAGTGGCAGCAGGCACGGGCGGAGCTGTCGCAGCAGTGGCAGGCGCAGGTGCAGGCATCGCCGGAATCGGCACCACGATCTGTGGTGGTGTTGCGGCCGCAGGCGGTTTCGTGACCGGTGCTCTCGGTGGAATCGTCGGCATGATCGGCAGCCTGTTCTCCGGTATCGCCGGCTTCATCGGCGGCATCATCGGCAGCCCCCTGTTCATCCCCGCTCTCGTCATCGTTGGCGCAGCCGTCGCCGGCTACTTCATCTGGAAGAAGTACAAGCGCCAGAAGCAGGACATCGGCAACGGCAACAACCTGCCCGCGAGCAGCGTTTCCGCCAGCTCTGGTGTCGTCTCCGCTCCTTCGACCTCCGGTGAAATCCCGGTCAGCAGTGAGCAGACCTCTGCCGCAGCCCCGGTCGAAACAGCCGTAGCCCCCGAAGTCGTTCCTGAAGTCGTTCCCGAAGTCGTCCCGGAAGTCACGTCCACCAACGCTTCCAGCGAACTGAAGAACGCGCACGCCGATTATATCAAGGCCTATAACAAGTATATCTCGATCGTGACCAACATCGGCGGAACCGAAAACCCCGACGAAGAAGTTCGGAGCAACATGCTGCGGTCCGATTCGCAGAAGGCGCTCAACGACTATCGCGAAGCTTACAACAAGTACATCACTCTCCTTCGGCAGAGCAACTCGAAGTAGCCGCGATAACCAACATCCCCGGGCCGCAAGGCCCGGGGATGTTTCTTTTTAGCTCAACGCACCACAGAATCACAGAGACACAGAGACACAGAGGATGGTATTTGCCTCTGTGTCTCTGTGGTCCCGTACTCCGGGCTCAGATGCGGGTGCAGCGGAAGGCGTGCCAGTCGGCCTCGGTGATTTCCTCGTCGAGGCGCCAGGAAGCGGCATTCAGGGCTTCGCGCACGCGCGGGGCGTTGGTGTCGTTCACGCCCGAGAAGACGCCCCACGCGCCCTGCTTCGTCCAGCCGGCCATGCGGGCCAGATACTCGACGAGGACCGGCGAGGTGATGTTCGCTGCGATGCCATCGGCCGGCCATCCCGGCTCGAACGCAGCCAGGTCGCCGCATGTCATCTCGACCCGCTTTTCGAGGCCGTTCAGCGCGGCGTTTTTCCGCATGTTCTCGACCGCGGCGCCGTCGATTTCGAGCGCCGTCACGGCGGCGGCGCCGAGTTTCGCGAGGTAGAATGCGAGAATTCCGCTGCCCGCGCCGATGTCGAGGAACCTGCCCCCTTCGGGCTTCAGTTTCGCCAGGAGGGTGAGGCACAGCCGGGTGGTTTCATGCGTCCCGGTTCCGAAGGCCATCCCCGGGTCGATCAGGATCACGGTCGCCTTCGCCTCGTTTTCGAGGGGATCGGCCCATGGAGGCCGCACGACGATGCCGTCGCCGACCCGGATCGGCTGGAAGTGCATCCGGAACCCTTCCATCCAGTCCTGGTTGTCAGGATAATCCCGGACTTCGAGCTTCACCCTCTCTGAAACGCCTTCGGCGGCCAGAAACTTTTGTATTTCACCTTCTATATATGCAGGGTCCTGTTCCACCGTCGAGACGAGGAAACTGACGATCGTCTCGCCCGTGAAGCAGAAGTCTTCCTCGCCGCCGCCCGTGTCCTCGATCTGCGGGCTCGAGAAGGTGATCAGGCCAAGCCGTTCCGCGAGGCCGCAGAGGGGCTCCTCGAGTTCGTCCGGGGCAGTGATGTCGAAACGGCGCAGCATCTCAGCGGCCCTGCAGGGTTCGGATACGCGCGTCGGCCTTTTCCAGGAGGCTCTTGGCGACACCGGGAAGGGCCTTCAGCTTGCGGTACGACGCGAGGGCCTTCTCGAGTTCTTCGAGCGCCTCGTACGTCTCGCCGAGGCCGAAGATCGCGTAGGGATCGGCGGCGTCCTTTTCCCGGAGGACCTTCTCGAACGTGTCCCGAGCCTGCTCGGGCAGACCTGCCAGGAGGAAGGTGCGGCCGAGGCTGTTCATGGCGTAGACGTCGTCAGGCTCGTATTTGAGGCTGAAGAAGAAGTGCCAGATCGCCGAAGCGTATTCCTTGCGCTCGCGGAACACCTTGCCCATGTTGTAGTGGGCGAAGGCGTAGTCGGGCTTCACGGCCAGCGCCTTCTCGAGATACTTGAGCGCCTCCTCGAGCCGGCCCTGGAGCAGCAGCAGCTTGCCCATGTTGTTGAGGGTGAACGGGTCCTCGGAGTCGAGCGAGATCGCGCGGGCAAACTCCACTTCTGCCTCTTTGAACATCCCTTTGTCGAGGAAGATCACGCCGAGGTTCTTGCTGATGGAGAGCTTGTCGGAGCCGGTCTGGAGGGCCGCGTTGAAATGCGCGGCGGCCGTGGCCGGATCGCCGCCTTCCAGGCAGAGGCGGCCGGCGTAGTAGTGCGCCTCGCTGTTGTTGCCGTCGATCGACAGCACCTTGTTGAGCCACGTCTGGGCTCCGCCGGCGTCGCCTTCCTCGAGCGCGATGCGGCCGAGCAGAACCATCGCGTTGAGATTCTGGGAATCCTTGCGGAGGATCTCCTGAGCGAGCCGCATCGCCTCGGCTGCTTCGCCCTGCTCGAACTGGACCGTTGCGAGGCTGAGTTTGTTGTAGAGATCGTCGGGCGAGACCCTGAGCGCCTCTCGAAGCGTCTCGACGCACTTGTCGGTGTCGCCGCGCATCCGGTAGGCAAGCGCGAGCGAGTTGCGGGCGTATTTGTCCTTCTTGTCGATGCCGACGGTATGTTCGAGGGTCTCGATCGCCTTCTCGATGTTGCCCTGCTCGAGATACGTGTTTCCGAGCAGGTAGTTGGTGTACAGGTCTTCCTGCTTGAGTTTGAGGGACTGCTCGAGCAGGCTCATCGTGCGGGAAAAGTCGCCTTTCTCCTTGTGGATCATGGCGATCTTGTTGATCGTGTAGATATCGTTCGGTTTGGCCTTGAGCGCCTCTTCGAACATCTTCAGCGCGTCGTCGAACCGTTTTTCCTTCAGGGCATCGTTGGCCAGCCTGTAGGCCTGATCGAAATCCATGCCGCAACCCTCCTGAGAACCTTCATATTCGTATGTAATGATATATATTATTTAATTTATGAATCGATATCCAGGTCGGCCTTCAGTGCGGTCAGCGAGGCGACGACCTGGCGCCGCACCATGGGGTCCTTGTCCGAGAGCGCCGTGATCAGGGGCTCGACGCCCTGGGCCATGCCGAGCTTGCCGAGGGCGTATGCCGCCGAGGCGCGCATGTTGCGGTCCGGGTCCTTGATCATGGTGGTCAGCAGCTCGAAGACGCGCAGATCGCCGTATTTGCCGAGGGCGATCAGGATGTTGGCCCGGACGCGGTTGTCCTGCTCGTCGACGAGCAGGTTCAAAAACTCGTAGACCTTCTTGCCGCCGATCGTCTCGAGCGCCTCGACGGTGTTCGCCTTGACGCGCCGGTCATCGACGCGGAGCTTCTCGGCGAGGATGGGAACGTGCGACTCGTTGCCGATCTTGCCGAGCACGCTGATCGCCTTCGACAGCACCTTCGCCTCGGCCTCCTCGCCGAGGGTCCGGACGACGAAGTCGAGGATGCCCGCGGGCCTCAGCCGTTCGAGAACGTCCATGACGTGGTAGCGGATGTTCGGATCGGGGTCGGCGAACCACTGGAGAAGCTGGTCCACGTGCTCGATGCGGGCCTGGCCCTTGAGGATCTTCAAGATCAGCACCTTCGTCCAGGGCGAGGAGTCGGGGAAGATGCGGATGAGCGTATCGATCGGTTTAAAACCTCGGAATATATAGGCCCGCACGCGGCCCTGGTCGCTCGAGGCCAGTTCGAACTCGTCGAGCGTCGCGACGTCCTTGAGCAGGAACGAGGTTTCCTCGCTGATGATGATCTCGTCGATATCCTGGACGTCGGAGAAGGTGCGCACGTCGAGCATCCCCTCGCCGAGCCAGATCATGTCGCGACCCTCGTCGTCGATCGCGCCGTGGACGACCTCGAGGGCGTGCAGGGTGAGGCGCGGGGTGAACGGGGCCTCGCCGCGCTTGAGGAACGACTGGTCGAGCATCTGGGCGGCCTGGACGGCCTGCATCAGGGCCTCGTGCCTGTTCTGCTGGGCGAACAGGACGAGGATGCCGGCCATGTGGACCTGGATGTGACAGCCGGAGCCAGGCTGGCACACCTGCCGGACGGTCTGGTAGAACTCGCGGACGAGGGCCAGCACCTGCGGGCCGCTGTTGCGGTTGATCGCCTCGGTGAGGCCGCTGAAATACGCGAAGATGGCGACGGCGAACACCTTCTCGCCCGTCTTTTCCTGGGTCGTCACCATGCGCAGGGTCTTGTCGACGATGCTCTTGCTGACGTAGTTCTGCAGCCCCCTGCCAAGCAGGTCGCGCTCCTTCAGACTCATGAGCATGAAGTTGTAGGCGTGGGCGAGCTGGCCGAACTCGTCGCTCCGGTCGATGAACACCTGCTGGCGCAGATCTCCGGCGGTCACCTGCTCCATCGACTGGATGAAGGTGCCCAGATCACGCGAGACGCGCTGGGAGAGCAGATACACGAGAAGAAGCGCGATGAGAAGCGCGACGAGGAAGATCAGCGTGAGCCGGTTGCGCAGGATGCCGAGGGGCCCGTGGCCGGAATCGTTGCGCAGGCCGAGCCGCAACGTTCCCAGGCGGTGCTGGCCCTCGATGATCGGGACCAGAACCTCATACATCCCCTCCTCCGGCATCCGGACCATGATGGGCATTTCGGAGTTGAGACTTCGGGAGTAGGCCGAGTCGGGGTCGAAGGTGGCGCCCTTCAGCTGAGGATCGGAGTGGAAGAGATACTGCTCGTCCTTGGCGACGGCGAGGAACGCGTAGTTCTCGTCGAGATCGAGGAGCGATTGCATCTCGCGCAGGTCGCCTTCCTCGCCGGCCTTGAGGAACCGCTTGGCGGCGAGGCTGACGACCTTCGCCACGGACATGCCGTGCTGGACGAAGCTCTGTCGCCAGTGCCGCTCGTACCATTCCTGGATCGTCATGCGCGACGAGAGGAAGAGGAGGAGCACGATCAGGCCCGTTCCGCCGAGCCAGGCGGTGCTGAGCCCCGAGGCGTTGCGCTTGCGGATGACCCAGAACGTGATCAGGCCGAGCAGGAGCGTCGAGAAGATCAGCAGGTTCCGGAACCGGACCTGCCGGATTTTTTCCTCTTCGTCAGCGCGGAAAAAGCCGACGCGCACGATCACCTTGCGGTTGCTCTCGGTGACCAGCGGCATCGCCGCCTCGACGAGGGGAATGGTGCGCGACAGGTCCTCGTGCTGGATCAGGAGCAGGTGCGTGCACTGGAGGGCCTGAGTCTCGATTTCCTGGAGCGACTCGACGGCGACCAGGCCGCTCTCGGCCTTCGCGAGAACCTCGCCGCTCGGCTGCTGCACGACGACATACGCGACCGCCTCTTCGGCGAGCAGGTTGGCGAGGCGGGGGGTCAGGTCGGCACGCCTGTTCAGCAGGTCGCCGATCTCGCGCGTGAGCAGCTTGATCAGCATGGCATGGCGGTTCTGGTAGCGCGTCTGCACTTCCTCGACGTCGGCCATGGTGAAGTAATACGCGAAGCTCGAAAGCGTGATCAGGATGAGCGCCAGGAATGCGCGCTCGATATACCGTCCGTGGGCTTTGAAGGGCATGGCTGCTCCCGTTCAGGTTCAGGCGTCAGAGGCCACCGCGGCGGTGCGGGCCGCGGTTTTTCGCATCATCGTGACGAAGACATCCACGAGGTCCGGGTCGAACTGGGTTCCCCGGCATCGGATCAGCTCGGCCAGAGCCGTTTCCATGTCCATGGCCTTGCGGTACGGGCGGTCCGAGGTCATGGCGTCGTAGGTGTCAGCAATCGCGATGAGGCGGGCGCCGTGTGGAATGTTGTGCGTGTCGATGCCGTCGGGGTATCCCCGCCCGTCGAACCGCTCGTGGTGATGCCGGATCAGCGGAATGATCGGTTCGAGGAACTCGACGCGGGCCAGGATGCGCACGCCGAGCTCCGGATGCGACTTGATGACGTTGAACTCCTCGTCGGTCAGCCGGCCGGGCTTGTTCAGGATCGTCTCGGGAATACCGATCTTTCCGATGTCGTGCAGCATCCCGGCGAGCCTGATGTCCTCGATCGCTTTTTTCTCGAGGCCGAGGGCGATCGCCAGCTCGACCGAGTAGTTCGTCACGCGCTCGGAATGGCCTCGGGTGTAGCTGTCCTTCGCGTCGATCGCCTGGGTGAGCGCCGAGAGTGTGTCGAAATAGGCGCGCTGGAGGTTCTCGAACAGGTCGGAGTTTTGTATAACAAATGCTATTTGGTTCCCGAGGATCTTGAGCAGGTCGAGGTCTTCAGGGGTGTATGGCTCGTCATGGTGCTTGTTGCATATCTGGATGACGCCGAGGAAACGGTCTCCCGGCTTCATGGGGATCGCGATGGTGTTCCGGAGCGTGACGCCCTTCACTTTTCCCGGCTCGGTGCGGGCATGGGGGCCTGAATCGAGATTCTCGAGGGTGACCGGCTGCTGCGAGGCGCCGACGCTCTGGATGAGCGGCGAGAACCCCGATTCGGGGCCGTCGGCGAACCGGCCCTCGCCGGAGGACGTCTGGACGCGCTGGAACGACGGCGCCTCGCCCGTGCCGCGCACCAGGTAGATGGCGGCCACGTCGCTGTTCGTGCCGTCGCGGGCGATCGAGAGGAATTTGTCGACGAGGCTGTCGAGCTGGATGTTGCTCACGATTTCCTTGCCGAGAATGAAGACGTTGCTGAGCACCATCAGGCGTTTGAACATCTTCTCGTAGAGAATGGCGCTTTCCAGGGAGGAGGCGGCCTGTCGTGCGAGGATGGGGAGGATCTCACAGACGTTCTCGGGCGCCGAGGCGTTCAGTTTGAGGCCGATGATGCCGAGCATGCGGTGGCGCCGGATGAGGGGCAGGATGATGAAATCCTCGATCGTGATGAGCTCGCACTCGGACTCCTGCCAGCGCTGGTATTCGGTCTTGAACTGCTCCCGGATGCGGCTCATCTTCTCGTCGAGGATCAGGTTGGAGATCCGGACATCGAGCAGGGTCGGGTCGCTCCTGGTGAGGGCAAAAAATGACGCCTCCGCCTTGCAGAGGATCAGCGCCTTCTTGAGGATGGCTTTCAACAGCGAGTCGAGTTCGATGAAGAAGCCCGTCTCCTCGAGGCTGAGGAGCTCCTGTATCTGGGCCTTCAGGAGCTGATTCTCGCGGAACAGGCTTTCCTGCGCCCCGCTCGATTTTGGCATGAACCAGGAAGTGCTAAACATGACGATTGCGCATTGTATCACGGTTCACCGGCTTACACAAACCGGCCAAGGGCAAGCGCATGTGTTTCTCTGGGGGCACCAGGGAAACCGAGCATCACCACCGGAAACACGGGCGGATCACGATCCGCCCCTTCGGCATCATGTTGGCATTCGCAGGATCGGGACGCATCGCGAGGCGCCCAGTTCGGAAATTACAGCGAAATCAGGGAGTTTCCTTGATGATGCGGTTGTCCGTCGAAAGTTCGATCGGCCCCGAGGCGCAGCGTCGGACGATGGAGGCCTTGACCACCTCGCGCTGGATGGGGCCGTATTCACGGCTGCGGCCGCGCTTGAAGCCCCTGAACTCGTCGCCGCCCTCGGCAAGAAAACTGTTCATCGCGACCTTGTAGACCTGCGCCGGATCGAGGGGTTTGCCTCCGACCGTCACATCTTTCAGGTCGAAATCGTCGCTCGACCGGTTGGCGAACGTGTAGCTTCCGCCTGAAATCTGCAGAACGCCGCGTCGCAGGGACGCCGATGTCGTCAGCACCTCGAGGAGATCCTGGCCGGAAAGGGCCATCGTGACCACCTGGTTGTCGAACGGCAGCACGTTGTAGAGATCGCCGAGCGTGAACGCGCCCTTCCGGATGTTGCTCTGCACACCGCCGCTGTTCTGCAGGGCAAGATCAGCGCCCGTCATCTCGCGCATCGAGTCCGCGACGAGATTGCCGATGGGACACTCGGCATCGTATCTGCGCTCGTAATCAGCGGCGAATTCCCCGACCGGCTCGGTCTTCAGGCGGGTGATATCGCCGACAGCGCGCTGAAGCAAAGCTTCGACCATCGGGTCTGGAGTCACGAGATCAGACTCGACCGGAACACGCCGCCCGCGGAACGAGGTCACTCCCCTTCCGGGAAGCACGTCCAGATCAAGCACATCGATCTCCTTGCCCTGGTTGTATCCGCTGACCGTCTTGATGACGATACCGTCCTCCTTCACGGGCGGCGGTGCATCGACGTTGAAATCAATCATGCTGATGACATCCGGGGCGGCTGCGACGATCGAATTCCATTCGGGTTTTCCGATGCGCTCGCGGTCGATGAGACTCAGCAGGACGACCAGATCGGCCCCCTTGTCCCGCAGCCGTTTCACCTTCACGGCGAGTTCCTGCCCCGGCGGAAGGAACCGCAGGCCGTTCACGTTCCCGCGTGCCGTCAATTCCGGCGTCGTTTCAGGGGACAAGCCCAGAACACCCACGCGAAGGCCGTTTCCAGGAGTCAGCAGCAGGTCGGGCGTTATGAACCCGGGCGGGGTATCGGAACCTTCTTCCGTGATCGTGCTGGAAAGCAGGGGAAATTTTGCCACCCGCGAAAGTTCTTCGAGACGGGATCTGCCGAACGTGAACTCGATATTGCCAATCAGCATGGCATCGAGGCGAAAGGCATTGAGCGCCTCGACGATCGCCGATCCGCGCGTGAAGTAGGCGTCGGCCGTGCCGGATATTTCGCTGCCGACCGAAAAGACGCAGAACGGTTCGCCGGAAAACGAGGCGACGAGCTTCTGCAGTTTCGCCGCCTTGTGCGCCGCCCCCCCCATTCGCTGGTCTCTGTAGGGGGCAAACCGGGCCAGGAACGGCTGGATATGCCCCTTCGAGACGCCGGTGAAAACGAGATGGAGACGCCGTTCACCGAGGGGCCTCATCAGCCACCAGACGGCCGCGGCAAGAACAACCACCCCGAGGAGGAACATGAAAACAGAAAACCGTCTATATGAGCGTTCTTCCGACATGCCGCCATTGTATCCATCCCCCCACCCATTCGCAACCCCGCCTTCGGGAGAGTCACGCAGAGGGAAAAACAACGAACCACAGGGTCACGGAGACACAGGGGGTATTCCCTGGAGTGGGCAACATCCGGGGCTGGTTTCAAAACCGCCCCTACGGAACAACGGCGATAATATATCTAGCCATATACAGAAACCGCCCCGCCGGATCGACCGGAGGGACGGTTCTGGGAGAATTTTGAGATTAGAACTTCTTCATTTCCTGGAGGCGGGCCTTGTAGGCGTTGCCGCGTCCGCCCTGGGAGGCTTCGTGGCGGATGTTCGCCTTCACGGCGGAGATGACGTCGCCGATCTCACTGCGGTCGGCCTTGGTGTAGGACTTCAGATTGCGGAGGAACGCCGCGTAGTAGATGCCACTCCGGCCGTTGTTCTTCGCGAGGTCATTGATCACGACCTTGGTCAGGAGTTTCGAATCGGCCTCGCGGTCGTAGGCGAGGAGCTGGTAGTCGGCTTCGATGTCGGCCGCGCCGTTCTTCTTCGACTTCTTCGCGGAGACTGCCTGGGCCTTGACCGCGTCGGCATCCGAGCTGAGGGTCACGAGGTCATTCATGAGCATGCCGATCGTGCGCTTCTGACCGGAGGATTCACCGCTCTGGCCATTGTCCTGGCCGGACTTCGGAGTGCCCTGGTCGGCCGGGGGCTGCTCGGCAGGAGGTTCCTCAGCCGGGGGTTCTTCAGCCGGGGGCTGCTCGGCAGGCGGCTCTTCAGCCGGAGGTTCGTCAGCCGGGGGCTGCTCGGCAGGCGGCTCTTCAGCCGGGGGTTCTTCGGCCGGGGGCTGAGGAGGAAGCGGAGCGGGATTGCCCTGGCCCTGGTCATTTCCCTGGCCGGGATTGTTGCCCTGGCCGGGATTGTTGCCCTGGCCGGGATTGTTGCCCTGGCCGGGATTGTTGCCCTGGCCGGGGTGATTGCCGCAGTTGCCCTTGACGTAGCGCCAGTGGCCCTTCACGTGCTGACCGTTCTTGTTGTAGTGGCCGCAGACCCAGACGCGGTTCTTGCGGCCGGTGATCTTCTTCTTCACGGCAACGTGGGTGTCCATGATCTTGTTCTTGATCTTGTCGCCAACCTTCACGAACGCCCGGCCGATCTTCTGGAAGAAACCGACCTTTTTCTTCGGCTTGCAGTTGCCCTGGCCGGGGTTTCCGGCGGAAACGTCAGCGGCTCCGATGAGTCCGAACGCAAGGGTGAGCATGAGAATTTTCTTCAGGATGCCCGACTTCATTGGTGTCCTCCTAAGCATCATTTCGTCTTCTGTTCATCTCATTTCAGCGGACGCGGTATTTTGAGCAACATCCGTACCACGGTCGAACGTCCCTTCCAGAGAGATCCTTCGCCGTCTTCGCCAAAATTCTGTCAGAAAATCAGCATCGGCAAGGTTTTTTTCAGCAACCCGGGATGCGGAGGGAAAAAAGACCGGGCTGTGCGCCCCTTGACATCGAAGGTTCGGAAGCCTAGGCTGGACGAGCGTTCGAAGCTCCGTAACAAACCCGGAGGGTCACATGGCAACCCCGAAACAGATCGCCCGCGAAGCCCGGATCATCACGGCGGCCCTGGCTGAATTCTGCAGGCGCGGCTTTCACCTGGCGAATGTCGATGTCATCGCTGCCGCGGCCACCGTCGGCAAAGCCACCATTTACCGCCATTACGGAAGTAAAGAAGGCTTGTTCATGCAGGTCTTCGACAATATACTCGACAATATAGAAAAAACAATCAGGCAGCAGACCGACTTCTCGGATTTCAAGAAGGGCTCGGAAATCGCCATCAATTCGTATTTCGGGATGTTCGCGACGTCCCCGGAAATCTTCAACTTTCTCAAGATTTTCACGGGCGACGAGTCGATCCCCGAGGGTGACATGCGAAAGAAACTCGCCGAACGCTACCTTTCACGCTCACTCTGGCCGATCGATGAGATCAGGCGCGCACAGGCGTCCGGGCAGCTCCGGCAGGACGCCGATCCCGTACTGCTGATGCAGGCCACCCTGGGCATGCTGCATTTTCTCATCTACAACTGGATCCGAACGGGAAAGCCGGAACGCATCACCGACAACACGAAACTCGTGATGACACTCCTGTTCGAAGGGCTGCTTCCGAAGGCATGACGCGGGGCGCGGGCCCCACCGCTCACATGAGAGCCTGGACTTCGGCCTCCTGGACATTGCGGCAGGATTCGGCGTAGAGAAGGATCCCCACCATTTCGAACACCTTCAGGTTGAGGTCCGTGAGTCCGGCAAAAACGAGGCGGCCGCTCTTTTCATCGACGATTTTCTCGGCGATCTCCAGGATCGAAGCCACGCAGGGGCTCGTGATCGACACGGCAAGGCCGAAATCGATGACGAACCTCGTCACGCCCTTGTCGAGCTGTTCCTGGACGAGCCTGAGGATCGCCATTCCCGCCTCTTCGTTGAGAGGGCCGTGGGTGTAAATGAGCATGACCGCACCGCGATTTTCAGAACGCAGGGAAAATTCCTTCGTATTCATCAACCGTCCTCTTTCGAGGGAAGAGATTACCAGATTCCTGGAAAATAATCATCCAGAAGAATCGACTATTTGAATTTGAACAGTTTTTTCAGGTCTTTCTCGATATTCTTGAGTTCCTTCTTGATCTGCTTCTCGGGCGGAAGCGGTTTGGGCTGTGTTGCAACAACGGGAACCGGCGCCGATGCCGGCTGGGCTGCGCCGGTGACGCCGGCCGGGGCTGGGGCAGGCTGGGCCGCGCCGGTGACGCCGGCCGGGGCCGGTGCCGTCGCTACCGGAGCCGGGGCAGGCTGAACCGGTTCCTGGGTTTGCTTCTTGCCGCCGAGGATTTTCCCCAGTTCGCCGCCGAGAATGTCGCCGATCCCTTTCTTTTTCTGCTCTGGAGCGGGAGTTCCGGACGCTACGGGCTGGGGAGCCTGCTCCTTCTTCTTTCCGCCCAGGATGTCCATGAGGGCGTCCTTCGCCTTGTTTTCGGCCGCCTTTTTCAGGAGCTTGTCGAGTCTCAGATCGATGCCGGGGGACAGGAGGCTTCCGCGCACGCCGACGGGGATTTCGAGATTGGGCTGGTTTCCGACAAGGTCACGAAGCACCTTGCTTCCCTGGCAGATCTCACGCGGCAGAACGAGGTTCGCCGTGCCGTCGAGCGTCGTGTCGAGGCCCACCGACCCCTTGTAGGACATCTGCCCGTAGGGGCTCTTGAACACGAGGTCGTCCGAGTTCATGCGGCCGTTTTTGAAGATGAAATGCCCCTGGAGGCTCTTGATGATACCGCTCGACAGTTGAGACGCATCGATGGCGTTGAAGATCTGCGCCGCGACCGGCGGGGCCTTGTAACTGCCCGAGGCCATGGCCATCGTCGAGTTTCCGTCGAGCGAGTTGAGGCCGACGGTTGTGCCGGTGGCGATAAAGCTCATATCGAGGCCACCTTGGAGCACATTTTTCATCGTCGTGTTCGTGGACAGGAACTCCTGTGTCTGAAGCGACTTCATCCGGGTGTCGAAGCCGAACCGGATCGGGGTTTCCCGGACGAACACCTTGCCGGACGCGGTCATCTCGCCGCTGAACAGCTTCGCCCGGGCGCCGCTGATCGCGAGAATCCCGTCGGTGAAGCGGAACGGGGCCGTCAGGTCCGTGAACGGGAACTTGAAGGTGGAGCCGCCCTTGGAAACGGGCGCCTCGAACACGCCGGACGGCAGTTTCGCCGCGCCGTCCACCACGATCTTCGCGATCGGGCCGGAGATCTTTCCTGCGCCCGTTCCGGAGCCCTGCGCCCGGTATCCGGTGCCGCCAAGGAAGAATTCGCCGATATCGGTCAGATCCAGCGGCTGGACGTCGTATTGGAACGCCATCTTGAAGCCGGACCAGCTTTCCATGCGGCCGACGAGCCTGACCGTCGAGCTTCCCCAGCCCATCTGCAGCCCCTCGGTCGTGAGGCCGCGCTGATCGAATTTGATCGGCCCGACGATCCCCCGGATCGGCCGCAGGATCGCCGGATGCGTCAGCCCCGCCCCGGCAAGGACGGCGTTGCCGGAGAATTCAGGCTGGTCCGCCGAGCCCTTGACCACGATGTCGAGATCGGCCCGTCCGCTGAACCCGAGGTCTGACGGGAAGTCGGGGACGTTGCTGGCGATCAGGGTCCTGATCTCGCCGAGGTCGGTGTTGTGAAGCGTTCCGGAGGCGGCCACCCGGGGCTTTTCGAGGTAGTTCACCAGGGAACCGGCGATTGCCAGTTTTCCTCCAAAGACATTCGCTGAAAGCCGGTCGATGCTGATTTTGTCCGGGTCGATCGCCGCGGCACCGGAAACGCCGGTCACATGCACGCCGCGGGCCGCGATCGAGAAGTCCACGTTTTTCAGCTCGATCGTCCCGGCCGGCCGGGGCTTTTTCAGGCTGCCGCCGATCGTCGCATCGACGACGGCCGTTCCCGTGAGGCGGGCCTGCTTTTTGAACAGGGCGTTCTCGATCGGAAGCGCCTCTTTCAGCGCCGCCAGGTCGGCAGTGGCGTTGGCTTTCAGGTCGAACGACGGATCGGCCGCGTTCTTGACCGACCCCTGCAGGGTCGCCGTCATGCCGAGCGCGCTGCCTTTGCACTTCCGAATCGCGATCGTTCCGCTTTTCGCGTTGACGCGCGTGAGGGTCAGTTCGAGGACATCGAGCTTGACCGGGGCCATTCCCGGAGCGGGCACGGCCCGGATATTCCCGCCTTCGAGCTCGCCCGTGAGCGTCGGGCCGTCCGCATCGATCTCGATGCTTCCGGTGAACGCTGCCGTGCCTTCCGGTTTCGCGCGCAGAATCGTTTCGGGAACGAACTTTTTCAGATCGCCCGTCAGCACGGACATATCGAGGCGTATGGAAAGGTCGCCGCGGCCGATCATCTTCGCGATGTCCACCTTGCCGCCGTCGGATTTCACGGTGATGCCGCGAATCTCGGCCGCCAGTTTTTCCCACTCGACCCGGCCTTCATCGTATTTCACGCCGCCCTGCGCAAGCTCGAGGGGTGCCGGCAGCATCGTGTGTCGCACGACGAGCCCCTGGGGCTTCGCCCACGCGGAAATATCGCGCATCTCGCCGCCGGCGATGCCGAACCGGACCTCGCCGCCGAGGCGGCCTTTTTCGATCTTCACATCGGGCATCGGGGGCAGGTATTTCCCGGCGAGCTCCATCAGCCGTTTCACCGGCAGAGGTTCGAGGGCAACGGTCGCCGAGGCCTGGAGCGGCGACAGCGATGCCGCCTCGAATTCCCCCTTCACGTCGATGTCCGGCGTGCATTTGAGCGACACATTCCGCACCGACAGTTTTCCGGAGCTTGTCAGCACGACATCGGCCAGAAGGCTTGCCACGCCGAGCCCGGCAGGCAGCTCAACGGAAGGCGGAAGGACCGGCCGCAGGGTGCCGATCTCGATGCCTTCGACATGGATCTTCGCCTGGAGCTTCTCCGGGGGTTGCAGCTCGCCTTTGATCGCGATATTCCCGATATCCTCCACCGTGATCTTGGTCTCGATCGGCAGAGCGGTTCCGGAAAGCGATTTTTTCACCGCCAGATGCGGCATGACGGCCGCAAACGTTTTTTTGCTCGCGAGATCGCCAAGCGAGACCCTGACCTGCTCGATCTCGAGCTGGCGCAAGGGCAGGCCGCGCACGTCGAGGTCGATTCCGGCGCCGGGTTCGGCAGGCGCTGCCCCCGGTCCCGCGGTCATGCGGGGGGGAAGAACGATGGAACCGTCAGCCGCACGCGTCAGCTTCGCGGAAACGGAGGAAACGAAGACGCTTTCCAGCATCACCTTTCCCGAAAGGAGTTCGAAGAAATCAGGGGTCGCGGCAGCCATGCCGATTTCGACCAGCGGCAGCGTTTCCGAGGCGGGATCCCCGACGCGCAGGCCGGTCATGGTGATGGTCGGCCACCGCAGGCTGACCTCGCCGACGCTCACGGGCAGGCCGAGGGCCTCTCCGGCGCTCGTCTCGACCTGCCTTTTCAGGGCGGCGGGATCGAGATACGTGATGTAGGCGTAATACGCTGCCCCAACGAACAGCAGCACGATGAATCCGACGGCCGCCAGGAAAATGCCGATCAGCCTCGCCCGGCTCGAACGCGGTTTATCTTCGCTTTCGCGGGCGGCTGTTTCGGAAATCGCCTCAGGGGTGTTCGTACTCATGATGTGCCTCCATTCGGGTTGCAAAGGTCAGGACTGGATGTGCGCGGCCAATGATACGCCTGTTCGCGCCCCATGACCAGAGGGGAACCGGCGCACTTCGGGAATCTGGTCGCAAAGCCGAAGATAGAACATGGAGAAGAAGGTGTCCACCCATACATCCATGCGCGAAACACAACGAACAACCGGCCGGCGATCCTCCCGATCCTGGCTGCATCGCCTGACGGGGCTTTTTGCCGCCGTTCTCGCGATGCTGCTCGTGACGGGCTGCGACCAGGGGAACCTGCGTTTCAACCCGTTACCGACCGGAGAGTATTATACACTTTCCGGAATCGTCAGTCTCGCGGGTTTTCCCGTCGAGGGAGACCTCGTCGACACCGGGGCCATCAACCCCTCGCTGCTCGTGATGAGCGACTACTCGAAGTTCCAGCTCACGGCCGGCGGAAAATCAGCGTGGGCGGCGAAAGACGGCACGTTCACCGTGTCGAAGGCCCCCTATTCCACGGAGCTGGTTCTCGAAGCGAAAGCAGGGAAAGTGGCGCTGCGCCGGCGATTGTTTCCCCGCGATCTCCGGGAAACCGATACGACGCGGCTCTCCGTGACCGTCGACACCACCGCCGTCGCGCTCATCTGGGAACGCGCGCATCTGATGGGGAAAGAGCTGACGGAATGGGACATCGCGGCCCGGGAGTTCGAGCCCCACATCGCGAGCGTGACGCGCGCCATCCGGCTCGCCTTGCAGATCCAGCCATCCGCCGTCTCGGGGACGATTCTCGACCTCGAGATGGTGAAAGCTCCCGTTCTCGAGGCCGCGCAGGCGATTCAGCCCTGTGAAGCAACCCTGCGCGAGGCGCACCGGGTACTCGAAAATGCCGTTCTCAGAGAGGATCATGACCTGATCGCCCAGTATGTATCGACGTCGTTCACGAACGACTGGGATTCGTCGGCGACCTGGCTCGACCTGCTCACAAAAACGGCAGGGTATTTCGACACCTACGACTTTTCGGTCGCCTCCTGGACGATCATCGACATGGAGTTGATGCCGGGCGGGAAAGCGCGGATACGGATCGCCGCCGAGGCGTTCTGGAGCGACTTCTTTTCCGGAACCGACGGCTCGACGGGCGTGTATTCTTCCGACGTTTTCTGGCAGCGAGAGGGCACCTTCTGGAAGATCGTCCGGAACATGCCGTACAAGGACGGAGACCCGCGCCAGCTCGGCGCCGACGCACGCTGGGGTGAAATCGCGACGGCCCATGCCCGGCTCCAGGCCGCGCTCGGAAGCGAGAACCTCGATGTTCTTCGCGAGCTCGTCTCTGAAAATTTCGGGAACGACTGGGACAATCACAGCACGTTCAGCGATCTCATCGAGACCGCCCAGGCGCGTTTCAACGCCTGCGACGTGAAGATCGCGACTTACGCCATCGAATCGGTCGGGTTCAACGGACAGGATCTCGCCACCGTGCACTGTTCGGCGCAGGTTCGTGTCATCAGGCTGATTCCGGGCGTCGATGTCGACTCCGGCCCCATCAGCGCCGTCATTACGTGGCGCCGGGAGAACGGAACCTGGAAACTGTTCCGGAATCTTCCCTACCGGTTCTCTCACCCCACAAACATCCGCTGATCATCATTGTTTTCGAATGATCGGGGCCGGCGGGTTGACAGCCGGAAGCGATTTTCTTATGCTTTTACAATTCGGATACGATTCGATCCATCAACGGAGGTATTACGTTTTGACCGTACGATCAATCGCAGCAGTCCTCGTCATCGGCCTGTTTTTGTCCACAGCCGCTTCTGCGGCGCCGATCCCGATCACTGAAGTTGCCACCAGGATGAACAAGTCCGTCGGCCAGAATACCGTGTATCAGAAAAATCCCGGCATCGAGGTCCTGGTCGAGTTCGGGATCGCATCCTGGTATCACTGCCCCACCAAGCCCGAAAAAATCGACAACCAACGCCTCGGAATCCGCGACATGATTTATCCCATCGCGCACAAGACCCTTCCGTTCGGCACCCTCGTCAAGGTCATCAATCCCGCGAACGGGAAAAAGATTCTCACTCGCGTCATCGACCGCGGGCCGTTCATCACCGGCCGCATCGTCGATCTCGACGAGCATGGGGCCAAGGCCCTCGGCATCAACGGCGTCGGCCGGGTCGTCACGAAGATCTACAAGGTCGATCACGACGAAATAGCCTCTGCAAGGAAGGCGAATCAGAGTTCTCTGTAACCGGTCGATGTTCAGGCGGTCTGTGAAAGGCCGTTCCGACCGTCCCGGGTATTCCGAAACCGGTTCATCTGCGGTCGTGGTGCGTGTATGTACGGCGGGCGCGAACGGACGAAAGGAAGCGCAATGAAGTCACAGTATAGAGTTTCCGGCCTTCTGCTGGCGGGATTTTTCGCATGTGCGGCGGGGACGCCAGCCTCGGCTCTGACCGAAGATGGAAAAAATCTGCTGGAGCGTCTTCGCGGCAGAATCGAAGCGAAAGAGGCCGCGGCGGCCAGGCGTCCGGTCGAGACCATCGCCCCGCCCGCCGAGTTCAAGACCCAGACTCCGCCTGCCCGGGCGTTCGAGCCTGGCGTGATCGTGGCCGAACCGGCAACGGTCGAAAAACAGAAGGCCGACGAGAAGAAAAACAGGAAGCCGGCCGTTTCCCAAAGCGAAAAAAAGGCCAGGGCCCCCAAACAGGTGAAGCCTGCATCCGAAAAGCAGAAAAAAGCCTCGAAGCCCCTTCCCCCCCCGGCCGCTCCTCCTGTCGCGCCAGTCGTCTCCGTTGCGACGAACGCGGTCGAGACGGCCACCACCGTCGTGCAGACACCGCCAGCCGCCGGTTCTGCGCGCAGTTTCGGAGAACTCTCGGATGCCGAGCTGATCCAGTATGCTCACGACCACATGTGGTCGAAGGACAAGAGCCGCAAGCACAATCCGCCGTGGACTCCCCCGTCCAAGCCGAAAAAGAAGAAGGGTGACAAGCAGAAGGCGGATACGGCCCCGGCGAAAAGCGACTCGAAGAAGACCGGCGCCACGCAGACAAAAAAACCTGCGGCCAAAGGGAAATCCTGACGGATTTTTCTCCGAAGACAGCGGCGGCGGACTCCTTCCGGATTCCGCCGCCGTTTTCTCTTTCGGGACTCGGATTACTTCAGGGCCTTGAGCCTGCGAATGATCTCGGGATTGTTCGGATCGAGCCTGAGCGCCTCGGTCAGGATCGCCTTCGCCTCGCCAGCTTTCTGGGGGTCTTTGATCTCATCGGCGATTTCAAGACGCACCTGGATGTGGAGCGGGCTGTAGGTCGGAGGCACGTTCGCTGCTTTGAGAATGGCCGCAGCCTTGGTTTCATCCATCTCCTTCACGAGGCCCGGTGACCGGGCGCGAATGTAGTCGATCTGCCGGATTGCGGTCTTGTCGTCAGGATCAAGCCTTCGCGACAGCAGATAGCAGGCGAGGGCGGGCTTCAGGTCACGGCGCTCGATGAACAGGTAGCCGACTCCCCGGAGGGCGGCGGCAAAATCCTGAGGATTGTCGGCCAGCTCGAGGGCCTTGAGATACGTGATGAAAATCGTGGCCGTCTCGACCGGCGATTTCTGGTGATGCATCATGAAGCCACGCTCGACATGGAACGCCGCGCGGACCGGATCCCAGAAGATGGCTTTCTGGAGAAGCTCGAGAGCTTCTTCCGGCTTTCCCTCCTGGAAACTTATCATGGCCTGGAAGTAGTATCCGTCGGCGATCGGCTGCTGCGTCCACTTCACATCAACGTTGCCCCGGCCTTCCTTCGCGAGCATCTTCTCATAGAGCTTCTTGCCCATGAGATTCGAGAAGCTGCGCGTGATCGAGGTCGGTGTGTCAGCGAGCTTTTCACTGCCGAACACCATGTCTTTCGCCACGGTGCGGGCTTCGGCATAGTTACCGGCCTTGATTCGCTCCATGACGGTGATCATCATCTGGTTCGACAGGACGATCGGGTTCACGGCTTTCGTTTCGGAAGCGGCCACGGGAGCGGGGGGAGTGCCGGCCTGCGGCGCCGCCTGGGCGGGAAGGATCGTGGCGCACACAGCGGCGATCAGGAGAGGACGGAGGATATGGCGCATCAGTATTGTTCCTTTCGTCGATCGATAGGGCGCAATCATACCCTCACCCCACCTACAATGCAAGGGGATCAAGCCAGCCGGATCGTCTCACCCCGCTGGTGGCTTCATCAGGCATGCATGAAATTCCGGCAGCGAAAGTGACGAAAAATCGACATCGGGAGGCCAGATTCCCCCGGAAACATGTATCAGATGCAAGTATTGTCTACGGCATGTCTCTTGCTTCTTCATGACTGTTCAGAATTCCGGCTTTTTGAGGAGGATGTGCATGTTCCGACGTTTTTGGGCAATCGCGGCGATGGCCGTTCTGGCCGTCTCCCCGGCGTTCGCCTTCGATGCGGACGCGATGAAGACGGCTCTCGATGATCTTTCCCAGGGCATCGCCCAGTCCGCCTACACGATGAACGAGACGGATGCCGCATCCCGCGAGGCATACAACACCGTCGCCGCCCAGACCGAACGCCGCGAGCAGGCGCTGGGCCGCATGATCGGTGATATCGAGAGCGCCGGCGACCTCCAGGCGGCCCTCGGAACGGCGCAGGCCTTTTCCGCCGGGAAGGGCGAACTCGAAGCGCAGACCTCCGCCGTCGCCATTCAGATGCTGAAAGAGCGCGCGGCGTTCCTGAAAGTCGCCGATTTCCAGTCATCGGACGAGCTCGTTCGCGCGGCGAACGATGTCGCAACGGCCGAAACGAGCCGCGCGGCTTCTTCCGAACTGCTGCTCAGCACCGTTCAGCGCGGTCTCGTGGTCATCCAGATGCCGATCGTCGAAGCCGTTCTCTCGGTCGACGACAACAAGGAAAACCGCCGCAACGAGCTGATCAAGGAGATTTTCGACCGGCACGAGTGCAAGGTGATGGCCTCCCATATGGACGAAAGCGGCGACAAGCCGGTCACGAACTACTACATCTCCGGCCGCAAGTATGTCATCGAGGCCCTGATGCGCAATTACAAGGGCGTCGCCGTGGCGAACGACCTCAAGGCTGTCATGGTGCTGACGACCGGCGGCTTCTGGGGCAAGCAGAGCATCGAAGTCACCGTCGAGCCGACCCGCGACGCCCCCGAGAAGGGCTCGCTGGCCTGGTACCAGACGGTCATCGAGAAAAACCCCTACGGCTGGATGGCGGACAACCAGTACAGCCGCATCGCTCAGCTCGGCAAGGTCGAGACCGTGGGCGGCGAGCAGAAGCTCCGCCTCAAGAACGCCAAGGCGCAGATCTGGGTCGTTCCCGCCGGCGGCACCCGGAGCGACGCCATCTATTACAACGAATCAGATTTTGGCGACCTGTACGTGAACGTCGGACGCTGACGACCGGGAAAGAGAGGAAGGACAATGATGAATATCAAACGTTATACTATGAGCATCCTGGCCGCCGGTCTGCTGTTCGTCCCCGCGGGCCTCTTCGCTGCCGACACCTCCGACATCGAAGCCCTCGAGAAGCAGCTGATCCAGAAGGAAACCGAGCTGCTCGAGCCCGAACTCAAGCTCGACAGGCTGTATATCGAGCGCAGCAGGCTCGACGGCTTCGGCGGCATTTTCCATGGCAGCAAGAAGAAAGCCCTCGAAAAGCAGATCGCCGAGACCTCCGACCAGGTCAAATCGAAGTATTCCGAAATGAAAGGCCTGCAGAAGCAGGTCCAGGAGATGGTCTTCAACGTCGCCTCGACGCTCGAGAAAAAGGGCGAATACCGCAAGGCCATCGAGTATTACCTCAAGATCGACCGACAGGACGACACGGTGCGCGGTCGCATCGCCGGCTGCTACAAGGCGCTGAAGGAGTATGAGCAGGCCATCCAGTGGCTGCTCAGAATGTCCCGCTCCGATGAGAACTTCCTCGAGATCGCCGACTGTTACCGTCTCGACACCCGCATGCGGGACGCGATCGAGTGGCTGTTCAAGGTCGTCGAGCCAATCGACGGCAACGCGGCCGAACTCACCGCCCTCGCCCAGCTCGAGTCCTGGAACTACCCCGGCAAATTCACCGATTACCCCGACTTCAACCAGCGGCTCTCCGACGTATATCTGTCGAAGGCCGTCATGAACGCCCAGTATGACTTCAACGGTGCAAAGGCCGACTACACGAAGGCCGCCACGCTCATCGCCGGAAACGGCGATCCGAAGTCGGCCAGCCTCGGCATCGTGGCACGCGTCCGCAACCAGCACGACGCCTCGATCGACATGCTCAACCAGCAGCGGGAAGCGGCCGAGCGCAACTACGAGAGCATGCTGCGCGACGCCCGGAGCGACTACGACCGCGCCGAGCAGCGGTATCGTCAGGCCCAGTATGACGGCGAGCGCGAATACGAGCGCCGCGTCGAGCATGCCCGCCGCGAAGTCCAGCGTTCCGAAGAGGAACTCCGGCGCCTCCAGTCGCAGGCCTCGCCTTCGGCCCAATTGATCGACCAGGCCCGTCGCAACGTCGATGAAAACCGCAGGCGCTATGACTATACGATGCGTAACCGGACCCAGATCGTCGACGAGTATGTCCAGCCCTACCGCCGCGAGATGGACCGGGCGATGGACCGGTATCACGACATCATGAACCGCCGCTCGCAGATCATCGAAGAGTATATTGCCCCCTATAAGCGCCAGGTCGAGATGGCCCGTCAGCGTCTCGAGGTGATCAACAACCTCCACCAGGCAACCTACGGATACTGACACAGAACAGTTCTGAAAGATGACCGCCCCGGCCTCTGGCCGGGGCGGTCATCTTTTCGCCAAATCCAAACCAGCCGCTGTACATCCTGGCGGATATGTGGTACATCTCTGGAGAAAATCCTCCCATCAATCGGAGCACAGAAAGATGAACGGTTCGAGAGCCAGGAGTTCAGCCAACGGTTTTCTGAGAGTCGTTCTGCTTCTGATCGTCGCCTTTTTCTTCTGCCGGCAGGGGCCGGTGGGCAACGCATCATCAGAGGGGGCCCGGCCTGCTCCCAGAATCGGCATTCTCTCGATCAGGCCGCTGCCGGCGGATTCGGCTTCCAACCGGGATGACCCGCAGCTGCTTCGGCGGTACAGGGACGCGGTGTCGAGCTGGGGGGCCGAAATCGTTCCGCTCACGCCGTCGGATCCGGCCTCCGAAACGGCGGCCAGGCTTCAGCGGATAGACGGGCTGCTCATTCCCGGCGGCGATGACGTGGACCCGCTCTTGTATGGAGAGCGGCCCCACCCGAAGCTCGAAAAGGTGAACCGGGTCTTCGACGAGTTCGAACTGGCGGCCCTCGCCGCGGCAGAAACGCGCGGAATCCCGGTTCTTGGCATCTGCCGCGGACACCAGCTCATGAACGTGTTCCGCGGCGGGACCCTGTGGCAGGACATTCCGGCCCAGGCGGCTTCGGAAAGCGGCATCCTGCATCGGTTGCGGCTCGACGGTCGATCAGCCACCTGCACACACACCATCAGCCTCGAGCCGGAGAGCATCATTGCCGAACTGCTGTCGTCGCCCACCGTCGAGGTGAACTCGTATCATCACCAGTCGGTGAAGAAGCTGGGCGACGGTCTTCGGATCACGGCAAGCTCCGCCGACGGCATCGTCGAGGCGATCGAAACGACGTCCGGCCCCTTTTTCACCGGCGTCCAGTTCCATCCCGAAAAGATGCTCCCGGAGCGCGCCGAGTTCGGACGCCTCTTCGAAACGTTCGTCGACGCCGCACGCCGCTTCCGGGCCATCGAAGAAGGCCTTCGCTGACCCTGCCTGAACGACTGTCTCTCCGGGGATATTGAAGTTCACAACAGCTGAATCACTGAGCACACGATGAACACAGAGGTTTCACGGAGGCTTTCCTTTTCTCTGTGAAACCTCTGTGAGCATTGTGCCCTTTGTGATTCAGCTGTTGTGGAACTGATGCGCTTGCCCGGGGAGATATTGGCCTGTGATGTCTCATCGGTGGTATAGTGGTTTCGTTCGCTGAGATGCCCGAGTCCCGACCGACGCGCCGGCGTCCCAGCCCGAAGTTAATATATTTAACAAAATAGTATCGGAGGTCGGCATAGCATGGGAACGATCATCCTGGGCGTCAACTCGGCGTATCACGAGTCATCCGTCTGTCTTCTCCGCGACGGCGTCATTCTCGGCGCGGTCGAAGAGGAGCGGTTCAACCGGGTGAAGCACGCCAAGTGCTCGCGCGTCGACAACGCCGACGAGCTTCCCGACAAGGCGATCGAGTGGGTCCTGCGCCATGCCGGCATCACTGCCGACCAGGTCGACCACGTCGCGTTCTCCTTCGATCCCGAAGCCCGGCTCGAGGCCAACCGCGACCTCGGCGAGAAGGGCATTCCGCCCGGCGATTACGGCACGCCCGAAGGCGAAGTCACGTTCCACACGCATCTTCACAAGGCCGCCGCCGAACTGAAGCGCCGTTTCCCCAAGGCCGAGTTTCACTTCCTTTCCCACCATCTCTGCCACGCCGGGAGCGCGTTCTATACCTCTCGCCATGAAAAGGCCGCCGTTCTGACGATCGACGGGATCGGCGAGTTCACGACCGCCTGGCTCGGCGTCGGCGAAGGGAACAGGCTGACCCCGCTGCTCGAGATCCCCTATCCGAACTCGCTTGGCTTCGTCTGGGAAAAGATCTCGGAACACCTCGGCTTCGACGTCTATGGCGGCCCCGGCAAGGTCATGGGCTACGCCTGCATCTCCGATCCGATCGGTGAAGATTCCGGAATCGATTACGCCGCCCAGTTCCGCAAGATCATCCAGCTGACCGATACCGGCTTCACGGTCGACAACTCGATCATGAAGTTCAGGACCCCCGATTTCAGCGGGATCGAGAAACTGCTCGGGCCGCGCCGCACCTCGATCATCGACCGGTTCGAGGAGGCCAGCATCGCGGCGGGCCTCCAGACCGTCACCGAAGAGGTGTTCGTCCACCTCGCGAAGCTGCTTCACCAGAAGACCGGCCTCGACGCGCTGTGCATGGCCGGCGGCGTCACGCTGAACTGCGTCGCGAACGCCCGGATCCTGCGGGAAACGCCGTTCAAGTTCCTGCATATCCAGCCTGCCGCGAACGACGGCGGAACCGCGATCGGCGCCGCATGCCACCTCTGGTGCCAGGTTCTCGGAAACACAAAGCGCCCCCGCCTCGACCACACCTATCTCGGACCGGAATACACCGATGCCGAGATCAGGACCGCCATCGAAGCGGCCGGCCTGCACGGCGACAAGATCGACGACATCCCCGCCCGCGTCGCCCGGATGGTCTACGACGGCAACGTGGTCGCCTGGTTCCAGGGCCGCCTCGAGTTTGGCCCGCGTGCCCTGGGCAACCGCTCGATTCTCGCCGATCCGAGCCGCTTCGACATCCGCACGAAGCTGAACGCGAAAGTGAAGGAACGGGAAAGCTTCCGGCCGTTCGCACCGAGCGTCCTCGCCGAGGATGTGGCGCGGCATCTGCGGGCACCCACCGATCTCGACGCGGCCGAATACATGCTGCTGGCCCTCCCCGTGAAGGAACCCCGCGACATCCAGCGGATCCCCGCCGTCGTCCAGGAAAACGGCATCACCCGCGTCGCGACATCCCGCGCACATGTCGTGCGCCCCGAAGTGAACCCGATCTACGCGAGACTTCTCCAGGAAATGAAGAGCCTTTCCGGTATCGGCATGATCCTGAACACGTCGTTCAACATCAGCGAACCGATCGTCTGCACGCCGTCGCACGCCATCGACTGTTTCAAGCGTTCGAAGATGGACGCCCTGGCGATCGGATCATATCTGGTCAAACGGTGAGCCCCCTGTTCGATCCCCGGAAGCCTGCCTGGATCGAGCGCGTTCCGGCCAGGGTTTCCGGGAAGCCGACCACCCGGCTGATCTTCATCTTCCGTGCGCCCGGCTGCGCCTATGCCCGGCGGCCCGGCGGCGGCTGCACGATGTGCGGGTTCGACTCGATGACCTTCGGCGCCGAGCCCTGGACGACGGCCGATCTGATCGCCCAGGCCGAGTCGGTTTTCGGCGCTCCGGGTGCGCTGGACGGCATCGGGGAAGTCGATCTGTACAACTCCGGCTCGTTCTTCGCCGACGGGGAGATGCCGCCCGACGTTCGGACGCACGTTCTCGGCCTGCTCGGCAAGCCGTCGGTCGCGCGGGTTCTCGTCGAATCGCGGCCCGAGTTCATCACCCCGGAGGGGATCGCCGACGCCCGCCGGCTTCTTCCGAACGCCATCCTGGAAGTCGGCATCGGGCTCGAGAGTTCGAACGACACGATCCGTGAAAGGTTCATCAACAAAGGGTTCGGCCTTCCGGAGTTCGAGCGCGCGGCGGGCGTCCTCGCCTCGGGCGGCGCGGGCCTTCTCGTGAACGTGCTTCTCAAACCCATCGGCATTCATGATGACGAGGCCGCCGTCGCAGACGCTGTCAATACAGCAAGATATATATTTGATCTCGCAAAGCGGCTGTCGCTTCCGGCTAGAGTGGCCCTTCAGCCGACATTCATCGCCCCCGGCACGCCTCTCGAGCGTGACTATGTTGCCGGCCATTACCAGGCTGTTTCCCTCTGGGCCGTTGTGGAAACGGTCATAGCCCTGAGCGCCCTCGGGGAGACCGTCGTCGGACTGAGCGACGAAGGACTCGAACCGAAGCGGGTTCCTGCCGGCTGTGGCAGGTGTGATGAATCGATCAAATCCGCCCTGCGAGCCTTCAACCGATCGGGCGACCCCGCCCCCCTGGAATGCCTCACCTGCCCCTGCCGCCCTCGCCGCGTCCGTTGAGCGAAAGGGCCGCCCAGCGCCCCGGGGGCAGGGGTGAGGTCACGCGGGTATTTTATATCTAGAAGTATAATCTATGCCACGCGACACAAGACAACGGCAAGAGATGCGGCACCGCCGGCCTTCATGCATTCTGAAAATTGACATGGAGAGAAAGGGCGGTCTATCCTGAGAAGAGAAATAAATCTGCATGTGAGAAGTGGATTCTGATGAGAACGACCGTTGCATTTTCCCGACATCCCGGCTCGCTCGAGGCGGTACGTGAATTGGTGCGTGCGGCCAAAACCCCGGAGAAACCCCAACCTCAGCTTCTGTATTATTACGCGACGCTCGGGTATGACGAAACCGTGGTGATGAACGAGCTGTCTGCAGCCTTCCCGGAGGTGCCGATGCACGGCGGCACGTCCTGTCAGGGGCTCATGACCCACCAGGGGGCCTTGTGCACCGGGGAACGATGCATGGGCCTTCTGGCGCTGTTCGATCCCGACGGGGCATACGGCGTCGGCATGGCGTTGCTGGGGGCACATCCGCGCACCGCCGGTGCCATCGCCGGCCGGGAGGCGCTGAAACAGGCGAACCGCGAAGGGGAAATCCCGACGATGGTCTGGGTCACCAGCGCGCCCGGCCACGAGGAAGAGGTGCTGGCAGGTCTGGAGGACCTGTTCGGGCCGAATGTTCCCATCTGTGGCGGCAGTTCGGCGGACGATGACGTGACCGGCCATTGGAAGCAGTTCGCCAACGGCGGGGTGTTCGACAACGCGGTGGTGGTGGCGGTGCTCTATTCTCCCGGACGGATCGGATTTTCCTTTCACAGCGGCTACGACCCGACGACGAAAAAGGCCGTCATTACCAGATGCGAGGAAAGAACCATCCTGGAACTCGATGGCCGGAAAGCCGCCGACGTCTACAATGACTGGCTCGACAACAGCCTGGCCGACCTCCTGCCGACCGGCGGAAACCTGATGCAACGGACGGCCCTGCACCCGCTCGGCCGCGTGGCCGGCCTGATCGGCGAGATTCCCTATTTCCAGTTGTCGCACCCGTCAACGATGACCCGGGAAGGGGGCCTGACCCTGTTTTCCGGCATCGCCCTGAAGGAAGAGGTCTGGCTCATGCAGGGAACCCTGGAAGGCCTGGTCAAGCGTGCCGAACGGGCGGCACGCTCGGCGGTGAATTCCCTCTCACCCCTCCAGGGGCGTATCTCCGGTGCAATGGTCATCTTTTGTGCCGGCTGCATGTTCATCGTGCGCGACCGGATGAACGACGTTGTTGCCGGCCTGCGGCGCGGCCTGGGTGACGACGTTCCCTTTCTCGGGGCGTTCACCTTCGGCGAGCAGGGCTGCTTCGTCGGCGGCGAGAATCGGCATGGGAATTTCATGGTTTCCCTGCTGGTGTTCACCGAATGACGGAATCCGGCGGGACAACGAAAATCACGCATCGCTCCGTCTCTTTTGAAGACGCCGAGGCCCTCCGGGAAACCCTTATCGATCTGGAACGCGCCCATGTACGGGAATCGGAGGCACGGGCTGAATCCGACGCGATCCTGGCCGGGCTGAACGTGTTGTCCGACCCTCGGAACCGCGAACGGGTGTTTGAAAAGCTCATCGAGGTGTTGAAGGGAATCATCGGTTTCGAGGAAGCGATGAT
Organism: uncultured bacterium; assembly: GCA_964389325.1. Taxonomy (GTDB): domain Bacteria; phylum Muiribacteriota; class Ozemobacteria; order Ozemobacterales; family Ozemobacteraceae; genus MWAR01. The sequence goes on along the minus strand of CAYMEN010000031.1, from coordinate 26,863 downwards.
CCTGACGCTCGATGGCGGCGGGGGCCTGCAGCCGGTCATCAGCACGAAAGCCGAGCTGGCCGATTCCGTCTGGACGGTCGGGAAGATGATGCAGCGGGTGCTCTCCGGAAAAGCGGCGGCCTGTTTCGACATCTCCGCCATTCCGGAATGGCGCGAGCAGCCGGAATCGATCCGCGCCCCGTTCTCATCGGCACTGCACGTGCTGCTCCGCCACGACCCCGTTCCGGCGCTGTTCGTGTGCCTGCATTCCCAGCGCGGGTTCTTCTCGGCCAAGCATATCCTGCGGGCGATGCGGCTGGCGCCGCTCGTGTCGCAGGCGCTGTTCAATATCGATTACACGCGTCGGATCGAACGGATGGCCGAGCAGCTGCGTAACCAGGCGCTGGCTCTCAAACAGGAGATGGACGAGCGCCAGAAGACCGCGTTGCAGCTGGAAGAGTCGCTCCGCCGTTCCGAGGAGCAGAAGCAGCATTTTTTCGAATCGAGCGAAAGCAACAGCGCCCTGGTCTCGCTTCTGACGCACGATGTGGCCAATCCCCTGACCGGGCTCCTGGGCATTCTTTCGCTTCTCGAACACCGGTTCCAGGGGGCCGATCACGAGTATTTTCTGAGAATGTTTTCCTGCGCCAGTGATATCCAGGCGATCATCGAGAACGTCCGCCTGCTTCGGGCGACGGCCAACGGCAAGATATCGCTCCGGCTGACGGCTGTCGATCTGACCGAGTATCTCGACCGGACCATCGCAACCCTCAAGGGCCGCCTGCAGGAAAAGGGCATCGACCTGGTGAAAACGTACGAACCCACGTCCGGCCACGCCATCCGGGTGACGGCCGAGCCGGTTTCGCTCCAGTTCAGCGTGTTGCAGAATATTCTCAGCAATGCGATCAAATTCAGCCACCCCGGCAGCCGGATCGTGGTGTCGATCGAACCAGGGGCAGGCCGGGTGTTGCTGATCATCCGCGATCACGGCGTCGGCATTCCGAGTGCCATGCTGCCCCGTCTGTTCGAACCCGCCACGGTCACCACCCGTGCCGGTACGCGTGGAGAGCGCGGAACCGGGTTCGGGCTGCCGCTGGTGAAAATGTTCGTGGAGCGCTACGGCGGCTCGATCGCCATCTTCTCCCGCGAAACCGGAGATGATGCGGGAACGCAGGTGGTGCTGAACCTGCCCCTCGCGTAACAGCGGAAGAGGCACCCTGACCTCTGGGGTCAGTTCCAGCCGCGGTTTGGCGAAGAGGCTCTCGTTTCGCTCAACCTGTCAGACGAAACTCCTGAACCACGGTATGGGTTGCGCCGTCGGCGCCGAGCGTGCTCCGGACCAGTTCGAACCGGTCGACGCGCCAGCTCCGGTCGATCTTCAACGGCCGGCCGGCGGCGCGATGTGAGCGGGGCCGGGCAATGGTCAAATGGGCCTTGAACGGCTTCGCGTCGGCCCAGCGGGCAACCCCCGGCATCAGCGCGTCGGCCAGGTGCATCAAGTCAGGAGACTCCACATGGATGAACCAGACGCGCGGGCTGGTGTTGTTCGGGAACCCGCCCGCATCGCCGAGCTTAACGGAAAAGGGGGCCATGCATGCGGTCACGCGATTGCCGGCAGCGATGACCTCGGCAAGATCTTCTTCCGGCACCTCGCCCATGAACGCCAGGGTGATGTGCAGCTGCGCTTCGGTCGACGGCCGCCAGTCAGGCCCCAGGGAGTCGGCTGCCTTGCGCAGCTCATACCGCACATCGTCCGGCACCGGGATCGAATAAAACAATCTCATCGTCTTCGCCATGCACGCACCCTCTCTCCACAATGGCATGTATTGTTCCGGCAAACCAAAAATCACTTTCCCGCTCCCGCTCGTGCTGAACCTGTCGAAGCACGAGTGCTCTCGCCTCCGTCGTCAGGTTCAGGACAGGCTTCGACAAGCTCGGGGCGAACGGAAGATGTTCATTCTGAGATATTCAATAGTATTATTCTTTATTATATATCATTTGTCAGATATCGATTTCGCTGATACGGATATTTTGGCTGCATTTTCGATACAGGATTCTATTGGATGATTTTTCCCGGAACACCGAATCAAGGTTCGCTGTCGCCGCGGAGAGCCCGCAGAAACAGGCCGAGGGCGCCGTTGGCGGTGCGTTCCTTGATCTGGCGGCGCTCGCCGGGCCATCCGAGGCGCATGGAACGGGTCCCGGCAGGGCCGGCGACGGCGACGAACGCCAGGCCGACCTCTTTCCCCTCTGCTTCTCCGGGGCCCGCCACGCCGGTCGTCGCGAGGCTCCAGTCGGTGCCGTACCGCTGCCGCACCGCCTCGGCCATGGCACGGACGGTTTCGTCCGCGACGCAGCCGTGCCGTTCGAGCAGTTCCGCGGAAACGCCGTTCATTTCTTTTGCGGCCCTGGTATACGCGACGATCGCGGTTTTCAGCCACCCGCTGGCCCCGGGAGTGTCCGTCAGCATGTCGGCGACGAGGCCGCCGGTCACCGATTCGATGACGGAAACGGTTTTCCCGGACGAGAGAAGCAGCGTTCCGATGCCTCCCGCAAGCGTTTCGCCGTCCCTGCCGTAGACGAACCTGCCGATCCGACGCTCGACCTCGGCCAGGACGGGAGCGGCGAGAGTTTTCGCCTCCTCCATCTCCGAGGCGCCCGCCGCGACACGCACGTCGACGCCGTGCCGGCGCGCGTAGGTGGCGACGCTGGGATTCGCCCGCGTGGTGAACTCGGCCAGAAGTTCGGCGACGTTTCCCTCGCCGATCCCGATCGTATGCAGCGTGGTATCCCAGAGAATCGCCGCCCCTCTCGGAAGCGCCGGTTTCACCTGCTCGTCCCACATCCGCTTCATTTCGTGGGGCGGGCCCGGCATCGCGACGATCGTCCGGCCGTCCTTCTCGACCCACCAGCCCGGAGCCGTTCCGATCGGATTATCCAGGGGACGGGCGCCGGGAATGAGCCACGCCTGTTTCCGGTTCACGGCGGGCATCGGGCGGTTGCGCGCCGCGAACAGCGCCTCGAGCCGGGCCACGAGCTCCGGAGCTTCACAGGGAACCGCGCCGCACACGTCGGCGATCGCCTCGCGCGTCAGGTCGTCGTCGGTCGGCCCGAGACCGCCGCTCGTCACGACGAGATCCGCCCGTCCGAAGGCCCGGCCGATCGTTTCGGCAAGCCTCCCCCGGTTGTCACCCACCGTCGTTTTATAGTATACGTAATACCCGAGTCGACGGAGTTCGCCCGCGATCCACGCCGCGTTCGTATCGACCAGTTCCCCCAACAGCAGTTCCGTCCCCACGCTCACGATCTCGGCCGTCCGGTTGTTCATCATTTCACCATGTATTTATATTTTGATATATACTTGTCAAATTTTCACCATTTTCCGCCATTTCCCGTAGGGGCGGGTCTGAGACCCGCCCCTACAAAGCATTATTGCATTCTTCCGTTCCCGCACGTGCACGTTACCGCATTATCGCAGTTCCGCATTGGCAGGCGCCGGGTCAAAACGCGAGGCCGTGGTGGCGGACGTCCTGGCCTTTCTGCATGAAGATCGCGATTTCGGCGAGGTTCGTCGCGTGGTCGGCGACGCGCTCGAGGCTGCGGCCCATCGACAGGAAATCGAGGAGGCTGTCGATATGCTCGGGTTCTGTCCGCAGACGATCCCTGATCTGCTCGAACAGGGCCTGGAACGCGTCATCGATCGCGTCGTCTGCGGTGAAGATCGACTCGGCGAGCTCCTCGGTCGGCTCGAACAAAGCCGTCAGCCCGTCCTTGAACAGGCTCTGGACCATGACGCCCAACTCGACGAGGGTCGGCGGGTCGACGTGCCAGGGGTTCTTCCCGAGGGACATCGAGCGTCGACACATCGTGCACACCTCGTCGCCGACCCGCTCGAGGTCCGCGGCAGCCTTGATCGCCCCGATCAGGGCCCGAAGGTCGCCCGCGGTGGGCTGGTAGAGCGCCATCACTTTCCAGGCGAGATCGTCGATCCGCATCTGCAGGCGGTTCACCTCGACCTCTTCGTCGAATATGGCATCATATACATCAGAACTGCCGCTTCCGACGCTTTTCAGGCCGCGTTCGAGCATGCCGAGCACGCGGCGTCCCATCTCGTGCAGCATGCCGCGCAGCTCGGTCATTTCCATGTCCATGTGGCGTTTGATGATCACGCGAAATCCTCCACGGCCGGCGTCCGGCGCTCAGCCGAATTTTCCGGAAATATAGTCTTCAGTACGTTTGTCACGGGGCTGCCGGAAGATCGTCGCCGTGGCGTCGAACTCGATCAGTTCCCCGAGAAGCATGTAGCCGGTCTGGTCCGAGATCCGGGCGGCCTGCTGCATCGAGTGCGTCACGATGATGATCGTGTATTCCCGCTTCAACTGAACGATCAACTCCTCGATGTGCTGCGTCGCGACGGGGTCCAGCGAGGAGCACGGCTCGTCCATCAGCAGGATCTTCGGTCGGATCACGACGGCGCGGGCGATGCAGAGCCGCTGCTGGTAATCGGCCGACAGGGCGATAGCCGACGTTTCGAGCCGGTCCTTCAGTTCGTTCCAGAGACCGACGGCCGTCAGGCTCTCCTCGACCGCCTTCTCCAGTTCCGCACGGTCATGGATCCCGGCGAGGCGCAGACCGAACGCCAGGTTTTCGAAAATCGACATCGGGAACGGATTGGGGTGCTGGAACACCATCCCGACGTCGCGTCGAAGCCCCGTCACGTCGCAGTTCGGCTCCGCGAGTTCGCGTTCGAGAACGCGAAGCGAGCCGGCGAGACGCGACCCCGGAACCTGGTCGCACATCCGGTTGAACACCCGGAGGAGGGTCGACTTGCCGCAGCCGGACGGCCCGATGAGCGCCGTCACGCGCTTTTCTTCTATATCGAACGATACATTTTTCAGGGCATGGAACGTTCCATACCAGAAGTCGAGTCCGCGGGCCGTGACGACGTTCTGCATCAGCCGAACCTCCCCGAGAGGTAGTCGTCGGTGCGCCTGTCGCTGGGGCTCCGGAACAGGCGCGCCGTCGGGCCGATCTCGACGAGCTGCGACATGAGGAAAAAGGCGGTCACATCCGCGACGCGGGCGGCCTGCTTGGTGTTGTTGGTCACGAGCACGCAGGTCGTGCGGGCTTTCAATTCCGTCAGCGCCTGCTCGATCGCGGCGGTCGAGATCGGGTCGAGCGCCGAGCAGGGCTCGTCGAGAAGCAGCAGTTTCGGCTTCAGGGCCAGCGAGCGCGCGATCGAGAGACGCTGTTTCTGCCCGCCCGAGAGCCGGTTCGCGTTCAGCGAGAGGCGGTCTTTCACCTCGTCCCACAGGAATGCCGCCCGCAGGGTCTCCTCGACGATCGCCTCGAGATCGCCCTTCGCGGTGATGCCCGCGAGGCGCGGCCCGAACGTGACGTTCTCGGCGATCGACATGTCGAGGGCGCGGGGCTTGTCGAAGGCGAAGGCGACCTGGCGTCGCAGGCGGAAGGGATCGCAGGCGGGGCTGTAGACGTCGAAGCCGCTCACCTGGATCCTGCCCGACATCGTGCCGCCGTGCGCCACTTCCTGGAGCCGGTTCACGAGCCTGAGAAACGTCGATTTTCCCGAGCGGCCGGGCCCGATGATGGCGAGCACCGTTCCCGCCTCGACCTCGAGGGAGATGTCCGTCAGAGCGGGTTCCGGCGGTTTTCCGGGGGGCGGCGCGTAGGCGTAGGAAACCTGCTCGGCCTTCAGGATGATGCTCCGCTCGGTCGTCATGACGAGCTCCGCTTCGCGACGAACCACGCCGAGGCGACGTTCACGAGCAGGATGAGGCCGACCAGCACCAGGGCCGTCGTGTAGGCCATCTCCATCGAGATCCCCTCACGGGCGAGGATGTAGAAGTGGACGGCCATCGGCCGGCCCGGATCAAGCAGAGAGGTGGGCATTTCGAGGGAGATGCCGGTCGTGAAGATGACGCAGGCGGTCTCGCCGAGGGCGCGGCCCAGGGCCAGGATGACGCCGGTCATGATGCCCGGCCGCGCCTGGGGAAGCACGATGTGCCAGACGACCTGGGACTTCGTCGCCCCGAGCGAGTAGCCGACGTCGCGAAGCCCCGCCGGAACCGACTTGATCGCCTCCTCCGCGGTCCGGATGATCGTGGGCAGGACCATGCAGGCCAGCGTGAGGGCGCCGGCGAGCATCGACCAGCCCATGCCGAGCGTGATGACGAACAGGATGAAGCCGAACAGGCCGAAAATGATCGACGGGATGCCCGCGAGGCACTCGGCGCCGAAGCGGATGACCGTCGTCAGTTTCCCCTCGGCCGTGTATTCGGTCAGATAAATGGCCGTGCAGACGCCGAGCGGGACGGCGATCGCGAGGGAGAGCCCGCCGAGCAGGACGGTCGAAACGAGCACCGGCAGGATGCCGCCGGCGCGGCCGAGGTCCTCGGGCTGCTGCAGGAAAAACCCCGCGGAAAGGCGCGGCCAGCCGTTCCAGAGGAGGTAGCCGACGATCCCCGCGAGAAGCAGGCCGACGGCCCCGGTCACGAGGAAGCTGAGGCCGATGCCGGCCCGGTTCGCGAGCTCATTGCGGAGGCGGACGTCCTGGTCCATCGGTTTTTTCCTCCCGTCAGCGGCGCCGCACGATGAGCGTGGCGAGCGAGTTCAGACAGAATATCATGACGAATAATACGACACCGGTCGCGAACAGGGCTTTCTGATGGTTGCCCGCCGCGTATGCCATTTCAAGCGCTATATTGCTCGTGAGGGTGCGGCAGGGGTGAAGGGGCGAGGTCGGCACGACGACGGCGTTTCCGGCAACCATGATGACGGCCATCGTTTCTCCCATGGCGCGGCCCATCCCGAGAATGACGGCCGTCACGAGGCCCGAGCGGGCCGCCGGAACGACGACGCGCGTTACGGTCTGCCACGGCGTGGCCCCCAGCGCGAGCGCGCCTTCCCGGTATGCCGCGGGAACGGCCCGGAGCGCGTCGTAGGCGATGCTCGTCACGGTCGGCAGGATCATCACGCTCAGCATGAGCGCGGCCGAGAGCACCGAGAACCCGCTTCCGCCGAGCGTTTCCCGGACGAGAGGAACGATGACGGTCACGCCGATGAAGCCGTATACAACGGACGGAATGGCCGACAGCAGCTCGATCAGGGGTTTCATGACCATCCTGACGCGCGGCGTGGCGAACTCGGACAGGCAGATCGCCGACAGCAGGGAAAGCGGCACGCCGATCAACAGCGCGCCGAGCGTGACCTGGACCGTGCCGACGATCATCGGGAAGATGCCGAACAGGCCCTTCGTCGGCGCCCAGCGGCCGCCGCCGAGAAACGCGGGAAGCCCGACCCGAGCGATCTGTGGAACGCCTTCGCGGAAGACGAACAGGATGATCATCGCGAGCACGAGGATCGACGAGAAGGCCATGCAGAGCAGGGCAAGCCTGATCCGCTCCTCGCGCCGGCGCAGGTCGTCGGCCGCCATCACGTTACCGGAAGACACCGACCAGGCCCTCCTTCTGCATGATCGCCGCGGCCTCGCTGCCCAGGGAGAAGCGCGTCAACTCGGCCGCATCGCCGGCCGGCGGCTGGAGGCCGACGAGATAGAACGGCCGCACGAGCCGGTATGTGCCTTCCCGGACCGATTCGAAGGTGGGTGTCACCCCGTCGACGCTGACGGCGCGAACGCTGTCGTTGAGCGCGCCGAGCGAGACGAAGCCGATGGCGTCGCGGTCGTTGCAGACCACTTCGCGCACCCCGCCCGACGAATCCTGCACGAGCGCGTAATCGTCGACCGGCGTTTCATGCTTCCCGTCCTTCATGACGAGCTCCTCGAACGCGCTGCGCGTGCCCGAGCCTTCCTCGCGGACCAGGATATGGACCGGCCTGTCCCGGCCGCCCACCTCTTTCCAGGTCTTGATTTTTCCCGCGAAGAGGTCGCGCACCTGGGCCAACGACAGGCTCGCGACGGCGTTTTCCGGATGAACGATGATCGCGATCGCATCGAGAGCGAGCATTTGCCGCCACAACTGCGCCTCGTTCGGATCGTTCTGTTTCAGTTCGCGCGAGGACATCCCCAGCGCCGCGGTCTTCGACCTGACGGCCATGATGCCGGCGCTGCTGCCGCCGCCCTCGATATCGACGCGCAGGCCGGGTTTGAGCTTGCGGAACACTTCGGCGATCTTCTCCATCACCGGCTGCACCGATGTCGACCCCGCCACGATGAGCACCCTGCCTTTTCCCCTGCAGCCGGAAAGCCCGACGAGGCCGAGCATCACGAGCACCACGACGCCGAGGCGCGCAAAGCGCCAGATCGGTCGCAAAGACCGACATCGACCGCCCGTCGCGTACATTCTCACGGGCGCATTTTTACCAGAACCACGCCCCGATGGCAAGCCCAAATGTCCCCCCCCGGTCCAGATCCCCCTCACATCGTCCGTCGGGGCTGGCTTGAAACCCGCCCCCCCACAGCAACAACGCGATCATATCCCGCGCGGTCTACGGGTGCGTTCCCGATGAAACGCCGGTTTTGCCGCCCCAGGCCGACCACGTGAGATCGCCCCGCAGAATCGACCGGGCCTTGCGATATTTGCTGATGTTGATCGGCGTCGCGGTCAGGCCCAGCTCCTTCAGGGCGTTGCGGACGATCTCGGAAACGCGGAGCTGGTCTTTGAGAAACGCTGCCTCGATCGCCTCGAGACGTCCGGCTTCCGCCGAATCGGTGGCAACACGCATCTGTTCGTGGAGAGCGGCCTCGATATTCCGCTCGAACTCGAACTCAACCTCGGTATAGGTCGAGGCCGGCCGGAACTCGTCCCGCAGGCGCCGCTCGAGCCGCTGGGCATACGCCCCCGATTTCCGGGCCTCCCTTGAAACGTAGTAGACACGAAGGATTTCCGGCGGGTATACCTCGACGGTATCGAGGGTGAGCACCATCGCCTGGGTCGTGTTCGTCGTCGAACCGCCGCCGAGAATCGCGGTCGCGGCTCCCCACGGGTTGTTCAGGTTGAGATGGATCCGGCGCCGGGTCATCACCTCGATCACGGATGGCGCCAGGTGGAGCTTTTCCCGGTGGGGTTCGACCTCGCGGATGAACTTCGCGTATTCCTGCGCCGAGGTCGCGAAAAAGCTTCTATAGTGCCCGGTTATCGCAGGTGGTATATATTCATGAAACGGCCAGGGCGGCGGGGGCGAAGACTTGTCGCGCTTGAACGGCAGGGATTCGTTCCGATACTCGAACCGGGTTTCCCTGGCGGTGTAGAACCCATCCTTCTGCTCGTCGCGCGAGCTCTTCACCTGGTATTCGCACCGGTGCGGGTAGTCGTCGGGCCGCTCGCTCCCGAGCATGTACCGGATGAACGAGCCCCGGGAGTGCCAGCGGTACCGGATGCGATGCGCGATGTTCCAGCGTTCGTTGACGCCGTCCGGGGTGTCGACGTAGACGTCGACGAAGCAGAAGGTGCCGAGACCGATCGGGCAGACCGAGAACGAGGCGTTGACGTATTTGGGGACTTCCCATTGAAACTCGTTCTGAAGCTCCCGCTCGACGGCCCGATGCATGGCGCCGAGAAGATACTCGTCCTTCTTCAGAAGGTCCGTCGGCCCCTCGATGAGGTATTTGTATTCCATCTCGAGCCGGGGCGGGGTTCCGTCGGCTTTGGCGGCAATGGCTTCAGAGATGTCGAGCACGCCGCCGAACTCGGGGCAGATATCGCGCGAGGTCTTGAGCCCGCTCATCCGCCATGCTAGGATGAGAAAAACGACGGGAATGACCCACATGAACCGATTGACGGTGCTGTTTTCCATGACGGGCCCCCTTCATCCGCCCTTTACGGGCCGAGCAATCGGCAGAACCCTGCTGATGCTCTTGTTCGCCGGCTTTTCATCTTTCATTCTTGCACAAACCCCCGATCGCGCGCAACTCGGGAACGACCTCGCCCGCTTTCAGGAACTCTACCGGCTGAACCCCGACGATCCCGCGGTCAATCACGATCTCGGCCTTGCGCTGGAACTGAGCGGTCGGCCGACCCAGGCGATACGGCATTACCACCGCGCCCTGTCACGGCAGCCGGACGATGCCTCGCTCCTCGTCTCCCTCGGTCGCTGCAATCGGCAGACCGGCGATATGGAGCACGCGATACGCCTTTTGGAAAAGGCGGTCCGGCTCGCTCCCGGCGATATCGACGCCTGGTACGAGCTGGCGATGACCCGCGCGGATCTCGGCCTTCCGTCGGAGGCCGGGAATGCCCTTCAGCAGGTTCTCGCGCTCCACCCTTCCGGCCCGCGGGAAGGATATATACGCCTGTATATAGCCACGCTCGCCCTGTCGAACGGCGACCGTGAAACGGCGCTCCGCGAGCAGAAAGCGTTGTCGGCCTGCGATCCCGCGAGGGCGGAAACGCTCGCCACCCTTCTCGCCATGGGGGAGTGAGCCCTTCGGTTTCCCGCTTCAGGAGCGGAGCCATTCCCCCAGCGGCATCGCCGCGTGGGCATCGCGGACGCGGGTATCGAGCAGATCCCGGGCCAGCAGGAACTTGGAACAACTGGTTTCCAGGATGCCGTGTGATGCCAGGATCTGCAGGATCGTCCGCGGCAGGGCGAGAGGCGCTTTTCCTTCGAAAATGCACACCGGGCTGAAAGGTCGGCGCCCGCAGCCCGCATCTTCAGGGGGCCAGCAGGGCGGATGAGCGGCGACGTGCCGATCGAACGTCAGACGCAGACCGGGCAAGCCCGGAAGCTGAAACGCCGACCGCCGGTACGTCACCAGGACGGCAGGCCGCAGAACCGGTCGGGCCGCCCAGGCCGCGGCCAGTCCGGGCGGAACGAGCCGCTCCCCGTCCCCGTCCAGCAGGGCGGCCACAGCCGCGCCGCCCAGCCCGTCACGAGCGATGCCGTCGGCCTCCTCCGGCCGCAGAAGCTGGCGGCGCTTGCCGATCCGGTTTCCCTGGCGGCTCTTCAGTTCGAGGTGAAACTCCGCCCATCCGGCTGCCGCATCGGAACGGTAGGCGCGGAGCCGCACCTTGTACCGGTCGAACTCCCCCTCCCGCTTGTCTGCCGCGCACTGAGCCGACCAGGTATCGAAATACAGGGAGGCGACCTCGTATCCGGTGGCTCCGGAATGTCTGTCAGGAACGGCAGCCCGGGTCAGGCGCCCCTGAATTTCCCCCGCCGTTCCGGGCGGAAGCAGAAACTTGCGTTCCTCGTATCGTCCCCAGTCGCTCGCCAACGTCTTTTCTCCTTACCAGTCCAGCGTTTCGGGTGACACGGCCCACGGGTGAAGGCTCCCGGCATGCGCGTAGAGGGGCGGTATCGTCGTCTCCGGAGCCGTCAGAACGGGAACGGTCATCCCCGTCACGGCGTTTCTCGCGCCGTTTTTCAGGGCCGCCATCGCCTCTTCGGCCCGATCCGCCTGAATGCCGATGAGATAGGTCTGTGAGGCTGGCGCCAGCAGATACGGAAGAAGCCGCTTCTCGCCGCGGAGCCATGCCCGGCCGGCCGCCGGCACCTCGCGCATCGCAGGATACAGGCGAAGCCGCGCCGGACACGAGGCATCGTCCTGATCGATGCGTCCGTCGCGATTCCTGTCGAGCCGGATCGACGCGGCCAGCTCCCCCGGCTCCCACTCGACGGGAGCATGGCCCCACACCGCTACGGGCAGACGCAGCCAGCCGTCGGCAGCCGGCTCCGGAGGCGCGATCGTCACGGCGAGCGATGCGAGGATGCCGCCGAGATAGGCCTCGCGATGTCGCATCCAGTCTCCGATGCGCGCCGCCTCAGACGCCGCGACACGCGCCGAGATCGGGACCCGCACCGGAACGCCCAGCCCGGGCACGGTGACGACGGCCCCGCGACGCCGTTCCGCCGCGATCTCAGGCCCGACCAGCGCGTGAAGCCCGACGGCGAGGGAGGCGACGGTTTCGGCGTGCAACTCACCGCGAAGCAGCTTCCAGAGAGCCATGTTGCGCCTCGCGACGAAGTAGGGGTTCCGAAACGCGGCATTCATGATCGGGAAGAGGAACTCGTACGGCCACAGCTCGACGTCCTCCGGCCGGGTCTCGAGGCCGAACCGGGTGACAGCTCCGAACCCGCCGCAATCGGCGAACACCGGCCAGAATTTCACGCCCGCCGTGTTGTCGAAGGCCCAGTGCTGGTTGTGGACGTCATCGCTCTGGAGGCTTCCGACGGCCGTGACCATCGCTGACCATGAGGCCGTCCGCACCAGGTCGAGATACTCCGCCAGTCCGGCGGTCCGCTCGACGCTCAGGGGCGGCCGGACGAGCGCGAGCAGCTTGGCGAACACCGGCCGGCAGAGGTCGCGAACGGTCATCGCGCCGCCGTGGACATCCCAGAGATCGGGGTCCATCCACAGGTCCGACGTGCGGCGGTTCCCCTCGCCGACCGGCAGCTCCGGCATGCCGAGATTCGCCAGCAGCGTGCCGTCGAGCCTGTCGGTCAGATGATACATGCCGAGAAAGCGGTCGTTGATCCAGACGCGGGCCCAGCGCGTGACCGAGGCCGCCACGCCGGCCCGCACCGCCAGGTGGTCCGCGACCAGGCTCGTCACCATCGCGGGATCTTCGGGATTGATCAGGTCGAGAACCCGGCGGCCTTCGAACGCCAGGCCGAAGGGCATCCGCACGCGCAGCGACGGCTTGTCGGGCCGCCAGTGCCAGGCGTGGCCGCCGCGCACCCGAAGAGACACCTTCAGGGGTTTGATTCGCTCGGGGCACGCGAGCCGGGCATCCTGAAACGCCGTCAGGGAGAGCGGGGGGTGGCTGAAGAAAAAGTCCCAGTCTGGCTCGGCGATGGACAGCCTGATGTCGCGAACGCGAAAGAGATCCTGGCGGTCGGCGGCCAGCGAGGGATCGGGGCGCCCGCCCGAGACGGCGGAAGGCGGCCCCATGCGCAGGCTTCTGCCCGCTTCGTCCCCCATCGCGAGAAACGCGGCGAACAGCGCGAACGCGACACCCCAGAGCAGCGCTCGAGTGCCGCCCCGTCTTCCGGCGCGATCGCCCGCCCGGCGTGACTCCATACCGTTCAGCCCGGTTCGCCGGTCAGTCCCGCAGGACGCTGATCTGAACGGTCGGATGGGCGGACATCACGTTTTTCACGAGTTCGTCGAGAGAAAGGGAATCGTCCACCGAAAGCTCGATGACCGTTTCCGCGAGTTTTCCGTCTCCCGCCGCCTCCTTGCCGAGCAGCTTGATCTCGCCTGCCTTCTGGCGGATGAGGGGAAGAATCTGGGCCGCCACGTCGAGATCGACGGGATGCCGCAGCCTCAGCAGGCAGAACCGGCGCCCCGACTCGACGAGCGGGAACTTCACCAGGAACAGGTGGAACAGGCACATCAGCGCCGTTGCCCCGATCGCGATCCGGAAATACCCGCTTCCCGACGTCATGCCGACGGCGATCGACATGAACAGCGAGGCGAGATCCCGCGTATCCTTCACGGCGGTGCGGAAGCGGATCAGGCTCAGCGCGCCGATCGCGCCGAACGCCCGGGCGAGGCTGTTCCCGATGACGGCCATGATCAGGCTCACGGTCACCCCGAGCAGCACCATGGTTCGCGGCACGTGCCGCGTCTGGGTTCCCGCGGGCGCCGTCGCCGCGCAGACCCGCGCGAGAATGAGACAGAGAGCGAACGCCAGGCACATTCCCATCAGCACGTCTGGCCCCGAAAGGTCCAGCAACCGCATCGGCGCGGTGCCGGTCAGCATGTCACCCATAGAGATCTCCTTTTCATCAGGGCAAGTCTTTGTATTCGGTTAGTATTATAATGATTTATATTTTATTTATATTGTCAGGCCACGCATCTTCGCTTCAGCCTGAGATAGGATAGAACACCGCGTCGTGCGAGACAAGGCGTCCCTGCTCATACGTGAAGCGGGCCGAGAAAAAGTCGGGCCGGTCGAGCCAGGAGAGGAAAATCTCATCGCCTTCCCAGAGGTTGAGTGAGGGCAGGTTCGCGTCGTCGACCCAGACAAGCTCGCCCTCAGGGCACTCTCTGAACGGCTCGCCGTGGGCATGGGCAATATACAGGAAGACATACCAGTCCTCGTTTTTTGCGAATTTCGGGAACGTGATGACCCCTTTCAGCCGGAGGGTATCCACCTCGAGGCCGCTCTCCTCACGGATTTCGCGGATCGCACAGTCTTCGGGGGTTTCTCCCTGATCGAACTTGCCGCCAAGGCCGTTCCATTTTCCGTAATGCGTGTCGTCGGGCCGTTTGTTTCGGTGAAGCATCAGCGTCCGTCCGTCCCGGCGAACGTAGCAGAGAGTGGCGAGTTTCATATCACACTCCATTTTCCCTTCGATGTATTCAACCGCAGCATACTATCATTCCAGGCTCTTGCAGGGAATGAAAGCCAGCCGGCAATCAGGGGAAAACTCCCAGGCTACCGATGTTGGCCAAATCCGGCCGGTTGATTTATACTTTCACGCGTCGGGTTGGCTAGATTTTCGGGATGATCAAGCCCCATGATCCCGGAGAGAAATCGAATATGCATTCAGGAGAGGCATTGTATGGAAACCCATGAGAAAATCAAAGATTTCCCGCTGTTCAAGGAATTTGGAATCGAGAACATCAGCAAGCTCCGCGGCCTGCTGGAAGAGGCCCAATTCAAATCCGATGAGATCATTCTCGACGAGGCCACTCCAAGCAGTTCCCTGTTTATCATCCTCTCGGGAAGGGTGAAGATTTTCAAGAAAGACAAGACATCTTTGAATCTTCTCACCATCCTCGAAACAGGCGATGTTTTCGGTGAGGTTTCCTTCATAGACAGCATGTCCCGTTCCGCCAGCGCCGCTGCGGTTGGACCAACCGAGGTCGCGATGCTGCCCTTCGACAATTTCCAGCTGCTGAAACATGCCAACCCGGTCTTTGCCGTAGATTTTCTCGTTCAGTTGATGAAGGAGTTGACGCGGAAATTCCGAGCGGTCAGCGGCGGGGTGGATATCAAATCCCCCGATTACACCCTTGCGGAGATCATCGCCGCGAACCAGGAGATCAAGGTGATCACCGCATCGGATTCCGAGTTTGTCGGCCTGATCAAGTTCGCCGAAAGAACGGGCACTGCCCCCCTGCTGAAGATCGTCGTCAAGGGCCAGACCATCCTGATTCCCTTTCACCAGGTTAAGGCGATCGTCCTTCCCAACCAGTACGGAAAGTTTTAGCGCCCATTTCGTTGTATTCTTGCAAGTATATATTTATCATTCACCGATCGGCCAGGGCGACGCGGATGGCGAGGGTGCCGGCCGTCAACCACGCGAACAGGCACGACAGGCGGGGGCTTTCGAGCGCATACCCGCCGATTTCCGGTCTCGTGTCAGTTCCTCCGTGATCACAAACAGGTTGTCGGGGCCCGGCGCTATCGTTGGCTGTTTCCAGCATACAAGCGCCTCCTGCGGTATCGGTCGGGAGTTTTCCAAGAAAACAAAGGGGGCCGCGGTCTTTTACGCGCGGCCCCCGGTCAGGTCAAACGTCAGTCTTCGATGTCGGGCTTTCCGAAGTCGATGATGGAGATGCGTTTTTTCGAGAATTCGCGTTCGAGTTCGGGGTCTTCGGGGCCCTTGCCGCCTTCGAAGGCGGGCGGGGCCGGCACGGTCTCGCGCAGTTCCGGCGGGACCTGGCCATACAGCCTCTGCAGGTAGACGCCGGGCATGTGGGCGGAGACCTTCGCGCGGCCCTTGAAGGGTTTGTCGCCGACGACGGCGGTACCGTCGGCGTACAGATTGTTCGGTTTCGAGACGTGGCGGTATTTCATCCAAGCGAACGGCACCATCGTCACGACGTCGCTGTCGTTCACCCACCGCTGAAACTTCGGGAACCTGGCCGCGAAGGCGTCCGAGAATTCCTCGTTGCCGACGCGGGGGCCTGCGAAGCTGGTCAGGCCATGAACCGGAATACCATCCTTCGCGAGCCGGAAGGCGGCGATCGGCACGAGGCCGGCGCCGAGGCTGTGGCCCGTGATCCAGAGGCGCCTGGCGCCGCCGGCGAGATGCTTTTCACACAGTTTTTTCAAAGCGGGGTACACGACGTCGACGGCGTTGTAAAAGCCGCGATGCACCTTCACGCCGCTGCCCCATTCCCTGACCCGGTGCTTGAAGAAGTTGAAGTCGGTCAGCAGCCAGTCATAGACGAACTTCACAGGCTTGAACGAGGCGCCGGAACTGGCTTCCGAGCCGCGGAACACGACCATCACGACCGACGCGTTCGACATGACGACGACCTGCGTATCGGCGCTCCGGCGGCGGACGTTGAGATAATCGAACTCGGTCATGCCCCAGGGCTTGAAGAGTTCGGTGTATTTCTGTTTGAACTCCTCGAAATTTGCGGTGTTGATGCGGTTCTCGTAGTTGTAATAACACGCGAGCATCATCAGGTAGGCATTCACGGGATTGTGCCCCTCGGCTGCCGGCTGAAAAGCCGTCGAAAAAGCATTCTCTCCGGTGGCGGCAAACGACGGGGAGGCGAGCATCACGATCAGAGCGATGGCGCACAGCGTTGTTCGGATGTGACGAAGGGCAATATGGCTCATGAACGAACCTCCATTCGGCCATTATACCACGCCAGACCGGGGGTCCGGGGCAGCAGCTCCGGCGGCGAGGGCGGTTCGGGCGATGCGGCCGATGTACACCATCGAGGCGAGCGTTGCCAGCCATCCGAGGGAGTAGACGGCGATTTCGACAGGGGAAAGGGCCTGCGCGGTTTCCCCGAGAGAAGTCAGTCGCGGGGATATCGAGCCGAGATACGCATGAACCGCCGTGATCGGAATCCGGCCGATCCAGGTCGCCAGGATGAAATGTCCCAGGCCGATGCCGCTCATGCCTATTGTATAGTTCACAAGATTGTATGGGAGGACCGAGGCGAGTCGCAGAAGGAGAACCACCCGCCAGCCGTCTCGCGTCACGGCGAGGTCGACCGCCCGGAACCGCTCGTCCGCTTCCGCCCGCCGCGCCAGCCAGTCCCGGGCGAGGTACCGCGCCGCCAGGAAGGCCGCGGCCGCGCCGAGCGTCGAAGCGAGAAGGGCGATGGCGAATCCCGCCGGGAACCCATACAGGAATCCGGCACCGAGCGTCAAAGGAAAACAGGGCTGGAGAAGAACGCTTCCGATGACGTATAGCGCCGTGTAACACAGGATTCCGACGCTGCCCGAGCCGGCGAAAAGGCCCTGGGCTCGTTCGAGCGTTTCCCTGGTCGGGAGTCCGAGGAATAAAACCAGGGCGAGCGCGACGATGGCCGAGGCCGTGACATATTTCGCATACGCCCTTCCCAGGGTTCCGGTATGAGGCTCAGACTTGTTCACCGCATTTCCCGCCGGAACATGCTTCTGATGACAACATTTTCTGGTAACGGCAATGTTTGATTCCTGCATGGCAACAGCCAATTCTGTGTTTCCGTTCATGCTGAGCCTGTCGAAGCACGAGATGCTCTCGCCCCCTTCGGCAAACTCAGGACAGGCTTCGACAAGCTCAGGGCGAACGGGGCATTTTTCAGGATTCAGTATACAGCATCCGGCCTTTATCCGTCGTCAGGCGACCTTGGAATTTTCATTGCACTTTCCGTTGCCTGAAGCGGGTTTGCGGGAGTCTTTCCTCGTGTCCACAGCGATTTCTCTTGCGTACCCTTTTATTGCGTGGTAAGATGAAGGAACTTCCGAGGGGCGTCCCCGACTCCGATGCGGTTTTGTTGCGGTACAGGTCTTGGGCCGGCACGGACAAGAACCAAGTTGTGGGTAAGCGGGAATGTAGTTCTAGGCTTCGGAGAAAATACTATTGGAGGTCTCCAAATACATGGAGCGCGGTACTGTTAAGTGGTTCAACAACGATAAGGGTTACGGTTTCATTCAGCGCGAGAACGGCGAAAAGGATGCTTTCGTGCATCATCGCTCGATCCAGGGCTCCGGCTACAAATCCCTCAACGAAGGCCAGCAGGTCGAGTTCGAGGTTGAGGCCGGCCCCAAGGGTCCCCAGGCGATCAACGTTCGCAAGCTGTCCTGATAGATAGCTGAATACAGGCCGGGGCTTCCGCAAGGGAGCCCCGGTTTCATTTTAGCCACCCCAGGCTCTTCCCATAAAGGAAGCTTTTAATTCGAGATACCTTCGGAACGCCTTGATATCACGAAAGCTCGGCCCTTGCCGGAGCTGCCCTTTTCAGCAACCGGACAAAGCATGATGCCAATGAGACCTCCACATGCATTGGAAAACAATTGACAAAATATAATTCAAGGACCAATATTAATTTCAGAAGAAAATGAGAGCGTTTTCTATTGGCATCTCAACGCCATGAAAATCGGAGAGACCCCAACAGCCGGAGGCTAAAGTATCATGATACATATCCTCACATTATTGCTCCTGTTGCTCGTGCATGCGGTGACGCTCTATTGTGTCGTCAGGCTCATGAATCCGAATCCGGAAGTAAACCCTACGCTGCTCGCGGCCCTCGGGTATTCTTTGGTTGGCATGGTTCTGGCCCTCTTCCCCGGCATTTATGCACTTCTCACCTGGTTCGGGTGGTGGGGGTTCGTTTTTTCCAAGATTTTCTACCTGAGCGATCTCGCCCTGGTTATTGGATTACTCTCGATGAGGTTGGGGGTTGAAGTAACGGTTCGACTTGTCACACACCTCGCAAGTTAAAATAAGTGATGGCAGTACACATGAGAAAAGAGGTGACCATCGGTATTGCCATGCCAATTCCACACACTCGGCGAAACACAACTACGCCACCAAAATCCGGTTATGTCCGAAGTCGGGCTTCGACTTGCATTTTTAACCAGATCCATAAATTTTCATGGTTTTGTCTGAACAACTTGTTCAAAGAACATGTTGTTCATGAAAGACCTAACTGAAGTTTTTTTGAGGAACACACAATGGAATTAACAAACTTCGTAACCAAAGTGGCGGCATTATTTATCATTCCTTTAGTGGCATTATTGTTTTGTATTTGGATTTTCGCATTGGCTCCAGATAATATATACACATATATAGAAAAGGGAGAAACTGTAAAATTCAAGCTTGCTCTTTTTGGCGCCAGAAATGTCAATAGAGTCTGCAATGAGCAATTTTATGAAGGATGCACACCGCTCCATGCCGCTGTATTAAACAACAAAATCGATTATGCAAAATACCTTCTAGCCAAGAAGGCCGATGTAAATGCAAAAGTGGTGAAAACGAGCAACACACCGCTTCATCTTCTTGCCAACTGTTCTGCATATGATAAAGCCATGATTCGATTGCTGGTGAAAAACGGGGCAAAGTTTGATGAACCCAACAATGATGGGCGAGTTCCTCTGCAGCTTGCCATTCTCAACGCAAAAAATGATCTCACTCGAGATTTGATAGACGAAGGAGCGAGTTTCAACATCAAAACCGGAAATGGAGAATCCTGCCTTCATTTGGCTGCAGCCGTGGGAAATGCAAACTTGATCGGTTACTTTCTCGACAAGGGACTTTCACCGAATGAAAAGGATGCGTTCGGCACTTCTCCACTCTTTCATTCCTGCCGAAATGGTCATTTTGAAGCATCAAAATGCCTGGTTGAGCGAGGAGCTCAAATCAATCATTCCACTTTCCAGTGGAAAGATAAAGAATATAAGATATATACCACGCCTCTTTCATTGGCTATGGCCGCAAAAAATGAAACCCTCATAAGCTATCTGAAAAGCAAAGGTGGCCGCGTGTTGGAGAAAACACGAGAATGGAAGAGCAGCGGATCACGATGAATTCGCCCATCTATTCCACTTTATTTCAGGAGAAGCCATGAATCGCCCTGTTATCGGCTTTCTTGTCGTTCTCTTTGCGTATTTTTCGTTTGTCATGCAATGGTATAAGCAGCGAGAGGCTCGCAACAGCCCCCAGGCAAAGATGGCAGCCTGTCAACTGAACATGCGTTTGCTGCACGGCGCTATCGAGTATTACAACATAGACCAGGTAACACGTATCGAAACCATCAACGCAGACACCGAAAAGAATCTGCTGGCTTGCAAGTATCTGAAAGCCCCCCTTGTAAAGCCAGATCTCGCCTGCAAATATACCATGAAATATGGCAAGCAAATCGCCTGCGCCGTCCACGGTCTTGCCAGGTAAATCCCTGCGGACGGGAACGAAGCGGTGATGTTCCTCACGGGCTGACGAGCCAGGCGGTGAGGATGATTCCGGTCATCAGCAGGGCCAGGAACAGCAGGGCCTCGCGCCAGTCGCGGCCGAACGAGTTCTGCCAGGTGCGGCCGGCCGAGCGGCGCCATTTTTCGAGCCAGGCGCGGTCTTCGTCGCCGAGGTCGTCGATGCCGGCCTGGAACTCCCAGTGGTGAAGCAGTTCGTGGGAAACGGTTTTCGCTATCTCGCGGATGATCTTCCGGTCGTCGGCGCCCCGGAACACCCGGCGGAACGAGCCGTAATAGATCACGACCGCCGGCCCGCCGGCCAGGTGATAATGCGGATAGTAATGCCCCAGCACGTATAACCCGGTCAGGCTCCCCGACTCGCGGAAGGCCTTCCGCTCGACGAACACGCCGCACAGCCCGCGCAGAAACCGCGGAGGCATCTTGTCGACCTCGTTCCGCACGAGCCGCTGGAACAGGTCGTAATCCATCATCGGCTGTGGAGAGGAGCGCCTGAACTGGCCGAGTGACATCCGTAGCGAATCCGTCAGGTCTGCTGAACGACGGGCGGGGCGGCGACGGCGGAGGCTTCGGGGCGGATCTCGCCGGCTCGCCAGGCGGCCAGGAAGCCTTCGACGACGGCGGGGTCGTAATGCGTTCCGGAGCAGCGCCTGATCTCGGCGACGGCGGTTTCGGCGGGCCGGCCGCGGCGGTCGGGGTGGTAGGGGCGGCTCGAGGTGATCGCGTCGAACGTGTCGGCGACCGCGATGATGCGGCCGGCGAGCGAGATGGAGTCGCCCTTCCGGCCGTCGGGGTAGCCGCTTCCATCGAACCGTTCGTGGTGGTCGATCATGCCGGGAATGAACTTCGACAGCTTCCGGATATGCTGCATGATCTCGGCGCCGATGACCGGGTGCTTCTTGATCTCGGCGTATTCGTCGCTCGTGAGCCGGTCGGGCTTGCGCAGAACGGCCTCGGAAACACCCAGCTTGCCGATGTCGTGCAGAAGCGCCGAGATCCTGATCGTTTCGAGATTCTCTTCGGAAATGCCGAGCCGCGCGGCGGTCGCGACCGAGAAATCGGTGACGCGTCGCGAATGGCCGTGCGTGTAGGGGTCTTTGGCGTCGATCGCGGCGGCCAGCGCCTCGACCGTGTTGAGGAACAACTCGCGGGTCTCGCGGTACAGCTTCGCGTTTTCCCAGACGGCGCCCATCTGCTGGGCGATCGTGGTGAGAAGCTTTTCGTCTTTCGAGCTGAATTCGCCGCCGTCGAGCCTGCTCGAAACCGCGATGACGCCCAGCCAGCCGGTCTTCACCGGCAGGGGGACCAGCAGCAGGCTCTCGTCGGGAATCAGGCCGGGCTCGTAATCGGGGTGTTTCGCGGGCTCGTTCACGATCAGCGGCCGGCCAGACGCGATCACCTTCCAGGCCAGGCCGCGCCCGCGCCCGAACCGGCGGAAGCCGATATCGCCCTTCGCGACGCCCAGTCCCGCCGTGAGCACGAGGCTCTCGCCGTCATCGCTCAGCATGAGAACCGATGCCCGTCTCACTTCGAGGGTCGCCGCGATTTCGGCCACGGCGCGCTTCTGCAGTTCGTCGAGGTTCAGGGTTCCCGTGAACGACTCGCTCAGCCTGTAGAGCAGGGTCAACTCTTCGTACATCTGCGACAGTTCGCGGGCGAGATCGGCGTTCTCGTATTCCGCGGCAACGAGCTGTTCCAGCGCCGTTTTCAGGCAGGGAACGGCCATCTGCCAGTCCGCCGGAAGCCAGACCTCGAGCTCCACGTCGTCGGGAAGCCGGATATGCATGTCGGGCGGCATGCCGGCACGGCGGACGGCCGTCTTGCCGAACAGCGCCCACGCCCCGCCGCCCTGCTCAATCTGCCGAAGCACGGCGCGCACACGGTCGGCTTCCACCAGCCTCTGCGACAGGGAAACGGTCATCGGGCCTGTTCCTCAGGCAGTCTTCGCGGCTTCGAGCTGGGCCTGGACCGTCGCCAGAAGCTCCCGCGGACTGAACGGCTTGGTGATGTATTCGGATGCGCCGGCCTCGAAGCCCATGTGCCGGTCGATCTCCTGCCCCCGCGCCGTCAGAAGCAGGATCGGAACGCCTTTGAACTCCGCTTCGGCGCGCAGCGCCCGGCAGACGTCGAAGCCGTTCATCTTCGGCATCATCACGTCGAGCAGGATGAGCGCGGGCTTCTCGCGACGGGCCGCTTCCAGCGCCTCTTCCCCGTTCGATGCCGTCACGATTATGAAACCGGCGTTCGCGAGCTTGTCCTTGACGACCCGCAGGATATGCGGCTCGTCGTCAGCAACGAGGATCTTGTTCTGTTCCATGGTTCTCTCCTGCCGCGCGTTCGAGAATCTCGCGCACGGTGCGGCTCAGGTCTGCACCGCTGTAAGGCTTGGTCAGCACGGCATCGGGCCCCTGCTGTTTCAGCCGCTCGTCTTCCGTCAGGACCGTCAGAAGCATCACCGGCACGTTCCGGGTCGCGTCGTCGGCCTTCAGCCGCCTCACGACCTCGAAGCCGTCCATATCGGGCATCAGCACATCGAGAATGATCAGGTCGGGCCGCGCACCGCGCAGATACTCGAACGCCGCGGGCCCCGACAGGACGGTGTCGACCGCGTGGCCGTCCCGCGCGAGCCGGTCCTTCACTGCCCGCGCGATATTCGCCTCATCTTCGATCACGAGGATATGTGCCATGCATCAACGATACCATAAAGCCTTATCACTTCTACACGAGTTCGTTTCCCCACGCAAAGATGCAAAGAAATCGAACCACCGATGCACGGAGAAAACATTGTAAGACAGAAAAGGGACCTGATAGAATCATGGCATGGCGTCAAATCCGTTTCTGATCGACTATCGGCCGCACACGCGCTGGGCAACCGCCGGCCTCGTCTTTTTCGCGTACGGCATGTTCAGGCTGTTGTCGACGCTCGACGCCCCGGGAGCGTTCAACGGCATCAACTGGATCGGCATCGGCGTCTCCCTGACCGTCACAGAGCGGCTTCTCGAGCATCTCCACACCACGGAATGGCAGCAGCGCCTGCCGATGAGACAGAAGCTCGGCTGGCTGTTCTACATGACTGGCGGCATTGGCATGATTCTGAGCTGGTGCACGACACCGCTCCCCCTCATTTTCCTCGGGTGGCTCTGCTCCGGCATCGAGCCGTTGAAGATCATCTGGAAGATGATCGCCGCGAAATTCACCGACATCAACCCCGACCGGTGGGTCGACTGGTTCGGCACCCTCCTGATCCTCATCGGAACGCTGTTCATCCTCGTCGCCGCGGCCGGGCCCTTCATCGGCCTCATCGTGAATATTCATGCAGGTTATGCGGACGGTCAGGGAACGATCTCCGTCGGCGCGGGAAAAGGGCTGCCGGGGGTCGCCGCCCTGGGCCTCGTTCCCCTGATGGTCGGCGTCTGCTTCATCATCCTCGGCATCGGCATCCGTCGCAGGGCGATGTGGGCGGGCGCCCTCGGGCTGGGCTTCACGTTTTTCATGTTCATGCAGGCCTGTAACTCCGCCCTCGTCGCATCGGGCGGCCACATCACCCATCTTCCCCGCGCCATCGCCGGGCAGGGCGTATCCCTCATCCTGTCCTGGTTCCTCTTTTTTGGATTTTATAGTATATTCTATCCTTTGGTTTCCGAACGCATCAAGGGTCTTGCCGGAGCGCTCGAAGGCAAACTGAAAGCCGCCGACGAAGCGTTGCAGGAAACGCGGGGCCGGCTCGAAAAGGCGGCGCACGATGCCGCCCAGGCCTCGCGCGACCTCGACGACGAGCGGGTCAAGTTCCGTGCGCTGTTCGAGAACACCAACGAGGGCATCATCCTGTTCGACGAGCATGATACGATCATCTATATCAATCCGGCCTACTGTTCGTTCTACGAGATAGAACGAGACGAGTGGCTGGGGAAGAAATGGCCGGGCATTTTCGAGCGGCCCGGCATTTCGGTCTGCACGGACGGCGCAAGCATTGATCCGGACGGGGCGCAGAACGGTTCAGCCAGGCCCCGTCGGGGCGAGGTCACGATCACCGACTCCCGGGGCGAGGTCAGGCGGCGGCTCGCCTTCTACGCGAAGCGAATCACCAACGCCCAGGGCGAAGTGATCGCCTGCATGGGGCTTTCGCGCGACATCACGCTGGAGCGGGAAATCGACCGCATGAAGACCGAGTTCGTCAGCAACGTCAGCCACGAGCTGCGCACCCCGCTGACGTCGATCCGGGCCTACACCGAGATGCTCCTCGACGACGAGACCGACGACCCGCAGACCCGGAAGGACTACCTGCAGATCGTCCTCGACGAGGCTGTCCGGCTGACGAACCTGATCAACGACATCCTCGACCTCTCGAAGATGGAGGCCGGCCGCAAGACCTACAAGTTCACGACCGTCAGCCTGCACGGTCTGGTGAAGAAGGCCGCGACGGTTATATCCGCCGATATACAGAAGAAGGGCCACGTCCTCGACATCCGGCTTCCCGACGCCGACCGGGAGGCCGTCTGCGACTCGGATCTCGTTCACCAGAGCGTGCTGAACCTTCTCAGCAACGCCGTGAAATACACGCCGGACGGCGGAAAGATTTCGTTCGAACTCTCATACGATAGCAATAACTATACTTTATCCGTCTCGGACAGCGGCCCCGGCATTTCGCGGGAAGACCAGAAACAGCTGTTCAGCAAGTTTTTCCGGGTCGAAAGCACCCTCAACCGCGACGTCGGCGGCACCGGCCTGGGGCTGGCTCTCGTCAGGCAGATCGCACACGTCCACCAGGGCGAAGCCGGCGTCGAGTCGGAGCCCGGGAAGGGGTCGACGTTCCGCCTCACCCTCCCGTTCAACCCGCCGCAGCCGGTCCAGCCTGCGGCGACCGCCCCGAAAAAGCCTGTGTGAGCACGGGTGCGACGCAGGGCGGGTTTCAAACCCGCCCCTACACCCCAAATCGCAGGGGCGGTTCGAGTACCGCCCGATTTGCCCATGACGTTTTGGTGAGGGGAAGGGTTTCATCAGGGTCGTTCTCTGTGAAACCTTTGTGTTCATCGTGGTCTCTGTGATGAAAGGTGTTTCCGGATTTTGAAGTTTGGCGGGGGGGTTGCCTTCTCCGTTCTCTTCTGGTAATATTGTCGAGTGCGCGTGCGCAACAGCGTGCGAGGGTGGCGGAACTGGCAGACGCGCCAGACTTAGGATCTGGTGGTTCACACCGTGCGGGTTCAAGTCCCGCCCTTCGCAAAGCAAGCATGCAAGCGGGAGTAGCTCAGTTGGTAGAGCTCCTGCCTTCCAAGCAGGAGGTCGCGGGTTCGAGTCCCGTCTCCCGCTCTTTTTTATTTCTCTTGAAGGAGTTACAGATCCATGTCCACGCAGCTCAAGACACAGGTTCAGGAAATCGGCCCCAACAAGGTCGCTTTGACCGTCGAAGTGGGCACAGAGCAGGTTTCGGCTGCCTACAACCACTTCTTCCAGCGCGCCGCCCACAGCGTGAAGATCCCCGGCTTCCGCCCCGGCAAGGCCCCGCGCCCCGTCCTGGCGAAGTTCATCGGCCCCGACGCAATCCGCGAGCAGGTCGAGGAAGAACTCGTCAACCAGGTCTATCCTGACGCCATCCGCCAGACCAAGCTGCACCCGGTCAGCGATTTCTCCATCGAAGAGTCCAACCTGAAGGAAGGCCAGCCGTTCACTTTCAAGGCGACGTTCGACGTCCGCCCGAAGCTCGGCGAGATCGGCTATCGCGGCCACACCGTCACGGTGAAGCGCCTCGAGGTCGATGAGGAACTGATCGCCAAGGTGCTCGAGCAGCGCCGCGAGCAGTTCAGCAAGACCGTCCCGGTCGAGGACGGCGAGCTCCAGTTCGGCGACTACTTCATGGGCAAGATCGTCGTCAGCTGCGACGGCGCCGAAGACGCCGAGATGTCCGAGGAAAAGGGCTATCACAAGTTCACGGAAGACAACCACATGTACCTTCCGATGAAAGGCATGAAGAACGGCGAGACCCGCACCTTCAAGTATGAAGCCAACACCGACGCCGAGAAAGATTCCAAGTATTTCGGAAAGGCCCTCGACGTCACCGTGACGCTCGAGCGCATCTCCCGCCCGACCCTCCCCGCGCTGAACGACGAGTTCGCGAAGGAAGTCGGCGAGTTCCAGACGCTCGACGAACTGAAGGCCAAGATTCGCAAGGACCTCGAAGAGCACTCGGTGAAAGACGGCGAAGAGCGCGCGGTCGATGCGATCCTGAAAGAGGTCGTCGGCAAGACCCACGTCGACCTGCCGAACGCCATGGTCGAGCGCACGATCGATTACTTCGTGTCGAACATCGACCGCCGCTGGCGCCAGTTCAACAGCAGCCTGGCCGAGTTTCTGAAGCGCTCGAACAAGGATTACAAGGCGTTCCGCGAGGAGTTCCGCGAGAAGGCCGAGTTCGAGACGAAGGTCATGCTGATCGTCGACGAGATCGGCGAGCGCGAAAAGATCGAAGTGTCGGATGCCGAGTTCCGGGCCGAACTCGAAAAGCGGGCTTCCGATTACGGCATGACCGTAGACAAACTGATGGAGCACCTTTCCAAGGGCGACGGCGAGGAAAATCTCCGCCATACGATCCGCGACCGGCAGATTCGCGAGTTTTTGCTAAAGAACAACGCGGTTCATTACGATATGGTCAAAGAAGCCGAATTCAACAAGGGGGATAACGCACAGTGACGCTGGTACCGATCGTCATTGAGCAGAGCAGTCGTGGCGAACGTGCATACGACATCTACTCTCGTCTTCTCAAGGACCGCATCATCTTCATCGGCGGCGAGATCGAGGACCAC
>CAYMEN010000030.1:0-59875 GCA_964389325.1 uncultured bacterium | reverse complement strand
TTCTTCTGCAGCCGCCGCCGCATCAACTCTGCCCAACTGATCATGTCCGGGTCGGACTTCGACGAGTTGGCCACGGTCGAGAATTCGCGCAGGGCGCGCGGCGCGAGCCCCTTGGCAAAGTAGATCTTCCCGAGCAGAAAATGCACGCGCGGGTCGTCCGGCAGGAGTTTCTGCGCGACGACCGCGTGCCGCAAGGCCTCATTGACGAAGCCGAGCGCGAGATGGCCGCGAACCAGGTGCAGCCGGGCATCCGCGTGGTCGGGCCGGATCTTGAGGATCTCGCGGTAGCACCGCATGGCCATCCGAAGCTTCCCGCGTCGCTTGAGCAGGTCGGCATACGCCTGCAGCCCCTCGATCGAGTCAGGCTTGATCGAGAGCAGACGTTGATACGCCATCATCGCCTCGTCGGGTCGGTCGATCATCTCGTAGGCGAGACCGAGTTGCAGATATGAGTCGAGCTTGCCGGAATCTTCGGCGAGGGCTTCTTCCGCGGTCTCGATGACTCTCCGGCAGTTCGACTCGATTTTCTTCTGGACGGCCTTCAGGTTGCTCTGAATCTGCACGTCGGAGTAATCGTAACTGAGCGCCTTCCGGAAGGCGTTGAGAGCTTCTGTGTAGTCCTTCCGGTTCGAGAGCAGGACGCCGATCGTATTCCAGACGCCTGCCTGATCGGGGGCGTTGGGCGAAGCCTTGGTGAAGGCGGCGATAGCGTCGTCTTCCTTGCCCTGCGCCTGGTGCAGCTTGCCGAGCTCGAGCCAGGCGGCGGCGTTGTCGGGCGCGATCTCGAGCAGGTTCTGCAGAACGGAAACGGCGCGCACATGGTCGTGCTCGGCAATGTGGGCCTTGGCCAGCAGGAACAGCGCATCCGGGTTCTCGGGGGAAAGGCGAAGCACTTCCTCCATCTGGGTCATGAGGTCCCGCGTCCGCCCGAGCTGCTGCAGGACCTTTCCCAACTCGATCATCGTGCGGGTGTCGGGGTGAAACTGGTGCGACAGCGCTTCCTGGAGCAGCTCGGCGGCTCGTTCGAACTCGCGCTTTTCGATCATGACCTCGCCGAGCTTTTCGAGCACGTATGGGTCGTTCGTCTTGAGACTGAGCGCTTGCGAGTATTCGAGAACGGCCTGGTCCCACTGGCGGGTCGCCTGGAAGATCTGGCCGAGCTGGCTGTGGCCATACGAATCCGATGGATGCAACATGCAGGCGCGCTTGAGTTCGAGCTGCGCGAGCTGAAGTTCACCGAGCTCGCGATACACCATGCCAAGCTGGTAATGCGCGTAGGGATCGTCGGGCGTGAGCTGGATGCACTTCTGCAGGGCATCCCGGGCTTCGGGAATGCGCCGCTCGGCACGTTCGAGACTGCCCAGCTGGTAATACGCCTTCGCGAGATACCGGTTCATCGAAAGCGCTTTCTGGAAGGCTTCGCGGGCTTTGTCCGGCTGTCCGGCCCTGCGGAGAAGAGCGCCGTAGTACAGGAATACTTCCGGTGCCTGGGGATTGCTTTTCAGGCAGGTCTCCATGGTTTCGACGGCGTTGGTGAGTTCGCCGCGCTCTTCCTGGAGTTGCGCGAGACGCAGCCTGAGCGGATAGCTGTCGGGATTTTTCCCGATTTTCTTCAGGACGAGCGCGATTTCCTGGCCGATACCGTCGTCGAGGAACTCGGCGAGGGTCTGGGACGTCTTCTCGCGCTTCGTGAGCTCGGCATCATCGCCCGAAAGCACCAGTTCCTCATCGACGCGCCCCGAGCCCGTCTCCGTCTGGCCGGAGATCTCCCCCGGCTCGGCGGCAGGCGCTGCGGCTGACGGTTGCGGGCGCGGTCTGACGGTCATCTCATCGTCGGGGGGCGTCATGTTGGCGACCATCGATGAAACCATGCCGGCTGGCTGGGCAATCTTCGCGGCCGGCTGAACCGGGGACAGGGCTTCCCGGTCGACGTCCTCGAAGGAGCCGCCCACCGGCTCGATCTCGGGGGCGAGCGGGGCCGGCAGGTCTTCGGCCATCAGCTGCTCTTCGGGCGTCAGGGCATCGGCGTGGCGTGGTTCGTGGCGTTCGAGAGCCCAGAGAGAAAGCTCGACGGCGCCCCAAAGCGTGATCATGCCGCTTGCGAGCCCGGCGAGAATGCCGGCGAGAGGGTATCCGCTCAACGCTTGGCTCAAATACAGGAACGCAAACGCGAACCCGCCCAGAACCGCCTTCAGGAAGGAGCCTCGCGGCGGGAGATCGGTCGTGGCCTTGGCCGGCGGCATCGTATTCGCGCTCGGAACACCTCCGGGCCGTGCCGAGATGGCGGTCGTGCTTCCGGTGGCCGGCTGTGTTGCAACAGATATTGCGGGGCTCTCCGCAGGCGCATCGAGGATGCGGCCGCAGGATGCGCAGAACGAGGCGCTCGGATCGTTTCGGGAGGAACATTGGGGGCAGATGACTGCAAGGGGGCGGTCGCATGCGACGCATGTAACGGCATCATCCGTGTTGACCGCGCCGCAGCCGTGACAGTAGGCCATGGCTCAATGCCTGCTTTCTTCGAAATGATGATCTACGATGTGCCACTGCGGACCGATGGCATACCGCTGTTCGGCCTCGGCATCGACGGCGTGGAGCCCGTTGTGCCGGCGGGCCGTTCCCTCGGCGCGCACGGGCTGGTATTCCTGGAACGACTCGATGCAGTTGTGCTCCCAGCTGATGACCAGCAGGCCGTCGCCGGTTCCCTCGAGGAGAGGCGAGGGATCGAGATTCGACTCGAAATGCTCGCGAAGACCGGAATCGATCTCCGCGACGAGAGGCCAGAAGGTGGCGATGTTGGTCGCGCCTCTGGCTATAGCTGATAATATTGAATCTATCGATGGGGAGGGAACGAGCCCGGAGACGGCTTCATCACCGTCGAGCATGACCAAGCGGACGACGCTCACGGCTTGTCTCCGGGCTGCGTATCCTCATCCCCCTCGCGCCAGAAAGAGGCGAAGGGCTCGCCGAGGACCGCTCCGAGAAGGGAAAAAATGAACACGACCATGTAGGACGTCTCGAAATCGAGGATCGCGTAGACGAACGGAGCCGCGACGAGTCCGATCAGCATGCCGCAGAGGCAGCCGATCAGTGTCGACTCGTGAACGGCGATGAAGGCGCCGAGAGAAGACCCCAGCAGAAGACCGCCGAGGGCATACTCCGGCGCCCAGTATGAGGTGATGAAAATGCCGAGAGCGGCAAACGCCACGACCAGGGTGCTGATCATGGCGTATGCGAGAAGCCTCGTCGTGAGACGGGCGGACATGGCGAGTGAGAACGGAGCGGCCATTACCTTCCTGTCCGGCGGAGTGGGGTGTTCTGCCCCGGAATCAGGGATTCAGAACGGTTTTTTCGTAATAATACTTGTTCTTCGGATTGACGGCGATGAAGGTGGTCAGTTCGCTGAGATACAGAACGTTGTCGATCGTTCCCGCCTGGAGGCAGGCATCCTTGATCTGGGCGAGGTTGTTCTGGATCTCACGGTAGGAATCCTTCGTCTGGAGAGGCTTGACGACGCGGATGACCGCGCGGACCTGCGGATTACCGAGATTCGAGGGGGCGTCGATCAGGTCGAGCTGATTGATTTCATAGCCGGCGGTATTGAGGGTCTGGGTCAGGGCTTCCCGGAGCCGGGCGCGAAGCTCTTCCGGCATGACGACGATGGGCTCGGCTGCCTCGGGGCTCATCTTCTTCCAGAAGGCGTCGAGTTTGGTCTTCGACTCGGCGGAGGTGACGGGAGTTTCAGGCGTGAGAGACCGCGAGCGGCCGAGTTCGGCGAGCTGTTCTTTCACCGCATCCGCCTCATCCATGACGGTTGGGGCCTTGGGGGCTGCCTCGGGAGTCTTCGGGGCTTCCTTGTGAGTCTTCGCATAGGCGTCATGGGCCATATCGCTGAACTCGCTGGAGTAACCGAGATATTTGAGTTCGTCTTCGACGGCGGCAAAGCCGGCCATCGGGCAGAGAGCGGCGGCCGCGATCACAAGCATCATCCGGTTGAAAAGCCTCTTCATTGTTCTCTCCTGACACACTGAATTGATCTTCTAAGAAGATGAAAGCGGAAACGAGTATATCACACTTGCGCACCATGCAAAATGTCGTGATATTCCGAATTTCGGGGCGAGTATCATCGCCGGGCGATCCGCCCGGATTTGGCTACGCTTTCCTGGAGGGGCGGCGCGATGGCTTTTTCGGCGGGGAAACGGCGGCCCGGAGTTTTTCCATCGTCACGTGAGGGTCTTCGATGATGATTTTCGCTCCGGCGCAGATGTCGACGAAACCGAGTTCCTTCGGATACCTGGGCACGATGTGCTGGTGCAGATGCTCGATGCTGGCGCCCGACGCCTCGCCGATATTCGATCCGATATTATATCCGGCTGGTTCGTATACGCGGTCGAGGGCGTCGAGACAGATTTTCTGGACTTCCGCCATGCGTGTCACTTCGGCGGCCGTCATTTCGCGGGGGTCGAAAACGTGTCGCTTTGGGAAAAGAAGAAGATGGCCGGCATTGTAGGGATACAGGTTTGCCGAGACGGCGATCAGGTCGTCTTCCCAAATCATGAGCCGGTCGACCCGCTCGTTGCCGTCGATGATGGCGCAGAGAATGCAGTCGACGGCGGGCCGGTTGTGCCCTTTGATATAGTCGCGTTTTCCGGGGATGTATAACTGTCGTTTGAATGTCATCGTCAGGCGTTTCTCTGTGCGGTCGCGAGCTTGTTCTGGAGAAGCTGCGGATAAAACTCCCGCGCCAGGAACAACGGAATACTGCCTTCATGAACGACCAGGTCATGAAAATCCCGGTCGGAACAGTCGGTGCCAAATCGCTGCTGCAGCGAATTCTTCAGCTCGAGCAGGAGATGCTTGCCCGCCATGTAGCTCAGCGGATAACCCGGCGTCTGGGTGTAGCGGCGCATCTCGGCTTCGGCAGAGGCTTGGTCCATGGCAGCGTGTTCCATCAGGAAGGTCAGGCCCTGGTCGTAGGTCCAGGTTTTCTGGTGCAGGTTGATGTCGATGAGAATGCGTGCCGATCGCCATGCCGCATCACGGCTCTGCACGAGCCGGTTCGCGCTGGTGGCCTCGAGGCCGCTCGCGAGAACGGCTTCCTCGCAGTAGTGCGCCCAGCCTTCCATCAGTTCGATGCTGTCGGCGAGGCCGCGCCAGAGGCCGGGATGAAGATTCTGCCCGGAAAGCTGCATGTGATGCCCCGGATACCCTTCGTGAATCGAGGTGTTTGCGATGTCTGCATAATTGTGGCACGCCTGGCTTCCGGTGTGACGCGTGACGAGGTAGATGCCCTTCTGCGGTCGGGCGGTCCGCTCGGGCGGCATATAGGCCGCGAACGGGATCAGATGCGCCATGTAGGAAGGCGTTTCGACGATCTCGAGCCGTTCACCCTCGGGCATCGTCGCGAAGCCCGTCATCTCGACCCATGCTCGACTGCGTGCGACCGCGTCGCGGTAGGCTGCAAGCGCCGTTTCGAATGTGGCCGGGGCGTGTGCCTGGACCTGCTTGAGGGCGGCCTCGCGCATGCCGGCGGCGGTGTCGTGCCGGGAGCCCGTGATCGCCCGGGCGTGCAGGTCGACATGCTGCTGCGCCTGCTGCAGGCAGTGCTCGCCCAGATCGAGCAGTTCACTCGCGTTCATACCCAGCCGGCGGGCGCCGAGAAGCGCCTGGAACGGCCCTTTTTCCATGGCCCAGTCGCCGGCGGCGTCGG
This sequence comes from uncultured bacterium, assembly GCA_964389325.1. Lineage (GTDB taxonomy): Bacteria > Muiribacteriota > Ozemobacteria > Ozemobacterales > Ozemobacteraceae > MWAR01. The sequence goes on along the minus strand of CAYMEN010000030.1, from coordinate 54,168 downwards.
GCAGAATAGCGTGTTTGAGCCAGTGCGCGTGCTCGGCGATCGCCCGCCGGGCCTCGTTCGCGGCATGGACGAAACTCTGCATGACGGGCGGGGGAAGATGCCCGGCCAGGCCGCCTTCGATCGTCGCGAGCAGATCGGGCAGGCGCTCGGCCGATTCGATGAAGATTCGGCCCCAGAGTGGCGGAACATGCTGGAACAGCGATCTGCCGCTCATGAGATAGGCCGGCACGGCGCGCAGCCGTGAGATCATCGATTCCACTCGGACGTTGAGCGGGGCAAAATCGCGCACGAACAGCATGAACAGCGAATCGCCGATCATCATGGCGAGATCGCAGCCGAGCCGCCACCGCCGCACGTCCTCGAGCATGAACAGCTGGATGCCGGCCATGTGCAGGGCCAGCTCCCGGTCGAGCCGCTCGTCGAGACTCAATTCACGCTCCGGCAGACTTTGAAACGCATCGCGCATCTCCCGCAGCCCGGCGATCTCGCGGTCGACCGCTTCGGCTCCGGCTTCGGGGAGAAGACCGTCATACTCGTGCTCGCCGAGCGTCGTGGCGGCGATCGGATTCCGCCGCAGCAGCTCGGCGTAATAATGCTCGGCGACCTTTTTGAAGCCCGGGTGACGATAGACCGCTTTTCGATGCATGCTCATTCCCTCCGCTGATTTTTCGAAAGTATATCACATGCAAAAGAGTATTCCGGCCACGTTACAGGCAGGTGAAATATGCGACGGGAAGTTATCCGCAGATGACGCAGATGGCGCAGATGAAGAGGGATGAATGTTCAGGATGACCGGAAACGATATTATCCACAGCCTGATAGAGGTGTTGCTTTGTGTCTTTGTGTTTTTGTGGTGAAATTTTCTCTGTGCTCGGTGGTGAAAGCGGTTTTCTGAATTCTTGGGTTCGGCCCGGATTGCGTATCTCTTCGCGGATTGCTTGCCTTGGGGCGGGGGTTGTGGCAAGATGTGACACATTCCGACCGGCCCGAGGCCGGCAAGATAGCGCGGAGGATCAGAGATGCGGACGGCTCTCGTCACCGGCGGTGCAGGCTTTATCGGCTCGCACATCGTTGGCGGCTTGCTCGAACGCGGGATAGGCGTGCGCGTGCTCGACGACCTCTCCAGCGGGAAACGGGAGAATCTGGCCCCGTGGCTCGATCGCATTGAATTTATAGATGGAAATATATGCAGCGATGTCGACTGCCGCAGGGCCGTCGATGGCGTTGACACGGTGTTCCACCAGGCGGCGATCGCTTCGGTTCCCCGCTCCGTTGCCGAACCCGAGCGGACGCACGACGTGAACGTGAACGGCAGCCTGAAGCTCCTCATCGCCGCCCGCGACGCGGGAGTGCGCAGGGTCGTGTTCGCGAGCAGCTCGGCGATCTACGGGGACGACCCCGAGCAGCCGAAGCGGGAGACGATGAAGCCGTGTCCGATCAGCCCATACGGCCTTCACAAGCTCACGGTCGAGTATTACCTGCGGCTGTTCCACCGGCTGTATGGTCTCGAGACCGTCGCTCTGCGGTATTTCAATGTCTTCGGCCCCCGCCAGGATCCGAAATCGGAGTATGCCGCCGTCATCCCGAAATTCATCACTCGCATGCTCCAGGGCCTTGCGCCGACGGTTTTCGGCGACGGGAAGCAGACGCGCGACTTCATCTACGTCGGCGAAATCGCGCGCGCGAACATTCTGGCCGCGGATGCCGCCGACGCGCCGGGCAAGATCGTCAACGTGGCCGGGGGCGGGCGAATCGACCTGCTGCAGCTGATCGCCACCCTCAACGACGTTCTCGGAACGCAGATGGGGCCGGTCATGGCGCCACCGCAGCCGGGCGATGTCCGCGACTCGTCTGCCGATATTTCTATAGCAGGTGATGTATTGGCCTTCGCGCCGCAGACGAGTTTCGCCGAGGGACTGCGCCGGACGGTCGCGTGGTATCGGGAACACTCGCGGGGATGAACGGACCGAGGGAACGACCGATCCGCGTATTGCGACTGCTCAGTCGCATGAACGTCGGCGGTCCTTCCATCCAGGTTATCAACCTGACGCAACTGCTCGATCGGCGCGGATACGAGTCTCGGCTCATCGTCGGCTCGCCGCCTGAAATCGAAGGAAGCATGATCCCTCTGGCTGAAAAAGCCGGCATCAGGCCCGTCGTCATTCCGAGTCTCGCTCGCGAGCCCAATCCGCTGAAGGACGCCGCCGCGTTCGCTTCGATCATTCGTGAGATCCGCTCGTTCCGGCCCCACATCGTCGAAACCCATACCGCGAAAGTGGGCATGCTTGGCCGCATCGCCGCGCTTGCCTGCGGCGTGCCCCTCACCGTCCATACGTTTCACGGAACCGTATTCGAGGGGTATTTTTCGCCGGCCGGCAGTCGCGTGGTCATCCTGGCGGAACGGATGCTGGCCCGTTTCACCGACCTCATCATCGCCCTCACGCCGGGCCAGCGGGCGGAAATCCTCAGCCATCTGCCCGGTCTGAAGCCGGGCAAGGTCCGGGTTGTTCCGCTGGGCCTGGATCTTTCATTGTTCCTGGCGACCCCCCGGAAAACGGGGACGTGGCGGCGTGAAATCGGCGTTCCCGAGTCGGCCCGCCTGCTGGGCGTCGTCGCAAGACTGGTTCCGATCAAAAACCATCTCGGACTTCTGGAAGCCTTTCACACGCTTGCTTCCGACGATCCATCCCTGCATCTGGCGATCGTGGGCGGCGGGGAGCTCGAGGCGGCCATCACGCGGAAAATTCATGACCTGCGCCTGGAAGGCCGGGTCCACATGACGGGAATCGTCCATGCCGTGGAGCGTGTATATGCCGACCTTGATCTGCTGGTTCTTCCCTCCAGAAACGAGGGAGCCCCTCTCGTCCTGATGGAAGCCCTTGCAGCCGGGTGCCCGCTCGCCGTGACGGCTGTCGGCGGCGTTCCGGAGCTCATCTCTGGAATTGAAGGAGCCAGACTTCTCGAAACGGAACCGGACGTCCTCGTCACGGGCCTGCGCAGGGCCCTTGGCGAACTCGATTCGATGCGGTTGGCAGCCGAAGCGCGCCGCGCCTCGATTCCGGCGCGGGTCTCGAACGAACAGCTCGGGAAAACCATGGATGAGCTGTACAGAAGCCTCTTGGCGCGCAAAATGCCCGAATTGTGGTAGAATTTCCCAATGCCTGACCTGTTCGATACCGCTCCACCGACGGCCGGAAGTGCGCCGTTCCAGCCCCTTGCCGACCGCGTGCGACCGGCAACCCTCGACCAGATTCGGGGCCAAGAGCATCTCCTGAACCCGGGGAAGCCGATCCGGATGCTCCTCGAAGCCGGGAAATGCCCTTCGATGATCTTCTGGGGCCCGCCAGGTTGCGGGAAAACGACGCTTGCCCGCGTGATCGCGAATCTGGTCGATGCCGAGTTCATCCAGCTTTCCGCCGTCACCTGCGGCCTCAAGGAGCTTCGCGAGGCGTTCGAAAACGCGAGAATCCAGCGCACCCGGTATGGCCGGCGCACCGTGCTGTTCATCGATGAAATCCATCGGTTCAACAAGGCCCAGCAGGACGCCCTACTGCCGCACGTGGAGTCGGGTGCGACGATCCTGATCGGCGCCACGACGGAAAACCCCAGCTTCGAGGTCGTTTCCGCGCTTCTGTCTCGCTGCCAGGTGCTGACGCTTCAGTCGCTCCCCTCGGCTGACCTGCGAACGCTGTTGAATAGCGCCCTCGAACGCGACGGGCACCTGATGCGGCCTCCGAAGCCGACCGTCGAGGGCTCTGCCATCGAGCGCATTGCCGAGATGTCGGCGGGCGACGCCCGGATCGCACTCAACGTCCTCGAAACCTGCTGCGAAGTTGCCCGGCAGGAGATGGCGCTGGCCCCCCACGTCGACGACAGGCTCGTGGCGGATGTCTTCCAGAACAAGTCGCTTCGATACGACAAGGGGGGCGAAGAGCACTACAACCTGATTTCCGCCCTCCACAAGTCGATGCGCGGGTCCGATCCAGATGCGTCTCTGTATTGGCTCTATCGCATGCTCGACGGCGGCGAAGATGCAAGATTTATATTGCGCCGTATGATTCGCTTCGCTTCGGAAGACGTCGGCATGGCTGACCCCTTCGCTCTGACCCTCGCCATGTCGGCCGCGCAAGCGTTCGATTACATCGGCCCGCCCGAAGGCCACCTGACGCTGGCGCACCTTGCCGTCTACCTGGCGGCGGCCCCGAAGAGCAACGCCCTCTATGTGGCCGAAAAACGTGTGCGGGATGAAATTCACTCTGGACGGGAGCCCGGAGTTCCGCTCCACATCCGCAATGCCCCGACACGGCTCATGAAGGAGCTGAATTACGGGAAAGAGTATCGGTATCCGCACGATTATCCCGGCGGCTTCCTGCACGAAGAGTATTTCCCCGACGAAGTAAAAGAGCGGCGCTACTACGAGCCGAAGCCGATCGGCCGCGAAAAATCGACGGCGGACCGGCTTCGCCAGCTCTGGCCCGAACGATACGGAAAGCCTCTTCCGACCGTGCCGCCGAAAAAAGGCACGCCGGAAGACGTGGGATGACCGGCATGATCGTGAATTTCGTCCGCCGGCTCCTGTACCGGTGCAGACAGTTCAGATCGGTGATGTGGCCGCTGGTCGATCCCGCCGATCTCGCATCCGCGCGTGAGATCCTGCCGCCCGACTGGCGTTCTTCGTTCGATGCCCTCGGAGATTCCGAAAAAGCACACGTTCTCCGCCTCGTCCGGGCGATTCGGGCCGACGCAGGCCTTTCCGGCCAGGACCGGAACGACCTTCTCCTGCTCGCCATGGCACATGACCTCGGAAAGGCCGTCACGCGACCACGAATATGGGAACGCGTGCTCCGAACCGTCTTCTCCCTTCCGAACGAAGCCCACCCAATCCAGAGCGCACGAATCCTCCGCGATCTCGGCGCTCCTTCCGCCCTGGTCCGCCGCGCCCGCCATCACCACCACCCCCCCGGCCCCGACCGCCTCCTCGCCCTCTTCCAGAAATTCGACGACACCCTGTGAACATGCGCGTGTTCAATCCCAATGGGGGCGGGTGGAGGCGACCATGATCTTGGTGCCGCGGTAGATCAGCCAGACGAGGGCGGCGACCATCGTATAATAGAGTTCTCGCGACATATCGGTGTCGTGGAAATTCAGGTAGGGATCGCCCGGATTGTCTGGAACGATCTTCAGCAGAATGGTATCCGTTCCGTTGAATGCGTTCGGGTCGGGGACGACGATGCTCTTCGTCCACGTTTTCCCGCCGGCCTTGTAGGTGAACTTCACATACGTCGATTTCGGCGTCGTTTCGCGGTCGATGATCCGTGCGGTGACGGCGACGCCCGAATGTTTCAGGTTGATGCGGGTCGTCACATGATTGTATCCCCAACCGATCAAGCCGCAGATCAATAGTGTGATGATTATATCTCGCATGATGTATGTAGTGTGAAATAAATATTTAGACGAGGCCCCAGGCATCGAGGATGGCCTTGTATCCGAAGTTGATCATCGGCGACATGATCTGCCCGACCAGACCGAACGCGAGCAGCATGATCAACAGAAACGGTCCCATCTCCTCGATCGCGCGGTACTGAACCCGGTATCTGGCCGGGAGGAAGTAGGCGAGCACCTTCGAGCCGTCGAGCGGCGGGAGGGGAATGAGATTGAAGCAGGCGAGGCTCAGGTTGATGATGACCATCGACACCGCGAAGGCGAGATACAGTTCTCCGAAGAGGGGGGGGATGCCGAGGGTCGGAAGGAACCGTGCGCCAAGCCACATGAGGCCGCCTCCGCAGAAGGCGAGCACCAGGTTCGAGCCCGGACCTGCCAGCGAGACGGCCATCATCGCCCGGCCGGGAATGCGGAAGTTGGAAGGGTCGACGGGAACCGGCTTCGCCCAGCCGAAGTGGGTGAAGAGCAACATCAGCGTTCCGAACAACTCCAGGTGCCGCAGGGGATTGAGGCTGAGCCGACCCATCCGCTCCGGGGTCGGGTCGCCCAGGAACACGGCCATGGCGGCATGGGCCCATTCGTGCACCGTGAGCGCGATCAGCACGACGGGAATGGTGACGGCGGAGCTGATCAGCGATGCCATCAGCCTGCCCGGCCCGGCCAGGGCGAAGCTCAGCAGGAACAGGGTGGCGATGACGCCCCCGATCAGATAGAGTTTATGGAGCGGGTTGCCGCCCGTTCCGCCCGGTGAGCGGAAGACGTAGACCCGCGAAGATCCGTTGGGCATGGTCGGTTTCATCCTTTCGTGACGTGATGCTGCCGCGCAGCCTGCCTTCGAGGAGCGCGTCGAAAATGGTCCGCATGTGGGCCCCCGACGGAATGCCGAGGGCGATCAGGTCGTCCCCGCAAAGCTCGATGCGAACGCCGCGCAGCCTGCCGAGAAAATCGAAAATCTGCCGTGCGCCGGCCTTGTCGAGCACGAACGCGACGAGCGCCACCAGCCCCTCGAGGGAAAGCGGCTTCAGAAGGGTGAACAGCCCGACGTCGTCCTGCGCGGCGAGGCGTGCCAGCTTGAGCGGCACCTCGCTCAGGGCGCGAATGGATTTGACGATGGCCGTCCGGCGGTTCGCGTGCATACCCATCTCGACCAGCAGCTTTTCCGCCTGTTCCGGGGCGAGCGAGGCGAGAAGGCCGATCCAGTGCACGACTTCGCCGTCGATCGGCTCGTGCAGAGGGGCGAAGCGCCTGATGATGCCGGGTATCAGCTTGAAGCGGGCGGGAAGCACCGACGCATCGGCGAGGTCCGGATGTAGCACTCGCATCAGCTTGGCCGCATACAGCCTGTCGATCACGCGACCCGGCGACTCCTCGTGGAGACACCGTGTGATTTCGGCGCCGACGCGCTTGGGTGACAGCGTCGTCAGGGCTTCCCGCTGCCGCGCGAGATCGAAGGCCCGCTGCGTGTCCTCGGCCAGGTCGAAATGGAACCGGCAGGCGAACCGGATTGCCCGGAACATGCGCGTCGGGTCCTCGAGAAAACTGAACGAATGCAGGATGCGGATGCGCCCTTCATGCAGGTCGCGAAGGCCGCCGAACAGGTCGACGAGCGTCAGGAACGAGCCGGCCGACAGGTCGAGAGCCATGGCGTTGATCGAGAAGTCGCGTCGGCTGAGATCGTTGGCGATGCCGCCCAGCTCGACCTGCGGCAGGGCGCCCACCTGGGCGTAATGCTCGCGCCGTGCCGACGTGAAGTCGATCTTCAGGTCCTCGAATGACAGCCGAGCCGTCCGGAACCGGTCGAACACCGTCAGATGTGCCTTCAGCTCGGCCGCGACGGCCTCGGCAAACGGCAGGGCGTCGCCGATGACGACCACGTCCATGTCGAGGTTCGGCCGCTCCAGCAGCAGGTCGCGCACGAAACCGCCAACGGCATACGCGGCGATCTTCCTCGCTTCGGCCGTGGCGCTTACCTTTCGCAGCACGTGCAGTACCTTGATCGGCGTGACCCGCTTCAGCAGCGCTTCCATCGCGTTGCGGTCGGGAACCGGGACCGGCTCGACCTGCGGCAGATACTCGGCCGGCGGCGGCAGCAGCTCCCGCAAGCCGCGCAATACCTCGCGCGCGGTGACGATGCCGAGAATCCGCCCTTCCTCGATGACGGGGATCTTCGTCACGTCATGCCGCACCATCAGCTTCCGCACGATGCGCACCGGCGTCTCGCGCGTCACGAACGGCGGCTGGCTTGGGACGAACGGCGCGATGGGGCTGTCCCAGAGGTCCATCTGGACGGCCCGGTCGAGATCGCGTCGGGTCACGATGCCGGCGAACTGGTCGCCACGCTTCACAACCAGCGACATCAAGTTGAACCGGAGCATCATGTCATGCGTGTTCGCGACCGTCTGCGACTCGTCGACGCATTTCGGGCTCACCGTCATGACGTCGCCGGCGGTGCTGTCGGCCGAAAGCCTCGACGAAAGCAGTTCCACAAGACTCTTGCGAACAGAGTCCGGCTCCCCGTCGGGAAGGGTGAACCGCGTCCACCGGTCGTCTGGCCGGGCATGCAGGTCCTTGAACAGTCCCGCAACCTCGAGGTCGGGAATGCGCGATCGCGCGTAGATCCATGCCTGGCGGCCGCTCGTGACGCCCGCGACCAGGATATGCGCGTCGATGCGCGACCACAGGGTGTCCATGACCGGCGTCAGGTCCTGAACGTTGCCGAGCGTTTTCGCGACGGTCAGCGTCACCGGCCAGTGCCGGATGTCGGTGCTCTCGGCCTGCGTGATCAGGTCGTTCAAGAGGCCTCGCTGGCCTTCGCGCAGGCCCAGCATGACCTGGTTCGCCACGCTTCGCGGCTGAATGGGGTAGCCCCGCAGCGTTTGCATCATGTCGAGATCCCGGGGGGTGACCCGCGAGCTCAGCCCGGCCCACGTCTTCTCGGTGATCGCGGCGAGCATGAGCGTTGCGTCGTCATCCAAGAGCCGGGCGAACCCGCACAGCAGCTCCGCGAGACAGTGCGCCGCGATGCTGAACGCGCGCACCTGCGCCGGCCGTGCCCTGAACGGCAGGTGTGGCGCCCCGTGGGCGTAGACAAAGATCTCGGCGTCACAGTGCAGCAGCGCCTCGACAAGCTCTGGGTTATGCTTGGGAAGCGCGATTCCAACCAGGTGCACCGTGCGGAGGCTCGTCCAGTCTACTCGGGCCTGGGGAACGGTCGAGAACCACGAAGAGCGGCGGGCGATGCTCCAGGCGTTCGGGGCCAGTCTGGTCGGATGCAGGAGAAGAGCCCCGGGCTTCGCGAGCTGAAGACAACGTGCCGCGGCGAGCAGATCGAGATCGCCGCCGTGGGCGATCGCGATCAGTTCCGTGCCGGGCTGGAGCGCGCCGGATTTCGCTGCATGCACGCGTTTCCCCTTGTTAGCCGTTCTGCTGCTGTTCGCGCTTGATAATCGAGAGGAACACGTCGACGACCCGGGGGTCGAGCTGGGTGCCCGAAACTTTCTTCATCTCGCGAACGACGTGGTCATAGGGAAAAGCCTTGCGATAAGGCCTGTCGGCGATCATCGAGTCGTATGTGTCCGCCACGGCGAGAATGCGTGCCCCGAGCGGAATGTCATCGGCGCGCAGGCCCAGCGGATACCCCGTGCCGTCGTAGCGTTCGTGGTGATAGAGCGTCAGCGGCGCGATATCTTTCAGGAAATCGACCTGCTCCATGATGAACGCGCCGTATTTCGGGTGGTTGCGCAGCTCCTGCCGCTCTTCGGGGGTGAGGGCCTCCTGCTTGGTCAGGATGACGTCCTTGATGCCGATCTTGCCGATGTCGTGCAGAAGCCCGGCATACCGGATCGTCTCGATCTCGTCGTCGCTGAGCTCGAACTCGCGCGCGATCTTGACCGCGTATTCCATGACGTTCTTGCTGTGGCCGTGCGTGTAGGCGTCTTTCGTCTCGATCGCGGCGGCCAGGGCGGCGACCATCGACAGATACTGGTCTTTCATCTTGGCATACAGCCGGGCGTTCTCGATGGCGACGCTCGCCTGTGACGCAAAGGTCGAGAGCAGGTCGATCTCGTTCTGCGTGAAATCGCGCGGTTTGCTCGTGTACACCGTGATGGCGCCGACGGGTGCGTTCCGCGCCAGGATCGGAACGGCAAGAAGACCGGCGAGGCGTTCCCGTTTCGCAAGGCTCATGTGCCTCGTCCGCGGGTCTTTCCGGACATCAACGACGGATATCGGCCGCTTTGTTTCGACGACGCTGCCGATGATTCCCTCGCCGACCCTGATCGGGGTCGATGCCAGGAACGACTTGGAAAGGCCCCGGGAAGCACGGATCTCGAGATACTCTCCCGTCTGGTCCGTGAGCCGGAGCTCGCATCTGAGCGCGTGCATCATCTCCATGGAGAAGTTGACGATCGAGTCGAGAACCTCGTCGAGGACGAGGGTCGAGGTGATCGACTGGGAAATCTCGAACAGCACCGAAATCTCCTCGATCCGCCGTTCCAGATACAGGCGGATCTTGACGTTCTCGACGGCCGTGGCGAGCAGGTTCGAAAGGGTGGTGAAGGCGCGCAGATGGTCGCGGTTGAACGCGTTGGTGCGCGTCGCCGAGAGGTTGACCAGGCCGATGTTCTGGCCCTGGACCGTCAGCGGCACCGTCAGGAACGATTGGATGCGGGTACGGAACACCTGTGCCATGGGCAGCGACTCGCGGCCGGGCAGGAAAATCTGCTGGCACCGCACGTTCTTCACGGGCTTCTGGCGAAGGCCGGCCGAGATGTCCTGCAGGTGCTCGGTCAGGTTCTGGAGCGAGCTCGGCGACAGCGGCCGCTGCGAGACGAAGTAGCGCATCTCCTCGTCGTGGTTGAACAGGCAGACAACGCCGAGTTCGTGCGGGATGATCTGCGTGAGGTATTCGAACGAGAGGCCGATCAGCCCTTCGAGCGTCTGTACGGTCGAAAATCGCTTCGCCAGCAGGTTCAGCTTCTCCATCTCGCGGATGCGGCTTTCGCGCTCGCGCACGAGCTTCTGGTGCTCGACGGCCATCGCTGCCAGATTCGCGAACACCGTTGCTTCCTCCATGTCCGTGGCGGTGAACGGCCGGACGCGGGAGGTGTTCGCCGCGACCATCAGCCCGACGAGCTGTGTCGTGGTCGCCAGGGGCAGCACGAGGGCCGAGGAGAAGGGAACGCCCTTGAACAGCGGATCGCGCAGCTCCCGGGTGAACATCAGCCGTTGGCGGCCCGTGAACGCGTTGCGCAGCATGAGGCTTTCCGGGTCGAGCGATGTCTCGGCCTTCTCCGAGCTGCGGGGCGAGGGCGCGAAACCGAACTCGCCTGCGTCTCCGAGGCTGGTGCGCCGTTCGGGGCACTTCACGCGGGTCGGGCGCTTGCGTCGCTTGCCGGCGCTCGCGGCGAACTGGAGCTCGAACGTCTCGGGCTCGAGCAGCATGAAGTAGGCTTCGTCCGCCTGGAGCGCTGCTCGGGCGGATTCGATCATCCGGCGCAGCAGTTCGTCCTGGTCGAGGCCCGACGAGAGATCCATCGAGAGGTCCGACAGCCGCGACAGCCGTTCGAAGGTCTGGCCGTTGGCCGTGTCGGAATACTGCCGGCGGCGGGCGCCGGAACCGGATGCTTCAGACATGTTCGAGATGTTCGCTTTCGAAGGTTTTGACCCGGTTGCGGCCGGCGTCCTTGGCGGCATACAGCGCCGTATCCGCGGCGGCGATCAGGTCGGAGGTCTTGTCGCAGGCCGTCACGAGGGTGCAGGCCACGCCGATCGAGATCGTCACGGGAAGAACCTTCCCATCGGCATTGACCGGGTTCGACTCGACGGCTGTCCGGACGCGCTCGGCGAACAGCCGCGCACCCGCAAGCGGCGTTTCGGGCAGGAGGATGGCGAACTCCTCGCCGCCATACCGGGCAACGGTATCGATCTGGCTTCGCACCGACCGGATGAACGCCTCGCCGACGTGGATCAGCACCTTGTCGCCGGTGAGATGCCCCCAGGTGTCGTTGAACTTCTTGAAGTGGTCGATATCGATGATCATCAGCGACAGGGGCTTTTCGTAGCGGCGCGAGCGGATGAACTCCTGGTGCAGCGACTCCTGAAAATACCGATGGTTATATAATCCTGTTAATGGATCTGTGAAGGCGAGCTTCTCGGTGCGCTTGTGGATCAGGGCGTTCTTGATGCTGGTGACGAAGATCGCCGTGAACTGGCTCAGCTTGTTGAAATCGGCGCGGCTGAACGTGACGTTCTCGACGCGCGAGAGGTGGACGAGGCCGGTGATCTTGTCGTTGAGGACGATCGGCATTTGCATCGACTGACCGTATTTTCCCAGAGCCGGGCCGCCGGAGTTCTGCGGATGGAACACCTCGAGGACGGGCACGCGGCCCTTGTCGACGGGCGGGTCGGCGGGATACTCGCCGAACGAGGTGACCACTTCGCCCCGAAGCTGCCGCAGATACGCGGGTCCGAGTCGGCGCGACGGCTGCACGATGATTCGATATGCCTGCTCGATCTCGTCGAACAGCATGATCGTGAACGTGGTGTACGGGACGAGCTTGTTGAAATGATCGAACGCTTTTTGCAGCACCAGATGCGGGTCGAGCGTCGATGCAAGCTCGGTGCTGATGCTGAGGAATATCTCGTTTCGCAGCGCGTTCTCCAGCAGGACTTCCTTGTCGATGCGCAGCTGTTCCACCATCTCGGACCGTTCGAGGGCGTTTCCGATCTGGCGCGCGGCGAGCGACAGAAATTTGTAATGCCGATGGGCGGCGTCGGGATCGCCGGCGCGCGGGGTCCGGATCGCGCACAGGACGAACGAGTCGTTCTCGACGTTCAGCAGCGGCAGGCAGAACAGTTCGAGAACCTTTTTCCCTTCGCGGAACGGCAGGGAGACGGGCGGGCGGCCCAACCGGTCCGTCGCAGCCGTTTTCCGCGAAAGCGCCAGTTCCGTTCGCAGGCTCTGACCGACGGCGGCGGAAAGCCTTTTGAGGTGCTCGCTCTCGAGCTTCCAGGCGCTGACGATGGATGGCGGCTGTTCCCCGCCCGTGGCCGGCTGCTGGGGCATCGAGAAGCGGATGACGGCCGTGCGGTCGGCTTCGAGATCGCCCGCCAGCTTGCGCAGGGCTTCGGCGAGGGTCGATTCGAGCGATGCCTCGCGCCCGAGCAGAACGGCGAGATCATACAGTTTCTGGGTTTCCTCATGGGCTTGCCGGAGTTCCTCGAGAAGGCGGCCTTTCTCGACGAGCGCCGCGACGCTGCCGGAGAGGGCCGTCACAAGGCGCACATCCTCGTCGGTGAAACCTGGCAGATCGTCGGAGCAGTTCAGGTTCAGAACGCCGATGACGCGGCGCTGGATGCACAGCGGCAGCGACATGAAGCCGCCCCTGCCCTTCCGGTGCTTCCAGGGGAGGGATTCCTCGGCCGTTTTCCGGTCGGAGACGATGATGGGGGCGTTCTCGCGGAACACCTTTCCGGCGATCCCCTCGTCGAGCGGCAGGCTGGTGCCCGGCCGGGGGCGCTTGCCGCCGATGCGGCCGGGGTGGCGCGCCGAAACATACAGCTTCAGGTTTCCCGACGCCGGGTCGTGGATCATGATCGATCCTGACGACGCGCCGGTGAGCCGGGAAAGCTCACCCAGAAGCGCCTTGAGCAGTTTTTCGAGGTCGAGTGTTTCCGCCGTTTCGGCTGCCAGGCGCTCGTGAAAGGCGATGAGCCTGGACTCCTGCGTTGAAGGTCGTTTCATTGTGTGACTCCGCGATACTCGACAGCCATGATCGTCAGATCGTCGTGCGCGTCCCCGCCTGCCCGCCACTGCTCCGCGGCACCGAAAAACCGCTCCACGAGATCTTTTGGGGGGAGGCCGCGGCTCGCCGTGAACAGTTCCTTCGTCCGGTCAAGACCGAACATCTCCCGGTCCGGGGCATACTCTTCAGGCAGGCCGTCGGTGAAGAACAGAAGCTGGTCGCCGGCCTGCACGCGGAAGGCCACCGACTCGAACGTGACGCCGCTTCCGCCGACCGCGAGCGGGAAGCCGCCCTTGCTCTCGAGCTGGACGAGTGAGCCGCCGATGCGGCCGAGAAGCGGCCCGTGGCCCGCCGACACCATCTCCGCCGCGCCCGTGGCCGGGTCGATCACGACGATCTGCATCGTGACGAAATAATAGTCGCTGATATCGCGGCTGAGATACTCGTGCATCCGTTCCATGATCTTCGCAGGCTCGGAGGTCTCGTGGACGACGGTGCGAAGGATGATTCGCGACATCGCCATGATGATGGCGGCCGACATGCCTTTCCCCGAGACGTCGCCGATCGCGGCCAGCCATCGGCCGTCGGGCAGTTTGATGCCGTCGAAAAAGTCGCCGCCGATCTGGATGGCCGGCTCGCTCTTGGCGAACATGTCGAGCTCGGGGGGCATGTTCGAGAACTTCCTGGGCAGAAGCGCCATCTGCACGTCGCGGGCGTTGTCGAGTTGCTGTTGGAGCAGGTCGTGCTCGTGCTTCGCGTTCGTCAGATCGATGTTCGTCAGCGCCGCCACGACCAGGTGGGCGATCGACTCGAGCATCTGCTGGTCCTGCTGGTTGAAGGTCAGCCCGTTCGTCTTGTTGTTGACGTTGATGACGCCCAGGACCTTCGTGCCGCCGTCTGACTCGGTCGTGATCAGGGGCACCGACAGGAGCGACCGGTTGAAGTAGTGCTCGAGGGACCGTTTCTTGAACTTCGATTCAGACTCCTCGATGTTGTCGATGCGAAGCGTCTCTCCCGTCTCGGCGACGTAGCCCGAGATCCCTTCGCCGATGGGAATCTGCATCGACCGGACGACGTCGGCACGGATGCCGTAGCTGTTCTTGATCGAGAGCGTCCGGCTGTCGCTGTCGACGGTGAGAAACGAGATGCGTTCGACCTTGAGCAGGCGCTTGATGATGTCGACCATCTCCTCGAGCAGCTTGTCCTGGTTGTCGAGCCGCGCGATCAGCCCCTCGAGCGCCTTGATCGTCTCGAGCTTCTCCTGGTAGTTGTACGCGACCCGGAGAGCCGCGCTGAACCCGTTGAGCAGGAAGTTCAAGAGCTCGAGGATGTCGGCGTTCATCATTCTATTGTCATCGGTATTATATATGACGACCCCGCCCAGCGAACGCTGATGGAATACATCGTCTCCCGCTGCGGCGACCTGGGGCGTCGGGCTCAGGGGAAAGACGAACCTGATCGTCTGGTCCGCGTCTTCAGGATGAACGCGGAATGCCGATCCGTCCGCGATGTAGTTGCGGATGACGCCGGCCTCCGATACCGCTTTTTCGAGATCGAATCCGGCCGGGGGAACGCCGAACCGGCGCTTGATCTCGAGTTCGCTGGTCTGGGTCGAAAAGATCACGACGGCGCCGTGCTTCTGCCCGAACAGCATTTCGAGGTTGTCGCAGAGTTGGTCGAAAATGCCGTCGAGGTGGACGTTCCCCGTGATGACGTTGAACGTCATGTTGATCTGTTTCAGCAGCTGTGCCCGGCCGGCTTCCTTGCGAAGCTGATACAGGTGTGAGAACCAGAAGCCGAGATGGTTCGTCACGATTGCCATCAGCCGCGCAAAAGGTCCGAGGGACGGAACGCGGTTCGTCGATACGCCCAGATAGCCGTAGGTCATTCCGGCAACCTGGCACGGAAATGTCTGGATGACGGGCTTCGGCGACCACGACAGGCTGCTCCGGCTGTTCGCGGGAAGAACCGACAGCTTGGCCTTGAAAATCTGGCGGAAGTTTTCCTGCTCACCGAGAAACTCGAGCATGTCGACGACTTCGGCCGGCAGTTCGTCGTATCGTGGTGATCCGCTTCCGGTCCGCCGCGACGATGCCGGAAGATCGGTTGCCACGAGAACATGCGAATGCTCCTCGGAAACACGCTGGACGATGAAGGCGGTGTCGAGGTCGAAGACGCTCTGAAGGCGCCGCAGGAAGCTTCCGAGATACGACTCGTTTTCGTTATACCAGGATTCGAGGGGTTCTTCCCAGGGGGAGGCGAGCATCCAATCCGTGACCTTTTCCGAGGAGAACAGACGCTGCATCTCATGCTGAAACTCGAGGGCCCTGCGCGGGTCGTCGATTTCCGACACGTGCGAACGCGGGCCGTTGATATGCCTGCTGAACAAAAGCTCCGTGAGGCGTTCCGCGAAATACATCCATTCCCGATGTTCGGTGCGGGAAACCGGCTGGGTGATGATGGCAAGATCGCCTGCGAGGGCCTGGCGGAACATGAATGGGGCAACGATCGAAAGAACCCGGTTTCCAGAGGGTGACAGGCCATTGACGTGCGGCTCGTCGCCTTCCTCCGCGTGAATGCCGATCTCGAAGGCGTGCGCCCAGTCGAGCATGGCGCCGAACGCTTCGTCTGAAACAGGCTTCAGCATGACAGGGGCCATGCCGGGATCGGGTTTCGTCTTCAGGAGGCGGATGCGGATCGCGATGAATTCGGGAAGCTCGGCCAGCCATTCTGAGAGCAGCGGGCTCCAGAGATCGTTGGCCGGCAGCCGTGCCGCCCGCGAGAGCAGGTCAAGAAACGCTGTTCGCATCCCGGCTTCTCCTGTGATGATTCGTCGCGTCCCATTATACGTGATGCCTTCCCTGGCAACAAGTAGCCGCGCACTGCCGTGCGACCACGTCGACCTCCATAGCGGGAAACCCGGTCGAATCACCAATACCCGCCGTTCGCCCTCAGCCTGTCGAAGGGCGAGAATTTTTCGTGCTTCGTCAGGCTCGGCACGAACGGGAATGCAAAATGGCTCGTGGAATACAGGACTCAATAATTACTGCAAGGGTACGGAAGGTACTTGATTTGACGGCAAAAAGGTGGTATGATACCTGTCTACCATATCAATGAAAGGTGATGTTCGTTATGGCTAACACTTCTTCCGCCGCCAAAAACGCCCGCAAGGCCCAGCGCCGCCACACGCTGCGCGTTGCCGTCAAATCCGAACTCAAGACCCTTCGCAGGAAGAGCCTCGAGCTCGCCGGATCAGACAAGTCGAATGCCGAAACCGTCCAGACGACGGCAAACAACGCATACAGCCGCATTGCCAAGGCCGGTTCCAACGGATACATCCATCCCCGGACCGCCGCCCGCAAGATCGGCCGCCTGATGCGCGCCATCAACAAGCTTCAAACCGAGAAGAACGCCTGACCTGCTGAACCGGATTCCGCTTGGCCGCTTCGGCCGGGCGATTCCCCTGCGTTCCTCCATGCCAGGGAATGGCGTTCTTTTGCCTTGCGCCCTGGCCTGATCACCAGCCGCCGACATCCTCAGCCGGCGGCTGGTGGCATTTCCCCGTGATGATTTCGGCGAGAAAGCGCTGAAGAAGGAGAGCTTCGTTCGGAGGCGATTTTTTCACGGCAGCATCCATCTCGACGAGCTTCGGAGCCAGCCGGACAAGCTCCGCATGGGTGTACCCCGCCGCCGCGGCAAGCGATCTGACGCGCATCGCCTGTTCGATGCCGAGCGACTCGGCAAGCAGTGGCGGCCAGCCGTCAGCCTCTTTCTGAATCGATTCCGTCAGGTTCTTTCGTTCCTGGTTCGACTTGAAGTCGGTTTTGCCGCCAAGCTGTCGGATCACGCGCAGCTTCTCGAGAAGCGGCCGCCCCAGGTCGGGCCGGTCCAGGGCGATATCATGGAGAAGCCGGAAGTCTCTGAGCTGGCGGCTCAACATATACCAGATCGGCACGAGAGACTCGCCCTTCATCAGCAGGCTGTCAACGAGGCGTAGCGCTTCCTGAAGCCGTCGCATGCCTACCGCGTCGAGAAGGTCGAAGACGGTGTCCTGCCTGAGATAGGCGACGGACGAGGCAACCTGCGCAGCCGTCACCGTTTTGCCGGCACCGGCCGCGAGACAGAGTTTTTCGAGCTCCTGCGAAAGCAGGCGCAGATCCGGCCCGACGTTCTTCAACAGCAGTTCGGCCGCCTCGGGAGCGAGCACCGAGCCGAGGGCGCGCGTTTCCTTCTGAAGCCACTCGGGAAGTTTGTTTTCAAATGGCGGCCAGAAATCGACCTTTTCGGCCTTGTCGGAAAGCGCGAGCGCGAACTCGCCGATGACGCGGGCTTCCGTGCTCAGAACGACGAAAAACGTCCGCTCGGGAAGCGGCTGCGACGAGAGCCGCTCGAGCATTCCGCGCCGTTGTACCGCCCCAAGACTTTCTGGACGCGAAAGGACGAAGATCCTGGGGCTCAGGTTGAACGAGAAGCAGTTCAACTCCCCCAGAAGGGCGTCGGGCGCCGCAGTTCCGAAGTCGATCCGGCGGACGTTGTCCGCCTGGTCTTCGGGGGCGACGAAGGCCTTGACGAGACGTGAAACGGCGCGGTCCTTCAGGAACTCCTCCCGCCCCGCAAAAAGCAGGAACGTCGTGTCGAGTTTCCGGGATTCGATTGCCGATTCGAGCGCCGTCAGGTCCATAGTTTCTCGTATAACTTATAGATATATAAAAGTGCCGGCCGGAAGGCGGAAGGCCATGAAAAGGCGCCCGCAGGAACTGCGGGCGCCCGTCGTGCGGAACATCAGAACTTTTTGGACAGGAAGACGCGATAGGCGTCGATCGTGTGATGGTAATCCGCTTTCGAGAGGATCTCGAACGGTGAGTGCAGGCTCAGGACGGGCAGGCAGAGGTCGAGGACATGCATGTTCATCTGGGCCATGAACTTGGCGACGGTGCCGCCGCCGCCCTCGTCGACCTTGCCCATCTCGCCGAACTGATACGGGATCTTCTCGGCGCCGAACAGGGCGCGGATGCGGGCGATGAACTCGATGTCCGCCTCGCTGCTTCCGGACTTGCCGCCGGCCCCGGTGAACCTGCAGATCCAGACGCCGTTTCCGAGGTAGCCGGAGTTGGTCGGATCGAACGCACCGTCGAACGTGGGATCGATCGGGATGCTGGTGTCGCCCGAAAGAACGAAGGTGTTCGAGATGGCGCGACGCAGGTCGGAGTAGTCGGCGCCCTTGGCGGTCGCATGCAGCAGCATGTTCATGATGTCGGAGATCATCATCGACTGGGCGCCGCTGGCGCCGGCCGAGCCGATCTCTTCCTTGTCGAACAGGAGGGCGATCGAGGTGTATTCGGGGATCTTGATCTCGCGGACCGCCTCGAACGCAGCCATGACGCAGGCGCGATCGTCATGACCGAAGCCGCCGATCATGCTGGCGTCGAATCCGACCTCGCGGGCTTCAAATGCCGGCGTGGCCTCGATTTCCGCCCAGGCGAGATCTTCCTCTTCGAGCCCGAATTTCGTGAAGAGATGCTCGAGAACGGCGCCCTTCACGCGCTCTTCACCCTTCGATGCGGGGGCGTTCTTGTCCTTCTTCGGAAGCGGCCGGTGGCCGACGAGAATGTTCAACTCCTCGCCGCGCAGCGTCTCGTTGGCCTTGCGGTCGTTCTGGATCTTCGCGGCCAGGTGCGGCGCGATGTCGGTGATCGTGAAGACGGGCTCGCCGGGCTTTTCGCCGATGGCGAAGCGAAGCGTCTTGCCGGCCTTGGTGATCGCAAACACGTGCAGGGAAAGCGGGATGGCGGCCCACTGGAACTTCTTGATGCCGCCGTAGTAATGCGTTTTGAACAGGGCGGTTCCGTATTTTTCGTAGAGAGGAAGGGACTTCAGATCGAGGTGCGGCACGTCATGGTGGGCCGCGACGATCCTGAAGCCTTCGACAGCCGGGTGTTTCCCGACCACGGCGAGGGCCATCGCGCGGTTCTTGCTGATGCAGAACACGCGATCACCGGGCTTGAGGGCCTTTTTGTCTTCGGGGACAAGGGGCTTGAACCCGTCGGCGCGTGCGGCTTTTTCGATATAGGCCAGCGTTTCCCGCTCGGTCTTGCAGAGCGAAAGGAACTCGAGATAGCGCTTTGCTCGTGCTGCCAGCACCTTCTCTGACGAGGGCTCGAGCACGTCCCATCCATTCGCCTGCTGGAACTTCCGGATATTCGGATTTGGTGCCGCCTGGGCGGGGGCTGGAGCTTTTCCTTCTGTTTTCCTGGCTGTTTCCATCACGTTCCTTCCTTGACGTCGTTCATTTTTTATCTTGTACGGGCATCATCCTGTACCGCGGGAAATTCTAGCACAAATTCCTCGACAATGCCCGCGAAAATGTGTGGCATAAAAGCCTCGAGAAAGTGGTAAATCAATTCCCTGTTATTCTTTGCGTTCCGTTGCGACGGCGGTGACGATGAGTTCCGACTTTCCCCATATTTCGGATAATATTCTATTCATGAAGGGAGTGATGAAGGGATAAGAATA
The DNA here is from genome assembly GCA_964389325.1 of uncultured bacterium. GTDB lineage: Bacteria > Muiribacteriota > Ozemobacteria > Ozemobacterales > Ozemobacteraceae > MWAR01. Next base: position 34,468 of record CAYMEN010000030.1, on the reverse strand, counting down.
ATGAATACGGACGGTGAGTTCCCTGTCGGAGGTTCCCGCTCCCAATACCTCCGGCGCTGTCGCTTGATCGCCGTCAGGGGTTCGGAATCGCGCTGTATCGATGGCTGGAGACTGATGGAGGAAAAAAATCCGGGTTATCGAGGCCGGCTCGGTATGCGTGTCAGCCGTAAAGACATTTCTCCCCAGAAGTTGATGCCTGCGCTTCGCCCCTTCCCGTGCCGCCTCGATACATTGGAGATTCAGACAGGACCAGACGTGAAAAATCCTTCCGAAATCGATAATCGCCGATATCAGAAGGAAAAACAGCGGAAGAACGAGCGCCAGTTCGATAAGCGACTGGCCGCAACGATGTTTTCGACTCATGAATCCCTCCGGGATGGCCTTTTCTCATGTAATAAAGCATCTTGTCGGGAAATGCAAACAGGCAGACTCGAGGACGATTGCCGCAATTGCGCTGCAGGGGATGGCGCACATGCAAAAAGCGCCGCTCCCGGGGGAGCGACGCTTCAGATGAAACGCGGTGTTTCCTCTCAGTTGTTTTCGGCAGGGAAATGGCTGCCTTTGATCTGCTGGAACATTTCGTGGAGCTGCTCGAGCCGCTCGCTGCGGCGGGGAACCGGGATCGCCTCGAACTTCTTGGTGTTGCCGATGCCCGTGTCGCGCCCGATGATCTGGGGCGTCAGCAGGATGACCAGCTCGTTTTTGCTCTTCGAGACGGAGGTCGTGCGGAAGAACTTTCCGAGGTAGGGAAGCCGGGAGAGTCCGGGAATCCCCTTCCGGCTGATGTTGTCGCTCTCGTTGATCAGGCCGCCGAGGACGACGGTTTCGTTGTTGTTGATCTTCACGGTCGTCATGACGGACCGTTTGAGGATGTTCGGCGGTGCGTTGTTGCCGCGGGTGAACGACGGCTCATCCTGCTTCGCGAACACGGAGAACTTCAGCGTGTCGTCCTTCACGAACAGGTCTCGGACGACCAGCTTGAGCGTGGCCTGGGCTGCGGCATAGGTCGGGTTGCCCGACGCGTCGATCGTGCTGGGATAGTAGATATCCTGCCCGACCTTCACGAACGCAAGGCCGCCGTCGCCTTCCGCTTCGCCTTCACCGGAAGTGCTGGTGGTCTCGTTCGTCCAGCCCGACTTCGCGATCTTCGTCGCTTTGGCGTTCGCATACACCGTGATCTTGGGATTCGCCATGACCTTCACCTTGCCCTGGGTTTCCCATGCGGAAACCTGGGCCGCGATGATGTCGAAGCGGTTGAGGTTGTTCATCTTGAACGGGTTCGGATACCTGCCGACGGGGGCGCCGGCCGCCTGAACGTCTCCCCGGAATGCATTGGTGATGTTTTCCGTGAAGTTCAGGATTCCCGAGCTCGGATCGCCGCCGAGAACCTGGGTTCCGCCCCATTTGATGCCGAGATCGCGTGTGTTGTCCTTGCTCACCTGGAGAACGTAAGCCTGGAAAACGACCTGGATCGGGTTTTCGATGCTGACCAGATTGGCTATCTGCTTTTCTTCATCGTTGACAAACCCGCGAACGACTTCCTGCAGGTGCTGGTATTCGGCCTGGTCGTTGACATACCCTTCGAGCACGACCCTGATCTTGTCTTCGAGCCCCTCCGTCGCGGTGGCAGCCGGAGGTGCGGTCGGATCTTCCAGGTTGGTCGTCATGATCGTGCGGGGGTTGAGAACCGTCACCTTGACGGTCGGACACTTGATGGCGGTGACAATGGCTTCCTGGAGACGCTGTTCGTAGGTCTTGAAGCTCTTCCCCTCTTCCTTGAGGCTCATGAGATTGATCAGCTTGCGATCAGTGACCAGGGAAGCGGCTATTGCCTCGATTTCCTTGATCTTTTCCGGGGTATCTACGAAACCACGCAGATACGCCGCATCAGGGAAAAGCGAGAGGTTGACCGACGGCTCGACGACGAGCGTAGAGAACTTCCTCTGGATGAGATCCGTTTCCTGAAAGGTTTCCACGTCGACCACATGCTGGCCGGCGGCATCCCAGTAGATGATCTGGGTCACCCCGGGCCCGTTGCCGACGCCCGACAGGATGACTTCGTCTTCGGACACGTTCAGCACTTCGACGACGCCGTCTTTCACGGCAATGATCTTGGTGACGCCTGCGGCCTTCATGCTGAACGACTTGCCGAGCGGGATCAGGATCTTTTCAGCGAATGCGGCCGAACTGCCGAACAATGTCAGCGTGCCTGCCGCGAGGAGAGAGACCAGCGACTTCTTGAGAGTTCGAAGAGACAGGATTGGGGTTTTCATACATTCTCTCCTCATTCCATACACTTATTCACCGGAAACTGGGGAACGGACTCAGGGGCCGGAACGGAACCGGCCGGGGCTTCCAGCACGGGTGCCGGAGGCGGGTTCATGGGCGGAAGGGGCTGAATGTACGGCGACGTCTGAATGACCCCGAACTTGTTCATCTCGAAATGCCGCTGGCTGCCATACATGATTTCGACGCGTCCAGTTTCGATGGTTTCGATGGCCTGCGGAACTGCGGGATGAACGACCTTGGGGCCTTCAGGAACGGTGGTGGGAACGGGCTGCACGGCAACCGGTTCCGTGAAGCCAAGCGTGCGCATGACCATCTTTTCCGTCGCACCCTTGGTGAGAACCTGCTCGCCCTTGTCTTTCGGATTCTTGAGGACGAGCCTGAAGTTCACGCCGCTGTCGAGGAAGACGATGCGCTCGAGCTCTTCAGGCGTCACGGACAGGGTCACCAGTTCCATTTTTGCGGCCGCGATGGCCGGGGCGGCGGTCGCAATGCCCGGATCGAACGCATACGTGTTGCCCGCCGCGAGAACCAGGATATCCTGAAGGACGATCTTGGCAATCGAGTCGGGGGTGCCCTGCTTGAAATTGGCAATGACATCGACGAAATCACCCTGCTGGATGAATCCGCCGACGCCACTCGTCTTCGAGACGGCGATCGTCACCGCGCGCTTCCCCTCCGGAACGGCAAACGACAGGGAAGGGATCACATCCTTGTCGAGGATGCGGTTCGGTGCCATGATGTCACCAGGAAGGATCGTGATGGACGTGTATTTCTTCGTAAGCGAGGCGATGGAGGTGAACGCGTCAGACGGAACGGCCGATGCGATCATCTCCTTCAGCTCGAAATACTCGTTCAGCTGAGCGGCTTCGAGCATCTGCCGAGCGGGAATCTTCCGCTTCGCCACAACGGCTTTCGTCGTGGGAATCTTCGGCGGTTCGAACACCGTCGGAACGCCGACCGGTTTTGCCTGTTCCTGGACCTTTTTCCAGAGAATGGCGGAGAACACCATACTGACGATCAGGGCTACAAGTATTGCTCGTCGGTTCACGACACGAGACCCTCCTCCCCAAGTGGACTATGAGCAAAACATAACATAGGGATCGATGTACTGCAATCGGTTTCGTATGTGTACACCGATCATCCTCTCAGAAAAACATAATATATGTACTACCCCCCATTTGGGCAAGAAATATTTTCAGAGAAAAAAACAAGCGGAAGGTGGGAATCCCTCCGCTCGTTTTGGGAACATCCTGATATTCCAAGAGATTTTTCGGCGTTAGTCCCCTGGTGTCAGGGCTCACAGGGGGGGCGACATGTTCAGGGCGAGCGTTTCGTCCGTCGGTCTCACCAGGTAATCGACGAACTTTCCGCGAACCTGGGACGTCGTGTAGTCACCCAGGTCCGGATCGTGAACGACGGTTTCCTCGATCGATGAGATGACGACGCGGGCGAAGCCGACAATGACCAGCGTCTTCGAACCACCTGTGTTATAGAGAACCGTCTCGTCGTTGACAACCTTGATGACGGGCACTGTGACGATGTCGCCGAGGGCTGCCCGGTATTCGCGGCCCTCGATCGTCTTCTGGACGACCTCACCTTGTGCCGTGTTCACGAAATCGCCGATGTCAAGGCTGCCGGCATACCCGTACAGCATGTTTTCGAGCCAGTTGGCAGCGCCCTGGCCGCCCAGGTCAAGAGACCCCTCGTTCGAGTTACCGCCTCCGGTGACAAGAACTTTGTAGGAATCGGTCGCAAGGATTGGGGCGGTCCCGTCATCCTTCTTCTGGGGCCCGAGTTTCAGAATGTATTCGTCGCCGGGAACATATCCGCCTGCCTCGAAATCTTCCCCATCCCATTCCTCATACCAGTACCCCGATGTGTAGATAGGGTTTCCCTTTTTGTCGTATGATTCAATTTTTTTCCCCCACTTGATGTCGCCAGGGACGAGGGACAGGGGGATCATCCCTTCTCCCCCGGTTCCGTCACGGACAGCGTCCACGTCTTTGGACGTTATCTGGAAGATTCTCGAGAAGAACATGGGCTGGGGGGCTTTCCCATAAACCTTGAGCCGCCTTCCGCCCGGATCTACGATGAGTTCCTGCAGAGCGGAAGCCGAGTAGCCGTTCATCTGGAAAACGTCGAGAACGCGTTGTTGAATCTGAGACTCGGTAACGGCGGCGCCGCTGTTTTTCAGCATGATGATTTCATCCATGCCGGCCCGCCAGGCGGCACTGACGGCACCTTCGATACGAACTTTCTGGTAATACAGCCAGGCCGTGTCGGTGACCAGCGCAAGCATGCCCAGGATAAAAAACAGGCCGAAGACGGTTCCTATGAGAACACTTCCGAGTCGGGCATTCACATTTTTCGGGATACGCATGGCCTTACTCCTTTCTCTGGACGGCATGGCCAGTGAGAATGATCGCTCCTCCCGAACCCCTGAAAAAGTATGACAATCCCGGAATCCAGGGCCTGAATTGGAACGTGCAGGTGACCGTGACGGTGTCCGTTGCCTGGCCGATTCCGGTGAAGACGGGCGTGGAGGTTAGATTCGGGGGGGTCAGCGGGGATCGGTAGCGATTGAAAGCCTCGATGGCCGCCGAGGCGTTGTTGTGCGTGTCGGGACCGAAGAAGTTGGGAATGACCCGGAAATTCTTTCGTTGAGAGGCTGCGCGGGCAGCTTCGACGCACATGTGGTTGACGGCCGACCAGCAGTGGAAAGCCCGGGCGCAGTCGATGATCCCGATCAGGATCGCGACGAGGAGTGGAAGAATGAGTGCGAGCTCTACGAGAGCCTGGCCTGTCCGTTTCTTTCTCTTCATATCAAAAGCTCCGCCAAATATTTCTGGGAACCTGAAAAGCACTCGACGTGCGAAGTGGAATCCCTTCTTTCCATCTGCTGTATGTCGCGACGGATTTCCAGAACGGGGTCAACAGGGGAGACCTGTAATCCATCGTCACCCGGCGGACATTGGCGAGTCCGTCAGCCGTCTTGAACGGGGCTGGCAGCGTGACGAACAGGTTGTTGTGAACCGGAGACGGGGTGCCGACAAATTCCCACATCGGTGGTTTGTGGGCTTTGACATACTCGATGATGGCCTGGTCGGACTGGCCGATTTCGCTCGTTCCCGAGGCGTTCTGCTCGGTGATGGGAACGTATGGGCTGGACGCGAACATGGCCGTGTCGTTCGTCAGTTGCTGGAGGGTGATGTAATTGTAGAACGCATACCCAAAATCGATGATTCCACCCAGCAAAACGATGATCAGGATGGGTAGGACAAGACACAACTCCACCATCGACTGGCCATTTTTTCCTCTGCTTCTTTTCATGGCAACACCTCATTCACCCCAGGATTTGTGGTTGAACAGCGGGTTCCGATCGACTCACGAGAAAATCCATATATATCCTCATTATGTACAATAATGTATCATAACCTAGAACGCAAATCTTATGCCCAAATATTCATTCTGAGCCCTTGTTACCGATGGTCTCGGCCTCTGAAAAGCCGGGCTTTATGATGTAGCGGAGGAAGCGGCCACGGATCTGCCCCTGGCCTGAATCTCCGGGAGCCATCAGTTCGAACTCTGCAAACCCGATGATTCTGACAGCGGATGTAAAAGAATATCCGGCGGGACTGTAAACACCTTCAGGGTTGTCCAGTCCATTGAGGTCGTAGATCGTCCGGGCGCCGACATTTGCAGCAGCGCTGGCCACTTCCGGGGGAATGTCGGTTATCGGGAAAATGGCGCAGGCTGCTCCGCTCGCGATGCGGGCGGCGATCAGAGAGACGGTCGTGTTGAGCGATATGCCGGGCTGAAGAATGATCCGGTCATGAATCTGGAGCGGCAACGGGAAGCCGTTCCTGAGCCTGCCGGCGAACTCGACGTCACCGCTGCGAGGATTGTTGTCCGGGTCGATGGCGCCCGTGTTCTGGATTTTTTTGAGCCCGGGCTCCGTATGGAAAGCGGAGGAGGCGGTATTCCCGAAATGGGTTGCTGGCTGGAGAAGATATTCCCTTCCGGGGATAAATCCTTCATTTTCTGAATAAAGGGAACAGCGATACAACCCAGGGTGTGGCTCGTTTACCTCGCCATGAGGAATGGCGATTGGAATGATCCCGGGGTCTACCTCGATGTCAAATCCACTAGACCGTATCGATTGGACCCGGAAAAAGGAAATGCCGAACATGTTCGCAAAGAACAGCGGGACGTTCCTGGTTCCGAAAACGGTCAGTTCCGGAATGGACGATGGATTTTCAGGATCGGGTTTGCCGAATGTAACGGTGACTTCCGGGGGAGAGTCACCGGGATAATTGAGAGCGACAACGGAACGGACATGAGCAGCTACCCGATCGAGGCGCGCCTGGCCACCTGGTTCCTCGCTGGAGGCGCTGAGAACGAGAAGTTCGTCGAACCCCGCTTTCCATCCAGCGTTGATTGCCGTCTGGAGCTTGAGTTGGTTGAAATACGTCCAACCGATATCGGTGACGAGAGCGAGAAGGCCGATAAACAGGGCCGCTCCGCAGGCAATGACAATGAGAATCGCTCCTTTTCTTGATGAATTCGTGGTGGCGATGGCTCGCCGGGAATGGAGCTGTCTCATCGCGTGAGAAGAACCCTGGGAATTTTATATGCGGCTGTCGCCTGAATGCGGATCGACGAAAAGCCGGAAACCGCACTGAACATCGTATGGTAGAACGGCGTGTATGTTGGCGAACAATAGCTGATCGTGATGCGGACAACCTTGGGAGTGGTGGCGTCCGGGGGGGTCACGAGGGGAATGGTCTCGGGAGGATGGACGATGAACGTTCCCGTCCACCAGGAGGGCTTTCTGGTCTGGGCGTATCGGCTGATCGGGCCCACAGAGGTGAAGCCATGCGAACCGTTTTCCTCGGCGGCATATCGTGCCGTGTCGTCGGCGATCTGCTGAAGAACCGCAAAATTATGAAATGCCATGCCGAAATCGACGATTCCTCCGAGAATGACCAGAAGGAAAAACGGCATGACAACAGCCATTTCAACCAGGACCTGCCCCCTCGAGCCGGCCCTGTTTCCGGAAATGCGGGATCGCTTCTGCATGCTGAACGGTCCTGTGCAAATGAGGTCGCCACGGAGCCCGAGGGCGGGGAATTCATCCCGGGTGCGGGGAAAAATTCCGATATCCGTGGAACATGGTGCAAGATCTCTCGAAAGAATGTATACGCTATCTCCATGGCGATTGCAAGTGAAGCAGGAGACTTGATTTCAGGGAAAGCTGGGAGTTGACAGTTGTACCGTCGTGGTATATAGTAACATCTTCCACTACGGTTAATTGTGAAGGAGACGACCCATGAGCTTTACCTATAATCCCAACAAACGCAAACGCCAGAAGACTCACGGATATCGCAAGCGGGCCGCCACGGTTTCCGGCCGCAAGGTCCTCAAGCGCCGCCGCTTGATCGGGCGCAAGCGCATCTGTCTCTGAGCCCCCGAGCGCGGGGATGCCCCCTCGCCGGACATTCTGCTCGCTGCGGACGCGTGCCGAGTTCGATCGCGTATTCGCCGGAGGACGCCGTTTTTTCAGGCAGGGCCTCGGGTTCTACTACCGGCTGACATCGGATGATGTTTTTCGGTATGGAGTCTCCGTTCCGCGCCGGTTCGGCATCGCCGTCGAACGCAACACGTTCAGGCGCCGCGTTCGCGAGGTGCTGCGCCTGTCGGACGAGCGTGCCCCAGGAATAGAAATGGTCATCTGTCTGGCCCGCAAGTGCAGTGATATCGGGTATGCCGAGATCCGCTCGACGATCGGATGGGCGCTTCGGCGCATCCGGCGCAGTGATGCTCCTGGCGGCTCTCCGCGTGTACCGGTGAAGGCGGGCGGCGATGCCTGACACTCACCACGGAGAACTCGCCCGCCATGGCTGCGCCGTGCGCGGCAGCCTTGCGTTCATCCGGTTGTACCAACGCTGGCTTTCCCCCGTCATGGGCGCGCATTGCCGGTTTCAACCGACGTGTTCGCGTTTCACCTATGCGGCCATCGAGCGTTACGGCTTTCTGAAAGGCTGGGCGCTCGGCCTCTATCGAATCCTCCGCTGCAATCCCTTCAATGCCGGAGGATTCGATCCTGTACCCTGAGCAGGGGTTCAGAACGACCACATCCTATCCGATCCAGTTCCGGAGGCTGTCCAGTGCCATCTCACGTTACAAGGTCCGTGATCGCTCCGTTTGTCACACGTTTCCTGCGCTTCTCCGGGGCGGCTCTGGCGATGGCGCTGCTTCTTCTGGCGTTGGCGCCGGCGGTCCTCCACGCGCAGACCCAGCCTCCCGCCACGGTCGATATCGCCGATATCGACCGGGACGGTCTCGCTGACGCAACGATCGAGACGAAGCGCCTTCGCATCATCCTGTCGAGCAAGACCGGCGACATCTCGGTCTACTATCTGAAAGGCGTCAATTTCGAGGAAAACCTGTTCCCGCCCATCCTGATGGACGCGGGATACCCTTTCGCCAGCGCGACGATCGCGCCGTTCACGGCGACCGTCGGAAGCCGGTCGTATTATTTCACGAATTATACGATCGACGTCGCCGAAAAGACCAGCGACCGGATCGTCGTCACCGCCACCTGCAACAACGTCTCGCCAGAGAGCGGGACCAGGAGCGACGTGGCCCTCGTGAAGAAATACACGTTCAATCCCAATGGCTATAATTTTGAAATATCGTATGTCCTGACGAACCTCTCCGCGCAGTTGATCGAACTGGATGACGGCCGGCAGAACGGGTTGACGATCAGCTATGGCCCCGGCATCTTTCTCGATCCGTTCAATCCCTCGTCGATCCTGGCTCTCAAGCCCGAGGGACACGACGAGTTCACCACCCCCGAGGATTTCGTGAAAAAGACCGCCGCCGGCGGCTATACCGGCATCGGCCTGAAGACGACCTACTTCTGCATGCTGATCGACGCGAAACAGCAGGTCAGGCTCGGCGCGTCGGGGTTCCCGGTCAAGTCCGACGACACCCGCAAGCGGGAGTTCAAGGGCGAACTGGTGACCGTGTCGATCCCCTCGTTCACCCTCAAGCCGCAGGAAGGAAAGAGCTTCTCCTTCCAGATGTATTTCGGGCCGAAGCTGCTCGACGAGTTGCTCGCCATCAAACGCGACACGGTCACCGACTACGGCTTTCTGAGTACCGTCCTCCTGCGTATCCTGCAGTTCTTCAATGCGATCTACCCGAACTTCGGCATGTCGATCGTGTTCCTGACGATCGTGGTCAGACTGCTGCTGTATCCCCTGACGCTCAAGTCGACCAAGTCGATGGCCCAGGTGCAGAAGCTGCAGCCCCTCGTCCAGGACCTGAAAGACCGGCACCGCGACGATCCCCAGAAGTTCAACGAGGAAGTGCTCAAGCTGTATCAGAAGCACAACGTGAACCCGCTGGGCGGCTGCCTGCCGATGCTTCTCCAGCTTCCCATATTGATTGCGTTATATAATACTATCAATATCGCGGTCGAACTCCGGAAGATGCCGTTCCTGTGGATGGCCGATCTTTCGAAGGCCGACCCGTATCTGATACTGCCGATCGCGATCGCCGCGCTGATGTACTACCAGCAGGGCACGAGCAACATGGATCCGCAGCAGCAGCAGATGATGGCGTTCATGCCGATGTTCATGTTCGTCGTCACCTGGTCTCTGCCGGCCGGGCTCCTCGTCTACTGGTTCACGAGCAGTATCATCGGTATCATTCAGCAGATTCAGGCCAACAGAATCATGTCGGCCGCGAAGGAGAAAACGACCCCATGAAGCGATTCATCGAAATCACCGCACGTTCCGAAGACGAAGCCATCCAGCTCATCGAGCGCGAACTGAAGCCGAACGAGACGATCACCGGTCGCGAAGTGCTTGCGGCGCCGGCCCGCGGCTTGTTCGCCGCCATCGGCAACCCCGAGATCCGCATGAGATTCACGGTCGAGACGAAAATCGCGGCCGCGGAAGAACCGAAGCCCGTCACTCCGGCTCCACGGCCCGCCAGGCCCGCCCCGGAGCCCGTCCGCCAGGCGAAGCCGCCCAGGACGGCCGCCGAACCCGCTCCCCGCCAGGAAGAGGGCGACGTGTTCGACTTCGAGGACGGCGACGTGGCCCCCGGCCATGCCGTCAAACAGGGGCCCCTCGGCACCGATCACCCGATGCACGGCCGGGTTCACGAGATCGTCCGGCACGTCGCCGAGTTCGTCGGCGTCACCGACGTCGAGCTGACCGACCGCGTCGCCGACGGTGCCTGGACGATCGACGCGGGCGGGGCGAACGTCTCCCAACTGATCGGCAAACACGGCCGCACGCTCGACGCACTTCAATACGTCGTCAACATCATCGCGAACAAGGGCCGCGAAGGCCGGGCTAAGATCATCATCGACGTCGAGGGATACCGCGAGAAACGCCACAAGGGCCTCGTCCAGATGGCGAACCGCATGTATCACAAGGCCATCGATTCCGGCCGCCCGGTCGAACTCGAGCCGATGTCGACCCTCGACCGCCGCACCATCCACCTCGCCCTCAAGGACCGGAACGGCATCGAAACCTTCTCCAAGGGAACCGAGCCCATGCGGCGCGTCGTGATCTCGCCGACGAAGGGCGCCGGCTCGTCCGAACCGCTTCCTCCGAGGAAACCGCGCTCCGGCGGCCGTGGAAACTATGGTTCAGACCGGCCCCAGCGCCAGCCCGACGAAGCCGCCGGCGGCCAGAAGGGCAAGTCTGTCCCGATGTTCATGGAGGACTTTTCCGACGAAGAGTGACACGATCGCAGCCGTGGCCACGCCGGCCGGTCGATCGGCGATCGGCGTGATCCGGATGTCGGGACCCGGCACCGGCACGATCCTGCAGAAGATATTCCGGCCGCGGGGACGCAGAACGTTCCCCGCGGCTTTTTCCGCGTATGCCGGTGAAATCGTCGATCCCGCCGACGGCCTCGTCGTGGACAGGGTCGTCGTGAACACGTTTCTGGGGCCGGCGTCGTATACCGGCGAGGATCTCGCCGAGATCGGCGCCCACGGCAACCCGGCCGTCTTGGCGCGGCTGCTGGGGGTCATCCTGGCCGCGGGCGCCCGCGGGGCGGAGCCGGGTGAGTTCACGCGCCGGGCCTTTCTCCACGGCAAGATGAGCCTGATGGATGTCGAGGCGACGGCGCAGCTGCTCGACGCGACGACCCCCGGCCAGATCCGGGTGGCGGTGAACCAGCTCGAGGGAACGCCGGCGAAACGCGTCAGGGCTGTCCGCCAGCGACTTCTCGACCTGCTGGTGCAGCTCGAGGCCGGCCTGAGCTTCCCGGAAGACGCGATCGAGGAGCTCGATCCGCGGTTGATCGACGCCGAACTGGCCGCCGCCGAGTTCGATCTGAGTCGTTTCGCTGACTCTGCCCGGCACGGCGACCAGGTGGCGGCCGGTCTCAGGATCGTGATCGCCGGCCCGCCGAACGCCGGCAAATCGAGCCTGATGAACGCACTCCTCGGCCGGGAGCGGGCGATCGTGACCGCGATCCCGGGAACGACGCGCGACACCCTCGAGGAAACCCTTTCCCTGCACGGCGTTCCGCTCAGGCTGGTCGATACCGCCGGCCTGCGCGAACCGGACGATCCGATCGAGGAGCTTGGCATCGGCCGCACGCAGCAGGCCATGGAACACGCGTTCGCGATCGTCGCTGTGTTCGACGGCTCCGCGGCCGCGGGCGAGGCCGAGGCGGATGTCGTGAAACTCCTCAAGGGCGCCGGACGGCCGGTCATCGCAGCCCTGAACAAGAGCGATCTACCGGCATCCGCGTCCCCGCCGACCCTGTCGCCGGCGTGGCCGGTCGTGCGGCTTTCCGCGGCGACCGGGGCCGGCCTGGCCGAGCTGGCGAAAGCGATCGATGCGCTGGTCCGCGAGGCCGGGCTCGATATACTCGATGATATGCTTCTTCTCGGGGCCCAGCAGCGGCAGGCGCTCGAGGCGGCCCTTGGCGCCGTCACGCGGGCAAAGAATGGCATCGGCAACATGTACGACGACATGCTCGCGCTCGAGATCGAGGAGGCGGTGCGGCAGATGGGCCGCGTGACGGGGGAAACGGCCGACCTCCAGATGCTCGACCGGATCTTCGAGCGGTTCTGCATCGGCAAATGAACGACGCGACCCATGTCCCCGTCATCGTCGTCGGCGCTGGCCACGCCGGCTGTGAAGCGGCACTCGCCTCCGCCCGGCTCGGCGTTCCGACGCTGCTGCTGACGTTGAACCTTTCCACCGTGGCCCTCATGCCCTGCAATCCAAGCATCGGCGGCCCTGGAAAAGGCCACTTGGTGCGTGAAATTGGCGTCCTGGGCGGGGAGATGGCCGCGGCGATCGATGAAACCTGCATCCAGCTCAAGTGGCTGAACACGTCGAAGGGGCCGGCGGTTCGGGCCCGGCGCGCCCAGGCCGATAAGGAACTCTACCGCGACCGGATGCTTCAGACGCTGTTTTCCACGAAGGGGCTGACGCTCCGGCAGGGGCATGTCACCGCCGTTCATGTCGAGGGCGGCCGGGTGCGTGGCGTGGAGCTCGAAACGGGCATCCGTTTCACCTGCGACAGCCTGGTGCTCGCAACGGGAACGTATCTGTCGAGCCGCATCATCGTGGGACGCGATAGCTGGCCGGGCGGTCCGCACCAGCAGAGGGCCGCGATCGGCCTTGCCGAGTCGCTTGCGGCCGCGGGAGTGCCCTTGAGAAGGCTGCAGACGGCAACCCCGCCCCGGCTCGACCGCGACTCGATCGATCGCTCGAAAATGCAGGAGATGCCCGGCGACCCGCTTGCAGGCGGTTTCCTGTGGGAACACCGGCTCCGGCGTCTCGACGACCAGCTCCCCTGCTGGCTGACGTTCACCGATGACCGCACGATCGAGGCGGTCAGGCGGCACATCTCCGACAGTCCGCTCGTCGTCGGCAACATCACGAACGTCGGGCCGAAACACTGCCCGTCGATCGACCGCAAGGTGCTCAAGTTCCCCGAGATGGCGAAACACCAGATCTTCGTCGAGCCGGAAGGCCGTGAATCGAACGAGGTCTACCTCCAGGGGCTCACGACCAGCATGCCGCCGGAAGCCCAGCGGGATGTTGTCGCGAGCGTTCCCGGCCTCGAGAACGCACGGATCGTGCGATACGGCTATGCCATCGAATACGATGCGCTCGCGCCGGGATGCCTCAGAAAGACCATGGCTTCGCGGGTTCTCGACGGGCTTTTCTCGGCGGGCCAGATCAACGGCACCTCGGGATACGAGGAAGCGGCGGCCCAGGGCCTCGTGGCCGGGGCCAATGCGGCCCTGGCCGTGCTCGGGAAGCAGGCCTTCATGCCTTCACGGGCGGACGGCTACATCGGCGTCCTGATCGACGACCTGGCGACCTGGGATCACCCCGAACCCTACCGGATCACGCCCGCCAACGCGGAGTTCCGGCTTCATCTGCGTGACGACACCGCCGAAGCCAGGCTTGTCGGGGCGGGACACGCTCTCGGCCTCGTGGATGAGGCCAGGCACGCGGCTATTTCCCACTGGCTTTCGGGAATCGCGGCCGAGGCGGCGAGGCTTGAAGAGTTCCGGGTGACCCCGACGGCGTCGCTTACGGAAAAACTCGCCGAAACCGGCACGGGAGGCCTGAAAAAACGTGTGTCTGCTGCGGAAATCCTCCAGCGGCCCGGTGTCCGGTATGCCGATCTGCCGTCTCTGATGGACGGCTTCGCGCCGGGACTGCATGAACCCGATAAGATCGACGTTCTCGAGATCGGAATCAAGTATCGCGGTTACGCGGCGCGAGAGTCGGAACGGATGGAAGAGACGAGGCGTCTCGAATTGTTGAAGCTTCCCCTGGAGCTTCCGGCCGGCCGGGAGATCGCACTGTCCGCGGGTGCCCGAGAGGTGATCGCGTCGGGACGGTTCGACGATATCGCCCAGGCGGCACGAACCCGTTGCCTCGGACGGGCCGACCTTGCTATCCTGTGGGCACTGTTCGGCGACGCCGCCGACCGTTCATCCACGCCGGAAAAATGAGGAAACCACGATGATTCCCAAGCGTCAGCAGGATCTGATCATTCAGAACCTCCGTTCCATTTCGGCGGAGGTGCGCCTGCGCTCCGTGAGTCAGATTCCGAGCCTTTCGATTTCCGGCGAGGAGAAGGCAAAGTTGCTGTCCCAGATGCTCGAAGACGCCGATGAGGCGGTCAGGACATCGGCAGGACGACTGCTGGAAGAGCTCGGAGGGGGAGCACCGCCGGCCCCCGAGGCGGAAACACCGGTGCAGCTGGCAGCCATTCCGGACGACATTCCCGAAATCGATTCGTCCCTGCTCAAACCGACCGTGGAAGCCCCCGCGGCGGCGACGGGCAGGCGCGGCTCGAAGGCGCTCGTCATCGAGCCGCCGTTCCTGAACGAACAGGTCGACCCGTCGCTTCCCGACCCAGAAAAGATAAAGAGCATTCCCGAAATGCTCGAACATGCGCGCTTTCTCATGCGGAACCGGCCGCCGGGGCATCTGACCCAGCTTCTCTGGCTGTCGCGCCAGGTTCACGAAGAGGTGGCCCTGACCGCTCTGCAGGGCCTGCTGACGATCAAGGATCCCCGCATCCCGCCGCAGGTGCTTCCATTCCTCGTTCTCACGAATTTTTCATCCCAGCGCCGCTTCCTGGTGTTGAAGATCATCATGGAAACGAGTTCCGCCCTCGAGGTGGAACAGCTCGAGCAGGTCCTGCTGAGCGAGAAGGACGTGATCGTCAAATCCGGCCTGGTGAAAGTGTTTGCGAGGCTTGCCGGCGAGCAGGGGGGCTCGACGATTCGGGTCTGCCTCACCGACAGCGATGCGCGCGTTCGGGCGAACACCGTCGAGGTGATCGAGGAGTGTTCGATTCGAAGTTGTGAGCCTGATGTGGAGCGGCTTCTGCAAGATCCGGAAAACCGCGTCAAGGTCAACGCCGCGAAATTCCTGGTGAAGTGCGGACATCCGGAGGCGTTTGCGACATTACGCTCGATGCTTCGCTCTTCGGAGGTCTGGCTGCGGGACAGCGTGATCTTCGCCCTGGGCGAGATCGGCGACCAGCCATCGCTGACGCTGCTGAAGGCGGCCCTGAAGGACACGAACCAGGGAATCAGGCTGAGCGTTCTCAAGGCGCTCGCGAAGATCAACAATACGGTCGCCCGCGAAGCCCTGATGGCGACGACCGAGGATGCCGACAGCGTTGTTGCCCAGGTTGCGAGGGGTCTCTGGGAAAAGATCAAGAACACGCCTCTGCGCGAGCCCGTGGCCCCGGTCGTTGCTCCTGCCCCCGCGGAAATAGAAATGAAGCCTGTTTCCATCGGTCCGGTGGGCGCGCCCCCCGTCGCTCTCATCACGCCGGCAACACCGCCGGAGCCCGAACTCGAGCCGGAAACGGAGCCCCTCTCTGAAGAGCCTGTTGCAGAGACGGTTGCGAAGAAAATTTCCGAACCTCCTGTCGATGAGGTTGGCCAGCAAGAGGCCGAGGCCCCATCGGCCCCCCCGGAGCCGCCGGTGGAAGAAGTTCCTGCCGAGCGTGCTCCTGCGGCAATGGAATCACCCGCAGCTTCGCCTGTCGTCGAAAAGCCCGCTGCAAAGCCGGTGCCGGCAGGGATGCCCGAGCCCGTCGTGCCGCTTCCCCCGGGCGTGAAATTCCAGAAAACACGGTCGATCCATGTCTACAACGGCCTGATGTCAGGAACTGACGAGGATGCGGCGCAGGCCATCAGGGACTTGCCCTTCATCATGGGAGACGACCAGAATATTCTGATCTATTTCGCGGCCCAGCATGCAAATGACGGCGTTCGGCTCGCGGCCGCAAAGCTGCTCGCGCGCAAGCGTGGTCCTCATGCCGTCGAGCTGATGAAGGTGCTGATCGACGATCCGAGCGAGCTCGTCAGCTCGTTTGCCGCAAAAGCCCTGACCATTCTGAAGTGATTCCGCACGCACAGGTCATCGTCGTCGGGGCGGGACACGCCGGCTGTGAAGCCGCGCTTGCTTCGGCCAGGTGCGGCGCGGAGACAATCCTTCTCACGATCCAGATCGACGCGGTGGCTGCGATGCCCTGCAACCCGAGCATCGGCGGCCAGGGCAAGGGCCATCTGGTGCGTGAAATCGACGCCCTTGGTGGAGTGATGGGGCGCATTGCCGACGAGACGCAGGTGCAGACCCGCCTGCTGAACACCCGCAAGGGACTCGCCGTCCAGTCGATCCGTGTCCAGTCCGACAAGGAAGCCTATTCGCGCCGGATGCGAAAAACCCTTCAGACGCATCCCCGGCTGCATCTCGCCCAGGGAACGGTGACGGAGGTTCTTGTCGAAAACAGCAGGGTCGCCGGGGTCAGAACGATGATGGGCGACGTGTTTCGCGCCCCCATGGTGATCCTGACGCCCGGCACGTTCCTGCGGGGCGTGATCCACATCGGCCGGGCGAGGTTCGGCGCGGGCAGGGCCGGAGAGCCGCCCGCGGATGAGCTTGGAACATGCCTCGAGCGGATCGGCCTCCCGATGCGGCGGTTCAAGACCGGCACGCCGCCGCGTCTCGACGCTGCGAGCATCGACGTCTCCGGCCTCGAGCGGCAGGATGACGAGCCGGAAACGCCGCCGTTTTCCCTCTGGTCGGACTGCTCGAAGCCGCTCGGCCGGATGCCCTGTTTCCTGACGCGGACGACCGAAGAAACGCATGAGGTCATCAGGGCGCATATTCACGAATCGGCCCTCGTTGCCGGCCGCATCTCCGGGACGGGGCCGCGCTACTGCCCGTCGATCGAGGACAAGGTGAGCAAGTTTCCCGAAAAATCCGCTCACAAGGTCTTTCTCGAGCCGGAACGCGCCGACGGCCGCGAGATCTACCTGCAGGGCATGTCGACCAGCCTGCCCGAATGGGTGCAGGAAAAATACGTTCGCACCCTTCCCGGCCTCGAGAATGCCCGGCTGACGCGGCCGGGGTATGCCATCGAATACGACGTGGCTGACCCGGGCGAGCTGTTTCCGACGCTGATGTCGCGCCGGGTTCAGAACCTGTTTCTCGCGGGGCAGTTGAACGGCACGTCCGGGTATGAGGAGGCTGCGGGCCAGGGATTGCTCGCGGGGGTGAACGCAGCCGCGATCGCATTCGGGCGACAGCCGATCGTGCTGTCCGCCCGAGATTCCTATCTCGGGCTGATGATCGAGGAAATCACCACGCAGCCTCTCGGCGAGCCGTATCGCATCTTCACGTCGAGATCGCCGTGGCGTCTGCAGCTGCGCATGTCGAACGCCGAGGCGAGATTGACCGAGACGGCCTTTGCCGCCGGGCTCATATCGAAGGAGCGCCGGAACGCCATGCTCGAACGGCAGCAACGACAAAACGCGGCCGGGGAGCTTCTCGCGGGGCGCAGCGTCGACGATGCCGGAGCAGCGGCGATCCCGGGCGATTCCGGCGGCCCGATCCAGGGGAAGATTTCTCTCGAACAGTTCCTGAAACGGCCGGAAGTCCGCCTCGAGGCCCTGGCCGGGCTGGTTCCGGAACTCATGGGACTCGACCGGCTCTCGCGCATCGAACTCGAGGCCCGGGTGAAATACGCCGGCTATGCGATCCAACAGGAGCGTGAACTCGAACTCCTCGAAAAATTCCGTGAGCTGAGGCTTCCGGAATCTCTCCTGCAGGCACTTCCGGCGGCCGTCTCGACCGAGGCCCGTCTCAAGATCGCCGCCGTCAGGCCCGAAACGCTCGGCGACCTGAGCCGGATCCCAGGGGTGCGTGCCGCCGATGTCGCGGCCGTTCTCGCGGCCCTGAAACGCGGCCGGGAATCGACGTGCGCAGGCGACTCCGGCCAAAACACAGGATGACGCATGGATGAGCTCGCCCCGTTCGCCCTGAGCTCGTCGAAGGACGGGAGCCTCTCGTGCTTCGACAGGCTCAGCACGAACGGGAGCGCGAAATCAGCTTTTGCGATGCAGGAATCAAGAGCATCTTGGAGAACGGCGAATGGCTGTGATTGAATATATAGAACAATATATCACCCCCCTGGGGCTCGAGCTCGACGCGGCGACCCGTGAGCGGCTCGAACGGTGGTGCGGCTGCATGCTTGCCGATCCTCTGTATCCGAGCGTTTCGAAAATCAAGGAACCGGCGGAGATCGCGACGAAGCACGTGCTCGACGCCCTGGCGCCCCTTGGGGCGAAAGCGGCCCTTCCATGCTGGAAAGAGGCGCACACGATCCTCGATATCGGCACGGGTGGTGGGTTCCCGGCCGTGCCGCTCGCCATCGCGCGCCCCCAAAGCCGTGTATACGCCGTCGATGCAAAAGGCAAGGCCGTCGATTTCGTGGGACGGATGAAATCCGTAAACGGGATCAACAACCTCGAGCCGGTGCTGGCGAGAGCCGAAGAGTTGGGCCGCGACCCCGCCTTCCGCGAGAAGATGGACCTGGTGGTGACCCGTGCGGTCGCCTCCGTCCGCATCCTCCTGGAACTGTGTCTCCCACTGGTCCGGGTGGGTGGATATCTTTTGCTATACAAAGGGCCTGCCTTGCAGGAGGAGCTGTCCGAAGCGGGAAAGGCCATGCAGATCCTGGGCGTCCGGCACGAGAACGTGCGGACGTTCACGTTCGAGCCGCCCCTCCTGCCGTTCACACGCGGGTTCGTCCTGATCGAAAAACGATCGCCGGTGCCGGCCGCGTACCCGCGCCGCAACGGCGTTCCCGCCTCCCATCCCCTGTGACTTTCGGGAAAGCCTGGCATCCGTGATGCCCGGCTGCGGTGCCTGACGTGTTGTAGGATCTTGTGGCGTTGGGGCGCATCGCGATGCGCCCGGATGAAGCGATGTATATGCGAGGTTATAATGCGGACAGGTGATATCGTTTGGGCCGTCGTTCTGACCGGAATTTCCGGGTGTCTGCTCGTTCCGCAGACGCACGAGGCGTTCATCGCCGCGACGCGGGCGCATCCCTACCTGATGGGATTCGCGAAGGTCGGCGTTCTCGCAACGATGGGCGAGTGGCTGGCGCGACGGATTTCCGGCGGCACCTGGGCTGCCCCGACCGGCCTGGGGTGGCGGTTCTTCGTCTGGGGCCTGTTCGGCGTCGCGTTCGCCCTCGTGTTCGATCTCTTCGCCGCGGGTACGGCGGCTGTGATCGGCAAGGGCCTGCTGCCGGCATTTTCCGAAGGGTTTGCGGCCGGAGTTTCGCGCGCGTTCTGGACGAGCACGCTGATGAACCTCATTTTCGCGCCGGTGTTCATGGCCTTCCACCGGGTGACCGACGGGTATATCGATGCCGGTGGCGGGCGGCTGGCGGGGATCGCCGGGGTGAGGCTCGAATCGGTCGTGAGCCGCATCGACTGGTCCGGCTTCGTCTCGTTCGTCCTCCTGCGAACGATCCCGCTCTTCTGGATCCCGGCACACACGGTTACCTTCCTGCTCCCGGCCGAGTACCGGGTGCTCGCGGCCGCGTATCTCTCGATCGCGCTCGGCGGCATTCTTGCCTTCGCGCGCCTTCGGCAGCGGCCGTTCGAAACCCAGGGGGGTACAAACGCGTGAACGGCGTTTGACTCGGAAGCCGATTTCTGCTATAGTGACAGGACTTCATTCCTATTTTTGATCTGGAGGAACTACCATGGGTGCGTGTCCGAAGCATCGTGTATCGAAGATGAGCCAGCGGAATCGGCGGAATCACTACCGCGCTCCCGAGATTACCCTCGCGAAATGCCCGCAGTGCTTTGAAACCAAGCTCGCTCACCGGGTCTGTCCGGCGTGCGGCCACTACAACAAGAAGGTCAAGGTTCTCGACGTCGAGAAGGCCTGAGCCTGATCACCCCCTGACTCCTGACGAATGAAAGTCGCCATCGATGTCATGGGCGGGGACTTCGCTCCCCGTGAGCTCGTTCTCGGTGCCAGACAGTATCTCGAGGCCGGTGCGGCCGAGCTGATTCTCGTCGGGCGCCGGAACGAGATTCTTGCCGTCTGGCCCGAGGCTGAAGGACGCTGCGAGATCGCCGACACGCCCGAAATGGTCGAGATGGGCGAGTCGCCGACGACGGCGCTGCGCAAGAAAAAGAACGCCTCCGTATCGGTAGCCGCGCGACTGGTCAAGGAAGGCCGCGCCAGCTGCTTCCTCTCCGCGGGAAGCACCGGAGCGCAGATGGCCGCTTCCCTGCTCGAAATCGGGCGTGTGCCCGGCGTCGAGCGCCCCGCCATTGCCGTGATGCTTCCGACCGCCTCGGGAAACGGCGTGCTCGTGCTTGACGTCGGCGCCAACGTCGACTGCCGCCCGAACCATCTCGTGCAGTTCGCCCACATGGGTGTCTCGTATTACGAGGCCATCTGCCGGGTCGAGAAGCCGAAAATCGGCGTGCTGAACATCGGCGGCGAGGCGGGAAAAGGCAACGAGCTGACCAAATCCGTCTACGAGTTGCTCGAAAAGCAGAACGGGGCGCTGAATTTCATCGGCAATGTCGAGCCCGACAGCCTGTTCGAAGGCCATGCCCACGTCGTCGTCTGCGACGGCTTCGTCGGCAACATCCTGCTGAAGGCCAGCGAAGGCCTGTCGGATCTCATCATGGGAACGATCAAACAGGGCGTGGCGAAAGCCGGCATTCCTGCCGAGATGGCGAGCGCCATTCTCGGAAACCTCCGCCGGGTTCGGACGGATGCGCCGGAATACAGCGGGGCCCCGCTGCTCGGCATCGGCGGCTGCTCGATCGTCTGCCACGGCAAGTTCAAGGCCGCCTCTATTGCAAATGCTATACATCTTGCGGCCCAGTATGGGGCCTCCGATGTCGTGAAGCATATCGCGAGCCGCCTGCACGGCGAAGCCGGTTCTTCGGCGGCGGCGTGATCAAGAGATAAACGTCCGGCGCGGGGAGCTCCCTGCGCCGGTTTCATTTGTACCTGAACCGTTGCGTTCCATTTCCCCAACAGAGAGGAACCAGTATGATCTCGACTCGAATAACGAACCTTCTGGGAATCAAATACCCGGTCCTGCAGGGTGGTATGGCATGGGTGAGCTCGGCTTCCCTTGTTGCCGCGGTGAGTAATGCGGGCGGTCTTGGGGTGCTCGGCTCGGGCTCGATGATGCCCGACGACCTTCGCCGTGAAATCAGGGAAATCAAGTCCCGCACGCAGAAGCCGTTCGGGGTCAATCTGATGCTGCTCATGCCCCAGACGCCGGAGAATGTGAACGTCTGCCTGGAAGAGCGCGTTCCGGTCATCACGACTGGCGCCGGCAACCCCGGACCGTATGTGAAGGCGTTCAAGGAGGTCGGAACGAAGGTCATTCCGGTCGTTTCGTCCGTCGCGCTCGCGAAGCGGCTCGAACGCTCCGGCGTCGATGCCGTGATCGCCGAAGGGAACGAGTCGGGCGGCCATATCGGCGAGGTCACCACGATGGTGCTCGTTCCGCAGGTTGTCGATGCGGTCTCGATCCCAGTCATCGCGGCCGGCGGCATCGGCGACGGCCGCGGGATCCTGGCAGCCTTCGCGCTCGGCGCCGAGGGGGTCCAGATGGGCACCCGGTTCATCCTGTCCGACGAGTGCCAGGTGCATGAGAATTACAAGAAAGTCGTCGCCCAGGCGAAGGATCGCGACACCGTGGCGACGGGCATCACGACCGGGCATCCGGTGCGCGTCATCCGCAACAAGCTCGCGAAGAGTTATGTCGAGGCCGAACTCAAGGGGGCGACACCCGAGCAGCTCGACGAGATGGCCAAAGGCAGCCTGCGCAAGGCCGTCGTCGACGGCGACGTCGAGGACGGGTCGGTCATGGCCGGCCAGATCAGCGGCATGCTGGGAACCTGCGAGCCGTGTTCCGCGATCTTCGACAAGCTGGAAATGCAGTTCTTCAAGGAATTCGAGCGGATCGCCGGGCAGATGTCGGCCCCGCGGCCGGCACCGGCTGTCGTCGCTCCGATGAAGGCGGCAAGCGCATGAAAACCGCCTTCGTTTTTCCCGGCCAGGGCTCTCAGAAGGTTGGAATGGCGCATGCCATGGTGACGGCATATCCCTGGGCGGCCGAGATGGCAGCCCGCACCGACGCCGTTCTCGGCCGCAACCTCACTGAAGCCTGTTTCACGGGGCCTGATGAAGCCCTGAAACTGACCATCAACACGCAGCCTGCCATCTTTTTCGCCTCGGCCCTGATGGTCGAGGCTGCCCGCCGTGACGGCGTCGCGTTCGACGGGGTCGCCGGCCACAGTCTCGGCGAGTATGCGGCCCTCTATGCCGCCGGCGTCGTCGAATACGAAGAGATCCTTCGGCTGGTCGATGCCCGGGCCCGTGCCATGGAGACGGCCTGCCCGTCCGGCGTCGGAGCGATGTCGGCGGTTCTGAACCTCGACCGCAGGGTTCTCGAGGACGTCTGCGCCGCCGCTTCCGACCTGGGTGTCTGCGTCGTCGCCAACTACAACTGCCCAGGCCAGTTGGTCATTTCCGGTGCGGCCGCGGCCGTGGCGAAGGCCGGCAAGCTTGCTTCGGAAAAGGGGGCCAGGCGCGTGATGCCGCTCGATGTGTCGGGGCCGTTCCACTCGCCCCTGATGCAGCCCGCGCGCGACGCGCTTGCCGAAGCTGTCGAACGGGTTTCGTTCCGCGATGCGAAGGTGCCGGTCTACACCAACATCGATGCTGCCCCGACGACCTGTGCGTCCGACTTCCGGCGCAAGCTGCTGGAACAGCTCACCGGCTCGGTGCGCTGGGAAGACACGATCCAGCGGATGACCGCCGACGGGTTCGGCCGGTTCGTCGAGCTGGGCACCGGCAAGGTGCTCAACGGTCTGATCAAGAAGATCGCCCCGGCCGTGGAACTGGCTGCTGCCGGCGATCCGGAGAGCTTCTCGGCGCTGCTCGGCCAGGCAAACGCCGCTTCCTGAACGGAGCGGTTCACTTGACATCCCGTCCCGAATCGTGTAAAAAAGCCCATTCCGGCGTGAGGATGCAGTATCCTGTTACGCCCGGCAGATAACGAACAATTACAGACGCGAGGCAACGCATGACAACGAACGCTTCTGCAACGACGTCCCAGACCCGCCGGGTCGCTCTCGTGACGGGTTCCGCCCGTGGCATCGGGTTCGAGATCGCCCGCGTGCTCGGTGCCGACGGGTATGCCGTCATGCTCTCCGACGTGAACGCCGAGGGTCTCGAAAAAGCCCGTGCCGAGCTCGCCGCGGCCGGCTGTACGGTCGACACCTGCGTTGCGGACGTGTCGAAAGCGGCCGATGCCGACAAGCTCGTCGCCGAGACCGTCGCGAAGCTGGGCTGCCTCGACGTGCTCGTGAACAATGCCGGCATCACCCGCGACGGGCTGCTCGTGCGCATGTCCGACGAGCAGTGGGACCTCGTGCTGAAGATCAACCTCACCGGCACCTTCCTGATGTCGCGCGCCGCGTGCAAGGTCATGCTCAAGCAAAAACGCGGAAGCGTGATCAACATCGCGTCCGTCATCGGCCTGATGGGCAACGCCGGCCAGGCCAACTATGCCGCCAGCAAGGCCGGCATCATCGCCTTCACCAAGAGTTTCGCCAAGGAGTTCGGCAGCCGCGGCATCCGCGCCAACGCGATCGCGCCCGGCTTCATCCAGTCCGACATGACCGCCGTCCTCACGGACAAGGTCAAGGAGCAGATGCTCGCGCAGGTGCCGATGGCCCGCTTCGGCCTGCCGACCGACGTCGCTCACGCCGTGTCCTTCCTGGCGTCGGATCGCTCGTCCTATATCACCGGCCAGGTTCTCACCGTGGACGGCGGAATGGTAATGTCCTGAGTTATAGAAGAAGCTCTATTTTTCCAAGAATATTTGCACACAACCACAGGAGGTCGTCATGTCTAATCACTTTGAGGAAGTCAAGCGCATTGTCGTCGACAAGCTGCAGGTGGATGAGAAGCAGGTGACCATGGAAGCCAGCTTCATCGAGGATCTCGGCGCTGACAGCCTCGATACCGTCGAACTGGTCATGGATCTCGAAGAGCACTTCGGGATCGAGATTCCCGACGAGGACGCCGAGAAACTCAAGACCGTCAAGGACGCCGTCGACTACATCGCCAAGAAGAAGGCCTGAGGCCTCTCCAGACAGGAAGAGGCTGCCTGCCGGGTCTTTTCGTCCCGCCGGGCGGCCTCTTCGGTGACTCGAAACGAGCGTTCAGTGAAGATCCTTCCACGGCTTTCCATAGGTAACCTGCGGCCGCGCTTCCCGATCATCCAGGGGGGCATGGCCATTCGCGTGTCGACCGGCAGATTGGCCGGCACGGTGGCTCGCGAGGGTGGCATTGGCCTGATCGCCGGCTCCGGGATGGAACCGGATGAACTGAGGGCGGAGATTCGCCTCGCGCGCAGCATCGCGAACGGCGGCATCGTCGGGGTGAACTGCCTCGTCGCCGCTTCCAAGTTCATGAACGTCATGCAGACCGCCGTGGACGAAGGCATCGACCTGCTCGTCGCCGGTGCGGGGTTCTCTCGCGACCTTCTGGCGCTCGGCCAGAAGCGCAATGTCCCTGTCGTCCCGATCGTTTCCACCGCGCGCCTTGCCCAGCTTGCCGAGTCCCTCGGCGCGTCGGCGGTCGTCGTCGAGGGCAAGGAGGCGGGGGGCCATCTCGGCACGACGAAATCGTCACGGTTTTTGTTCCCGCTCGTCAAGGAAGCGGTGAAGATCCCGGTCGTGATCGCGGGCGGGATCACCGATCGCGAGGATTTTGAAGAAGTCCTCGAGCTCGGAATCGACGGCATCCAGGTCGGAACCCGCTTCGCCGCCAGTGTCGAGTGCAACGCCGCGGACGCCTTCAAGCAGCGGTATCTCCAGGCGAAGGAAGGCGACGTTTTCAGGATTCACAGCCCGGTGGGCCTGCCCGGAAATGCGCTTTCGACGCCGTTTTCCGACGCCGTCGCCGAGGGAGGGTTCAAGCCCGAAACCTGCGACGGCTGCCTGAAGCGCTGTTCCCACGTCTTCTGCATCGTCAGGGCGCTCGAAGAGGCGAAAAACGGCAACCTCGACCGGGGGCTCGTCTTCGCCGGCGAGCATGTATACAAGGTTCGCAAGATCATGACGGTCCAGGATATCTTCCACATGTTCTTCGACGGCCTCGAGTTCGTCGACGCCTGAAGAACCGGCATCACGGCATCAGAAGGAGTCCGTTACGATGAAACGGGTGTTCGTAACCGGCATGGGAGCCGTTACTCCCATCGGCATCGGCATCGAAGAGTTTGCCGCCAACCTGAAAGCGGGCGTCGGCGGCGTTGGCCCCATCTCCCGCTTCGATGCATCGAAGCATACCGTCCGCATCGCGGCGGAAGTCAAGAATTTCGATCCCACGCTGTACCTCGGCAAGAAGGAAGTGCGTCGCCAAGACCGGTATTCGCAGTTTGCGATGGCCGCAAGCGAGATGGCGGTCAAACAGGCCGGCATCACCTCCGAGAATGTCGATCCTGCTCGTGTCGGCGTTATTATCGCCACCGGCATAGGCGGCATCAGCACGATGGAAACCGAATACGACACCTATATGAAGTCGGGGCCCGGCCGCGTCAGCCCGTTCCTGGTGCCGATGATGATCTGTAACATCGCTTCCGGCTGTCTCGCCATCGCGCACGGCTTCAAGGGGCCCAACTACTGCGTCGTTTCGGCCTGCGCGTCGGGCCTCCATGCGATCGGTGAGGCCTGGCAGAAGATCCAGCTCGGTATCGTCGACGCGATGATCTGCGGCGGAGCCGAGGCAGGGATCACTCCGCTGACCGTCGCCGGGTTCGCGCAGATGAAAGCCCTGTCAACACGCAACGACGAGCCGGCGAAAGCCTCCCGCCCCTTCGACAAGGACCGCGACGGCTTCGTCATGGGCGAGGGCAGCGGTTCCATCGTCATCGAATCCGAAGAGAGCATGCTCAAACGAGGCGCCAAGCCGATCGCCGAGCTTGCCGGCTATGGCTGCAGCGCTGACGCCTATCATCTCACCGCTCCCGATCCGAGCGGCGAAGGCGCCTATCTCGCGATGAAGCAGGCACTTGCCTGGAACTCGATTCCGGTCGAGCAGATCGATTACGTGAATGCCCATGGAACCTCGACACCGGTCGGAGATCCGGTCGAAGTCGTCGCCGTGAAGCGGGTGTTCGGAGATCACGCGAAGAAGATCGCCATGAACTCGACCAAATCCATGATCGGTCACCTGCTCGGCGCCGCGGGAGCGGTCGGAACGGTGGCGACCCTGATCCAGATGACCGGCGGCTTCCTGCACCCGACGATCAATCACGAACATCCGGACGAGGGGTGCGATCTCGACTTCGTTCCCCTCGCGGCGCGCGAGGCGAAGATCCGCCATGCGATCGTGAACTCGTTCGGATTCGGCGGCCAGAACGCGAGCCTGCTCTTCAAAGCCGTCTGATTTTCCGACTCATGCATCAGTCGCACCGAAGCGATTTTCGTCGCTTCGGTGCGTTTTCATCACGGGAACATTGCAAGGTTGATGTGCCGGTCTTATAATAGAGTTAGAAGAATACGACGCAGGACCGTCAGTCACAGATCAACGAGAGGAGTTACACCATGGAAGTATTGAGAGTTGCATCATCGTCGAACCCGAAATCCGTCGCAGGCGCCATCGCGGCAGTTCTCGAGCATGATTCACGGGTCGAACTGCTCGCCGTGGGAGCCGGGGCCGTCAACCAGACGGTCAAGGCCATCGCCGTCACCCGCGGTTATGTCGCCCCAAAAGGCATCGAACTGGTCACCATCATTGCATTTGCCAAAATCGATATTGACGGTAACGAAAAAACCGCCATCAAATTCATCGTCGAAGCCCGCTGACGCAGCGATTTCCCTTCGAATGACCCGGGCCTGCCGCCTTCTTGCCGCGGTGGGCGCCGGGTTGCTGTTGTGCGCGGCGGACCCCGTCCTTCCCGCCGTGTTCGCCCAGGCCGCAACGGAAGTGGCGGCGGGCAAGGCTCCGGAATTGTTGAAAAAACTCCAGGAGGACCCCGAGAACACCGAGGTTCTCCTCCAACTCGCCCTCGAATACTCATTGCAGAAGGAGTTTTCAAAAGCTGTAGATATATATTTTAAAGTATTGAAATTCGATCCGGGCAACTTCCACGCCTACAACAACCTCGGTATTCTCTACAAGAAGACCGGCCAGTATGCCGACGCCCTGCATTGCTACGAGCAGGCTCGACGCCTCCAGCCCGACTCCTACTGGGTTCCGTACAACATGGGCCTTGCCTATGAATCGATGGGACGGATGCAGGAGGCGCGCGAAGCGTATGGAAAGGCGCTCTCGTTGAATCCAGACTTCGGCCAGGCCCTCCAGCGCCTGCGCGAGTTGTCGGAAGACCCCTCCAGAGTCGCCCCTCTTCCGCCCCCGCCGGGCGCGCAGGTGCTCGTTGCCGATCGACCCTCGGGCCAGCCGACGACGGTTTCCGTTCCGAAAGCCGGCGGAGATGCAGCGGGCAGAGAAAAACCTGCCTCGCCTGGAAAACCGGCTGATACAGCTCGTTCAGAGACTGCCGAAAAAGGCGGGAAGCCGGAAAAGCCGGCCAGAGCCGGAACTTCTTCGCCGATGATCCGGACCCTCCGGACGGGGCCGGCGGCCACGCTGTACAACGAGGCCATGGATGCCCTCGAAAAAGAGGAGTTGACGAAGGCCATCGAGATTTACGTGCGGTGCGTCATCATGGAACGGGAGTTCCTCTCGGAGCCCGAAAACGGCCTGATCCAGAAGGGGCTCGAACTGCTCAACGACCGGCCCAACAGCATGAGCGAAGGCCTGTTCTATCGCGGATACCTGCTCTCGATCTCGAAAAGCCTGGACAAGGCGGTCCCGGATCTCGAGGCCTATATCGCGAAGAATCCGAAGGGGCCGTTTGCCACCGAGGCCCAAAAGGTCATCAAACGCTATGAAAGCGATCTCGCCGCGGCCGAACTCCTCGCGCAGCAGAAGGCTGCTGATGCGGCCGTTCTCGAAGCCGCAAAAGCCGCACAGCAGGCTGCCGCCCCCGGCAGTTTCACGCCCCGGCCGGACGACGTGACGCTCAAGACGTTCAGCGCCGACCAGATCCTCGACGAGGCAAACAGGCTTTCACGCGAGAACCGGACGCGCGACGCGATCGCCGTGCTGCGAAGCGGCCTCGACAAAGACCCCGAGAACCTTCCCCTCCTGATGGCGATCGGCAACGCCTACGTCGACCTCCTGCTCCAGAAGAGCGACAGGGATGCCGGCCTGATGGCCCGCGACATCTTCGAAAAGGTGATCCGCATCGCCCCTGCCGACTCGAAAGAGTCCGGCATCGCCGCCGGCATCATCAAAGAACTCGACTCCCGCCTGAAATAATTCCAAGCCACGGCGAAATAAAGACCGTTTCACCGCTGAGGCGCCGAGGCGCAGAGGTTGGGTGGAATCTCCTTCTCCGCATTGTCGTGGAGAACGCGTTTCCCGATATCCATGTGCGTTTCGGACGCACCACGATAGGCCCCTGCGTATAGGTTATCCTGATGCCGCGGGGACGTATCGTGATCCGCCTGAATTGCGATTAGTATATATTTTATAATATATGGTTTTTATTGTTGACAGGAATCTGTTCTCTGCGCCTCTGCGTCTCCGCGGTGAAAAGGCTTCCCGTCTTCTCGCGGTGCATCTCGGGTGCATCGTGATGAACCCAGATTACCAGCGGACGGTGGCGCCGATCTGGAGACGGTCGTCCCAGCCGAACTCGCGGTAGGTGCGGAGGTTCTTCGAGTAGGCGAGTTCGAGAACGCCCTTCGGCGACGGGGCGAGGCGGATGCCCAGGATCATGTCGAGGGTGTCCTTGTCCTGGCCGCCCTGGACTTCGCCGGCGAATTCACCGATCAGCGCGGCGTGGGCCGTCGGCTCGTAGCTCATGCCGATCCGGTAGATGAACCGTGTGTCGACATGTTGCGAGTCGATGATCGCGCCCAATTCGAGGTTCGCGGTTGCAGCGTCGGTTTCCTTCGTCGTCACGCAGCCGAACACCTTGATCTCGTCCGAGTGCTCGGAGCCGGCGGGCCGCATCGCGTCGGTGTCGCCGGTTGAGGCTTCGACGACGGCGCCGTAGGCAAACCGGTAATAACTCTTGTCGGGCAGGTAGGTTGCCTTCCAGCCGAGCTTGATATCGCCGATTCCCTCGCCCTCTTCGGCTGCCTTGTTGAGCGTTCGCGGCGCCGACAGGTCGTATTTCTGCATCGGCACCATCACGGTCCACTCCGCCCAGTCGCCGAGCCAGTTCGCCGCGAGCTGCAGCGTGCCGATCGAGCCCGTGTCGGGGTGGAGGAACGCCTTCCCGTAGCGTGACGTCAGCTCGCGGTAATCGTACCGGAACGAGGTGAACAGCCGCTTCGGCTCGAGCCGGTCGGCGGTCTCCGAGACGAAGAAGCCGACCATGCCGTCCTCGTTCAGCGCGTGCCTGGGAGATTCCCGGAGAAGGTTGCTCCCTGCAGGCGCGGGTGACGATCCGGCGGCCGTGCCGCCCGTCGAGAAGATCTCGTAATCGCCGTATCCGGGAAGGCTCAGAACCTGCAGTTCGGCCGAAACCGGCAGAACCAGGGCGAGCTGGATCAGCAGAACGATGATGGAAACGGAAGAAGGGCGGATCCGGGTCATAGCGTCTCCAGATACTGCCGGAGCAGGCGCGAGTGCGGGAAGGGCGGCGCCTGCGTCTCGAGCTGGACGAGCACGGACTTCGCCTCCTTCTTCGTCGCTGTTTTATTGTTGCCGCAATACATGATCGTCCAGGCCATCGCCTGGTAGAACGAGTGCTCCTGACGCGACGGCGCGATGGTCAGCACGCTCTGGAACTCGGCGATCGCGTCCGTGTACCGCTGCGAGAACAGGTAGACGATGCCGAGGTTCGAATGCGCGTCCGGGTCGGTCGGGTTGGTGTCGAGAACGCGTTTCCAGACCTTTTCCGAACGGTTGATGAAGCTGAACTTCGAATCGAGCGCGACCTTGCCGATCATGCCCTTCCACTGCGCGACCGCTTCGGGGCCCTTGCCGCCGAGCCAGTACAGGTTGCCCAGCGCGAGCTTCGGCGCGGGATTCTTCGGATGCTGGAGAGCCGCCTGCGAGAATGCTTCGAACGCGTTCTTGAAGTTGCCGAGCAGGGTGTGCAGGAAGCCGAGGTTCATCAGCACTTCGAGATTCTTCGGCGACGCCGCGCGCGCCTTCTCGAAGCGGTCGAGTGCTTCGCTCATGAAGCCCTTCTCGGCGGCTTCGAGCCCGGCCAGCGTGTCGGCGTCGGACGGGTCTTCGGGACGCACCGGCTTGGGAGCCTCATGCAGCTTGTATTTCGACGTGACGGGGGGCGGCGGGGGCGGGGCGAACTGCTGTTTCGCCGATTTCAGCCCCTCGAGGCGCTTGAGCACCCACAGTTTTTCCTCGTTGGAGAGCGTCGACCCCGTCGTTCCCGGCCCATACGAGTACGGCGCCTGTCGGGCGATGACCGGGAACTGTTCGAGTCGTTTGAGCACCCACAGTTTCTCGTCGGTCGTCATCGTTTTGCCGTATTCCGGAACCGGCTTCCCGGCGGCTCCCGGCGGCACGCTCTGCGACCGGTCGGCGCCTTCGATCCGGCGCTGGATCTGCTCCTGGACCTGCTTCACATTCGCATACGACGGCCCCTTCTCGGGCGCGAGCAGGCGAGTGAGTTCCCACAGCTTCTTGCGGGCGTGGCGCCTGATCGGCGAGTTGGCCGGGGCTTTCGCATACAGCATCTCGTAGGCGTCCCGGGCGGGCAGATACCGGCCGAGCCTGATGCGGGCCATGCCCAGCAGCGCCATCGCCTTGTAATAGCGCGGCTTCAGGCGCAGGGCTGCGAGAGAGTGACTCTCGGCAGACTCGAACCGTTTGTCCTCGTAGGCCATCAGGCCGAGATAGTAGTGCGGCTCCGGGTCGGCAGGCTTCAGCGACTGCGCGTTCACGAACGCCTGGCGTGCCTTGTCCCGCTTCTGGAGCCGATACTGCATGCGGCCCATGTTGAACTGGAGGTCGTACGAGTTCGGATCGATCTCGAGCGCCTTTTCCCACGCCCGCAGGGCCGGGTTCGTGAGGCCGGCGCGCGCGTACATGTCGCCCATCTCATACCAGGGCGCAAACTCGCGCGGCGCGAGCCGCTGGCACTCGAGATACAGATCTTTCGCATGGTTGACGAGGCCCTTGCTGCGATAGGCGCGGGCCTGGGCCAGCAGCTTCGCGATGGGGGCGTGCGATTTCATCTCTGGAATCGGCAGCTCGGTGTTTCGCTCTCCGGCGAGCTTGAGCTTGTCGTGAAGCGTCGAGACGACCTTGACGAGCGTTTCCTTCTCGGGAAGATCCTTTTTCATCTTCTCGAGCAGGGCCAGCGACTCGGAAACCTTCTTCAGCTTGGCCAGCGTGAGGGCCTTGAACAGCGCCGCCTTCACGTGGCCCGGCTTTTTCGCGAGCACGGTGTCGAACGAGACGAGCGCCATTTCGAACGTGCCCGAGAGATACTGGGCAAGGCCGAGGTTATACCGCGCGAGAATGTAGCTCGGATCCAGTTCGAGGGCCTTGTTCAGCTCGGCGATCGCCTTGTCGAGCTCGCCCTGTTTGAAATACACCCAGCCCAGCGTGTGCCGGAACGCGGCGCGGTTCCCGTCGAGGCTGACCGCCTTGTTCGCCATCTCGAGCGCCTTGTCGAGCAGGGTGCCGCGCATGGCGTTGATATACGCCAGGCTCGACAGGCTCTGCGCCTCGTTGGGGTGAATAGCAAGAGCTTTTTTAAAAGCGACTTCGGCGTCGCCCCATCGGTTCTGCTCCATGTAGCAGAAGCCGAGAACTGCATGAATCTGGGCGATTTCCGGATGCTCCATGCCGAGATGGATCAGCCGGCGGATCGCTTCCGGCACGTTGCCCTTGTCGATCAATCCCTGGATCTCGGACATCACCGGGAACAGGTTTTCCCATTCCCGCTCGGTTTTTCGGCCGCCGATGCCCTGCATGTGCTTGACCGGCACGTCGAGCTCGACCGTCTTGCTCTCGGCGGCGCGGGCGGCGAACTGGTCCGGCTTCGTTGCAGCCATGGACTGATCCATCAGGAGCTTGAGCGTCTGCACGGCCCGCTTCGCCTCGGGGCTGTTCGGCGGCGCATTCTTGAGAACCAGCCGGATTTCGTAGAGCGCCGACTGGTACTCTCGCTTCGTGGCCAGGAAGACGGCCCTGGCGAACCGCGCCTGGAGAAACTCGGGCTTCAGTTCGAGGGCCTTGTCGATCGACTCGAGGGCCGTCGTCACGGCATCCCGCCGGTGCTCGGCGACGGCGAGGCCGTAGTGGCACAGGGCGAGGCGGCCGGACATGGCTTTCGTGCGGAGTTCCGCCTCGACCGCGGCATCGGACTTGCCTTCGTCGAGCAGCTTTTTCGCTTTCGCCCGGTTTTCTTTGACCGCGTTCTCGCCGATCAGGATCGCCTGCTCGAACGCGACGGTCGACTGGTGCAGAATGCCGAGCCTCAGATACACTTTCCCAAGGTGGTAGTAGGCGTCCATCGAGGTCGGATTCAGCTTCACGGTGCGTTCGAGGGCCGTCTTGGCGTCGGGAAGCGCGCCGCGGGTTTCCGTTAAAAGGCCGAGCATGTAGGAGGCCTGGCCGAGGTTGCGCTTGTAGGCGGCGATCTTGCGCGCCGTGGCGATCGCCTTGTCGTTGAGGTTCGCCGCGCGCTGTTCGTAGAACAGGCTGTTCAGCTGGGCGAGCTGCGTTTCGATTTCGCCGATCAGGCGCCGGGCGAAATCCTCGGCCTCGCCCGTTTTCTTGAACGAGAAGGCGAGCTCCGCGAGGTGAAACAGCGCCCGCGGGTGCTTGTCGTTGAGCTTGAAACACTGCTTGTAGGCACCGTATGCCTCGTAGAACTTGCCGGTGCGCTGGAACGCATAGCCAAGCATATACCACGTTTCGGCGTCGCCGCCGTAGCTGCGGACGGCGCTCTTGAACTTGTCGAGCGCTTCGGCGAACTTCTTCTCGCCCATCAGCTTCGAGCCTTCGGCGACGAGTTGTTCGGCCGTCTGCCTGTTTTTCTTCGTCGTGGCCGCCTGCTGCTCGCCGAGCTGTTCCCGGCTGCGGCTGTCGGTGGCGAGGATGACCAGGTCGTAGGCGCGCTGACGTGCCGGGTGGTCCACCGGCGCGTCCTTCATGATCTGCCGGGCCAGCGTCAGGACCTTGTCCCACTGCCCCGCCTGATACAGGCCCTCCGCATTCGAAATCGACGCCGAAAGCCTGTTGTCGAGGGCGTAGTCCATGGCTGCGTCGGCCGGCAGCGCAGAGGCGGCCAGCCAGAGCCCGAACAGCAGGATGAGACGTTTTCTGGTCATACGACGGATCATGTATCGGCAGAAGTGCGCGTCTCCCTGAATGCGAGGAAAACATGAAAAATCCGCCACCCTGCTTCGAACACGCGGACGAGACGCGAAGCATCGGGACATACGGCATCCCGCTTCCCGGGCGATGATGAAAGCGGGGGGAGAGGGGGCTGAATAGCCGCTTCGGCGGCGGGTCAGACGATCGGGTAGAGCCGGACCTGGTTTCTGCCGCGCTTCTTTGCCTCGTAGAGGGCGGCGTCGGCTGCCTTCACGAGCACCAGCGGCCTGTCCATGCCCTTCGGATCAAACTCGGCGGCCCCGATGCTGATGGTGACTTCGAGCGGCTTTCCCTCGTGAACGAGGGGAGTGGACGAAATCGCCGCCAACAGCTTGTCGGCCAGGTGAGATGCGCCCGTGAGGTCGGTTTGGGGGAGGAGGATCGAGAACTCCTCGCCTCCGTATCTGGCGGCGAGATCATGGATGCGCAGCTTGTCGCGAAGGACCTGGGCGACGTGCCGCAGCACCTTGTCGCCGACGATGTGGCCGTAGGTGTCGTTGAACCTCTTGAAATGGTCGATGTCGAGCATGAGCAGAGAGAGTGTCGACCCGTGGCGCCTGACCCGGTAGAACTCCTCGAGGAGACGGTTCAGGAAGTGCTTGTGGTTCAGCAGGCCGGTCAGCCCGTCGGTGGTCGCGAGGTAGAGGAGTCGCGAGTTGTGGATGGCGAGCGACGCCTGCGCCGCGAACACGCGCAGCAGCTCCTGCACGCGGTCGGTGAACGTGTTGGCCGACAGCCGGTTGTCGAGATACAGGACGCCGATGATCACCGACTGGATTCTCAGCGGAGTCACGGCGAGGGACAGGATTTTGTTGAGAACGATGCTCTGGTTTCCCGCGACCGCCGGATCGGCGGACGTGTCG